>NZ_JARZAJ010000013.1 GCF_029892105.1 Kitasatospora sp. GP82 | reverse complement strand
AGGGGGGACCCTGTGGGAGAGTAGGACGCCGCCGAACAATTTTTCAGAGAAGCCCCTCCCGGGGATACCGGGAGGGGCTTCTCGCATTTCCGGGCCCATTCGGTGACCAAGGGACCAGCCGATCAACCGGCCAGCTGACAGAGCCCGACCGACTACGGCGAACGCGTCCGTCCAGGCAGCTGACGAGACGTAGGGTCGGATCATGACTTCTTCCGCCACCTCCAGCCCAGAGTCGTCACGTCGATTCCACTCCCGCGAGCTGACGGGAGCCCCCAGCACCGTTCTCGCCGCCCAGCTTCTCTCGGCGGCGGAGGCCCGGGCAGCCGCCGAGGTCATTGCTGCCGCGGCGGTCGCGGATGATCGGCAGGCGGTGTCCGAGCAGGGACGGCTCCGGCTGAAGTCCTCGGAGGCCCGCCCGGGCGTCCTGCACCTCTTGCAGCGTGCAGGCGCCCAGCAGCCGGAGGCACCGGCAGCGGGCACCGAGGCGGCTGCGGCGGAGGCGGCCATGGCAGTGGGCTACGCGCAGCTGGACCTCCCGGGTGGCGGCAAAGCGGGTACGGCGGAGCTGACCGTGCTGCCCGGCTCCCGTGGTCAGGGGTTCGGCCGGCACCTGGTCGATGCCGTGCTCGCCGAGGCAGAGGCGGCCGACCCGGAGGCACCGGTGGAGTTCTGGGCCCACGGCGGTCACCCCGCGGCCCACCACCTGGCCGCCGCCTACGGCGCCGAGCTGGTGCGGGAGCTGCGGCAGATGCGGCGCACCGCGGAGCTGCCCAGGGTGCCGGTACTGCCCGAGGGGGTCACCGTACGGACCTTCCGGTCGGGTGAGGACGACGGCGCCTGGCTGCGGTTGAACGCGCTGGCGTTCGCGCACCACCCCGAGCAGGGTTCCTGGACCGAGCAGGATCTGGCGGACCGGCTGGCGGAGCCGTGGTTCGACCCCAGCGGCTTCTTCCTGGCCTTCCGAGGTGAGCAGCTGGTCGGTTTCCACTGGACGAAGGTGCATCCGGAGGGGCTGGGCGAGGTGTACGTGGTCGGGGTGGACCCGGCCGAGCAGGGGAGCGGGCTGGGCCGGGCGCTGACGGCGGTCGGTCTCCGTCACCTGGCGGAGGACCGCAAGCAGCAGACCGTGATGCTCTATGTCGATGCTGACAACTCTGCCGCTGTGCGGGTATATGAACGGTTGGGCTTCACCATCCACGAGGTGGACCTGATGTACCGCGTCCAGGCCCGCCGGGAGTCGTGACAGGCTCTGGGCGGGGCTCCTGGGGCCGACAGGGCCGAGTGGTACGCCCGGGTACTCCCGGGCGTATCTTCGGGTTGTCGGTGCAGCCGCATCCACGGGGGTGACTGCCTCAGCTTTCCTCCCGGCCATGCGGTGTTTACCGTGGATTAAATTGCCGCCGCGAAGATCACAGGATGACGTCCGTAGTGCCTCGCCCCCGCGTGGCCGGCCAGCATCCGTGGGCCGGCCGTCTCCCGGCCGCGCCCGGCGGGTGGGAGCTTGCACCGCAGGACGAGGACGGCACGCACGTCACGACGGGCTCCGGCCGTACGAGCGCCGAGCGTCGCCCGGACACCGTCCTGCTGGAGGAGCTGGAACCCATGAGCGCCCGCCGCCCTGCACCCGCCCCACTGACCGCGACCTCGGCCAAGGGCTCCGTCCCCGCGAGCACAGACGCGTCCGAGGGCACCGCATCCCTGGCGGCCCAGGCGGCACTCACCGTGCCGGCGTCCTCGGTCTCCTCGGTGCTCGGGCTGACCATGGACGACCGGGACGAGTACGCCTCGCTCGGCGGGGCGGACTTCGACGAGCTCCCCGAGGGGCGGTTCCTGGACCGGGAGCGCAGCTGGCTCGCGTTCAACGAGCGGGTGCTGGAGCTCGCCGAGGACCCGCAGATACCGCTGCTGGAGCGGACCAAGTTCCTGGCCATCTTCGCCAGCAACCTGGACGAGTTCTTCATGGTCCGCGTCGCCGGCCTCAAGCGGCGGATCGCGACGGGGGTGGCGCAGCGGTCGGCCTCCGGTCTTCAGCCGCGTGAGGTGCTGGACCAGATCTGGACCAGGTCGCGTGAGCTGATGGCCCGTCATGCGGCGGCCTTCCAGCAGGAGGTGCTGCCGGATCTGGCACTGGAGGGCATCGAGCTGGTCCGCTGGTCGGAGCTGACGGAGAAGGAGCAGGCCCGGCTGCACACCCTGTTCCGGCAGAAGATCTTTCCTGTTCTGACGCCTCTCGCGGTGGATCCGGCGCACCCGTTCCCCTACATATCGGGTCTGAGCCTCAATCTGGCCGTGGTGGTGCGCAATCCGGTCTCCGGGCACAAGCACTTCGCGCGGGTGAAGGTGCCGCAGTCCCTCTCCCGGTTCCTGGAGGCCTCGCCGCAGCGGTATGTGCCGCTGGAGGACGTGATGGGGGCGCACCTGGAGGAGTTGTTCCCGGGGATGGAGGTGCTGGCGCACCACGCCTTCCGGGTCACTCGTAACGAGGACCTGGAGGTGGAGGAGGACGACACCGAGAACATCCTCAAGGCGCTGGAGAAGGAGCTGATGCGGCGCCGGTTCGGCCCGCCGGTCCGGCTTGAGGTCGAGGAGTCGATCGACCCGTACATCCTGGATCTGCTGGTCCGCGAGCTGAACATCACCGAGGCGGAGGTCTTCCCGCTGCCGGGTCCGCTCGATCTGACCGGGCTGTTCGGGATCGCCGATCTGGACCGGTCGGAGCTGAAGTACCCGAAGTTCGTGGCGGGTACGGCGCGCGGTCTGACGGATGTCGAGTCGGCCTCGCAGCCGGACATCTTCGTTGCCATGCGGGAGCGGGACGTGCTGCTGCACCACCCGTACGACAGCTTCTCGACCTCGGTGCAGGCGTTTCTGGAGCAGGCGGCGGCCGACCCGGACGTGCTCGCGATCAAGCAGACGCTGTACCGGACCTCGGGTGACTCGCCGATCGTGGACGCGTTGATCGACGCGGCCGAGTCGGGCAAGCAGGTGCTGGTCCTGGTGGAGATCAAGGCGCGCTTCGACGAGCAGGCCAACATCAAGTGGGCCCGCAAGCTGGAGGAGGCGGGCTGCCATGTGGTGTACGGGCTGATCGGGTTGAAGACCCACTGCAAGCTGTCGCTGGTGGTCCGTCAGGAGGGCGACATGTTGCGCCGCTACTCCCATGTGGGGACGGGCAACTACCACCCGAAGACGGCGAGGCTGTACGAGGACCTCGGTCTGCTGACGGCGGATCCGCAGGTCGGTGCGGATCTCTCGGACCTGTTCAACCGGCTGTCGGGGTACTCGCGGCGCGAGTCGTACCGGCGGCTGCTGACTGCGCCGCGCGGGCTGCGGGACGGGTTGGTCTCCCGGATCCACGGGGAGATCGCGCACCACCGGGCCGGGCGGCCCGCGTATGTGCGGATCAAGGTCAACTCGATCGTGGACGAGGCCGTGATCGACGCGCTCTACCGGGCCTCCCAGGCGGGGGTGCCGGTGGATGTGTGGGTGCGCGGGATCTGTGCCATCCGGCCGGGTGTGGCGGGGCTGAGCGAGAACATCCGGGTGCGCAGCATTCTCGGGCGGTTCCTGGAGCACTCGCGGATCTTCGTCTTCGGCAACGGCGGCGAGCCCGAGGTGTGGCTCGGCAGCGCGGACATGATGCATCGCAACCTGGACCGCCGGATCGAGGCGCTGGTCCGGGTGACCGATCCGGTGCACCGGGTGGAACTGTCCGGGCTGATCGACCTCGGGATGGCGGACGACACCGAGTCCTGGCACCTGGGCGCGGACGGGGTCTGGACCCGGCACTCCCAGGACGGTGACGGGCGGCGGTTGCGCCATGTCCAGGACCTGCTCATCGACTCGCGCCAGCGGCGCCGGAAGTCCCCGGCGACCCGCTGACCGGTACTACCCCTGACCACCTACCAGCACGGTTCAGCTCAGCACGCGTCGCCGGTCGGCACCGCAGCCGGCCGGCGGCACTCGGCGGACTGCGGCGACGGCCCTTCGGGCCGTTACCGCAGTCGGCCACCAGCCCCGGGGAACGGCCCTCGGGGGGACGGGGAACCCAGCCATGACCGATGTGCCGATGACGGCCCGGACCGGGCCGAAGGCCGCGAACGCCTCCACCGGGGAGATCCTCTCCGACTACCTCACCGCCCAGGCGGGCGCGTTTCTGCGAGCGCTGCCGCAGGCGGTGGGCGAGGCCGGTTCGAGACCGGGTGCGCTCCCGGTGGGCGGGGCGAGTGCGGCTGCGGCGGCGGGTACCGATGAGCTGTTGCGGGCCGTCCGGCGGGTGGGTGGTGCGCTGCACACCTTCGCGGCGGCGTTCGACCCCGACTGGGCGGCGGAGAGCAGGACCGAGTTGCGCTGGCTGCTCAGCCTGCTGGCCCAGGAGCCGGCCTTCCTGCGGCGTTCGGCCCGGCTGCTGGCGGCGCTGGACTCGCTGAGCGAGACGGACCCGGGCGGTCCCGGCATGCTCGCCGGTCATGCCGGCGCGCCCAAGGCCCGGGCCTTGCTGGAGCGTCAGCTCGGCCTGGCCAGGACGAGGGCGCACACCACGGTGCTGCAGGAGCTGCGGTCGGCGAGGCTGCACGCCCTGGCCGACCGGATGACGCTGCTGGCGAGCGAGGTTCCGCTGCTCGACGGTGCGGCCGGTCAGGAGGGCGGTGTGCTGCTCTCGCAGGCGGCTGTGGCGTTCGGCGCGCTGGCGGAGGATGCCCGGCGGCTGCCGCTGGGCCGGGCTGCGACCCCGTACGGCGGGGAGGGGCTGCACCGCCTGGGTGCAGTTCCGCCTGCGCGCGAGCCGGAGCCTGTTCGCGCTCGGGGCGCCGAGGTGGACGCGGACTCCGCGGTGGCGGCGGACGACGCGCCGTGGCACCGGGTGCGGATTCTGGTCAAACGTGCCCGCTACGCCCTGGAGGTCTGCGGGGCGCCCGATCCTGATCTCGACCTGCTCGACGGCACTCTCGGCCGCCACCAGGAGGCCGCGGATGCCGCCGTCACGGTGGCGACCGCGGCACGCACTCCCCGGATCACCCCGGCGACCGCCTACGTCCTCGGGGTGGTGCATGCTGATCAGCGACTGGAGGTGGAGGCGGCCAGGTACGCCTTCGGCCACCAGTGGCCGAAGCTCCCGCACCACGGATGGCAGGAATGGGCGACCGTCTGAGCGCACCGCGCACCGCTGGATCCGGCGTCGGCCGGTCGAGTGCCGACCATGTGACGAGGCCGCGGAAGGGTGTCGGGTACGGCCAGACGATCCTGGCGGCGGGCGCGGTGCTGTGGATGCCGGGGCCGGAGAGGAAGAGCGGGAAGGGGCGGAAGAAGCCCAGGATCGCGCTGATCCACCGGCCCAAGTACGACGACTGGAGTCTGCCCAAGGGCAAGTTGGATCCCGGTGAGGGCTGGCGGAAGGCGGCGCTGCGCGAGGTGTGGGAGGAGACGGGGCTGAGCTGTGTGCTGGGGGCGGAGCTGCCCGCGCAGCACTATCTGGCGCAGGGCCGGCCGAAGGAGGTCAGGTACTGGGCGGCGGTGCCGACCGGTGGGCAGTTCACCCCGAACCGGGAGGTGGACCGGCTGGAGTGGCTGCCGCCGAAGAAGGCGAGGGCCCGGCTGACGCATGAGCGGGATCGGCTGCTGGTGGATGCGCTGTTGGCACTTCTGGCAGATCATCGGATGGACGGCAGGGTCTGGACCTCTGCTCCGTAGGCGTGCGCCGCGCTGCCGCCGGCGCTGTGCTGTCCCCCGTTCGGGTGATCTGGTCGCGTTCTGCCTGTGACGCAACCGTTACTACCGGCCGGTGTTTCCTGTCATCCGTTCGAGGTTCACCCCCCGTTCACTTGTGACCGCCTGATGCGTCACCTGTCCGGCCTAACTTCGGGACTACCGGAGGGCCGAACGGGCCCCGGATCTCAGCAAAACCTGTGCCTACGAGCGATGCTCGGTCCGATGGGCGCCGGTAGTGCCACAGAAAGGGACACCTGTGAAGCTCCAGCGGAACGGCCGCACCAAGGCCCTCGCGATCGGTGCCATGGCGCTCGTCAGCTCGCTGTCGCTCGCGGCTTGCGGCTCCGACAACAACACCACCACCTCCACCACGGCCTCCGGCGGCGCCGGTGCCTCGGCCGCGCAGATCGCCTGCGGCAAGGGCGGCCAGCTGCTCGCGGCCGGCTCGACCGCGCAGAACAACGCGATCGACGTCTGGAAGAACGCCTACGGCTCCGCCTGCTCCGGCACGACGATTACCTACGGTGGTGGCGGTTCCGGCGCCGGTGTCCAGCAGTTCAACCAGGGCAAGATCAGCTTCGCGGGTTCCGACTCGTCCCTGAAGCCCGCCGAGGTCGAGGCCTCCAAGGCCGTCTGCAAGACCGGCCAGGGCATCGACCTCCCGATGGTCGGCGGCCTGATCTCGATCGTCTACAACGTCGACAACGTGGACAACCTCGTCCTGGACGGCCCGACCCTGGCGAAGATCTTCGACTCGCAGATCACCAAGTGGAACGCGCCGGAGATCGCCAAGCTCAACCCGGGCGCCAACCTGCCGGACGCCGACATCCGGGCCTTCCACCGCTCGGACGACTCCGGCACCACCGACAACCTGACCAAGTACCTGTCCAAGGCCAGTGCCGGTGCCTGGAGCTACCCGTCCGGCAAGACCTGGGCGGGCAAGGGCGGCCAGTCGGCCAACGGCAGCCCCGGCCTCGCCGCCCAGGTCAAGCAGAACAAGAACTCGATCAGCTACGTCGAGCTGTCCTACGCCCAGAGCAACAGCCTGAAGAGCGCCGCGATCAACACCGGCGCCTCCAAGCCGGTCGAGGCGACCACCGCGAACGCCGCCAACACCTTCGCCAAGGCGAAGATCTCGGGCACCGGCAACGACCTGGCGCTGACCCTCGACTACGCGACCAAGGACGAGGGCTCCTACCCGCTGGTCCTGGTCACCTACGAGATCGTCTGCGACAAGGGCAACAAGGCCGACACCCTCGACGCCCTGAAGTCCTTCCTGACCTACACGATCAGCGACAACGGCCAGCAGGCCATCGGCACCAAGGGCTACGTCCCGCTGCCGAAGGAGCTGGCCTCCAAGGTCCAGGCCGTCATCCCGACCCTGGCCTGATCCACCGAGCACCACCGGCCGGGCGGCCCTCGAAGGGGGGCAGGGCTGCCCGGCCGGGCACCATCCGAGCCACACCTAGTCCGGGGCACCGCCGCCATGGTGCCGCCCTCCTGTGGGGCAGCGCCGCCAGACCGGAGTAAACGATCATGACTTCATCCCCCCCTGCCGTTCCACCGGGCAGGGACCGCCGATCCCGACGAGACAGCCGCGTCGGCGACAAGATCTTCTTCAACCTCACCCGGGGCTCGGGCATCCTGCTGCTGGTCATCATGGCCGCCATCGCAGGCTTCCTGGCCTACCGGTCGGGCCTGGCCCTCTCGAAGGACGAGGGCAACTTCCTCACCACCTTCGAGTGGACCCCGGACGCCCCCAAGCCGGTCTTCGGCATCGCGGTGCTGGCGTTCGGCACCATCGTCAGCGCGGTCATCGCGATGGCGATCGCCGTCCCGGTCGCGATCGGCGTCGCGCTCTTCATCTCGCACTACGCACCGCGGAAGATCGCCCAGCCGTTCGCCTACCTGGTGGACCTGCTGGCCGCCGTCCCCAGCATCGTCTACGGCCTGTGGGGCGCGCTGTTCCTGGTGCCGCACATCAACGGCCTGACCTCCTGGATGGACCAGTACCTCGGCTGGACGTACGTCTTCAGCCAGACCGTGCCGGGAGCGACCCCGCGCAACCTGTTCACCGTCGGCATCCTGCTGGCGATCATGGTGCTGCCGATCATCACCGCGGTGACCCGCGAGGTCTTCCGGCAGGTCCCGCGGATGCACGAGGAGGCGGCGCTCGCCCTCGGTGCGACCCGCTGGGAGATGATCCGCACCGCGGTGCTGCCCTTCGGCCGCCCCGGCATCATCTCGGCCTCGATGCTCGGCCTCGGCCGTGCGCTCGGTGAGACCATCGCCGTCGCCACCGTGCTCTCCGCCAACAGCGTCCTGTCGCTGCACATCCTGGACCCGGGTGGCGGCACCTTCGCCCAGAACATCGCCCTGAAGTTCGGCGAGGCCCAGCCCTTCGGCCGGGACGCCCTGATGGCCTCCGGTCTCGTCCTGTTCGTGATCACCCTCGTGGTGAACGGCGCCGCCCGGCTGATCATCGCGCGCCGCAAGGAGTACTCGGGGGCCGCCGCATGAGCGCGCGCAGCGAGCGAATCATTGAAAGGCGCGTGTGGCGCTCGTGCGCCCCGACGAGCGCAGCGAGGAGGATCGCATGAGCACAGTCACTGCCACAGCTTCGCCGTCCGAGCCGCTGGTGCGCCGTGAGCTGACCACGGCGCGGCTGCCCAAGTGGGCTCCGCTCGGCACCTCGGTCCTCGCGATCACCCTCGGCTGCGGGATCGGCGCCGGGGCGGGCCTCGGGAGCCACCTCCAGTGGGGCCTGATCTCCGCCGTGCTGTTCCTGATCCTCAGCTACGCCCTCGCGGCCAAGGTCGAGGGTCGCCGCCAGGCCAAGGACCGGTTCGCCACCTCGGTGGTCTGGGTCGCCTTCATCCTGGCCGTCGTTCCGCTCGCCTCCCTGACGATCTACACGATCCAGCAGGGCATCGGCGTGGTGAACGGCAACTTCCTCAGCCACTCCATGAAGAACGTGATCTCCTCGGGCCCCGGCGGTGGTATCTACCACGCGCTGCTCGGCACCCTGGAGCAGGTCGGTCTGGCCACCGCGATGGCCGCCCCGATCGGCCTGATGACCGCCGTCTACCTGGTCGAGTACGGCAAGGGCCGACTGGCGAAGGTCGTCACCTTCTTCGTCGACGTGATGACGGGCATCCCGTCGATCGTCGCCGGTCTGTTCATCCTCTCGCTCTGGAACATCCTGCTCGGCTTCGACTACTCCGGCTTCTCCGGCAGCCTCGCGCTGGCGATCCTGATGATGCCGGTCGTGGTCCGCTCCACCGAGGAGATGCTCAAGCTCGTCCCGAACGAGCTGCGCGAGGCCTCGTACGCCCTCGGCGTGCCCAAGTGGAAGACCATCCTGCGGATCGTCATCCCGACCGCGATCGGCGGTATCACCACCGGTGTGATGCTCGCCGTCGCCCGGATCACGGGTGAGACCGCGCCGGTGATGATGCTGGTGTTCGGTGCCGACTTCATCAACAGCGACCCGTTCAACGGCCCGCAGCAGTCCCTGCCGCTCTACATCTGGCAGCAGTACGCCTTGGTCAACAACGACTTCGGTTACGCCCGTGCCTGGGGTGCCGCCCTGGTGCTGATCGCCTTCGTGATGGGGCTCAACCTCATCGCCCGGGGCATCGCCCGCTGGCGCTCGCCCAAGTCCGGCCACTGACACCGACTGACGTACGAGAAGAATTCATCAGCGGCTCTGCCGCGGGCGAGAGAAGACGAAAGATCATGGCCAAGCGCATCGACGTCAGCGGACTGTCCGCGTACTACGGCAGCACCCGGGCCATCGAGGACATCTCGATGACCATCGAGCCCCGCTCGGTGACGGCCTTCATCGGCCCCTCCGGCTGCGGCAAGTCCACCTTCCTGCGCACCCTCAACCGGATGCACGAGGTGATCCCCAGCGCCCGGGTCGAGGGCAAGGTGATGCTGGACGACGAGAACCTCTACGGCTCCAACATCGACCCGGTCGCCGTCCGCCGTGCCGTCGGCATGGTCTTCCAGCGGCCGAACCCCTTCCCGACAATGTCGATCTACGACAACGTGGTGGCCGGGCTGAAGCTCGCCGGCGTCAAGAAGAAGTCCGTGCTGGACGGCGTCGTCGAGAAGTCCCTCAAGGGCGCCAACCTGTGGAACGAGGTCAAGGACCGGCTGAACAAGCCCGGCGCCGGCCTCTCCGGCGGCCAGCAGCAGCGACTGTGCATCGCCCGCGCCATCGCGGTCGAGCCGCAGGTGCTGCTGATGGACGAGCCCTGCTCGGCCCTCGACCCGATCTCCACCCTCGCCATCGAGGACCTGATCGGCGAGCTGAAGTCGCAGTACACGATCGTGATCGTCACCCACAACATGCAGCAGGCGGCCCGCGTCTCGGACCGTACCGCCTTCTTCAACCTGGCCGGCGTCGGCCAGCCGGGCAAGCTGGTCGAGCTGGACGACACCCCCCGGATCTTCTCCAACCCGTCGGTGCAGGCGACCGAGGACTACATCTCGGGCCGCTTCGGCTAAAGACGCACCGAAAACCCCCCGAGGCACCGGGCCACAATCGCCCGGAGGCCAGGGAGAACGGAGCTGCTCCGTGGCGCTGCATGGCGGTGCCGCCGCGGAGCATGAGAAGGGCCCGCCCCCGAGGTGTGGGGGCGGGCCCTGCCATGTTGTCCGGCCGTGCCGGGTGTCCGTACCGGGCTCAGCCCAGTGCCAGGTGGATGATCCCGTACATCGCCGCCGCGACCAGTGCGGCCGCCGGCATCGTGATGAACCAGCCGAGCACGATGTTCTTGGCAACGCCCCAGCGCACCGCACGGATCCGCTTGGTGGCACCCGCACCCATGATCGCGGCGGTGATCACGTGGGTGGTGGAGATCGGGGCCTTGAAGACGAACGAGGTGATGTACATGACCGTCGAGGCGGTCGCCTCGGCGGCGAAGCCCTGCGGCGGGTCCAGCTCGATGATCTTCCGGCCGAGGGTCCGCATGATCCGCCAGCCACCCGCGTAGGTGCCCAGCGAGAGCATGGTCGCGCAGGAGATCTTCACCCAGATCGGGATGCCGTCGGAGTGCTGGTGACCCGAGATGGTCAGAGCCATCACCACGATGCCCATCGTCTTCTGGGCGTCCTGCAGGCCGTGGGCCAGGGCCATGGCGGCGGCCGAGGCGGTCTGTGCGACCCGGAAGTTGCGCTTGGCACGGTGCGGGTTGGCCCGGCGGAAGATCCACAGGATCGCCAGCATCGCGATGAAGCCCCCGATCAGACCGACGATCGGGGAGACCACCATCGGGATGATGATCTTGTCGATCACGCCCGACCAGATCACCTCGGTGCCGCCGGCCAGCGCCGCGCCCACCAGACCGCCGAACAGCGCGTGCGAGGAGGAGGACGGGAGGCCGAAGTACCAGGTGACCAGGTTCCAGGCGATCGCGCCGACCAGGGCGGCGAACAGGATGGCCATGCCCTGGTCGCCGGTCGGGGTCTCGATGATGCCCTTGGAGACGGTGTTCGCCACGCCGCTGCCCAGGAAGGCGCCGGCCAGGTTCATCACGGCGGCCATCGCCAGTGCCGCCCGGGGGGTGAGCGCCCGGGTGGACACCGAGGTGGCGATGGCGTTCGCGGAGTCGTGGAAGCCGTTGGTGTACGTGAAGAAGAACGCCACGCCGAGGACGGCGATGAGTGCTGCCATGTCCACGCTGGTCAGGACTCCTTGACCGCGATGGTCTCCACGGTGTTGGCCACGTGCTCGAATGCGTCGGCGGCCTCTTCGAGGACATCCACGATCTGCTTCAGCTTGAGGACCTCGATGGCCTCGTACTGGCCGCTGAAGAGGTGGGCGAGCAGCTTGCGGTGGATCTGGTCCGCCTGGTTCTCCAGCCGGTTGATCTCGATCCAGTACTCGGTCAGGTTCTCCATGCTGCGCAGGTGCGGCATCGCCTCGGCGGTCAGCTCGGCGGCCCGGGCCAGTACCTCGATCTGCTGCTCGACGCCCTTCGGCAGCGCCTGGATGTCATAGAGGACGACCAGGTCGACGGCCTCCTCCATGAAGTCCATGATGTCGTCCAGCGAGGAGGCCAGGCTGTAGATGTCCTCGCGGTCGAAGGGCGTGATGAAGGAGGAGTTCAGCTGGTGGAACACCGCATGGGTGGTGTCGTCTCCGGCGTGCTCGGCGGCGCGCATGCGCTCGACGATCTCCGCGCGGGCCGACACGTCTGAACCCAGCAGTTCCAGCAGGAGCTTCGATCCGACGACCAGGTTCTCCGCGGCGGCGGCGAACATGTCGTAGAAACTCGTCTCCTTCGGGGTCAGGCTAAAACGCACGGAAATCTCCGATGTGCGGGGTAGGGACTGAACGATGCTAGGCGCAAGCCGTCGGAAGTGCGCAAACGGGGTGACGACACGCGAACCGGAAGTTCCGCTTCCGCATGACACAAGGGCGGGCGGCCGGGCCTGCACGCCGGTGTGCAGACGCGAGCCCCCAGTCTGACGGAACGGCGGCCGGTTTGCTCCTGCCCGGCATCGGGAGATCGGGAGCCGACGCTCGTACGGGGGAACAGGGCGCGGCCCCCGGGTGTTGGAGACTGGTGGCTCAGAGAAGAGAACTAAGGCGGGCCGGATGACCACGACCACAGGCACCGAGACGCAAGGGCCGCACGGCTACAGCCCCCAGAAGTCCGAGCACCTGAAGCGGCTGCGCCGGATCGAAGGCCAGATCCGGGGCCTGCAGCGGATGGTCGACGAGGACACCTACTGCATCGACGTCCTGACCCAGGTCTCCGCCAGTACCAAGGCACTGCAGTCCTTCGCGCTCGCGCTGCTGGAGGAGCACCTGCGGCACTGCGTCGCGGCCGCCGCCGAGCAGGGCGGGGCCGAACTGGACGCAAAGGTGGCCGAGGCCGGCTCCGCGATCTCCCGGTTGCTGCGCTCCTGAACTGCCATCAACCCGACGGCCGGTGGCCCGAAGGCCGGTCGGGGCCGTCGGGACACCCAGGATCACCGTCCAGCAGCACCTGGTCGATCCGCTCGGGGGCCAGCCGCTCCTCGGGGCTGGCGGTCGCGGCGATCATCAACTCGCCTGCCAGCTCGATCTCGTCCAGTGCGGTCTGGTCGTGGCCCCCCTTGCGGCCTTCCGAGGACGCCCCCATGCGCACCACCCCTCCGACCGTCCGGCAGGAGGCCGACAGCCCCCGACACCAGCGTAGGTAGCGGACGGGTCATACCCCATGGCACGGACGGGTCATCTCTGGTGCCGCAGGAACTATTTCGGGTGCAGCCGTCGGGGAAGGCTGCTGCCTTCGGGGCGCACTGCAACCACCGGGAGGCTACTTGGGCGAGGGAGAGGGGGAGGACGGCATCGAGTAGATGTCGGCCGCACCCGGCTCGCTCGCGTCCACCGCAGCGCCGAAGTCGGTCAGCGAGACCGTCGAGGTGACCTTGACCTGGTCCTTCGCCTCCTTCGAACCGGCCACCCCGGCGAAGGTGAAGGTCTCGACCGCCTTGTGCAGCCGCCCCTGCGCGTCCAGCCAGACCTCGTACGGCACCTCCTTGGCGGTGAAGGTCTGCGCGGCCATCCGCAGTCCGTCCCCGCCCCGGCCGCCGGTGGCGTCGGCCGCCTTGGCCAGGTCGAGGGTGCCCTTGTAGTGCTTGAGGTCCTGGCCGTTGACCGTCTCGCTGCCGACCAGCTCGGCCTTCAGCACGCCGCGCAGTGCCCCGGCGGCGCTGGCCGGGTCGGTGGCGCCACTGCTGACCAGGTTCCCGTCGGGGAGTTGACGGACGTCCAGCTTGACCCACTTGCCTTCGGGGATCTTGGCGGCGCTGTTCTGCAGGTAGACCGTGCCGGGCAGCGTCACCTCGACGATCTTGCCGGTGGTCGCGGCGCCCGGGGGCACGTTGATCTCCAGCTTGCCGATCCGGTTCACATAGTCGTACCCGCCGGTGCCGTTGAAGACGGCCTTCTTCTCGGCGGACTCGGTGACCAGCTCGGTGGCGGTCCTGGCCGAGCCCGTCCGGCCGGTGATGTCGGCAGAGCTTCGCACGGCGGTGAGCGGATCGGCGGAGAGCTGGTCGGCCGCGCTCTCCGAGGAGTGGCTGCCGCCGCCTCCGCAGGCGGTGAGGGCGGCGACGAGGACGGCCGCGACGGCGCCGGTACGGGCTGGTCCGCCGGTGAGCCGGTGGCTCTGTGTCAGCTTGTTCACTCTTGAGACAACCCCCTCGGGCCCTCGGCCCGGCAAGCCGCCCACCTGGTTGGGCAGAGCTCTTGACGGTGCAACGAGTCGAGGTGGCAGGGGTTACGGAGAGACCGGCGCACGGAACTCGTCGCGCGCCGGGGTCGTAGCGCGTTACGGTGCAGTACGTGTCCAGCGAGCTGCCGGCCCGTCCCGGCGCAGCACCCACGTCCATCGCGTCCGCTGCCCCCTCCCGGCACCGGGTGGCGGTCGAGGAACGCGGCTCCTTCTGCTTTGCCTCCTGCAGCTGCGGCTGGTTCGCTCCGGGCCGTCGCTCGCGCGACCGCGCAAGACGGGACACCGACGAACACCTGGCCGATCCCGAGCCCGCGAGCTGACGGTGCCCCGGCGAGAGGCTGCGGGAGGGTGCTCCGGTCAGGCGGCCAGGTCGGAGTCGCGGGCCGGCTCCTCGGTACGGGCGCCCCGGCCCCGCCCGCGTCGGCGGCCCTCCGTTGCCCGGCGCCGGCTGCTGCCGCCGCCCTGCCCTCGCCCTGCCCCGCGGTCGGTGCCCTTGTCGCGCCCCTGCGGGGCGACCAGCAGCGGCGCCAGCCTGGTCCTGGTCAGCGAGTGGCAGAGCGGTACCAGGACGGCCATCGCCAGCGGCGCCAGCAGCAGCACCACGGCGGTCGCCAGCGCATAGCCACCGATCACATCGGTCGGGTAGTGCACGCCCATGAACATCCGGCAGAAGCCCTGGAGCAGGGCCAGCCCGCCCGCGATCAGTCCGAGCCGCTTGTTGACCAGCAGCAGTGCGACGGCGACGCCCATGGACATCGCCGAGTGGTCGCTGACGAAGGAGAGCGTGCCCTCCTTGCCCTGCACCAGGACGTCCAGGTCGGGGTGGTCCACAAAGGGCCGGGGCCGGTCGACGATCGCGGAGATCGGGATGTTGGCGAGCTCGCAGATTGCCACCGAGAGCGGCACCCAGAGCATCCCGGCGACGGCCACCGGCGCATCCGGGCGGCGACGGGCCTGAAGCCAGCCGGTCGCGCACAGGGCGGCCAGCCCGATCAGGATTCCGTACTCGCCGATCCACGAGACCAGGCTGTCCAGCCACACCGGCGAGGACTTGGCCAGGCCGTTGATCGCGCGCAGCAGGCTCAGATCAGGGCCGGTCGTGTCGGCCAGCAGCGCTGACACGCCGCACCTCCCTGGTCGGTGGTTCCGTTTTTTGATCAAACGTGATCGACGGACAGAACGTCACTCGTCAGGCCCAGGGTTCCATGGAAACGCCCTGTTATGGAAACTTGACTCACCGTCCACGCGGCTCGCACACCGCGGACGGGCGGGTCGTCAGCTCTTTGCCCCGCCTTGACCGGCCCCTTGGGCAGTTTCCTGACCGGTTCCCTGACCGGTTCCCTGACCGGGGGAGGTCGTGGAGGTGATGGTGCCGTCGGCGTTGCGCACTGGCAGGGCCAGGGCGCCGTCGGAGGTGACCCGGGTGGCGCCGATGTAGCCCTTCTGGTCAATCGTGTCGTAGCGGATCACCGCACCGGTGTGCGGGGCGTCGATCATGTAGCCGCCGCCGACGTAGATGCCGACGTGGTGGATGGAGCGCGGGTCGGTGAGATCGTTGGCGAAGAAGACCAGGTCGCCCGGCCGCAGTTGGTCGCGCGAGGGGTGCTCGCCGGCGTACCACTGGTCGTTGGCCACACGCGGCAGCGTGATGCCGACGGAGGCGTACGCGGCCTGGGTGAGCCCCGAGCAGTCGAAGCGGCCGTCCTGGGAGGACAGGCCCTCGCCGCCCCAGAGGTAGGGGGTGCCCAGCTTGGTCTGGGCGAAGTAGATCGCTCCGGAGGACTGCGGGGAGAGCACCAGCGAGGTGCTGGTGGTCGGCGCGGTGAAGCTGAGGGCCAGTGACCTGATGCTGCGGACGTAGCCCTGGGTCTCGGAGTAGGCCGGGACTCCGCCGGCCTTGATCACCGCGTACGGGCCGGCGTTGTAGGCGGCGAGCAGATTGCCCTGCTTGTCGCCGGGTACCTGGGAGACGTCCTTGGCGAGGGCGCAGTCGTAGGTGGCGGCGGAGGCGATGGCGTCGGCCGGGTTCCAGATATCGGCCTTGCCGTCCCCGTCGCCGTCCGTGCCGTAGGTGGCCCAGGTGCCTTCCAGGAACTGCGCCATGCCGTATGCCTTGGCGGGGCTTCGGGCTGACGGGTCGAAACCGCTCTCCTGATAGAGCTGCGCGGCGAGCATCGGGGGAGAGATCTCGGGGCAGAGGGTGCCCCATTTCTGGATCAGCGGCTGGTATGCGGCCGGGACGGTGCCACTGGAGAGTGCGAGATTGTTGGCGGAGCTCTGCGTGGTGCCGCTGGCGGCGAAGGTGCCGAGAGTGACCAGTGCAGCGAAACCGAGTGCTGCGGCGCCCGCACCAGCCGCTACGGCGCCTGCCTTCCCGAGTACCATCAGCACCGTCCCGACGAGTCGTCAGTTGTCCGCGTTCTGGAAGGCATTGCTCAGCGCGATCATCACAGATACTAAGAGTGAGCGGTATCCTTCGTACGGTGGACATCTTGTCGTAGCTGTCCCACATCGCACGACCAATCCGCGAGAAGTAGCCAAAGCGACATCAGTTCTGGCCAAGAATAGGTACCGGCTCTTCGCTCAGCGGTGCTGTGGGGCCTTGAATTTGCCTGATCGGGCGGTGAGATGAATGAACCTGAGCAGCGTGGACGGCAGCAAGTTGATCGGTGACCTGGCGGCGGACCCACCCAAGAAGGCCGATATCAACACCATCATCGGCGGAATCGCCCCCGACTGGGGGCCGTTCGCGACCCTCGGCTCCGAGGCCCGGGTGATGGTGGAGGTCGTGATGGCCGTCGCGATTCTGGCCTGTCTGGCGATCGCCGTGTGGGGAGCGGCCAAGCAACGGATCGGTGCCACCGCGATGAGGGACTCCTTCAGTGCCGAACAGGGCAAGGGGCTGATCATCGCCGGGCTGACCGGCGTGTTCATCATTGGTTCCCTGGGCACGCTGTTCACCATTGTCTACGGCATGGCCATCTGACGATCAGATAGTCGTCCTGGCGGAGCGGTCGTGCTGCACCCGCTGGGGTTGTCGCGCACCCCCTGCCAGGTGCGCATCCGATCCGACTTCGGGGCCCGCCTGGGCTCCCTCGCACCAGGAGGGCCGCAGTGCCGGTGTCCGACGACCAGCCGCACACCCGCACCCGGCTGCCGGTCGCCGAACAGTCCGTCTACCAACAGGCGAACGGACGTCAGCCCAGGCCGCTGAGGACCCTGCTGGCCGTGCTGGCGGTGGTCGTCCTGCTGGTGATCGGCATCTCCATCGCCAACCGGGACAAGTCCCCCGCGGGCAGGAGCGCGGCCTCCGCGGACCAGGCGCGGCCCGCGCCCGCCGCGACCGCCCCCAGCGGCCAGGACCCGGTCACCACGACCAGCAACGGCATCGGCAGCGGCTACCCGCACACCGACCAGGGCGCGCAGTCCGCCGCCGCCAACTACGTTGTGGCACTCGGCTCGGCCGAGATGTTCCGTGCCGACACCCGACGGGCCATCATCTCCACCATCGCCGACCCGACCGTCGCCCCCACTCTCCAGGCCCGCCTGGACCAGGGATTCACCGCCGACTCCTTCGCCCGCTTCGGGCTGGACGCGCAGGGCAGGGCACCCAAGGGCCTGACCTTCGTCAGCCGTACCGTTCCGATCGGGACGAGGACCACCAACTCTGCGGACACGGCGACCAAGGTGGACGTCTGGTCGGTCGGCCTGCACGGGCTGGCCGGAGAGGGCTCCACCCAGCCGGTCGCGGCGGACTGGTACACGCTCACCATGACCATGCGCTGGACCGGCAGTGACTGGAAGCTCACCGACTACAGCCGGAAGTCCGGCCCGGCGCCCGTACCCGGCGACCAGCAGGCCGCGACCGCCGAGGAGATCACCGCCGCTGTTCAGGACTTCGGAGGCTTCCGCTATGCCCGCTGACCGAGGTTCCTTTCTCCATAGGGCGGGTGCGCTCGGGGGCGCGCTCGCCACGCTCCAGCTGGCCGCGCTGGTCACCGCCCAGCGGGTCTTCGCCGACCCGACGGCGAGCCCGAGTGCCGGCCCGAGCGCGACCTGCCACCCGAATCCGCTGCCGGGCGGCGACCAGCTGTGCCCGCCGCCCGGCGCCGTCAACGTCGGCCCGACCGGCCCGGTCGGCAGTGTCACCGACCCGCTGGGCTCGCTGGCCAAGGGCTGTGCGCAGGCCGCCGCCTGGGTGGTGCGCAAGCTGTCCGGTGCGATCGACGGCACCACGCAGGTGGACTTCACCAACGCGGCCTTCCTGCAGCAGTACGCGGTGGTCTTCGCCGGCTCCACCGTGATCACCCTGGTGCTCTGGCTGCTGGCCGTCACCAAGCGGGCGGTGCGCGGCGTGCCGCTCGGTCAGGCGATCTCGGAGGCGATCGGCTTCCTGTGGCTGACGGTGGTCGCCTCCGCCTTCACCCCGCTGATCCTCTACACCGTGGTGAGTGCCACCGACGGGCTGACCAAGGCCATCGCGGCGGGTACCAAGTCCGACACCGGCACCTATCTGGGCGGCTTCGCCGACACGCTGGAGAAGGGAAGCCTCGGCGGCGGTCCGCTGATCCTGATCATCGTCTCGCTGGTGGCGGTCCTGGCGGCCGCCGTGCTCTGGCTCGAACTGCTGATCCGCGCCGCGATGCTGTACGTCGGGGCACTGCTGGGCACCGCCGTGTACGCCGGCCTGGTGGACAAGCAGCTGTGGAAGCACGTCCGCCGCTGGGCCGGTGTGATGGTGGCCGTCGACCTGGCCAAGCCGATCATCGTGATCATCCTCGGCCTGGCGGGGGCTGTGGCCACGGGTGCCGGGGCGGACGACGACTTCGCCCGGGTGCTCTCGGGGCTTGCGATCCTCTTCCTGTCGATCTTCGCCAGTGCTTCCGTCTACCGCTTCGTGCCGGGCTTCGGCGACGAGATGCTGCAGATGCGCCGGGCCAGGGCGAGTGCGGTCAGTGCCGGGTCGGCGATGATCAACGGCCCGGCCAACCTGGTCAAGCAGGGCATCACCGCCCACGGTTCGCGCGGGGGCCCGCAGGCCGCCAACGCCTCGACCTCGGGGGCCGGCGGCGCTGGTGGTGCCGCCCCGGGTATCGCCGCCCACGCGGGACGCACCCCGGCGGCGGCCCCGGCGGCCCCGCCGCCGACTCCGCCGCCGCCACGCGACGCGAACCCCGGGCAGTAGCACCCGCGGATCAGGCAGAGTGATCACCAGCAGCACCGGCAGAAGTTCAGCGAAGGGAGGGTGACGGGTCGTGAGCAGCGAACCGCTCGGCCAGTACGGCGCCCAGTACGCCCAGCCGTATGTGCATCAGCGCCGTACCTATCTGATCGGCAAGTCCCGCCCCAACGCGCCGATCGGCCGCAACCGGGAGTCCGGAGAGATCATTCTGATCATCTTCGGGGCCTTCCTCGGCATGATGTGGGGCCTGCTGATGCCGATCCTGCCGCTGCGGATCGGCGGCCTGGTCGGCCTGCCGCTGCTCGCCATCGCCGCGGTGTACGTGCCGTACCGCCGCCGCACCTTCTACAAGTGGCTGGAGATCAACCGCACCTACCGGCGCACCGTGCGCAGCGGTCGGGCGCTGTGGCGCTCGGACGTGGTGGACGCGGGCACCCGGCTGGACGGCCGCGAGGTCGAGGTCGGCCCGCCTCCCGGGGTCGGCCGACTGCGCTGGCTGAGCGCGCCGTTCGGTCCGGACGAGGTCGCGGTGCTGATGCACCTGGAGCGCCGGACCGTCACCGCCGCGATCGAGATCGAGGGGCCCGGTGTCGGTCTGCGCGACTCGGAGGACCAGGAGGCGCTGGTCGACCGCTTCGGCACGCTGCTCAAGCACGTCGCCAACGGCGACGGCTTTGTGACCCGGCTCCAGATCCTGGCCCGCACCCTGCCCGCCGACCCGGACGCGCACGCCAAGGACGTCGAGCGGCGCGGCGCCGCGGACGCGCCGGGCTGGCTCAAGGACTCCTACGACCAGTTGCAGTCGATGGTCTCCACCTCCTCCGAGCAGCACCGGGCCTACCTGGTGGCCTGTATGCACTACACCCGGGACCTGGCCTCGGAGGCGCACGCGATGGGCCGGACGGCGGGTGATCGCCGGTCCAGGGACGACGACGGGCTCGCGGCCGTGATGGCCCGTGAGCTGACCGACATCTGCGCGCGGCTGGCGGAGGCGGACATCCGGGTGCGCCAGCCGCTGGGCCAGGCCCGGCTCTCCTCGCTGCTGCACTCGATGTACGACCCGGACCACCCGATCGACCACATCCAGGCGATGTCGCGGCGCAACGCCTGGCCGGCCGAGCTGGATGCCACCCACCCGCAGTTCCTGCAGGCCAAGACGCGTGAGTCGGCCACCCGGGAGCCGTGGTGCCACGCCACCGCCTGGATCAAGGAGTGGCCGCTCACCCCGGTCGGCGTCAACTTCCTCGCCCCGCTGCTGGTGCACACCCCGGATGTGATCCGGACGGTCGCCGTCACCATGGACCTGGAACCCACGGACGTCGCGATCGAGCGGATGCTCACCGAGAAGACCAACGACGAGGCCGAGTCCAGCCGGGCCGCCAAGATGAACCGCACGGTCGATCCGCGCGACCTGGCCCACACCGGCCGTGTCGACCAGCGCGGCGACGACCTGGCCTCGGGCGCGGCCGGGGTCAACCTGGTCGGCTACATCACCGTCTCCTCGCGCAACCCCGAGGCGCTGGCCCGCGACAAGCGGACCATCCGCGCCTCGGCGGGCAAGAGCTACCTCAAGCTGGAGTGGTGCGACCGCGAGCACCACCGGGCCTTCGTCAACACCCTCCCGTTCGCCACGGGCATCCGCCGCTGATTCCCCTCTGGAGGCCCCGTCATGGCGCTCGGCAACCTCACCGACTCGTTCACCAGCCTGATGTTCGGCAAGGTGGAGACCACCCGGCTGCCCGTGCGCACCTCCACCGGACAGGCGCAGGCCGTCTATCTGCCCACCGCCGCACCCGGGTTGGGCGACTCCGGCGTGATCATCGGTCGTGAGGTGTACAGCGGCAAGGGGTACGTCTACGATCCGTTCCAGCTGTACGGTCAGCAGCTCCCGGCACCGCACTGGCTGGTGCTCGGCGAGTCGGGCAACGGCAAGTCGGCGCTGGAGAAGACGTATGTGCTGCGCCAACTGCGGTTCCGCGACCGGCAGGTGGTGGTGCTGGACGCGCAGGGCGAGGACGGCGTCGGCGAGTGGAACCTGATCGCCAACGCGCTGGGGATAAAGTCCGTCCGCCTCGACCCGATGGCCGCCCGGGACGGCGGGGTCAGGCTCAACCCGCTCGACCCCGCGATCACCACGCACGGCCAGCTCTCGCTGCTGCGGACCATCATCGAGGTCGCGATGGGCCGCAGCCTGGAGGAGCGGGCCGGGTTCGCCCTGAAGGCCGCGCATGCGCATGTGATCGCCTCGGTGACGGACCGCCAGCCCGTCCTCGACGACATCATCAGCACCCTGCGCAGCCCCGAGCTCTCCTCCCTTCAGTCGCTCGGCGTCGCCGTGGACGACGTCCAGTCATGGGGTCTGGATGTCGCGCTGGTGCTGGACCGGCTGGTCGACGGCGACCTGCGGGGCATGTTCGACGGGCCGACCACGGACGGCATCGACCTGGACGCGCCGCTGATCGTCTTCGACCTCTCGCACATCGACCGCAACTCGATCGCCATGCCGATCCTGATGGCGATCGTCGGCGTCTGGCTGGAGCACACCTGGCTGCGTCCCGACCGGGTGAAGCGCATCTTCCTGGTCGAGGAGGCCTGGCACATCATCAACAGCCCGTTCGTGGCGCAGCTGTTCCAGCGGCTGCTGAAGTTCGGGCGGCGCCTCGGCCTGTCCTTCGTCGCGGTGGTCCACCACCTCTCGGACGTGGTGGACGGTGCGGCGGCCAAGGAGGCCTCGGCGATCCTCAAGATGGCCTCCACCAGGACGATCTACATGCAGAAGGCGGAGGAGGCCAGAGCCACCGGCCGGGTGCTGGGCCTGCCCCGCTGGGCCGTCGAGATCATCCCGACCCTGTCGCCCGGTATCGCGGTCTGGGACGTCAACGGCAATGTGCAGGTGGTCAAGCACATCATCACCGACGCCGAGCGCCCGCTGGTCTACACCGACCGCGCGATGACCGAGGACGCGGTGGCCGAGCGCCACCGCGCCGAACAGCACCTCGCCGCCGAACCCCGGATGTAGCCGGGCCAGCCTCCGGGGCAGCAGCCGACTCCAGGGGCAAGGGGTAACCCACAAGCAGAGCCCCGCGCCCCTGATGGTTGCCCCGTTGCGGAGATCCTTCCGTTACGTCAGGGGCCATGACAGCTACGCGCGTTGACCCTAGGCTGCATGATCAAGGATTCGTAAAGACCGCGATCAGGGGGAGACGTATGTCCACATCCAGGTACCGTCGCGTGGCACTGGCGGTGGCCGCCACTGCCGGGCTGTTCGGCACCGTGGTGATGCCGGGGGCCGCTCAGGCGCACGGTCACCACAAGCCGAAGGTCGAGGACCTCCAACTCCTCGCCATCAACGACTTCCACGGCAACCTGGAGCCCCCGGCCGGGTCCTCCGGCACCATTCAGGAGGTCGACCCGGCGACCGGCAAGGTCGTCTCGACCCCGGCCGGCGGTGTGGAGTACCTGGCGACCGCGCTGCGCCGGGCGCGTGAGGGCCATCGCAACACGGTCACCGTCGCCGCCGGTGACATCGTCGGCGCCAGCCCGCTGCTCTCGGGGCTGTTCCACGACGAGCCGACCATCGAGGCGATGAACAAGCTCGGCCTGGACGTGACCAGCGTCGGCAACCACGAGTTCGACGAGGGCTCGGCCGAGCTGCTGCGGATGCAGAACGGCGGCTGCCACCCGACCGACGGCTGCTACGTCGGGGGCCGCACCTTCAAGGGCGCCGAGTTCCAGTACCTGGCCGCCAATGTGACCAGCGAGAAGACCGGCCGCACCCTGCTTCCCCCGTACTGGGTCAAGAACGTGCACGGCGTGAAGGTCGGCTTCATCGGGGTGACGCTGGAGGGCACGCCCAACATCGTCACGGCGGAGGGCGTCAAGGGCCTCAAGTTCGCGGGCGAGGTCGCCACGATCAACAAGTACGCCGCCGAACTCAAGCGCAAGGGCGTCAACTCGATCGTCGCGCTGATCCACGAGGGCGGGTACCCGGCCTCCAGTACCTACAACTACGACTGCGGTCCGGCCGGTCAGGGCATTTCGGGGCCGATCGTGGACATCGCCAGGAAGATCGACCCGGCGGTGGGCGCGATCGTCACCGGCCACACCCACAACTCGTACGCCTGCACCATCCCCGACCCCGACGGCACCCCGCGCTCGGTCACCAGCGCCGCCTCCTTCGGCCGCCTCTACACCGAGATCGACCTGAAGATGGACAAGCGCACCGGGGCCATCGTCCGACCCTCGGTCACTGCTGCCAACCACGTGGTGCGGCGCGATCTGCCCAAGGCGCCGGACATGACCAGGCTGATCGACTACTACGGCAAGCTGGCCGCCCCGATCGCGGGCCGCCCGGTCGGCTACATCGGCGCGGACATCAACGGCCGTGGCTCCACTGCCTTCGAGAAGCCGCTCGGCGACGTCATCGCCGATGCCCAGCTGGACGGGCTCTCGCCCAAGGACAAGGGCGGCGCACAGATCGCCTTCATGAACCCCGGTGGTATCCGCTCCGACCTGGTGTACAAGGCGAGCGGCAGCGAGGGCGACGGCGTGGTGACGTACGGCGAGGCGTTCACCGTCCAGCCGTTCACCAACATGATGCAGGTGAAGACGCTGACGGGTGCCCAGATCATCCAGCTGCTCCAGCAGCAGGTGAGCGGGCCGAACACCGAGGCACCGAAGATCCTCCAGCCCTCGGCGGGTCTCACCTACACCCTCGACCTCAACAAGAGCGGCGCCGACCGGATCGTGGTCGACACGGTCAGGCTCAACGGCGCCCCGATCGACCCGGCCGCCTCCTACCGCGTCGCGGCCAACGAGTTCCTGGCCGGTGGCGGCGACGGCTTCCCCGCCTTCGCGGCCGGTACGGACAAGCTGGTGGGCGCCTCCGACCTGGACGTGTTCACCGCCTACCTCGGCTCGCACAGCAAGGCGGGCGCCCCGCTGTCCGTCCCGGCGCAGGACCGGGTCAAGGTCGTCGGCGTGGGCCAGGACAAGGACTGACCCGCTGGCTGGCGGTGAGGGGCGGGGCGCCTGCGGGCGCCCCGCCCCTCGCGCTATTCAGGCTTCTCGGCTGCGCCGGGCAGCCGTACGGTGGCCAGGGTGCCGGGCCCGCCGTCCGGGGCGGGGCCGAGGGCGACCTCGCCGCCGGTGTCCTGGACGGTCTGGGCGACGATCGAAAGACCGAGGCCGGAGCCGGGGAGCTGGCGGGAGGACGGGGAGCGCCAGAACCGGTCGAAGACGTACGGGAGTTCCTCGGGCGGAATGCCGGGGCCGCGGTCGCGGACGGTCAGCGTGCCCTGGTGCAGGGCGATGTCGATGGTGCCGCCGGGCGGGGAGTACTTGACCGCGTTGTCCAGCAGGTTGATCACGGCCCGCTCCAGGGCGGCGGCGTCACCGTGGACGTACCAGGGGTCTATGGCGACCTCGAAGCCGAGGCCGGGACCGCGCAGCTTCGCCCGGTCGACCGCACGGGTGGCGATCTCGTGCAGGGCGACGACCGTCAGGTTCTGGCCGGGCTTGGGGGAGTCGGGGCGGGAGAGCTGGAGCAGATCGCCGATGAGCAGGGTCAGTTCCTGCATCTGCGCCTTCATATTGCCCAGCAGCTTGGTCTTGGTTGCCGGTGGCAGCGGGCGGCCGGTCTCGTCGCTGCGGATCAGCAGGTCGACGTTGGTGCGCAGCGAGGTGAGCGGGGTGCGCAGCTCGTGTCCGGCATCGGCGATCAGACGGGTCTGCCGGTCACGGGAGTTGGCGAGCGCGGTGGACATCGAGTTGAACGAGGCGGACAGCCGGGCGATCTCGTCGCTCCCGTGCACCGGGATGGTCGTGCCGACCTCCTCGGTACGGGCGATGTGCTCGACCACGTCGGTCAGTTGGTCGACGGGCTTGAGTGCCTGCCGGGCCACCAGCCGTCCGGTGAGCCCGGCTCCGACCACCCCGAGCCCGGCCACGCCGAGCAGGCCGAGGGCGAGGCCGCGCAGTGAGTCCTGGGTGTGAGTCGTGTCGTTGGCCACCAGCATCACGAACGGCTTGCTCGTTCCGTCGGGGAACGTCAGCGTCACCGGGGACTGGCGGATCAGCGCGGGTCGGCCGATCTCGTAGCTGCCGTCCCGGTAGGTGTAGGTGGGGCCGGAGCCGAGACGGTCGAGATCGGCGGGGTCATTCTGGATGAGTCTGGTCGAGTTGATCGGGAGGCAGACCGTGCCGTCGGCGGCGACCAACTGGATGTCCCACTTGTTGTACCCGTGCAATGGCGGGTACGGCCGACCGGCTTCCACCTGCTTGGCGGTGGTCTCGGCGAGAGTGAGTGCCTGTTGGGCGGTCGATCCGCACAACAGGTCCTGCGGTCGCGGATTCGGAGCTTCCCGCAGGGTCTGCTGCACCTGCCCGTACAGCTGGTTGCTGACCAGGAACCAGCAGGCCAGCGCGGCGAGCGCGATGGTGACCGCGACGGCGGCGGCGGTGAGCATGGCCAGCCGGCCCCGCAGGGAGCGGGCGCGGAACCAGTCGGTCAGCCGGTGGAGCAGTTTCACGCCGCCGCGCCTGCTGCGGTGCGGAGGGCGTAGCCGACGCCGCGGACGGTCTGGATGAGGCGGGGCATGCCGCCCTGTTCGGTCTTGCGGCGGAGGTACATGACGTACACGTCCAGCGAGTTGGAGGAGGGCTCGAAGTCGAAGCCCCAGACGGCCTTGAGGATCTGCTCGCGGGTCAGGACCTGCCGGGGGTGGGAGAGGAACATCTCCAGGAGCATGAACTCGGTGCGGGTGAGCTCGATGGCCTTGCCCTCCCGGGTGACCTCCCTGGTGGCGACGTTCATCCGCAGGCCGCCGAAGGAGAGGACCTCGGTGTCGTTCTCCTCGACGGAGGCCCGGGCCGCCGCCTCGGTGGCGATGGCGTTGCGGCGCAGCAGTGCCCGTACCCGGGCGAGCAGTTCGTCGAGTTCGAAGGGCTTGGCGAGGTAGTCGTCGGCGCCGACGTCCAGGCCGGTGACGCGGTCGCCGACGGCGTCGCGGGCGGTGAGCATCAGGACCGGTGCCGTGTCGCCCCGGGCCCGCATCCGGCGGACGGCGGTGAGGCCGTCCATCCGGGGCATCATGATGTCCAGCAGGACGAGGTCGGGCTTCTCGCGCTCGACGGCGTCCAGTGCCTCGTAGCCGTCGGTGGCGGTGGTGACCTCGTAGCCCTCGAAGGCGAGGCTGCTCTCCAGGGCGTCCCGCAGCGCGGGCTCGTCGTCGACCACGAGGAGGCGGGCGTTCGAGCCGGCTGCCTCGGCAGGGGTGCGGTCGTCGGCGGGGGGAGTCATGGGCGGCGGCCCTTTCTGCGTCCGGGTGTCCTGGGCAATTGTCCGTCGAGCGAGCCGGGGATACGGGTGGTTCGGCCCGAGATCCTCGGTGTTTACAGGTTCTGGCCCGCCTGGAGCTTGGGCAGCACCTGCTTGATGGTGTTGATCGGGATGGCGAAGCCGAGGCCGACGCTGCCCGCGCTGCCGGAGTCGGAGCTGGAGCTGGAACCGCTGCCCGAGTACATCGCCGAGTTGAGGCCGATCACCTGGCCGCTGGAGTTGATCAGGGGACCGCCGGAGTTGCCGGGGTTGAGCGCGGCGTCGGTCTGCAGCGCCTTGTAGTTGGCGGTGTCGCCGGTGGGGGCGGAGGAGCTGCCGCCGCCGCGCTGGCCGGGGAGGAAGGGGAAGCCGAAGCCGCCGTTGCCGCGGGTGGAGCCTTCGTCGACCTGGACGGTGACGGGGCGGTTCTTGGCGCTGATGATGCCGGAGGTGACGGTGCCGGTCAGGCCCTCGGGGTTGCCGATGGCGACCACCGGGTCGCCGACCCGCGTGCTGTCGGAGTTGCCGAGGGCGGCGGGGGTGAGGTTGCCGGCACCGGAGACGTTGATCACCGCGACGTCCATGGACTTGTCGGTGCCGGTGACGGTGCCGCTCGCGGTGCTGCCGTCGTGGAAGGTGACGGTGATCCGGCCGTCGTCGCTGACCGCGCCGGAGATGACGTGGTAGTTGGTGAGGATCTGTCCGCCCGAGGTGAGGACCACGCCGGTGCCGGTCGCCGTGCCGGTCGTGGTCTTCACGGTGATCTGGACGACGCTCGGCGAGACGGCGGCGGCGATCGCGGAGACGTTGGCGGTGCCGTCGGAGCTCGCGGCGACCGGGCTGACCAGGGTGGTGGAGGAGGTGGTGGAGGCGCGGTGGTCGACGAGCGTGCCTCCGGCGGCTCCGCCGAGCACGGCGGCGACCGCGGCCACGGCGGTGACCAGGGCGAGCCGTCCCTTGAGGAAGCCGCGCCCGGCGCGGTCGGCCGGGGCCTGGCCGGTGGCGGTCTCGGCGGCTGCGGCCTCCGGCTGCGGCGGGGGCCAGTGGCCGAGGTCGTGCGAAGCGGTGCTGTCCGAACCGGTGACGTACGGACCGGTGGCCGTCTGCTCTTCGTTGGTGCGGTGCTGGTCGCTCATGGATCCAACGTCCGCCCACTGCATGAAAATCTGGTGAGAACTGACTCAGAAGCCTCCGAGAAGCCTGTCAGCTTCTCATAAAGCCAGGTCAGCGTACGGATCAGTCCGGTTCGCCGGTCAGTTGCCCTCGGGCGGGTTGCAGCCGCAGGAACGCCGTACCACCAGGTGCGACGGGAACTTGCGGACCCGCTCGGTGTCCGAGCCCGGGACCATCAGCGAGTCGTCCAGCACCAGGTCGACCGCCGCCCGCGCCATCGCGTCGCGGTCGGAGGCGACGGTGGTCAGCGGCGGGTCCACGAAGGCCGCCTCGGGCACGTCGTCGTAGCCCGCCACGGCGAGGTCCTCCGGTACCCGCAGGCCCGCCTCGCGGGCGGCGCGCAGGACGCCGATCGCCTGGTCGTCGGTGGAGCAGAAGATGGCCGAGGGCCGCTCGGGGGAGCGGAGCAGGTCGAGGGCGACCTGGTAGGCGCCGTAGCGGTTGAAGGGGGCGTCCATCAGGTACGGCTCGGTGGGCAGCCCGTGCGCGTCCATCGCCCGCTGCCAGCCCTCGACGTGGTCGATGACCGGGTCGCCGGGAGCGGGGGCCTCCACCGGGCCGCCGAAGCAGAGCACGTACGGGTGTCCGTGCACCTCCAGCAGGTGGCGGACGGCCAGTTCGGCGCCGGCCACGTCGTCACTGACCACCGCGACGTCGTCGATCGCCTCGGGCCGGCGGTGCAGCAGCACCACCTTGGCGCCCTCCATCGCGGCGAACTCCTCCGCCGCGCGCTGGGAGGGGCCCTGGCTGACCAGGATCAGGCCGGAGACCCGCATACCGAGGAAGGCGCGGACGTAGTGCACCTCGCGGTCGTCCACGTAGTCGGAGTTGCCGATCAGCACCAGCTTGCCGCGCTCGGAGGCGGCGCGTTCCACGGCGTGTGCCATCTCGGCGAAGAACGGCTGGCGGGCGTCGGGGACGACCATGCCGATCAGGTTGGTGCGACGGGAGGCCATCGCCTGGGCGACGCTGTTCGGCCGGTAGCCGAGCTGGTCGATCGCCGCGAGCACCTTCTCCTTGGTCGCGGGCGCGACCGGTCGCGGCCCATTGTTGATGACGTAGCTGACGACCGCCGTCGAGGTCCCAGCCAGTCGGGCTACATCGTCGCGCGTCACCTTGGCCACGCAGGGAGTCTACGCGGGTGGCGCGACAGCGGTATGAGCAGCGTCACGGAATCCGGGAGTCCGCAAGTGCAAGCCGGTGCAGAAGCGGACAAGCCGGGCGGTCGCCGTCGATCGCGACCGCCCGGCCCGGCGTTCAGACCTCCTGCGCGGCCACCGATCTCGGGGCCTCGACACTCGGACGCTCACCCTTGTCGGGCAGCGTCGGCACCACGAAGCGGTAGCCGACGTTGCGGACGGTGCCGATCAGCTGCTCGTGCTCCACGCCCAGCTTGGCCCGCAGCCGCCGGACATGGACGTCGACGGTACGGGTGCCCCCGAAGTAGTCGTAGCCCCAGACCTCCTGCAGCAGCTGGGCGCGGGTGAAGACCCGGCCCGGATGCTGGGCGAGGTACTTGAGCAGCTCGAACTCCTTGAAGGTGAGGTCCAGTACCCGGCCCTTGATCTTGGCGGAGTACGTGGCCTCGTCCACCGAGAGGTCGCCGTTGCGGATCTCCATCGGGCTGTCGTCCATCGCCACCTGGAGGCGGCCCATGGAGAGCCGGAGCCTGGCCTCCACCTCGGCAGGACCCGCCGTGTCCAGCAGGACGTCGTCGATGCCCCACTCGGCGGTGACGGCCGCCAGCCCGCCCTCGGTGACCACCAGGATCAGCGGACAGCCGATCCCGGTGGAGCGCAGCAGCTGGCACAGGCTGCGGATCTGCGGCAGGTCGCGCCGGCCGTCGACCAGGATCACGTCGGCGCTGGGGGTGTCGACCAGGGCGGAGCCCTCGGCGGGCGCCACCCGGACGTTGTGCAGTAGCAGTCCCAGGGCGGGCAGTACCTCGGCGGACGGCTGCAGTGCGTTGGTGAGGAGCAGAAGAGAACTCATACCCGGTTAGTCCCCTTTCCGGGTCGTCGCGGTCGCAGCGGTACGGCTGCCGCCACAGCCGGCAGTCGCAGCTGCGAAGTGAGAGTGAGGTGGGGCAGGACCGTCCACCTGGGCGGCCCGGCCGATTCGGCGGCGCGCAGGGCAGTACGGGGCGCGTGCCGGAGGTCCCGCAACCCCTGGTACTCCGTCCATACCCTGCTCATCCGCGAACCTTCCGGGTCTGCTCCCGCACCGGGTAGCGGCCCGGCGCCGGTACTGGCACCCCGGTGGGCCGCGAGCACGTCGTTGTGCCGCTGCGCGGGGCGGTCCTCTGAGCCGGAGCGGGTGGGGCACCGGCGGTGAGGACATCCGTGGTGGTTGTCCTGAATGCACAAAAGGACCCGGGGGCGACTCTGCCCGGATCCCTTACGTTCACGAGGATAGCCGACCGTCCTTCGCGGGGGGAGGGCCTTTGGACGTCGGGTGGGCCACACGGGCGTGACTTAGTCACCTCCCGGACGTTCTTCCTGCTGCCCGCCCGAGCTGGGAGATTCCCGGTCCGTGGCCCGTCTCGGCCATCATGGGAGCCGCACCGGCCGCACGGTACGTGTACACGGATCAGTGGGCGGCCCGGCAGAAGGCGCCGGGCGGCCGCACCGGGCGAGGACGACGAGGAGGGGTTGCCATGGCTGCAACCACCAACGCCGGCGACACGCTCATCTCACCTGAGCGGGTGACGGCGGGCGAGCACGCTCCGCTGACCGGGACGATCCGCTACTGGGCCGCCGCCAAGGCCGCCGCAGGGGTCGCGGAGGAGCCGTACGAGGCGGTGACGCTCGCTGAAGCACTCGCTGCGGCGCGCGCCCGGCACGCAAGCCGTCCGCGCCTGCTCCAGGTGCTCGACCACTGCTCGTACCTGGTGGACGGCGAGCAGGTCGGCAGCCGGGACCACGCGCGGGTCCGCCTCACCGAGGGCGGCACGGTCGAGGTGCTGCCGCCGTTCGCGGGCGGGTGAGCCATGAGCCGGGCCGCTGCCGGGCCGTCGGCGCCGACCGGAACCGGCGCCCGGCCCGGTTCGTCGTAGCTCCGTAGGCCGTGGCCCCGTACGGGTGCGCGGACGGGATGAGGATGAGGGGCAAGGAATGCGCGGCTGGTTCAAGCTGATCATCGGCCTGGTGGCGCTCGCCGGGCTGCTCCTCGGTGCGGACCGGATCGCGGTCGGCGTGGCCCAGGACGAGGCCGCCGACAAGCTGGTCGGCAGCGGAGTGCTCAGCGCCCGCCCGACGGTCTCGATCGGCGGCTTCCCATTCCTCACCCAGGCGCTGGCGGGGCGCTTCGACAGCGTCCGCCTCTCGGGCGAGGGCGTGACGGTGAGCGACGGCCGTGAGCAGGTGCCGCTGCGCTCGTTCAGCATGCAGCTGTCGGGGGTGGAGGTCGGCAGCGGCTACCGCAGCGCGACGGTGCGCAGCGGCACCGGCAGCGGCCTGGTCTCGTACGCCGACGTGGCCAGGCTGGTGTCGGGCACCGAGCGGATCGAGCTCTCCTACGCGGGCCCCGGCAAGGTGAAGGCATCGGTCGGCGGGATGCCGGTCGGCCAGGGCAACGTGCACAGCAAGGGCAACACCATCACCGCCGACGGGTTCCAACTCGGCGGTCTGGGCTCGCTGTTGAACGGCGCGGCGAACGGAATGCTGGGCCCGCGCAGCTTCACCCTGACCAGCCTGCCGGCCGGGCTCGGCCTGGCGGGCGCGACCCCGCAGCAGGACGGACTGAAGCTCACTTTCCAGGGCAGCGACGTCAAGCTGATCGGCTGAGCCGTCCGGTAGCTGCCGTTCCGCTCTGCGAGACGATCTGTCCATCGACGGTCCGTAGATCCACTCCGATCCACTCCTGCGGCGGTCCCTGGGCGCCACCCGCGAAACCCCGCCCATCCGAAGAACCCCGAAATCTCAGTATTCGAATCATTTCATCTCGATATTCGAAACGCTGATGACAGCGGGCGGAGCTTGTACCTAGCATCGTCGGCATGAAGCGACAGGCGGATCTCACAAAGCGGCGGGCGGTAGACCTGTGCCGCGTGGCTGCCTGCCTGTGTCGAATGCGCTGACTGGGCGGTTCTGACCGGTACTTCCGGCCCGCCCACCCCCTCGCCGACGCCCTGAACCGGCACTCTGCCGCGCAGGACTGACCGGCACCCCCGAACGAAGCACGGCGACACCCGCACCCGCCCTGTCTCGACATCTGGACAGATGTACGGACGGGAAGCAGCCGAGCACCTCCCCAGCAGCCTTCCGCCAACCGCCCCCGGATGGAGAACCCCACATGAGCCGCAGCGACGTCCTGGTCGACGCCGACTGGGTCCAGGCCCACCTGAGCGACCCGAAGGTCGTCATCGTCGAGGTCGACGAGGACACCTCCGCGTACGAGAAGAACCACATCCGCAACGCCGTCCGGATCGACTGGAAGAGGGACCTCCAGGACCCGGTTCGCCGCGACTTCGTCGACCAGGCCGGCTTCGAGGCGCTGCTCAGCGCCAAGGGCATCGCCAACGACGACACCGTGGTGCTCTACGGCGGCAACAACAACTGGTTCGCCTCGTACGCCTACTGGTACTTCAAGCTGTACGGGCACGGTGACGTCCGGCTGCTGGACGGCGGCCGCAAGAAGTGGGAGCTGGACTCCCGCGAGCTGGTCGTCGAGGTGCCCGAGCGCGCCGTGACCGAGTACAAGGCCCAGGCCCAGAACAAGGCGATCCGCGCCTTCCGCGACGACGTGCTGGCCGCGATCGGCAAGCTGAACCTGGTCGACGTGCGTTCGCCCGACGAGTTCAGCGGCAAGCTGCTCGCCCCGGCGCACCTCCCGCAGGAGCAGTCGCAGCGTCCGGGCCACGTCCCGTCCGCCCGCAACATCCCGTGGGCCAAGAACGCCAACGACGACGGCACCTTCAAGAGCGACGAGGAGCTCACCAAGCTCTACGCGGGCGAGGGCGTCGACCTGGCCAAGGACACCATCGCCTACTGCCGCATCGGCGAGCGCTCGGCGCTCACCTGGTTCGTGCTGCACGAGCTGCTCGGCCAGCAGAACGTCAAGAACTACGACGGTTCCTGGACCGAGTACGGCAGCCTCGTCGGCGTGCCGATCGAGCTCGGCAACTGAAGTCACAGGCCCGAGACCGATCAAGCAGAGGAGAGACAGACATGTGCGGTGCGAAGGCCGGCGGCCCGGACCTGGCAGGAGTTGACGTGGCCAAGGAGACGATCATCCAGGGTTCCGTGACCCGCAACGGCGAGCCGGTCAACGGCTACGTCCGACTGCTCGACGACAACGGTGACTTCACCGCCGAGGTGCCAACCTCGGCCACCGGACAGTTCCGCTTCTTCGCCCGCCCGGGCAACTGGACGCTGCGCGCGCTGGTGCCGGGCGCGACCGTGGACCGTACCGTGGTCGCCTCCCTCGGCGTCCAGACCGAGGTCGGCATCGCGGTCTGATCCGCCGGAAAGCCACTGAGGGCCTCTGCGGTGGCAGAGGCCCTCAGTGTCGGCGGGCGCTCCCTGTCGCCGGCCGGTCAGCCATACCCTGGAAGCGTGCAGGCACATCAGCGCCATGTCCGCTACTTCGTCATGATGGGCATCTGCCTCGGCATGTTCGTCCTGGCGTGGGGAGTGGTGCGCTTCTGGTCGGTGGGCGCGGCGATCGGGATGTGCCTGGTCGCCATGGTGATCCCGCCGCTCGCGGCCGTCTTCGCCAACAAGCGCGACCCGGACGACGACTGGTGGAACGACCCGCGCTGGGACGACCCCAAGTGGGACGATCCCGGCCACGACCGGGACCACCCCGACCACGAGCCGCCGCGCCGGAACCCCGACAGTGCCTAGTAGACGAGGGCCTGTACGCCGTCGGCCATGATCTCGCTGACGAAGACCTGGGCGCCCGCGATCCGGACACCCTTCAGGGTGTCCTTCTCGGTGATGTCGCGCCGGGCCGCGCACTGGGTGCAGAGCGTGACCGTACCGGCCGCCAGGATCGACTCCAGCAGGTCGGGCAGCGGTGCCGCGTGCGGCAGTTCGAACTCCGCCGCGCGCCCCGGCAGCGCGAACCAGGACGACTCGCCCGTCAGCCAGAGCGAGACCTCGACCCCGCTGGCGACCGCGACCGCCGCCACCGTGAACGCCTGCGAGCAGCGCTCCGGCGCGTCAGCCCCGGCTGTGACCTTGATGACCAGCTTTTTCGTCATGAGGCCCACCATAGCGACGAGATGGTGGGGCTCACCGAGACCGGAGGGCGACCGGCCGATAGACTCAGCGCCGTCGTACTGTCCGCCATCCCCGCTACTGGGAGCGTCCCCGTGTCCAGTCTCGAAATCTTCTTCGACAGTCTGCTGGCTCTCATGGCCGTCCTGATCACCTGGTTCGCCATCTTCTCCGTGATGAAGCTGTACCAGGGCCAGCGCTGACCTCGACTGCCGTACGGTTGACGTAGTCCACTACCGACGACAGCGACCAGGAACATGATCGAGATCCCCTCAGACCTCCACAAGGACGTCGTCCCGCTGGCCTTCCTCCTGGGTACCTGGGAGGGCGCGGGCGTGTACGACTTCCCGGGCACGGAGAAGTGCAACTTCGGCCAGGAGATCATCTTCCGGCACGACGGCCGCCCCTTCCTGGAGTTCCGCTCCCGCACCTGGGCGCTGAACAACGAGGGCGAGAAGGTCCGTCCGCTGGAGACCGAGCACGCCTTCTGGCGGATCACCAGCAACCAGCAGGGCACCAGCGGCGAGCGTGAGATCGAGGTCTCCTCGGTCCGCGACGACGGCACCGTCGAGATCTGGTACGGCAAGCTGCACGACGGCAAGCCGCAGATCGACGTGGCCACCGACGCGGTCGCCCGGATCGAGGGCGCGGCCCCGTACAGCGGCGGCAAGCGGCTCTACGGTCTGGTCAACGAGGAGCTGCTCTGGGTCGGCGAGAAGGCCGCCCCCGAGGTGCCGCTGCGGCCGTACATGTCGGCGCAGCTCAAGAAGGTGCTCAACCAGGCCAAGCTGATCCAGGACATCGCGGACCTGCCGGACGACGGCATCGCCTTCTTCCGCTGAGCGGCCGAGTACGCGTACAAGGTAGGGACCGGTCGACAGACCGGTCCCTACACTTGTCTCACGACCTCGAACCGGGCAGGGACACCACCGTGGCGAACACCGACACTCCCATCGACTGGAAAGCCGATCTGCGTGAGCGCGGCTACCGCCTCACCCCGCAGCGGCAGCTGGTGCTGGAGGCGGTCGACGTCCTCGACCACGCCACGCCGGACGAGATCCTCTGCCATGTCCGGCGGACCGCCAGCGGCGTCAACATCTCCACCGTCTACCGAACGCTGGAGCTGCTGGAGGAGCTCGGCCTGGTCTCGCACGCCCACCTCGGCCACGGTGCGCCCACGTACCACCTGGCGGGCCGGCACACCCATCTGCACCTGGTCTGCCGGGACTGCGAGAAGGTCACCGAAACCGACACCGCGATTGCCGCGCCGCTGATCGACAGCCTGCGCACCGAGCACGGATTCGACACCGACCTCAAGCATTTCGCCATCTTCGGCCGCTGCGCCGACTGCACCGCCAAGCTGTCCGGGGAGCAGTCGTAAGCTGGCCGGTATGACCGGTACCAAGAGCCCGTTGCTTGCCCTGCCCGGTGCCGTCCCCGCAGAGGGACCCGACGAGGGCGTGGCCGCCCACTACGGCGACATCTTCCGCGAGCAGCGCCGTCTGGCGGCCGGGGAGGGCTTCGTCGACCTCTCGCACCGCGGCGTGGTCACCGTCACCGGCGAGGACCGGCTCTCCTGGCTGCACCTGCTGCTCACCCAGCACGTCAGCCAGCTCCCGCCGCAGCAGGCCACCGAGGCGCTGATCCTCTCCCCGCACGGGCATGTCGAGCACGCCCTCTACCTGGTGGACGACGGCAGCACGGTCTGGGCACACGTCGAGCCGGGCACCCAGCAGGCGCTGATCGCCTATCTGGAGAGCATGAAGTTCTTCTACCGGGTGGAGGTCACGGACGCGACCGCCGACTACGCGGTGGTCCACCTGCCCGCCGGGTCCACCGTCTCGCCCGAGGGCGCCGCAGCGGTACGCGAACTCCCTTACGGGCGCGAGCTGTTCGTCCCGCGCGCGGAGCTGGACAAGCGCGCCGCCGGTTACGGTCCGGCCGCCGGGATCTGGGCGTACGAGGCACTGCGGATCGAGGCGCACCGTCCGCGCCTCGGCTTCGAGACCGACCACCGCACCATCCCGCACGAGGTGGACTGGCTGACCACCGCCGTGCACCTGCAGAAGGGCTGCTACCGGGGGCAGGAGACGGTCGCCCGGGTGCACAACCTCGGCCGCCCGCCGCGCCGCCTGGTCTTCCTGCACCTGGACGGCCTGGAGGAGACGCTGCCTCCGCACGGTACGGAGATCCGGCTGGCGAGCGATCCGGACGGCCGCGCGCTCGGCTTCGTGACCTCCTCGGCCCGGCACCACGAGCTGGGTCCGATCGCGCTGGCGATCGTCAAGCGGAACGTCCCGGTGGACGTGCCGCTGCTGGCCGGTACGGTGCCGGCCGCGCAGGAGGTCGTCGTGCCGCAGTAGCGGCCCGGGCCTCAGACCCTGTCCGGCCGATCTTTCCGGGCGCCCAACGCCGCGCGCTGATCCGGCAAGATCAACCGGCCCGGGCCTGGCGGTCAGACCTCCAGTAGAACGGTGAACGGTCCGTCGTTCACCAGTGCCACCTTCATGTCCGCGCCGAACCGGCCGGTCTCCACCTTGGCGCCGAGCGCCCGGAGTTCGGCCACCACGGTGTCCACCAGCGGCGCGGCGAGCGGCCCGGGCGCGGCGGCGTTCCAGGTGGGGCGGCGGCCCTTGCGGGCGTCCCCGTACAGCGTGAACTGACTGATCACCAGCAGCGGTGCGCCCAGGTCCGAGCAGGACTGCTCGGCCTGGCTTCCCCGCTCGCCCCCGGGCGCTGCCGGGCCGGCGTCGGCGCGCCCTTCGGCCCCGGGGGTCCCGCCGCCGTCGAAGAGGCGCAGCGTCCAGAGTTTGCGGGCCAGTTGGGCCGCCTTGGCGGGTGTGTCGTCGTGCGTCACGCCGACCAGGACGCACAGTCCGGGTCCCTCGATGGATCCGACGCTCTCGCCGTCCACCGTCACTCTGGCTTCGGTCACCCTCTGCACCACAGCTCGCATGCGGCCATTGTGCCGGAGGCGCGCAAGGCACTGGCGCGCGCCGGGGCGAAGCCGGGCGCGCCAGTGGTGAGCCGGTGCTGCCTGCGGATTGCTCTCGTCGTATCAGCCACCCCGCTTCGCTAGAGGGCCGTTCGGGTGGCGGGTCGGTGCGCGGGCCGGGCCGGGGTGGCACGCTGAGGGCGGTACGAAGGCGCGGGCCCGCCGCGGTCGAACCGGTCGAACTGTCGTTCCGGCAGGAGTCGCTCGGGCGGGTGGTACCGGCGCCCCGAGGGTAACCCCACGGGGGCGCTTCGACGTGCTCCAGAACGGGGTCGTGCGCGCACAGGCCGTACGCGGTGCCGAGGGCGGCCGCGGGGCGGGATCGGACAGCGTGACCAGGACAGCGGCAGGTGGTTGGTTGATGGACGCGAGCAGCACGGCCCACGATCAGTCGTACGGGTTCGCCGGGCGGAGTCCGGAGCAGACCGCTCCGGCCGAGACGGAATCGGCGGAAGCAGCGTCGGGGGGGACGGCGATGGAGGAGGCCGCGCTGGCGGCAGGAGCCGCGGGAGCTGTTCCGGAGGTCCCGGCGGGTCCGCGACGCCGGCCCGCCGGGGTCGAGCCCGCCGTGGAGCCCGGCCTCGCCGGACTTGATCTGGAGGAGCTGCGGGTACTCCGCCGGGACGCCCAGGAGCAGGAGGCCGACCTCTCGTACCTGCGCCGCCTGTTGCAGGGGCGGCTCGACATCCTGCAGGCCGAGCTGGAGCGGCGCCGGGTGAAGCCCGATCCCTCGGTGGGCGCCAGGGCCGGTGCGGACGCCGAGTCCGCTGCGGAGCCGGTGGCCCTGTTGGACCGGCTCCCGGCGATCCTCGCGGACACCCCCTCGACCGTCCGCCGCCCCGCCAGGCACGTCACCGTGGGGCCGCCGCGCGGCGAGCAGTACCAGCGTGAGGCCGATGTGCTGATGGGCGATGTCCGGCTGGCCGACCTCGCCGTGCACCCCACCGCCGGTCTGCTGGCCGCCGTCGAACGGCTGGCCGCGCACGAGCGCGAGGTCTCGGGCAGGCGTCAGATTCTGCAGCGCACGGCGGACGGCTGCAGTGCCGAGATCACCCGCAGGTACCGTGAAGGGGAGGCGCGGGTCGAGGACCTGCTCGCGGGCGGCTGACCTGCGGGTCGGGACGGGGCGGCCGGCGCACACCCACCCTGCCAGGCCCCCCTCACCGTGGAGCACCTCCGATGTCGCAGACCGCTGCCGCCCTGCCCGTCCTCGCCGAAGTCATACGCTCCGGATTCACCGAGGGGCACCACTACGGATCGCTGGTGCTGCTCGCGGCCGACGGGTCCGTCGAGCTCTCGCTCGGCCGCCCGGACGCGCCGGTCTTCCCCCGGTCCACCGCCAAGCCCTTCCAGGCCGTGGCCATCCTGCGCGCCGGGCTGGCGATCGAGGGCCGGCTGCTCGCACTCGCGGCCTCCAGCCACTCCGCAGAACCGTTTCACCGCGAAGCCGTAAGGGAGCTCCTGCACAGTGCCGGACTCACCGAGGATGCCCTGCGGACCCCGGCGGAGCTGCCGCTCGACCAGGTCGAAGCCGAGGCCCTGCTCAGCGGTGGCGGGCAACGCAGCCCGATCATGATGGACTGCTCGGGCAAGCACGCCGGCTGGCTGGCCGCCTGCGTCGCCAACGAGTGGGACACCGAGAGCTACCTCCACCCGGAACATCCGATCCAGCAGCTGGCCCGCCAGGCCCTGGAGGAGTCCACCGCCGAGACCGTGGGGCACGCAGGTGTCGACGGCTGCGGCGCACCGCTGCTGGCGGTCTCGCTCACCGGCCTGGCCCGCGCCTACCGCTCGCTGGTGCTCGCCGAGCCCGGTACCCCGCAGCGCAGGGTCGCCGACGCGATGCGGGCCCACCCCGAGTACGTCGCGGGCACCCGCCGCGCCGACACCTGGCTGATGGGGGCCGTGCCGGGGGCGCTCTCCAAGATGGGTGCCGAGGCCGTCCAGGTGGTGGCGCTGCCGGACGGACGGGCGCTCGCCTTCAAGATCGACGACGGTGCGGAGCGGGCCCGGGGGCCGGTCCTGGCCCGGGCGCTGCGGCGGCTCGGCGTCCAGGACGAGGTGCTGGACCGGATAGGCGCCGAGCCGCTGCACGGCGGGGGCGTGGTGGTCGGAGAGGTCCGGGCGTCCTTCTGACGGCCGGTCCGGGCGCGGACGGCGGACCCTCCTCCCGGGTGCGGGGTAGGGCCGGGTGCGGCACGGTGGACCGGGGGAGCCGTGCCGCTACTCAGGTACTCAGGGAGACCGCCATGAGCGACCACATCTACCGCGTCACCGAGATCGTCGGGTCCTCACAGGAGGGCATCGACGCCGCGATCCGCAACGGCGTCGACCGGGCCGCCAGGACGCTGCGCAATCTGGACTGGTTCGAGGTGGTCCAGGTACGCGGGCACATCGAGGACGGGCAGATCAAGCACTACCAGGTGGGGCTCAAGGTCGGCTTCCGGCTGGACGACGAGGGCTGAGCCCGGGCTGCCCGCTCGTCAGGCGCTGAGCGGGTAACGGATGTCGAGGTCGGCGAAGACGGCGCCGTTCAGGGTGAAGGCGCGCCTGCACTCGTCGACCACCCGGCGGCGCTCGACCTCGTCCATCGCGAGCCCGGCGGTGTCCAGCCTGGCGCGGTAGTCGCGCTTGAAGGCGGCGGGGTTGCCGACCTCCTCGAAGACGTAGAAGTGGACGCCGGCACCCTTGCGTTCGAAGCCCCAGGTCCGCTCGGCGATGCCACGGATGATCTGGCCGCCCGACAGGTCGCCCAGGTAGCGGGTGTAGTGGTGGGCGAGGTAGCCGTGCGGCCAGTCGGTGCTGAGCTCCTCGATCCGGGCGGTGTAGGCGGCGGTGGCGGGCAGCGGGCTGAGCCCGGCCTGCCAGCCGGGGCCGCGCAGGTGTTCCAGGTCGTGTTCGAGCGCAGCCGTACGGAACAGGGCCGGGTCGATGAACGGGCCGACCACCGGATGCCGGGACAGCTCGGCGGCCCGGCCCTCCAGCGCCCGGTAGACGAACCACAGCTGCCCCGACAGTTCGGCGTACGCATCGAGGCCGAGCCGGCCCCCGAGCAGGTGCGACATGAAGGAGGACTGCTCGGCGGCTTCGTGCTCCGCGCCGCTGGCGGTGCGCAGCACGGTGGAGAACGGGGCGGGCTGCTCGGGGCTGGGCATTCGGGCCTCCGGTTCGGTGAGGAGCGCTGGCCCCGATTCTCGGGGTTAGGCTTACCTAAGTCAACGTGATGCCGACACCATGTCGGGAAAGTCCTCCGAGGGCCAGTCTGCCCCCGTCGGCCGGAAAGCAGAAGGCTGCCGGGGGGCAGAAGGCAGCAAAAAGGCCGGGGCGAGCAGTTCTGCTCGCCCCGGCCGGGCACCTCGGAAGAACGAGGCCGGTACAGAGCTCAGTGGCCCTGTACCTCCAGGCGCTTGATCGAAGCCTTGATCTCGGCCTCGGCCTCGGTGCGGCCGACCCAGTCGGCGCCCTCGACCGACTTGCCGGGCTCCAGGTCCTTGTAGACCTCGAAGAAGTGCTGGATCTCCAGGCGGTCGAACTCCGGCACGTCGCCGATGTCCTGCAGGTGCCCCCAGCGCGGGTCCGTCGCCGGGACGCAGAGCAGCTTGTCGTCGCCGCCGGCCTCGTCGGTCATCTTGAACATGCCGACGGCGCGGCACTTGATCAGGCAGCCGGGGAAGGTCGGCTCCTCCAGGATGACCAGCGCGTCCAGCGGGTCGCCGTCGTCCGCGAGGGTGCCCTCGACGTAGCCGTAGTCGGCCGGGTAACGAGTCGAGGTGAAGAGCATCCGGTCGAGGCGGAGACGGCCGGTCTCATGGTCGACCTCGTACTTGTTCCGCGAGCCCTTCGGGATCTCGATCAGGACGTCGAACTCCAACGGTTCCTCCAAGGTAGGGACTGACAGAATCCAAGTGTCTCCTACGGCAGGGTGTGCTCAGGAAAGGGGCCGGTCGGTGCAGCGAAGCTCAGGGGTGGGGCGCGGACGCAGGATGGCGGTCGCCGGAGTGCTGGGGGTGGCCCTGACCGCAGGCGGGCTGACGTCCGGCACGGACCGGGCGCTCGCCGACCCCTCCCCGGGCGCGTCGCAGAACCAGAGCCGATCCGGCGGCGCGAAACCCAAGGCCCCCTCGAACCGACAGGCCCCGCCCGCCGCCGCCCCGCGCGCGGTCGCCACCGGCGGCCCGGTGCTCGCCGCCGCCGTGGACGGTGCCGACACGCTGCCGCAGACCCAGGGCCTCCAGCGCGACCTGGCACAGGTCCTGGGGGACAAGGCCCTCGGCACCCTGAACTTCGCCATCGCCGACGGAAGTACCGGCCGGTTCCTGTACGGCGCCGGCGAGAACACGCCCGCCACCCCGGCCTCCACCACCAAGCTGCTCACCGCGGTCGCCGCCCTCGCACTCATCCCGGCCGACTCGCGGATCGCCACCAGGGTCGTCAAGGGCGGCGCGCCCGGAGAGATCACTCTCATCGGTGGTGGCGACCCGACCGTCACCGCCCTTCCGCCGGACCAGATCCGGGTGGGCGGTATGCCGGTGGACGCCGAGTCCGCCCCGGCTTCGCTGCCCGAGCTGGCCAGGCAGACCGCGGCGGCGCTCAAGTCCTCCGGCACCACCACCGTGAAGCTGGCGTACGACACCTCGCTCTACAGCGGCCCGCTCCTGCACAAGGAGCACGACGCGATGAACATCGCCGCCGTCACCCCGCTGATGGTGGACGAGGGCCGGATCGACCCGCTGTCCCCGGACGAGGCCCCCGCCCGTGTCTTCGATCCGGCCGACCAGGCCGCCGAGACCTTCGCGGGCCTGCTCAAGGCGCAGGGCATCACGGTCGACGGCAAGGCGAAGCCGGCCCCCGCCGCCCCCGGCGCGCAGCAGCTCGCCGTGGTGAACTCACCGACCATGCCCCGGCTGGTCGAGCGGATGCTCACCACCTCCGACAACACCCTCGCCGAGGCCGTCGCCCGCCAGGCGGCCGTCGCCGCCCACCAGCCCGCCAGTTTCGACGGCGGCGTGGCGGCGGTGATCCAGACTTTGCAGAAGCTCGGGGTCCCGACGGCCGGGGTCGTCCTCAACGACGGCAGCGGGCTGCACACCGGCAACCTGATCTCGCCCCTGGTCCTCGCCGAGGTGCTGGGAGCCGCCGCGTCCCCCCGGCACCCCGAGCTGCGACCGGTTCTGACGGGCCTTCCGATCGCGGGCTTCACCGGCACCCTGCTCACCCGGTTCGGCGCGGCCTCGGGCGCACAGAGCGTGGCCGGGATCGTCCGGGCCAAGACCGGAACGCTCGGCGGCAGCGGCGTCTACACGCTGGCCGGCACGGTGGTGGACGCCGACGGCAGGGTGCTGGTCTTCGCCATCATGAGCAGGGCCGTCGCCGACGGGGCATCCTCCCGCGCGGCCAGCGACCGTATCGTCGCCCGCCTTGCCGCCTGCGGCTGCCGCTAGGGCCTGTCTGACCAATTCCCGCCGGGCCCGGACGCCGGCTGTCGACGCGGCGGGCCCGGCGGAGCTGCTGAAGCAGGCTGTGGCAGCCGCCGCTGCCAACGGAAGCCCTCGGTAGCGCGAGCGCCCCCGTCCGCCGCTGTGCGCGGGCTGTGCCATGCGCCCGCCGCGTACCTGCGCTGCGTAGCGCAGGTCGCGTGCGTCTGTCGATACGCCCGTCACCGGCGTCGGACGCCGGGCCGGGCCGGGGCCCTCGGAGGCCGACGGCGGCCCGGCCGGAGGCGTCAGCGCGGGTGTCTCCCACCGGCCGCCGTGAGCACGTACGGTGAGGGCATGACGAGCGCTAGCAGCGGTGCCGACATGGTCGATTGGGATCTCGCGGTCGCGACGGCGACCCGGCTGGCCAGGCCGGGCCCCGAGGTGACCCGGGAGCAGGCCCGCGAAGTGGTCTCCGAGCTGCGCAGGCATGCGCTGGAGGCCGAGGAGCACGTACGCGAGTTCACCGGGATGCGCTCCAGCAGCCTGGTGTCGAGCGTCGGCACGCCGGTCCTGGTGGTGGACCGCCCCGGCTGGGTGAAAGCCAATGTGGCGGGCTTCCGGACGATCGTCCAGCCGCTGGTGGACAAGCTGCGCGCCCGCCGCAGCGACTCGCCGGGCGCGGCCGTCCTCGGCTCGATCGGCGAGAAGGCCACCGGCGTCGAGGTCGGCGCGGTGCTCGCGTTCCTCTCCACCAAGGTCCTCGGCCAGTACGAGACCTTCGCCCCGGCCGCGCCCGGCCCTGACGGCTCGTCCGGCGCGCCGGTCACGCCGGACAGCCCGGCGGCGCTCTTCGACAAGTCCCGGCCCGAGCCGCAGCCGCCGGTACCGGGTCGACTGCTGCTGGTCGCACCGAACATCGTGCACGTCGAGCGCGAGCTGGACGTCGATCCGCACGACTTCCGGCTCTGGGTCTGCCTGCACGAGGAGACCCATCGCACCCAGTTCACCGCCGTGCCCTGGCTGCGCGACCACATCCAGTCCGAGGTGCAGTCCTTCCTGGCGCAGACCGATGTGGACCCGGCCGCCCTGCTGGAGCGGCTCAAGGACGCCATCGGCGGGGGCATCACCGGCCCCGGCGGCGGTGGCGACGGCGTGGGGACCGGGACGCTCCTGGACATCGTCCAGTCGCCCCAGCAGCGGGAGATCCTCGGCCGGCTCACCGCCGTGATGTCGCTGCTCGAAGGGCACGCGGACGTGGTCATGGACGGTGTCGGCCCGGAGGTGGTGCCGAGCGTCGCGGAGATCAGGGAGAAGTTCAAGCAGCGCCGCGACCGGGGTGCGGGGCGGCTCGACCTGGTGCTGCGGCGCCTGCTCGGCATGGACGCCAAGCTGCGCCAGTACCAGGAGGGCGCGGTCTTCGTCCGGGACGTGGTCGACCGTGTCGGTATGACCGGCTTCAACCGGGTCTGGACCTCTCCGAACACCCTCCCCACCAAGGACGAGATCCACGACCCCGCCGCCTGGGTCACCCGCGTCGTCGGCTGATGCCGCCCGCCCGCCCGGCGCACACCCCGGGAGCGGACCGTACGGAGGCCCCGCAGCCCGGACGGGCACTCGGGCGCGCCCGCCCCGCCCCGCGCGAAGCGCTGCGGCCGCCCCGGGGAGTGCCTCGCTGCCGCGCCCCGGCGTGCGCGGCCGCGTGTCCGGGCGCCGCCCACCGCTGGAGCGCGCTCGCAGGGGTGGCTCAGGCGTACAGATGGAGGGTGAAGGAACGATTCTGCATTCACCCGTACGTGGGACCGTGGTCGTACCGGTGGCGCGGGTGGCGTAGCCGATGCCCGGATTCTGCAACCATCTGTGAGCACCTGGTGACCGAAAGCTGACAGGGTGTCACGCCCGGCCGGCCCTCACCGTCCCCGCTCCGTCCCTCAGCTGCCAAGGAGTGCCTCCCCCGTGGGCCCACACCCCGCTGTCGCGGCGATACGTCTCGCCGTCCGCCGCACCCTCGCCGAGCTCGCCGCCGAGGCCGGCGTGACCCTCACCGCCCCGGCCCCCCGTACCCGCCCCGCGCCCGCGCCGGTCCCCGTCACGGCCACGGCCGCCACCGCCTCGACCGGCAGCGCCGCCACCACCCGTCTGATCGGAAACGCCCGCCGCCACCCCTCGGGACTGCCCCGTACCCCTGCCGCACCGGGTTCCCCGCTGGTGCTGGTCGCGGTCAGCGGCGGCGCCGACTCGATGGCGCTGGCCATCGCGACCGCCTTCGAGGCGCCCAAGCTGGGCCTGCGGGTGGGTGCGGTGACGGTCGACCACGGCCTCCAGCAGGGCTCCGCCGAGCGCGCCCAGCAGGTCGCCGACCGCCTGCGCGAGCTGGGCCTCGACCCGGTCGAGGTGATCCCCGTCCATGTGGGGCAGCAGGGCGGCCCGGAGAACGCCGCCCGCGAGGCGAGGTACGCCGCGCTGGACGCCGTCGCCGAGCGCCACCGCGCCGTTGCCGTGCTGCTCGGCCATACCAGGGACGACCAGGCGGAGACCGTCCTGCTGGGGCTGGCCCGGGGTTCGGGCTCCCGCTCGCTGGCCGGTATGCCCGCGCACAAGGGCCGCTACCGCCGGCCGCTGCTGGAACTGGACCGGGCCGCCACCCGCCAGGCGTGCGCCGCGCAGTCCATCCCGGTCTGGGACGACCCGCACAACTCCGATCCGGCCTACACCCGCTCCCGGGTCCGTCACGAGGTGCTCCCGGTGCTGGAGAAGCACCTGGGCGCAGGGGTGGTCGAGGCGCTGGCCCGTACCGCCAGGCTCTTCCGCGACGACGCCGATGCCCTCGATCAGTGGGCGGCCCTGGCCGAGCGCGACCTCCGTACGGGCGACGGCACCCTGGACGTCGGCAAACTGGCCGAACTGCCCCCCGCCGTCCGCCGCAGGGTGCTGCGCCGGGCCGCGCTGAGGGCGGGCTGCCCTGCCGGTGACCTGTTCGCGCGACACCTGGAGACGGTCGACCTGTTGGTCACCGGCTGGCGCGGTCAGGGGCCCCTACACCTACCCGGGGGCGTCGAAGTCACTCGAAGGTGTGGCACGCTGGTCTTTCGGCGACAGAGCGACAGCTGAGCAACAGGTCGCGGGGCCGTCGCCGACACAGGACCCCGAACGTTTGAGGACGTATCCCCGGTGGATCAGAACGACATGGGCGCCGACCTGGCGAAGGTGCTCATCAGCAAGGACGAGATCGACGCCAAGCTGCTTGAGCTGGCCGAGCGGATCGACCAGGACTACGCCGGACGGGATCTGCTGATCGTCGGCGTGCTCAAGGGCGCCGTGATGGTCATGGCCGACCTCGCCCGCACCCTGCACTCGCAGGTCACGATGGACTGGATGGCGGTCTCCTCGTACGGGATGGGCACCAAGTCCTCCGGTGTGGTCCGGATCCTCAAGGACCTCGACACCGACATCGCGGGCAGGGACGTGCTGATCGTCGAGGACATCATCGACTCCGGCCTGACCCTGTCCTGGCTGCTGGGCAACCTGGGTTCGCGCGGCCCGGCCTCGCTCGAGGTCTGCACCCTGCTGCGCAAGCCGGACGCGGCCAAGGTCGAGATCGACGTCAAGTACGTCGGTTTCGACATTCCCAACGAGTTCGTGGTCGGCTACGGCCTGGACTTCCAGGAGAAGCTCCGCAATCTGCCGTTCATCGGCACCCTGGCTCCGCACGTCTACGGCGGCTGACCAGCCGCTGTCCGACGGGTGACACCGTTCGGGCGACGGGCGGGAACAGGTCAATGTTCCCGCCCGTTGAGCGGGGGTAGGAAAATACGTCGTGTCGTCGTGCTCTCGTCGTGAGCGGGAGTGGCTGCGGTACGGTCCAATTAACTGCTCTTCTCATGAGCACATACCGGATGCGCCGACGGCCCACGGCCGTGCAGCGCCGTTGAGTGGCAGGAGGGACGGGGCGGCAACGCCCCGCATGGATGGACGTCAAGCGATACTTCCGTGCGCCGATTATGTGGATCGTGCTGGCCGTCCTCGCCGTTGTCGTGCTGATGCAGGTCGTTTCGGACTCGAACGGCTACAAGACGGTGGACACCGGGCAGGTCGTTGCGGCGATTGATGCCAAGCAGGTCAAGTCGGCGCAGATCACCACGGGTGACTCGAACACCATCAAGATCCAGCTGAAGGACGGCGAGAAGCTGCCTTCGGCCGGTACCGGCAAGGTGCCTTCCGGCAGCAAGTTCCAGGCGTCGTACGTCGGCGACCAGGGTGTGGCCGTTGCCAACACCCTCCAGTCGCAGATCAACGGCAACTCCGGCGCGCTGCCCGAGGGCTACACCATCAGCCCCGAGAAGCAGTCCACCTTCGTCAGCCTGCTGCTGTCGATGCTGCCGATCGTCATCATCGTCCTGGTCTTCCTGTTCCTGATGAACCAGATGCAGGGCGGCGGCTCCCGGGTCATGCAGTTCGGCAAGTCCAAGGCCAAGCTGCTCACCAAGGACACCCCGAAGACCACCTTCTCGGATGTCGCGGGTGCGGACGAGGCGGTCGAGGAGCTCCACGAGATCAAGGAGTTCCTGCAGGAGCCGGCCAAGTTCCAGGCCGTCGGCGCCAAGATCCCCAAGGGCGTGCTGCTCTACGGCCCGCCCGGTACGGGTAAGACCCTGCTCGCGCGTGCCGTCGCGGGCGAGGCCGGTGTGCCCTTCTATTCGATCTCCGGCTCCGACTTCGTCGAGATGTTCGTCGGTGTGGGTGCCTCCCGCGTCCGCGACCTCTTCGAGCAGGCCAAGGCGAACGCCCCGGCGATCATCTTCGTCGACGAGATCGACGCCGTCGGGCGGCACCGCGGTGCCGGTCTCGGCGGTGGCCACGACGAGCGCGAGCAGACCCTCAACCAGCTGCTGGTCGAGATGGACGGCTTCGACGTCAAGGGCGGCGTGATCCTGATCGCCGCCACCAACCGTCCGGACATCCTCGACCCGGCGCTGCTGCGCCCGGGCCGTTTCGACCGGCAGATCGCCGTGGACCGCCCGGACCTCCAGGGCCGCCTGGAGATCCTGAAGGTCCACCAGAAGGGCAAGCCGATCGCGCCCGACGTCGACCTCTCGGCCGTCGCCAAGCGCACCCCCGGCTTCACCGGTGCCGACCTGTCGAACGTCCTCAACGAGGCCGCGCTGCTGACGGCCCGTTCGGACAAGAAGCTGATCGACAACGGCATCCTGGACGAGGCGATCGACCGCGTCGTGGCAGGTCCGCAGAAGCGCACGCGGATCATGTCCGACAAGGAGAAGAAGATCACCGCGTACCACGAGGGCGGTCACGCCCTGGTCGCGGCGGCCTCGCCGAACGCCGACCCGGTACACAAGATCACCATCCTGTCCCGCGGCCGGGCCCTCGGCTACACCATGGTGCTGCCGGATGAGGACAAGTACTCGACCACTCGTAACGAGATGCTCGACCAGCTGGCCTACATGCTGGGCGGGCGCGCGGCGGAGGAACTGGTCTTCCACGACCCGACCACCGGCGCCTCGAACGACATCGAGAAGGCCACCGCGACGGCACGTGCGATGGTCACCCAGTACGGCATGAGCGAGCGCCTCGGCGCGATCAAGTTCGGTTCGGACTCCTCCGAGCCGTTCCTCGGTCGCGAGATGGGCCACCAGCGCGACTACTCGGAAGAGGTCGCCGGGCTGGTGGACGAGGAGGTCAAGAAGCTCATCGAGAACGCGCACAACGAGGCCTGGGAGATCCTGGTCGAGAACCGCGACGTGCTCGACAACCTCGTCCTTGAGCTGCTGGAGAAGGAGACGCTGAACAAGGAGCAGATCGCCGAGATCTTCTCCACGATCGTGAAGCGCCCCGCTCGTCCGGCCTGGACGGGGTCCTCCCGCCGTACGCCGTCCACCCGCCCGCCGGTGCAGTCGCCCAGGGAGCTGGCGCTGACCAACGGCGTCGCCGCCTCCACGGACACGGCGACGGTGGACATCATGAAGCTGCCCCCGGTCACCGGCGACAGCCGGACCGAGAGCTGACCGACCGGCGGGTGCGCCTCCCGCAAGGAGGCACACCTGTCGGAATGGATGCCGCGTCACCAGGGTTTGTACCCTGGAGGCGCGGCATTCGTGCTGCCTAAGCCCGTTCACTCTCTCTGACCCACAAGCGAGGCACGCATGATCGACCCGGTGACTCTCGACCAGCCTGCGGCGATCGGGACGTTCGACCAGGCGCGGGCCGAGAAAGCGGTGCGTGAGCTGCTGATCGCGGTCGGCGAGGACCCGGATCGCGAGGGCCTGCTGGAGACACCGGCCCGGGTCGCCCGTGCCTACAAGGAGATATTCGCGGGCCTCTGGCAGCAGCCCGAGGACGTGCTGACGACCACCTTCGACCTCGGCCACGACGAGATGGTCCTGGTCAAGGACATCGAGGTGTTCTCCACCTGCGAGCACCACCTGGTCCCGTTCCAGGGCGTCGCCCACGTGGGCTACATACCGTCCGGCAGCGGCAAGATCACCGGGCTCTCCAAGCTCGCCCGACTGGTGGACGTCTACGCCCGCCGCCCGCAGGTGCAGGAGCGTCTGACCAGCCAGGTCGCCGACTCGCTGATGCGCATCCTGGAGCCGCGCGGCGCGATCGTCGTGATCGAGTGCGAGCACATGTGCATGTCGATGCGCGGTATCCGCAAGCCCGGCGCCAAGACCATCACCTCGGCAGTACGGGGCCAGCTGCGCGACCCCGCGACGCGCGCCGAGGCGATGAGCCTGATCATCGGCCGCTGAGGGGCAACTTGCCAGGGCGCGGGGTTTCCGTTACTGGCGAGGCTCCCGGTCCTGTGGGGGCGTGAGGTGGTCGCTCATCCACTCCAGTGAGGCGGGCAGTTCGCGCCGCCAGGTCTCGAAGCTGTGACCGCCGTCCTCCAGGAAGAGCGAGTCCGCCTTGAACTCGGGATGGGCGTCGGCAACGCGCTTGGCGTTGGCCAGGAAGGCCTGGGTGTCCGCGTAGTTGTCCTCCGTCCTGGTGCTCACCACCAGCAGGGAGACCTTGGGCGGCGACAGGTTCTGCAGCCGCCAGTTGAGGTCGCTGTGCTGGGCTGCGGTCTTGTCGCCGCCGAACAGGTCGCCGTCCGTCCAGCGGTCGTTGGGTACCTGGTAGTCCGCGTGCAGGCCCGCCGCACTGGTGTACGCGTCGGGATTGCGCATGGCCAGCCGCAGCGCGCAGCTGCCGCCGGTGGAGTACCCCAGTACGCCCCAGGAGGCGGCGGAGTGGCTGAGCCGGTAGTTGGAGCGCAGGGCGGCGGGCAGGTCCTTGACGAACCAGGTCTCGGTCTGCGGCCCGCCGGCCACGTTGACGCACTCGGTGTTGCGGGGAGGGGCGACGCTCGGCCGGGCCATCACGATCACGGTGGGCGCCATCCGGCCCGTCTTCTGCAGCTCCCAGGCGGTCTGCGGTACCCGCAGTCCCTCGACCAGGTGGAGTGAGGGGCCCGGGTAGCCAGCCAGGGTGAGCAGCACCGGGAAGCGCTCCCGGGAGTAGCGGGGGATGAAGTACTCGGGCGGCAGGTAGATGAACACCTGGTCGGAGAGGCCGGTCTCGGTGCCGGTGACCCGGATGGAGTCGACCCGACCGACTTCTTCCGGCCTGCCCTGCGGCAGGTCCTTGATCGTCTCCAGGCCGCCATCGGTGGTCGGCTGGACGAGCGTGCCGGTCTGCGGGGCGGCGCCCCTGGAGTGCTCGGAGCCGCTCAGGCTGAGCGGAGCGCCACCCGGATGCAGCAGGTCGTTCCAGGATGTGTAGAAGCCGTACGAGTTGTTGACCGAGAGCGCCAGTACTGCCAGGACCGAGAGCTGGACGACTGCCAGCAGCCCGACCCGGCCGAGCATCGGCAGCGGGTGCTGGCGGGCCAGGCTGGGCCACAGCCAGAGGGTGCCGACCAGGCCAGCAGCGGCCAGCGCGGTGAGCGAGTACACCAGTGCGCTGCTGGTCAGTTCCATGCGGTTTCGCCCTCCCTTGGGCGGCAGTGGGGCCAGGGTTCATCGTGGGACGGGAGACTTGGGGCAGCCAGTGGGGCTGGGCCGCCCGGGGTTCGTCACGGCTGGGTACCGGCTGCGTCGTGCCCGCTGCGGAGGGTGCAACCGAAGCTCTAGAATGCGGCGTCCAGCGTGTGTAACGCGTGTGCGGGCATCCCGTGGCGTCGCGTGTCGGCGCTGGGCCACCTACCTGCCACCGCCGCCGTTCAGCCGTTCAGCCGTCCCGCTGGATGTGCCGTCCGTGCGGTGTCCCCCAGTCCCCGAGGCGCCGTCTTCCCAGGCGCCTTCCCGAAAAATTACCGTTCGGGGAGGCTTCCTTGACGAGCCGATTGCCAGACCAAGGAATAGTCATGAAGGTCCATCACAGCTCCTCCCCGGGAGTGACAGGACAGCCCGTTTCAGCCTCTACGCTGAGCTTCCATGAGCGTTCCCGTGTCCGTTGAGCCGTCACCCGAGCAGCCCCGCCGCCGGGGTCTGCAGACGCTGCGCAACCAAGCAGCATCCGTCCCCCGAGCCTGGTTGCCCGGAGCCGTCGGGTACGCCTGTCTGCTGATCGGTCTGCTGGACATCGCCAGCGCCGTCTTCCCCAAGCTCCGGCACACCCGGGTGCACAGCTGGGCCGGGCAGATCCCGGGCGGCACCACCACGCTGGCGACTGTCGGAACGCTGATGGTCGGCACCCTGCTGGTGCTGCTCGCGCACGCGCTGCGCCGCCGCAAGCGGCGCGCCTGGCGTGCGGTCTGCGTACTGCTGCCGGTCGGTGCCGCGCTGCACATCCTGCGCTGGCACCAGATCGGCCCGGCGGTGATCTCGCTGGCGCTGTTCGTGGTCATCCTGGTGCACCGGCGCGAGTTCTACGCCAAGGCCGATCCGCGTACCCGCTGGCGGGCCGTGCTCAGCCTGGTGGTCATGGGGACCTTCAGCGTGCTGCTCGGCATGCTGATCGTCAGCGTCCACCCGAGCACCGAGATCGGGAACCCGGGGCTGCTGGAGCGGCTGGAGGAGACCGTCTACGGCCTGTTCGGCTTCGACGGGCCGATCAAGTACCACAGCGAGCGGGTCTCCGACCTGGTCGCGTACTCGCTCGGTGCGCTGGGTCTGCTGACCGCCTTCACCTCCGGGTACCTGGCACTGCGTCCGGAGAAGCCGGAGCCCGTGCTGGGTGCCGAGGACGAGGAGAAGGTCCGGGCGCTGCTGGAGCGGCACGGGGCGCGCGACTCGCTCGGGTACTTCGCGCTGCGCCGCGACAAGAGCGTGCTGTTCTCCCCGACCGGCAAGGCGGCGATCTCCTACCGGGTGATCTCCGGTGTGATGCTCGCCTCCGGCGACCCGGTCGGCGACGTCGAGGCCTGGCCCGGCGCGATCAAGGTCTTCATGGCGGAGGCCCGTGAGCACGCCTGGGTGCCGGCCGTGGTCGGTTGCAGCGAGGTCGGCGGCGAGGTCTGGACCCGTGAGGCGGGGCTGGACGCGCTGGAGCTCGGCGACGAGGCGATCGTGGACACGTCCACCTTCTCGCTGTCGGGCCGTGCGATGCGCAACGTCCGCCAGATGGTGAAGCGGATCGAGCGCAACGGCTACTCCTGCAAGGTGCGCCGGGTGTCCGAGCTGACCCTGGAGGAGAAGCGGCAGGTCGCGGATGCCGCCGCCCGCTGGCGCGGCACCGACACCGAGCGCGGCTTCTCGATGGCGCTGGGCCGCTTCGGCGACCCGAGTGACGACAACGGCGTGGTCGTCACCGCGCACAAGGCGCCGGAGGAGGGCGATGCTCCCGCCGCGCCCGGCAGCGACCTGAAGGCCGTGCTGCACTTCGTGCCCTGGGGCAAGGACGGCATCTCGCTGGAGCTGATGCGGCGTGACCGGGCGGCCGACCCCGGCCTGAACGAGCTGCTGATCGTGGCGGCGCTGCAGGAGGTCCCGAACCTGGGCGTCAAGCGGGTGTCGCTGAACTTCGCGATGTTCCGCTCGGCGCTGGCCCGCGGTGAGCGGATCGGCGCGGGACCGGTGCTGCGCGCCTGGCGCGGGCTGCTGGTGTTCCTCTCCCGCTGGTTCCAGATCGAGTCGCTGTACAAGTTCAACGCCAAGTTCCAGCCCGAGTGGGAGCCGCGTTTCCTGGTCTACCCGCAGACCCGGGACGTGCCGCGGATCGGCTTCGCCGTGATGCAGGCGGAGGCGTTCATCACGCTGGGCATGCCGAAGTTCGGCCGCAAGCGGCAGCGGCAGGGCCTGATGCCCGAGCAGGCACAGCTCGGGACGGTGACCGAGGCGGCGTGAGCGGTCCCGGGATGAGGCGATAGCCGACCGACAACGGGTGACAGATTCTGATATCTGTCACCCGTTGTCGGTTTTCGGCCACCGTGCGGCTCGATAATGGCTTTATGACCCACCTTCCCGGCCTCCCCCAGCTCGACCGCTGCGCGGTCATGGGCATCGTCAACGTCACCCCCGACTCCTTCTCCGACGGTGGCCTCTGGCTCGATCCCGCCGCCGCCGTCTCCCACGGCCTGCGGCTGACGGCGAGCGGAGCCGACCTGGTGGACGTGGGCGGCGAGTCCACCCGGCCCGGCTCGCAGCGGGTCACCGAGGCCGAGGAGCTGCGCCGGGTGATCCCGGTGGTCCGGGAGCTGGCGGCGGCCGGTGTGGTGGTCAGCATCGACACCATGCGGGCGAGCGTCGCCGAGCAGGCGGTGGCCGCCGGCGCCCGACTGGTCAACGACGTCTCCGGGGGGCTTGCCGACCCGGACATGGCCGAGGTGGTCGCCGACACCGGCGCGCCGTTCGTGGTGATGCACTGGCGCGGGCAGTCCGCCGACATGGACGGCCTGGCCGTGTACGAGGACGTGGTGGCCGATGTCGCCGCCGAGCTCTCGCAGCGGGTCGGCGAGCTGCTGGCCGCCGGGGTGAAGGAGGAGCAGCTGATCCTCGATCCGGGCCTCGGTTTCGCCAAGACCAGCGAGCACAACTGGGCGCTGCTCGGCCGGCTGGACGCGCTGACCGCCCTCGGTCGTCCGGTACTGGTGGCCGCTTCGCGCAAGCGGTTCCTGGGTACGCTGCTCGCCAACCCGGAAACCGGGGAGCCGCGCCCGGCCCGGCAGCGCGACGACGCCACCGCGGCGATCTCGGCGCTCTCGGCCCAGGCCGGCGCGTGGGCCGTCAGGGTGCACGATGTGGCCGGCACGGCGGATGCCGTACGCGTGGTCGCGGCCTGGCAGCAGGCGGCGAGGAGGGGGTAGCGGCTTGGCGCGGTTCAGGAGGAACCATGGCTGGTGACGGCAGTGTGAGCGAAACGGACCGCAAGGCGGCGCTGGAGCTGGACCGGCAGGCTGTCCTGGCAGCCAACCGGGCGCTCTACGAGGCGCTGGAGAACGGTGACCTGGAGGCCGTCGAGTCCATCTGGCTGGGTGCGGGTGAGGCCGACGACAAGAGCGGGGTGATCTGCGTCCACCCCGGCTGGCCGGTGCTGCGCGGACGGGCCCAGGTCACCCGCTCGTACATGTTGATCATGATGAACACGGAGTACATCCAGTTCTTCCTGACCGATGTCGAGGTCGAACTGCAGGGCGATGTGGCCCTTGTCACCTGTACCGAGAACATCCTCTCCGGCGGAGAGGCCGAGGAGGAGGGCGAACTCGGTCCGCTGGTCGGCGGAAAGGTCGTCTCGACCAATCTGTTCCGGCGCACGGCGGACGGCTGGCGGCTCTGGTCGCACCACGGTTCACCCGTCCTGACCAGCGGAGACGACGAGGACGAGGACTGATCGCGAACCGTTTCCGCAAGGTGTGCCCGGGGTGGGTGCGCATGTTTCGTGGACGGACACCCAACGTTCACGTCAATCGCCGATCCGGCGCGCGTGGCGTGCCCGCATGCCGGGTAGGACGGTCGGGGTCCGGGGGCGCTCGCAGGTAGATTCGATGCAGTGGGCGACCCGGCCTGCCACCCTGCCTCCTCGGCAGGGGCCCGTCCAGGTGGGAGAACTGAGTTGCTGGACCGCGTCACCCTGCGGGGCCTGCGTGCCCGGGGCCATCACGGTGTCTTCGAACGCGAGCGTGTCGAGGGCCAGACCTTCGTGGTCGATCTCGTGCTGTTCCTGGACACCCGCCCGGCTGCCTCCGGCGACGATCTCTCCCGCACGGCGCACTACGGCATCGTCGCGGAGGAGGTCACCGCGATCATCTCCGGTGATCCGGTCGATCTGATCGAGACTCTTGCCCAGCGGATCGCCGACCAGTGCCTCAAGCACGAGGCGGTGGAGGAGGTCGAGGTGACCGTGCACAAGCCGGACGCCCCCATCACCGTTCCCTTCGACGATGTCACCATCACGATCCACCGGGGCCGCGCATGACGTGTGTTGCCCTGTCCTGTCCCACAGCCCGAGCCGTAGAGGGATACCGATGAGCACCAGCGACCCGACCGCCACGCCGACCACGTTCGACCTGGAGCGCCGAGTCGACGGCGCCGACTCGACCCTGCACAATCCGCGGCACGCCGTGATCGCCCTCGGCAGCAACCTGGGCAACCGCCTGGAGACCCTGCAGGGCGCCGTGGACGCGCTGGAGGACACCCCCGGTGTCCGGATCACCTCCGTCTCCGCGGTCTTCGAGACCGAGGCCGTAGGCGGCCCCGGCGAGCAGCCGAACTTCTACAACGCCGTGGTCGTGCTCCGCACCACGCTGCCGCCGAGCTCGCTGCTGGAGCGCGCCAACGCGGTCGAGGACGCGTTCGGCCGGGTCCGTACCGTCCGCTGGGGCGCGCGCACCCTGGACGTCGACATCCTCGCGTACGAGGGCGTCACCAGCGACGACCCCCAGCTGCTGCTCCCGCACCCCCGGGCGCACGAGCGGGCCTTCGTGCTCGCGCCCTGGCTGGACGCCGAGCCGGACGGCGAGGTGCCGGGCCACGGCCGGGTCTCCGACCTGCTGAAGGGCCTGGGCGAGGAGGCCGGTGACGCGGTGTGGCGCCGCGAGGACATCCAGCTGCGGCTGCCCGAGTAGGCCGCTGCGCGGCCCGTTCTCCGGGCTTTCGGGTCCTCGGGTCTCCGGGTCCTCGGGTTTCCGGGTCCTCGGGTCCTCGGGTTTCCGGGTTCCGGGTTCCGGGTTCGGGCGGGGAGCACGGATCGCCTTGGGCGCTGTGGACCGTCTCAGGGGCAGGGATGAGCACATCGGGGGCGCGGGGCTGAACCCCGCGCCCCCGATGTGCTCATCCCCGGTCCCCGAGGGCTGGTTTGCCCCTTGTCCCGGTGGGATGGGAACTTCGTGGTGGTGGTCGCCCGTACGAGTAAGTGATCGGGAGGGCCAGCCCGGTACGGTGGCCTGTGGCGCCGCCGGCCAGCGACTGTCCGTCAGATCCGCCCTCAGCCGTTGGCCGAGGGCTCCCAAGCCGTCGCGTCCTTCGGGAAGGAACTCCGTCCGAGTGAAGCCGCTCCGCCTCCGCCTGCTCCTGGGTATCGCCATCGTGGCGGCAGTGCTCTCCTGGGCCGGTGCCAAGCTCTGGGACTCCCTGGGCCAGCTGCCCGGTGTGCCTGCGGCCGCCCCCATCGTGCTGGCGGCGATCGCCGTGATCCTGCTCGCCACGGCCATCTCGCTGAGGGCCAGACTCAAGGCCGTCCGGGAGCGTCAGCCGGGAGCGAAGGCGGTGGACCCGCTCGGCGCTGCCCGTGCGGTGGTCCTCGGTCAGGCGAGCGCGCTGGTCTCGGCCGTGGTGACGGGCATCTACGCCGGCGTCGGCGTCTACCTGCTCGGCCTGCTGGACATCACCGCGCGCAAGCAGCAGGCCGTGACGGCGGGCTTCGCGGTGCTGGCCGGGGCCGCCGTGATCGCCGCGGCGCTGTGGCTGCAACACGTCTGCAGGCTCCCCGAGGACCACGACGACCCCTCGGGCCCGGCCGCCTCGCCCCGCTGAGGGGCGCCGATCCGGGCGGCCGTCGCGGTGCCGCGCAGGCATCTGCCGTGACGTCAGGTGATGATTCGCGCACCTGAGGTGGTTTCGGCACGTTGTCAAGAGCCAATGGAGTGTCGAGGCTGACAGCGCCCCAATTCGCACGCTAGTTTCTTTGGCATGTCACGTGGACGCCACCGTCAATCCTCCGTCCTCGGCCGGGCTGTACCTCCGGTCGCAGCGGGCGCGCTCGTCGTCGCCGCGCTGGTCGCGCTGGTGGTCAGTCCCGATGAACCGCTGGTGCGGTCGGTCGGTGTCGCGGCGGTGCTGGGAGCGGTCGGTCTGGCCGTACTGCTGCGCCAGCGGGACCGGACCGCCAAGCAGGCCGCCGAGGTCGCCGCGAACCGCCGGCTGGTGGCCGAGGAGCGCTTCGAGGAGCAGCTCGCCGAGGCCGAGTACGCGGCCGAGGTCGCCGAGGAGCGGGCCACCCGCTTCGGGCGCCGCCTGACGGCGGAGAAGGCGCGGCTCGCCAAGGCGGAGACGGAGATCGCCCGGCTGCTCCGCGAGCGCGCCGTGATGGTGGCCGAGCAGGCCCTCAAGGAGGCGGAGGCGGCTCAGCGGGCGCTCGCCGCCTCCCGTCCCAAGCACCCGGCCAGCCCGGCGGCATTCGTCCGGGCCGGGGCCGCACTGCGGCACCTGGAGCGGGAGGCCGAGCGGGCCGAGGCGCGGCGCGAGAGCTCCGCCCGGGCCCAGCTGGAGCTTCGGCCGAAGCAGCAGGCCGTCCCGGTCCCGGCGGCTGCGCCGCGCCTGGTCCCGGCCGCGTCCGCGACGCCGCCGGTGCCGTCGGCGGCACGGGCCGTACCCGCCCATCCTGTGGTGCCCGCTGCGAAGGCCGGGCCGCTGCCGGCCGCTGCGGAGACGCCCGCGACCTCTGTCGCTTCGGCCGCGGCCGGTGTGCCTGCGGTGTCGGCTGCGAAGGCCCGGCCTGCCGTACCGGGTGCGCCGGCGGTGCCGCAGGCGGCGGTGGCCGGCGAGTCCGCTGCTGCGCCGGCCCTGGCCGGTGGACGTCCCGCTGTCGGCCAGGTGGCGATCCGTCCGGTCCTGTCGTCCCCGCGGGCCGGCACTGCGGCCGGTACGGAGGAGTCCGCGACCGTGCAGCCGCGTGTTCTCGGGGCAGTGGTCAAGAGGCCGGCTCTCGGGGCCGCGGGGGCTGCTGCGGGTACCGCTGTTGCGGCTGCGCGGCAGCGGCCGCGTCCGCAGGGGCAGGGCGCCGCCCGTTCCTCGGGCTTCAGCTTCTTCGGGCGCAGCGGCGCGGTCCGCCCGGCTGCCTCCGTGCCCGCCGTGGGCAGTGCGGCGGACCTGGGCGAGCGGGCCGATCTGGCCGATCTGGCCGATGTGGTGGGCGACGAGGCGGTGGCCGAGAGTGCCCGCTACGGCGTTCCAGCCTCCGGAGCACAGGCCGCTGCCGAGGTGGCGCCGGTCGTCGAGGTGACGGCTGCCGCCGAGTCGGCCCAGGTTCAACCCGCCCACGCCCGCCCGCAGGTGGTCGACCTGACCCCGGACGACGAGACCGAGTACCTGGAGCTCCCCGAGCTCCGCGCCGACCGGGGCAGCCGCAGCAGGCGCTGACCGCCGGGCACCGCAAGGCAGTTGAACGGCGAACGCCCGGCTCCCGCAAGAGGGGCCGGGCGTTCGCCGTTCGGGTGGCGCGTCAGATCGCGACGCCGAAGTCCTGGGCGATGCCCGCGAGGCCGGAGGCGTAGCCCTGGCCGATCGCGCGGAACTTCCACTCGGTGCCGTTGCGGTAGAGCTCGCCGAAGATCATCGCGGTCTCGGTGGCGGCGTCCTCGGAGAGGTCGTAGCGGGCGATCTCGGCGCCGCCGGCCGCGTTGAGCACGCGGATGAAGGCGTTGCGGACCTGGCCGAAGTTCTGGCTGCGGGCGACCGCGTCGTAGATCGAGACCGGGAAGACGATCTTGATGGCCTCGGCGGGCAGACCGGCCAGGTCGACCTTGATCTGCTCGTCGTCGCCGTCGCCCTCGCCGGTGCGGTTGTCACCGGTGTGCACCACGGTGCCGTCGGGGGCGCTGGTGTTGTTGAAGAAGACGAAGTGACCGTTGGACAGCACCTTGCCGTCCGCGTTGAGCACGATGGCGCTGGCGTCCAGGTCGAACTCGGTGCCCGTGGTGGTCCGTACGTCCCAGCCGAGGCCGACGGTGACCGCGGTCAGACCAGGGGCCTCCTTGGTCAGCGAGACATTGCCACCCTTGGAGAGGCTGACTGGCATGGTGTGTGGTGTCCCTTCGTTGTTCTTGTCGGTAAAGAACGTAAAGGGGCCGGGGCTGGTTCCGGCTGCTCCGGACTGACCCGCCGGCACGCCTGCCGTCGCCGACCGGGAGGAAGGCAGGGGGGCCGGTCAGACGCGGGGGAACTTCCCTTGCAGCGACCAGATGTTGGGGTTGTCGCCGAGCCCCTCGTGCAGCTCGGTGAGGTCGGCGATCACGTCCTGGAGGAAGTCCCTGGCCTCCCGGCGCAGCTCGGCGTGGCGGACGACGGCGGGCGGGGTGTCCCGCAGCCAGGTGGCACTGATCTCCACCAGGCCGAAGCGGCGGGCGAACCGTAGCAGTTCGGTGTTCTGGGTGAAGTCCAGGTCGAAGGTCTGCACGGCGGCGGAGCGGCTGCCGCGGGTGTCCCGGTCCAGTTCCTCGACGGAGTCGCAGAGCGCCCAGGCGAAGTCGAGCACCGGCACCCATCCCCAGGCTGTGGACAAGTCCAGGCCGTCCGCCTCCAGGAAGATGTCGCCGCAGAACAGGTCGTACCGCAGGCTGCGCACCGAGGCGTTGCGGTAGTCGGTCTGCGGGGGGTCGGGGAAGCGGTCGGAGAGGGAGTAGTCGAGCTCGATCACGTACGTCATTGTCCGGCATGCGGCTGCGGGTGCGGTGACCGTCCACGGCTGTGGACAAGCAGAGGAGTCGACAGAGGGAGAAGTCGCCAGGTCGACAGTCGGATAAGGGGGTGACCGGGCGGCGGCCGGGCGGGATGATGGAGCCATGCCTGAGCCAATCCGCGTACGGGGGTCGGTGGTCGTCCCGGACGCCGAGCTCCTCTGGCGCTTCTCACGTTCGTCCGGCCCCGGTGGCCAGCACGTCAACACCTCCGACACCCAGGTCGAGCTGCGCTACGACCTGGCCGCCTCGGACGCCCTGCCGCCGGTGTGGAAGGAGCGGGCGCTGGAGCGGCTGGCCGGCCGTCTGGTGGACGGCAAGGTGCTGGTGGTCCGGGCTTCGGAGCACCGTTCGCAGTGGCGCAACCGCGAGGTCGCCGCCGCCCGGCTGGCCTCGCTGCTCGGGGAGGCGACCGCCCCGCCGCCGAAGGCCCGGCGGGCGACCAAGCCGACCAGGGGCATGATCGAGCGGCGGCTGCAGAACAAGCGGCACCGCTCCGAGCTCAAGCAGGGGCGCAACAGGCCGTCCGGGGACTGAGCCGAGCCTGCGCGAGGGGGCGGGCAGGGTGCTGCGAGGGGTGTGGCGAGGGCCGCGCGAGGGGTGTGGCGCCGGGGCGGGTCCCGGTGGCTCAGCCCAGCTTGCGGTAGCCGCCCCGGAGGTAGAGCAGCGGCCTGCTGTCCGGGCCGGGGACGCGGGCCGCCAGCACGCGTCCGATGAGCAGCGCGTGGTCGCCGGCGGCGACCCGCTGCTCGGTGCGGCACTCCACGGTGGCGAGCGCGCCTTCGATCAGCGGAGCGTTCGCGAACTCGCCGCGGTGGTGCGGGGTGTCGGCGAAGAGCAGGCGGTCGCTGAGACGGCCCTTCATGGCGAAGCGCGAGGCGATGGTCCGGTGCTCCTCGCCCAGCAGCGAGACGGCCCAGGTGTCCACCCGGGAGAGCAGCTCGTCCATCCGGGAGTCCTGACGCACCGAGACGAGCACCAGCGGCGGCTCCAGCGAGACCGAGAGGAACGAGGTCGCGGTCATGCCCGCGTCCTCTCCGTCGGCTCCGCCCTCGGGGTCGTGGGCGGTCACCAGGGTGACGCCGGAGGCGAGCTGGGAGAGGGCGGCCCGGAAGTCGTCGGGGGTGGCGGCCGGGACGGCGGCTGTGGGCTGTGGGGAGCTGTACACGTACCGCACCGTAGTCGGCGGGGCGGGCGGGCGACATCGGGCCGTGGTCGTAGGACCGGTTCGGTCCGGAGGCCGAGTCGGGGGTCGGATCGCGGCTCGGGTCGACTCACTCTCAAGGGTGAAGGGCGAGCGCTCTCCGGCCGGCGCAGGTCTTGAGCAGGGATGATCGGTGACCGACCGCCCAATGGTCGTGATTGTCCGGGAACGGCTCGGTTTCTGGCAGCTGAACTCCGTATGCACGTATAAGGATTATGTGATTTGGGTCACAAGTGGCGGCCTATTGTTGACCGAGCGTGCCGATCGCAGTGCTCGCTGTGATTCAGTTCTTCTGGCAATCGGACCATAACCAATCAAGACCTATCCGAAGCAGCCGGGGAGCCCCCGCATGGAAGCCGAGTCGGAGCCGTACGTCCGCCTGGCGACCCTCCGCACCTTGCACCGGGTCGTGGCGGACCTCAACGCTGCCCGCAGCCTGGCAGGCACCCTGCAGGCCGTGGTCGAAGGCGCGGTGCACGGGCTCGGCTTCGACGCGGCCGCCGTCAGCCTGGTCCGTCCGGACGGCGATCTGGTGGTGGCGGCGGTCTGGGAGATCGAGGAGAGCGCATTCGGCGGCCCCGCCGTCCTGCTCGGCCAGGTCGGCTCCCGGGAGTCCTGGGACCGGCTGCTGGGTGTGAGCGACCACTGGGGCACGCTGCGCTTCCTGCCGCACGACCGGGGCTGGGCGGTCGGCCCCGACATTCCGCGCTGGACCGGCGACGGCCCGCTGCCGGTGTACGCCAACGACTGGCACCCCGCCGACGGCCTGCTCGCGCCGATGTACAGCGCCGGAGGCGACCTGCTGGGCGTGCTCTCGGTGGACCGGCCGCGCAGCGGGAAGCGTCCCGGCGCGTGGACTCGCGAAGCCCTGGAGATGTTCTCCCTGCAGGCGTCCATCGCTATCGGCAACGCCAGGCTACGCGCGGAGATGCAGCGGGCGCTGGCCCGGCTGGAGAAGGACCAGCAGGCGCTGCGGGCCAGCGAGGAGAGCTTCCGGCAGGCCTTCGAGTTCGCCCCCAGCGGGATGGCCATCACCGAGCTGCACGGCGCCGGGATGGGCCAGTTGAGCCGGGTCAACGACGCCCTCTGCCGACTGCTGGGGCGCCCGCGCGCGACTCTCCGTCAGCAGCGCTTCGCCGACCTGGTGCACCCCGACGACCTGGCGCTGCTGCACCGGACCAGCGCCGACGGCGGCCGGGCCGAACTGCGGCTCTCCCGGCGGGACGGCGGCTACCAGTGGGTCTGTCTGCGCAACTCCGTGGTGACCGATGCCGCCGAGGGGCCGAGCTTTCTGCTCACCCATGTCGAGGACATCGAGGACCGCAAGCGGCACGAGCTCCAACTCGCCCACCGCGCCAGCCATGACGCGCTCACCGGCCTGCCGAACAGTGCCGAGCTGCGGGCCAGGCTCGGCCGTCGGCTGTGCGACCAGCCGCGGCTGCCCGGGCCGGCCGGACACAGTGCGGCGCACTCCGAGCTCGGCTTCGCCCAGCCCGGGTACGTGCAGCCCGGCTACGTCCAGCCCGGCTACGTCCAGCCCGGCTACCCGCAGCCCGGCTACCCGCAGCCGGGGTACGACGAGCCGGCCTACGCCCAGCCGCTCGGGGTTCCGCACACGGAGCCCGCGTACGCCGCCCAGGGCGTCTCGTACAGCGCGCACGGCGCCTACGAGGGGCCCGGTGTCCCGGCCACGCTGACGCACGGCTACGGCGCGCCTGACGGCTCCTCGTCGCGCTCGCTGGAACGGGACCGCGAGGACTTCGTCGCCGGGCGTCCGCCGGCCGGCCGCGAGGAGACGCCGCCGGACCACGTCCATGCCGTGGTGCCCTCCGAGGGGGTCGGCGGCGAGTTGTGGAGCGGGGGGTTCCGGGGCGCCGGGGTCGAGAAAGGGCTCGCGGTGCTCTTCTGCGACCTGGACGGCTTCAAGTCGATCAACGACCGCTTCGGCCACAAGGCGGGCGACGCGGTGCTGATCGAGGTGGCCAGGCGGCTCCAGCAGGCCGTCCGCGAGGGGGACACCGTGGCCCGCCTCGGCGGGGACGAGTTCGTCGTCCTGGCCGACGGCATCGGCCGCGAGGAGGCCAAGGACCTCGCCGCGCGGCTGCGCAACGCGATCGTCCCGCCGATGCGGATCGACAATCGGACCACCAGGGTCGGCGTCAGCCTGGGGATCGGCTGGGCGGGTTGCGGTATGAGCATCGAGGAGGTGCTGCATGCCGCCGACGAGCGGATGTATGACGAGAAGCGGGCGCGTGGAGGCGCTGTGAGGGGCGCGCGGGGAGAACGTTCGCATCGGCGCGCGGGCTGAGCGCAGTTCGGGGCGCCTTTCCCTGTGGTCAGGTCCGGAAGGTAGGGTTCCCGGGTACGACCGTCACCACTGGCGCGTGCGGCGCTGCCGTACGGCGCGCTGCGATGGGGAGTTGACCACCGTGACTACGGACGGCAGCAACGGCGCGCCCGAGAGCGCGGCGCAGGACGACCCGTTCGCTTACCTCTACCGCCCGGCAGAGGGCGAGTCGGCGTCCCCGGCCGCCGCGACCCCGGGCCAGCCGCGTACCTCGTACGCGCGCCCGATGGAGGTCGGCCGGGCCCAGTACGGCCAGCAGCCGCGCCCGCCGTACGGGCAGTCTCCGCAGGCCCAGGCCGCCCCGCAGACCCAGCCCGTGCCGCAGCAGCAGAGCCGCTACGCCGAGCGCTCCCGCCCCCAGCCGGGCGAGGAGCGGCCCTCCGGCGGGCGCGGCAAGGTCGCCGTGATCGGCGCGGTGGCGGTCCTCGCAGCCATCGCGATCGGCAGCGGGATCGCCCTCTCCGGGGGCGATCCCGGCAAGACGGACGCCGCCAAGTCGAGCACCTCCCCCAGCGCCCCGGCCGGCCCGAGCGGCAGCACCTCGGCCTCGGGCTCCGCCGCTCCCTCGGTGCCGCCGCCGTCCACCGACACGATCGCCGACGCGTCCAAGTTGCAGGCGCTGAACGCCCCTTCGGGCAACAGCATCAAGAACGCCGTCTCCAAGGACGGCAGTTACGTCACCCTGCAGGGCGGGCCCACCTCGACCGTGAGCTGGACGATCTCGGTGGCCTCAGCGGGCACGTACAAGTTCTGGGTGCACTACAACAACCCGGGCGCCGACATCCCCGCCACCGTGATGGTGAACGGCAAGGAGTCCCCCGCCAACCCGCTCGCGCTGAGGAACTACACCCACTCCAGCGACCCGGATCAGGCGTGGACCCGGGGTTCCATCTGGCCGGAGCTGCAGGCCGGGGCCAACACCCTGTCGGTGTCCGTCCCGGCCGGGAGCAGCGTTGCGATCGACCAGGTGGCGATCAGGCCGAGCTCGGACGACTCCGCGCCCTGGAGGTGACGATCCCCGCCAGGTGGGCGACGGCCTCGGCCATCGCCGTACGCGCCGGGGCGAGGTACTTGCGCGGGTCGGTGACCCGGGAGTCCTCGGCGAGGTACTGACGGATCGTCGGGGTGAAGGCGGCGTTGAGCGCCGTGCCGATGTTGATCTTCACCAGGCCGGCCGCGATGCCCGCCGACAGCTGCTCGTCCGGCACTCCCGAGCTGCCGTGCAGGACGAGCGGTGCGGGGACGGCCAAGGCCAGACGGCTGATCAGGCCGTGGTCGAGTTCAGCCGTTCGGGTGGTCATGGCGTGCGAGCTTCCGACGGCCACGGCCAGGGCGTCCACACCGGTTTCGGCGACGTAGTCGGCGGCCTCGGCCGGTTCGGTACGGGCACCGGGGGCGTGCGGGGAGAGCGGCGGTTCGCCGTCCTTGCCGCCGACCCTGCCCAGTTCGGCCTCCAGGTGCAGGCCGTGCCGGTGGGCCCAGGCGGCGGCCTCGGCGGTGGCCTTGACGTTCTCGGCGTGCGGCAGCCGCGAGGCGTCGAACATCGCGGAGGAGAACCCGGCGGCGGGTGCCGCCCGCAGCAGCTCGCCGTCCTCGACGTGGTCGAGGTGGAGCGAGAGCGGTACCCGGGCGGCGGCGGCGATCTCGGCGCAGGCGCGGGCCAGCGGCAGCAGTCGCCCGCCGTGGAAGGCGACGGCGTTCTGGCTGATCTGCAGCACGGCCGGGGCAGCGGCCAGTTCGGCCCCGGCGGCGATCGCCTCGGCGTGCTCCAGGGTGATCACGTTGAAGGCGGGCAGGCCGCGGCCTGCGGCGACGGCGGCGGCGAGCAGGTCGGCGGTACGGGCAAGAGGCATGGGTGTCCCCCAGGAGGTGAGTGGCGGGGCACGGCGCCGCTGCTCACCTCCTGGGGGACAGGAGGGCTCAGGCCGCGTGGACGGCCTTGCGCAAGCGGTCCGCGCCGACGATCCACTCGCCGCGGCGCATCACCGCGACGAGGTCGTAGGTGTCGGAGTCGAGGACGACGAGGTCGGCGTTCTTGCCTGCCTCCAGGGAGCCGATGGAGTCGGTGAGGCCGAGCAGCCGGGCCGGGACGGTGGACAGGGACTGCACGGCCTGGTCGAGGCCCAGACCGTTGACGGTGACGGAGCGCTTGAAGGCGACGTCGAGGGTGAGGGTGGAGCCGGCGATGGTGCCGCCCTCGACCAGCCGGGCGACACCGTTCTCGACCCGGACCTGGAGCGGGCCGAGCGGGTAGAGCCCGTCGCCCATCCCGGCCGCGCCCATCGCGTCGGTGATCAGTGCGACCCGGTCGGGGCCCGCCGTGCCGTACGCGAGGTCGAGCACCGAGGGGTGCAGGTGGACGCCGTCGTTGATCAGCTCGACGGTGACCCGCTCGTCCTCCAGGAGGGCGACGATCGGGCCCGGCGCGCGGTGCTGGATACCCGGCATCGCGTTGAACAGGTGGGTGGCGACGGTGGCACCGGCGTCGACGGCCTCCAGCGTCTTCGCGTAGTCGGAGTCGGTGTGGCCGACGGCCGCGATGATGCCGAGGTCGGCGAGCATCCGGACGGACTCCAGGCCGCCCGGCAGCTCCGGCGCGAGGGTGAACATCCTGGCGTGGCCGCGCGCGGCGTCCGCCAGCTTGCGGACCAGCGCCGGGTCGGGGTGGCGCAGCAGGTCGGGGCGGTGGGCACCGCAGCGGCCCGGCGAGATGAACGGGCCCTCGAAGTGGATGCCCGCCAGCACGCCGTCCTCGACCAGCTCGGAGAGGACGGCCGCCTGGTGGCAGAGCTCGTCGATCTCGCCGGTGACGGTCGAGGCGACGGTGGTGGTGGTGCCGTGCTCCAGGTGCGTACGGGCGGCCCTGAGGGCTTCCTCGGCCACCCCGGAGGCGTAGGAGGCACCGCCGCCGCCGTGCACATGGAGGTCGACGAAGCCCGGGACGACCGTGTGACCGGTCAGGTCGACGTCGCCGGGCTCGCGGTCACCGCCGCCCGCGTGGGACGCACTGGTCGTCACCGCCGCGATCCGGGAGCCTTCGACGGTCAGCCGCCCGTTCTCGACGACACCGCCGGGCAGGACCAGTCGGGCGCCGGCCAGTACGGTACCCCGCAGCCCGGCCGCTGATTGATTCCGCGCGCTAGTCACGCGGTCACCTCCAAGGAGAGCAGATCCCAGGCGAGCAGGCCCGCGCCCAGGGACGCGGCGGTGTCTTTGAGCATGGCCGGTACGACCTTCGGGGGCATCTGGAAGGTCAGCCGCTCGGCAACCGCCGCGCGTAGGGGCGTGAAGAGGGTGTCACCGGCCTCGGCCAGTCCGCCGCCGACGATCACCGTCGACGGGTCGAGCAGGCTCTGCGCCAGCACGATTCCGTCGGCGAGCGCGTCCACCGCGTTCTGCCAGACCGCGAGCGCGCGCTTGTCCCCGGCGTCGACTGCGACCGCGCAGGCCGCCGCGTCCGCCGCGGGGTCGCCGCTCGCCTCGGCCCAGGCCCGGGAGACGGCCGAGGCCGACGCCAGGGTCTCCAGGCAGCCGCGGGCTCCGCAGCCGCAGGCAGGGCCGCCGGGCCTGACCACCACGTGGCCGATCTCGCCGCCGTAGCCGTGGGCGCCGGCCTCGATCCGTCCACCGATGCCGATGGCCCCGGCGATGCCGGTACCGAGCGCGATGAACAGGAAGCGGTCCACGCCCTGGCCTGCCCCGAGCCGTCCCTCGGCCAGCCCGCCCGAGCGGACGTCGTGACCGAGCGCGACCGGAATCGTCGCGCCGTCAGGGGCGGCGAGGCGCTCGCCGAGCAGCTTGCGCATCGGCAGGTCCCGCCAGCCGAGGTTGGCGGAGAAGACCGCGATCCCGTTCTTCTCGTCGATCGTTCCCGGTACGGCGACGCCTGCGGCGAGCGGCGCGCGGCCGAAGCGGCTGCGGCCCTCGTCCGCCAGGTCGGCGGCGAAGTCGAGGATGGCGGTGACAACGGCGTCCGTGCCGTGCTCCCGCCCGGTCGGTCGGCGTGCTTCGAACAGCACGGAGCCGTCCTGGGCGAGTAGCGCGGCTTTCATGCCGGTGCCGCCCACATCGAGTGCGATGACGTGCTTCACGGGTGACAGTGTCCCTTGGCCAGGTCGGAGAGGTCTAGTCCAGTTGACTGATTGGTCTGGTCCAACTGGGTGAGCTTTGTCGCCATCGGAGGTGCACTGCGGGGTTTGGGGAGTCCGGGGGAGTCCTGGGCGACCTTCTTTCTTTCCCGTTCCTGGGCGCGTGATCGGGCGCGGGAGGCGGCGCTTGGGGCAGTAGGGGGGCGCATGCGGTTCGCGCCGTGGGTGGGGTCAGATGAGGATGACGGAGCGGGTCAGGCTGCGTGGTTCGTCGGGGTTCAGGCCGCGGGACTCGGCCATCGCCACGGCCAGTCGCTGGGCGCGGGTCAGGTCGGCCAGCGGGTCGAGGCCGCCGGTGCCGGAGTCGGCGATCAGCAGGGCGCCGGTCCTGGTGATGTCTTCTGCCAGGCCGTCGGGCAGCTCGCCGAAGGACCAGACCACCCGGCCGGGTGCGGCGATGCTGATGGGCCCGTGCCGGTACTCCATGGCCGGGTACGCCTCGGTCCAGGCGGTGGCCGCCTCGCGCATCTTGAGCCCGGCCTCCTGGGCCAGGCCGTAGGTCCAGCCCCGGCCGAGGAAGGTGAGCTGTTCGGCGGTGACCAGGGCCTCGGGCACCGGCTGGGCGATGGCCCGCTCGGCGTCGTCGGCGGCCTGGAGGACCGTCCCGGCGCCCGGGGACAGCGGGCCCTCCAGCTCCAGGTGGGCCCTGAGCAGCGCGAGCGCGGTGGTGGCGAAGCGGGTCTGCACCACCGAGCGCTCGTCGGCGAAGTCCAGGACCAGCAACTGGTCGGCGACCCCGGCGATCGGGGTGTCGGGGTCTGCGGTGACGGCCGTGGTGTGAGCCTTGCCGCTGCCCGTCCTGAGGTGGCTGAGCAGGTCGAGCACCTCGGTGGTGGTGCCCGAGCGGCTGATCGCCAGCACCCGGTCGTAGGAGCGCCCGAGGGGGAACTCCGAGGCGGCCAGGGCGTCGGTCTCACCGTGTCCGCCTGCCTCCCGCAGGGCCGCGTACGCCTGCGCCATGAACCAGGAGGTGCCGCAGCCGACCACGGCCACCCGTTCGCCGTGCTGCGGCAGGGCGATGGACGCCTCGGCGGCGAGTGCGGCGGCGCGGCGCCAGTTCGCGGGCTGGGTGGCGAGTTCCTCGCCGGTCAGGGAAGTCAAAGCCATGGGTGCGAGCTCCTCGGAGTGCTCAGGTCCATTGCTACTGAGAGGCATCGTGCGTGAAGCTGATTGATTTATAGCCGTTTCGAGCATGATTGCGCAATGGTTGGGAGTGTCCGGCGGGGTGTGGCGGGCCTCGGACAACGCTCGGGCCGGTGGGGATGTGCAAAGCTGTCCAGGCTTCGCGCGGCCGCGCGCGGCAGTCGGCAGGAGCCAGGAGGGCCGGTCCAGCGTGTCCAGGTACGAGCGGTGGAACGCACTGCTGGAACTGCTCGCCGAGCACGGCAAGTTGGAGGTCGAGGAGGCCGCCGAGGCGCTGGAGGTCTCCGCCGCCACCATCCGGCGCGACCTCGACCAGCTCGCGCGCCAGCAGATGGTCACCCGTACGCGCGGTGGCGCGGTGGCGCACAACGTCTCGTACGACCTGCCGTTGCGCTACAAGACCGCCAGGAACGCCGGTGCCAAGCAGCGGATCGGTGCGGCCGTGGCCGAGCTGATCGCGGTGGGCGAGGTGGTCGGCCTCAACGGCGGGACCACCACCACCGAGGTGGCCAGGGCGCTCGCCGTCCGGCCCGACCTGGCCGAGCGGCCGGAGAGCGGCCCGGGGCAGACCGTCACCATCGTCACCAACGCGCTGAACATCGCCAATGAACTGACGGTCCGCCCGCAGGTGAAGATCGTGCTCACCGGTGGCGTCGCCCGCCCGCAGTCCTACGAGCTGATCGGTCCGCTGGCCTCGCTGGTGCTCGGTGAACTCACCCTGGACGTCACGGTGCTGGGTGTGGATGCGCTCGACGCCGAGCACGGCGCGACCGCCCACCACGAGGGCGAGGCCAGCGTCAACCGGCTGCTCGCCGAGCGGGCCCGCCGGGTCGTGGTGGCAGCCGACTCCTCCAAGCTGGGCCACCGGGCCTTCGCCCGGATCTGCGGCCTCGACCGGATCGGCACCCTGGTCACCGACGAGGGCATCGGCGAGGAGCTGGCCGCCGCCTTCGCCGAGGCCGGCGTCCAGGTGATCAGGGCCTGAACGCCTGTGGGGCAGAAGGGGCTTCCGTCCCGATCTGCCGGAATACCGAGGAGAACACCCTCAAGTTCGGCGGGATCTACAACCTGCTCCCGGCCACCCAGGACACCGCGACGCGATGACCGGCAGGCATGCGCGAGGACCTCAAGAGCTTCCTGGCCACCCTGCCCAACCATCTCTTCACCACGCTGGGGGGACATGTCCCCGCACAGCGCGGTGAAGCAGGAACCCACCGAGACGGTCAGCCGACCGTGGTGGGAATCCCCGGCCTTTGGGCCGGGGAGCGGAAGTCAGTTCCCGTCGAGGTTGATCGAGTACGCCTTGCGGAGGGTCTCGTGGACGGTCCAGGTGGTGCGGTCGCCCTCGCGCAGGACGGCGAAGTCGCCGGGGCCGACGTTCAGGGTCGGGCCGCCCTCGACCTCGACGGTGGCGCGGCCGCTGATCACCACGAACAGTTCGTCGGCCTCGACGTCGGTCACCACACCCGGGGTGATCTGCCAGACCCCGCGCAGCCGGCGGCCGTCCTCGGACTCCCAGAGCACCTTGCCGGAGACCTCGGGGGTGCCGGAGACGATCTGGGCCGGGTCGAGCGGGTCCGGGTCCAGTTCGAGGTCGGGGATGTGCAGAGCGAAGCTGTTGGTCATGGCCCCGACGCTATCCGGACGGCGGAGGCGGCGGGGACGGCAGAGTGTGTCGGAGCGGCCGGGCAGAATGACACTTCGTAGCGGAGGCGGTGGAGGTGGGTGAGATGGCCGAGCTGAGCGAGCGCGAGCTCGCGGTACTCGCGCTGGAGGCCCGGCAGTGGCGTACGGCGGGTGCCAAGGAGCGGGCCGTCCGGGAGGAGCTCGATCTCTCGGCGACCCGGTACTACCAGCTGCTCAACGGCCTCCTCGACCGGCAGGAGGCACTCGCGCACGACCCGGTGCTGATCAACCGGCTGCGCCGGATCCGGGAGGCCAAGCGCGCGGAGCGGTGAGCGGTGCGGCGGTGGCCGACTGGGTAGTGTCCTGGCATGGGTATGACTGAGTGGCCGGTACCGAGTACCCCGGCGGGGCGGGAGGGCCTGGCGGCCCTGCTGGTGGCGCCCGCCGAGGCCGTGATCGCGTTCGACTTCGACGGGACGCTGGCACCGATCGTCCCGGACCCGGAGCAGGCCCGCGCCCATCCGGGCGCGGTTCCCGCTCTCTGCGAACTCGCACCGCTGGTCGGTGCGGTGGTCGTGATCACGGGCCGCCCGGCGGACGTCGCCGTCCGGTACGGCGGCTTCGCGGACGTCCCGGACCTGGCGCATCTGACGGTGCTCGGCCAGTACGGCGCCGAGCGCTGGGAGGCCGGGACGGGCGAGCTGACCGCACCCCCGCCACCGCCCGGGGTGGCCGCACTGCGGGCCGAACTGCCCGCCGCACTGGAGCGGGCGGGTGCCCGGCCAGGCACCTGGATCGAGGACAAGGGCCGGGCCCTTGCCGTCCACACCCGACGGACGCCGTCCCCCGACGCTGCGCTCGACCTGCTCCGCGAGCCGCTCGCCCGCCTCGCCGCCGACCACGGCCTGATGGTCGAACCCGGCCGCTACGTCCTGGAGTTGCGCCCGCCGGGGGTGGACAAGGGCACGGCCCTGACCGCCTTCCTGGCCGAGCGCCCGGCCGTCGGCGCGGTGCTGTACGCCGGGGACGACCTCGGCGATCTGCCCGCGTACGCGGCCGTCGAGAAGCGCCGTGCGGACGGTCTGCCGGGGCTGCTGGTGTGCAGCAGCGGGACGGTCGAGGGCGAGCCACAGGTACGCGAACTCGCCGACCGGGCCGACCTGTTGGTGCCGGGGCCGGCCGGAGTGGTCGCGCTGCTGACCGAGTTGGCAGACCGGATCAGCTCGTCGGGCCGATCGGGCCCAGCGCGCTGAGCTGGTCCAGGAACCACCGTTGCGGCGGCAGCGCGGTCGCTGCCGCCGCCAACCGCTTGGTCCGGTCGGCGCGTTCGTCGGCCGGCATGGTCAGCCCCTGGTGCAGGGCCTCGGCGGTGGCGATGATGTCGTACGGGTTCACCGTGAGGGCGTCCTCGGCGAGTTCGGCGTAGGCGCCGGCCTCGCGGGAGAGCACCAGGGCGCAGCCCGCGTCGGAAACCACCGGGACTTCCTTGGCCACCAGGTTCATCCCGTCCCTGATGGGGTTGACCAGGGCCACGTCGGCGAGCCGGTAGGCGGCCAGCGAACGCGGGAAGTCGTCGTTGACATGCAGGATCAACGGCTGCCAAGTCGCCGTCCCGAACTCGTCGTTGATCTCGTGGGCGATGCGCTGGACGGCCGCCGTGTACTCGCGGTACTCGGGCAGGTCGTGGCGCGAGGGGTAGGCGAAGGCGATGTGCACCACCCGGTCCTGCCAGTCGGGGCGGGAGCGGAGCAGGTGCCGGTAGGCGAGCAGGCCGCGGACGATGTTCTTGCTCAGCTCGGTGCGGTCCACCCGGACGACGGTCTTCCGCGGTGTGCCGTCGCCGGAGTGGCCGACGGCTTGCTTCAGGGTGGCCAACCGGGCGTCCACATCGGGCTGGTGGGCCCGTGAGCGCAGGAAGTCGGCGTCGGCGCCGAGGCCGTGCACACCCAGCCGGGTGGTGCGTCCGGCGTGGGTGACGGTGAGGGCGTCCCGGTCGACCGTCGCGCCGAGCACCGCCTCGCAGCAGTCGGCGAAGGCCAGCGCCCAGCGGCGCGTCAGGAACGCGGCCCGGTCGGCACCGAGGATGCCGCTGAGCACCGCCTCGGCGACGTCGTCCGGCAGCATCCGGTAGTACTCGGGCGGGGCCCACGGGGTGTGCGAGAAGTGGCCGATGCGCAGATCGGGGCGGAGCGCGCGGAGCTGCGTCGGGGCGAGCGAGAGATGGTAGTCCTGGATGAGGACCGCGGCGCCCGGGGCGGCCTCGGCGGCCAGCGCTTCGGCGAAGGCGGCGTTGTACGCCTCGTAGGACTCCCACTCGCGGCGGAAGCGGTCGTCGAAGAGCGGTGAGACCGGGGTGTCGTACAGCAGGTGATGGACGAACCACAGGCTGGAGTTGGCCACGCCGTTGTAGGCGCGGGTGAACGTGCCGGGGTCGATGTCCAGCATCCGGACGGCCTGCCCGCCCACCTCGAAGCCCCCCAGGTCGAGACGGCCGTCGGGGGACCGGCGGGCGGCCGCGCGGTCGGCGTCCCCGAGTGCCGCGCAGACCCAGACGGAGGACGGGTCGTCGATCGCCGAGAGCCCGGAGACCAGGCCGCCGCCGCCCCTGCGCAGGGTCAACGAGCCGTCGTCCTCGATGCTGAAGGACACCGGGCCGCGGTTCGAGGCCACCAGGATCGGGGCCGTGCCGGTCGGATTCGAACGTTCGGTCGCGAGATCGCCCATGCCTTGAACCTTGCCGGGCCTCCCCACGGGCAAACCACCCAGCACGAGAGCATCCCGGGGGGCCTGGGGAAGGCCCTTCGCGGTAGGGGTGAGTTTTCAGAGCCCCGCGCCCCTGAAGGCTCGCCCGTCGCCCGGGCCCGCTTGTGGCGCTGAAGGCTCGCCCGGGGCCCCGAGCCCGCCTGGGGGTTACTGGCGGGTGCGGTATTCGGGGATGGTACGCATCGGGGGGCGTTCGAGGGCGGTGACGGGGTGGGTGTGGGCGGTGAAGTCGCGGGAGGCCGGGTCGCGGGTGAACTGGGTGATGTGCGGATGGACCAGGTCGTCGGCGGCCTTGAGGCGGTGGGTCCGGTCGAGACGTTCCAGTGCCGTGCGGTAGATGGTGGCCGCCATCCGGCCGAGCGCCTGGCCGTCCTGATGGCGGTGGTGGCGGACCCCGACGTCGACCTGGGCCAGTGCGTCGAGGCCGACCTCGTCCAGGGCGTCCACCAGAAGCCCCAGCTCGACCCCGTACCCGGTCGGGAAGTGCAGCCGTTCGAGGAGTGAGCGCCGCGCCGCGTACTCCCCGCCGAGCGGCTGGACGAACCCGGCGAGCTGCGGCCAGTGCAGGTTGAGCAACGGGCGGGCGACCAGCTCGGTGACCCGTCCCCCGCCTGCGGGTACGACTGCCCCCTCGGTCTCCAGGGGACGGTCGTACATCGCCTTGACCAGCTGGATACCGGGGTCGGTGAGCAGCGGCCCGACGATCCCGGTGACGAAGGCCGGGTCGAACTCGCGCAGGTCGGCGTCGATGAAGCAGACGATCTCGCCGGAGGTGGCCAGCAGCGAGCGCCAGAGCACCTCGCCCTTGCCGGGCGCGGTGGGTATTCGGGGCAGGATGTCGTCCCGGTGCACCACCCGGGCACCGGCCGCGGCGGCCAGCTCGGCGGTGCGGTCCACCGAGCCCGAGTCGACCACCACCAGTTCGTCGACCAGCGGCAGCCGCTCCATCAGCTCGCGGCGGATCACCCGGACGATCTCGCCGACCGTCGGTTCCTCGTCCAGTGCGGGCAGCACCACGCTGACCGTGCCGGCCGGGCCGGCCGCCCGCTTGGCCGCCAGCAGGGCCTCGGCGGGACGGTCGGCAGCCGTCCAGGAACGGCGGCGCAGCCAGCTCGCCACCTCCGGGAGAAGAGCCTCGGTCAGCTCGTCGGGCACAGTGGAACTCCTCGGTCCGATTCGGAAACGGTCGGCGTCATCTCGTAGGCCGGACGGTCCCGTTCGAGGTTGACACCTTCGGATACAGTCTTCGTACTGCGGCTGGACCCTTGCACATCGGGGTCGGCCCAGCAGCGTGACCACAACTTCACAGAGCTCATCCAGAGGGACTGAGGGAACGGCCCGTTGACGTCCCGGCAACCTTCCCGCCCGGCTGTCACACAGGCCGGCGGGACAGGTGCCAATTCCGGCCTGTGGCGCGACCGCGCCACAGGGAAGATGAGGAGAGAGGCCTCCGCCACTATGGCTACCGCTACCCCCGCAGCTACCGCGACCGTCGACCTCGGCCCGGACCTCGGCCCCGCCGCAGCGCTGTCCTGTCGCGAGTGCGGTACCCGCTTCCCGCTCGGTCCCAGTTTCGCGTGTCTCGAGTGCTTCGGCCCGCTGGAGATCGCCTACGACTTCGGCTCGTACGAAGCCGAGGAGCTGCGCGGGCGGATCGAGGCGGGCCCGGCCAGCATCTGGCGTTACGCCCCGCTGCTGCCAGTCCCGGCCGATGTCGCCGCCAAGCCCAACCTGAACCCCGGCTGGACCCCGCTGGTCAAGGCCGACAACCTGGGCCGCGAGCTGGGCTTCACCGCACAGCTGCACATCAAGGACGACTCGGGCAACCCGACCCACTCCTTCAAGGACCGGGTGGTCGCCTGTGCCATCGAGGCGGCGCGCGCCTTCGGCTTCACCACCCTCTCCTGCTCCTCGACCGGCAACCTGGCCGGTGCGGTGGGCGCCGCGGCCGCCCGGGCCGGGTTCAGGTCCTGCGTGTTCATCCCGCATGACCTGGAGCAGGGCAAGGTCGTCATGGCCGGTGTCTACGGCGGCGAACTGGTCGGCATCGAGGGCAACTACGACGATGTGAACCGGTTCTGCTCCGAGCTGATCGGCGACCCGGCCGGCGAGGGCTGGGGCTTCGTCAACGTCAACCTCCGTCCGTACTACGGCGAGGGCTCCAAGACCCTGGCGTACGAGATCTGCGAGCAGCTCGGCTGGCGGCTGCCGGAGCAGATCGTCATTCCGATCGCCTCCGGCTCCCAGCTCACCAAGATCGACAAGGGACTGCAGGAGCTGATCAGGCTCGGACTGGTCGAGGACCGGCCGTACCGGATCTTCGGTGCCCAGGCGGAGGGCTGCTCGCCGGTCTCCGCCGCCTTCAAGGCGGGCCACGACGTGATCCGTCCGGTCAAGCCGGACACCATCGCCAAGTCGCTGGCGATCGGCAACCCCGCCGACGGTCCGTACGTGCTGGACATCGCCCGCCGCACCGGCGGCGCCGTCGAGGACGTCACCGACGCCGAGGTGGTGGCCGCGATCAAACTACTGGCCCGTACCGAGGGCATCTTCGCCGAGACCGCCGGTGGCGTGACCGTCGGTGTGCTGAAGAAGCTGGTCGAGACCGGGCGGCTGGACCCGGCCAGGGAGACCGTCGCGATCAACACCGGCGACGGCCTGAAGACCCTCGACGCGGTGTCCGACGCGGGCCTGACCGCCACCATCCGCCCGACGCTGGACTCCCTCCGCGCCAGCGGAATCCTCGACCAGCACAGTCGGGCCGCCGGCCCGGCCTCCGCGTGAGCCGCCTCGCCGCTGCCCGACGCCACCCGCCCGGTCGGCCGGGCCCGTGGGCCCGAGACCACCACCCCCACTGAGGAGCTTCGACCATGAGTGCTTCCGTCCGCATCCCGACCATCCTGCGCACCTACACCGGCGGTGCCTCCGAGGTGAGCGCCGAGGGCGCCACCCTGGCCGCCGTCATCGCCGACCTGGACGCCAACCACCCCGGCATCGCCGCGCGCATCCTGGACGACGCCGGCAAGCTGCGCCGCTTCGTCAACGTCTATGTCAACGACGACGACGTGCGCTTCGACAAGGGCCTGGAGACCGAGATCAAGGACGGCGCCAGCGTCTCCGTCATTCCGGCGGTGGCCGGCGGCTGCTGAGCCCTGGACCCCCCAATTGCCGGAGGGTCTGAGACCCTCCGGTCTCGGCCGGTGCCTGCGGGTGCCTATGCCCGTTACCACGACAGGAGCCGTCGACGGGTACGGAATGTTTATTTCCGTGCCGGTCGGCGGCTCTTGGCGTGCCGGTGGAAAAGCATGCCCGCAACTGAGGGTAAAGTGCGCAGGTGTCGGCGTACTCCCCCCGCCGCTCAGTCCTCGGAGCGCAGCCGCAGTCCGGCGGCCGCTACTGATGCTCCGTCAGCCGATCGCATGCGCAAGGCTCGTCCGGCCGCTGAGACGGACTCCACACAGTGCGCGGCAGAAGATGTCAGGACGACGTCAGAAATCTATCGGCGATTTGCGGCAATTCGTCCGCTATGCCCGGCGGGAATTGACGGTCTCTGCCGCTTTTATCCCGCGATATCCGATAACTTCCGGCGGGAATTCCCGGAAGTTGGGCCTGTTGCAGAGGGCGTCTGTCCGGATACATTCAGCCGCGGTCGTACGCAATCACCCACCGGACCGGCAACTCCCGGGAATCGGTGGTGGCTTGCGGCGTGCACGGCTGTGCCCAGGGGGGGTTCCCTCGGGCCGGCCTACCAACCTGGGCCCGCACCCTGCGGGCCCGTGAAGGGCCAGCACAGCACAAGGGGAGTTCGGAATGGCTCAGGGCACCGTCAAGTGGTTCAACGCGGAGAAGGGCTACGGCTTCATCGCGGTCGACGGTGGTGCGGACGTGTTCGTCCACTACAGCGCGATCCAGATGGACGGCTACCGCACCCTCGAAGAGGGCCAGCGGGTCGAGTTCGAGATCTCCCAGGGACAGAAGGGTCCGCAGGCGGACATGGTCCGCAACGCTGCGGTCTGACCTTCCGACCTGCGGAGCCCTCGGCTCGGTCGCGAGCTGGCGCTCAGTCACTTGTGCAGCGGGCCCGTACGACAGCTGTCGTGCGGGCCCGCTGCCGTGTCCGGGGCGCTGCCGGCCGGATCCGCCCCGACTGCCGATCCCCCCTCGACACTGCCGCATTGGGCTTGCACTCGATACCCCAGAGTGCTAATCATTGGCGTTAGCACTCTCAGCTTGAGAGTGACAAACGGACTGGGTCGGTGAGGCCTCAGGGAGCGGCAGGGGAAGGGACCCCCGCTCGCAGGGCCGTCCGTCGCGGGCACCTCTGGTCCGAGCAGTCGACCGTGTCCTGGAGGACCACTTCCGATGGCCAAGATCATCGCGTTTGACGAGGAAGCTCGCCGCGGCCTTGAGCGCGGCATGAACCAGCTTGCCGACGCCGTCAAGGTGACGCTGGGCCCCAAGGGCCGCAACGTCGTCCTTGAGAAGAAGTGGGGCGCCCCCACGATCACCAACGACGGTGTCTCCATCGCCAAGGAGATCGAGCTCGAGGACCCGTACGAGAAGATCGGTGCGGAGCTCGTCAAGGAGGTCGCCAAGAAGACCGACGACGTCGCGGGTGACGGCACCACCACCGCCACCGTGCTCGCCCAGGCGCTCGTTCGCGAGGGTCTGCGCAACGTCGCCGCCGGCGCCAACCCGATGGCCCTGAAGCGCGGTATCGAGAAGGCCGTCGCCGCCGTCTCGGACCAGCTGCTCGCCCAGGCCCAGGAGGTGACGACCAAGGAGCAGATCGCCTCCACCGCGTCCATCTCCGCCGCCGACACCCAGATCGGCGAGCTCATCGCCGAGGCCATGGACAAGGTCGGCAAGGAAGGCGTCATCACCGTCGAGGAGAGCAACACCTTCGGCCTGGAGCTTGAGCTCACCGAGGGCATGCGCTTCGACAAGGGCTACATCTCCGCCTACTTCGCCACCGACCTGGAGCGGATGGAGGCGTCCTTCGAGGACCCCTACATCCTCATCGCCAACTCCAAGATCGGTTCGGTCAAGGACCTGCTCCCGCTGCTGGAGAAGGTCATGCAGAGCGGCAAGCCGCTGGTCATCATCGCCGAGGACGTCGAGGGCGAGGCCCTGTCGACCCTGGTCGTGAACAAGATCCGTGGCACTTTCAAGTCCGTCGCCGTCAAGGCCCCGGGCTTCGGTGACCGCCGCAAGGCCATGCTCGGCGACATCGCCATCCTCACCGGTGGCACCGTCATCTCCGAGGAGGTCGGCCTCAAGCTGGAGAACGCCGGTCTGGACCTGCTGGGCTCCGCCCGCAAGGTCGTCATCACCAAGGACGAGACGACCATCGTCGACGGTGGCGGCGACAGCGAGCAGGTTGCCGGTCGCGTCAACCAGATCCGCGCCGAGATCGAGAACAGCGACTCGGACTACGACCGCGAGAAGCTCCAGGAGCGCCTCGCCAAGCTGGCCGGCGGCGTGGCCGTCATCAAGGCCGGCGCGGCCACCGAGGTCGAGCTCAAGGAGCGCAAGCACCGCATCGAGGACGCCGTCCGCAACGCGAAGGCCGCCGTCGAGGAGGGCATCGTCGCCGGTGGTGGCGTCGCCCTGCTGCAGGCCGGTGTCGCGTTCGACAAGCTGGAGCTCGAGGGCGACGAGGCCACCGGTGCCAACATCGTCCGCGTGGCGCTGGAGGCCCCGATCAAGCAGATCGCGACCAACGCCGGCCTCGAGGGCGGCGTCGTGGTGGAGAAGGTGCGCAACCTCCCCGCCGGTCACGGCCTGAACGCCGCCACCAACGAGTACGTCGACCTGATCGCGTCGGGCATCATCGACCCGGCCAAGGTCACCCGCTCCGCGCTGCAGAACGCCGCCTCCATCGCGGCGCTCTTCCTCACCACCGAGGCCGTCATCGCCGACAAGCCGGAGAAGGCCGCTGCGGCCGCCGGCGGCGGCATGCCGGGCGGTGACATGGACTTCTGATCCTGACCTCCAGGATCGGCGAGTTCGAAGCGTTCGCGAGGGCGGTCTCCCCACTGCGGGAGGCCGCCCTCGCGGCGTTCACCCCCGCGCGGGAGTGCGCGCGGGCCGCCGGCCGTCCGGCTGCGGGACAATGGGCGGATGCCTTCCTCCACTGACATCGAAACCGCACTGCACACCGCACGGGCGCTGATCCTCGCCGACCTCACCGCCAGGGGCGCGGCCGAGGCGGCGGTCGTCTCGATGGTCGAGGACGCGGTCACCCACCGCCGCTGGTGGCTGGAACAGTGGCCGGACGGGACGGAGTTCGTGCTCGGTCTGCTGGCCCAGGACGTGCAGGACGCGCTGCTGGAGGCGTACGGCCGCTGGCCGCTGTGCACCGCCTGCGCCGCCGAAGGCGACCCGCACGCGCTGAGCGTCGAGCCCGAGCTGGGGCCCGAGCCGCACTGGGTCTGCGGCAAGGAGGGCCTCGTGGTGGCGCCGGTCGGACAGCTCTCGTGATCCTGATCGACCGGCCGACCTGGCCGGGCCACGGCAGGCTCTGGTCGCACCTGGCCAGCGACGTCTCGTACGAGGAACTGCACGCCTTCGCCGAGCGGTTGGGCGCCCCGCCGCGAGCCTTCGAACGGGATCACTACGACATCCCGGAGGCCCGCTACCGGGACGCGCTGAGGCTGGGTGCGCAGCCGGTCGGCAGCAGGGAACTGGTGGCCCGGCTGACGGCCGCCGGGCTGCGGCGCCGGAAGGTCAGCGTGTCAGAGCGCTGAGCTCGGCGGCCAGGTTGGCCCGGGCCCGGGCGTCGAAGCGCTCCCGCGCGCCGGGCGTGCGGTAGAGCGCGGGCAGATCGAGCAACTGCCGCAGTACATCGGCCCGTCCGGCCCGGAAGGCGTCCTCGGGGACGAAGCCGTACTCCTCGCGGACGGCGGCCGCGTACGCCGCGTACGCCTCCGGCGAGCCGCCGAGTACGGCCAGGTCGGCGTCGCAGAGCACCTCGCCGTTGCGGTCCCCGGGCTCGGGGTGATGGGTGACGGTGAGCCGCACCAGCCTGGCGACTTCGGCGACCAGGGCCTCGGCCACCCCCGCCTCGCGCAGCGCGCGGACCGCCAACTGGGCGCTGCGCTCCTCGTTCTCGGACCGCTCGGGGCGGTAGACCGCGTCGTGGAACCAGGCGGCCAGCCGGACGGCGTCCGGGTCGTCGGCGTCCCCGGCGAGGGCGTCCACCTGTTCCAGGACCGCCCGAAGGTGGTGGACGGTGTGGTACCGGCGCTGCGGCTCGGCCCAGCGCGTCAGCAGGTCGTGCCCGTACGGCGCGGGATCGGCGGTGGCGCCGCAGCGGGTCAGCAGGGCGTGCCAGCGGTCGAGCAGGGCTTCGGAAGGCATGGGGTCATTGTGGCGGGTCGGGTGGGCGGTGCGTCAGGCGGAGTCGATGGAACGTCAGTACTTGCGGTGGGCGGTACAGCCGTTCGCCGATATGTGCAGCGGCATGACAGCCGTCCGGCCTCGGTGGACGCGGCCCGGCCGGCGCCGCTCGGGGCTTTCGGGTGACGGGGGCTCGCCGGGGCGGCCCGTGGTATGGCAGAGTAGCGACATGTCTAGACCAATTCTCGAAGTCATCGCGCTGACCGCGCAGGATGCCCAGGCGGCCGAGTCCGGCGGCGCCGACCGCCTCGAACTGGTCGCGGACATGGCCGCCGACGGACTGACCCCGTCGGTCGCCGACTTCGCCGCCATCCGGGCCGCCGTGGCCGTCCCGCTGCGGGTGATGCTGCGCATCCGGGACGGCTTCGCCCCGGGCGACCTCGACGAGCTGTGCGACCGGGCCGCCGCGCTGCGGGCCGAGGGCGCAGAGGAGTTCGTCCTCGGCTTCCTGGATGCCGACGGGGCCGTGGACCTGGCCGCGACCACCGCCGTCGCCGAGGCCGTCGCGGACTGCCGGTGGACCTTCCACCGGGCCATCGACCACAGCGCGGACCGGGCCGCCGTCCGGGCCGCCGTCGCCGAACTGCCCGGCCTGGACACCTTCCTGACCTCCGGCTCGCCCACCGGGGTGGGGGCGGGCCGGGAGACCCTGCTTGGCGAACTGGCCCAGGCCGGGGAGCCGGGCTACCGCCAGCGGATCCTGGTCGGCGGCGGACTCCGGGCCGAGCACGTCCCCGCCCTGCGGGCATCCGGCTTCGACGCCTTCCACATCGGCGGCGCCGTCCGCCCCGGCGGCTGGACCGCCCCGGTCGACCCCGCCAAGGTCGCCGAGTGGCGGGCCCTGATCGACAACTGAGCCGGTAGCCCTTTCAGGGGCAACGGGGGAGCCATTCAGAGCCCCGCGCCCCCGAGCGGCTTCCCCGTTGCCCCTAACAGGGTTCCGCGCTCGTGAGGTGATCAGGCCCGCAGTTGGTCCGGCAGGGGCTCGGCGTGGACCATTGTCAGGCCGGAGACGGCGCGGGTGAGTGCGACGTACAGGCGGCGCAGGCCGGTGCGCTCGTCCGGCTCGCCCGCGACCACGGCGGCGGGTTCGTCCAGTACGACGTAGTCGTACTCCAAACCCTTGGCCAGTGACGCGGGGACGAGGGTCAGCCGCGCCTCGGTGCTGGTCTCGGTGCCGGGGTCGAGGAAGGGCAGGCCCGCCTCGGTCAGCGCCTCGGCCAGCAGGGGGATCCGGGCGTCGGCGGCGATCAGGCCGGTGGAGCCCTCACGGGCCAGGGCCCTGCGGCAGGCCGCGATCACCGCCTCGATCACCGCCTCGCCCGGCCCGCCCGTGGCGCCGTCGACGCGTTCGATCGCCAGTGAGCCGGGCGTGTCGCGGATGGAGGTCGCCGGAGCCAGGCCGGGGGCGATCGCGGGCAGCAGCCGGGAGGCGTACGCGATGACCTTCTCGGGCACCCGGAAGCCGGTGGTGAGCTCCTCGACGTGGGCGGCGGGCTTGCCGAGGTGGTGCAGGGCCTCGGGCCAACTCCCCGTGGCCCACGGGGTGGTGCCCTGGGCGAGGTCGCCGAGGATGGTCGCGGACCCGGTGGAGCAGCGGCGGCCGACGGCCCGGTACTGCATGGGGGAGAGGTCCTGCGCCTCGTCCAGCACCACATGCCCGAGCGAGGGGGTGCGCTGCACCAGGTCGGCTGCCTCGTCCACGAGTACGGCGTCGGCGGGCGTCCACGGCGCGACCTTCAGGGAGCGGCCGGGCTTGGGCCATCGGATCGCAGCCTGCTCCTCGGCGTCCAGGACGCCGTCCGCGCACTCGGCCAGGAACGCCGCGTCGGTGAGCAGCCGGTGCACCAGCCTGGCCGGGTCCACCGGCGGCCAGCACTGCTTGACCACCGCCTTCACCGCCGCGTTGCGGGCGACCGCATCCTGGACCCGGTCGTCGGGGGCCTCGCCGCCCTGCTCCATCTTCAGCAGGACGGCGTGCGCGATGCGCTGCGGCAGGGCCTCGCCGGCTGCGCCGTAGCGGATCTCGCGGCTCTTCAACTCCTCGATGATCTCGACCAGTTCGTACGCCGGTACGCGCCAGCGGCGCGAGCCGCGCACCACCACGCAGGGTTCGGTGGGCAGGCTGATCCCGGCCCGGACGGCCCGGCGCAGCACCTCGGCCATCCTCGGGTCGCCCTTGATCGTTGCTGCCTCGGCGCTGTCCGTGCCGCGCACCTCGACATGGTTGACCAGCTCCTGGACGGTGGCCTGGGCCACGTCCAACTCGCCGAGTGCGGGCAGGACTTGCTCGATGTAGTGGAGGAAGGAGCGGTTCGGCCCGATCACCAGGGTGCCCGTCCGGGCGAGGCGGTCGCGGTGTGCGTAGAGCAGGTACGCGACTCGGTGCAGGCCGACGGCGGTCTTCCCGGTGCCGGGGGCGCCCTGGACGCAGACCGTGCCGGAGATGTCGGCGCGGACGATCTCGTCCTGCTCGGGCTGGATGGTGGCGACGATGTCGCGCATCGGCCCGACGCGGGGCTTCTCGATCTCGGCCGCGAGCAGCGCGGAGGCCGTTTCCGTCTCGGCCGGATCGGTGAGGTTCTCGTCCTCGTACGCGGTCAACTCGCCGCCGGTGTAACCGAATCGGCGGCGGCGATCGACGTCCATCGGGTCGGTGCGGCTGGCCCGGTAGAAGGGCTGGGAGACCGGCGCACGCCAGTCGATCACCATCGGGTCGCCGTCCGCGTCGTGCACGTGCCTGCGCCCGATGTAGAACCGCTCGCCCGTGCCTCCTTCGGCCAGCTCCTCGCTGATGGCGTGCAGATAGTCCAGGCGGCCGAAGAACAGCGGGGTGTGGGCGAGGTCGGCCAGGGCCGCGATGCGCAGCTCGATCTGATTCTGCAGAACGGCGGCGGAGACCCAGGTGCCGGTGACATCGCGCAGGTCGAGGGACTCCACGTCCTCGCGCATGGCCTTGAGTGCGGCCCGGGAGGCGGCCAGATGGCCGCGCTCGCGTTGAAGGGGGTCGGTGGTGGGGGCGTGCACAGCGAACCTTCCCGGCCGCCCTCGCGATGGGGCGGCGGACTCGTCGTAGCTCACAGTGAAGGACGCGACCGGTTGCCGACCGGCCGGGGCTCCCACGGCTGCCGACGGTTGGCACCACGGTTCGGGAGGGGCAGACGGGAGATCATAGACCGCCGCCGAGCCCGGTGCTAATCATTTCTCTCAGGGTCGGGTAGGCCGCGACGTAGGGGGCTCGTACGCCTGAAGAAGGACGAAGGGCCCGGTCTTTGCGCCCTCTGGGCTGACGCTTCGGGGGTGGCCGGAATCCTACGGTTGAGGACATGAACACCGAACGCACCACCCAGCGCAGGCCTGCCGGAAGCACCACCACCGACAACCGTCGCCGCAGCCCGATGGCGCAGGCCGTCCGCAATGTCGGGATCATGCTCGACACCGCCGCGCGCGTGGTCTTCCTCGGGCGCGACGGCGTCAGGCTCGGATGACACTCCGTGACGCGGTTACACGTCGTCCGCGTCGATGATCCGGTACGCGTAGCCCTGCTCGGCCAGGAAGCGCTGCCGGTGGGCGGCGAAGTCCTGGTCCACGGTGTCGCGGGCCACCACCGAGTAGAAGTGGGCCGCGTGGCCGTCCGCCTTGGGCCGCAGTACCCGGCCGAGGCGCTGGGCCTCCTCCTGGCGGGAGCCGAAAGTCCCGGAGACCTGGATGGCGACGGTCGCCTCCGGCAGGTCGATGGAGAAGTTGGCCACCTTGGAGACCACCAGCACGCTGATCTCCTTGTTCCGGAACGCGTCGAAGAGCTTCTCGCGCTGGGTGTTGCTGGTCTCGCCCTTGATCACCGGGGCGTCGAGCGACTCGCCCAACTCGTCCAGCTGGTCGATGTACTGACCGATGATCAGGGTCTGGTCCTTCTCGTGCTTGCGCACCAGGGACTCCACCACCCGGCGCTTGGTCGCCGTGGTCGAGCAGAAGCGGTACCGCTCCTCGGGCTCGGCGGTCGCATAGGCCAGCCGCTCGGAGTCGGTGAGGGTGACCCGGACCTCGCAGCAGTCGGCCGGGGCGATGTAGCCCTGGGCCTCGATCTCCTTCCACGGTGCGTCGAAGCGCTTGGGCCCGATCAGCGAGAAGACGTCGCCCTCGCGGCCGTCCTCGCGCACCAGCGTCGCGGTCAGGCCGAGCCGGCGCCGGGCCTGCAGATCGGCGGTGAACTTGAAGACCGGCGCGGGCAGCAGGTGCACCTCGTCGTAGACCACCAGGCCCCAGTTGCGGGCGTCGAAGAGCTCCAGGTGCGCATAGGCACCCTTCCGCTTGGTGGTCATCACCTGGTACGTGGCGATGGTGACCGGGCGGATCTCCTTCTTCGTCCCGCTGTACTCGCCGATCTCGTCCTCGGTCAGCGAGGTCCGCTTGACCAGCTCGTGCTTCCACTGCCGGGCCGAGACGGTGTTGGTGACCAGGATCAGCGTGGTCGACTTGGCCTCGGCCATCGCCGCCGCGCCGACCAGCGTCTTGCCCGCGCCGCAGGGCAGCACGACCACGCCGCTGCCGCCGTGCCAGAAGCCCTCGACGGCCTGCTTCTGGTACGGGCGCAGCTGCCAGCCGTCCTCCTCCAGGTGGATCGGGTGGGCCTCGCCGTCCACGTACCCGGCGTGGTCCTCGGCGGGCCAGCCCAGCTTGAGCAGCACCTGCTTGATCTGGCCGCGCTCGGAGGGGTGCACGACCACGCTGTCCGGGTCGATCCGGGCGCCGACCAGCGGGGCGACCCGCTTGGAGCGCAGCACCTCCTCCAGCACCGGCCGGTCGGTGGTGGTCAGCACCAGGCCGTGCACCGGGTGCTTGCTGAGGGTCAGCCGCCCGTAGCGGGCCATGGTCTCGGCGATGTCCACCAGCAGCGCGTGCGGCACCGGGTAGCGCGAGTACTTCACCAGGGCGTCCACGACCTGCTCGGCGTCATGGCCGGCGGCACGGGCGTTCCACAGGCCGAGCGGTGTGACGCGGTAGGTGTGCACGTGCTCGGGGGCTCGCTCCAGCTCCGCGAATGGCGCGATCACCCGACGGCAGTCGGCGGCCTTCGGGTGGTCGATCTCCAGGAGCAGTGTCTTGTCGCTCTGGACGATGAGCGGTCCGTCGTTCACGCGGGGCAACCTCCGTAGGTTCTGTCGCAGACTTTCCAGTGTCCCGCATCCGGGTGGCGGACCTTCCAGTGTTCCGCACCGGGCGCGCACCTCCAAGGTCCTGCACTTCGGTGGGCAGCTCCTCCGGCGTAATCCGGGTGACCTCGTGGGGGGTCAGGCGGATTCGTCCACCTCGGCGACGCCGGTGATGCGGTGCAGGGCGAAGGTACGGACTTCGTCCGTGAGGTGGTCGTACGCCGTCACGAAGCCGCCCTCGACCTTGACCGGGTCGACGACGCGCTGGGAGGCCAGTCCCTCCGCGTTGACGTAGCCGATCCACATCCGCTCGCCGAGCAGGACGGCTGTCTGCAGGGCGGCCAGGGTGTCGGCGGCGGCGGTGCGCGGGAGCTGGCGCAGATCGGTTCGGGCCGGTCCGGTCTGCTGCGGCGTGGCAGCCGGCCCGGCCACCGTCTCCCGTCGGACGGCGGTGGCCGCCCGGTCGCCCGCGCGCACCGCCTTGATCGCGGCGCCCAGCAGGACGTCGTCGGGGCGCGGCGGGCCGCCGGGGACCGGTGCCGGGGCGGTCCTCGGCGGGGTGCGGTGGCTGTCGGGGCGAGTGATCAGCACGTCGCCCTCGGTGGACTCGGCGGCCGGTGCGAAGCCCATGCCGCGCAGGACCGAGAGCAGGGTCTCGGGCGCGGCCTGGGCGGCCAGCACCGTCGGGGCGAGCAGCCGCAGCCGCAGTTCCACGGCCCGCCGGTCGGCGAGCACCTCGGCCAGCAGCGCGGTGTCGTCGCAGCGCAGGTACGAGGAGGCGGCGCCGACCCGCAGTACGCCGTGCCTGCGTGCGACGTCGTCGATCAGATAGCTCAGCGGCTGCGGGACCCCCGTTCGGGAGTGCTGCTCCAGGAAGGCGTGCAGGTCGGAGGCGGTGCGCCCGGCATCCAGGGCGCGGCGGACGGACTCGCCGGTGAAGCGGTAGACCGTGGCCCCGCCCTTGGACTCGATGTCCGCGCAGAGCGCCAGCGCCTGGGCGAGCGGGGTCAGCAGCGGGCCCGGTGCGATCGCGGTGAGGTCGGGCTGCAGGATCACATGGTCGAGCGGCTGCGGCAGCAGTGGCGCGAGGACGGCCACCGGGTCGCCGCCGTCCAGCAGCGTACGGGCGGGGGTGGCGAGGGCGCCGCGTCCGGTCAGCCCGAGCAGTTCGGCCTCGGCGAGGGTCCAGTCGGTGAGGTGGTCGCGCAGTTCGCGGCCGTCCGGCTGGGCGGGGCCGCCGCGCAGCGGCCGCTGCCACTGCAGGACGGGCAGCAGCGCGTCGGCGGTGGCGGTGCTGCCGGGTGGCAGTGCGGCCAGCGCGGCGAGCGTGGCACGGCGTACCGACGGGGCGAGGGTGCGGTCGAGCTCGGGGCCGAGCGCGGCGCGGGCCTTGCCCTTGCCGTCAGGGGTACCGGTGAGCTGGGCGACCCGGGTGGTGGCGAGCCAGCTGCGGGCGAGCAGCGCCCAGCGCTCGGCGACGGGCTGCTGGAGCCAGGTGTCGTACGCCGGGGTGGGGGCCCAGCGCTCGTCCGCTTCTCCGTCGGGAGCCAACAGTCCTGCGGCGTAGGCGAGTTCGAGCCAGAAGGCGGCGGTGCTCTCGGAGCACTCCAGGGCGAGCGCGGCCCGCTTGAGGTCGCGTACGCCGAGGCCGCCCGCGCGCAGACCGGGCGGCGGCGTCAGGCCCCAGCTGTCCAGCAGCTCCTCGACGGTGCGGACTGCGGTGTACGCCTGCCCTGCGGCGGCACTGTCCACAGCCTGTGGATCGCGTTCGGCGGCGGGTGTCGGCCGGGGCACGACGGGCGTGACCGTACGGTGGCTGCGGCCGCCGCGCAGATGTAGGGCCAGCTCGCGGGGGAGTACCACCGAACCGGGGCTGGACGGCAGCAGCAGTCCGCGCGCCAGCAGCCACTCGACCGGGCTGCGGGCCTCGTCGGCGGTCACCTGGCGGGCGGCGTCCGGGACGGTACCGGTGGGCGGGCCCCAGACCAGCTTCTCCAGCAGGGCGAGCGCGGCCTCCGGGGCCTCGGCGAGCAGGGCCGCGCAGCGCTTGCGGTCCGCCAGCAGGGCGGCGAGCGCGGCAACGGCGGTCACCGGGTCCGGGGTGGGCGGCAGCCCGGCACCGGCCAGCAGCTGCTGCAGACGGGCCGGTGACATACCCGTCGTGGCCTCGGCGAGGGTGGGCCCCAGGCCTGTACGGCCCGGGTTGTTGGCGCTCGGGGCGAGTGCCTCGCGGACGGCGATCACCAGGCGCAGGGCGGAGTCAGGGCCCCAGAGCAGCGCCCGACTGCGGAGGGTGGCCAGCGCGGCGGGCAGCGCGGCGGTGACGGCGGCGCGGTCGACGGGGTCGGCCAGCGGATGCGCCTTGACCCGGGCGGGGCCGGCCAGCAGATTGCGGACGGCGGCCTCGGGGCTGCCGTCGGGGGTGGCGGCCAGGGCCTCGGCGACCTGGAGGGTGAAGCGGTCCAGGAGCTCCAGCGCGCGCAGGGCGGAGGCCCGGCTGGAGAGGCGGGCCGCGAGTTGCGTCAGGTCGCTGGGCACCGGATTGAGCAGGTCGGGACGGGCCCGCAGCAGCTCGGCCAGTGCCTCGTCGCTGCGGGCGCGGAGCTCCTCGGCGAGCGTGCGTGGTGCGGCGGCGGCCCGGCCGGGGCGCGGCTCGCGCTGCGATGCGGTCATCCGGCCCAGCTTAGTCGGCCGGGCTGAGGCCGGCGGACGGGAACAACGCCGGGACGCGTCTACCCGACCAGCCATGCGCCCCTAAAGGCGTTGCATGGCTGGGCGGTGCGGCGGGGATCACGCGGTGTGTGGTTGGCCGCGCAGTTCCCCGCGCCCTTGAGGTGGCGCATGGCTGGTCGGTGCGGCAGGGATCCTGGTGTGGGGGTTTCCCGCGCACCTGCGGGCTTTGCAGGGTGTGGTTGGGGCGCGGGGGCGTGTGGGGCTCGCCTGGGTATCAGGGAGTGGGTACCTTCAGCGATCAGCGGGGTCGGGCGATCTGAGGCGGGGTGACGGGCTATGGCGGACGGGCACGAGGGCGGCCGCGCGGGTGGCGAGTGGTGGCGGGTGGACGGGCCTTGGCGCGTCCTCGGGCAGCAGGGCGCGGAGCAGCAGGGCGCCGAGGCGGAGAGCGTGTACGCGCCGGAGGTGCCCATGGCATCGCCGACGCCGCCCGCACCACCCCCGGCCGTACCGTCCGTACCGCTGGAGAAACCCGGCGCGGCGGCGGGTGCGCGCTCGGAGGCCGAGGCCATGGACGGCGCTTGGCTGACCGCCAAGGCCGCGCCGGGCCGCGGAGTGAGCGCCGCGGACTTCCCCGGTTGGGACAGCGTCGTCCTCGACTTCGGCGCCGCCGATCCCGCCGCCGGCCCCCGTATCCCGGACCAGCGCAAGGAGTCCGCCGAGGAGGAGCAGCCGGGCATCGAGGGAGCACTTGCGTCCGACGGCCAACCGCCGCGCTCCGTAGGCCTCCTGAGTGGCCGCCGCCCCTCGCTGCTGCTTCTGGTGGCCGCGATCGTGCTGCTCGCCGGGGCGGTGACGGGTCAGATCCTGGTGATGCTGATCGGTTGGGCCGCCGCGTATCTCTCCGCCAAACTGGGCGACTTCACCAAGAAGTTCGCGGTCTTCGGCATTCCGCTGATCAGCATGACCGGTTCGACGGTCTGGTTCTGGGGCCGGTCGCAGGGCCGTTGGGGCTCTCCGCTCACGCCGGGGGAGCAGCTCAACCACGAGGCATGGGCCGCCGCTCCCGGTGTGCTGCGGTTGGCGGCGGTCCTCTCGGCGCTCTTCCTGCTGGTGCTCAACCTCCGCCGCCGCCCGCAGGGGGGCTGACCCGCGTTCACCCGCCCAGGAAGCGCTGGAGCTCGGCGAGGATGAGGTTGGCCCCGGTGTAGCCGATGCCCTCGAACCAGAGCTGGTCGTCCACCGAGAAGGCCCGGTGGGTCTTGACGGCGTTCAGCGACTGCCAGCCGCTGCCGGCCAGGACGGCGGTGGCCCCGGCCTTCGCGGGGTCGCCGTAGATGGAGTAGAGAAGCAGGTCGCCGTCGGCCTTGGCGATCTGGTCGGGCGGCACCTCGATGTCGAACTGGTCGACGTTCTGCGGGTCCGGACGCCCGAGTTGGAGGTCGGCCAGCAACGTCCCGACAAAGCTCTGCCTGCCGTACAGCCGGACGTTCGGCGAGCCCTCGACGAAGCGGACGATACTGATCCGCTTCCCGGCCGAGCCCGCGTCGGCGATCGCCTGGGCGGTCTGTGACACGTGCCGTCCGTACGCGCTGACGACTGCGGCAGCCTGCTCCTGGCGGCCGAGGGCTTGGGCGTGCAGCTGGAAGTTGGTCTTCCAGGGGTAGCCGGTGGTCTGGGTGAGGACGGTGGGGGCGATCCTGCTCAGGGCGTCGTAGCGGGCGCCGTCGCGGGTCTGGTTGCCGAGGATCAGCTGGGGGCCGAGTGAGGCGATCATCGCGGTGTCGGGGTCGCCGATGGTGCCGACGGTGGCGATGCCGGCCAGCCAGGAGGCGGGCCAGTAGTCGGGCAGGCCGTGGTCGGCGGGGGCTTGGGCGGCGCCGAGGGGGGTGATTCCGAGGGTGATCGCCGAGTCGAGTTCGGCGGTGTCCAGGGCGACCACCCGGGTCGGCGAGCCGGGGACCGCCACTACGCCGGTGGCGGCGGTGACGGTGGTGCTGGGCAGGGGCTGCGGGCTGGGCGGCTCGTTGTCGGGGCCGACGGGCGACGGTGTGGGCGAGAGTCCGGACGAGGTGGCCGTCGTGGCCGGGCCGCGAGCCGTGGAGGTGCACCCGGGCAGCGCCCCCGCGCCGAGCGCGGCCAGTCCGGCCAGCCCCAGCAGCACGGTACGGCGGGAGGGCTGACGCGGCATCGGGCGCTCCTCGCGTGGTCGTCGGCAGGTGGTCGTGGAAACTGCCCGCCCAGTATGTCCGAATTGTCGTGACGCTAGTGCTCAGCCCGCCCAGGGCGCGCCCGGGACGACCACCGGGTCCGGGACGATCACCGCCTCAAGGCCGGAGACCGCGCGGACCGGCTCCGCCGTGACGACCTCACCCGGCGCACTCTGGGCGACGATCCGTCCGTCCCGTATCGCCACCAGGTGGTCGGCGTACCGCGCGGCCTGGTTGAGATCGTGCAGCACGGCCACCACCGTCCGGCCGCGCTCGACGTTCAACCGCCTTGGACCGACCGGCAATAGGGCCGGCGGGTGAATCGGGGGCGGATCACCTGCCGCATACCCTGGGCCTCATGGCTCTCACCGTCGGCTTCGACCTCGACATGACCCTGCTCGACACCCGACCCGGTATCAAGGCGGCCTATCAGGCGCTCTCCGATGCCACCGGAACCTGGATCGACAGCGACCTGGTGGTCACCAGGCTGGGCCCGCCGCTGGCCCGGGAACTGGCGAACTGGTTCCCGCCGGAACACCTGGACGAGGTGGTGACCCGCTACCGCTCGCTCTACCGCGAGCACGCGCTGCCCGGCACGCTGGTGCTGCCCGGCGCCCGGGAGTCCCTGGCGGCGGTGCGGGCCAGGGGCGGCCGGGTCGCCGTGATCACCGGCAAGTACGAGCCGAACGCCAGGCTTCAGCTGGACTACGTCGGTCTCGACCCGGACATCGTGGTCGGTGACACCTGGGCCGAGACCAAGGGCGACGCGCTGCGCGAGCACGGCGCCGCCGTGTACGTCGGAGACCACCTCGGCGACATCCGGGGTGCGCGGGCGGCCGATGCGGTCGCGATCGGCGTGGCCACCGGGCCGTACGGAGCGGCTGAGCTGCGCGAGGCCGGGGCCGACGTGGTGTTCGGCGATCTGACGGAGTTCCCGGCCTGGCTGGCCGAGTACCCGGCGGCCTAGGCCCTCTCGGGGGCTCAGTCGGTAGGCACTCGCCTCTCGGGCCCTCGCCAGCGGTACTGCCACAGGCCCTAGGCCGAGGCGCGGGCCCGGCGGCGCTGTGCGCGGGCCGAGCGGAGCAGTCCGCCGAGCGAGAGCAGGAAGCCGGCCGGCATCAGCATGCAGACCCAGTACGCGATGCTCGGGAAGCGCGGCAGATCGAAGAAGAGGGGGACGAACGTCACGATGGTGGCGATCGAACCGACGAGGAAGACGATCGCCCCGCCCCGGATCAGGCCGTCGCCGGGGTCCGTGGTGCTGCTCATGCCCGCTCCTCCAGCTGGGTCCGGCTCGGATCGACGGTCCAGTGTCGCAGACCCCGCCTACCCCCGCTGATCGGCGGGGGTAGGCTCACCCCTGGCGCTCAGGCCTCCCAGCAAACTCTCAGGCACCCTAGGAGAATGCCGGTGCTGTGGCGGGTCGATCCCGTGCCGAGCGCCGGGTGGGGTATTGGCAACGGTGGAGCAGGGGCGTAACGACGCATGGGTCTGACCAGTCACAAGGTGCTGGCGCTGTCCGCGCTGATCTCGATTCTGATGATCGCCGGCACGGTCTGGGTGTGGCCCCGGCTCGCCAAGCGCTCCTGGGTCGCCGTCGCGGGCCGGGTCGGCACCATCGTGGGCACGCAGCTCGTCGTGATGTGCACCATCGGCCTGGTGGCCAACAACTACTTCGCCTTCTACAGCAGTTGGGCGGACCTGCTGGGGACCAGCAACAACGGCCCGGTGACCATACAGGACCGGAACGCGCTCTCCGGTGGAGGCCGCCCCGGCATCCAGCAGATCTCCAACGAGAACGTACGCGGCGCCAACACCGTGGGCCGTGACCCGGCCATGGTCGGCAAGCTGGAGAAGATCCGCATCCCGGGGGCGGGCACCGGGCTGTCCACCGAGGGCTACGTCTACCTGCCGCCGCAGTACTTCCAGCCGGACTACGCGAACAAGAGGTTCGCGGCGGCGATCGCCATCACCGGTTTCCCCGGTGACGCCAAGAACCTGATCACCAAGCTCAACTACCCCTCCACCGAGCTCCAGTCGATCAAGGACGGCAAGACCAACCCGACCGTCCTGGTGATGATGCGCCCGTCGCCGGCGATGCCGCGCGACACCGAGTGCGAGGACATCCCGGGCGGCCCGCAGGCCGAGTCGTACTTCGCCAAGGACGTCCCGCAGGCGATCCGCAGCTCCTACCGGATCGGGGAGGGGCCCCGCAGCTTCGGCGTGATCGGCAACTCCACCGGCGGCTACTGCGCGCTCAAGCTGTCGATGAAGCACCCGGACGTCTTCTCCACCGCGGTCTCGCTCTCCGGCTACTACAAGGCCGCCGAGGACCCCACCACCGGTGACCTGTTCGCCGGCAGCAAGGACCGCCGCAACCAGGCCGACCTGGGCTGGCGGATGGCCCACCTGCCCAAGCCCGCGGTCACGCTGCTGGTCGGCGGCAGCAAGGAGGGCGACGGGGACTACTACTCGACCACCGAGAAGTTCATCAAGGCCGCCAAGGGCAGCCAGACGAGGGTCTCCTCGATCACCCTGGACACCGGCGGCCACAACTTCAACACCTGGTCCCGGATGCTCCCGGCCTCGCTCGGCTGGCTCGGCCAGCACCTCAACGCCCCCGCCTGAGCCGCTCGTTCGAGCTCCCGGCGGGCCCCCGGCCGCCGAACGTCTCCGTCACTGCATGCAGTTCTCCAGGAACTGGGAGTTTCGCCCTCCCGTTGACCAGGGTATGCAGCCAACGCACGGGGCCGTCCGGACGCCCCGCTTTCCCAACCGGGGGTGTGAGCCATGGACAGCGCGATGCCGCGCCCTGGCCGCGCCAGGCCCGGGGCGGCGGCCGATGCACCAGCAGCGCACGCACCGACAGTGCACGGATCTCCGGCGCGGCGCCTCAGGCAATCCCCTGTCCGGCTGTGAGCGGTTGAGCCGCTGACGGATCATTAGTCCGCAGATCGAGTCCGGCCCGTCCGTCCATGCGGTCGGCTCGCCATCCACCCGGTGATCACTGGCTTGACTGCCACGATCGCCCCGCACCCCACCGAGGACTGTTCGAGATGCCCACCGGTCAGGTCAAGTGGTTCAACGAGACGAAGGGTTTCGGCTTCCTGTCACGCGACGACGGCGGGGACGTCTTCGTCCACACCAAGGCGCTGCCTGCCGGGGTCACCTCGCTCCGGCCGGGCCAGCGGGTCGAGTTCGGTGTCGTCGCCGGCCACCGGGGCGACCAGGCGATGGCCGTCACCCTGCTGGAGGCACTGCCCTCGGTGGCCGCCGCGCAGCGCCGCAGCGCGGACGACATGGCGCCGATCGTGCAGGACCTGATCACCACCCTGGACGACGTCCTGCCCGGCCTGCAGCGCGGCCGCTACCCGGCAAAGCCCACCGGGCAGAAGCTGGCGGTGCTGCTGCGCGCGGTCGCCGACCAGTTCGACATCTGACACCCGGCCCCGCAGCACGGTGAACCGAGCCCGACCGGGCTCGGTTCCTCGCACCCCCCGGCGCTTGCGCGGGAGGGCGTCAGAAGGCCAGTGCGCCCGGGTCGATCGCGGGGACCAGCCCCTCGGCGGCGGCCCGGGTGAGCAGGCCGTGCACGGCCGCGTACCCGTCCTCGCCCAGGTCGGCCGTGAACTCGTTGACGTAGAGCGCGATGTGCTGGTCCGCCACGTCCGGGTCCATCTCCTGGGCGTGCTCCAGCACATACGCGCGGGACGCCGCCGGGTCCTCCCAGGCCAGCCGGACGGAGGCGCGGACGGTCTCGGCGAGCTCGCGCAGCCGCTCCGTGCCCAGCGAGCGCCGGGCGATGATCGCGCCCAGCGGGATCGGCAGACCGGTCTCCTGCTCCCACGCCTCGCCCATGTCGGCCAGCTTGTGCAGGCCGTACTGCCGGTAGGTGAACCGGGCCTCGTGGATCACCAGGCCGGCGTCCACCCGTCCGTCCCGGACGGCGGGCATGATCTCGTGGAACGGCAGCACCACGATCTCCCCGAATCCTCCGGGCACCGCCTTGGCGGCCCAGAGCCGGAAGAGCAGATAGGCCGTCGAGCGCTCGCTTGGTACCGCGACCCGGCGGCCCGTCAGGTCCGCGCCCGGCTCGCGGACGAGCACCAGCGGTCCGCAGCCCCGCCCCAGCGCGCCGCCGCAGGGCAGCAGCGCGTACTCGTCCAGCACCCAGGGCAGCTGGCCGTAGCTGATCTTCAGTACGTCCAGTTCCCCGCGCTCCGCGAGGCCGTTGGTGATGTCGATGTCCGCAAAGGTCACCTCGGGTGCCGCCGCGCCGGGGACCAGGTCGTGGGCCCAGGCGTGGAAGACGAAGGTGTCGTTGGGGCAGGGGGAGTAGGCGATCCGCAGGGGCTCAGCCACGTTCGACCTCCTGGAGCAGCTCCGGGTACGGCAGGTGCAGAAAGGCCCGCTCGAGCGCACCGAGCGCCTCGCCGATGCGCCAGGCGGAGCGGTCGCGCGGGCCGACGGCGTTGGAGACCGTGCGCAGTTCGAACGCCGGCACGCCGTGCCGAGCGGCTGCCTCGGCGACCCCGAACCCCTCCATCGCCTCGGCCAGCGCCTGCGGGTGGCGGTCCGTAAGCTCGGCCGCGCGCCCGGCGCTGCCGGTGACGGTGGAGACGGTCAGTACCGTCCCGCTCGCGGCGTCCAGCGCCTGGGCGGCGAGGCGGACGGCGGCGGGCGGTGGCGTGTGGCGGACGCTGCCGAAACCCAGCTCGGCGACGTCGGAGAAACCCTCGGGGGTCTGCGCGCCGAGGTCGGCGGCCACGATCTCGTCGGCGATCACGATCGAGCCGATCGGTGCACGCGGGGCGAAGCCGCCCGCGATCCCGGCGGAGACCACCAGCTCGTACCGGTGCAGCCAGGGCAGGCTCGCGGTCGCGGCCGCCACGGCCGCCGGGCCGACGCCGCCGACCAGGACGTCCACCGGCACCCCGCAGGCGTGCTCGCCCCGGTGCAGCTCACCACCGGGCACGGGGAGCGTCCTGGCGCCCTCCTGGAGCCCGCGCAGCACCGCCTCGGCCTCCGCCTGGACGGCGACGACGACGAGCAGCCGGGCGGGATGCGCTCCCGGCTGCTCGTCGTCGAACGGGCGCTGTGTCACTGGGCGGTCGGGACGAAGCCCTTGTTCTTGAGGTCGAAGAACCAGGCGGCGACGATGTCGCCGGTCTTTGCGTCGTTCTCGACCACGGTCACCCGGGTGTTCTCGCTGCTGGTGGAGAGCAGTGCGGGCGCGGCCTGGAGGCCGGAGAAGGTCGAGCCGGTGCGCAGCGAGGCGAGCTGGGCCTGGCCCTGGCCGCCGTCGGTCGCGGCCCACCAGCCCTTGTCGCCGACCTCCGGGTCGACGCCGACGCCGATCCGGTCGCTGCTGGTCACGTCGGACTTCGGCAGCTTGCCCTCGTCGCCGGCCTTCTTGGCGTTGGCCTGGCAGTTGGCGATGTCGTCCTTGCTCAGGGGCTTGCCGTCGTTGTAGCAGGTCGGGCCGGCGTGGATCGAGGACCGGCCGACCACCAGGGTGGCCAGCGGCTTCTCGGGCTTGCCCTCGCTGTTGGCGTGCGCGATGGACACTCCGACCGTGCCGGCGCCGATCACGACGACGGCGCCGACGGCGGCGATGACACGGGTGCTGAGGCTCATGGGCATGAATCTACCGGGCATCCCCGATCAAGGTGCGCGCGGGTGGCCAAGTCTCCCCCGCCCGTGTCATGTGAACGAGCTTTCCGGGCGAGGGCGGGTCTCTCAAGGGGCCCCGCGCCCCTGAAAACCTCTAGGCGACCCTGGGACGGGTCGCCGGGCCGCGCAGGCCGACCTTGACGAGTGCCCGCAGCGTCCACAGCAGCATCATGCCGACCATCCCGGCCGCCACCGAGAGCCCGATCGCACCGTCCAGCGGCAGCATGATGCCCACCGCCCCGCCCGCCACCCAGGAGAGCTGGAGCAGCGTCTCGGAGCGGGCGAAGGCCGAGGTCCGCACCGTCTCCGGGACGTCCCGCTGGATCAGCGCGTCGAGCGCCAGTTTGCCGAGCGAGGCCGCCACTCCGGCCGCGCCCGCCACCAGGGCGACCGTCGGCAGCCCGTACCAGAGCGCCGACGAGCCCGCCGCCAGCGTGGCCAGCAGCAGCATCACCGTCACGGTGGCCTCCGAGCCCCTGGTGCGCAGCCAGGAGCCGAACACCGAACCGAGGGCGTTGCCGGTGCCCGCCGCCACCGCGACGATGCCCAGGCTCACGGTCGGCGCCAGCCCGCCCACCGGGTCCTCGCGCAGCAGGAAGGCCAGGAACATCACCAGGAAGCCGACCAGGGCCCGCAGCGTCGCCATCGCACGCAGCGCGAGGACCACCGACGGGCCGACGGTGCGCAGCGTCGCCTTCTCCGGGAGCAGCACCACGTCAGCGGGCAGCACGGGGTGCTCCTCGTCGGAGTGCAGCAGGGCGCGCTGCTCGCCCTTGGCGGAGTCCACCTTGTGCGGCAGATGGAAGGCCATCAGGGTGCCGATCACGAAGACCAGCAAGGCCCCGCGCAGCGGCCAGCCGGGGCCGATCAGGTGCAGCAGTCCGCCGAGCCCCGCCGCCAGGCCGGTGGCCAGCAGCCCGGCCAGTGTCACCCGGGAGTTCGCCTTCACCAGCGACAGCTGAGGCGGCAGCAGCCGGGGCACCACCACGCTGCGCACCACGCCGTACGCCTTGGACGCCACCAGCACGCCCAGCGCCTCGGGGTAGAGCGCGAGCCCGCCGTTCGCGACCGTGCCGGCCATGGTCCAGGCCAGTAGGGCGCGGACCAGCATCGCCATCGCCATCGCGGAGCGGCGGCCGTGCGGCATCCGGTCCAGCAGCGGGCCGATCACCGGGGCCAGCAGCGCGAACGGGGCCATGGTGATCAGCAGGTAGAGCGCCACCCGGCCCCGGGCCTCGCCGGTCGGGACGGAGAAGAAGATGGTCGAGGCCAGCGCGACGGTGATCAGCATGTCGCCGAAGGAGTTCAGTGCGTGCAGTTCGATCAGCTTCGCGAGCCCCGACTCGCCCGCGCCCTCGGCGGCCGTCGCCCGCCGGATCCGCCGGCCGGTGCCGTGGACCACCCGGCCGGTGCGGAGCCCGGCGGCGGACGCGCCGCGCACCAGGAAATTGCGGTGGGTCCCGGCGGCGGCCGCGGGATCGTCGTCGCCCGCGGTGGGACCGGCCGCAGCGCGACCGTCCTCGGTGGGAGAATGTTCGGGTGGTGAAAGCTCGGCCGGTGAGGACCCGGGCGAGGGCGAGCCGTCCTCCGGCGGCGGCTCGCTGCCGTCCGCAGGGGGGACCGGGTGCTGCTGTCGCGGCACGCCGGCCGGCTCCGCGTCCGTATCCGGGGTGCCGTTGGCCTGCTGGTCGTGCAGTGCGTGCTGCGACGGGGTCTCGTCCGCCACATACGTCATCCTGCCCGACAAACCCCCACCGTACGAGGGAAGCGGCGCCAATCGGCGCGGCTCTGTCAGGAGCCGGGCACCGGACTGTCCCAGGGGGCCGACCGGCGGGTAGCCTGCAGTTCGCGTGTGCGCAGCCCGGTGGGCGGCGCGGCCGGTCCCCGCACCGGTGCCGGGTCACGCAGAATGGGAAGCACGGTACCCAGCGGGGCCGGAACTCGTGGCATGGTCCGGTGAGGGTTCTCGGAGCCTTCTTTCGGGAGGTTCTCCCGAAAACCTCTTCGAGTCCGGCCGCGATGTGCGACCGCGACGGAGCGGGCGATGGAACGCCGGCAAGAGACCGTCGGCAATGGACCGCAGGCAACAGAACTGGGAGAGAATCGACGCCGTGAGTGCTGCGATGCGAAGCCGTACCCCCGACCGGCTCTGTGCCGAGGCCGTCGAGCTCGCCCGCCAGGCCGCTGTCGACGCCGTCGGTACCGAGACCGTGGGCGACCACCTCGGTGCCCAGGCGGACGCCGACCGGGTTGTGACCCATACCTTCGAGTGCCTGGACGCGGCGTACCGAGGCTGGCACTGGGCGGTCACCGTGGCCCGGGCCCCGCGTGCCAAGAACGTCACCCTGGACGAGGTCGTCCTGCTGCCGGGCCAGGACGCCGTGCTGGCCCCCCAGTGGGTGCCGTGGAGCGAGCGGCTGCGCCCAGGCGACCTCGGCCCCGGCGACCTGCTGCCGACCGGCGCGGACGACCTGCGCCTGGAGCCCGGCTGGACGGGCGAGGACGAGCCCGCCCCGAACTCCGCCGTCGCGCTGGCCGCCGAGGAGGACGTGGTGGTCGCCGACACCGGCGTCCAGGCCGCGCCCGCCCGCGCCGAGATCGGTGCCTTGGCCGACGAGCTCGGTATGGGCCGTCCCCGCGTGCTCTCCCGGCTCGGCCTGCACCTGGCCGCCGACCGCTGGGAGACCGCGTACGGCCCGCAGACGCCGATGGCGCAGGCCGCCCCGGCGCACTGCAGCAGCTGTGGCTTCCTGATTCCGATCGGCGGCTCGCTCGGTCAGGCGTTCGGCATCTGCGGCAACGAGTTCGGCCCGGCCGACGGCCAGGTCGTCTCGCTCGCCTATGGCTGTGGCGGGCACTCCGAGGCGGCCGTGCTGCCCGCACCGCCCGTCCCGTCCGAGCTGATCCTGGACGAGCTGAAGGTCGAGCCGCTCCAGCTCCACCCCGACCGCTCCAGCGGCTCGGTCGAGCCGGACGCGCCCGCCGAGGAACTCGGCCACTCCTAGGCTCCGCCGGCCACGCGGGAACGGCTGGGGTTTTCAGGGGCGCGCGCCCCTTGAGAAACCCGCCCGAGCCCCTTGAGAAGCTCGCAGTTCCCCGAGCCCCTTGAGAAACCCGCGGCCGGAAGGCCGTTCCCGCGCCCCTGGTCGGTGGCGGGCCGCCGGGCGAGGGAGAATGCCCACCGTACGCAGGGCAGGGTGCAGACGGCGGAAGGCGGCAGGGCAAGTGGAGCCTCGGATCATCGGCAGCGGTACGGACGAACAGGCCCCTGACGTCTTCGACACGGCCGGGCTGCGCCGCCGGGTCCTGGAGGCGTGGACGGCCGCGCCCGCCCGGTTCAGGGAGGACGCCAACGCGGAGGAGGAGCTGGCTCTCGGCGGGTACCGCGACCGGCTGATCGTCGAGCTGGCCCAGAACGCGGCCGACGCCGCCGCACGCTCCGGTGCGGCGCCCGGACGCCTGCGGCTGACCCTGCGCGACGGTGTGCTCGCCGCCGCCAACACCGGCGCCCCGCTGGACGCCACCGCCGTCGAGTCGCTCTCCACGCTGCGGGCCTCGGCCAAGCGCGCCGGGTACGCCGAGGAGACGGCCACCGTCGGCCGCTTCGGTGTCGGCTTCTCCGCCGTCCTGGCCGTCACCGACGAGCCCGCCGTGCTCGGTGCCCACGGCAGTGTCCGCTGGTCGCTGGCCGAGGCGTACGCGCTCACCGGGGCCAGGCCCGAGCTGGCCGAGGAGCTGCGCCGCCGCGAGGGCCATGTCCCGCTGCTGCGGCTGCCGTTTCCCGCCGAGGGCGCCGCGCCCGAGGGGTACGACACCGTGGTGGTCCTCCCGCTGCGCGACACCGCCGCCGAGGATCTGACCCGCCGACTGCTCGCCGAGATCGATGACGCCCTGCTGCTGACCCTCCCGGGTCTGGCCGAGATCGTCGTGGAGACGCCGGACGGCACCCGTACCCTCAGCCGCAGTGCCGCCCCGCAGCGGCCCGACGGCATCACCACCGTCACCCTCACGGACAACGGTGCCGAGGCCGTGTGGCAGACCGTCACCCTCTCCGGCGCCACCGCGGCCGAGCTGCTCGCCGACCGGCCGACCGAGGAGCGCGCCCGCCCGTACTGGACGGTGACCTGGGCCGTCCCGGTCGATGCGGACGGTACGCCGCAGCCGCTGCGCACCCTGCCGGTGGTGCACGCCCCGACCCCGAGCGACGAACCGCTCGGTGTGCCCGCGCTGCTGATCGCCGGGTACCCGCTCGACCCGACCCGGCGACACGTCGCCCCCGGGCCACTCACCGACTTCCTCACCGAGCGAGCCGCCGACGCCTACACCGACCTGCTGCGGGCCCGGGGCGCCGACCTGGGCTCGCTCTCGCTCGTTCCCGGCCCGCTCGGCCAGGGCGCGCTGGACAACGCGCTGCGGGCGGCGATCATCGACCGCCTGCCCGGCACACCCTTCCTGCCGCACCCCGCCCCCGTCGAGGAGGGCACACCCGCGCTCCGCCCGCGCGACGCAACGCTGTTGGAGGGCGCGGACCGCTCCGTGGTCGAGGCGCTCGCCCCGATCTTCCCCGGCCTGCTGCCCGCCGGTCTGGAGCGCCGCAGCGAGCTGCGGGTGCTGGGGGTGCGCCGGGTGCCGCTGGCCGAGGTGGTCGACCAGCTCGGCGGCCTGGAGCGGGAACCCGCCTGGTGGCGCAACCTGTACGCGGCACTGGCCGGGGCCGACCCGGAGGCGCTCGGCGCGCTGCCCGTCCCGCTCGCCGACGGCCGTACCGTCACCGGGCCGCGCCGTGTCCTGCTGCCCTCCGACGCCGCCGACTGGGCCGGGTACGAGGGCTACCCCGACACCCTCGCCGAGGCGCTCGGCCTGCTCGACCTGCGCCTCGCCCACCCCGAGGCCGCCCATCCGCTGCTGGCCAAGCTCGGCGCCAACACCGCGACCCCCGCAGGGGTGTTGGACACCCCCGAGGTGCGCGCCGCCGTCGCCCGCTCGCTGGAACTCGGCGAGGACGACTTCGACGCCGCGGTCGATCTGGCCGACGCCGTCCTGGCCCTGGTCAAGGCCGCCGAGGCCACCCCCGGCGACCACCCGTGGCTGGCCCGGCTCGCCCTGCCGGACGACGAGGGCGAACTCACCCGCGCCGGTGAACTGATCCTCCCCGACAGCCAGCTCGCCGCCCTCGCCCGGGAGGACGACGCCGGGTACGTGGACGAGGACCTGCTGGAGCGCTGGGGGCCCGAAGTCCTTTCCGCCGCAGGTGTGTTGAGCACCTTTGTGCTGGTGCGGGCCGAGGACGTGGTGCTCGACCCGGACGACCTGGAGCGGCTCGACCCCACCGCCCCTGCCGACCGGGCCGCCGGCGGTCGCCCCACCGGCCTGCTGGACGAGGCCCCCGACGGCCTCGCCGAGTGGTGCGAGGACACCCTGGAGGCCCTGCACGTCGACGACGACGGCGAGTTGGGGGTGCCGCCGGTCGCCGCCGAGCTGCTGGCCGTCCGCGACCTCGACCTCATCGACGACGACGCCTGGCCCGAGGCACTCGCCCTGCTGGCCCGCCCGCCGTACCGTGACGCGGTCGTCAATCCCGTACGCACCCTGCTGCCCGACGGCTCGTACGCCGATCTGCCGCCGTACACCGCCTGGTGGCTGCGCGACCACCCGGTGCTGGACGGGCGCGAGCCCGCCGGGCTGCGCGCCGCCGGTGCCGACCCGCTGCTGCGCGGCCTCTACGAGGAGGCCCGTACCGCTCTGGACGAGCCCTTCCTGCACGCCCTGGGCGTGCGCACCACGCTCGCCGCGCTGCTCGCCGAACCGCACGGCCCCGACGAGGTGCTGGACCGGCTGGTCGAGCCGTCCGCACAGGTGACCCACCGTCAACTGCACGGCATCTACAGTGTGCTGGCCGCCCTTCCGGCCGATCGGATCGAGTCGCTGGACGAGGTCAGGGCCGTTCCTCCGCTGGATGCGGACACCGGCCGCCGCCCCGACGGCACGGTGATCGTGGACGCCACCGAAGCCGTCGTCGCGGACGCCCCCGACCTGGTCGAACTCCTGCACGACCACCCGGTGTTGCCCGTCGCCCCCGAGCGGGCCGCCGAACTCGCCGAGCGACTGCATGTCTCGCTGGCCAGCGAGGTCGCGGGCGGCCGGGTCCTCTCCGAGGGCACCCTGCACCGAACCCCGGCCGTGGTGCGGGAGTTGCTGCCCGGCTGCCCCGCCGTGTACGAGGAGCACGAGGAACTGCTGGTGGTCGGCCCGAACGGCGAGGAGGCCGCGATCGGCTGGCGCTGGGACACCGCCGCCACCGCACCCGAGCTCCCGTACGACCCCGAAAGCACCGAAGCGGCTGACGAGGACGACGAGTTCGACGTCCCGCCGGTGCCGGGGCTGCTGCACGCGGCCACCCCCGAGGGCCTGGCCGCCGGACTCGCCTGGTCGGTCGGCCAGTGGCACCGCCGCTTCGAGATCCTGGCCGCCCTCACCGAACCCGACCGGGCCTACGAACTGCTCGCCGCCCGCGACTTCGAGTCCTGAGCAAGGCCGACCCGCCTTTCAGGGGCAAGGACCAGCCAGACAGAGCCCCGCACCCCTGTCTGGCTGGCCCTTGCCCCTGATCAACTCTCGTCCGTCCGGCGGACGATCACCCGCCAGACCACCTCCAGCAGAATCCCCGCCGTCACGGCGATGCCCACTCCGGTGAGCGGATCACGCGTACCCACCAGCGAGAGCTGGAAGAAGTCCGACAGCCACGGCACCAGCAGCACCAGCGCGAACGCCCCGCCCATCGCGCCGATCAGCGTCAGACGCCACCAGTTGTACGGCCTGGCCACCATCGCCAGTACCCACATCGCCACCAGGAAGAGGGTCAGGGTGGCCACGCTGGTGTCCGCCTTCAGCTCGGTCGCGTGGTCGGCCCGGGCCAGCATGTACGCCGTGAAGGTCGCCGTACCGGCGATGACCCCGCCAGGCACCGCCAGCCGCAGCACCCGGCGGACGAAACCCCTCCTGGCCTGCTCGTTGTTGGGTGCCAGGGCCAGGAAGAAGGCCGGGACGCCGATGGTCAGCGAGCTCAGCACGGTCGAGTGCCGGGGTAGGAACGGGTACGGCACATGGCAGATGACCACCAGCAGGGCCAGCAGCACCGAGTAGACCGTCTTCACCAGGAAGAGGTTGGCCACCCGCTCGATGTTGCCGATCACCCGGCGGCCCTCGGCGACCACCGACGGCAGGGTGGCGAAGCTGTCGTTGAGCAGCACGATCTGGGCCACCGCCTTGGTCGCCTCGCTGCCCGAGCCCATCGCCACGCCGATGTCGGCGTCCTTGAGCGCCAGTACGTCGTTGACGCCGTCGCCGGTCATCGCCACCGTGCGCCCGCGCGACTGGAGCGCGCCCACCAGCTCGCGCTTCTGCTGCGGGCTCACCCGGCCGAAGACGGTGGCCCGGTCGGCGACCTCCGCCAGCTCCTCGCTGTCGCTCGGCAGGGTACGGGCGTCCACGGGATGCTCGGCACCCGGCAGGCCCAGATGGGAGGCGACCGCACCGACCGAGACCGCACTGTCGCCGGAGATCACCTTCGCCTGGACCCGCTGGCTCTCGAAGTAGCGCAGGGTGTCGGCCGCGTCCTCGCGCAGCCGCTGCTGGAGCACCACGAGGGCCAGCGGATCCAGCTGCCTCGCCGGGTCCGGCGCGTCCAGCGGGAGCGGTGAGCGGCCCAGCAGGAGCACCCGCAGGCCCTTGGCACCCAGCTCGTCCACCTCGCCGAGGGCGGGGTGGTCCTCGGGCAGCAGTACGTCGGGCGCGCCGAGCAGCCAGCTGGCCTCGGTGCCGTGCGGCTCCAGGAACTGCACTCCGCTCCACTTGCGGGCGGAGGAGAACGGCATCGCCTCCAGCACCCGCCAGCCGTCCTGGCCGTCCGGGGTGCCGTAGGCGTCGATCACTGCCTGCATGGAGGGGTTCGGGCGGGCGTCCGCGCGGCCCATCGCGCCCAGCGCCTGCTGGAGGACGCCCCGGTCGGTGAGGACGTGCCGGGCGAGTGGCGCATCGGGGCGCAGCGTGTGGTCGGGGGCGGTGCCGAGCGGTGCTGCGGCGAGCGGGCGCAGCTCGACCACGTCCATGCCGCCCTCGGTGAGGGTGCCGGTCTTGTCCAGGCAGACGGTGTCCACCCGGGCCAGGCCCTCGATCGCGGGCAGCTCCTGCACCAGGCACTGCCTGCGCCCGAGCCGCACCACGCCGATCGCGAAGGCCACCGACGTCAGCAGCACCAAGCCCTCGGGCACCATCGGCACGATGCCGGCCACCATCCGGCGGACGGCCTCCCGCCAGTCGTGCCGCTCCACCGCGAGCTGGCTGACGATCAGGCCGATCGCCGCCGGGATCAGCAGATAGGTGATGAACCGCAGGATGCTGTCGATACCGCTGCGCAGCTCCGACCGCACCAGGGTGAACCGGCTCGCCTCCTCGGCCAGCTGTGCCGCGTAGGCCTCCCGGCCGACCTTGGTCGCGGTGAAGGCGCCCGCCCCGGCGACCACGAAGCTGCCGGACATCACCTGGTCGCCCGGGTTCTTGAGTACGGGGTCGGGTTCGCCGGTGAGCAGTGACTCGTCGATCTCCAGGCCGTCCGCCTCGGTGACCCGGCCGTCCACGATCACCTTGTCGCCGATGCCCAGCAGTACGGCGTCGTCCAGCACGATCCCGGCCACCGCGACCTGCTGGGCGACGCCGTCGCGGCGGACCTGCGGTTTCGCCTCGCCGATCAGTGCCAGGCCGTCCAGGGTCTTCTTGGCGCGCAGCTCCTGGACGATGCCGATACCGGTGTTGGCGACGATCACCAGGCCGAAGAGACCGTCCTGGATCGGCCCGACGACCAGGATGATGCCGAACATGATCCCGATGATCGCGTTGAACCGGGTGAGCACATTGGCCCGGACGATCTCGCGGACGGAGCGGCTGGAGCGCACCGGTACGTCGTTCACCTCGCCGCGCGCGACGCGCTCGGCAACCTGCGCCGCCGTCAGTCCGCCGCGCTGCGCCGGGGCCGATCCCAGCGGGTGGGAGCCCCGATCCGCCGAACCCCGGCCGGTGTCCGCTGTCTCTTCCGCCGGATGCGTCATGGCACCGACTCTAGGTGGGTGATATGTCCGGTGCGCCCTACTGCGGGGTGATTCAGTCCAACCGAGTGGCGGGGGGCTCGGTGGTATCGGCGGCCTCCCGGCTGCGCCTGATTGCATCCCTGCGGGCGCGGCAGTACCAGAGCCCGATCAGCCCGAGGCAGCCGCCGGCCAGACAGATCCAGGGCCAGTTGCCGTGCCCGCTGCGCTGCAGCGAGTTGTGGAACGGAAGCAGTACCAGGAACGCGACGAACCACAGCACCGTGCCGCCGCCGACGATCGCGACATCGTTCGCCTCTAGCGGCGGGGGAGAGGGGCGCAGCGGGGTCTTCGGCATGACCCCAAGCGTACGGGGGAGGCCGGCGCGAGGAGGAGCTGCGGGTGGCCGTGGACCGAGCGGAGTCGATCTTCGAATGATCCGGGTGCCGCGCGGACGCGGTACGGGGTGTGATCGTAAGGGATGCCTTCTACGCGCGAAGATGGCGCGTGCACGACCGAGGAACACATACTTGAGGCTCCGGTTAGCTCCGGCGTGTTGCCTTGACCGCCCGGGCTCTCCCGGCGGTCCCGGCCACCGTCGCTCCGGGTACCCCTCCTCCTCCGCCCCCACCTGATGAGGACCGCCCGTATGTCTCCGCTGGCCCAGCCGACGTCCACGTCGCCCGAGCCTTCCCAGTCCGCGCCCACCCCCACGGGTCTGCTGGACCGCTACTTCCGGATCTCCGAGCGCGGCTCCAGCGTGCCGCGCGAGATCCGCGGCGGTGTCGCCACCTTCTTCACCATGGCGTACATCCTGGTGCTCAACCCGATCATCCTGGCCAGCGGCACGGATATGAACGGCACCCACCTGAACAGCGCCCAGCTGGTCACCGCCACCGCCCTCACCGCCGGGCTCACCACCCTGCTGATGGGTGTGATCGGCAACGTCCCGATCGGCCTGGCCGCCGGGCTCGGTGTCAACACCATCGTGGCCCTCCAGCTCGCGCCCAGGATGACCTGGCCCGACGCCATGGGCATGGTGGTGCTGGCCGGTTTCGCGATCATGCTGCTGGTCGCCACCGGTCTGCGCGAGCGGGTCATGAGCGCGGTGCCGCTCGGCCTGCGAAAGGCCATCGCGATCGGTATCGGCCTGTTCATCTCGCTGGTCGGTCTCGTCGACTCGGGCTTCATCAGCCGGATCCCCGACGCCGCCCACACCACCGTCCCGCTCCAGCTCGGCGGCAACAGCCACCTCAACGGCTGGCCGGTCCTGATCTTCATTCTGGGCCTGCTGCTCACTCTGGTCCTGGTGATCCGCAAGGTGCCCGGCGCGATCCTGATCTCCATCGCCACCATGACGATCGTCGCCGTGATCATCGACAGGGTGGCGACCATCCCGGCCATGCACTGGGGCCTGACCGTCCCGGCCTGGCCGGGGAACCCGGTCTCCGCGCCCGACTTCGGACTGGTCGGCAAGGTCAGCCTGTTCGGCGGCTTCCACCAGGTCGGCATCCTGACCGGCGTGCTCTTCGTCTTCACGGTGCTGATGTCGTGCTTCTTCGACGCGATGGGGACCATCCTCGGCGTCGCCGACGAGGCGCACCTGCTGGACGAGAAGGGCGACCTGCCCGGCATCAACAAGATCCTGATGATCGACGGCATCGCCACCGCCGCCGGTGGTGCCACCTCCTCCTCCGCCAACACCTGCTTCGTCGAGTCCACCTCGGGCGTCGGCGAGGGCGCACGGACCGGCTTCGCCTCGATCGTCACCGGCGCACTCTTCCTGGCGGCGCTCTTCCTCACTCCGCTGGCCACCATGGTCCCGGCTCAGGCGGCCACCCCGGCGCTGGTCACCGTCGGCTTCCTGATCCTGGCGAACTCCATCAGGGAGATCGACTGGAGCGACTTCACCATCGCCGTCCCGGCCTTCCTGACCATGGTGATGATGCCGTTCACGTACAGCATCACCAACGGCATCGGCTTCGGCTTCATCACCTTCTGCATCCTGCGCCTGGCCGCCGGTCGGGGACGCTCGGTGCCGGTCGCGCTGTACGCGGTGGCGGCGGTCTTCGCCTTCTACTACCTGATGCCGGCCCTCGGCCTCAGCTGAGCCGCGACCCTCGGCCTGCGGGCCCCCTCCTGCCACGGTGCGGGAGGGGGCCCGCGGCGTTCGACGGCTCGGGTCCGCCCGGGGACGGTCCCGGTCACGGGGGTCATTGGGCCGACTCCCGGAATGCGGCGCAGCGCAGTGGGCAGCCGCCGTCTACGGCCTGGTCGATGGTCGTTCTGGGGTTCGGACGGGTGTTTGGTCGGGGGTTTGTGCAGGGGCGGTGAGAGTCGGGGTGGTGGCGCGATCTTCGGCTGTTGCGTGTGCATGCCCATGGTTGGATGGGCCCGCCCGGCCGGTGGTACGGCCGAAAACCGGAACTGCCCCTGCCGGCACCCGTGACGGGAAGTCGGGTCGTGCGTACCGTCCTTGATGGCGGCGACAGCCGAGGGACGGTCGAGGGCCGGGCGCAATCCGGGGGATCCACGGGGGACTTGCAGGGCTTTCACACAGCAGCCGACAACACCTGCCGGAGGGGCACTTTGCGCATCCTGCTGATCGCCAGCGCGTTCAACAGCCTCACTCAGCGCGTCCACACCGAACTGAGGGAACGCGGCCATGCCGTCGGAGTCGAACTCGCCCTCGGCGACGCTCCGGTACGGGCCGGGGTGGCCCGCTTCGGCCCCGACCTGATCGTGGCGCCGATGCTCACCCGGGCGATACCGGAGGACATCTGGTCGCAGCACACCGTCCTGATCGTGCACCCGGGGCCCAAGGGCGACCGGGGCCCGTCCTCGCTCGACTGGGCCATCCACGAAGGCGCGTCCCAGTGGGGCGTCACCGTGCTCCAGGCGGTGGCCGAGATGGACGCCGGGCCGATCTGGGCCTCGGTGCCGTACCCCGTACCAGCGTGCGGCAAGAGCGAGCTGTACCGCAACGAGGTGTCCGACGCGGCCGTCGAGGCGGTGCTGCTGGCGGTCGAGCGCTTCCAGAGCGGGCACCACGTGCCCGAGCCCCTCGACTACGCGCGCCCGGACGTCCAGGGACGGCTGCGGCCCTACCACACCCAGGAGTTCAGACGGATCGACTGGGCGGCCGATGACACCGCGACGGTGCTGCGCAAGCTGCGGGCCGCCGACTCGCAGCCCGGTGTGCTGGACGAGCTCTACGGACGCGAGTACTTCCTGCACGGCGGGCACCCCGAGGACGAACTGCGCGGCGCGGCGGGCGCGGTGATCGCGACCCGGGACGGCGCGATCTGCCGGGCCACCGTGGACGGAGCGGTGTGGATCCCGCAGCTGCGCCCGCGCCGCACACCCGGCGGTCCCGTCACCTTCAAGCTGCCCGCCGCCCAGGTGCTCGGCGGCCTGCTCGCCGACGTTCCCGAGGCGCCGCTGACGCCGATCGCGGCGGGCTGGCGGGACACCTTCGCGGAGATCAGGTACCGGGAGGAGGCCCAGGTCGGCTACCTCGAATTCGCCTTCCCCAGCGGGGCGATGAGCACCGGACAGTGCCGAAGGCTGCTGGACGCCTATCGGGAGGCGGCGGCCCGCCCCACCTCGGTGCTGGTGCTCGGCCCGGCGCGGGACTTCTTCTCCAACGGCATCCATCTGAACGTGATCGAGGCCGCCGCCGACCCCGCCGAGGAGTCCTGGCAGAACATCAACGCCATGGACGACCTGGTCGAGGCGATCCTCACCACCGACCACAAGCTCACCGTCAGTGCCCTGGCCGGAAACGCGGCGGCCGGCGGCCTGATGCTGGCGATCGCGGCGGACGAGGTGTGGTGCCGGGAGTCGGCGGTGCTCAATCCCCACTACCGGCTGATGGGCCTGCACGGCTCCGAGTACTGGACGTACACCCTGCCGCGCCGGGTCGGCACCGAGATCGCGGCCCACCTGACCACGGCGGCACTGCCGGTCGGTGCCCGGCAGGCCAGGGCGCTCGGCCTGGTGGACCGTACGAAGTCCGGGAGCGCGGCCGAGTTCCGCGCCTGGGCGGTAGGGCAGGCCGAGGCGCTGGCGGCGGACGGGGAGCTGGCGGCGCGGCTGCTGGAGAAGAAGCGCCGACGTGCGGCGGACGAGGAGGCCAAGCCGCTCGCGGCCTACCGCGACGAGGAGTTGACCGCGATGCGTCACAACTTCTGGTCCCCGCAGGAGCCCTACCACACGCTGCGGCGCAACTTCGTCCACAAGGTCTGCCCGGCATCAACCCCCACCCACCTCCTGGGCTGACCCCAGGGGCAGATGGGCAACCAGTAGGGGCGCGGGGCCCTGCTCGATCAACGCATGCAGTTGATCGAGCAGAGCCCCGCGCCCCTTGATCTGCTCGCACTTGCCCCTTGGGGGCTGCCTCACCTGCGCAGTGGGGCCACCGGTCCGGTGAAGACGGGTGGGCGGCTCGCGTTCTTGCTGGGGGCCACGGCGAAGGCGAGTGCGCTGGCGAAGACGTAGGTGCCGAGTCCGACCGCGAGCGGGAAGACGAACTGCAGCCCGACCACGCCGCCGGGCGGGGTCTCGTTGGGGTCGAGGTTGACCGAGATGGCAGCCATGCCCGTGTAGTGCATCGCGCAGACCGCCACGCCCATCACCGGCGCGGCCGCCGCCACGGCGAGCGTGCCCCGGATGTTCAGCGCGGCCCAGAGCGCCGCGGTGGCCGCGAAGATCGCGATGGCGACGGAGGCCCAGACCAGGACGTGGTCGTACATGAGGGAGCCCGGCAGCCGCATCGCCGCCATCCCCATGTAGTGCATCGCCGCCACGCCGAGCCCGGTGGTCACACCGCCGACCGGCAGGGCGAGCAGCGGGCGGTTGCTGTACCCGACAGTGAACAGGCCGACGCCGACCACCCCGATCGCGATGATCAGGCTGAGCACCGTCAGCGGTACGTTGTAGCGGATCTCCACGCCCGAGACGCTGAAGCCGAGCATGGCGATGAAGTGCATGCTCCAGATGCCGAGGCCGAGCGAGAAGGATGCGAAGATCAGCCAGTTGCGGCGGGTACGCCCCTCGCTGATCAGGGCCCAGCGGGTGCTGCGAAGCGCCAGCAGGGCGCCGATACAGGCGACGACGTATGAGATCGCCGGTGTCGCCCAGCCGTAGACGGCATGGTGGATGTGACCCAAGAGGAACTCCCTGAACTGGGTGGACGCCGGTGTGCCGTGTTCCTGACAGCGGGCACAATAACGGCGGTCCCCGGTGTGGGCAATGTTGGTGGTTTCGGTGAACTCGCAGCTCAGGAGCGGTACTTCACGTCGGCGCCATGAGCTCGACACGAAGCCCTGACCGTCCCTTAAGGCTTACTCGCCGGTATGGGGCGTTCGGCGGGGTGGATCAATGCATTTTCCTTAGCGAGAGTAATGACATAGGCTAAGGACATGCCCGAGATGTCCGAGGAGGACCTCGCAGCTGTCAGTCAGCTGCGGTCGTCCGCGATGCGCCTTGCCCGACGACTGCGACACCAGCGCGTCGAGGAGTCGCTGAGTCCTACCGAGATGGGGGTGCTCGGCACCCTCGCCCGCTGCGGCAGGGCCACACCCGGCGAGCTTGCCAGGCGCGAGCACGTCCAGCCGCCGTCGATGACCAGGATCATCGCGATGCTGGAGGAGAAGGGCCTGGTACGGCGTGAGCCGCACCCGGAGGACCGCCGACAGGTGGTCGTCAGCAGTACCGAGCAGGCCGAGGCGATCCTTGCGGAGAGCCGCCGACGCCGGAACGCCTGGCTGGCCGAACTGGCCGGTGGGCTGAGCGAGGAGGAGTGGGCGCAGCTCAGGGCGGCCGCGCCGATCCTCTACAAGCTGGCCCACCTCTGAGCGGGCGGGCGGCGCAGCCGAGCAGCATCGACACATCGGGACCGGAAGAAGGAGCACCGCATCACCGCAGGACCGAAAACTGACACCAGCCGCGCGGCAGTCTGCCTGACGACCGCCGCGCATCGAGGGGAGACCACCGTGACACCGCCGGTCGCAGCCAGCGCCGCCGCCATCCGAACCGACGACTCCACCACCGACAAGGCGGCCGCCACCGCTGCCACCGCCGAGAGCCAGGCACCCACGCCCGTGGGACTGCCCGGCAGCGGCGACGACGACCCCGACAAACGCACCGCGGCGGCCTCCACCGCCGCGCCGAGCCCCGCAGACCCTGCCGGTTCCACCGGTCCTGCCGGTCCTACCGGGGCGCGTTTCACCCGGCCCGGGGGGATGTTCTCCTCCCTGCGGATACGTAACTACCGCTACTTCTTCGTCGGCCAGGTGGTCTCCAACACCGGCACCTGGATGCAGCGCATCGCCCAGGACTGGCTGGTGCTGAACCTGACCGGCAGTCCGTTCGCGGTCGGTGTCACCACCGCGATGCAGTTCCTGCCCATGCTGCTGTTCGGGATCTATGGCGGCGTGCTCGCCGACCGGATGCCCAAGCGTCGGCTGCTGGTCGTCACCCAGGGTGTGATGGGCCTGCTGGCCGCGGGTCTCGCCCTGATGACCATCACCGACACGGTCACGCCGTACTACGTCTACGCCTTCGCGCTGCTGCTCGGCCTGGTGACCGTGGTGGACAACCCGACCAGGCAGGCGTTCGTGAGCGAGATGGTCGGCCCGAAGGACCTGGCCAACGCGGTCAGCCTGAACGCCGCCAACTTCCAGACCGCGCGGCTGGTCGGCCCGGCGGTGGCCGGTCTGCTGATCGCCGCCGTGGGCAGCGGCTGGGCCTTCGCCGTCAACGCGCTCTCCTTCGCCGCCGTGATCGGCGGTCTGCTGGCGATGCGCACCAGCGAACTGCGGCCGACCGAGCCGATCTCGCGCGAGAAGGGGCAGCTCCGGGAGGGGCTGCGGTATGTGAAGGAGCGCCCGGAGCTGCTCTGGCCGATGGTGCTGGCCGGGTTCATCGGGACCTTCGGATTCAACTTCCCGACCCTGCTGTCGGGTTTCGCGTACGACACCTTCAAGGTCGGCGCGGGCGAGTACGGTCTGCTGAACACCGCGATGGCGGTCGGTTCGCTGACCGGTGCGCTGCTGGCCGCGCGGCGCGGTGCGCCCAGGCTGCGGCGACTGGTCGTGGCGGCGCTGACCTTCGGTGCGCTGGAGGTGCTGGCCGCCTTCGCGTCCGACTACTGGACCTTCGCGGTGCTGCTGACGCTGATCGGCGTCTTCGGGCTCACCTTCAACACCTCGGTGAACTCGATGCTCCAGCTCTCCACCGACCCCGAGATGCGGGGGCGCGTGATGGGCCTGCTGGTGCTGGTGTTCACCGGCGGTACGCCGATCGGTGCCCCGCTGGTGGGCTGGGTCACCGACGAGTACGGGCCCCGGCTGGGCCTGTTGGCCTGCGGAGCGGTGTCCGCGGTGGCCGCCGCCGTGGTCGGCCTGGTGCTGGCGCGGGCGGCCGACCTCCGGGTGCGGGTGGACCTGCACCCGGGGCGCGGCGGGCGAGTTGTCGCGGTCGTACCGCGGGCCATTTCCAGGCAGCGGCTGGCGACGGCCTGCTGACAGGCGGTCAGAACTGCGGCCTCTGCCGCCGGTTCAGATCCTGATCTCCAGGATCTGGCCCGGCCAGGGGCCGCTCGGCAGCTGCACCTCGAAGGTGTCGGTGGGGGTGAAGCCGAGGCGCAGGTACTGGCCGACCAGCCGGCGGTCGTCCCCGGCGTAGCAGTCCACCCGCAGCAGGCCGATGCCGCGGCGGCGGGCCTCCTCGATCGCGTCCGCGATCAGCGCCTTGCCGATGCCGGAGCCCGAACGGCTGCGGTCCGTCACCAGGTTGCGGACGTAGAGCTCGCGCTCCTCGACCGCGGTGGCGTACTCGTTCGCCTCCTCGGAGAGCACACAGCAGCCTATGGCGGTGCCGTCGGAGTCCTCGGCGATCCGGACCAGGAAGGTGTCGGCGTCGTTGGTGTAGGCGTGGACCCGGTCGACTGCGGGGGGTCGGCTGGACCAGGGCTGGTCGCCCCACTGGCCGGTGCGGCCGAGGGAGACCAGCCAGGCCACGGCGCCGTCGAGGAGTTCGAGAAGGCCGGCCGAGTCGTCGGGGCCGCCAGTGCGAATCTTCATGCGAACGTTCTATCCGCTCGGCGGCGTTGAACGGAAGCTTTTTCGAGGCGGCGCCGGACGGACGGGGCCGTGGGTCCAGCGGGGCGCACGCCGCAGCCGGGTCCCGACCGGGAGGATGGGGGCATGAGGCTCTTTGTGGCGGTGGACCCGCCGGTGGAGGCAGTGCAGGAACTGGTGGACGCCATGGCGCCGTTGCGCGAAATGCCCGGGGCGGACCGGCTGCGCTGGACGGGTGTCGACGGATGGCATCTGACGCTGGCATTCCTGGGCGAGGTCCCGGTGCTGGACGTGCCGGGGCTGGAGGAGGTGCTCGGGCGGGCGGCGACCGAGAACGGCGCGCACCGGCTGCGGCTGGCGGGCGGCGGCTGCTTCGGCGACCGGGTGCTCTGGGCCGGGGTGGAGGGCGAGACCTGGGCACTGCGACGGCTCGCGGAGGCCGTCCGGGAGGGCGTCGGCGAGCTCGGCATCGAGACCGACCAGTACGGCTTCCACCCGCACCTGACCCTGGCCAGGGCCGGGTCCAGGCACGGCCGCCGCCGGGCGGAACAGCGCTCCGCGCCGGGGGAGTTGCAGGCCATGGCGGCCGGCCTGGAGGGCTTTGCGGGCCGCGAGTGGGAGGCGGGTGAACTGCACCTGATGCGCAGCGACCTGGGCTTCGGCCCGGCCAGGTACGAGAGGCTGCACACCTGGCCGCTGGCCCGCTGGGAGGCCCCGTAGCGGTAGGGGCAAGGGCGAGCGATCCAGGGGCAGGTAGGTGAAGCCAGGCGGCGGGCGGATCCTCGGAGGCCGGCGGGAGAGCCGGACTTCGCGGGGGCAGAGGTCCGGTAAAGCTGTGGCGGCGCGGCCTTCGACTCCCGTACCTCCAGCCGGTCAACCCGGTCCTGGACGCCTGCGGTCTGACGCTGGCCACCGCAGGCTGACCCCGCACCGCCGCTGTGCCCCCTCCGGTGGGCGGCCCCCGGTAGGGCACAGAGGCGGCTCAAGGGTCTCAGCCGAACTCGGGCTCGGTGCGCAGCTCGACGGAGTGCGGCCGGGCGTCGCCGAGTTCGAGCAGGACCAGTTCGTTGCGGCCGCTGTGCAGCAGCGGCTGCGGGCAGTACAGGGTGAGCTGGGGGCCCCTGGCGTCGTAGCGGCCGAGCAGGAACCCGTTGACCCAGAGGCAGCCGTGCTGCCCGCCGGGGACGGCGAGATAGGTGTCCCCGGTCGCCTCCAGGGTGAGCGCGCCGCGCAGCAGGCCCGACCCGCCCTGGCCGAAGGAGAGTTCGGGAAGCGGCTCGCCCAGGTCGAAGACCTCGGCCCGGCAGCCGTGCAGATACTGCCGCTCGTGCCGGACACCCCCGGTGATGCCCTTGGGATCCCCGACGTGCGGGCCGTAGTTCACCCGGCCGAGGGATTCGACCAGCAGTTCGACCAGTGCGCCGCCGGCCACCCGGATGCCGTCCTGTGCGACGCCTCGCTCCAGCTCGGCGACCCGCTCGCCGTCCACCAGCAGAGTCGCCCGGTCGTGCAATCCCTCGACGGTGAGCTGGAGTTCGGGACGCGGACCCGGCACCCGGAAGGTGTACCTGACCAGGCCGTGCTCCAGCCCGAGCTCCTCGAAGGACGGCGGGACGGCGGACTCCACCGGGGCGGCGAACGGGATCGGTGCGCTCTCGCCCAACTCGACCGTGGCCGGGCCCAACAGCTCCGGCAGCTCGGCAGGTTGCGGTCCGGGATCGGAGCGGAACCGGACCTCCTCGGGATGCTCGGCCGCGAACTCGGCCAGCACCGAGCGGAACAGCTCGTACTTCGGCGTCGGCGCCCCGCGCTCGTCCAGCGGGGCGTCGTAGTCGTACGAGGTGGTGACCGGCTGGAACGGCGAGTGCGTCCACTCGGTGGAGTTGAACGGCGGGTCGGCGTGGTTGGCCCCCGCGCCCGTACCGAAGTTGCTGCCGCCGTGGGCCATGTAGAGATTGACCGAGGCGCCCGCCGCCAGGATCCGGCGCAGCGTGTCGGCGGCGTCGGCGGCATCCCTGGTGTGGTGCGGCCCGCCCCAGTGGTCGAACCAGCCGTTCCAGTACTCCATGCAGAACAGCGGGTCCTGCGGCCGGTGGCGGCGCAGTGTCTCGAAGGCCGCCTCGGGCTCGGAGCCGAAGTTCACGGTGGCGAGCACTCCCGGCAGGGTGCCCCCGGTGAGCATGTGGTCCTCGGGGCCGTCCGAGGTGAACAGCGGTACGGTGATGCCGCGCCCGCGCAGCCCGTCGGCGAGGTATTGCAGCAGGCCGGTGTCGCTGCCGTGGGAGCCGTACTCGTTCTCCACCTGGACCATGAGGACATTCCCGCCCCGGTCCACCTGGCGCTCCACCACGGCGGGCAGCAGTGCGTCGAAGAAGCCGTCCACGGCGGCCAGGTAGTCCGGGTCGCTCGTGCGGGCCCGCCGGCCGACCCGGGCGGTCAGCCAGCCGGGCAGCCCGCCGTTGTCCCACTCGGCGCAGATGTACGGTCCCGGCCGGACGATCGCCCACAGGCCCTGCCGGTCCGCCTCGTCCAGGAAGGCGGGCAGCTCCGCCAGTCGCCGGAAGTCGCCGGGCCTGGGCTCGTGCAGGTTCCACGGGACGTACGTCTCGACCGTGTTGAGTCCCATCGCGCGCAGTGCCGCCAGCCGCTGCGGCCACTGCTGCGGGCGGGTGCGGAAGTAGTGCATGGCGCCGGAGAGGATCCGCAGGGCCCGGCCGTCGAGGCGAAAACCCGCGGAGTCGTAGGTGAGCATGCCCCCAGCCTGCGGTAACGGCAGGTCGGGGGCCATGGACAAAGCCCCGGGGCGTGTTGGATTGTCGAGGGCGACCGACCGGGGAGGGCACAGGCGTGGAGCGGTGGTGGCAGTACCTCACACCGGGGCCTGCCCAACTCTCCACCGGCCTGGCCTGCCTGGGCGTCGGCATGCAGAGCGGCCGACTGCCCATGGTCGGGCCGCGCGCCCTGGAGCACTGGGTGGCCGTGGTGGTGACCAGCGGCCGGGGCTGGTTCGCGGGTCCCGACGGCGTACGGCAGCCGGTGAGAGCCCCGGCCGTGCTCTGGCTGCGCCCCGGCGTGACCCACCACTACGCGCCGGACGAGGGCGGGTGGGCCGAGTCCTTCGTCGACTTCACCGGCAGCGGTACCGTCGGATACGCCGAACTCGGCCTGCTGCCCGGCGTCCCGGTCACCCCGCTGACCGGTGCGGAGGCGGCCCAGCGTGTGATCGGCCGGATCGCCGCCGCCTGCCGGCGCGGCGGTCCGCTGGTCGGTGCCGAGGCCACGGCCGGGGTGCACGAACTGCTGGTCGAACTGCGCCGCCACCGGGCCGACCTGGACCTGGACGGCGAACCGGTCCTCGAAGTACTGCGCCGGGACGCCTGCCTGCCGCTGTCCATCGCCCAGCACGCCCGCCGGGCCGGGCTGACCGTGGCCGAGCTGCGGCGCGCGGTACGGGCGGTCGGCGCGGTCGGGCCGAAGGAGTACCTGCTGACCGTCCGGCTGAACGAGGCCAAGGAGCTGCTGGCCGCCGGCGAACTGCCGGTCGCGGCGGTGGCCCGCCGGGTCGGGTACGAGGATCCGGCGTACTTCACCCGGCTCTTCACCCGCCGGGTCGGCCTGCCGCCTTCGGCGTTCAGGGCCCAGCAGTACCGGGGCGAGGACCCCGGCGAGCCGTACGGGCCGGAACGGGGGAGTGCCGAAGCCCGCAGAGCCACCCGGTAACCTCGATGACCGTGGACCCCAAGACTCGAATGCGAATCGTCTCCGGCGCGCTGGTACTGCTGCTCGCAGTGGTGATCGTCAGCTCCCTGGTGGGCAAGTAACCCGAAGAGCCCCCCAGTGGCAGGGGTGCCCCTTACAGGTTCGCCCCTGCCCCTTGAGGGGCTCCGGTGCAGCTGAGGGTCAGAGCTTCTCGACCACGTAGTCGATGCAGGTGGTGAGGGCCTGGACGTCGGCCGGGTCGATCGCCGGGAACATCGCGATGCGCAGCTGGTTGCGGCCCAGCTTGCGGTACGGCTCGGTGTCCACGATCCCGTTGGCACGCAGTGCCTTGGCGACCGCGGCGGCGTCGACCGACTCGTCGAAGTCGATGGTGCCGACCACCTGCGAGCGCTCCTCCGGCTTGGCCACGAAGGGCTGCGCGAAGGCGGACTTCTCGGCCCAGGTGTAGAGGATCGAGGAGGACTCGGCGGTCCTGGCCACGGCCCAGTCCAGGCCGCCCTGGCTGTTCAGCCACTCCAGCTGGTCGGCCAGCAGGAAGAGGGTGGACAGCGACGGGGTGTTGTAGGTCTGGTCCTTCGAGGAGTTGTCGATCGCCGTCGGCAGGTCGAAGAACGGCGGGATGTACCGGCCGGAGGCGGCGATCTCGGCGGCACGCTCCAGGGCGGCCGGGGAGAAGGCCGCCAGCCACAGCCCGCCCTCGGAGGCGAAGGACTTCTGCGGGGCGAAGTAGTAGACGTCGGTCTCGGTGATGTCGACCGGCAGACCGCCGGCGCCCGAGGTGGCGTCGACCAGGACCAGCGAGCCCTCGTCCGCACCCGCCGGGCGGCGGATCGGCATGGCGACACCGGTGGAGGTCTCGTTGTGGGTGAGCGCGTACACGTCCACGCCCGCCTCGGCGACCGGCTGCGGGTGGGTGCCGGGCGCGGTCTTGATCACGGTGGGCTCGGCCAGCCACGGGGCGGCCTTCACCGAGGAGGCGAACTTGGAGGAGAACTCGCCGAAGTCGAGGTGCTGGGACTTCTCGCGTACGAGCCCGAAGGCCGCGATGTCCCAGAACGCGGTGGAGCCGCCGTTGCCGAGCACGACCCGGTAACCCTCGGGGAGGGAGAACAGGCTGCTCACGCCTTCGCGGACACGCTTGACCAGGTTCTTGACCGGGGCCTGGCGGTGCGAAGTGCCCAGCAGCGAGGTTCCGGTGGCGGCGAGGGCACTCAGGGCCTCGGGGCGCACCTTGGACGGGCCGCAGCCGAAACGGCCGTCAGCGGGCAGACTGTCAGCGGGGATCTGGATCTGAGCCACGGGCGCAGCCTACTGCCCTGGTCTATACGGGAGATATGGCAGTCCGCCCGCTGAGATGCGATCTTTACCGTGCGGGTGGGCCCGGAGCGCAACGCCGAGCCCACCCCAAAGAGTGATGGTGCGTCAGTGCGCGATGCTGTCCCAGCCCTCGATCTCCTGCGGGCTGCGCGGGCCGGGGCCGATGTAGCGCGCGGAGGGGCGCACGAGGCGTCCGGTCCGCTTCTGCTCCAGGATGTGCGCCGACCAGCCCGCGGTGCGCGCACAGGTGAACATCGAGGTGAACATGTGCGCCGGGACCTCGGCGAAGTCGAGCATGATCGCGGCCCAGAACTCCACGTTGGTGGCGAGCACCCGGTCGGGGCGGCGGTTGTGCAGCTCCTCCAGCGCGGCCTTCTCCAGCGCCTCGGCGATCTCGAAGCGCGGTGCGCCGAGCTCCTTGGCGGTACGGCGCAGCACCCGGGCGCGCGGGTCCTCGGCGCGGTAGACGCGGTGGCCGAAGCCCATCAGGCGCTCGCCCTTGTCCAGTGCCTGCTTGACGTAGCCGGCGGCGTCGCCGGTGCGCTCGATCTCCTCGATCATGCCCAGCACGCGCGAGGGCGCACCGCCGTGCAGCGGGCCCGACATCGCGCCGACGGCGCCCGACAGGGCCGCTGCCACATCCGCGCCGGTGGAGGCGATCACGCGGGCGGTGAAGGTGGAGGCGTTCATGCCGTGCTCGGCGGCCGAGGTCCAGTACGCATCCACGGCCTTGACGTGCTTCGGGTCCGGCTCGCCCCGCCAGCGGATCATGAACCGCTCGACCACCGTCTCGGCCTTGTCGATCTCGCGCTGCGGCACCATCGGCAGGCCCTGGCCGCGCGCGGACTGCGCCACGTACGAGAGCGCCATGACGGCCGCGCGGGCGAGGTCGTCGCGGGCCTGCTCGGCGGAGATGTCGAGCAGCGGCTTGAGGCCCCAGACCGGGGCGAGCATGGCGAGCGCGGACTGCACGTCGACCCGGATGTCGCCGGAGTGCACCGGGATCGGGAACGGCTCGGCGGCGGGCAGGCCCGGGTTGAACTTGCCGTCCACCAGCAGGCCCCAGACATGCCCGAACGACACATGGCCGACCAGGTCGTCGATGTCCACGCCTCGGTAGCGCAGCGCGCCCCCTTCACGGTCGGGCTCGGCGATCTCGCTCTCGAAGGCGACTACTCCCTCAAGCCCGGGTACGAAATCGGACATCAGACGGCTCCTTCAGTGATCCGGTCCGACGGACGCCAAGGTGGGGCGGTTCCGCCGGGTGACCGTTGGTGGTTGGCACTCGGTGCCAGACTGGCAGGCACGGAGTGCATTGCGCCATACACCACCACGGTGATGTTTCCCCTGGGGCCACATCCAACCCGCATCCGGGTCCGACAGCGGCGGCGGACATTCCGGGGAGCACCGGATAATTCCGGACGTACTCCCTGTGCGGTGACTGGCGAGGCGGTGGCGTGACACCTTATCTCCCACCCGGGTTTGCCCGGACGTAGCGGTGCCCGACGCTTGTCGTACGGGATGATGTTGGCGTGCCTACCGCGGAACGCCACCCGACATCGCTGACCACGCCGACCGAGGACCGGCCGGGTCCGGACCTGACCGTGATGCGCAAGCATTACCAGCACGAGGGCCTGGTCGAGGAGCAGCTCGCAGCCGACCCGGTCACCCAGTTCACCCGCTGGTTCCACGAGGCCGACGAGGCCGGGGTGGTCGAGCCCAACGCGATGGTGCTCTCCACCGCCGACGCCGAGGGCCGGCCGAGCTCGCGGACGGTCCTGCTCAAGGGGTACGACCGGCGCGGCTTCGTGTTCTTCACCAACTACGGTTCGCAGAAGGGCAGCGAACTGTCCGTCAACCCCTGTGCGGCGCTGCTCTTTCCCTGGATCGCGATCGCCCGCCAGGTGCAGGTGGCCGGGCGGGTGGAGAAGGTGGGCCGGGACGAGACGGCGGCCTACTTCCGTACCAGGCCCCACGGTTCGCAGCTCGGCGCCTGGGCGAGCGAGCAGTCCAGCCCGGTGAGCAGCCGCGAGGTGCTGGAGCAGCGCTACGCCGAGCTGGAGCGCCGCTATCCGGAGGGCGAGGGGGTGCCCGTCCCGCCGTTCTGGGGCGGCTACCGTGTGGTCCCCGAGGTGGTTGAGTTCTGGCAGGGCCGGGAGAACCGGCTGCACGACCGGCTGCGGTACGTCGCGGAGGGTGACGGCTGGCGGGTCGAGCGTCTCTGTCCGTGACCGGACGCCGTGGTGACTGGTCTACGCCGACTGCAGTAGTGGTGGGTCCGCCGAAGCGATGGAATGCCCGCCGAGACGGTGTGTCTCCAGGCCGGTCGGCCTATGCTCGGCGCGACGGCTCGCGCGCGCATTAGCGGATGCCGTCAGTAGCAGTAACGACATTCGGCCAACTTACTGAAATCATCCACTCGAACGGATTAATTGCGGGGAAACGGCAGGCGCCTCTCGGGATACTCGCAGTCGGGTGGACCAGGGCGAGGGGAGTGCTTCTGCGTTTGACCCAACCCTCACCGTTCCACTCGCAGAAACGAGACATCTCATGGTCGCCGCACTCGTCACCGGGCCAGCTGACCGCGAAGCAGTCGAGGAGCCGGCCCCACGGGCCTCCCTCGCCTCGCTCGCCGCTCTGGGCACCGACAGGCTCACCGCCGATCTGCACCGGGTACTGCCCGGCGGTGATTCGGGCCAGCTCGCTGTGGCGGCCTTCAACTCCTCGATCTGACAGGTCAGATACGGCCGGCAGACGCTGATGTCCCCGTCTTTGGTCCCGTTCTCGCAGTTCGTCCTCAAAGTGCACAGTCGGTGCGATCTTGCCTGTGATCACTGCTATGTGTACGAACACGCCGACACCAGCTGGCGCGGAAAACCCCGTGCCGTCTCGGAGCGGGTGCTGGCCAAGGCGGCCGAACGGATTGCCGAACACGCCAGGGTGCACCGGCTGCCGGCCGTCCATGTCGTCCTGCACGGCGGCGAACCCCTGCTGGCCGGACCCGCCCTGCTGCGGCGCGCGGCCGAGGAACTCCGTCGCGCGCTCCCGCCCGGCTGCGCCCTCGATCTGCGGATCCACACCAACGGTGTGCTGCTCAGCCGGGCCTTCTGCGAGCTCTTCGCCGAACTGGAGATCAAGGTCGGCGTCTCGCTCGACGGCGACCGGGTCGCCAACGACCGCCACCGCCGCTTCGCCGACGGCCGCAGCAGCCACGCCAAGGTCCTCGCCGCGATCGAGCTGCTCCGGCTCCCCGAGTACCGGCACCTCTACGCCGGGCTGCTCTGCACCATCGACATCGAGAACGATCCGGTCGCCGTCTATGACGCACTGGTCGCCCTCGAACCGCCCCGGATCGACTTCCTCCTCCCGCACGCCACCTGGGACCAGCCCCCGAAGCGGCCGCACGGCGCGGGGCAGGTGCCCTACGGAGATTGGCTGATGGCCGTCTACGACCGCTGGACGGACCACGGCCGTCCCGTCCCGGTGCGCACCTTCGACTCCGTCCACCGCACCCTGCGCGGGCAGTCCAGCCTCACCGAGTCGCTCGGACTCGACCCGGCCGACCTGGTCGTGATCGAGACCGATGGCACCCTGGAGCAGGCGGACAGCCTCAAGACCGCCTACGACGGCGCACCGGCCACCGGTTTCGATCTCTTCGCCCACACCCTGGACGAGGTCGCCGCCCACCCGGGCATGGTCGAGCGCCAGTCCGGCCTGGCCGGACTGGGCGAGGAGTGCCGGTCCTGTCCCGTGGTCCGCTCCTGCGGCGGTGGGCTGTACGCGCACCGTTACCGCAGCGGCCGCGGCTTCGCCAACCCCTCCGTCTTCTGCGGGGACTTGATGAAACTGATCACCACCATCCGCGACCGGGTGGTCACCCGCGCCGCCGTTCCCGCCCAGGCCGCGCGCCCCGAACCGATGCTCACCGAGCGCCAGTTGGACGAGCTGGCCAGAGGCCACGCCGACGCGACGACGGTGTCCGCACTGGCCACCGCCCAACTGGGCGTCACCAGACGCCTGCTGGCCGCCCTCGCCACCGAGCCCGCCGAACCCTGGTCGCTGCTCACCGAGCTGGACGCCCGCGCTCCCGAAGCGCTGGACGCGGTCCTCGGCCACCCCTATGTACGGGCCTGGGCGGTGCGCTGTCTACAGGGCGAGCCCGGCGCCGACCTCGGCTCGCTCGCCGAGATCGCGGCGGCCGCCGCGCTGCGGGCCGGCCTGGACTTCGAGTTGCCGGTGCCCGTCCGCGGCGGCGCGGTCCACCTGCCGACGCTCGGCCGGGTGCTGACCGTCGGTGCGGGCCAGGCCGAACTGCGCGGCAACGCCGACGGGTTCACCGTCCGCGGGGTGCGCGTCGGCTGGGACTCGGCGGAGAGCGAGTGCTGGCAGCCCGTCCGCAGGCTCGCCCTGCCCGGTGGCTGGACGGTCGCCCTGGAGGACACCGACCCGCAGCGCGACAGGCACCAGTGGCCGGTCGAGGACCGCCTGTCCGAGGCCGAGCTGCTGCGCTGGACGGGCTCCTTGCGCGAAGCCTGGGAGCTGATCCTGCGCGATCTGCCCGGCCATGCCCCCGGGCTGCGGGTGGGTCTCGGCACCATCACCCCGCTGCGTCCGGCCCCGGCCGGGCGGGACGTCAGTGCGGCGGCCCGGCAGGCGTTCGGCGCCGTCGGTATCGCAAGGCCCGTCACCGCGCCGACCCTGGCACTGTTGATCGCGCACGAGTTCCAGCACGTCAAGCTGGGTGCGGTGCTGGATTTCCACGATCTGTACGACCCGGCGGACGAGCGTGGCTACTACGCCCCGTGGCGGCCCGACCCGCGCCCGCTGGAGGGGCTGCTGCAAGGGACGTACGCACACCTGGCGGTCACCGAGTACTGGGCGACGCGGGTCCGGGCGTACGACGGGTTGCCGGGCGAGCCTGCCGAGCACGCGCGGGTGGAGCTGGCGACCTGGCGGGCGCACACGGCGCAGGCGCTGGAGACGCTGGCGGGCTCGGGTGCGCTGACGGCGCTCGGGGCGCGCTTCGTCGAAGGGATGCACGCCGGGCTCGCGCCCTGGCTGGAGTTGTCCGTAGGGGCGCAGGCGGAGAGCGCCGCGCGCCGGGCGGCGGAGCAGAACCTCGCCGAGTGGCGCGCCCGCTCCACCCTGGCCGGTTCCTGACCCGTCGCTCCAAGGGGGAGCCCGCGATGCACGGTGTCGATCGGCTGGAGGCGGATCTCGGCCGCCTGGGCGTTCAGCGGGGCGAGACGCTGCTGGTGCAGTCCTCGCTCCGCTCGATCGGGCCGATGGCGGACGGCGCCCGGACTCTCTTGGAGGCGCTGCTACGGGTGCTCGGCCCCGACGGCACGCTGGTCGTCTACACGGCGACGCCCGAGAACTCCAACACCTCCCGGCTGGCGCTGGCCCCCACCGACGGTATGACGCCCGAGCAGCGGCAGGCGTACTGGGACACCCGGCCGCCGTTCGACCGCTCCCGTACGCCCACATCGAAGATTCTCGGCCACTTCTCCGAGCTGGTCCGCCGTCAGCCGGAAGCGGTGCGCAGCAGCCATCCGCAGACCTCCTTCACCGCACTCGGCCACGGGGCCAGGGACTTGATGCGCCGTCATCGCTGGGCCGAGCACCTGGGCGTGCACTCGCCGGTGCAGAGGCTGCACGACCGGGGTGCCCGCGCTCTTCTGATCGGCGTCCCCGTCTGGTGCTGCACCGCCTTCCACCTGGCCGAATACCGGCAACAGGACCCGCCGATGCAGCGTTACGGCTGTGTGGTCACCGACCGCCGGGGGCAGCGTCGATGGGTGCACTTCGAGGCCGTCCACCTCAGGGACGAGCATTTCGAGCCGATGGCCTCCGCGCTGGAAGCGGGCATGCCGAGCCTGCTCGCGGGTACTCTCGGTGATGCGGACTGCTACCTGCTGAGGATCACTGAGGGGGTTGACGTGGCCGACAAGTTCCTTCGTGATCACCACATTTGACGCGAGCACGCATGAACGGCCGGTGTTGCCCTATTCCATTGGGGAAGCCGAGGTTCCTAGACTGAAGGCCCTCTGTGAGGGAACGACATATCTGGGAACCGGACGTAGTACCGGCTACGTCCGGTGCGGTACACCACCATCACACACCGGACGGTCTCGGGGGAGGCGCGTGTGTACGACGACCCTGGGGGTTGGGACGAGGACGCGGCGCGGCCGTACTTCTTCCTCAGCTATGCGCACACTCCGCGTGCGGGTACCAGAGGAGCGGGAGACCCCAACCACTGGGTGAGCAAGCTGTACGAGGATCTGTGCGAGGCAGTGCTCCAGCTCACCGACCTGCCGGAGGGTGCACCGGTCGGCTTCATGGACCAGTCCATGCACCAGGGGCAGTTGTGGGCCAAACGACTCTCCCAGGAACTGGCCGCCTGCCGGGTCTTCGTCCCGCTCTACTCCCCGCGGTACTTCAACAGCCTGGCCTGCGGCCAGGAGTGGTACTCCTTCACCCAGCGCCCGGTCTATCCGGAGCGCGCGACCTCGGAGCGGACCAGTGGAATCGTTCCGGTGCTCTGGGTGGCCATGGGCAACTACCAGCTGCCCGAGGTGGCCAGCCAACTCCAGTTCAACCACAGCAGTTTCGGCCCCGACTACGCGGCCGAGGGCCTGTACGCGCTGATGAAACTGAGCTACTTCCGCACCTCCTACGAGCTGGCCGTGCACCGGCTGGCCAAGCGGATCGTGGACGTGGCCGAGGAGACGGTGATCCCGGTCGGGCGCCCGCTCGACTTCCAGGCCCAGCCGAGCGCCTTCAAGGCCCTTGCACCCACCAAGCAGCTGCGGATCTCGGTCTTCTCCTACCGGCAGTCGGAGCTTCCCGAGGGCCGCAACCCCGACTACTACGGTCCGCGCCGGCTCGACTGGCATCCCTACCAGCCGCAGTCCTCAAGGCCGTTGGCCGATCACGCGATGCGCCTCGCCAAGCAGCTGGGATTCCACCCGAGCCTCCATGAGTTCGACGAGGAAGTCGAGGAGATCCTCTCCAACGGGGAGCCGGCCGCGCCCGGCCTGGTCCTGCTGGACCGCTGGGCGCTGCGGGACGAGGAACGGCGGGAAATCGTCGCCCGATTCGATCGGACCAACCCGCCCTGGGTGAGCGTGCTGGAACCGTGGAACACCTCGGATGCGGACTGTGTCGAGCAGGACCGTCCGCTGTCCGAACTGAGTGCCAGAACACTGAAGTTCAAACGCCGTGAGGCAAAGCCGAGTTTCCAGGAGGACGCCGCCGGACTGGCCACCCTGGAGGACTTCGAGGACGCACTGCCCCGGGCCGCGATGCGGGCCAAGTACGCCTTCGAGGACCGTTCCAGGGGCGGCCAGAGCAGGCCGGGCGCGCCGAAGCCCAGTCTGCGGGAGGCCTTCGGCGGGGAGCCCAGACCGTGGCGGCCCGGAGCGGGGCGCGGCGAGCCGGGCGGTCAGGAGGCAGCCCGTGACGAGGAGGGCGGTCCTCCCCCGGGGACCGGTCTCGGGGGAGGAGAAGCATGACCGAGAACCCGACCAGGAACCTCCGGCTGCGCGCCCAGAGCGCCACCGTGCCGGAGGCCGAACCACAGGCCAACGAGGACCGGCAGGGCCGGATCATCACCTTCTACTCGTACAAGGGCGGCACCGGCCGCACCATGGCCCTGGCCAACACGGCCTGGATCCTGGCCGCCAACGGGTTTCGGGTGCTCACCGTCGACTGGGACCTGGAGGCACCGGGCCTGGCCCGGTTCTTCCACCCCTTCCTCGACCCGGCCGCCCTCGCCGGGACGACCGGGATGATGGACCTGATCACCGAGTACCGCGAGGAGGCACTGCGCGAGGTCGACCACGCCCCCGGCTGGCACGAGGACTTCGCCCGGGTCCACCCGCACGCCCTCTCGCTCTCCTGGCCCGGCTTCCCGCCCGGCGGCAGCCTGGACTTCCTCTCGGCCGGGCAGCCGAACCGGGACTACTCCGAGACGGTCGGCCGGCTCGACTGGGACCTGTTCTACGAGCGGTTCGACGGCGGGCAGTTCTTCGACGCGCTGCGCCGCGACATGAGCCGGCGCTACGACTACGTGCTGATCGACAGCCGTACCGGGCTCTCCGACATCGCCGAGATCTGCACCGTGCAGATGCCCGACGAACTGGTGGTGTGCTTCACCCTCAGCGACCAGAGCATCGAGGGCGCCTCCAAGATCGCCCAGCACATCAACGAGCGCTACCGGGAGCGCGGTATCCGCATCCTGCCGGTGCCGATGCGGATCGACGAGGGCGAGAAGGAGAAAGCCGACGCCGGGCGGGCGCTGGCCAGGCTGCGCTTCGGCGGCCTGCCCGAGGGCCTGGCCGACGAGGAACTCGCCCAGTACTGGGGCTCGGTGGAGGTCCCGTACCGGCCGTTCTACGCCTACGAGGAGATTCTGGCCACCTTCGGCGACCAGGTCGGCACGCCCACCTCGATGCTGGCCGCCTGCGAGCGGATCACCTCGGTGATCACCAAGGGCCGGGTCACCGGACTGCCCCCGCTGGACGAGGAGGTACGGCTGCGCTTCGTGGACGCCTACACCCGGCGCCGCCCGACCGTTCCGGCCGACCTGTACCTCTCCTATGTGCCCGAGGACCGGATGTGGGCGGACTGGATCGCCGCCGTGCTGGAGAATGCCGGATTCCGGGTGGTGCCCAGGGACTTGGGGGCGGGCGCGGACTCGCGCTCGGAGACCGAGCGGGGCATCGACGCCGCGTTCCGGACGGTCGCGGTGTTCTCCGCCGCCTATCTGCGCTCGCCGCAGGCCAGGGCCCTGTGGGACTCGATGGCCGGATTCGACCCGGCGGGGACGCGCCGCCAGCTGGTCCCGGTCCGGGTCAGCGACGTCCGGCTCGCCGCGCCCTTCAACAGCCGCAACCCGGTCGACCTGGTCGGCCGGGACGAGGACCAGGCCGCCACCATCCTGCTGCGCGCGCTCGGGCGGGGCGACACCGCGCTCGCCGAGAGCACCGGAGCCGTCCCGCGCTTCCCAGGCACCAAGCCCTCGTACTGGTCCGTCCCACAGCGCAACCCCTCCTTCACCGGGCGCACCAAGGTCCTCGACGAGCTGCGCGACCAGCTGGTCGGCGGGCCGACGGTGGTGCTGCCCACCCCGCAGACGCTCTACGGCCTCGGCGGCGTCGGCAAGACCCAGCTCGCGCTGGAGTACGCGCACCGCTACATGTCCCACTACGACCTGGTCTGGTGGATCGACGCCGAGCAGACCGAACTCGTCCCCACCACGCTCGCCGACCTCGCCAACCGGCTCGGCCTGCGGGTCGGCGACAGCGTCAACGAGGCCGCGGAGGCCGCTCGCGAGGCCCTGCGCCGCGGCACGCCGACGTCCCGCTGGCTGCTGATCTTCGACAATGCCGACGAACCCTCCGAGATCCGCCGCTACTTCCCCGGCGGCTCCGGGCACATCCTGGTGACCTCGCGCAACCAGGCGTGGTCGGGCCAGGCCGGGGTGCTGGGCGTCGACGTCTTCACCCGCGGCGAGAGCATCGAGCACCTGACCCGCCGTACCCGCGGACTGTCGCGGCAGGACGCCGACCGGGTCGCCGACGCCGTCGGCGACCTGCCGCTGGCGGTCGAGGTCGCCGCAGCCTGGCTGGACACCACCCGCACCCCGGTCGACACCTATGTCGCCCAGCTGCACGCCGAGGCCACCAAGGCCCTCGCCGTCGGTCGCCCGGTCGACTACCCCAGCCAGGTCGGCGCCACCTGGAACGTGTCCATCGCCCGGCTGCGCGAGCAGTCCCCGGCCGCGGTGAGGCTGTTGCAGCTCTGTGCGTTCTTCGCGCCCGAGCCGATCTCGATGGACCTCTTCTACAGCGACCAGATGATCCGCGCCCTGGTCCGCTACGACGAGGACCTCAGCGACACCTTCATGCTCGGCAAGGTGATCCAGGCGGTCGGCCGGTACGCGCTGGCCAAGGTGGACGCCGCCAGCAACAGCTTCCAGGTGCACCGTCTGGTGCAGGCCGTGGTCCGCTCCGAGATGAACGAGGACGAGCGGGTGAACGCGATGCACGAGGTGCACCGCATCCTGGTCGGCGCCCGCCCGGTCCTCGGCGACACCGACAACCCTGCCAACTGGCCGCGCTTCGAGAAGATCTGGCCGCACCTGACGCCCTCCCGCGCGCAGGACTGCGACGAGCGCGAGACCCGCGAACTGCTCATCGACCGCGTCCGCTACCTCTGGAAGCGCACCGACCTCGACCGGGCCCGGGCCCTGGCCGAGCAGCTGGACAGCACCTGGGTCGAGCGGCTGGCCGGGGAGGTCGACGACCTCGAACGGCGCAACCTGCGCCGCCAGATCCTCAGCCTCAACTTCCAGCTCGCCAACGTCCTGCGCTCACAGGGGAACTACTCCGACGCACTGCAACTGGACGAGTCCACCCTGGCCGGACAGCGGGAGCTGCTCGGCGAGCACAACCCGTACACCCTGATGACGGCCGGATCGCTCGGCGCCGACCTGCGCGCACTCGGCAGGTTCCAGGACGCCCTCGACCTCGACCTCGAAACCTACAGCCAGTTCCGGGAGTTGTTCGGCGACGAGAACGCCCGAACGCTCTCCATCGCCAACAACCTGGCCATCGACTACCGCCTGGTCGGCGACAGCGAGGCCGCCCGCGACCTCGACCAGGAGACCTTCGACCGCCGACTCGCCGTGCTGGGGCCGAGGCACCCGTACACCCTCTCCAGCAAGTCCAACCTCGCCCGCGACCTGCGCGAGGTCGGCGACTACAAGGGCTCGATCGAACTCCTGCGGGAGGTCACCGAGGAACTCGCCGACATCCTCCAGCCCGACCTGCCGGAGAACCTGCGCAACGCCAAGTCCCTTGCGGTGTCGCTGCGTCGGGAAGGCCATCTGCGCGAGGCCAGGCAGCTCACCATGCAGACCTACGAGCGCTACCTCGACCGCTACGGCGCCGAGGCGGCCGACACCCTGGCCTGCGCACTCAACCTGGCGGCCGACCACAGCGCCTCCGGTGACAAGGAGGCCGCCCGCGATCTCGCCACCACCGTCTTCGAGGGCCACCGACGGCTGTTCGGCGACGAACACCCGTTCACCCTGGCCTGCGAGAACAACCTCGGCATCTACCTGCGCGGCAGCGGCGAGGTCGAGGAGGCGATCCGGCGCGGCCGGCACACCGTCGCCGGTCTTGAGCGGGTCCTCGGCCCCGACCACCCGTTCACCCTCAACGCGATGATCAACCTGGCCAACGGCTTTGGCGAGGACGGGCAGCTCGGCAAGGCCGAGGAGCTGGAACGCAGCGCCTACGCGGGCCTGTGCAACCGGTACAGCCCCACCCATCCGGACGCCATCGCCTGCGAGGCCAACCTCGCCGTCACCCTGCGCAAGGCGGGCCGCCTCTCCCAGGCGACCGAACTGCGCGACCACGCGGTGGCCGAACTGATCCGGCTCTTCGGCGAGGAACACCCCAACACCGTCTCCGCCCGCGGCTGGAAGCGCATCAACCGCGACCTGGAACCCCAACCGGTCTAAGCCCGGACGGCAACGGGCAACTGTTCGGGGGCGCGGGGCTCTGCTTGATCAACTGCGTGCGCGAAAACGGAAGGCAGACCCTTCGGGGCAAGGGGGAGCAGATCAGGGAGGGCCGGCCGCTGCACGACCCCGATCCGTGCTGGATGCCTGGGTGTGTAGGTCCTCGGAACTGTGGTGGCCGCGCGCGTCTGGGCCGGGCGGCTGGAGCCAGTGGCGGAACTGGACGGGGAGCTGCGGCGCCGGGTGCGGGCACTGCCGACCCGGCCCTCTCTCGGCGTACGGCACCGCCCTGCACGGGCGCGCCGTGGCGGGCCTTGCCGTCGGCGACCCTTCCGCGGTGCGGTTGCTCGCGCCGGCCGAACGGCTGCGGGTGCTGCGGGAGTTCCAGCCGACGATGTCGGCGGAGCGCGCCCGGCATGGCGGCCGGGAACGCCGACGGGGCGGCGTATGCCGACGCGGTGTCGGAGTACGCCGCCCTGGGGCGGGTCGAGTTGCGGGAGGGGGTCCGCGCTGTCATGGCGGTTACTTCAGGTCGCGGTTGAACTTCGAGGTCGACCAGAAGTAGCCGAGCACCGCGAGACCCAGACACCAGGCGATGGCGAGCCACCCGTTGTGGCCGATCTCGCTGCCGAGCAGCAGGCCCCGCAGGGTTTCGATGGCGGGCGTGAACGGCTGGTATTCGGCGATCGGTTGGAACCAGCCGGGCATGGAGTGGATCGGGGTGAAGGCGCTAGAGAGGAGCGGCAGCAGGATCAGCGGCATGGCGTTGTTGCTGGCGGCCTCGGCGTTCGGACTGATCAGGCCCATGCCGACCGCGATCCAGGTGAGGGCCGTGGCGAAGAGCACGAGCAGCCCGAACGCCGCCAGCCAGTCCAGGGCGGTTGCGTGCGTGGACCGGAAGCCGATGGCCACGGCGACGGCGCCGACGAGGACCACGCTCGTGATCGATTGCAGCACGCTGCCGACGACGTGCCCGACGAGCACCGAGGGGCGGTGGATCGCCATGGTGCGGAAGCGGGCGATGATGCCCTCGGTCATGTCGTTGGAGACGGACACCGCGGTTCCGATCACGGTGCTGCCGATGGTCATCAGCAGCAGACCGGGGACGACATACGCGATGTATGCGGAGCGGCCCGCTCCGCCGCCGATGCCGGCACTCATCGTGTTGCCGAAGATGTAGACGAAGAGCAGCAGCAGCATGATCGGGGTGAGCAGCAGGTTCAGGGTGAGGGACGGGTAGCGCCGCGCGTGCAGGAGGTTGCGGCGCAGCATCGTGGACGAGTCGCGCAGGGCGAGGGTCAGGGAGCTCATCGGACAGCCTCCTTGGACTGGCTGGACTGGCTGGACTGGCTGGACTGGCTGGGCAGGCCGGGCTGGGGGTCGGTGCCGGTCAGGGCGAAGAACACGTCGTCGAGGTCGGGGGTGTGTACGGTCAGCTCGTCGGCCTGGATGCCGGCGGAGTCCAGCCGGTCGAGGACGGAGCGCAGGTCGCGCTGGCTGCCGTCGCTGGGGATCTGCAGCGCCAGCGCCTGGTCGTCCCGGGTGATGTCGCGCAGCGCGAGGGCGGCGGACTGGTAGGCGTCCGGGTCGGTGAAGCGGACCCGGACGTGCCCGCCCGGGATGAGCCGCTTCAGCTCCTCGGCGGTGCCCTCGGCGGCGATCTTGCCGTCGTTGAGCATGGCGATACGGTCGGCGAGCTCGTCGGCCTCGTCCAGGTACTGGGTGGTGAGGAAGACGGTGACGCCGCCCGTGACAAGTTCGCGGATGATCTGCCACATGTTGTGCCGGGAACGGGGGTCCAGGCCGGTGGTCGGCTCGTCGAGGAAGATGATCCGCGGGTTGCCGACCAGGGTCATGGCGATGTCGAGACGGCGCTTCATGCCGCCGGAGTAGGTGGAGGCGGGCTTCTTCGCGGCCTCGACCAGGTCGAAGCGCTCCAGCAGTTCGGCGGCGACCCGCCGTCCCTCGCGCCTGGACAGGTGGTGCAGGTCCGCCATGAGGAGCATGTTCTCCTCGCCGGTGATCAACCCGTCGACGGCGGAGAACTGCCCGGTGACGCCGATCGCGGCACGCACCGCCTGCGGGTCGGTGGCCAGGTCGTGGCCGCCGATGTGGATGTCGCCGGTGCCCGGGGCGGCGGAGATGAGGGTGGAGAGGATCTTGACGGCGGTGGTCTTGCCGGCGCCGTTCGGGCCGAGCAGGGAGAAGACCGTTCCTTCGGGGACGGCCAGGTCGACGCCGTCGAGCACGACCTTGTCGCCGTAGGACTTGCGCAGCCCGTTCGCCGCGATGGCCAGGTTCGTCACGATGGGTGCTCCTTTAGAGGCTGCGGGCGGTGATGTCGCCGTGGGAGGTGGTGGCGCGGATGTCGAGTTCGGCGGTGCCGTCGTTCTTGAGGGCGTTGCTGATGCGGCCGTAGCCGGTGCCGGCGTCCAGGGCGGCCGAGACGCCGGCGGCGGCGCCGACCGAAATGTCGCCGGACTGGGTGTGGAGCACGACCGTGCCGCGCACGGCCTCGGTGATCCGGATGTCGCCCCTTGCGGTGCTGATCTCCGCGGGGCCGTTGAGCCGGCCGACCTCGACGTCGCCGTCGACCGCAGTGAGGCGGACGCTCGCCGCCTCGTCGATCTTGATCTGCCGGTACGCGCCTTCGAAGGCGACGTCGCCAAGGCGGCCGACGCCGCGGAGCTCGGAGCTGGCGGCCTTGGCCTCGATGCTCGAGCCGGCGGGCAGCTGGACGGTGATCTCCAGGGACCCGGAGGGGCCGAACAGCTGGTTCTTGGGGCCGGTTGTGTGGATCCGCAGGACGCCGTCGGCGTAGGCGACGGTGGTCTGCTCGGCGGCCTGGACGTCGCGGCCCTTGGAGGGGTTGGCGGGCAGGACCTCGACGGTGGTGTCGGCCCGGTCGGCGGCGATGACCTGGATGCGCCCGGCGGGGATGTCCAGGACGGCGGAGATCGCGGCGGGGGTGTCGAACTTCTGCATCATGCTCTCCTCGAGCTCGCTCGTTGTTTCTGATGCCGGAAACGCTATGTTGCGTTCGAGGATCGCGCAACATGTTCGTTGCGAACAATCTGCATTAGCGCAGGTAGAAGTCCAGATTTCATTGCAACGGGTGTAAATCTAACGCAATGGCAGGCGCCCTGATCGTTGCATTGGACTGCGAGCGAACGCTACACTGGCGGCACCAGGGAAGTACGAAGGGAGATCACGATGCCGGGAGGCAGACTCACCCAGCAGGAACGTCAGCAGATCGCGCTGGGAATGGCCGACGGCCTCGCCTACGCGGAGATCGCCCGACGTCTCGACCGTCCCACCTCGACGATCACGCGTGAGGTGATGCGCAACGGCGGCCCCACCGCCTACCGCGCCGACCTGGCCCACCGCGCCACCGAACGCCGCACCCACCGGCGCAGGCAGACCGCGCCCCGCGGGCAGGGGGCGCCGACGCAGGGCCACGGGCGCGACGACGAGGCCGTGCGCGAGTACGAGGAGACGTTCACCACCCTCTTCATGCAACAGGGCCTGCCCAAGATGACATCCCGGGTGCTGACCTGCCTCTTCACCACCGACGCGGGCAGCCTCACCGCAGCCGAACTCGTCCAGCGCCTCCAGGTCAGCCCCGCCTCCGTCTCCAAAGCGATCGCGGCCCTCGAAAGCCTGGGCCTCGTCCGACGGGAACGCGACGAACGCCGCCGCGAGCGCTACGTCGTCGACGACGACATCTGGTACCAGTCGACGATCGCCAGTGCCCGCGGAGTCGCCCAGGTCGCCGAGACCGCGCGGCAGGGCGTCACCATCCTCGGCGTCGGCACCCCGGCCGCCGCCCGCCTGGAGAACATCGCCCGCTTCAGCGACTTCATCAGCGAGAGCATCCTCCGCGCCGCGGAGCAGGTCCGCGAAGTCCTCTACACGAAGCCCGGAACGACCCCAGGTGACACCACCACGCCAGGTTCGGATCGCGGATAGACAGCCGTCTTGACGGTCACAGCCGGCGGTGACCACGCCGGACCCTTCAACCTGAGCCGACCCCGTCGCCCGCCCGCCGGGCGGCCTCGCTCATGCAGGGGTCGGTGAGGTCGGCAAGTCCTTCATCGCAGCTCCGTGGCTGGCCAGACAGTCGCAGGCGAAGATGGTGCGGACCGCGCGCCCGAGCTCTTCCAGGGCGGCGTAGGTGGGGTGCCTGGGGCCGCCGCGGGTGAAGCGCCGCAGCACCTGCTCGGCCTCCGCCGTGCCCAGGCGCAGGGCGGTGGCGTACTTGACCATCTGGTCGTGCCCAATCTGCTCACCCTTGCCCCTGAACGACTACCGCTTGTCCCCGAAGTGGTTCGCGTTTGCCCGTGAGGGATGCCGTGTACGCTGCCGAGCTGTGACCGAGAGCCTGCCGCCGCTGCCGCCCGTACTCGTTACCCGTCGGCTCGCCCCCGGGGTGCTGGAACGGCTCATGTCTTCCTGCGCCGTCACCCTGCACGACGACGATCTCCCCATGTCCAGGGCCGAGTTGCTCAAGGCCGTAGTCGGCAAGGCCGCGGTGGTCACCACTCTGGACGATGTGGTGGACGCCGAGTTCCTGGAGGCCGCCGGGCCCGGACTGCGGCTGGTCGCCAACCACGCGGTGGGCACCCACAACGTGGACCTGGCCGCCTGCGCCGAGCGCGGCGTCCTGGTCAGCAACACCCCGGGCGTCCTCACCGCCGCCACCGCCGACATGGCCTGGGCCCTGCTGCTGGCCGCCACCCGGCGGCTCGGCGAGGGCGAACGCTGGCTGCGCTCCGGGCGGCCCTGGGCCTGGGCGCCCGACTTCCTGCTCGGCCTGGAGCTCGCCGGTACTCCACTGGGCATCCTCGGCATGGGCCGGATCGGACAGGCCGTGGCTCGCCGCGCCGCCGCGTTCGACATGCCGGTCAGCTACCACAACCGCACCCGGCCCGCCGACGAGACCCAGGGCGGCCCGCGGTGGCTTCCGCTGGAGGAACTGCTCGCCCAGTCCCAGGTGTTGGTCGTCAGCTGCCCGCTCAACGCCGGCACCCGGCACCTGCTCGACGCCGAGCGCCTGGCCCTGCTGCCCGCCGGAGCAGTGGTGGTCAGTATGACCGCCGGGGTGGTGGACGAGGAGGCGCTGGCCGCCGCCCTGGACTCGGGCGCGCTCTTCGCCGCCGCCGTGGACAACTTCGAGCGTGAGCCCGAGGTGCCCGCGGCCCTGCTCGCCCAGGAACGGGCCGTGCTGGCACCGCACCTGGGCAGTTCCACCCTCCGCACCCGGCAGGCGATGGGCAATCTGGCGGTCGACAACGTCCTCGCCGTACTCTCCGGCGGCGCCCCGCAGACGCCGGTCGGCTGACCCCGGCGCGAACCAGCAGGGCCCCGCGCATGTGAAGGGTTTCTCCTCCGGTGGTCAGCAGGACGGGCCCGCCGCCCACTTCAGTTCCTCGGCCATCACCCGCAGCGATCCGAAGTGGGCCGCGCCCGGCTCCAGGTAGAGCTCTGCACCGGGGATGTGGTCGGCGAGCCACTGGGAGTGCTGGACCGGCGAGAACTGGTCGTCCGCACCGTGCCAGAGCCGGGTCGGGACGGTGATGTTCTCCACGGTGAAGCCCCAGTCGCTGGTGAACGCCAGCACATCGTCGATCCAGCCGTACGCGCCGTAGCGGAAGGCCTCCCGGTAGGTGCTCAGCAGCATCCGGCGGATTCCCGCGTCTGCGACCACCGATCGGTCCGTGGGCGGGAGTTCGGGTACCAGGCCCTTGATCACGGCGACCGGATCGTCCTTGATCTTCCGCGACCGGACCTGGAAGGCGTCGGCGAAGCGGTGCAGCCCGCGCTCCACCTCGCTGTACCCGCGCCGGTTGGATTCGGTCATCCCGGCGTACCAGTCGAGGCCCTCCGCGTGCCGGGGCGCCAGGCTGACCAGTACTGACACCCGGGTCACCCGGTGGGGCAGCAGGGCCGCGCAGGCCAGCGCGTGCGGGCCACCGCCGGAGCGTCCCAGGACGGCGAAGTCGGCGAGTCCCAGGGCGTCCGCGATCGTCGTCACATCGTCCGCCGCCGAGCTCACCCGGCGGCCGGGCAGTCGCGAGGAATCCCCGTACCCGGGCCGGTCGAAGGAGATCAGCCGGACGCCCAGCCGGTACAGCACCGAGGCGCGCGGCAGCGGACCCACCCGGCTGCCGGGTGTGCCGTGCAGCAGGAAGACCGGCCGGCCCTTTATATGCCCGTGGGTGTCCACCGCCAGCCTGCGGCCGTCGGCGGCCTGGACCATGAGTTCCGGCACTCGCTGTCTCCTCGGTCGGGGGGTGTAGGCCCTGGCAGCGCCCCGGGGGCGCAGGACTCTGTCTGATCGGCTGCGTGCACGGGACGGAGGGGACCGGAGCCGCACCGGACCCGGGAGGGCGGGTGACACCCTCCGCCGAGGCCGCGAGGTGTCATCTGCCCTCCACGCCCGGCTGGATCCCGGTGCCCGCTGTTGCGTGCACGCAGTTGATCAGGCAGGGCCCCGCGCCCCCGAGCTGCCGGCCGTCCGCGGAGAGGGGGACCGGCCCGGTCACCCCGCCACGTCCAGGTTGCGGACCTCGCGGCGGGCCTGCCAGGTGGTGTGCTCCCGTGAGATCGCGTCCTCGGCGTCCCGGGCGAGCCGGGCCCAGATCTCCTCGGCCTCCCCGGATTCCAGCTCCAGGCTGCCCAGTTGGGCCTCGATCACGGCGAGTTCGGAGGCGGCCAGCGAGTACGCGGCGGCCTGCGGCCGGTACTGGCGCAGCTGCGCCCAGGCGGCGATCGAGGCGGCGATGGCGGAGACCGTGCCGAGTGCGTCGTAGCTGAAGTACCCGAGCGCGCGCAGCACCGCGAGCCCGAGCCCGAGCAGCGGCAGGGCGATGCCGAGCAGGCTGGTCCAGCGGCTGGCGTTGGCGCACTGGCGGGCCTTGGCGTGGTACCACTCGCGCTGTGTCCGCACGCGTTCGCGCAGGTAGACCTCGCGGCGGACGGTCAACGGCTGGTCGCGCAGGGCCTGCATGGTCTCGGTGATCTGCGGGTGATGGGCCGGTCGCCCGACGGCCGGGCCGCGCCAGGCGTACAGTTCGGCCTGGACCTGGTCGAACTGCGGGATCGCCCGGCTTGCGCCGAACTGGCTGATAATGCCCCCGAGTTGGGCGTCGTAGAGCCGTTCGGCGTCCGGCAGTGCGCGGGGCGGTGGCTGGTAGGCGTCGGCGCGGACGGCGTACTTCCAGGAGAGCGTCTTCACCGACTCGGCGGCGGCCCGGCCCTCGTACCAGAGGCCCTGGGGGTTCTGCCGGCTGACCACGGCCGCGAGGACGACGGTGCAGAGGTAGGCGAAGGCCGCGATCCAGGCCCAGGGCCTGCCGTCCGCCGAACCGGAGGCTGCTGCCGCGACCAGCAGCAACAGCTCCCAGCGGGAGAGTGCGACGGCCCGCTGCTGCCCTTGGAGCGAGGAGGAGTCTGCTGTCCAGAAGAGCCCGGGCAGAAGCTCGCGCTCCTCGAAGCGCCGGATGGAACGCCCTGACCCCGCCATGTCGGCCCCTCTGCCGCCTTGCCGTGTACTCAGCAGGTACGTACTGCCCCGAGCGCAGGGCCGGTACGCGCACTGTCCGGCCAATCTGCGGGCTCCCGGCCCGGGGTCTCGGCGCCGGGGGCTCAGTAGGTGTAGAAGACCCGGTCGGCGTTCTCCGCCATCACCTGGGTGTTCCACTCGGTGCCGCCGTCGACGTTGCCGGAGCGGAACAGTGGCGGGGTGATGCCCTTGTCGGCCAGTTTCCCGACCGCCGAGGCCACCACGGCCTGCATCAGTGCGCTGGTCACGACGGTGGAGACGGAGCCGAAGGTGGTCCCGGCGCCCGGGTGGCTCAGCTCGCCGTCGCCGACCGCGATCTTGCTGTCGAGCACCACGTCGCAGTGGTCCTTGAGGTACGTCCCGGACGGGTGCTGGGAGGTGACCTCGCCGGGGTATGCCAGTGAGGTGACCCCGATGACCGTCAGTCCGCGCGCTCGGGCGTGCTGGGCCAGCTCGATCGGCATCACCTGGCGTCCGGAGAGCGAGATGACGAAAAGGAGATCGCCCTCGCGGGCCGGGGTGAGATCGAGCGTCGCCGGAGCAAGGCCGGAGACCCGCTCCAGCGCGCTGCCGAGCGGGGCGGGCATCACATTGACCCCGATCATGCCGGGCACGTTCAGCAGGTTGATCACCACCAGGCCGCCGGACCGGTAGACCACGTCCTGGGCGGGCAGTGAGGAGTGCCCGGCGCCGAAGGTGAAGATCCGCCTACCCTCCGCCACCGCGTCCGCCAGCAGCATTGCGGCCTGCTCGATGGCCTGGGCCTCCTCGGTACGGACGCGCTGGAGGTGGGCCACCGCGGCATCGAAGTACTGCCCGACCAGGTCGCTCATCAGATCTCCGTACCGTGGTGTGCGGCCGGAACGTCCGGCCGCAGTTCGGGAATTGCAATGGAGAAAGCTACGGCGAGCACCGTGCGGCCTGCGGCGCCCCGCTGTCAACAGGGACGAAATGCCCGAGGCATGGGGTCTGCGCGGCTCGGGTTGTCGCTTCAGTACGTCAGAATTGGCGGTGAGGACACCGAGGAACGGAGCCGGCTGCGATGTCTGGGCTGATCGACACCACTGAGATGTACCTTCGCACCATCCTGGAGCTGGAGGAAGAGGGCATCACCCCGATGCGCGCCAGGATCGCGGAGCGCCTGGAGCAGAGCGGCCCCACGGTGAGCCAGACCGTCGGCCGGATGGAGCGCGACGGCCTTCTCCAGGTCGCCGGCGACCGGCACCTCGAACTGACCGAGGACGGCCGCCGTCTCGCGGTCCGGGTGATGCGCAAGCACCGCATCGCCGAGTGCCTGCTGGTCGACGTGATCGGCCTGGAGTGGGAGCAGGTCCACGAGGAGGCCTGCCGCTGGGAGCACGTGATGAGCGAGACGGTCGAGCGCAAGGTGCTCGCCATGCTCGGTCACCCCACCCAGTCCCCGTACGGCAACCCGATCCCCGGTCTGGACGAGCTCGGCGACGCCAAGGCCGAGGGCGAGGGCTTCGACGCCGCCCTGGTCGCCCTCGACGCGGTCAAGCCCGGCGAGGCCGGGATCAGCGTGGTGGTCCGCCGGATCGGCGAGCCGATCCAGACGGACGAGGACTTGATGCGGACGCTCCGCCGGGCCGGCGTCCGCCCGGGAGCGACGGTCCAGGTCTCGGCCGGCGTCGGCGGCATCCTGGTCGGCAGCGGCGCCGGCGCGGCCGAACTGGGCAAGGACATCGCCGCTCACGTCTTCGTCGCCAAGCTCTGAGGCCGCGGCTGCGCCGGCACAGGAATGCCGAGGAGCTCGGTGCATCCCCGTGCACCGAGCTCCGCGACCCTCCCCGCTTCCCTCCCTGATCCCCCGGTCCGTGTCACTCGACCGCCCCGAGCGCGATCGGTACCACGGCCCCCCGGCTTCCTCCCCGATCCACCACGCTCGGCTTCCCCGTCCGAGCGCCCTCCCGGGTGCCCCCGGCTTTCCCCCGGTCTCCCCGGCCCTGCTGTCCCCTTTTGTGGCCCTGTTGCCGCCGTCCTCCTGTCTTCCGGTCCGCCCCTCTCGTCGGAATTCCTCCCCTCGGCAGATCGCGGCAATCCTTGAGTGCTGTCACTCGTACGAGGGGCTTTTCGCAAGTGACGATCGGGTACACCGGTCTCTTATCCGCACGTGCGTCTGACGGACCCCGCCCCCGGTGGGAGACAAGGCCCGTCAGATGCGCGCGGGGTTTCGCGCAGCGCCGCCCGTCACCCGATAGGCGCAGGACGGTGATCCAGGGAGGGCCGATCGGCCCTGTCCGGGGCGGATCCACCCGGGTCGGTCGGCTCAGCGCACCGCCACCGGCTGGACGTTCGGGGCGGTCATCGCTGCGCCGCCGCGGCCGCAGGCGTAGGCGAGCGGGCTGATCAGCTCGGCGGCGTCCGGCAGCCAGCGGTTGATCGCGGACGGGGGCCGGGCCCACTGGGCGTAGCGGAACGGACCGATGCGGGACGGCGGGGCGACGATGTAGTCACCCTCGCCGCGTGCCACCAGGTCGAGCCGGCCGGGTGCCCAGCCCAGCTTGCGCAGCAGCTCCGGCAGTTTGCTCTGCACCCCGGGCAGCACCAGGAAGTGCAGCCGGCGCCCGACCTGCCCGGCCGCCGCCGGGGCGGCCACCACAGGGCCCAGTTGCAGTCCCATCCGCTCCATCCGGGCCAGTGCCAGGCACCCGGCCAGCTCGGGGACGTCCAGAACGTCGAAGACGCGGCCGGTGGGCAGCAGGATCGAGGCCGACGGGCTCTCCGTCCACCAGCGCCTGACCACGCCGGGCCCGGCGCTGGCCCGACGGCGCCAGTCGGCACTGACGGGGTGTGCGCCGGGCAGCGCGCAGTTCAGGTCGCCGCACGAGCAGCGCGCCGGTCCTTCGCCGTCGATCAGCCATGCGCCGGGGGCGACCTCCCAGTGGCGGTCCTCTGCGTATCTGACGGCTTCGATGAGCAGTTGGGGCAGGTCCTGCTCCTGAGTTCCTGGGGTGTCTTCCACGTGCTGCTCAACTACCGTCTGTGAGTGGGGTTACGGCTGGGACCTGGGCGGTCAGCGTGCCGGATGCGATGTCACCCGTACCGGTGAGACGGCCGACCCGGCGGGGCGCAGTACAGCCGGGTGGGGGTCGCGCCCGGCGCAGCGGGGGGCGCACAGGGGCATTTGGCAGGGCGCGTGGGGAGCGGGGCCGTCACCGTGGGTATCCCGCAGGTGTTGCTGATCGCTAGCCTGGGGTCAGAAGCCTTGTCCGGTCGGCACGTCGGCACCAGAGCATGCAGAATCGTCGCCCTCCGGTCAGGGCCGGGGGCGTGGGGAGGCGAAACCCATGGCCGCGAGACCACTTGTCGCACGGCAGCCCAACGAGCGCTTGCAGCAGCTGATTCAGGAGGCGAGCTGCTCGAATGCGGGCCTCGCCCGCCGGGTGAATCTCTGCGGCGCGGAGCACGGGCTCGACCTGCGCTACGACAAGACCTCGGTCGCCCGCTGGCTGCGAGGGCAGCAGCCGCGCGGCCAGGCGCCCGCCGTGATCGCCGAGGCGCTGGGCCGCAAACTCGGCCGGAGCGTCACGGTGGACGAGATCGGCATGGCCGACGGCAAGAACCTCAGCTCGGGCATCGGTCTCCAGTTCGCGCCCACGCTGAGCGCCGCGCTGGAGCAGGTCTGCGAGTTGTGGCGCAGCGACGTCGGCCGCCGCGAGTTCCTGACCGGGGCGACGGTGGCGGCCTCCGCGCTGGTCGAGCCCAGCCGGGACTGGCTGATCACCCCGCCCGACCCGGTGGTGGCCCGGACCGGCGGCCCTCGGGTCGGCCCCGCCGATGTGGCGGCGATCCGGGCGACCACCCAGATGCTGGTCGAGTTGGACCACCGCTTCGGCAGCGGGCATGTGCGCCCGGTGGTGGTGCACTACCTCAACAGCGTGGTCTCCGGCCTGCTCGCCGGTGCGTACCGGGAGGAGACGGGCCGTCATCTGTTCGCGGCCGTCGCCCGACTCACCGAGCTGGCAGGGTACATGGCGGTGGACACCGGGCAGCCCGGGCTCGCCCAGCGGTACTACATCCAGGCGCTGCGCCTGGCCCAGGCGGCGGACGACCGGGGGTACGGCGGCTATGTGCTCGCCGCCTCGATGAGCCACCTGGCGGCGACCCTCGGCAATCCGCGTGAGATCGCCCAACTCGCCCGCGCCGCACAGGAAGGCGCCCGTGCGGTGGCCACCCCGACGGCGATGGCGATGTTCTACGCGGCGGAGGCCAGGGGCCATGCCCTGCTCGGCGACGCGCGCTCCTGCGAGGCGGTGGCCGCCAAGGCGCTGGCCGCGATGGAGCAGCGCAACCCCGAGGACGACCCGGACTGGATCGTCCACTTCGACGAGGCGTACCTGGCCGACGAGCTGGCGCACTGTCACCGGGACTTGGAGCAGGCGGCCCAGGCCGAGCGCTACGCCCGTACCGCTCTCGAACTCCACCCGCCGACCAGGGTGCGGCGCCGTGCCGTGGACTTGGTGCTGCTGGCCACCGCTCAGCTCCAGCAGCGGGAGGTCGAACGGGCCTGCGAGACGGGCGCGCAGGCCGTCCGGCTGCTCAGCGGACTGCGGTCGAACCGGGGTGTGGAGTACCTGGACGACTTCCGGCGGAGGCTTGAGCCGTACCGGGACAACCGGGTGGTACGGGAGTTCCAGGCCCGGGTCGACGTGGAGGCCGCGTGAGAGAAGCCCGGCCCGCGTAGTCACCCGTGCCGGTGAACAGGTAGCGTGGGCCTGATATTCGGCATTGGAAGCGTTGTTCGGCGGCGCAAGCGCCGCCGGGATCGCCGAGGCAGCCGAGTAGTCGTGGTCCGCCGTCAGCGAGCGCGCGGAAGAACCGAGGAAGGCCCGGGTGCAGACGCGGTTGAGACGGTACAGGCGGTATGGGGCCGCCCGGAGGCTGTCGCCTGCCCGCGCATGCCAGGTGCCGTGCACAGGTGAGGAATCGCGTTGAGCCAGCGCCGCTCGTACTCCAGCTCCAATGACTTCAACCTGGACGACCTCTTCCGGCCCGAGCCGGGAGGCGCGCAGGGTGCGCCACCGCCGCAGCAGCAGGACGTGCCGACCGAGCAGTTCCAGGGCGGTCCCGAGTACCTGGGCGGTGGCCCCGAGGGCGCCGTACCGCATCAGGGCGGGCAGCCGCACCAGGCCGGGCTGCAGACCGATGCTGCCTCGACGCAGTACCTGCCGCCATACCCGGCCGGTGGCCCGGCGGCCGGCGGTGGGCTGCCCCAGCCGCCGATGCCGGGCCAGCCGCCGATGGGCGGCCAGGCCTCGTACGGGGGGCAGCAGGGCTTCGGCGGGCAGCAGCCGTCCTTCGGGGGGCAGCAGCAGTTCGGCAGCCCGCAGCAGAGCTTCGGCGGGCAGTCGGGCGTTCCGGGGGCGGCCCAGCCGTCGATGGGCGGCCAGCAGAGCTTCGGCGGCCAGCAGCCGATGGGCGGCCAGCCTTCGTACGGGGGGCAGCAGACCTTCGGCGGACAGCAGTTCGGAGCGCAGCAGCAGCCGTACGCCGGTGCGCCCGCGCAGGGCTTCCAGCCCGCTCCCTCGGCGTACGCGCCCGGCGCGGAGGACGGCGGCGGCGGGCGCCGCTCGAACAAGCTGCTGATCGGCGGTGTGGCCCTCGGCTGTGTGGCGGCGGCCGTCGTGGTCGGCCTGCTGATGAGCAGTGGTAACGACAAGAGCGCCGGCAAGGTCGCCAAGACGGCACCGGTCGCCAAGGTCGACAGCAGTGCGCCCGCCCCGACGGGCACCGGCGGCGCGGCGGCCAACCCGGAGCTGCAGACTCAGGCCCAGGCGCTCTCGGACCTGCTGGGCAAGGCCAGCTCCAGCCGGCAGGCCGTCATCGGCGCGGTGGACGCGGTCGGCAAGTGCCAGCAGCTGCCCGAGTCCCAGCAGGCGCTCACCCAGGCGGCGGCCCAGCGCGACCAGTTGGTGGCCGGCCTGAACGGGCTCAAGGTGGACAAGCTCCCGAGCGGCGCACAGCTGGTCGAGCAGCTGCAGAAGGCGTGGCAGGCATCCGCCACCGCCGACCGCGAGTACGCCGGCTGGGCCGGCGACTCGGTGGCCAACTGCGACGCGGCCAAGAAGGACAACCCGCACTACAAGGCGGGCACCGACGCGAGCGGCGCGGCGACGACGGCCAAGACCCAGGCATCCAGCCTCTGGAACGCCATCGCCGGCCAGACCGGTCTGCCCACCAAGGACAAGAGCGAGCTCTGATCCACGGCGGGCCGCCCCGCGCCCCCGGGTCAGTTCCCCTGGGCCGGGGGCCTGCCGCCGGCGAGGACCCAGCGGACGTCGACGAAGCCCTGCTGCTGCTCGGTGAGGCGTCCGCCCCTGACCTGCTGGTAGGTGACCGAGGTGTTCACCAGGCGGGGCGAGTCCGCGCTGGCGAGCATGCTGGTCATGCCCCAGCCGAGCGGCGGGGTGGCGCCGGCGGTGTCGATCGACTCGCCGCTGTCCAGGACGTTGCGCAGTGCCTTCGCCGTGATGGGCTTGCCCGCGCCGATCCGCGCGGCGGTCTGCTGGACGACCTCGTACGCGACCCAGGTGGTCTGCACGCCCGGGTCGGACACGTCGATGGGGACGGCGCCGTCGCCGTAGCCGTGCACGGTGGCGCGCAGCGCGTCCCAGACGTGCGAGCTCTCGGGCGGGTACCAGCCGGTCGCGTAGGCGCTGCCGAGCGGTCCGCTGTCGCCGCCGGTGGAGTCGACCACCGACTGCTGGAAACTGCCGATCACCGAGGCCAGCAGGGTGTTGCGCGGCCCGAGCCGCCGGTACGGGTCGAGCAGGTTGGAGGTCGGCTCGGGACCGAGGGCGTTGGTGATGCAGTTGCCCTGCCTGTCATCGCCGATGGCCTTCTCGGCGATGGGGGTGTAGTCGCTGGACTGCTCGGGTGCCTTGAGGTCGATCAGCTTGACCTTGGCGGGCTTGAGCGCCCCGGCGAGGTAGCCGAGCAGGGTGTCGCCCGCGCGGGTGTCGGGGCGGATCAGGGTGACGGTCTTGCAGCCGGCCTCGACCAGCTGCAGTCCGCTGCCCGCGAGCAGCGCGGGGGTGCCGCCGTTCACCGGGTAGGAGAGCGGGCTGCTGAACTCCGGCGTGGAGAGTCCGTACCCGCCGATGAAGGGGATTCCGGCGGCCTCCAGGGCCGGGACGAAGTTGCTGCCGAACTGGCTGTACGAGCCGACCACGGCGGCCGCGTGCGCGGTGACGGCCTGCCGGGCGCAGGCGGTGGCGCCGTCGGCGGTGTTGTGTTCGTTGCAGGTCAGGATGGTGACCTGGTGTCCGGCGAGGCCGCCCTTGGCGTTGAGTTCGCGGCCGATCGCCTCGGCGAGCGCGGTCATGCCGGGCCGGTCGGCGGCGCCGGTGTCGGCGGGTGCCCAGGTCATCAGGGTGATCTGGTGGTCCGCGTCCGCGGCGGCGTCGGCGGGGCCGCCACAGGCGGAGGTGGCGAGGAGTGCGGGCACCAGCGCGGCGGTGGCAGCAAGCGCCCCCATGGTGCGCCGGCGGCGGCAGGCAGGCTGTCGGGCGCTGGAAGAGTGCCGCCGTTCGGGATGTCCGCTGGGTTCCATGATGGTTGCCCCTCCCCGGGATACTGGCATACGTCCGCATCCAGCCTTGACCCGGACGTGTTCAGGGAGAGGGACGCGGAACGAACGTCGGACCAACGGGACGGGAACTCCAGGCGTGCAGCTTGGGCGACGCGTGTAGAACGCGTGTGGAGGTCGAACCGTGAGGGAACGTACGATCGTTGCCCATGTCCGCCAGTTCAGATTCTTCGTACCGGTCTGCCCGAAACTCTTCTCGTGGTGGGCACCGCTCCAGCACGATGGGCGGCATGCCGCTCAACGACCTGCCCTGGTGGCGCTGGCGCGCCCGACTCCGCTCGGCGCTGCACATGCTGTCCGACCCCGCCTTCCAGCAGCAGACCTGGCTGGCCGGGCGGACCGGCTACGGTGATGTGACCGACGCCGTGTACCGGCTGGTCGAGGACACCTGGCTGGACCGCTGGTCGGCCGAGAAGTACGTCGGCACGATCTTCCGGGACAGCGGCGAGGCCGCCCTGGTGGACGTCGCCGTGCTGCGGGTGCTGCGCATCCTGCACGAGGTCGGCGCGGACGCGCCCACCGCGAGCTACCTGGCCCACCCCGGCTGGCCGGAGGCGGTCGGGGCGGCCCGTGAGGCGCACGTCCGGCTGGCGGTGAGCGACGGCGAGGACCCGGACGCGGAGCCGCGCTCGCTCGAAGTGCTGCGCATCCTCACCAAGGTCGGCTAGCCGTCGGCCCCCGGGGGACGCACGGAAGCTTCGGGGGCAGCCCCCAAGCAAGCAGGGGCGCGGGGGTTCTGGGGTGGTGTTCCGGATGACGGGCAGCGCGACGAGACCCGTCCGGTATGTGACACCCTGGACCGCCTGCGCACCCACCGACCTCAGAACGGGAACCCCCACAGTGGAACAGCAGCCGGCCAGCACCCAGTACGTCCTCACGCTGTCCTGCCCCGACAAGCAGGGGATCGTGCACGCGGTCTCCAGCTACCTCTTCATGACCGGCTGCAACATCATCGACAGCCAGCAGTTCGGGGACGGTGCCAGCGGACTGTTCTTCATGCGGGTGCACTTCTCCGCCGAGCAGCCGGTCAGTGCCGAGAAGCTGCGGGCCAGCTTCGCCGCGATCGGTGCCTCGTTCCGGATGGACTGGCAGATCCACCCGACCGACGAGCGGATGCGCATCGTCCTGATGGTGAGCAAGTTCGGGCACTGCCTGAACGACCTGCTGTTCCGCACCAGGATCGGCGCGCTGCCGGTGGAGATCGCGGCGGTCGTCTCCAACCACACCGACTTCCGCGAGCTCACCGAGTCGTACGGCGTTCCGTTCCACCACATCCCGGTCACCAAGGACACCAAGGCGGAGGCCGAGCAGCAGCTGCTCGACCTGGTTGCCGAGGAGAAGGTCGACCTGGTCGTGCTGGCCCGCTACATGCAGGTGCTCTCGGACGACCTGTGCAAGGCGCTCTCCGGCCGGGTGATCAACATCCACCACTCCTTCCTGCCGAGCTTCAAGGGCGCCAAGCCGTACCACCAGGCGCACGCCCGGGGCGTGAAGCTGATCGGCGCCACCGCGCACTACGTCACCGCCGACCTGGACGAGGGCCCGATCATCGAGCAGGAGGTGGCCCGGGTCACCCACGACGTGACGCCGGATCAGCTGGTCGCGCTCGGCCGGGATGTGGAGTGCCAGGCGCTGGCCCGCGCGGTCAAGTGGCACAGCGAGCGCCGGGTACTGCTCAACGGCAGCCGCACCGTCGTCTTCGGCTGACCGCCCCGGCGCACCTGGGCAACGCCTTCAGGGGCGCGGGGAACTGCGTGACCAGCCCACTACGAAGGTGCAGGGTTTCTCGCGCAGTTCCCCGCGTCCCTCAAAACCACCGCAGTTCCCCGCGCCCCTGGGGTGCTGCGTGGCTGGTCGGGTGCCTTGAGCCCTGTGGGGGGCGTCAGGGCCGGGAGAGCAGGGGTGCCGCTCGCAGGACCTCTCGGATGGCGGCGCGGTCGCCGAACTCGCCGACCATCAGGTGGTCGGGGCCGTGGTGGGCGGCGGCGAGTCGGCAGAAGTCCAGGCCGTCCAGCACCATCGAGGCGATCGGCTCGGCGTGGTCCGGTGGTGACTCGGGGCCGTCCAGCGGGATGAGCCACTCGCCGCCGCCCGGTCCGTCCGCGACCAGCCTGACCACCCGTCCGCGCGGCGCCGGGCCGCCCACCCCGGCCGGTTCGGGCTGCGGCCGGCGCAGTACGGCCAGTGCGAGCGGGAGCATCCGGGCAGCCAGGTCGATCATCGAGCGCAGGTGCCTCGGCACCGGCGGCGCATACGGGTAGTCCACCGCGCGGGCGATGTCGTCACCGTGGATCCAGCATTCGAAGGCCCGGTCCACGAAGGCGTCGCGCAGCGGCACGCTGGCGAAGCCGAAGTCCACCAGCGCACCGCCGTTGGCCTTCAACGCGGCGCCGCGGACCAGGGCATGGCTCTGCCGCCGCCACATCGCGCGGACCGCCGCAGGTCCGGAACCGGCCCGGTCGGCCATCAACCGCCCGGTGCGCTCCAGCACCCCGAGCGGCCCGCCGCCCTGCTGTCCGCCGCCACGCGGCAGCACCTGCTCGAACGGCTCCGCCGCCTGTGCCAGGACGTTCTGCGGCGGCACCCGGGCCGGAACCGCGGCCGGCGCGGGCGCTCCGGCGACCGGGTCCGGCAGCCCGAGGGCGGGTGCCAGCAGGCCGTCGACCGCCGCGAGGTGACAGAGCACTTCGGCCGGACGCCAGTGCTGCACCCCGCCGTACCAAGGGAGTTCGGCGACCTCGTGCCACTCGTCCGGGCCGAGGTCCCGGAGCAGGGCGTCCAGCTTGGCGCTCTCGGTCGCGTACGGGGCAGCCCACGGCGGGACGGGCAGCTCTGCGGGACGGCGGGCGAGGCACCAGTCGAGCACGTGCTGACGCAGTGCCCCTGGCGGGTCGAGCGGGTCGTCGGTGGAGAGCCGAGCGGCCGCGTCCCGCAGCCGGGCGGCCTCCTCGGCGCACTCCGGGCAGTCGGCCAGATGCTGGGTCACCTCGGCGGCCTCCCGGCGCGGGCAGGCGTCCAGCGCCCAGGCGCCGAGCAGGGAGCGCAGGGTCTCGTGCTGTGCGCCGTCGATGCTCATGAGCCCGCTCCTGCCGCGTCCGTGCGCCCCGCGCCTGGCTGCTCCCATTTCGTGCGCCCGGCGCGTTCCGCCGTCTCCTCCTCGCAGAGTTCACCGGCCAGCAGTTCGAGTCCGAGCCGGATCCTGTGCTTGGCGTCCTGTTCGCTGATGCCGAGCCGACGGGCCGTCTCCTGATAGGTGCGGCCGTCGAAGTACGTCACGGCCAGGCTCTCGCGCAGCGGGTCGGGCAGGGACTCGACCACGTACTGCACCCTGGCCGCGGTGGCGCGGGCCCGCAGCTCGCGGCCGTCGGTGTGCATCAGCCGCAGCCGGTCGAGCGCCCGACGGCGGGTCAGCGCGCCGAGCCAGGAGCGCAGCGAGCCCTGGGCCGGGTCGAAGGCATCGGGGTGCTCCCAGAGGTGGGCGAAGACCTCGCGGGTGAGCTGCTGGGCGGCGCTCCGGTCGTCCAGGATGCAGCCGGCGAGGCCGTGGACCAGCGGGCCGAAGCGGTCGTACAGCTCACCGAGGGCCGTCTCCTCGCCGCGGGCCAGCCGCCACCGGATCTGCTCGTCCCAACTCGGGGCGGCCCGGCTCGGGGTGGGCTGTGCGGCGGCCATGGCACCCTCCCTCGTCCGTGGATCAGGCCGGTCTGCCGGGCCGGTGCCTCGCGGCTGAGCCCTGGGTGTTCGGAGCCGGTCAACGCGTATCCGGTTCCACGTTATCCCGGGGCCTTTCCGGCCCGCGGCGAAATCGTACGAAGAAGGGGAGGAAATACGTCCGATCGTCAGATCGCGATATCGGCGCCGTTACTGCTGTTGCTGCCGTTCGATCGGCGGTGGACACATGTGGGAAGGGTGGTTCGCTCGTGGCGATCGCGGGATCCGGGGCTGGTGGCGGTACGTTCGTTACGCTCGCGCAGCAGGGTGTGAACCGGGCCTCGTCGGGCCACCGGACGAGCGCCGGTGCGAAGCTCGTCAGGGTGAGCGGGACAGTATGCACTGCACTGTCCCTCGATCGCTGGAATATGCCCGAAGCGCTTGCTGCGTCCGATCGACCGGATCATCCTGAGGCGTATTCGTGACGAAGCCATGGGCGGTTCGAGCCATGGGCAGTCCGATCGGGCCTCGGGATGCCTGTGGCCTGCCGGACCGGCGTGATCAGGTGCCCTGCTGCCCGGGTCGGGCGGCAGGGAGTGTGGCCGAACTGCGAGTGCGGGTGGTGGAGCGGTGCAGGTACTTCAGGTGCAGCTGGCGGTCCAGGCGGACCCGGCCGAGGTGGGCAGGGCACGCCGGTGGGTGCGCTCGCGGCTCCAGGGCCAGGGCGTGGAGCTGGACGCGCCGCTCGCCGAGACGCTCGTCCTGGTGGTGTCCGAGCTGGTGACCAACGCGGTGGTGCACACCGGCTGTCCGGCGGTGCTGAGGCTCTCCATGCCGATGTGCTGTCCGGGGGTGGACCCCGAGGGTCCCTCGGCGGACGTGTCGGTGCGGGTCGAGGTGGCGGACGCGAGCCGTACCGCCCCGGCGCCCAGGCACGCGGCCGGGGACGCGACCAACGGCCGCGGGCTCGAACTGGTCGAGATGCTCTGCGACCGCTGGGGCTGGTATCCGGACGGCTCGGGCAAGCGCGTCTGGTGCGAGATCGGCCCGGCCCCGACGGGCGACCGCCAGGCCGAGCAGGCCCCGGCCGCCGGTGTGTACGCCCGCTGAGCCCTCCGCCCGGCAGGGAGGTTGACGCGCCCGCCGACGCTTCCCGGGGTGCCGATGCTCCCCGGGCTGTGGAGCACGGCAGGCGCCGGTCCGAGCCCCGTCGCGCGGGACGCGCTTCCTCAAGCCGGGCGTGCTCCTCGGGATGGGCGCGCATCCTCAAGACAGAAGTGCGCCGCAACCATTCCGAATTTCAGACAACCCATTGACGTGACGTATCCGACTGATCACTCTTGGGTGCAGCTCTCCGTTGCGAGGGGACGTCGAGGGAGCACCCGAACCGGGTCAGCAGGGGGAATCAGGGGCTGCCGGTCGCATGGGTGTGCTCCTCGGCGAGTGCGGAGTGCTCGTGCGCGGGTTCAGGGCCCGCGCGTCCTGGAGGGATGGCGGCCCGTACCGTGCTCGGGGCGTGTACGACGCGCCGCCATCCGCTCCGGCTGCCGCCCACGGGATGCCCGTCACCACCGGCGCGCGGCTGCTGGCCCTGATCGGCCTGTTCGACGTGGCCGGCACGATCGCCAGCGGCTGGTTCACCGACCGCTTCGACTCCCGGGTGCTGCTCACCACCTACTACGCGCTGCGCGGGCTCTCCCTGTTCCTGCTGCCGCAGCTCTTCGCGGGTTCGCTGAAGCCGCCGATCCTGGCCTTCGTGATCTTCTACGGCCTGGACTGGGTGGCCACCGTCCCGCCGACGGTCGCGCTCTGCCGCCGCCACTTCGGGGCCGACGCGCCGATCGTCTTCGGCTGGGTGCTGGCCTGCCACCAGGTCGGCGCCGCGCTCGCGGTCTCGGCGGCCGGGCTGGCCCGCGACCACTTCGGCAACTACGACCTCGCCTGGTACGCGGTGGGTTCCCTCTGCCTGGTCGCGGTGCTGCTCTGTCTCGCCCTGCGGCGCCGACCCGCCGTTGTCGTAATGGGCGACTAGGCTCTGTGCCCATGACGCTGATCTTCACTCTGGACCCGGAGCCGACTCCCGGACTGCGGGCCGACATCGTCACCCTGTGGACGGAGGTGAGCAACGCGGGCGGCGCCGTCGGCTTCGTTCCCCCGGTCACCGAGGACGAGGTCGAGGTCACGGCCGACAAGCAGTTCAAGGGCATCGGCCCCGGTCGGCCGGACCGCCTGCTGGTCGCCCACGAGGCCGAGAGCGGAATGCTGGTCGGGGTGCTGTTCTTCGAGGACATGCGCTTCGGACTGATGGACCACTGGCGGCTGCTGAAGCGGGTCATGGTGCACCCCAAGTTCCAGGGGCGCGGCTACGGCGTCGAGTTGCTGGCCGAGGCGGAGCGGATCGCCCGGGGCTGGGGTCTGGACGCCCTGCGGCTCACCCTGCGCGGCGGGCTCGGCCTGGAGAAGTTCTACGGCCGCTGCGGCTACGTCGAGGTCGGCCGGGTGCCCGCCGCGATCCGGGTCGCGCCCGGTGACGACCGCGACGATGTCACCATGTGGCTCGACCTGCGCTGAGCCGGGCCGCCCCGGTGCCGGGCGGTGCCCCGGGGTGGCCCGATCGGGCCCGCACATCGGGCATGCTTCACTGGAAGGCCGGCGCACAGCGCGCCGGACCAGCCCGGCCGCATCCCTGCAGTGAGGAAGTCCACCGTGAGCAGCAACGTGAGCAGCAAGAAGCACGCCACGCTCCGCTACACCTCCATGCGGGCCAGCATCTTCCTCGGCTGCCTGCTGATCGCCGTGCTGCTGGGCCACTTCGGCGTCATCCCGGTGACCGGCGCCACCGGCCTGATCTTCCTGGTACTGCTCGCCGCGCTGGTCTCCGCCCCGCTGAGCTACGTCCTGCTCAGCAAGCAGCGGGACGAGATGTCGGCCCAGCTCGCCGACAAGGTCGCCGCCATGCGCAACCGCACCGCCGAGCGGATCGCCACCCAGAACGCCGAGGAGGACGCGGCGGACGAGGCGGTCCGCGCGGCGTCCGCGAAGAACTGACGGCCGCCCCGCCACCCGTACCAGCGCCATGACCGCCCCGGACCCCAACGCCCCTGCCGTCGAAGGGCGCTCCGCCGCGCCCGGGCGCAGGCCCACCGGGCGGGACGTCGCACGCCTGGCCGGGGTCTCCCAGGCGACCGTCTCGCTGGTCTTCTCCGGCTCCGAGGCCGCGCACCGGGTCTCCGAGGCGACCAGGCAGCGGGTCCGTGAGGCCGCCCGCAGCCTCGGCTACCGGCCGCAGGCGGCAGGGCGCCAACTGCGGCTCGGCCGCAGCGGGATGATCCTGCTCGCGGTGCCCAACATCCTCGGCCCGTTCTTCGGCCGGGTGCTGGCCGGTGTCCACGAGGAGGCCGGGAAGCACGGCCTGGCCGTGGTGGTCAGCTCCGGCTGGGGCAGCGCGACGCTCGCCGAGGCCGCCACCACCAGCCGTTTCGACGGACTGCTGATCTGCTCGCCGGACGACAGCCAACTCGGCGAACTGCCCGCCGACACCCCGGCCGTGTTCCTCGACGCCGACCCGTCGGGCAGCCGCGCCAGGCCCACCTTCGAGCTCGACGTCGCGGGTGGCATGCGGGCGGCCGTCGAGCACCTCGTGGGCTTGGGGCACCGGCGGATCGGCCATCTGCGCTCGACCCACTCCGCGTACACCTTCCGGGTCCGGCAGTCCGCGTTCGAGGCCGCCACCAAGGGACTTGAGGTGGTCGAGGTGGGTGTCAGCCTCAACGAGGGGCAGCGGGCCGCCCGTTCGGCGGCGCACCAGCTGCTGAGCCGGCCCGACCGGCCGCATGCGGTGGTCTGCGACGACGACGTGGTGGCCTCGGGCCTCTACCAGGCCGCAGCCGATCTCGGCCTGCGGATCCCGGCGGACGTCTCGGTGGTCGGCATCGACAACATCCCGGTGGCCGACCTGCTGGCCCCGCCGCTCACCACCGTGGACCTCCCGGGCGAGGACCTCGGCCGCGTCGGCGTCGCCGCCCTCGCCGCCCTCCTCCGCGGCGAACCCGCCCCGTCCGCCGAGCCGTTGGCCACCACCCTCGTCCTGCGCAACTCCACCACCGCCTGAACCACACCCCACCTCGGCAGCGCACCCCTGGACGGTGCATGGTCGGACACGTGCCGGTGCTTGGGCCGGTCAGGGGGCCGGGACCAGCTCTGTCGCTCGGTCGTGGGTGCCGCCGGCGGCTGCGGGATGGAACAGGCGGCGGGTGGCGAAGAGGAGCAGGCCGCCGAGGCAGATCCCGGCGGTGGCGCAGAGGGCGACGGTACGCAGCGAGTTGCCGACCAGGGCGCCGGAGACGGCGTAGCCCGCGGCGTTGCCGGTGGCGAAGAGGGTGATCAGCCAGGCGAAGGCTTCGGTGACGGTGCCGGTGGGGGCGAGTTCGGCGACCAGGACGAAGGCGGCGGCGAGCAGCGGGGCGAGGCCGATGCCGGAGAGGAAGGCGAGGGCGGCCATCGCGGTGGGTCCCGGCAGGAGCAGCAGCGGCAGGTAGGAGGCGCCCATGGCGAGGGCGATCACCCAGGTGCGGGTGGCGGTGGTGCTGCGCCACTTGACCGTGCCGTACGCGAGCGCGCCGAGCAGTCCGCCGAGGGCGGCCAGCGCGAGCAGTGTGCCCGCGCCGCCGGGCAGGCCGTGCGGGTGCTGTTCGGCGTACGCGATGAACAGGACGTTCTGGGCGCCGACCGTCCAGCCCGCGCCGGCCAGGCCGATCAGCAGCAGTACCAGGCCCAGGGAGCGCAGCGGCCCGAGCAGTCCGGCGGAGGACTCCCGCGCGGGTGCCCGCCAGGCGCGGGCGGGTGCGGCGGTGGCGACCACCAGTGAGCCGGTCAGGCCGAGCACGGCGGCTGTCCACAGGGCTGTGGACGGGCCGAAGGCGGCGGCGATCCCGGCCACGGCGAGCGGGCCCGCGACGTAGAGGATCTGCTGGGAGGCGGAGTCGAAGGCGTAGGCGGTGTCCAGCTGCTCCTCCTCGACCACGGCGGGCCACAGGGCGCGCAGGCAGGGTTCGAGGGGCGGCATCGCGAGCCCGGCTATCGCGGCGCCGACGGGTGCGGCGATAGCCGAGCCGGGGGCGAGTGCGAGCAGGGCGTAGCCGAGCCCGGCGACCACGGCGGAGCCGAGCAGGACCCGGGGCTGTCCGGTGCGGTCGACGATCCGGCCGAGTACCGGACCGCCGATCGCGGCGGCGATCGCGTACGCGGCGGTGGCCAGGCCGATCCTGCTGTACGGGGTGTGGGCCTCGCGCAGGGCGAGGGCGATGACCAGGGCGGTCATGCCGGCCGGCAGGCGCCCGAGCAGGGTGCCGAACAGGAGTCGGGTGACATGGGGCGCGCGGAGCAGGGCGAGGTAGCCCATGGCAGGTGGTTCTCCCGTTCGGGCAGGGCGTGCGGGCAGAGCGGCGGGGGCGGCGTCAGTCAAGTTATACGTATAACTAGACCAGGTCAATCGGAGCGGAGGCCGGGGCGGGCGGGTGTGGCGAGGGTCGCACCGGGAACCGCGCGCGGTGCCCGGGTCGTCGGAGTGTCCGGAAGATGCAGATTCGCCAGGCCGCCTGGGACCGACGGCCGTGACCAGGCCGCGGGACGGATGGGGAGCCCAGCCCGGCGGCTGTACAGGGACTGATGAAGACCCAACCGAGCCGCCGCGACGCCATGCACCGACCGCTTCGCCGTGCCGCCGCCTTCTGTCTGCTGCTGGTCCTGCTCCTGATGGCGCGCGCCACCTGGCTGACCGTCGCCAAGGCCGACTCGTACGACAACAACCCCGCCAACGCCCGGATCGCGATCGAGCGGTACGGCAAGCCGCTCGGCAACATCCTGGTCGGCGGGCAGCCCGTCACCGGCTCCACCCCGACCGGTGGTGAACTCGCCTACAAGCGCAGCTACACCGACGGTCCGCTGTACGCCCCGGTGACCGGCTACAGCTCGCAGGCGTACGGCTCGACCCAGTTGGAGAGCCTCTACTCCGGGCTGCTCAGTGGTACCGACCCCCGGCTGGCCGGTCCCGCCGACGCGCTCACCCGTACCGCTCCGCCCGGTGGCGACGTGGTGACCAGCATCGACCCCAAGGTGCAGAAGGCCGCCTGGGACGCGCTCGACGGCAAGCAGGGCGCGGCCGTGGCCGTCGACCCGGCGACCGGCGCCGTTCTCGGCCTGGTCAGCACGGCTTCGTTCGACCCCTCGGCGATCGCCGGACGGTCGAACGCCGACGCGGCCGCCTGGAAGCTGCTCAGTGCGGACAGCGGTTCGGCGATGCTCAACCACGCGCTGCGCTCCACCTATGCCCCCGGCTCGACCTTCAAGCTGGTGACGGCCGCCGCCGCGCTGGAGAACGGCCTGTACCCGGACGTGGACACGCCCACCGTGAGCCCCGACCCGTACACCCTGCCGGACACCCGCAGGCAGATCACCAACGAGAACCCCGCAGCCCCGTGCACCAACGCCAGCCTGCGGGTGGCGCTCCAGTACTCCTGCAACAACGTCTTCGCCAAGCTGGCCGCCGATCTGGGCGAGGCCAGACTCTCCGCGCAGGCGGCCAAGTTCGGCTTCAACCTCGGCACGCTGGACATCCCGGTCCGGGCCGCCACCAGCGTGTACCCGGACAAGCTGGAGCCCTCGCAGCTCGCGCTGACCGGTATCGGCCAGTTCTCGGTCACCGCGACCCCGCTGCAGATGGCCATGGTCTCCTCCGCGATCGCGGACGGCGGTGTGCTGATGCAGCCCTCCATGGTGGACAAGCTCACCGACCACGAGGGCCGCACCGTCGAGGACTTCAAGCCGCAGCAGCTCACCCGGGCCATGAGCGAGAAGACGGCCCGTCAGCTCCAGTCCGCGATGGTCACGGTGGTGACCGCCGGCACCGGGACGGCGGCGGCGGTGGACGGTGTGACGGTCGGCGGCAAGACCGGCACCGCGCAGAACGGCGTGAACAACAGCGGCACCCCGTATGCCTGGTTCACCTCCTACGCGGACGACGGCAGCGGGCACCGGATCGCCATCGCGGTGGTGGTCGTGGACGGCGCCGCCAACCGGTCCGATGTCACCGGCGGCGGCCTGGCCGCGCCGGTCGCCAAGGCCATGATCAAGGCGGCCTTCGGGAAGTAGCGGACGGACGCGGTGGGGCCGCGCCCGAGATGGTTCGTGGCCACACCTCAAACAAGTACTTTGAACATCTCAAAGGTTTGTTGCTACTGTGTGGGCCATGACCACCTCAGGCACGCCTTCGCAGCAAGGGATGAGCACCCCGCTCATGCCCTGCTCGTGCCTGCCCGGTGCTGCGGACAGCCCGCGCCCCTGTCGTGCGCCCAGCTGTATGCCGGCGGTACGCCCCTCCTGACACCCGGGTCTCCCAGCCCGGTGCTTCAGCGCCCGTGCCGCCGTGCCCCCGCCGCCCCCTCTCCCGCACCGCCCCCCGGAGCCGCACCACCATGTCCGCAGCGCCCTCCACACCAGCGCCCTCCCTGTTCGGGAAGATCCGTAAGACGCCCTTCTGGGTTCAGATCGTCGGTGGCCTCGTCCTCGGCCTGGCCCTCGGCTACCTCGCCCGGGTCCAGGACGTCTCCTGGCTGACCACCACCCTCGACACCATCGGCAAGACCTTCGTCCAGCTGCTCAAGCTGGCCGTCCCGCCGCTGGTCTTCGCCGCGATCGTGGTGAGCGTCGCCAACCTGGCCAACGTCACCAACGCCGCCCGGCTGGCCGTCCGCACGCTGTTCTGGTTCCTGGTCACCTCGCTGATCGCCGTCGGCATCGGTCTCGGCCTGGGTCTGCTCACCAACCCGGGCCAGGGCGCGGGCCTTTCGACCGCCGGGCTGAAGGCTCCGGATCACGCAGGCTCCTGGGTCGACTTCCTGACCGGGATCATCCCGACCAACATCGCCACCTCCTTCGTCGAGGTGAACGTCCTTCAGATCGTCTTCCTGGGCGCGGTCACCGGTGCGGCCATCCTCAAGATCGGCGAGAAGGCCGAGCCCGTCCGCAAGCTCAGCGAGTCCGTGCTCGACCTCACCCAGACCGCGCTCTGGTGGGTCATCAGGCTCGCCCCGCTCGGCACCCTCGGCCTGATCGGCAAGTCCGTCGCCAAGTACGGCTGGGACCTGCTCAAGCCCTTCGCCACCCTGACGATCGACGTGTACGTCGGCTGCGCGCTGGTGCTGTTCGTCGTCTACTCGGTCCTGCTGCGCTTCGTCGGCGGTCTCAACCCGCTGAACTTCTATCTGGGCGCCTGGCCCGCGATCCAGCTGGCCTTCGTCTCCCGCTCCTCCGTCGGCACCCTGCCGGTCACCCGCCGGGTCACCGAGCGGCTCGGCGTCCCCAGCGAGTACGCGTCCTTCGCCGTCCCGTTCGGCGCCACCACCAAGATGGACGGCTGCGCCGCGATCTACCCCGCGCTGGCCTCGATCTTCGTCGCCCAGGTCTACGGCATCCACCTCGGCATCGGTGACTACCTGCTGATCGCCTTCGTCTCGGTCATCGGCTCCGCCGCCACCGCCGGTCTGACCGGCGCGATCGTGATGCTGACGCTCACGCTCTCCACCCTGGGCCTCCCGCTGGAGGGCGTCGGCCTGCTGCTCGCCATCGACCCGATCCTCGACATGGTCCGCACCGCCACCAACGTGGCCGGCCAGTCGGTCGTCCCGATCCTGGTCGCGGCCCGCGAGAAGACCCTCGACCTGCACGCCTACAACAACCCCACCGGCGACCTCTACGACGAGGCCCCCGCCACCGCCAAGGTCGCCGTCGCAGCCTGACGCACCTGACGCACCTGACGCATCACAGCATCACAGCACCACAGCACCGTCGAGCCCGTACCCGGTCACCGGGTGCGGGCTCGACCATTTCCGGGCGGCCTCCGGGACGGGAAGTGGCCGAAAGCAGCCCTTCGCCGCGAAGGTGGCGGTGCGTAAGGTCACGCCGCATGAGCGCTTCGAAGAAGTGGGAAACGGCTGTGACGGTGCCGACTCCGGTGCTGCCCGCCCAGGTGGCGGCCGGGGACACGGCAGTCGGTGTCGAGCAGGGGCGGCTGGCCGACCCCAGGACGGCAGAGCTGGTACGGCGCGCCGGTTTCGGCCGGTTCACCGAGCGGTTCCCGGCGGCGCTGCGCGAGGTGCGCGGCGAACGGGAGGCCGAGCGGCTGGTGGACGCCTGGGGCACGGAGCTGTGGCAGTCGGCGGTGGACCGGGCGCAGGGGCGGCAGTCCTGCGGTGACCTGCCCAGCGGCGACGACCGGCCGCTGTACTGGGCACGGCTGACGATGGCAGGCCGTCTGGAGCGCTGGCGGCCGCGGTTCCCGGTGGACACGGCAGCCCTGCGGACCCGCTTCGAGGACGCCTCGCGCGGGCTCACCGACAACCGGTTCAGCGGGCTGCCGGGCGTGCGCCGGATCTTCATCAGCGGCTTCGACCCGTTCAATCTGGACCGGGACCTGCGGACCGGCAACCCCTCGGGCGCAGCGGCCCTCGCCCTCAACGGCCGCCGGATCACCCTGGACGACGGTACGAGCGCCGAGATCCGCGCGGTCGTCCTGCCGGTGCGCTACGCCGACTTCGACCACGGCATCGTCGAGCGGGCCTTCGCCCCCGGACTGGCCCCGGGGCCGCGCGCGGCCGACCTGATCACCACCATCAGCCAGGGCTACCCGGGAAAGTTCACTCTGGAGGGCTGGGCCGGCCGGGCCCGTTCCGCCGACCCGCACACCGACAACGACGGCGTCCTCTCCGGTGGCACCCGCGACCACCCGGTGACCGCCCCCGGTATGGGTCCCGGCCCCGAGTTCATCCGAGGCACCCTGCCGGCCGGGGCGATGACGGCCGCCGCCCAGACCCCGTACCCCGTCCTGCTGAACACCGCGGTGACCGAGATCCCGGCCGGCCGGAGCGAGCCGGTCGACCGGACGGACGGGCCGAGCCCCCACTCCCGTGCGGTGGCCGGCGGGGGCGGCGGCTACCTCTCCAACGAGGTGGCCTACCGCAGCAACCGGCTGCGGATGGAGCTGCGTCCCGAAATGCCCGGCGGCCACCTGCACACTCCCGTGCTGACCGGTCTCCCGGCCGACGAGACGCAGCTGACCGGGCCGGAGTACGAGCGGAACGAGGCGGCGATCACCGCCCAGATACTCGCCGTGCTGAAGTCCGTCTGAGCGGGGGTGAAAAGGCAGGGGGCCCGCCGCGTACGAGACGTGGCGGGCCCCCTTGGTACTTCTCATCATGCTCTTGGGGGCGGCCGTATACCGGCTGCCTTCGGACCAACAAGAGGTCCCGAGCGATCAGATCATCAAGAGGAGATGTCAGACGACGGTGACGTTCTCCGCCTGCGGACCCTTCGGGCCCTGGGTGACGTCGAACGAGACCGTCTGGTTCTCCTCCAGCGAGCGGAAACCGTTCGCGTTGATGGCGGAGTAGTGGACGAAGACGTCGGGGCCGCCGCCATCCTGGGCGATGAAGCCGAAGCCCTTCTCAGCGTTGAACCACTTGACGGTTCCCTGAGCCATGCCGTTCTCCTTGCGAGGGACGTATTGGCTGCCACACCGTGTGGCATCCGGTCCGCTGCGCTGATCGCCCTGCCTCCGGATTGTTCCGGAGTTTTTCGATAATGCTGAAAAACTACAAAAAGCCTGCGGTTACATGCTCCGCAGGCTTCAAGTACTGCAAGGGGAATCAAACTGCAACTGAGTGGAACGGTAGCACGCGAGGGCGGCCCCGACCAGGGGTGACCAAGGGTACGTCGTCAGGTGTGTCGCCGGGATTCAGCCATGTGTCGGCAGCCTGTCGGCGGCCTGTCGGAAGCCTGGTGCCACGTCGGCCTGTCGGCAGGCATACCCTGCGGAGAGGGTACAAACAGAGCAGTCAGAGGGAGCATGCGGTGACTGATCGGGATGCGAGTGGCTCGGTGGCGGTAAGGCCCCGAGTTGGCCATATTCAGTTCCTCAACTGCCTGCCCCTCTACTGGGGCCTGGCCAGGACGGGCAACCTCCTTGACCTCGACCTGACCAAGGACACCCCCGAGAAGCTCAGCGACCAGCTGGTGAACGGCACGCTCGACGTCGGCCCGATCACGTGCGTGGAGTACCTGCGGCACGCCGACGATCTCGTGATGCTGCCCGACATCGCGGTGGGCAGCGACGGCCCGGTGATGTCCTGCGTGATCGTCAGCCGACTGCCGCTCGCCGAGCTGGACGGCCGCCGGGTCGCGCTCGGCTCCACCAGCCGTACCTCCGTCCGGTTGGCGCGGCTGCTGCTGGAGGAGCGGGAGGGTGTCCGCCCCGACTACTTCAGCTGCCCGCCGGACCTGGAGGCGATGCTCGCCGAGGCCGACGCCGCCGTCCTGATCGGGGACCCGGCGCTGCGCGCCTCGCTGGAGCAGGCCCCTCAACAGGGGCTGGCCGTGCACGACCTGGGCGAGATGTGGAAGGAGTGGACGGGACTCCCCTTCGTGTTCGCGGTCTGGGCCGCGCGGCGGGACTACGTCGAGTCCCGGCCCGAGCTGGTCGCCGCCGTGCACCAGGCCTTCCTGGAGTCGCGTGACCTTTCGCTGGCCGAGGCCGGCCGGGTCGCCGCGCAAGCCGCCCGCTGGGAGTCGTTCGAGGCACCCGTACTGGAGCGGTACTTCAGCGAGGCGCTCGACTTCTCGCTGGGGGAGCGGCAGTTGGCGGGCATCGCCGAGTTCGCCCGACGCATCGGCCACGACAGCGGCTTCGCCCCCGACGTGACGGTGCGTCTCCTGGAACCTGCCGCCCAGCCCGTGGGCTGACCTGGGCAACGCACCCAGGAGCGCGGGGAACTGCGGCCTTCTCCGCCGGCGGGGAGCTGTGGGTTTTTAAGGGGCGCGGGGAACTGCGCGGCTGCTCGTGGAGCGCGAGCACTGGTTTTCGGGGGGCGCGGGGAACTGCGCGAGCAACCGTGCACCTCCGTAGCGCGCCGGTCGCGCACGCAGTTGATCAAGCAGAGCCCCGCGCCCCCGAAGGCGTTGCCTGGCCGGCCGTGTGCGGTGCCCAAAGGCGTTGCCTGGCTGATCGCGTGCGCACTGCGGCGGGCGCGCAAGGCCGCGGAAGGGTGCTGGCGTAGGCTGGTTCGGTCATGTCGGCCGAGCGAACCGTCCCCTGCTACTGCTCGGCCGAGGCGACCCGACGTTGGAGAGAAAGAAGGCCCGCCAGGTGTCCGAGCAGTCCCCTACCGCCACTGACCTGCAGGCCGTCCTCGACCGTGCGGCTGCCGGGGGCCGGATCACCCCCGAGGAGGCGTTGGAGCTCTACCGCTCCGCGCCGCTGCACGCGCTGGGCTCCGCCGCCGATGCCGTCCGCCGCCGCCGCTACGCAGGCGTCGAGCACATCGCGACGTACATCATCGAGCGAAACATCAACTACACCAACGTCTGTGTGACGGCGTGCAAGTTCTGCGCCTTCTACGTGCCGCCGAAGAGCGACAAGGGCTGGTCCCGCGACCTCGACGAGATCCTGCGCCGCTGCGCGGAGACGGTCGAGCTCGGTGGCACCCAGATCATGTTCCAGGGCGGGCACCACCCGGACTACGGCGTCGAGTACTACGAGCGCGCCTTCTCCGCGATCAAGGCCGAGTTCCCGCAGCTGGTGATCCACTCGCTGGGCGCCTCCGAGGTCGACCACATGGCGAGGATCTCGGGCGTCTCCATCGAGGAGGCCATCACCCGGATCCACCGCGCGGGCCTGGACTCCTTCGCCGGTGCCGGCGCCGAGCTGCTGCCGGAGCGTCCGCGCAAGGCGATCGCCCCGCTCAAGGAGTCCGGCGAGCGCTGGCTGGAGATCATGGAGGCCGCGCACGGCCTGGGCGTCGAGTCCACCTCCACCATGCTGATGGGCACCGGCGAGACCAACGCCGAGCGGATCGAGCACCTGCGCATGATCCGTGAGGTGCAGGACCGTACGGGCGGCTTCCGCGCCTTCATCCCGTACACCTACCAGCCGCAGAACAACCACCTCAAGGGCTCGACGCAGGCCACCGTCTTCGAGTACCTGCGCATGATCGCCATCGCGCGGCTCTTCCTGGACAACGTGGCCCACATCCAGGGCTCCTGGCTGACCACCGGCAAGGAGGCAGGCCAGCTCTCGCTGCACTACGGTGCCGACGACCTCGGTTCCGTGATGCTGGAGGAGAACGTCGTCTCCGCCGCCGGGGCCAAGCACCGCTCCAACCTCACCGAGCTGATCCACCTGATCCGTGCCGCCGGTCGCGTCCCCGCGCAGCGCTCCACCACGTACGAGCACCTGCGGGTGCTGGACGACCCGGCGAACGACCCGGTCGATCCGCGGGTTGCCTCGCACATCGCCTCCACCGCGATCGAGGGCGGCACCGCGCACCCCGAGCTGAAGATCCTCAGCACCAACTGACCGATGCTCACACTGCATCGGGCGAGCCTGCTGCTGGCCTCCGCCACCGCCCCGCCGATCGACGACGGGGCGGTGCTGGTGGATGGAGCCGTGGTCGCCGCGCTCGGGCCGTACGGCGAGCTGGCCGAGCGGGCCGCGGCGGCGCGGGTACGGCAGTGGGACGGCCTGCTGACGCCCGGACTGCTCAATCCGTACGGGAGTTGGCTGCTCGAACGCGCCTACCACCCCGACCCCCGGGAGCAGCTGGGGGCCGAACCGCTGCTGCTGGACGAGGAGCCCGACGCCGAGCGGCGGGGCGGCAGCGCCAGGCGCGGACTGCAACGGATGCTGGCGTACGGGACGACGGCGGTGGCCGGCCCGTTCGAGCTGCCCTCGGTCCGGACGGCGGTGGCCCGCTCAGGGCTGACCGCGCTGCCCGGGGACGGCGCGGTGGGCGGTCTGGACCCGCTGGCCTCCGCCGATCTGGCGCAGGCCGTGCACCGGCCGTTGACCGTGGGCGGGCGGGCCGACTTCGCGGTCTTCGGCGTGCGCTCGGCCGAGGAGCTTGCGCGGGCCGGTGCGGGCTGCTGTCTGGCCACCGTGCTCGGTGGACGGCTGCTCTTCCGGCGCCGCTGACCAGCCCGGTCGCAGGGCGGACCCTGGGGGCGAAGGGTGGCTGGTATACGGACGGAAATGGCCGGAAACCAGCAGGGATGCTTGATAGTCCGACGAACTGATTGATCGTTGTCGTGACCTGAGGCCCCGCCAGCGGCTACGATCCCGGACAGTCCCTCAGATCACCAGCCGGTGACCGGAGCGGGCCACCTCACCACCGGGCCCTCCCCAGGCCCCGTCCGTCAGCCAGGACAGGAACCATGCGATCCGCGACCGTCCCCCGCTTTCGCAGCGCGCGCCTCGGCCGAGGCTGGTACCTCGCCGCAGTGCTCAGCGCCGTGCTGGCGGTCGGGATGTGCCTGCTCGGCTGGCGCCAGGCCGACCAGGCGGACCGCATCGCCGCCCACCCCGTCCGCACCGAGGGCACCGTCACCCAGCTCCCGACCGGCAGCGCCACCTACAGCGCGGTCAGCTACCTCGCCGACGGCCAGCAGCGCACGGCGGCCGACCTCTGGCTCCCGGAGGACGCCAAGGTCGGCGACCGGATCTGTCTGGAACACGCCGCCGACGACGCCGGCGCCGTCCGGGTCTGCGGCAAGCGCTACCCGCAGCCGGCCGGCGTCGGTCTCGCCCGCACCAGCGTGCCCGTCGCCCTGCTGCTCTTCGCCGCCTGCGTGGTCCGTATCCGGCGCCACCGCCGAGCCGCCCAGGCCGCCCTGCTGCGTACCCGTGGCCACGGCGCCCGGTTCAGCACCACGGTCGCCTTCGCCACCGAGGCCCTGGGCGACGGGATGCCCGCCATCACCCACGGCAAGCGCTCCCGGCGGCGGCGCAAGGGCGGTCGGCGCGCGCTGCGCTGAGCGGCCCCGGGGCCGGACGTGCACCCGTTGCTCCCGCCGTGGCCGCCAGGGTGAACAATGGGTACGTGACCCGAGCCTCCCTGGACAAGCAGCCGCACGAAGTCGCCGCGATGTTCGACGATGTCGCGGCCAAGTACGACCGCACCAACGACGTGCTCTCCCTCGGCCAGGCCCGCGCCTGGCGGCGTGCGGTGGCCGAAGCGGTGGACGCCAAGCCCGGCGAGCTGGTGCTCGATCTCGGTGCAGGTACCGGCACCTCCTCGCTGCCCTTCGAGGAGGCCGGTGCGAGGGTCGTACCGTGCGACTTCTCGGTCGGCATGCTCACCGAGGGCAAGCAGCGCCACCCCGAGCTGGCCCTGACCGCCGGGGACGCCACCAAGCTGCCCTTCGCCGACGGCACCTTCGACGCCGTCACCATCTCCTTCGCCCTGCGCAACGTCCAGGACACCGACGCCGCCCTGCGCGAGATGCGCCGGGTCGCCAAGCCCGGCGGCAAGCTGGTGATCTGCGAGTTCTCCACCCCGACCTGGACGCCTCTGCGGACGGTCTACACCGAGTACCTGATGCGCGCCCTCCCGCCGGTCGCGACCGCGGTCAGCAGCAACCCGGACGCGTACGTCTACCTCGCCGAGTCGATCCGCGCCTGGCCCGACCAGCCCGGGCTGGCGGCCAAGTTGCAGGAGGCCGGCTGGTCCAAGGTGGCCTGGCGCAACCTCACCGGCGGGATCGTGGCCCTGCACCGGGGCTTCAACACCTGAGTACTGCCACGACCTTCCGGCCTCCGGGTAGGGCAACTCCTAGGCGGATAAGCCCTCGTTAGACTCGTCCGAGCCCGTCCCGGCCCTCCTCGGGCCCGTCCCGGGCCTGGGCGTGCCCATCGTCGTCCAGACCGACCCGCCCCTTGCAGGAGTGTGCCCACCGTGTCCGAGACCGCAGTAGACCTGAGCGCCGACACCGTCGAGAGCAGCGCCGACGTCATCGTGGTCGGTGCCGGCCCGGCGGGTTCGGCCACCGCGTACTACCTGGCCCAGGCCGGACTCGACGTCCTGCTGCTGGAGAAGACCGAGTTCCCGCGCGAGAAGGTCTGCGGCGACGGCCTGACCCCGCGTGCCACCAAGCAGCTGGTGGACATGGGCATCGACGTCTCCACCGAGAACGGCTGGCTGCACAACAAGGGCCTGCGGATCATCGGCGGCGGCGTCCGGCTCGAACTGGACTGGCCCGAGCTGTCCGCTTACCCCGACTACGGACTGGTCCGCAAGCGCGCCGACTTCGACGAACTGCTGGCCCGTCAGGCCCAGAAGGCCGGCGCCCGGCTGTACGAGAAGTGCAACGTCAGCGGACCGGTGCTGGACGACCGCACCGGCCGGATCACCGGCGTCACCGCCAAGCTGGGCGACGACAAGCGCCCGGTCACCTTCCGCGCCCCGCTGGTGGTCGCCGCCGACGGCAACTCCACCCGGCTCTCGCTCGCCATGGGCCTGCACCGCCGCGAGGACCGCCCGATGGGCGTCGCCTACCGGACGTACTTCAACTCCCCGCGCCACGAGGACGACTACCTCGAATCCTGGCTGGAGCTCTGGGACACCCGCGGCGGCCAGAAGAACCTGCTGCCCGGCTACGGCTGGATCTTCGGCATGGGCGACGGCACCTCCAACGTCGGCCTCGGCATCCTCAACTCCTCGCCCGCGTTCGGCGAGTTGGACTGGCGCGAGGTGCTGAAGGCCTGGTGCGCGAGCATGCCCGAGGAGTGGGGCTACACCCCCGAGAACATGACCGACCCGATCCGCGGCGCCGCACTCCCGATGGCCTTCAACCGGCAGCCGCACTACACCAGGGGCCTGCTGCTCGTCGGCGACGCGGGCGGCATGGTCAACCCCTTCAACGGCGAGGGCATCGCCTACGCGATGGAATCCGGCCAGATCGCCGCCGGGGTCATCGTCCAGGCCCACGCCCGCGTCACCGAGGCCGGCCGCGAGCGCGCCCTCCAGGCGTACCCCCGCATCCTCAAGGACGTCTACGGCGGCTACTACACCCTCGGCCGCGGCTTCGTGAAGCTCATCGGCAACCCCAAGGTCATGCAACTCGCCACCCAGCGCGGCCTCACCCACCCCATCCTGATGAAGTTCGTCCTCAAGATGCTCGCCAACCTGACCGACCCCCAGGGCGGCGACGCCATGGACCGCATCATCAACGGCCTCACCAAGGTCGCGCCCAACGCGTGACCCCTGCCTTGTCGGGCCGACCGGTCAGACCGGAACGATCCTGATCTCGGCCTTCGGCAGCGTCGCGGCGTAAGCCGTGATGTCGTCCGGGTCCGAGGTCAGGCGGCAGACGTTCTGTTCTGGGACTCCCAGTGGAAGAACTGCTCGCTCAGCGCGAAGTCTCGGTAGCGGACGTTCTCCGAGAAGTCCTTGGCGTCCTTGTTGATCGTCACGAACAGGGCGTCCGTCTGGGTATCGGGGCACCACGCGACGCCCTCGCGGAAGTTCCCCGGGACACGCTTCAGCGACGCCCAGCGGAGTGCTGCCAGGAGTTCGAACGCGTTGTAGTGTGCGTGGACGGCGAGAGGTGTGCCGGTCAGCGGGCCAAGGTCGAGCCCGAGCGGCTTGGGCACGTGCATTGCGGTCTCAACACCATAGGCGAGCACTTGGCGAAGCTCGTTTCGTACCTGCCGGTGCACTCGAAGCGACTGCAGGCCTGAACCGATCGAAGTGAATCCGCCGCCCTTTGGCCATAGCGAGAAGAAGAGCATGGTCGCATACGTCTGCATGCGGAGGTCGAGCTCGCTGTAAACCGGGCAGTCGTCCGACAGCAGCAAGGTGTATGCCTTGACGCGATCCGGGTCGTCTACGTGCAGCAAGGAGCTGACACGCTTCAGCAGATCGCCCTCGCCTTCAGGTGCGGGATCATCGACGAGACCGGCGCGCCGCAGTATGGCCGTCCAGGAGTGGTTCGCGTAGACCTCATTGATATCCCGGCGCTCGCTGTACGGTGACATCGACCCGCCGGCGCTGGACCCGTTCAACTGCGGTACCTGATACGGAGTGTCCAGGGCGGTCTCGTATGGGCGGCGCGGCAGCGGCGCATTCTGCTGCCGCGCCGCCCGCTCCAGTGACCTCCGCCGACAAACGTTGAGGGCCGGTTGACTTGCCCGTACCGCTGAGAAGCTCGGCGGTACGGGCAGGAGCTCGGCCAGGCCTTGCGAACCGTGGTTCATAAGCCTGGTGCCGGAGTGTGAGCCGCCGGGGGCTGACACGCTTTGCGGCATGCTCGCGTTGCCGCGACAAGCGATACCTTCGCCTGCACTCTGTGTCGAACTCGCGCTATTTAAATTTCGTTCACTCGCCGCTCAATGAGGCAGAGGGTGGTTTGATGGGACGTCCGGTTCATCGCCCGGGAACAAGAGTTCGTCTCGGACCGAGGTGCCCATCGTTGCATGCCTTCCCCCGTGGCAGTGGGAGCATAGCGTCACCAGGTTGTCGTCACTATTGTCGCCTCCTTGATGTACGGGGAGAATATGATGCACCTGCAATGAAACGCCGGGCGCCCCAGGCTTCTGGCCGCAGTTCCTGCACTGCAGCCCGTCTCGCTCGAGTATCAGCATCCGTTGTTTGATTGCTTCTCTGCTGCGGGGCGGACCTTGATGGAGACTGCCTAGCCTGTAGGATCCAGGAAGTAGGTCCGGGTCATCGATGTTCGATCGAATGTCCCAGCCATCCTCTTCCAGCTCCCTGAGCCGACGCGGCCACTCGTTGACCTTTTTGGTGATATAGGAAAGCTGTTCCTTGTCTGCGAATTCCGGGTAGATTTCCTTCAGGTAGTCGAGTAGCTTGTCCTTTGCGGCGAGAGGCTTTCCGCTGGGCTTTTTCTTGTTTCTGATGCGCTTGGCGATCGCCCACCTGTCGGCAAGGTTCTGGTCTGGTTCGCTCGATGCCAGTATGTAGTGGTCGTTCGGGATGTCATCTCGATTGAGTCCGGACTCGATGCGCCATCCATGCTCCACGCGAAGCTCTCGGATCCTGCGGGCCCATTCGCTGATTCCGGATACCCCTTCCAGTTTCTCCGCAGGAACCGGGTGTCCGATATTTTGTTGCAGGTATTTCAGGATGGCCAATTTGGCCGATCGAATCCCCAGGGACTTGGTGGCATTCGAAGTCTCTCTGCGGAAGGATGCAGACAGGACTCCGAAGCCAGCGGCGATCTCCAGCCAGGAAATCTGGTCCAATGGTGAAGTGAGGGCCTTCTCCACTTCACGGAGGGAGGCGGCCGCCGCCGCCCGCGCCGACTCCAAGTGTCGCCGCGCATCGGCAAGGTCGCCGGAATCGTATTCCACGGTCTGTGGTCCTTGATATTCGATGGTATTCGGTACGGCGAATTTCTCGATGACGCTCGGGGTGTGCTGGGTCGCCGGAATTCGGCAGGCTGAAGACTGCTGGAGTGTAAATGCGACATCCGTGTCCCGCGTGGGTGGTGGATCATATGCGGGTGCGAATTGAACGCGTCATGTGCCTGCCGTACTCTGGCCCCAGCGCATTTTCAGTAGGCCGCAGGGGCGAATGTGTGCTCATCGCCGTCTTGGTAAAGGACATAGCGGGTGTCACCGACCTTTGCCCAGGGTCGGGGATCGCCTTCGTGGTGAACTGCGAGGCGGGCGGCGACCCATGACCCCTTAGCCGGTATGGGTAGCCCAAGTGAATGAGCAATCCGCGGATGCTCCGACTGATGGCCCAGGACGATGATCCCCTCGCGTCCCAGATCCAGCCGGGCATCCCTGACGCGCTTGGCGCTATCCGTCTGGCGGGCGACAGTGACAACGGTGTTCCGGTCGACGACCTGGCGGTGCACACGACGGAAGAGTTCGTTGGTGCGTGCCTGTCCGCCCTTCGGAAGGAAGATGGCTTTCCTGTCGGAGTCGGTCAGGCCCAGCAGAAGGTTGGCGGGAAGGGTGCCGTCGGGCACGAGCCACTGGATCGCTGTACGTCCAGCGGTGGAGAGGGTCCCCTTGCCGTCCTTGTTGCGACCGTCGTTGAGAAGATCCGTGCTCATGCGGAGCAGGCCCACGCGAAAGCGCGAGCGGCGATCGTCTGCGGACATCAAGAGGCAGATATGCCCCATTGCCTCGCTTGGGATGGTCCAGTTGCTGTTGACCGTGAACTTGGCATCGACGTCCTGGTCCGCTACCCGATAGTCCATCCTGAGTCCGCGCCCGAGGTCGAGATCGGCTCGGGCCACGATCTCGACCTTCGTCCCCAAGTAAGTCTTTTCTGTCTTCTCGAGCTGACCGATGTCGTAACGGCTTGTGCGCTGCCCATCGAGTACCTCGTCGATCGACCTCCGCAGGATGTCGCCGAAGCGCTCCTCGAGGTCCGAACGCTCCTCGAACCACCGCCGTACGCTCTTGAGTCCGGCGTCATCTGCGGCGCTCGCGGGAGTGTGGACCTCTGTTTCGTCGAACAGTCCAGGATTGGATGCCATACCGGGACGTTAGCCGAGGAGGAGGCAGCAGGCGATCAATTTCCCAATGTGGCCGTCTACTTGATCCGGTGTGTCCGGGTATGCCTAGACACGAGTGGACTCCAGCGTAGTGAGTGTGTCTGCCGTACGCGCTGCGGGCACCTTCCCTCGGAGGTACGGCTTCAGATGTTCGGCGATGGCCTGGGCCAGGACCGGGGGAACGGCGTTGCCGATCTGGCGGGCGATCTCGATCTTGCTACCGCACCAGACGAAGTCGTCCGGGAAGGTCTGCAGCCGGGCTGCTTCCCAGTGCGTGATAGGTCGGTTCACTCGATTGTTTGGATCGTCCTTGTCCCACTGCGGGTGCAGGTACTGCCCCTTCTCGGGCTTGAAGAACTCGGTGCGGATGGTCAGCGACGGCTGTTCCCACCGCATCCGGCCCATGACATCGGTGGTGCCGGTCTTCTTCTCGCGCCAGCAGCGCGGGAGTAGCTCCTCAGGAAGGTTGAACCGGCCACCGCCGGGCGGGACGTGATCGTAACGAGCCAGTGAGAGCGGTGTCGGGCGCCGTCCGAGGTGGAGGTCGTGGCTCTTGAAGGACCCGGGTACCGTCTTGCCGAAGAACTCGGCGGAGATCGACGGGAGTTCGGTTGTCTCCGGGACACGGGGAAGGTCGGAGATTGCATCACGTACGGTCCGCCAGGTCCTCAGCCCCAGCAGCTCGCTCGGCTCGTGTGTTCGTTCGGGCATTTCGATCTTCCCGATGCGAGAGCCGATGACGATCGCCCGCTTCCGCCGCTGGGGAGCGCCGAAGTCGGCGGCCAGTAGCAGGTCGTGGCTGAGCGTGTACTCCTCCAGGAGACCACCCGGGGCGGTCTCCTGGAGAAGGAGGGCGAACTCCGAAGAGCTGCGGAATCGGTCCACGTTCTCGATGACAAAGACCTTCGGCTTCGCGTGTCGGACGAAGCGGATGTACTCCTTCCACAGCTTGTTGCGTGGATCGTTCACGTCACGCGTGCCGAGGTTGGAGAAGCCCTGGCAGGGCGGGCCGCCGATGATCAGGTCGACCTCGGGAATGAGCTTGTCCGGGACATCCGCGATGTCGCCCCAGTGCATGTGTTGCTCTCCGAAGTTCGCAGCGTAAGTGGCTGCGGCCGCCAGCTCCCACTCCACCGCCATGACGGGCTTGTACCCCCGGGCAGCCTTGAAACCTGCGGTCATGCCTCCGCAGCCAGCAAACAAGTCGATCATGGTGATAGGTCCAGCCATGCTAGACAGGGTAGACGGCCGGTGTGACAGGCGTGGTCTCAACCATGCCCTTGACTTGGCGTCCGGCGCTCCAACACGACGTTCCGGACCCTGACGGCTGCCTCGATGGGATCCTCGTGCTCCCAGACACGTACCGCCAGCCAACCGGCGGCCAGCAGCCTCGTATCAGTGTCGGCATCCCGGATACGGTTCTTCTCGATCTTCTCTCGCCAGAACGATGCGTTGTTCTTCGGCCACGTGGCGTGCTCGGGGCATCCATGCCAGAAGCAGCCGTCCACGAACACGGCCACGCGAGCTGGCCCGAAGACCACGTCCGCTTCACGCCGAACTCCGGGCAGAGGTCGGCGATGTACTCGGAACCTCAGGCCAGAGGCATGCAAGGCCCTTCGCAGCACGACCTCCGGAGCCGTGTTTCTGCTGCGCTGGCGGCTCATTCGCTTCCTGGTGGCCTCAGACGTGTCGAGTCTCTGCACTCTTTCATTTTGAGGTACGGGGCAGACATCGAAGTGTGCGTTGAGTGGCCGAAGGGAGCCGCCGGGTTGGCAGCTCCCTGAGGTGGGACGGGTGTCAGGCGTTGGCTGGGGTGGGTTCGGAGGGGTGGGGGGCGGGTTGGGGGGTCGGGGCGGGGCGGAGGAGGGTGAGGGTGGTGAGGGCGCCGGCAAGGCCGAGGGCGGCGGAGAGGAGGAAGGTGTCGCGGAGGCCGGTGGCGAAGGCGGTGTGGATCAGGTGGAGGACGGCGGGCCGCTGGTCGGCCGGGGTGTGAGCGATCAGGGCGGCGGCTTGGCCGCCGGTGAGGGCCTCGGCGGTCCGGTGGGCGTTCTCGGTGCCCGGGTTGGAGTGGAGCGAGTCGAGCAGGCCGGACTTGAAGACGGCGCCGAGGACGGCGATGCCGAGGGCGTTGCCGAGTTGGCGTGAGGTGTTGAGGGCGCCGCCCGCCATGCCGGCGCGGGTCGGGGGGACGGCGGCCATGGCGGTGGAGGCCAGGGTGGGGGTGGCGAGGCCGACTCCGGCGCCGGTGAGGGCGAGACCCGGGGCGAGGGCGGTCCAGGTGGAGTCGGCGTCCACGGTGGCCTGGAGGAGCGCGCCCGCGCCGATCAGCAGCAGGCCGCCGCCGATGGTGAGGCGGGGCGAGGCGCCGTGCAGGAGGCGTCCGACGAGAGCCGCGGTCACGAAGGAGACGGCGCTCATCGGCAGCAGGGAGAGCCCGGCGGTCACCGGGGACATCCCGCGCACGGACTGGAGCCAGAGCGAGGCGTACACCAGGTAGGAGAAGGCCGCGACGGAGAGCAGCAGCCCGCCGGTCATGACCCCCAGGAAGGTCCGGTTGCGGAACAGCCCGAGGTCGAGCATCGGGCGGCGGCTGCGGGACTCGATCAGGACGAAGGCGAGCAGGGAGAGCGCGCTGAGCGCGAGCAGCCCGAGGGTGGTGGTCGAGGTCCAGCCGTAGTCGCCGCCGCGGATCAGGGCGAAGGTGAGGACGCCGGCGGCCACGGTGAAGGTGACCAGGCCGGGCAGGTCCACGCCGGTGGCGTGCGGGTTCCGGGACTCCCGGACCGCCCGCAGGGTGACGAGGACGGCGAGCGCGCTGATCGGCAGGTTGACGTAGAAGATCCAGCGCCAGTCGAGGTGTTCGGTGAGCAGGCCGCCGAGGATCGGTCCGGCGGCGGCCGCGGCACCGTTGACCGCGCCCCAGACGCCGAAGGCGATGCCCCGGCCCCGGCCCTGGTAGGTGCTGCTGAGCAGGGCCATGGTGGTGGCGAACATCGCCGCGCCGCCGATCCCCTGGAGACCGCGGAAGGCGATCAGCTCCCCGCTGCTGCCGGACAGCCCGCAGGCCAGCGAGGCCAGGGCGAACAGGACCAGGCCGCCCAGGTACACCGCCCGCCGTCCGACCAGGTCGGCGAGCGAACCGGCGCCGAGCAGCAGGGCGGCCAGCGCCAGCGCGTAGATGTCCATCACCCACTGCAGGTCGGCGAAGCCGGTGTGCAGGCTGGTGGCCATGTCGGGCAGGGCGACGGTGACGATGGTGACGTCCACCAGCAGCATGAACGCCCCCAGGCACACCGCGATGAGCGGCAGCCACTTACGCATCGAACTCTCCTCACTGATTCGACGGGCAGTGCCTGCCCGAACGGCCCCTGGGACCGGGACTCGTCGAAGGTCGCAGCCCGGAGGCACAGCACCCTGTCCGGAGCCGGGTGCACGGCGGATTCCGATGCCGATCGGCTCTGCCATGATGGAAAACATGACCGCGCCGGAGCTGGACGGACTCGACCGGGCGCTGGTGCAGGCGCTGATGATCGACGGCAGGGCCGCGTTCAGCCGCCTGGCCGAGGTGCTGGAGGTCTCCGACCAGACGGTGATCCGCCGCTACCGCAGGCTGCGCTCGGAGGGGCTGGTGCGGGTGGTCGGCCTGCCGGTCGGGCGCCGGGTCGGTCTGTTCGAGTCCTGGCTGCGGGTGCAGTGCAGCCCGGAGGCAGCGTCGGCGGTGGCCGACGCACTGGCGCGCCGCCCGGACATCGCCTGGGTGACGCTGAACTCCGCAGATACCGAGATCCACTGCATCACCAAGGCCCGGACCAGGCAGGACCGTGACGCCCTGCTGCTGGAGAAGCTACCGAATACTCGCCGGGTGACCGCGGTTGCCGCGCACAGTGTCCTGCGGATGTTCATCGGCGGACCCGGACGGTGGCAGGGGATTGATGCGCTGACGGGTGCTCAGGTGGCCGCGCTGGAACAGCCGGTGCCGCACGCGCGGGGCGAGCGGGGCGAGCGGGTACGGCTGGAACCTGGTGGCGGTCGTGATCTGCGCGGACAACAACGCGCTCTACGAGTACCTCACCGAGCGGATCGGCGCGCTCGCGGCGGTGCGGCAGGTCGAGGTGGTGCCGGTGCTCCGCACGGTGAAGCGGGCCGGGATGCTGATGGACGGCTACCGCCTGGTGGACCCGCCGGGCCGGGTGGCGGCCCAGCGGGCGTAGCTCCGCCGGGTCAGCGGTTGGTGATGCGGACCTGGTGGATGTTGACGGGGAGGTTGGGGTAGCCGTCGCCGGGGTTGTTCTGGTCGTCCTCGCCGCCGGCGGCGATCTTCTGGAGGACGTCGAGGCCGGCGGTGACGCGGCCGAAGGGGGTGTAGGCCGGAGGGAGCTTGGTGTCCTTCCAGACGAAGAAGAACTGGCTGCCGTTGGTGTTGGGCCCGGCGTTGGCCATCGCGACGGTGCCGGCCGGGTAGGTGGCGCCGGTGAGGTTCTCGTCGGGGAAGGAGTAGCCGGGGCCGCCGCTGCCGGTGCCGGTGGGGTCGCCGCACTGGAGGACGTAGATCCCCTTGGTGGTGAGGCGGTGGCAGTGGCTGCGGTTGAAGTAGCCGTGCTCGGCCAGGAACCGGAAGGAGAAGGTCGTGCACGGGGCCTTGTCGGTCAGCGCCTGGAAGGTGACCGCGCCCTGACTGGTCCTCAGTGTGGCGTGGTACGGCTTGGCGGCCTTGGCGGCGTCGAAGACCGGTATGCCCTTGAAGTTGTCGACGGGTGTGGCCGGTGTGTAGGTGCAGGTGGCAGCGGGGGCGGGGGCGGGGGTGGGGGCTGCGGAGGCTTCCCCCGTGGTCAGGCCCAGTGGCAGGACGGTCGTGGCGGCGAGCAGCAGTGCCCAGTGCTTGCGCTTCATGCGGGTTCCCTCCCGGGGTGGTCGCCATGGCTGTTGGCATGGCGTACTCACTGATGCCCCGCCGCGCGCCCGGTATGCGTTGGGCCTGTGGGGCGACAGAAGGCTTGCGGGAGAGCGGAGTTGCCCGGTGAGCCCAAGCCCGATGGTCGGGTCGGCCCGACGCCACGGGGGAGTGAACACGAAGACCGCACTACTCGGGCAGGCAGCGGGGTCTCGGGTGGGGCGGTCGAGTTGGCGGCTCAGACGGTGCCGAACTCGCCGTTTGCCGTGGCGTGGGTGAAGGCTGCCCAGGCTTCGGGAGTGACGTGGAGGCGGGGTCCGTCGGGGTCCTTGGAGTCGCGGACGGTGCCGGGGTGGGCGTCGTCCACCTCGATGCAGTTCCCGCCGTTGCTGCTGCTGTAGGTGCTCTTGCGCCACGCCTCGGGAGCGTTGTGGGTGCCAGTCATGAGTCCAGTCCCTTGCTGTTCGGAGGGCGGTGACGGGGTCTCGGGTCGGTGGCTCAGACGGTGCCGAACTCGCCGTTTGCCGTGGCGTGGGTGAAGGCTGCCCAGGCTTCGGGGGTGAAGTGGAGGCGGGGGCCGTCGGGGTCCTTGGAGTCGCGGACGGTGCCGGGACGTGCGTCGTCCACCTCGATGCAGTTCCCGCCGTTGTCGCCACTGTAGGTGCTCTTGCGCCAAGCCTCGGGAGCGCTGGGGGTGCTGGTCATGAGTTCAGTTCCTTCATGGTGTGCGCGATCAAGTCGATTGACCTGGAAGGGGACAGAGCTGCTGCACTGAGAAGATCATAGGCGCGAGCAGCGGCCTTCACGTCTGACGGATCGGCGAGGATCTGACCCTGAATGAAGCCGTCCGCGTAGACCACATCGGGCCCCTCGTCCAGAGTGAGAGCGGCGAACGGCCCTGATACACCAGCGTGGCCGCCAGCTTCGTAAGGAATGATCTGGATGACCGTTCGCGGATTGTCGGCAGCAGTCAGCAGACGCTCCAACTGCTCACGCATGGTGGCCGGACCCCCGACCGGGCGGCGGAGGACGTTCTCATCGAGGACCATCCACAGTTCAGGGGGACTTTCGCGAGCCAGGATCCGCTGTCGCTCCAGTCGTGCGGCGACCGACTCCTCCACCCGCTCTCGGTCCAGTCGACCGGCGGTGAACACCGCGCGCGCGTACTGCTCCGTCTGGAGAAGGCCGGGAACTGCTTGGGCTTCAAACGACCTGATGGCCGTAGCCGCCTCCTCCAGCTCGACGAACGGCCGGAACCAGGTCGGATAGGCGAACTTGATGACGAGCGGCCACAGGCGCTGGAAGTGCCGGTCCGTGCCGAAGACTTCGTCCGCGACCTCGGACAGCTCTTTGCTGGGCAGGCGCTTCGCGGCCTCGATCTTGTTGAGCAGCGACGGCGCCATGTGTGCCCGGCGCGCGAGTTCACGCTGTGTGATGTTCGACTTCTCGCGCAGACGCCTCAACTCTGTTGCGTAGAAGGCGAGCACGGACGATGTCGGATCGAGGTCGTCTGCCGCAGCCATCCGGGGACCCCCAGAGGTTGAAACCTGGTGAAGTCAACCTTCACCCTCTAGCAAGGGCAGCGCCAGAGCGCAACGATTGAATCACAGAAAGTGATGAAGGGCACAGTCCCCTCTTCGATCGGAGCCCCGCCATGCCTGCTGTGTCCCATCCGCCACCGAGGCCCCGGCCGCCGCACCGCCGTTCACTGATGCAGCGTCTGGTGTCCGCGCGACAGGCGGAGGCGATGGCCGCCGAGGCGGAGTTGGCCGAGGCGCTGAGGCTGGCGGGGATCGTGCTGCCGTCGCTGGCGACGGACCAGCGGTCGGGGCTGTTCACCGGCCTCTTCCTGGTGGATCTGGGTGGCGCCCGGGCGGACGTGGTCGAGCGGCTGGCGGAGGTCGTACGGCGCGGCGTGGAGGCCGAGTTGGCCGATCGGAAGGCCGGGTCCGGATGAGCGGGGAGGGGCCTCCGGACTGTCCCGGGGCGGGATGCGGGCTGCCGGTCGGGTGGGACGGTCTGCCGGACGGTGACGGCGTGCGGTGCTGGCGGTGCGCCTGCGGCTGGTTCGGTTACACGCTGCCGCCGGAGTATGCGGCGCGGCATCCGGAGGAGGGGGCCGTGCAGGCGGTCGGGCGGCTGGCGAAGAGGCGGCCCGAACGCGCCTCGGCGGCAAGCGAGTTGCCGTCGCCGACCCGGCCGGTTCTCACGCCGGAGGAGCACACCGACTGCGCTTTGCTCCCGGAGGAGTACGCCCGGCGGGCGAGCCTGCTGCAACGGGTCCGACATGCCAACCTGCTGACCTGATAAGGGAGTTCGATCATGGCATCGTCCCGCACGGGAGACGGGCCGCATTCGGCGGTCCGGTTCGCCGCAGCACTGCTAGCGCTGGCCGCCGCCGGTGGGCTCGCCACCCTGACGGCAATGGCGGTGGACGGCTCGCGGCGCGGCCTGCGGGCCATGGTCGGCCTGCTGGTGTGGGCGCTGCCGGCCATGGCGGCCGTCGTCGGCTACGGGGTGTGGGCCGACCCCGGACGGTACGAGCGGCACGAACACCGGGGCTGAGGCGCCGCCCATAGATCTCCCGCCGTCGCGGCCGCATGTGAGCGGCCCGCGCGGGCGGGTGCCGACCCCTGCCGCCTGGCGGTGGCAGGGCCGCCCCGGCCGGCCCGTACTCCCCCGAAGAGGCCGGCCGGGGCATCCACGACAAGGGAGTTGGAAGCATTGGTTGACGAGGTCCCGGTCTCGCGTCCGGTCCGGATCGCGCTGGACGTCTGCGAGGCGGCGGCCAGGGCGCGCAGCGAATCGCGGTTGGCCATGGATGCGCTCCTGGAGGCGGCCGTCAGGGCGGCTGTGGCAGCCGGTGCGCCGCCGAAGGCGATCGGCGAACGCATCCGCACATCGGCCCGGGGCGGGGATGCGCCGTCGGACCGGCCGAAGCGCGGCCTCTTCGTCGAGGCCGATCCCGTACCGGCCGCCACTGCGCCCGCAGGCTGCCACGAACCGGCTCTGCCGGCGCGAGTTGGGTGTGAAGCGGCACGGCCTGCCGCCCTCGCGCCGGTGCCGCGAGATCGCCCGGGCGATCGGCGCCGCCCTCGGTCGCAGACCGTGGCTGGCCCAACGGGAGAACGGCTGGCGCATCTACTGCCGCTACCAGGGGGAGCCACTCGACGGGCCGGCCACGGATGCCGTCAACCACGCCATCCGTGGCACGCGTTGGGGCAGCCGCTGCTCGATCAGCGCGACGACCGTACGCCTCACCGTCTGGGTCGACTTGCCCGCAGACGAAGAACCCCTGCCCTGGTTGGCATCCAGTCGGGGCCGATAGATCAGCCAGGAGCATTCGCCGCGCGTTTGGGGGCACGGTTCAGGGTTGTGCGTGTGGGGCGGCGCGCGGTGCGTCTGGTGGTGCTCGGGCGCTGGCGCAGACAGCCGTGCGCCCTGTGGCGGTTGGCGTGCAACGGTGTCCAGGCGTAGCCGAGTGTCGGCGTGCCGTAAAGGGGGAAAGAGGTCTGCAACTCTCCGTAGCCATGGAGGTGTCGCATGTATCTCTCTGTAGTGAAATCGGCGATGGCGGCAGGAATGCTGCTGGGCGGAGCGGCCCCGGCCCCGGCCCCGGCCCCGGCCTCGCTCGACGTTGCTGTGTCGAATTCGGACCTTGCCGTGGTGCGGCTCGATCCCGATCCGGTCAAGCCCGGTGGAAAGACGACCGTGCACGCCTTCGTGGCCAACCTTGGGCCCGACCGCACAGCCTCGCCGTTCAGCGTGATCGTCGTGCTCCCATGGCCGGCCAAGGCCGAGGGTCCGTACTTCCCCACCAGCTGCCAGCCGATTGCCGCGGGTTCCGCTGTGGTCTGCACGTTCCCTGCCGGTCTCTCAACCTTGAGGACGGCCACCGCGTTGATACCCGCGCGAGTCCCGCTCGGCACGCTCTCTCCTCAGACGCTGATCGGGGGCATGATCATGGTCGTCAGTGCCGATGACCAGAACCAGGCGAACAACATCACGGCCTACAGCATGCGGGTGGCCGGGTAGCCGCACAACCCGATCGTCCAGGGTTGTGCCCGGCGCCGGTACCTCGGGCATGGCCCTGCCGCAGCTCCTCGCAGCCCGCACCGGCGAGCCTCTGAGAAACGCGCGTACGGACGCGGAGGTTCTCTGTGCCACAGGCTCGTCTGTCGGCTCGGAAGCAAGGGCTCGTTTCGAAGACGTCAGGTCGCATACCGCAGCGGACTGCGCCGATTTCAATCGAGGCAGAACTTCGATACTTCGATGGAGGTAGAACATGGCGAAGGTGACGCAGGACTACTTGTCCCCTGCGCATGTGACGCACGGGAACGAGCTCGCGGCCACGCTGTCGGTCCACTCCGACGTCCCGCTGACGGTGCAGACGCTGACAGTCGCGGTCCGTGACCCGTACGGGCACAAGCTGGACTTCGCCGGCGCGGACAATGTGCAGATCACGCCGACCGGGTACACCCTGACCACGTCCTCGCAGTTGCTCTACGCCGGAACGTACACGGTCTTCGGAACGTACCTGGCGGACGGTGTGTGGCACAACCTGCCGTCATCAAGCCTGGTCGTCGCAACGGCCACAGGGGGCGGCACCGGCCCCACTGCCACCAGGAGCCTGGTGTGGGCCGACCACTTCGACCACCCGCTCAACCCGAACAGGTGGAACAGCAGCACCACCAGCGCCTACCGGTACGGGACCCACCACCCGGACGACGACAAGCTGGACTGGATCAACCCGGCCAACGTGTCGGTCGCGGGCACGGCTTTGACCTTCACTGCCCGGCTTGGCGGAAAGACCCTGGAGAACGGCAAGCAGGCATGGGATACCGGCCTGATCACAACCGAGGGGACCAGGGAGGCGTTCCAACTCCGGACAGGTGACTACCTCGAGGCCTTGGTGCAGATGCCGGACGTGATCGGCGCCTGGCCCGCACTATGGACCTGGCGCAACGGCGACAACGAGGTCGACACCTTCGAGTACCACCCGGACAACCCGAACCTGCTGGAATTCAGCAACCACGTCCGCAGCGGAGTGAACTTCTACAGCAACGCGCTCGCCGTGGCCCCCCTGAACTGGGTGACCCTGGGCACGCTGTACGGCACCGACTCGGTGGACTGGTACGTCAACGGCAGCAAGGTGTACTCCGACAACACCGGCGTACCGTCCACCTGGACGGCATTCCTCATCCTCAACCTGTCCGTGGCCGCGGGCGCGTTCCACCAGGATCCCCTACCTCCCGGCCCGATCACCTTCCTCGTCGACTACATCCGCGTGTGGCGCTGAGAGCGCCCGCTCCCTGCGCCGGCCCGGGCGCCCAAGGCGTCGGACAGGACCGGGTGAAGACCCACCCGCGCCCGCAACGACCCGGCCATCCGCCCAAAGGAGGGCAAGACATGACGACAGTGATTCAGGACTACATAGGCCCGACACACGCGATCGCCGGGCAACCGATTGCAGCTGTGCTCAAGGTCTTCGCCGACGGAGAGTTTACCGCCGAGGCCCTGACCGTAGCCGTTCGCGACAGCGCCGGCGGACAGCTCGACTTCCCCAGCATCGCCAACGTGCAGATCAATCAAGCCGGCTACCGGCTCACCACCGCCAAACAGAGCTTCCTCCCCGGCATCTACACGATCTTCGGCGCCTACCAACTCAACGGTGTATGGCGCAACCTTCCCTCGGCCAGCATGACCATCAGCACTCCCTGACCGCGACTGTCCGGCGAACGAAGAGGCCGGCGCGGGCGGCGAGCAGGCCGTCCACGCCGCCCCAGCGGCGGCAGATGGTGGCCTTGTGGACCGGAGCGGGTGGCGATGGCGTCCGCGGTGAGCTGGTCGTAGGGCTTCTCGGTCACCTCGGCGAGGGTGGCGGCAACCCCGCCCGGCCGATCCGGCGCCGCTTCGCCGAGGAGGACGTCGACCGGTTGCTGCGCGCCGCCTGGTCGCACTGGCCGGTCGAGCTCGTCACCGAGCACCTGCGCGCCATCATGTCCGGCACTCCGGCGGAGATCGAGGAAGTCGCCCGGCGGAACGGTCTGTCGGCGCAGGCAGGAGGCGAGGCCCGATGACGGATCCCCGGCTGACCGCGGACACCGTCGAGGGCCCCGCCGGACGGATCGCCGTGGTGGACCACGGCGGCGACGGTCCCGACGTCCTGCTGCTGCACGGGGCCACCCGGACACTGCTGGACTGGGAGGCTGTACGGCCGCACCTGCCCGGACTGCGCCTGGTGGCCATGGACCTGCGCGGGCACGGCCGTTCCGACACCCCGGCGGACGGGGACTACGGCTGGGCCGGGCAGCCGGCCGATGCGGGGCACATGCTGCATCTGGAACGGCCTGGGGTGGTCGCCGGGTTGATCCGCGCCTTCGTGTCGGCGTAGAGCTCTTTGCCGTGGCGCCGGCCACGTACCACCCGGGGGCGCGGGGCTCTGAAAGGACCTGAGCCCCGCGCCCCTGAGGAGACCTGAAGAGCAACGGGTCACTCGAAGGCGGCGGCGGCCTCCCGGAGGGCCTTGGCCACGGTCTCGGGGTCGTAGGGTGCGGGGTCGCCCGGGGTGTAGGTGACGGAGTGCAGGGTGCCGGTGTACGGGAAGGTGCGGTGGCGCTCGTAGAGCGGCCAGGAGACCGGGGACTTGCGGTCGATGCCGACGCTGATGCCCTGGAGGGGGGCCATGCCGATGAGCTGGTGGACCGGGCCGAGGCCGCCGGTCTCGATGCCGTCGACCAGCAGGCGGAACTCCCACTTGAGGTCGGCGACGGCGGTGGCCCGGAGGGTGATGGTGCGGGGGCCGGGGGCGATGGGGCCGGCGCTCGCGATGTGGAGGTCGCCGTACTCGTTGTAGGCGAGGTGGAGTCGGCCGTCCTCGATGTAGAGGCTGTAGCCGCCGCCCTGGTCGCCGTGGGAGACCAGCACGCCCTGGCTGTCGGGAGCGTGCTCGGTCAGCCTGACCTCGATGTCGAAGGAGCGGAAGGAGATCAGCCGGGAGGACCGGTAGCGCTCCAGCTCGGGGGTGCCTGCCAGCAGGGTCAGCGGGCGGCGCAGCCTGGCCTCGTCGGGGTTGCGCAGCGCCGTCGCCCCGCTGCCGTCGGGGAGCGGGAAGACCCCGTTGCGCCAGGCTGCGGCCTCCCAGGCTTCGGCCAGTTCCCTGACGATCCCGGGGTGTTCCCGCGACAGGTTGTGGATCTCGGTCGGGTCGGTGCTCAGGTCGTACAGCGCCCACTCGCTGTCGTCGTACGGCGCGTTGAGGCGGTGCAGGGTGACCAGCTTCCAGCCCTCGCGGTAGTAGCTGCGGTTGCCGCTCGTCTCGCAGTACTGCTCGGGGTGGGTGGAGGCGGAGCCCTGGTCGCGCAGGACGGAGGTGAAGGTGACCCCGTCGAGCTCCTGGACCGGGCGGCCGTTGCGCTCCGGGGGGCGTTCGACGCCCGCGAGTTCGAGCAGGGTGGGGGTGAGGTCGGTGACGTACTGGTACTGCCGGCGGATGCCGTTGTCCGTCTCGGCGCGCGGCAGTCCGGCGGGCCAGGAGAGGATGAACGGGACGCGGACGCCGCCCGCGTAGGTCTGGCCCTTGTAGAAGCGGAACGGGGTGTTGGAGGCCATGCCCCAGCCGCGCGGGTAGTGGACCAGGCTCTGCGGGGTGCCGATCAGGTCGATCTCGCGTTCGACGTCGGGGGTCCAGTCGTCCGGCAGGTTCGGGTGCTGGACGAGGCGGCTGAAGTAGCTGCGGGTGCCCTCGGGGCCGCCCTCGCCGGTGCCGCCGTTGTCGGAGGTGAACACGATGACGGTGTTGTCGAGTTCGCCGAGGGCTTCGAGCGTGGCGGTGAGCCGTCCGAGGTTCTGGTCGACGTTGTCGACCATCGCCGCGTACACCTCCATGTAGCGGGCGTACAGCTTCTTCCGGACGTCGGTGAGTGTGCTCCAGGGCCCGACGTCGTAGGCCAGCTCCCAGTTGCGCGGCGGGAGTTCGGTGTCGGCCGGGAAGAGGCCGCTGGTGATCTGGCGGGTGAAGCGGTCCTCGCGCAGGCAGTCCCAGCCGCCGTCGTAGCGGCCCCGGTGCCGGGCCAGGTCCTCCGGTTTGGCCTGGAGCGGGCCGTGCACCGCGTTGTGGGCCAGGTAGAGGAAGAACGGCTTGTCCTGGTCGTGGGCTCGCAGCGACTTCACCATGCTGATCGCCTGGTCGGTGATGTCGTCGGTGTAGTAGTAGCCGTCCGGGAACTCGTCGATGGCCAACGGGCTGTTGTCGCGGACGAGCTGGTGCGGGTGGAAGAGGCTGGTGAGCCCTTCGAGTACGCCGTAGTACTGGTCGAAGCCCTTCTGCAGCGGCCAGTTGCGGCGGCCGTCGGCGGCGTTGGAAGCGGATTCCCTGGTCAGGTGCCATTTGCCGACGGCGTACGTGGCGTACCCGCTGTCGTGCAGCAGCTCGGCCAGGGTGGGGATGTCCCCGGCCACCTCCATGCCGTAACCCGGGAAGCCGGGGTCGGAGTCGGCCACCGTCGAGTAGCCGACCCGGTGCGGGTTGAGGCCGGTGAGCAGTGCGGCGCGGGCCGGGGAGCAGAGCGGCACGGTGTGGTAGTTGGCGAGCCGCACTCCGCGCTCGGCGATGGCGTCCAGGGTCGGGGTGGGGATCTCCGAGCCGAACGGGCCGATGTCGCTGTAGCCCATGTCGTCGATCAGCACGACGACGATGTTGGGTGCCTTGGCGGGTGCACGGTTCGGCGTCGGCCAGGCGGGCTCGGACTCGCGGAAGGTGCGGCCGATGGTACCGGTGAAGCCCTCGTAGGGGTCGCGGCGGTGCGGGGTGCTCATGCGGTGCTGCTCCGGGTGGTGGGTCGGCTGGTGTGGAGTCGGGGCGCGGTGGCCGACGAAGGGCTGGTGCAGTCGGGCCGGAGACCGCCTCCGTGGCTTAGTTAATTTCGAAGCGGAAGTAATCGCGGCCGCGGGCGGGCCGGGATCAGGGGGGGCGGCAGCAGGGGCGCGAAGATCGGCCCGGATGCGGCGGACGAGAGAGCGGGTGCCCTATGAGGTCAGGGCGAGGGGTCGCGAGTGGTCAGCGACAGCACTGCAGCGGCCGGGTGTCACAGATCGCGCTGGCGAGCCGACAGAGGTCGACATGCCTGCGGGCGACGAGCCGGGCGGAGGGAGGCATGCCGACAGGTTGTCAGACCGGTTCGGGCGGGTCAATCGTGTCTCAAAACGGCGTCCGAGCACGGCTCGGGGCCTGCTCGGTGGACTGGACCACTGGGGTGTCGGCGGGTGGCGTCGGTCCGGCCCGAGGAGTCTGCCGACCAAAAAGCTGTTGATCACATATGCAGCCCTGCGCAACGATGTCTCCCCGCCACCGCAGATCCGTCCGACGGCGTACGGGCCTCCGGCCCGCCCACCCCGGAGGGACCACCGTATGCGCACCGTTTCACCGACCGTCCGCGATCTGCCCGTGCTCGCGGTGGCCGTGGTCTGGGGCTCCAGCTTCCTGGTGGTCAAGCAACTGGCGACGCCGCAGACCGTGCTCCCGGTCCTGGTGCTGCGCTTCGCCCTGGTGCTGCCGCTGCTCGGCCTCTTCGCGCTCCGGGCGCTGCGCGGGCTCACCGTACGCGAATGGCTGGGCGGGGCCGCGCTCGGCGGGATCCTCGGCGCGATCTTCCTGCTGGAGACGTACGGCGCGGTGCACACCTCGGCGACCAACGCCGGGCTGATCGTGAGTCTCACCATGGTGCTCACGCCGCTCGCCGAGAGCGCCGTCCGCAGGACCGCGCTGCCCGGGGCCTTCCTCGCGGCGGCCGTCCTCTCGGTCCTCGGTGTCGCGCTGCTGACCGGCGGGGGCGGCTTTCGGACACCGAGCACGGGGGATCTGCTGATCCTGGGTTCGGCGCTGGTCCGTACCGTCCATGTGCTCACCATGTCCCGCACCAAGGCCATCGCGGCGACCGACTCGCTGGCGCTCACCTGGGTGCAACTCGCCTCCGCCACCGTGGTGTTCTTTGCCGCCTCACCCTTTGCCGGGCCGTCCCCGCTCGCCGTGGCGGCGGCCTTCGGCCCCGTGCAGTGGGTGTACCTGCTGCATCTGTCGCTGCTCTGCACGCTGTTCGCCTTCTTCGTGCAGATGTGGGCGGTGCGCGCCACCTCGCCCTCGCGGGTCAGCCTGCTGCTCGGCACCGAGCCCCTCTGGGCCGCCGTCTTCGGTATCGCGCTCGGCGGCGACCGGCTCACGCCCCTCGCCGTACTCGGCGGACTGCTGGTGCTGGTGGGAACCGAATGGGGCCGCCGGGCCGCCGACCGCTGACCGCCGGGCCGGGCCGTCGACGACGTGCCGTCCCGCGCCTCGGCGCGGGGCGGCACGTCGTGCGCTTGTGAACAAAGGGTCAAGCGGGGGCCCGGAGTTGTCCACTCTGGAGAGTGAGCCCCTCTATCACGTCAACGTGAAGCCATGAAATTTGCGATGGCCGCAGCATCATTGATATAGGCAGAAGCCGCTGACCAGTCGCTTCGCGAGAAATTGCGACGGAATGTGGTCATTTGCCTTCGTTGGGTTGATGAAGCGTGGCTTGATCGCCTTGGCGGTCGTTTGTCAGGTGGCGTAGATCACAAAGATCGTCGGGAACTGCGTGTCGCAGATCACAAGCCGACGGGCATAAGATGCGCTCGATCCAGCCTTTGTGAACTGTCTCACATGGGGCAGATCTCAAGGAGTGGATCACGGGTTCACCGCAGTGTGACCCGTCGGTTCCGATCTGCAGTCAAGGACGACTGGACGGAGGGAGCGGAGGCTATGAATGCCTACGCGCCGATCCTCGTACTCGGTGCCATCGCGGCGGCGTTCGCGGTCGGTTCCGTCGTGATGGCCTCGCTCACCGGCCCGAAGCGTTACAACCGGGCCAAGTTGGAGGCGTACGAGTGCGGCATCGAACCGACCCCGCAGCCGGTGGGCGGCGGCCGGTTCCCGATCAAGTACTACCTGACGGCGATGCTCTTCATCGTCTTCGACATCGAGATCGTCTTCCTCTACCCGTGGGCGGTCAGTTTCGACGCCCTGGGGATCTTCGGGCTGGTCGAGATGCTCCTGTTCATCGCCACCGTCTTCGTCGCGTACGCCTACGTCTGGCGGCGCGGCGGTCTGGAGTGGGACTGAGCGGCCCTTTGTGAACGGGCGGACAAGCCACCGGACTTGAGGTATTGAGAGGGATCTGATGGGTATCGAGGAGAAGCTGCCGAGCGGCTTTCTGCTCACCACCGTGGAGACGGCGGCGGGGTGGGTGCGCAAGGCCTCGCTCTTCCCGGCCACCTTCGGGCTGGCCTGCTGCGCGATCGAGATGATGACCACCGGGGCGGGCCGCTACGACCTGGCCAGGTTCGGCATGGAGGTCTTCCGGGGCTCGCCCCGGCAGGCCGACCTCATGATCGTGGCAGGCAGGGTGAGCCAGAAGATGGCCCCGGTGCTGCGCCAGGTGTACGACCAGATGGCCAACCCGAAGTGGGTCATCTCGATGGGCGTCTGCGCCTCCTCGGGGGGGATGTTCAACAACTACGCGATCGTCCAGGGCGTGGACCACATCGTCCCCGTGGACATCTACCTGCCGGGCTGTCCGCCCCGCCCGGAGATGCTGTTGGACGCGATCCTCAAGCTGCACGAGAAGATCCAGCACGAGAAGCTCGGCGTGAACAAGCGCCGCGCCCAGGAGCTGGCCGAGGAACTCGCCCTGCACGCCACCCCGACCAGTGAGATGGGGGGGCTGCTGCGATGAGCGACCAGCCGAACGGGAGCGCCGCCCCCGGGGGTGCCGTTCCCGAGGGAGCCGTTCCCGCCACCCGTACCGAGCTCCCGGTCGAGGTGATCGGCAGGCGCCGGGGCATGTTCGGCGCAGCGGACTCCGGCGACACCTCGGGGTTCGGCGGCCTGACGGCCCCGATCGTCCTGCCCGGCCCGAGCAGCCGCCCGTACGGGCACGGCTTCGACGAGGTGGCCGACGAGTTCGAGGGCGCCCTGGAGGAGCAGGGGCTCGATGTGTCGGACGTGATCGAGAAGACCGTCGTCGACCGGGGCGAACTGACCTTCCACATCGCCCGCGAGCACCTGCTGGCGGCCGTCCGGACGCTGCGCGACGATCCGGCGCTGCGCTACGAACTCTGCCTCGGCGTCAGCGGAGTGCACTACCCGCACGACGCCGGCCGCGAGCTGCACGCGGTGTACCAGCTGCGCTCGATCACCCACGGCCGGCTGCTGCGGCTGGAGGTCGACGCGCCGGACGCCGACCCGCGCATCCCGTCCGTGGTCAGCGTCTACCCGACCAACGACTGGCACGAGCGCGAGGTGTACGACTTCTTCGGCCTGGTCTTCGAGGGGCACCCGGCGCTGACCCGGATCATGATGCCGGACGACTGGCTGGGCCACCCGCAGCGCAAGGACTACCCGCTCGGCGGCATCCCCGTCGAGTACAAGGGCGCCCAGATCCCGGCGCCCGACCAGCGGAGGTCGTACAGCTGATGCCCACTGAATTCGAGAACGCGACCGAGTACCGGCGGGCGGGCGAGCGAGAGACCACCGAGGGCCGGGTCTTCACCGTCACCGGCGGCGACTGGGGCGAGGTGGTCGAGGCCGTCGCCCGCGCCGACGACGAGCGCATCATCGTCAACATGGGTCCACAACACCCTTCCACCCACGGGGTGTTGCGGCTGATCCTGGAGATCGACGGCGAGACGGTGAAGGAGGCCCGCTGCGGAATCGGCTACCTGCACACCGGCATCGAGAAGAACATGGAGTTCCGCAACTGGGTCCAGGGCACCACCTTTGTGACCCGGATGGACTACCTGACCCCGCTCTTCAACGAGACCGCGTACTGCCTGGCCGTCGAGAAGCTGCTCGGCATCACCGGTGACATCCCCGAACGGGCCAATGTCATCCGGGTGTTGATGATGGAGCTCAACCGGATCTCCTCGCACATGGTGTGCCTGGCCACCGGCGGTATGGAGATCGGCTCGACCACCCTGATGATCTACGGCTTCCGGGACCGCGAAGTCGTGCTCGACATCTTCGAGTTGGTCACCGGACTGCGGATGAACCACGCGTACGTCCGCCCCGGGGGAGTGGCCCAGGACCTGCCGCCCGGCGCCGTCGACCAGATCCGCGAGGCGGTCAGGCTGCTGCGCTCGCGGATGCACGAGTACGACAAACTCGCCACCGGCAACCCGGTGTTCAAGGCCCGCCTGGTGGACGTCGGCTTCCTCGACCTGCCGGGGTGCCTCGCCCTCGGCGCCACCGGACCGATCCTGCGCGCCACCGGCCTGCCGCACGACCTGCGCAAGTCCGACCCCTACTGCGGGTACGAGAACTACGACTTCGAGGTGGCGATCGCCGAGAGCGCCGACTCCTTCGGGCGGTTCCTGATCCGTCTCGAGGAGATGAAGCAGTCGCTGCGGATCGTCGAGCAGTGCCTGGACCGGCTCAAGCCCGGGCCGGTCATGGTCGCCGACAGGAAGATCGCCTGGCCCGCCCAACTGGCCGTCGGCCCGGACGGGATTGGCAACTCGCTCGACCACATCCGGAAGATCATGGGCACCTCGATGGAGGCCCTGATCCACCACTTCAAGCTGGTGACCGAGGGGTTCCGGGTCCCGGTCGGGCAGGCGTACGCGGCGGTCGAGTCGCCCAAGGGCGAGCTCGGGGTGCACGTGGTCAGCGACGGCGGGACGCGGCCCTACCGCGTCCACTTCCGCGACCCCTCGTTCACCAATCTGCAGTCGATGGCGGCGATGTGCGAGGGCGGCCAGGTCGCCGACGTCATCGTCGCGGTGGCCGGGATCGACCCGGTGATGGGAGGCGTGGACCGGTGAGCCCCATTTCTCAGGACAAAGGCGTGGACCTGGGCCTGCCGGCGCTGCCGGCCAGGCCGTACCCGCCGGAGGTGCACGACAGGCTGGCGGCGGACGCGCGCGAGCTGATCGGCCGCTACCCCGTCGCGCGCTCCGCCCTGCTGCCGCTGCTGCACCTGGTGCAGGCCGAGGAGGGCTATGTCAGCCCGACCGGAATCCGGTTCTGCGCCGAGCAGTTGGAGCTCACCACCGCCGAGGTCACCGCCGTCGCCACCTTCTACACCATGTACCGGCGCAGGCCCGCGGGGACGTACCACGTGGGGGTGTGCACCAACACGCTCTGCGCGGTGCTCGGCGGCGACCAGATCTTCGCCGAGCTCAAGGAGCACCTCGGGATCGAGAACAACGAGACCACCGAGGACGGCGAGATCTCCATCGAGCACATCGAGTGCAACGCGGCCTGCGACTACGCGCCCGTGGTGATGGTCAACTGGGAGTTCTTCGACAACCAGACTCCCGAGAGCGCACGGCAGTTGGTGGACCAGCTGCGCCAGGGCCGCGAGGTGGAGCCCACCCGGGGCGCGCGGCTGTGCAGCTTCAAGGAGACCGCGCGAATCCTGGCCGGTTTTCCCGACGAGCGGCCGGGCGCGGTGGACGCCTCGGGCGCGGGCGGTGCCCCCTCGCTGGCCGGGCTCCGGCTCGCCAAGGGCGAGACGCTGCCGGGTACGTCAGGCACCAAGGTGGTCTCCCCCCGGCATGAAGGGACGGAAGAGTGATGACCTCCGCCGAGCCGGCCGAGAAGCTGCTCTCGCCGGTACTCTCCGCCTCCTGGGACGACAACCGCCCCTGGACTCTCGCCACCTACCGCCGCCACGACGGCTACAAGGGCCTGCAGACCGCGCTCGCCATGCCGCCGGACGACGTGATCGCCCTGGTCAAGGAGTCCGGACTGCGCGGACGCGGCGGCGCGGGCTTCCCGACCGGGATGAAGTGGCAGTTCATCCCGCAGAACGACGGCAAACCGCACTACCTGGTGGTCAACGCCGACGAGTCCGAGCCGGGAACCTGCAAGGACATCCCGCTGCTCTTCGCCAACCCGCACTCGCTGATCGAAGGCATGATCATCGCCTCGTACGCGATCCGCTGCGACCACGCCTTCATCTATCTGCGGGGCGAGGTCGTCCCCGTGCTGCGCCGCCTGCACGCGGCCGTCGCGGAGGCATACCAGGCCGGGTACCTCGGCAAGAACATCCTCGGCTCGGGCATCGACCTGGACATCACCGTCCACGCGGGCGCCGGGGCGTACATCTGCGGCGAGGAGACGGCGCTGCTCGACTCGCTGGAGGGCCTGCGCGGCCAGCCGCGACTGCGGCCGCCGTTCCCGGCGATCGCCGGTCTCTACGCCTGCCCGACGGTGGTCAACAACGTGGAGTCGATCGCCTCCGTGCCGCCGATCCTGGCGCGCGGCAAGGAGTGGTTCAAGGCGCTGGGCACCGAGAAGTCCCCCGGCTTCACCCTGTACTCGCTCTCCGGCCACGTCACCAACCCGGGGCAGTACGAGGCGCCGCTGGGCGTCACCCTGCGCCAGCTGCTGGACGTCAGCGGCGGCATCCGGGCCGGGCACCGGCTCAAGTTCTGGACGCCGGGCGGCTCTTCGACCCCGATGTTCACCGACGAGCACCTGGACGTCCCGCTCGACTACGAGGGCGTCGGCGCAGCGGGCTCGATGCTCGGCACCAAGGCGCTGCAGATCTTCGACGAGACCACCTGCGTGGTCCGCGCGGTCACCCGCTGGACGGAGTTCTACGCGCACGAGTCCTGCGGCAAGTGCACACCGTGCCGCGAAGGCACCTACTGGCTGGTCCAGTTGCTCAGGCGGATCGAGGCCGGGCAGGGCGTCGACGGCGACCTGGAGAAGCTGCTGGACATCGCCGACAACATCAACGGCAAGTCCTTCTGCGCCCTCGGCGACGGCGCGGCCAGTCCGATCGTCTCCTCGCTCCAGTACTTCCGCGCCGAGTACGAGCAGCACCTCGCCGAGCGGCGCTGCCCCTTCGACCCGGCGGCCGCCACCGTCTGGGCCGACCGGCCCAACGCCCACCCGTCCGCCACCGAGAGGGAGGTGCACGCGTGACCGTCACAGCCGGGACGACCAGCGGCTCCGCCACGGGGACAGCCCCCGACCTCGTCACGCTCACCATCGACGGCGTCGAAGTCCAGGTCCCCAAGGGGACGCTGGTGATCCGCGCCGCCGAGCAGATCGGTACCCAGATCCCGCGCTTCTGCGACCACCCGCTGCTGGAGCCGGCCGGTGCCTGCCGTCAGTGCATCGTGGAGGTCGAGGGCCAGCGCAAGCCGGTCGCCTCGTGCACCATCCCGGTCGCCGAGGGCATGGTGGTGCGGACGCAGGTCAGCTCGCCGGTCGCCGAGAAGGCGCAGCGCGGCGTGATGGAGCTGCTGCTGATCAACCACCCGCTGGACTGCCCGGTCTGCGACAAGGGCGGCGAGTGCCCGCTGCAGAACCAGGCGATGTCCAACGGCCAGGCGGAGTCCCGCTTCGAGGGCATGAAGCGCACCTACGCGAAGCCGATCCCGCTCAGCAGCCAGGTGCTGCTGGACCGGGAGCGCTGCGTGCTGTGCGCCCGCTGCACCCGCTTCTCGCAGCAGATCGCCGGTGACCCGTTCATCGAGCTGCTGGAGCGCGGTGCGCTGGAGCAGGTCGGTACGGGGGAGGGGGACGAGTTCGAGTCGTACTTCTCCGGCAACACCATCCAGATCTGCCCGGTCGGTGCGCTGACCTCGGCGGCTTATCGTTTCCGCTCCCGGCCGTTCGACCTGGTCTCCTCGCCGAGCGTCTGCGAGCACTGCTCCGCCGGCTGCGCGCAGCGCACCGACCACCGCAGGGGCAAGGTGCTGCGCCGCCTGGCGGCCGACGACCCCGAGGTGAACCAGGAGTGGAACTGCGACAAGGGCCGCTTCGCCTTCCGCTACGCACAGCTGCGCGACCGGCTCGGCACTCCGCTGGTGCGCGACGCGGACGGTGAACTCGTGCCCGCCAGTTGGCCGGAGGCGCTCGCCCGGGCCGCCGAGGGCCTGCGCGGCGCCTCCGCGACCCGTGGCGGAGCCGCCGATATCGCGGTCCTGGCCGGTGGCCGGGTGACGGTCGAAGACGCTTACGGCTACGCCAAGTTCGCCCGCGTGGTGCTCGGTACCAACGACGTGGACTTCCGCTCCCGCCCGCACAGCGGTGAGGAGTCGGACTTCCTGGCGGCAGCGGTCGCCGGCCGTGGTGTCGACCTGGACGGAACGGGTGTCTCGTACACCGCACTTGAGGCCGCGCCCGCCGTGCTGCTGGTCGGTTTCGAGGCCGAGGAGGAGTCCCCGATCGTCTTCCTTCGGCTGCGGAAGGCCAATCGGGCCAAGGGACTTCAGGTCTTCTCCATCGCCTCGCACGCCTCCCGGGGCCTGGGCAAGCTGCGCGGTGCGCTGCTGCCCGCCGCGCCGGGCACCGAGGCCGAGTGGCTGGCCGCGCTGGCCGGGGACGCGGTACTCGCGGACGATGCGGGCCGCGCCGCCGACGCGCTGCGCAGCCCCGGCGCGGTGATCATGGCCGGCGAGCGGCTGGCCGCCGTCCCCGGCGGGCTGACCGCCGCGCTGCGGCTCGCCAAGGCGACCGGTGCCCAGCTGGTCTGGGTGCCGCGCCGGGCGGGGGAGCGGGGTGCGGTCGAGGCGGGTGCGCTGCCCGGGCTGCTGCCCGGCGGCCGACCGGTGTCCGTAGCGGCCGCCCGCGCCGAGGCCGCCGCCGTCTGGGGCCTGGCCGAACTCCCGGCCCGGCTCGGCCGGGACACCGACCAGATCCTGGCCGCCGCCGCACGCGGCGATCTGGACGCGCTGGTGGTCGGCGGTGTCGGCCTGGACGACCTGGCCGACCCGGCGCTCGCCGAGGAGGCGCTGGCCCGGGTGCCGTTCGTGGTCTCGCTGGAGCTGCGTCCGTCCGCCGTCACCGAGCGGGCCGATGTGGTGCTGCCGGTCGCCGCCGTGGCCGAGAAGGCCGGAACCTTCCTGGACTGGGAGGGCCGGGTGCGGATGTTCGAGGCCGCGCTCAAGCCCGACCAGCTGATGCGGCGTCAGCAGTACTCGGACGTACGGGTACTGAACATGCTCGCGGATGCGCTCGGCCGCCCGCTGGGTCTGCCGGACGTCCACGCGGCCCGGCTGGAGCTGGACCGCTTCGCGCCGTGGACGGGCGACCGTCCGGCCGCTCCCGCCGCGCACCCGGCCCCGCTGCCCCGCCCGGCCACCGGGCAGGCGGTCCTCGCCGGGCACCGGCTGCTGCTGGACAACGGCACCCTCCAGCAGGGCGACGAGCACCTGGCCGGCACCCGGCACCCGGCCGTGGTCCGGATCTCGGCGGCCACCGCCGAGGAGATCGGCGCCCGCAGGGCCGTACGGGTCACCGGCCCGGCCGGTTCGCTGGTCCTGCCGCTGGCGGTCACCGAGGGCATGCCCGAGCGGACGGTCTGGCTGCCGCTCAACTCCACTCCGGGCGGCGTCCATCGCTCGCTCGGCACCACGGTCGGCCACCTGGTCACCATCGCCGCAGCCGATTCGGCGGAGCTGACCGTCCCGGCCGACCCGGCAGTCCTCGCGGAGGAGTCATGCTGAATCTCGGAGAGAGGCAGCGCCTCGTTTCCGCCTACGAGACCCTCGGTTTCTTCGGCCACGACCCGTGGTGGCTGGTGCTGCTGAAGGCGGTGTTCTGCTTCGCCTTCCTGGTGCTCACCGTGCTGATCGCGATCGTCTGGGAGCGCAAGGTCGTCGCCTGGATGCAGCTGCGGATCGGCCCGAACCGGCACGGCCCGTGGGGCATGCTCCAGTCGCTGGCCGACGGCATCAAGCTGGCGCTGAAGGAGGACCTGGTCGTCACCGGCGCCGACAAGGTGGTCTACGTCCTGGCCCCGATCGTCAGCGCGATCCCGGCCTTCATGGCCTTCGCGGTGATCCCCTTCGGCCCGGCCGACAACCAGGTGTCGATCTTCGGGACCCGTACCCCGCTCCAGCTGACGGACCTGCCGATCGCCCTGCTCTACATCCTGGCGGTGGCCTCGGTCGGCATCTACGGGATCGTGCTGGCGGGCTGGTCCTCGGGCTCGACCTACCCGCTGCTCGGCGGCCTGCGTTCGGCCGCGCAGATGGTCAGCTACGAGATCGCGATGGGCCTGTCCTTCGCGGCGGTGTTCATCTACTCGGGCTCGATGTCCACCTCGGAGATCGTCGCCTCGCAGCAGCCGACCTGGTTCGCGGTGCTGCTGCCGGTCTCGTTCATCGTCTACATCATCGCGATGGTGGGCGAGACCAACCGGGCGCCCTTCGACCTCCCGGAGGCCGAGGGCGAGCTGGTCGGCGGCTTCAACACCGAGTACTCCTCGCTGAAGTTCGCGATGTTCATGCTGGCGGAGTACGTCAACATGGTCACCGTCTCCGCCGTCGCCTCCACGCTCTTCCTGGGCGGCTGGCGGGCTCCGTGGCCGGTCTCCACCTTCTGGGCCGGGGCCAACCACGGCTGGTGGCCGATGCTGTGGATCGTCATCAAGATCCAGCTGCTGCTCTTCTTCTTCATCTGGCTGCGCGGCACCCTGCCCAGGCTCCGCTACGACCAGTTCATGAAGCTCGGCTGGAAGGTGCTGCTCCCGGTCTCGCTGGTCTGGCTGGTGATGGTGGCCAGCGTCCGGGCGCTGCGCAACGAGGGCTACGGCTTCGGCCAGGTGGTGCTCTACGTCGGTGCGCCGATCGCGGCGATCCTGCTGCTGGTGCTGCTCCGGGACGTCCTCCGGCGCACGCCGGAGCCCGAAGAGTCCGAGCCTGCGGGGGAGTTCGACCCGATGGCCGGCGGCTACCCCGTCCCGCCGCTGCCCGGTCAGGAGCTGCCGGCCGTACCGCGCCGGCGCAGCCGGGCCCCGAAACTCCAGGACGCCCTCAACGGGCCCGACCATTCCGAAGGGAGCTGAACCGGGATGTCGGACGAGAAGACCACTGGGTCTGATTCAACGGCCAGGCCGTCGATCCTCGGCCCGGCCGCAGGCTTCGGCGTGACCTTCAAGGCCATGTTCAAGAAGCGGCTGACCGAGCAGTACCCGGAGCAGAAGAAGCCCACCGCGCCGCGCTTCCACGGCCGCCACCAGCTGAACCGGCACCCGGACGGCCTGGAGAAGTGCGTCGGCTGCGAACTCTGCGCCTGGGCCTGCCCGGCCGACGCGATCTACGTCGAGGGCGCGGACAACCGGGACGAGGAGCGCTACTCGCCCGGTGAGCGCTACGGCGCGGTGTACCAGATCAACTACGCCCGCTGCATCCTCTGCGGGCTGTGCATCGAGGCGTGCCCCACCCGGGCGCTCACCATGACCAACGAGTACGAGCTGGCGGACAGTTCTCGCGCCGATCTGATCTTCACCAAGGAGCAGCTGCTGGTGGGGCTGACCGAGGGCATGGTCGACACCCCGCACGCGATCTACCCCGGCGCCGACGAGGGTGCCTACTACCGGGGCGAGATCACCGCCGCCGCGCCCGGCACCGAACAGCAGGAGCGCACGGCCAGGGACAAGGAGGCGCAGTCATGACCTCCAGCGGAGAGGCCGTCCAGTTCTGGATCCTGGCCGTGATCGCGGTCGGCGGCGCGCTCGGCATGCTGCTGATGCGCAAGGCCGTGCACAGCGCGCTCTGCCTGGCGGCGACCATGCTGGCCCTAGCGGTCTGCTACCTGGCGCAGGGCGCGGTGTTCCTCGGCGTGGTGCAGATCGTCGTCTACACCGGCGCGATCATGATGCTCTTCCTCTTCGTGGTGATGCTGGTCGGTGTCACCACGGCGGACTCGCTCAAGGAGCAGTTGAAGGGCCAGCGGATCGCCGCCGTGTTCTGCGGCCTCGGCTTCGGCGTCCTGCTGATCGCGGGCATCGCCAACGCCAGGCTGAGCCACTTCACCGGACTGGCCGAGGCCAACGCCGAGGGCAATGCGCAGGGGCTGGCGCGGCTGATCTTCACCAAGTACGTCTGGGCCTTCGAGCTCACCGGCGCCCTGCTGATCACCGCCGCGATCGGCGCCATGGTGCTGACCCACCGCGAGCATGTGAAGACCCCGAGGACCCAGCGCGAACTGGCCGCCCAGCGGGTCAAGGACAACATCCAGCTGCCGCCGCTGCCCGCCCCCGGCGTGTACGCCCGGCACAACGCGGTGGACGTCCCCGGCCTGCTGCCGGACGGCACCGTCGCCGAGGACTCCGTGATGGCCACCCTGCGCGAGCGCGGCCAGATCCGCGACGTCAGCCCCCAGATGATCCGGCGGATGGCCGAGCTGGAGTCCACCACCGCCGACTGGCTGGGCCGCCCGCCCTCCGCGCGGCCGCCGGTGACCGGTCCGCGCAAGGCGCTGGAGACCGTACCGAAGAAGGCTGCACCCCGGCAGGCAGCACCGAAGCAGGAGGAGGACGAGGCGTGAATCCCGTCAACTACCTCTATCTCGCCGCCCTGTTGTTCACCATCGGTGCGTCCGGTGTGCTGATCAGGCGGAACGCGATCGTGCTGTTCATGTGTGTGGAGCTGATGCTCAACGCGTCGAATCTGGCCCTGGTCACCTTCTCCCGGATGCACGGCAACCTGGACGGCCAGATCATCGCCTTCTTCACCATGGTGGTCGCGGCGGCCGAGGTCGTGGTCGGCCTCGCGATCATCGTGAGCATCTTCCGGACCAGGCACTCCGCTTCGGTCGACGACAGCAACCTGATGAAGCTGTAGGCGGAGGGCCACAGGTGAACTCTCTTATCCCGCTGCTGGTCGCGGCTCCGCTCGCCGGTGCTGCCCTGCTGCTGCTCGGCGGGCGAAGGCTCGACCGTTCCGGGCCCTGGCTCGGCACGCTGGCAGCCGCGCTCTCCTTCGCCTTCGGACTGGCACTGTTCCTGGACATGCTGGGCCGCTCGGGGGAGGAACGCGCGCTCCACCAGCGCCTGTTCAGCTGGATCCCGGTGAACGGCTTCCAGGCCGACGTCTCCTTCCAGCTCGACCAACTGTCCATCGTCTTCGTCCTGTTGATCACCGGTGTCGGCACGCTGATCCACCTCTACTCGGTGGGCTACATGGCCCACGACGAGCGCCGCCGCCGCTTCTTCGGTTACCTCAACCTCTTCCTGGCCGCCATGCTGCTGCTGGTACTGGCCGACAACTACCTGCTGCTGTACGTCGGCTGGGAGGGCGTGGGCCTCGCCTCGTACCTGCTGATCGGTTTCTGGCAGCACAAGCCGAGCGCCGCGACGGCCGCCAAGAAGGCGTTCATCGTCAACCGGGTCGGCGACATGGGCCTGTCCATCGCGATCATGCTGATGTTCACCGAGTTCGGCAGTTTCGCCTTCGGTCCCATCCTCGGCTCGGAAGGCACGGCCGGGGGAGCCCAGCAGGCGGGCGAGGGCAAGCTGACGGCGATCGGCCTGCTGCTGCTGCTGGCGGCCTGCGGCAAGTCGGCCCAGGTGCCGCTGCAGTCCTGGCTCGGGGACGCGATGGAGGGCCCGACCCCGGTCTCGGCCCTGATCCACGCGGCCACCATGGTGACCGCCGGGGTCTACCTGATCACCAGGTCGGGAGCCATCTTCAACCTCGCCCCCGACGCCCAGACCGCCGTGGTGGCGGTCGGCGCGGTCACGCTGCTCTTCGGTGCGATCGTCGGTTGCGCCAAGGACGACATCAAGAAGGCGCTGGCCGGCTCCACCATGTCGCAGATCGGCTACATGGTGCTGGCGGCGGGCCTCGGCCCGATCGGATACGCCTTCGCGATCATGCACCTGGTGACGCACGGCTTCTTCAAGGCCGGGCTCTTCCTCGGCGCCGGTTCGGTCATGCACGGCATGGACGACGAGGTGAACATGCGTCACTACGGGGCCCTGCGCAAGTACATGCCGGTCACCTTCGTGACCTTCGGCCTCGGCTACCTGGCGATCATCGGATTCCCCGGCCTGTCCGGCTTCTTCTCCAAGGACAAGATCATCGAGGCGGCCTTCGCCAGGGGCGGCACCGAGGGCTGGATCCTCGGCCTCTGCGCCCTGACCGGTGCGGCCGTCACCGCGTTCTACATGACCCGGGTGATGCTCCTGACCTTCTTCGGCGAGAAGCGCTGGCAGCCCGACCCGGAGACCGGCGAGGAGCCGCACCCCCACGAGTCCCCGTCCACCATGACCGTGCCGATGATCGTCCTCGCCATCGGCTCCGTCTTCGCCGGCGGGCTCTTCACCCTCAACAGCTCCTTCCTCAAGTGGCTGGAGCCCGTCACCGGCCACGCCGAGGGCAACTCGCCGCTCCAGCCGCTCACCGTCACCCTGCTCACCACCGTGTGCATGCTGGCGGGCGTCGGCCTCGCGTACCTGATGTACGGGCGCTCGCCCGTCCCGGTCACCCCGCCGGTCGGCTCGCCGCTCACCCGGGCGGCCCGCCGCGACCTGCTCCAGGACGACTTCAACCACGCCGTCCTGGTCCGCCCCGGCTCCGGGCTCACCGCCTCGCTGGTCTACCTGGACAGCAAGGGTCTCGACGGCTTCGTCAACGGCCTGGCCGCCACCATCGGCGGCATCTCCGGACGGCTGCGCCGGATCCAGACCGGGTTCGCGCGCTCGTACGCGCTCTCGATGTTCGGCGGCGCGCTGCTGCTGGCCGCCACCACTCTCCTGATGAGGTCGGTCTGATGACTGTGACTCGCCCACTCGCCTCCTCCGGGCGCTCCAATCCGGCGCCGACACTCGTCGCTCCCGCGCTCCCTCCTTCGCCGGTCGCTTCCTCGCTCCTTCCTTTCGACACCGGCGCGCCCTTCGGCCCGGGGCGGGGCTGCACACCTCGGGAGGGCAGGCCATGAGCTACCTGCTGACCGCGACCTGTGCCGTTCCGGCCGCCGGTGCGGTGCTCACCGCCGCGCTTCCGGCCGGGTCCTCTCAGGGCCGCCGCCGTACCACCAAGGGCATCGCGCTGGCCGTCTCGGCGGCCACCCTGGCGCTGACGGCCGCCGTTGCCGCCGGCTTCGAGCCGGGCGGTGCGCGCTACCAACTCACCGAGTCCCACAGCTGGATCCGCTCCTTCGGGATCAACTTCTCGCTCGGCGTGGACGGCATCTCGGCCGTGCTCGCACTGCTCACCGCCGTGCTGGTGCCGATCGTGATGCTGGCCTCCTGGCACGACGCGGACCCGATCAGGAACCCCGACGGCACCTTCGAGAACGTCCGGCGCACCCAGGGCTTCTTCGCCCTGGTCCTGGCCGTCGAGGCGATGGTGCTGGTCTCCTTCCTGGCGACCGACATCTTCGTCTTCTACGTCTTCTTCGAAGCCATGCTGATCCCGATGTACTTCCTGATCGGCGGCTTCGGCGACCGCGCGGGCGGCCCGGACTCCGGTGCCCAACGCTCGTACGCCGCAGTCAAGTTCCTGCTCTACAACCTGCTCGGCGGCCTGGTCATGCTGGCCGCGGTGATCGGCCTTTACGTGATCGCGCAGAACCAGGGCCAGGCCACCTTCGACCTGCCGACCCTCACCGGCGCCATCGCCGACGGCAAGCTGGTCATCGACCCGACCGCCGAGAAGGTGCTCTTCCTGGGCTTCTTCTTCGCCTTCGCCGTCAAGGCCCCGCTCTGGCCGCTGCACACCTGGCTGCCGAACGCGATGGGCGAGGCCACCGCCGGAACCGCCGTACTGATCACGGCAGTCGTCGACAAGGTCGGCACCTTCGCGATGCTGCGGTTCTGCCTGGGCCTCTTCCCGGGCGCCTCGCGCACCTTCGGTCCGTACATCCTGGTGCTCTCGTTGATCGGGATCGTCTACGGCGCGCTGCTGGCGATCGGCCAGAAGGACATCAAGCGGCTGGTGGCCTACGCCTCGATCTCGCACTTCGGCTTCATCATCATGGGCATCTTCGCCTTCACCAGCCAGGGACAGACCGGTGCCACCCTCTACATGGTCAACCACGGCATCTCCACCGCCGCCTGGATGCTGGTCGCGGGCTTCCTGATCTCCCGTCGGGGCTCGCGGCTGATCTCGGACTTCGGCGGGGTGCAGAAGGTCGCGCCGGTGCTGGCCGGGACCTTCCTGATCGGCGGACTGGCGACACTCTCGCTGCCGGGGATGGCGCCGTTCGTCAGCGAGTTCCTGGTCCTGGTCGGCACCTTCTCCAAGTACCCGGTGATCGGCATCGCCGCCACCTTCGGCATCGTGCTCGCCGCGCTGTACGCGCTGCTGCTCTACCAGCGCACCATGACAGGACCGGTCAAGGCCGGGATCGAGGGCATGGCCGACCTCAAGGTGCGCGAACTGCTGGTGGTCGCGCCGCTGGTGGCACTGACGCTGTTCCTCGGCGTCTACCCCAAGCCGCTCACCGATCTCGTCAACCCGGCGGTGGACGCCACGCTCTCCCAGGTCCACCAGACCGACCCGGCACCGGCCCACCCGGTCGCCGCCACCACCGGAGGTGAGCACAAGTGAGCCACTGGCTTGCCGCCGCTGGCGGCAACAGTCCCAGCATCCCGGCCCCGCACATCGAATACGGCCAGCTCTCCCCGATGCTGCTGGTCTTCGGCGCCGCGCTCGTGGGCATCCTGGTCGAGGCCTTCCTGCCCCGGCGCCTGCGCTACGGCACCCAGGTGACGATCTCGCTGCTCGGACTCGCCGGCTCCTTCGCCGCCGTGGTGGTGCTCGCCGCCCAGGGGCACGCCACCACCAAGTCGGGGCTGCTCGCCATGGGGGCGGTGGCCATCGACGGTCCGGCGCTCTTCCTCCAGGGCGTCATCCTGCTCTCCGCCGTGGTGGCCGTCCTGACCTACGCCGAGCGCCGTCTGGAGCCTCAGCTCAACGGCCATGGCGTGGACGCCTTCGCGGCCCAGGGCGCGTCCGTCCCCGGCGGCGAGCAGGAGCGGCAGGCGACCAAGGCCGGGCTCACCACCACCGAGGTCTTCCCGCTCACCCTGTTCGCGGTCGGCGGCATGCTGCTCTTCCCGGCGGCGAACGACCTGCTGACGATGTTCGTGGCGCTGGAGGTCCTCTCCCTCCCGCTCTACCTGCTCTGCGCGCTGGCCCGGCGCCGCCGGCTGCTCTCCCAGGAGGCAGCGGTCAAGTACTTCCTGCTCGGTGCCTTCGCCTCGGCGTTCTTCCTCTTCGGCACCGCGCTGCTGTACGGCTACGCGGGCAGCGTCCGGCTCAGCGACATCGCCGACGTGGTGTCAGGGGTCGCCCCCATGACCCCGGCGCTGGCCGTCACCACCCAGAACGACGCACTGCTGCTGATCGGCCTGGCGATGATCTCGGTCGGCCTGCTGTTCAAGGTCGGCGCGGTGCCGTTCCACTCCTGGACCCCGGACGTCTACCAGGGCGCGCCGACGCCGGTCACCGGCTTCATGGCCGCTGCCACCAAGACGGCGGCCTTCGGAGCGTTCCTGCGCCTGTTCTACGTGGCCTTCCCCGGCCTCAAGTGGGACTGGCGGCCCGTCATGTGGGGTGTGGCGATCCTCACCATGGTGGTCGGTGCCATCCTGGCCGTCACCCAGCAGGACGTGAAGCGGCTGCTGGCGTACTCCTCGATCGCACACGCCGGGTTCATCCTCACCGGTGTGATCGCCACCAACCGGCAGGGCCTGGGCGCGGTGCTCTTCTACCTGCTCGCGTACTCCTTCGTCACCCTCGGCGCCTTCGCGGTGGTGACACTGGTGCGCGACTCCAAGGGCGAGGCCACCCACCTGTCCAGCTGGGCCGGGCTCGGACGGCGCTCGCCGCTGGTGGCGGCGGTCTTCGCGCTCTTCCTGCTCTCCTTCGCCGGCATCCCGCTTACCAGCGGATTCACCGGGAAGTTCGCGGTCTTCCAGGCCGCGGCGGCGGGCGGGGCGACCCCGCTGGTGATCGTGGGTGTGCTGAGCTCCGCCATCGCGGCGTTCTTCTACATCCGGGTCATCGTGCTGATGTTCTTCTCCGACCCGAAGACCGGCGGCCCGGCCGTGGCCGTGCCCAGCCCGCTGACCGCCACCGCGATCGGCCTCGGCGTGCTGGTCACCCTCGTCCTCGGCCTCGCACCGCAGTACTTCCTGGACCTCGCGAGCAAGGCGTCGTTCTTCGCCCGCTAGTGCCATACCGCCTGACGCACCACCCGTCCGGGGCCCGCCGCAGACCGCAGTGGGCCCCGGACCCGCACGCCCGTGCAGTGATCCACTCGCGACCGGATACCCTCCTTGTAGGCCAGCGGCGGCACTCAGGGACCAGGCCGCTAGATCGACCAGGGACAGGAGTGGTCTTCGTGACCGTCGTCGGGCCCTTCGGGCTGACCGTGCAGGACCGCGATCTGACCCGCGACGTCCAGGCCGGTATGGACGCCGTGGAACGGGCGCTGACCGAGACGGTCAAGAGCGACGTACCGTTCATCACGGTTACCGCCAGCCACCTGATCCAGGCCGGCGGCAAGCGCTTCCGCCCCCTGCTGGTCATGCTGGCCGCGCAGTTCGGCGACCCGTACGCGCCCGGAGTCGTGCCCTCCGCCGTGGTCGTGGAGCTCACCCACCTCGCCACCCTGTACCACGACGACGTGATGGACGAGGCCCCCGTTCGCCGGGGCGCCCCCAGCGCCAACTCCCGCTGGGACAACTCCGTCGCCATCCTCACCGGCGACTTCCTCTTCTCCCGCGCCTCCCAGGTGCTCTCCGAACTCGGCCCCGAGGCCGTCCGGATCCAGGCCGACGCCTTCGAACGACTCGTCACCGGCCAGATCCTGGAGACCGCGGGCCCCCGCCCGGGCGACGACCCGCTCCAGCACTACCTCGACGTCATCGCGGGCAAGACCGGCTCGCTGATCGCCGTCTCCGGCCGCTTCGGCGCACTGATGGCAGGCGCCGAGGAGTGGATCGTCGAGATCCTCACCCAGTACGGCGAGCGGATGGGCACCGCCTTCCAGCTCGCGGACGACGTCCTCGACATCGCCAGCGACAGCCACGAGTCCGGCAAGACCCCCGGCACCGATCTGCGGGAGGGTGTGCCCACCCTGCCGATCCTGCTGCTCCAGCAGATGCCGGTGGACGAGTCCGACCCGCTGGACGCCCGGCTGCGGGAGCTGCTCCAGCTCGACCTCTCCGAGGACGACGAGCTGCACGGCGAGGCACTGCGGCTGCTCCGTCGGCACCCCGCGCTGGAGCGCGCCCGCCGCGAGACCCTCCGCTACGCGGAAGAGGCCCGAGCCCTGCTGGCCCCCCTCCCCGACTGCCCCGCCAAGGATGCCCTCCAGGGCCTCTGCGACGCAGTAGCCATCCGCACCATGTAACCCCCCGGGCCCCCGAGTGGATGCCCGTAAGCCCTCGCGCGCCTGAAAGCCCCCGTGCGTCCGCCGGCCTCCGTGGTCCTGGAGCCCTGCCCGCAGGGCTGCCGCAGGGGGGAGACTGGGCGGCCCGATCTTCCGATCTGAAGGGTCCACCGCCATGCTGCGCGTCGTCATTGCCGAGGACTCGGTACTCCTGCGGGAGGGGCTGACCCGGCTGCTCACCGACCGTGGTCTGGAGGTCGTCGCCGGTGTCGGTGACGGTGAGGCGCTGCTTCGCACCATCCACGAGCTGGCGGCCGCCGCCGCGCTGCCCGACGCGGTGGTCGCCGACGTCCGGATGCCCCCGACCCACACCGACGAGGGTGTCCGTGCCTGTGTGACGCTGCGCGGGCTTTACCCGGACCTGGGTGTGCTGGTGCTGTCCCAGTACGTCGAGGAGCGCTATGCGAGCGAGCTGCTGGCCGGTTCCACCCGGGGTGTGGGCTATCTGCTGAAGGACCGGGTCGCCGACGTCCGGGAGTTCGTGGACGCGGTGGTGCGGGTCGCCGGCGGCGGCACGGCGCTGGACCCGGAGGTGGTGCAGCAGCTGCTGAGCCGAAGCCGCAGGAGCGACGTCCTGGAGGGCCTGACCCCGCGCGAGCGGGAGGTGCTCGGCCTGATGGCGGAGGGCAGGACCAACGCGGCGGTCGCCAAGCAGCTGGTGGTCTCGGACGGCGCAGTCGAGAAGCACGTCAGCAATATCTTCCAGAAGCTGGGCCTGGCGCAGAGCCCCGAGGACCACCGCCGGGTGCTGGCCGTACTCACCTACCTCAACTCCTGAAGAGTAATCTTGATCTTGTAGGGCGCACAGGCCCCGGCCGGGCAACTGCCCGACGGGGGCAGCCGAGTTGCCGATGACGGCCAAGTGAGCGCCACACATCGGAACGTTACGGCTCGGTCAAACCTTGGTCAGCTTAGGATGCATTTTGGTGCACCAGGCGGACGGGGCACACGGCTCACGCCCGCTGCTGGTGCTCCACGAGGAGGTCTGCGGTAGTGACCAGCCAGGTCGATCAGTCAGAGGCAGTGGGCGGCTCGGACGGCGAGGGCCAGGGGGCAGCCCCACCGCCCTCGGGTGGGCGGTCACGTCCTGCGAAGCCGATCCGGCGGCTGGACCGGGTGATCATCCGGTTCGCCGGTGACTCGGGTGACGGTATGCAGCTCACCGGTGACCGATTCACCTCGGAGACGGCCTCGTTCGGCAACGACCTCTCCACACTGCCGAACTTCCCGGCCGAGATCCGGGCGCCTGCCGGGACCTTGCCAGGCGTCTCCAGCTTCCAGCTGCACTTTGCCGACCACGACATCCTGACTCCCGGCGACGCCCCGAACGTGCTGGTCGCGATGAACCCGGCCGCACTCAAGGCCAACCTGCCGGATCTGCCGCGCGGCGCGGAGATCATCGTCAACACCGACGAGTTCACCAAGCGCGCCCTGGCCAAGGTCGGCTACGCGGCGGATCCGCTCGCCGACAAGTCGCTGGAGGCGTACCACCTGCACAAGGTGCCGCTGACCACGCTGACCCTGGAGGCCCTCAAGGAGAGCGGCCTGGCCCGCAAGGACGCCGAGCGGGCGAAGAACATGTTCGCGCTCGGCCTGCTCTCCTGGATGTACCACCGGCCGACCCACGGCACCGAGACCTTCCTGCGCCAGAAGTTCGCCAAGAAGCCGGAGATCGCCGAGGCCAATATCAGCGCCTTCCGCGCGGGCTGGAACTTCGGCGAGACCACCGAGAGCTTCGCCGTCTCGTACGAGATCTCACCTGCCGAGCTGCCCGCCGGGACGTACCGGAACATCTCCGGCAACCTGGCGCTCTCCTACGGTCTGATCGCCGCTTCCCAGCGCTCCGGACTGCCGCTCTTCCTGGGCTCGTACCCGATCACCCCGGCCTCGGACATCCTGCACGAGCTGAGCAAGCACAAGAACTTCGGCGTGCGCACCTTCCAGGCCGAGGACGAGATCGCCGGGATCGGCGCCGCGCTCGGGGCGGCCTTCGGCGGTGCGCTCGGGGTCACCACCACCTCGGGCCCCGGTGTGGCGCTCAAGTCGGAGACCATCGGGCTCGCCGTCTCGCTCGAACTGCCGCTGCTGGTGGTCGACATCCAGCGCGGCGGCCCCTCCACGGGTCTGCCGACCAAGACCGAGCAGGCCGACCTGCTGCAGGCGATGTTCGGCCGCAACGGCGAGGCTCCGGTGCCGATCGTGGCCCCCTCGACCCCGGCCGACTGCTTCGACGCCGCCCTGGAGGCCGCCCGGATCGCCGTCACCTACCGCACCCCGGTGATGCTGCTCTCCGACGGCTACCTGGCCAACGGCTCCGAGCCGTGGCGGATCCCCGAGGTCGAGGAACTCCCCGACCTGCGGGCGGAGTTCGCCACCGGTCCGAACCACACCCTGGAGGACGGCAGCGAGGTCTTCTGGCCGTACAAGCGCGACCCGCAGACCCTGGCCCGCCCGTGGGCGATCCCCGGCACCCCCGGCCTTGAGCACCGGATCGGCGGAATCGAGAAGCAGGACGGCACCGGGAACATCTCCTACGACCCGGCCAACCACGACTTCATGGTCCGCACCCGGAAGTCCAAGGTGGACGGAATCACCGTGCCACCGCTGGAGGTTGACGATCCGAGCGGTGAGGCGCGGGTGCTGGTGATCGGCTGGGGCTCGACCTACGGGCCGATCACCGCGGCCGTCCGGCGGGTCAGGGCCGACGGCGGCAAGGTCGCCCAGGCGCACCTGCGGAACCTGAACCCCTTCCCCGCCAACCTCGGTGCGGTACTGAAGGCGTACGACCGGGTCATCGTGCCCGAGATGAACCTGGGCCAGCTGGCCCTGCTGCTGCGCGCCAGGTACCTGGTGGACGCCCAGTCCTACAACCAGGTGCGCGGACTGCCTTTCAAGGCGGCCCAGTTGGCGGATGTGCTGTTCGCGGCGATCGGAACACTCGAAGGGGATGAGCAGAATGACTGAGGCCTTCCGTTCGCTGAAGCTGGTACCCAAGGCCGAATCGCCGCAGAGCGCCAAGGAGTTCAAGACGGACCAGGAGGTCCGCTGGTGCCCGGGCTGCGGTGACTACGCGATCCTGGCCGCCGTGCAGTCCTTCATGCCCGAGCTCGGTATCCGCAGGGAGAACACCGTCTTCGTCTCCGGGATCGGCTGCTCCTCCCGCTTCCCGTACTACATGAACACCTACGGGATGCACTCCATCCACGGCCGCGCCCCGGCGATCGCCACCGGCCTGGCCGCCTCCCGGCCCGACCTGAGCGTCTGGGTCGTCACCGGCGACGGCGACGCGCTCTCGATCGGGGGCAACCACCTGATCCACGCGCTGCGCCGGAACGTCAACCTGAAGATCCTGCTGTTCAACAACCGGATCTACGGGCTGACCAAGGGCCAGTACTCGCCCACCAGTGAGGTCGGCAAGATCACCAAGTCCACGCCGATGGGCTCACTGGACGCGCCGTTCAACCCGCTCTCACTGGCCGTCGGCGCCGAGGCGAGCTTCGTCGCCCGGACCATCGACTCCGACCGGCAGCACCTGCAGTCCGTGCTGCGGGCCGCCGCCGAGCACGAGGGCACGGCGCTGGTGGAGATCTACCAGAACTGCAACATCTTCAACGACGGCGCCTTCGAGGTCCTCAAGGACCCGAACACCCGGGACGAGGCGCTGATCCGCCTTGAGCACGGGCAGCCGATGGTCTTCGCCGGCCAGGGCGTCTTCCGGGGCGCGGACGGTGAGCTGCACGTCGCCGAGGTCACCGAGGCCAACCGGTCCGAGGTGCTGGTGCACGACGTCCACCACCCCAGCGCCGCGCGGGCGTTCGCACTCACCCGGATCGCCGACGCGGACACCCTGCACCACACGCCCATCGGCGTCCTGCGGGACGTCCGGCGGCCGGTGTACGACACGCTGATGGCCGATCAGCTGGAGCAGGCCGCATCCGCCAAGGGCGCGGGCGACCTCGCCGGCCTGCTGACCGGCGCGGACACCTGGACGGTTTCATAACCTTCAGCGGTCAGCCGGGAGCTCCTTCGGAGGGCAGTCGGGAAGCTGTACAGGGGCGCGGGGCTCTGCTCGATCAACTGCATGCGCGAACAACCGTGCACCCTGGTAGAGGGCTGGTCGAGCAGAGCCCCGCGCCCCTTTGGTGGCCGCATGGTCGCTCGCTGAGGAAAGGTGCTCCTGTCAGTCGGTGATCCGGAGCAGAATCGGGTTGGTCAGTGCGGCCATCTGGCCCCATGGGAGGTCCGGGCCCATGGAGTTGCCCTGACCGGGTGTGCCGTCGGCCCTCGGGTGGCGTACTTCCGCCCGGACGTACGTGGCCAGGGAGGCGGTGGTGCGCCAGGTGACGGTGCCGCTGCCGGAGGCGGGCAGCGACTCCTGGTGCAACTGGCCCTCGTCGGTGAGGAGCCGCACCGTCCCGTTCGGCACGCCGGAGACGTCCAGCCGGACGTCCACCGGTGCGTCGGCCGGTACGGCCAGCTGCTCGCCGATGCCCGCCCGGCGGCCGTGCCCGGTGGCGGTGAAGCCCAGCTGGACGGCGGCGGACTCGGCGAGCCAACTGCGCCCGGCACGAAGCCCGTCGAGGATGTGCATCCGGCTCAGGTCGTCCGCCAGCACCACGTTGTGCGGCAGGCCGACGACCTGCGGGGCGCTGTGCGCATCGCTGTTGCCCATGGCGGGCAGCCAGGAGCGTCCGTGCCGCAGGTCCTCGGCGAGGCGGGAGTCCCAGGCGTCGACGGCGGACTCGTCGTCGTACGTCCACGGGCCGTTCCAGACCTCGACCGCATCCGCGCCCTCGTACCCGAACTTCCACTGGCAGGCCACGTACGGGCAGTACGGGTGTGCGGGCACCACCAGGCCGCCGGCACCGTGGACCTGGCGGACGAAGCGCGGATAGGCGTCGTCGCGGGAGCGGTAGCGCCAGTCGATCCACTCGCCGGGCCGGATGCCGAGGGCGAGCCAGTGGCCGTTGCGGGTGGTGACCTCCTCGCCGGTGATGATCAGCAGGTCCGGTCCTGCCAGCGGACCCCAGATGCCGTGCGAGGCCGAGGTGTTGTGGTCGGTGCTGACCATGAAGTCGAGTCCCGCAGTGCGGGCGCCCGCCGCGACCTCCGCCGGGAGGCGGCGGCCGTCGGAGTAGACGGTGTGCAGATGGCAGTCGCCGCGGTACCAGGCCCGGCCACGCCCACGGGCCCGCTCCGGCGGGTAGACGGGCGTGAACTCCGGCCCCGGGTCGCCGAATCGCAGCGTCACCTCGACCCGGTAGTCCAGGCCCTGCGGCGCCACCTGGTACGGGCCCAGAACCACATGCCAGGTCCCCGGCCGGATCGGCCCCGGCAGATAGCCCGGGGTGGCCGAACCCCGGCTGATCGCGAACGAGGTCCGGAAGCCGCCCGACCACCCTCGGAAGCCGGGGCCGCCGAGGCCGGTACCGCGCTCGTCGAAGATGCCGATGTCGCAGGAGTTGCCCGGGGTGCCCGGTGGCACGGCGGGCCTGTCGTAGCTGTACGAGACGGCGATCTCCCGTACGCCGAAAGGTACTTCGACCGGCAGGTGGACGAAGTCGGCCGCCCCGGTGGGGAGATGGCCGGTGACCACCTGGGTCCGCTCGCCGCCGTCGGCGGCGGCCGCGAAGGTGGCCGGAGCGAGGGTCACCGCGGCCGCTGCCCCGGCGGTCAGACCGGCCTGGAGCAGGCGTCGACGACCTGGCAGGTCGGGCGAAGTGCTGTCGTGCCGGCAGTTCTCGTCGGCGCACACGGTGTCCTCCCGGGCTCGCGCGGGTCGGTCGCGGCTGTGGGGTGCCGACCCGTCGCAGGGCTTCTCCCCCCGTGCGGTTAACCGCCGATGAGCCGGAACCGGCCGGGGCGGGGACGGTGGACGTCGACAGGGGGATGCGTCGGCCCGGGGCGGCTTCAGGCCTGCGGGCCGAGGCGTTCGGCGGCGGAGGCCATTCCGAGCCAGGTGTGCGGGTTGCCCTCCCAGCACCAGCCCAGTTTCGGTGCGCCCTGGCTGATCCAGACGGCCGGGACGCGGCGGTCGCCGCAGCGTGAACCGCCCAGCGAGAAGCACTTGTTCTTGGCCAGCGCGGTCGGGTGCTGGGTGACGAAGGAGATGCCCTCCTCCATGGTGAGCAGCAGTCGCCTGCGCTCGGCGATCACCGCCATGGCGTCCTTGGGTATCGCGCCGCAGAACTCCTCGCCGCGCTCGACGTCCAGCAGCAGGTAGAGCGGCGAGGCGGGCATCGCCGCCTCCTCCAGTGGCTCGAAGCGCTCCAGGTCGCCCGGTGCGTAGTGGCGGTCGATGATCCCGGGCTTGGCCTTCCCGGCCAGTGCGGTGAGCGGCACCGCCCGTTCCAGCGGCGCCAGTTGGCGCGTCACCACCAGGAGGAAGGGCGCCCGGCCCTGCTCCGGCTCCGCCATCGCGCCGCCCCGCGCCACGACCTGTGCGCGCAGCTCTGCCAGCGGCCCGGCGGGCAGCGGCGGGTAGTCCTTCTCGGTCAGCGTCTGCACCTGGCGGTCGAACTCGGTTCCCGGGTCGAAGGTCAAAGTCGCCGTGTCCTCTCCTCGTGAAATCTCCGTACGCCGTACACTATACACAGTACGGAGTTTTTGCATGGAAAGATTTCCGTATGGCCACGGACCGCAGCAGCGCAGGAGATCCCGCGCGCACCCTCGCGCTGCTCTGGGGGGAGTCGCAGCCCAAGACCACCCGCCGAGGCCCCAGGCAGGCCCGCTCCAGCGCCGAAATCGCCGCCACCGCCGTCGCCGTGGCCGATGCCGAGGGCATCGAAGCCGTCACCATGCGCCGGGTCGCCCAGGATCTCGGCCTCTCGCCGATGGCGCTCTACACCTACGTCCCGGGCAAGGCCGAACTCCTCGACCTGATGCTGGACACCCTCTACGGCACCATGCCGCGCACCGCTCCCGCCGACAGCGGCTGGCGAGCCCGGGTCGCCGCCGTCGCCGAGGACAACCGGGCCCTGTACGCCGCGCACCCGTGGATCGCCGCCGTCTCCACCAGCCGCCCGCCGCTCGGCCCCGGCCTGATGGCCAAGTACGAGTACGAGCTGCGCGCCCTCGAAAGTCTCGGCCTCACCGACGTCGAGATGGACTCGGCCCTCACCCACCTGCTCGGCTTCGTCCAGAGCTGCGCCCGGATGGCCGCCGACGAGCGGGCCGCCGAGCAGGACAGCGCGCTGAACGACCGGCAGTGGTGGGAGCGCAACGCCGACCTGCTCACCCGGGTCTTCGACGCCGACCGCTACCCGACGGCCGCCCGTGTCGGCACCGCGGCGGGCGAAGCGTACGGCGGCGCGTACAGCCCGGCGCACGCCTACGAGTTCGGGCTGCAACGGGTGCTCGACGGGCTGGCCGCGCTGATCGACGCGCGCTGAGCGCGAACCGCGCCGCTGCCGTCACCGCGACCCGGCAGTTGACGGTCCGACCGTCAGGCCGGCCTCCGGATCACCGGAGCTCCACCGCACGGCGTCGTCGAAGCACTCCCGCGTCGAGGCACCGAGCTCCGCGCCGTCACCGAACTCGGAGTCCGGGGCGAAGAACCCGCGACCGGGAACGTCCTGCTGCAGCAGCTCCCGGCTCCACCAGTGCGCCCACTGCACCGACGCCTCGGGGCCGGCCAAGTGGGCAAGGCCCGCCTTGCCGCGCTCCACGACCGGTAGGCCGAAGGCGCCCCCCGGGCGGCGCATGGCGGGCGTCTGCGGAGCGGGCGACAGGCAATGTCATGACCAAAATATGGGAACGGAGATGACAGCTGCGCTTCCGCCCGCTACGGTCGGCACGAGACAAGCGCGCGTGGAGGGCAGGCCGGGCATGGCAGAGGGATCCCAGAACGAGGCCGGCCGGGGGTTCTGGTTCGGCTTCGCCGCGTACGGAATATGGGGGCTGTTCCCGCTCTACTGGCCGCTGTTGGAGCCCAGTGGGGCCGCGGAGATCCTCGCCAACCGGATGACCTGGTCGCTGGTGGCCGTCCTGCTGATCCTGCTGGTGCAGCGCCGCTGGGCCTGGATCCGGCCGCTGCTGGCCCAACCCCGAAGGCTGGCGCTCTCGGTGGCGGCCGCAGCGGTGATCTCGGTCAACTGGGGCGTCTACATCTGGGGAGTGAACTCCGGGCACGTCGTGGAGACCAGCCTCGGGTACTTCGTCAACCCCCTGGTGACCATCGCCTTCGGTGTCCTGGTGCTGCGCGAACGGCTGCGCTCCGCGCAGTGGACGGCGGTCGGCATCGGCGTGCTGGCGGTGGTCGTGCTCACCGCCGCGTACGGGCGTCCGCCGTGGATCGCGCTCACCCTGGCGCTCTCCTTCGCGACCTACGGACTCCTGAAGAAGCTGGTCGCGCTCGGCGGACTGGAGAGCTTCGCGCTGGAGAGCGCCGCGATGTTCCCGCTGGCGGCGGGCTACCTCGTCTACCTCGCCGTCCAGGGCAGGACCACCCTCGGGCACACGGGTGCCGACTACGGCTGGGGACACACGGGGCTGCTGATGCTCAGTGGAGTGGTGACCGCGATTCCGCTGCTCTGCTTCGGCGCGGCCGCCCTGCGGGTGCCGCTCACCACGCTCGGCCTGCTCCAGTACCTGGCACCGCTGTTCCAGTTCCTGCTGGGAGTCACCGTCTTCCACGAGTCGATGCCCCCGGCCCGCTGGGCGGGCTTCGCCCTGGTCTGGGTGGCGCTCGCGCTGCTCACCTACGACGCGCTGCGCAACCTGCGCAAGTCCCGCTCGGCCGTCGCGGCGGCGGCGCCCGGCGGCGTTGCGGCCGGCCCTGCGGAAGAGGTCCCGGCTGCTGTCCGCAGCAGCTGAGCAAGGCTGCTTCGGCATTGGGAAGACAATGGGCTGATCCTTCAAAATGCCTGGCCCGGCGGGTGATTGCGCGTGCGGCGCAGGGCGACGGTCGACCGCCGGGGCCGGGACTCCTCCGTGTGAAATCTCCTCGTCGGATCGCCTCACGCGTGTCCGTCTCCTGCTAACGTCCGGGATGCCGTACCCATCCCGAAGGGGCCGCAGGAGGGGTTGCGATGGTCCAGCTCACGGGGCAGTTCGCCAGGCCGTTCCGGCGCGCCGCGCTCGCCTCAGGCAGGACGGTGCGGGTGCTCGCCGTGCGGCGCGAGCTGGACGCCGCCGAGACCGGTGAGCTGCTCCTCACCGCCGGGACGGGCGGCGGCCCGATGGCCATCCAGTGGCGGCGGCACGGACGTCCGGCCCTCGCCCTGAAGCCCCCCTACCGGCTGGACCGGGTGGAGCTCAGGGGGTCGCACCGGGCCCGGCTGTACGGCCTGACGGCCGGGGTCCGGCTGGTCTGCCCGGACTGGTCCCCGCTCTTCCTGATCGCCCCGACCCAACTGCCACTGCTCGCCTGCGCCGTGGCAACCTCCCGAGCCACCGCCAGCCCCTGACCCCGCGCCCCTGTGTGGTTCGCCCCTGCCCTGGGGCGGCGGTCAGGCGGTGATGTCCCTGCTGCTGAAGCGGGCCCAGGCGGCCGAGCCGAAGACTGCGACGTAGAGGGACTGGAGGCCGAGGTTCTGGAGGACGTTGTCCCAGTGCATCGGCATCCGCAGCAGATCGCCGAAGCTCAGCCACCGGTGGGTGAACAGGAACGGCTGGATCGCGTGCAGCTGCGGGAAGCTGTCCAGGATCTGCACCGTGATCACCAGAACGACGGTGGTCGCCATCGCGGCGATCCCGCTGCCGGTCAGCGTCGAGATGAACAGCCCGATCGCCACCAGCCCGGCCAGCGAGGCGGCCACCACCCCGGCCACCAGGACGGCGCGCAGCAGCGCCGCACCCAGACCGATGGTGTCGCCCGACAGCAGCGTCACCTCGCCGAGCGGGAACAGCGCCGCACCCGTCGCGACCGCGGCCGCCACCACCGACAGCGTCGCGGCCAGGCAGAACACCAGCCCGGCCGTGAACTTGGCCGCCAGCAGCCGCGTCCGCCCCGCCGGGGCGACCAGCAGATAGCGCAGGGTCCCGGTGGCGGCCTCGCCCGCGATCGAGTCACCGGCCACCACGCCCACCGTCATCGGCAGGAACACCGGCAGCGCGACCGCCAGTGAAGTGAACACCAGGAACAGCCCGTTCTGCGTCACCTGGGCGATGAAGGCCGGACCTTGGCCGCCCGAGGCGCCGTCGGTCTGGATCTTCACCACCACTCCGATCAGCACCGGCAGCACCGCCAGGATGCCGAGCAGCGCGATCGTCCTGGTCCGGCGGAAGGTGAGCACCAGCTCGCTGCGGAACAGCGCCGCAAAGCCCGCAGCCGTCTGCGCCCTCGGGGCCGCCGCGGCCCCGGCCGTGCGGGCCGTCGGCGTCGTGCCGGCCTCCAGTGCCTCAGCCTGCGACATCGAAACCCTCCCCGGTCAGTGCCACGAAGGCGTCCTCCAGCGTGCCCCGCTCCAGGCCGAAGCCGTGCACCCGTACTCCGGCCGAGACCAGTGCCGCGCACAGCCTCGGCAGCGACTCCTCGTCGAGCGCCGTGGCGATGCCGTCCACCCTCGCCTCGTCCGCGCGCAGATCGGTCACCCGATGTTTCGTCAGCACATCGGTGGCCGCGACGACGTCGGGGGTGCGCACCACGAGCCGGCCCTGTGCGCGGCTCGCCAGCTCGGCGACCGTGCCCTGCACCACGAGCCGTCCCTTGGACATCACCGCCGCGTGCGTGCAGACCTGTTCGATCTCGTCCAGCAGGTGCGAGGAGAGGAACACGGTGGTGCCGTCCGCCGCCACCTCGCGGATCAGCGCGCGGATCTCCCGCATGCCCTGCGGGTCCAGGCCGTTGGTCGGCTCGTCCAGTACCAGCAGCTCGCGCGGCTGAAGCAGGGCCGAGGCCAGACCGAGGCGCTGCTTCATACCGAGCGAGTACGCCCGCGCCTTCTTGCTCGCGGCCGCCGTCAGGCCGACCCGGTCCAGGGCCTCGGTGACCCGGTGTGCCCGGGTGCGCGGGTCGGAGGTGGGGTCGGCCGCGTCGAACCTGGCCAGGTTGTCCCGCCCGGACAGGAAGCCGTACAGGGCCGGGCCCTCGATCAGCGCGCCGACCCGGGGCAGTACCGAGCCCACCGACTGCGGCATGGGTGCGCCGAGCACCGTCGCGACACCGGCGGACGGGGCGATCAGGCCCATCAGCATCCGGATCGTGGTGGTCTTGCCCGAGCCGTTCGGGCCGAGGAAGCCGAAGACGCTGCCCCGGGGGACCGTCAGGTCGAGCCCGTCCACCGCCAGCTGGCCGCCCCGGAACCGCTTGGTCAGCCCGCTGGTGCGGATCACGTCGTCCGGAGCGGCGGCGGGGGTCGGGCCGACAGCGTCGGCCCGACCCCGTACCTGCTCCGTGTCGGGAGCAGTCGTCACTACTTCACCCCGGCCGCAGTCTGCAGGACCTGCGGGGTGACGGCGCCGGCGAAGACCCGGCCGTCGTCGGTGATCAGCACATTGAGCACCTTGGTGCTGATCAGCGAGCCGCCGTTGACCGGCTTCCCGAGCGCCTTGGCGAAGCCCGCCGCGTCCTGCGGGACCGGGCTCCTGCCGTGCTTGCCCTCGGCGGCGGGGGAGACCTGGCCGCCGGGCAGCTTGCCGGACAGCACCGCCGTCCAGCCCTCGCCGACGACATTGAAGCCGTCGGGCTTCGCGTGCGGCGCGGCACCCTCGTGCTGCTTCTGCGCGGCGGCGTCGTCCGCCCGGCGCTCCGTCACCTTCGCGCCCTTGGGGGCCTTGAAGTCGAAGGTCTTGGCGTCCGGCTTGGCGAAGGACACCGAGCTGAAGTGCACGTCCAGCACCTTGCCGCCGTCGGCCGACTTCACCAGCACCGCCAGCGGCACACCGTTGTCGGCGTCCACCGAGACGCGCACCTCGCCGATCGTGGAGCCGGACTGCTTGGGCTTCACACTCAGCTGGTACGCCTTCTGCCCGGCCACCGTCGCCGTGCCGTCCACCGTGACCGAGGTGGTCGCGGCGCTCTGGCCCAGGAAGAGCTTCGCCGCCGCCTGCGGGGTGGTCGGCGCACCGGTGAGCGGGGCCTTGGCCCGCTCACCGTGCTGCGCGGCGCCCTGCGGGGCCGTCAGGTGCAGCGCCTGGTTGGTGCTGCTGTCCCAGGCCCAGACCTGCTGGCCGTTGTGCACCAGTTCGTAGCCGGAGAGGCCCCCGATCAGGCCGATCCGCTGCCGGTCCGGGCCGTCAATCGCGACCTGCAGGGTGTGCTCGCCGCCGAGCAGCTGCGTCAGCTTGGCCGTCGGATCCGCGCTGCCGCGACCCGAGCCTCCCGCGCCACCGCCGTGGGCGCCGCTGCCGAAGGCCCCACCGGCCGCACCCAGCAGCTGCGCGGGCACACCCAGATCCGCGGACACCTGAACTGTGCCCGACAGCGCCTGGGTGTCCGAACCGAGCGCCTTCGCGACCAGCTGCTCCGCCGTCACCGACGGCAGGCTCGGTGCGGAGTCGCTGGCCAGCGCGGGCACCAGCCCGATCCCCGTCGCCGCCACCGCGATCACACCGACGGGCACCAGTACGCGCAGCGCGGTCCGCCGCCGCGGCCGGTAGGGGAGGTCCTGCTCCACCATGACGTCCAACCCTCCGTAGTACTCAACTGTCCTGCCCCTCCATTAGAAACCTCGGCCACTCGTTCGGGCATCGCTCTTCAGGGCCACATCCGTGTACGTCTCCCGGCGCAAGCAACCCTGATGCCGCCTCAGGGTTGCCTCCTCCGATCGGAGGAAAGCTGGGTATCGTCACCCCATGGCCGCAACCGACGCCCCACACCCCTCACCGACCGTCACCTCGATGCGGCGTGCGCTGCGCCGCGCCCGGGACGGCGTCGCCCTGGACGTCGCCGAGGCGGCGGTGCTGCTCCAGGCGAGAGGGGACGACCTGCGCGATCTCTGTGCCACTGCCGCGCGGGTCCGGGACGCGGGTCTGGTGGAGGCCGGGCGGCCCGGGACGATCACGTACTCCAAGAGCGTCTTCATCCCGCTCACCCGGCTCTGCCGCGACAAGTGCCACTACTGCACCTTCGTCACCGTCCCCGGCAAGCTGCGCAAGGCGGGGCACGGGATGTTCCTGTCGCCCGACGAGGTGCTGGAGATCGCCCGGCAGGGCGCGGCGCTGGGCTGCAAGGAGGCCCTGTTCACGCTCGGCGACCGCCCCGAGGACCGCTGGCCCGAGGCCCGAGAGTGGCTCGACGCGCACGGCTACGACGACACCCTGGCCTATGTGCGCGCGATGTCGATCCGGGTCCTGGAGGAGACCGGTCTGCTGCCGCACCTCAACCCCGGTGTGCTGAGCTGGACGGAGTTCCAGCGGCTCAAGCCGGTCGCGGCGTCGATGGGCATGATGCTGGAGACCACCGCCACCCGTCTGTGGTCCGAGCCGGGCGGCCCGCACTACGGCTCGCCGGACAAGGAACCGGCCGTCCGGCTGCGGGTGCTGGAGGACGCCGGGCGCAGCTCCGTCCCGTTCACCACCGGGGTGCTGATCGGTATCGGCGAGACGTACGAGGAGCGGGCGGACGCGCTGTTCGCGATCCGCCGGATCGCCCGGCAGTACCGCGGCATCCAGGAGGTGATCGTGCAGAACTTCCGGGCCAAGCCGGACACCGCGATGCGGGCGATGCCCGACGCCGAGCTGGAGGAGCTGGCCGCCGTGATCGCCGTCACCCGACTGCTCCTCGGCCCCTCCGCCCGTGTCCAGGCACCGCCCAACCTGGTGGACAGCGAGTACGAGCTGATCATCAGCGCCGGCATCGACGACTGGGGCGGGGTCTCGCCGGTGACGCCGGACCATGTCAACCCCGAGCGCCCCTGGCCGCAGATCGAGGAACTGGCCGAGCGGACCGCCGAGCAGGGCTTTGGGCTGAGCGAGCGACTCGCCGTCCACCCCGAGTACGTGCTGCACGGCGAGCCCTGGCTGGACCCGCGCATCCTGCCGCACATCGAGGCGCTCGCCGACCCGGCCACCGGCCTGGCCCGGGCGGACACCCGCCCGGTCGGCCTGCCCTGGCAGGAGCCCGAGGACCTGCCCGCCTCCTCCGGCCGCACCGAGCTGCACCGCACCATCGACACCGAGGGCCGCACCGGTGACCGCCGCGCCGACTTCGAGGACGTGTACGGCGACTGGGAGGCCCTGCGTGAGCAGGTCGCGTCAACTCCCGTGGAGCGCCCCACTGCCCCCGAACGTCTGGCAGGCAGTGTGCGGGAGGCGCTGAACGTCGCCGCCGACGACCCGACCGGGCTGACGGACGAGCAGGCACTGGCACTCTTCCACGCCGACGGACCGGCCCTGGACGCGCTGTGCCGGATCGCCGACGACGTCCGCCGCTCGGTGGTCGGCGACGACGTCACCTACTGCGTCACCCGGAACATCAACTTCACCAACGTCTGCTACACCGGCTGCCGCTTCTGCGCCTTCGCACAGCGCCGTACCGACGCCGACGCGTACACCCTCTCGCTGGAGCAGGTCGCCGACCGGGCCGCCCAGGCGTGGCAGGTCGGCGCCACCGAGGTCTGCATGCAGGGCGGTATCCACCCCGACCTGCCGGGCACCGCGTACTTCGACATCGCGCGGGCGGTGAAGGAGCGGGTGCCGGGTATCCATGTGCACGCCTTCTCGCCGATGGAGGTCGTCAACGGGGCCACCAGGACCGGTCTTTCGATCCGCGAGTGGCTCCAGCAGGCCAAGGAGGCCGGGCTGGACTCCATCCCCGGCACGGCAGCGGAGATCCTCGACGACGAGGTCCGCTGGGTGCTCACCAAGGGCAAGCTGCCCGCCGCCACCTGGGTCGAAGTGGTCAGCACCGCCCATGAGCTGGGCATCCGCTCCTCGTCCACCATGATGTACGGGCATGTCGACACCCCGGCGCACTGGCTCGGCCATCTGCGCCTGCTCGCGGAGATCCAGCAGCGCTCCCTCGAATTCAACAGCGGTGGTGGCTTCACGGAGTTCGTGACCCTGCCGTTCATCCACACCAACGCGCCGGTCTACCTGGCGGGCATCGCCAGGCCGGGGCCGACCATGCGGGACAACCGGGCGGTCACCGCGATGGCCCGGCTGCTGCTGCACACCCATATCCCCAACATCCAGACCAGCTGGGTGAAGCTGGGCGCGGAGGGCGCCGCCGAGATGCTCCGCTCGGGCGCCAACGACCTCGGCGGCACGCTGATGGAGGAGACCATCTCCCGGATGGCGGGTTCCGCGTACGGAAGTTACAAGTCCATCCGTGATCTGGAGGCCATCGCCGAGGCCGCCGGCCGCCCGTCCCGCCAGCGCACCACCACCTACGGCGAGGTGCCCGCCGAACGCCGCGCCGCGGCGCTGGCGTCCGACGGGCACCTGCCGGAGCTGCTGCCGGTCCTGGAGTAACCGCAGGACGGGCCCGGGCCGTACGCGGGCCCGGCGGGCGGTCGCGGCCGCCGGAGAGCACGGGCGGCATCAATCCGTCGGCGATCCGGTGTTCCTTCAGCAGGGCCGAATCGACACCGTATTCGACTAAAGTGCGGGGGCGCTCGAAGCCGTCCGGCGAGCGCGGATCCTTCGGCCGGAGCCTGCCGGGCCCGGCAGGCGGCCGACGAGCCGACCGACGAAAGGTGCCGCCCCGTGTTGCCACTCTGGTCCCGCGCGCAGCAACAGGACTTCCGTAGCCGCGTCCGGGGCTGTCTCCTCGGCGGGGCGATCGGTGACGCGCTCGGTGCGGGTATCGAGTTCGACTCGCTGGGGAAGATCCGCGCCGCGCACGGCCCACAGGGAGTGACGGGATACGTGCCCGCGTACGGGCGGCGCGGGGCCGTCACCGACGACACCCAGATGGTGCTCTTCACCGTGGACGGCCTGGTCCGGGCGCACATCCGCCGTGACGGCGGCTCCTGGCACCCGCCCACCGACGTCCACCGCGCCTACCTGCGCTGGGCCGCCACCCAGAGCGCCTGGGGCCCGGACGAGCGCACCGCCGACCTCGGCTGGCTGGGCCGCCAGGAGTGGCTCTACGCCCAGCGGGCGCCGGGCCAGGCCTGCCTGAGCGGGCTGACCGGGCCGGACGCCGAGCGGCTCGGCACCCTGGACGCGCCGCGCAACCCGCACTCCAAGGGCTGCGGCACGGTGATGCGTGCCGCGCCGTTCGGACTGCTGGTGGCCTGGGAGCCCGGGCTGGTCTTCCAACTGGCCGTCGAGTGCTCGGTCCTGACCCACGGCCACCCCACCGGCTACCTCTCCGCCGGGGCGCTCGCGGTGATCGTCCACACGGCGGCCCGTGGCGGCACCCTGGAGGAGGGGGTGCACCTGGCGCTGGCGCTGCTCTCCGAGCGCCCCGCGCACGAGGAGACCACCGCCGCCCTGCGCGCGGCCCTGGACGCCGTACGTGCCGGGGAGCCCTCGGCGGAGCGGGTGGAGTCGCTGGGCGAGGGCTGGGTGGCCGAGGAGGCACTGGCCATCGGGCTCTACTGCGCGCTGGTGGCGCACGATCTGCGGTCCGGGCTGCTGCTGGCGGTCAACCACTCCGGCGACAGCGACTCCACCGGGGCGATCTGCGGCAATCTGCTGGGCGCCGTGCACGGGGAGAGTGCCCTGCCGCCCGCGCTGCTGGCCGAGTTGGAGGGCCGGGGGACGATCCTGGAGCTGGCCGACGACTTCGTCCTCGAACTGCTGCACGGCCAGGAACTCCACGGACCCGAACTGCCCGCCGCCGACGGGGCGGTGTGGACCGAGCGCTATCCGGTGTGAGACACGGCGGTGCCCGCCGCGTCCGTACGCGGCGGGCACCCGGACCGACGGACGGTGCCGCTCAGACCTCGCCGAACGCGCCGGTGCCGGCGGCTGCCGCGAAGGCGGCCCAGGCCGCCCTGGAGAAGTGCAGCTGAGGGCCCTCGGGGTCCTTGGAGTCGCGGACGGCGATGGTCGCGGTAGACGGCACGGCGATCTCGATGCAAGCGCCGTTGCCGCCGCTGTGGCTGCTCTTGCGCCAGGTGAGCTTGCCCGTGGTCGTGGTGGTCATTGCTTGAGCTCCTCTGCATAGTTCTGTATCAGAGACCGGCTGTCCGCCACACTGAGCGCTGCTGCCCGCAGGTGGTCGTAGAGATTGGTATAGCGGCGTACGTCGGCGTCCTTCTCCAGGTAGAGATCACTCGTCACTCCTTCGAAGTAGACGACCGTCGAATCCGCTGACTCGGGGAACTCCAGCAGGGAGAATGTCCCGGTCATGCCGGGATGCGCGCCGTGCTGGAACGGGATCACCTGGAGGTTGATGTTCGGCCGCTCGCTCAGCAGGAGCAGCTGGAAGAGCTGATCCGACATCACCTCGCGCCCGCCCACCTCCCGTTTGAGCACCGCCTCGTCTATCACCACCCAGAGGCTGGGGAGCTGGTTCTCCCCGTATATCCGGCTCTGCCGTTTGAGCCGGACGTCCACCCTGCGCTTGACGGCGGTGGTGTCGGTGTCGGGCTGGGTGCCCTGGACGACAGCCTCGGCGTACTCGCGGGTCTGCAGCAGACCGGGCACGAAGGAGGACTCGTAGGCCCGGATCGAGGAGGCCTCGGCCTCCAGGCCGATGTACACGCTGTAGGGGATGTCGCCGAACTCGTGCCACCAGCCGCGCTGCCGGGACTCCCTGGCCATTTCCATCAGCCCGGCCCGCACCCGCTCGTCGGCCACCTCGTAGACCTCGCACAGGTCGCGGACGTCACGCTGGCTGATGCTGCGTCGGCCGTTCTCCAAGCGACTGATCTTGGACTGGGAGACCATCAGGCGGCCGGCCACCTCCTCGGCCGTCATGCCTCGCAGCTCGCGCAGGCGCCGTAGTTCGGCGCCGAGCCGTCGTCGCCGAACTGTGGGATTGATGCTGGCGGACACATCGACCTCCGGCCGGACCTCTGGCACGCCCATGAACGTCGCGCCTCGGAACACTGTGGAAATTGGTACCAACCCCCCCTGACTTGAAGCAGCATGTCATCTCGGCTCAGGACGGCGCCGGGGAATCACAGCAGCGCACTAGAGCAGATCATCGGAAAAGCGCTTAATTGGGATCACCCCTCTTGCGCCCGACGCGCCGAACCGATATAGGCGGCTCGGCCTCCGGAGCGCCGCCTTCGGGTACGCCACAGTGCGGGGAGCACGCGGTATCGGCCGGGAAAAGGCTGTGGGGCGGCCCGTCCGGCAGCTGGGTGCCGGGCGGACCGCCCCACATGTGCGTGATCACCGCTCCTAGACCCGGCGTGCGCCGTTCATCGCGCGCCCACCCGCGCCGCGACGCTCCGGCCGCCTGCCGGAGTCCGGGGCGCCGCCGGGCGCCCGGCGGCTGCTGCCCGTCCGTTCGCCGAGGTGCGGTTCGCCTGGGCGGGCAGGCCGTTCTGTACGTCCACCACCGCGTGCGCGACCATCCCGCCGAGCGGGTCGTACCGGATCAGGTCGCGCAGGCGTGACCTTGAGGACCTTCCCTCGTTGCCCGGGTAGAGGTGCTTCCCCAGGCCGACGGCGTGCGCCAGTGCGGCCAGTGCGGCCGTCCTGGGGTCCGGCGGCACGCCGGTGCGGATGGCGGTGTCCAGACGTTGCTTGATGGCGGCGTTCATACAGTCGTCCGACGCCTGATAGCGCGTCGTCGGCAGCACACCGCACACCTGGCCGGGCACCGCCGTCACCATGCCGCACCGTTCCAGGTGCGCCAGGTACGTCTGACGGAGCCCTAACCGGGGGCCGCCTATCCAGTGCGCGGCCCGCACCGGACTGCCGCGACGGCGCAGCAGTTCCAGCGCATGGTCCAGGGTCGGGTCACCGGTCGGCCGTGGCAGCACCACGGCGATCCGGTCCCCGTCCGGGACTATCCTTCCGGCCAGGGACAGCTCGACGAGCTGTGCCCCGGCGAGTCCGAGGTCGAGGGTCTGCGGCTGCGCCGTGGTACCCGTGGTCGGGTCCAAGGCGAGCAGCAGGAGTTCCTCGGGAATTGTTCTGCGGCTCTTGCCCATCCAAGCCTCCCCGCGTGGATGAATGACAGAGTGACGCCTCTCACAGTGGCTTGTCGAGTACGCCTCCGAATCGTGACCTTGGCCGGGCAGGCTGGAACCGGCCACCACGGGCCTCGCGTCTGACACTCCAACTGGCCGCAGGCGAGTCCGGCGGGGAGAATAACGGCCGGTCGGGCGGGGTTTGGCGGTCGGAATGGCCGTCAGTGGCGGAGACTGTACAGCGGCAGAGGCGCGGCGAGAAGCCGTACTAAATCAGGTCGGCCCGGGGACGGGCCGGCACGGGCTCGGGTCGGCGGTGGGCCGGGCGGACGAGGAGGATGGGTTACGTGGGCGAGTCCCCCGACAAGGTGCGCAGCGGCGGGGAAGCGGAGGAGGCCGCGTCCGAGCGGTCGGCCGCGAAGACCGATGCCGGGGCCAAGGCCGAGCCCGAAGCCGATGTCGCGGCCGGTGCCGAAACCGGCGCCAAGGCCGGTGCCGAATCCGGCGCCAAGGCCGGTGTCGAATCCGGCGCCAAGGCCGGTGTCGAATCCGGCGCCAAGGCCGGTGTCGAATCCGGCGCCAAGGCCGGCGCCAAGGCCGGTGCCGAACCCGGTGCCGAATCCGGCGTCAAGGGCGACGTCAAGACCGGTGTCGAGGCCGGGAAGGGCGGCTCCACGGTTCAGTTGAGGGTCCGCGATGTGGACAGCAAGACCACGATGCTCCGCCTCCCGGTGGACAACAGGACCACCGCGCTCCGGCTCCCGGACGAGTTCCGTGCCGCCTCGGCGGACTCGGCGGCCCCGAAGTCCGCCAAGGCGTCGGTGAAGAGCGAGGATCCCGCCGAGGACACCGCCGACCGGAAGGACGCCGACGCCACCGACAGCACTGACGCCACCGACAAGGACACGGCCGAGGACGTTGCCGAGGCGACGGCGAAGCCGGTTGCGGCCGATCCGCGTCTCGCCATGCGGGACGGCCGGGAGGCGGCCGGCGCGGCGCTGAAGGAGTCCTCGAAGGAGCCGGAGGACTCGAAGGGCCTCAAGGATTCGGGCAGCCCCGAGGCTGCGGAGTCCGCCGAGGCCGCTGAGGTCACTGAGGCTGCGGAGGCCGCTGACGTCACGGCGTCCGAGGTGACCGTGGAGACCGTCAGGCCCGCGAGGACGAACGGGAAGAAGAAGGAGAGCACGAAGCCCTCCGCCGGGACGGTCCCCGAGCCCGGGCCCGAGCCCACCCCCGAACCTGAGCCGACGCCGGAACCTGAGCCAAGGCCGGAACCGGAGCCAAAGCCGACCCCGGCCCCCCGCCCCGTGCCCGTACCGGCGCCGATCCCGGCGCCCAAGCCGCTGCCGATCCCGGACCCGGCTCCCGTGCCGCCGCCCGCTCCGCTGCCGCTGCCGACCCCGGAGACCACCTCCGAGGCGATGGAGGTGCTGGCCGCGCTCAGCCGCCGTCCGGTCACCCCGCTGCAACGGGCCGTCAAGCGGATCACGATCTGGACGGTCTTCCTGGCCGTTGTACTCGGCGTCCTCGTGACCGGCCAGCTGCTGCGACCCCTGCCGGACCCGAAGGCCAAGCTCTCCCTCGCCGGCTCGTTCACCTTCAACGGCGACGCGCTCAACATCCCGTGGCCGACCAAGGGCCAGGCCACCGCCGAGGTGGTCGGTGTGGGCAGCCTCGGCAGTTCGGGTCAGGAGACCCCGGCGCCGATCGCCAGCGTCACCAAGGTGATGAACGCCTACATCGTCCTGCGCGACCACCCGCTGAAGAAGGGTGAGATGGGCCCCGTGCTCACGGTCGACAAGCAGGCCGCCTCGGAGTCCAGCGACGCCGACCAGTCCCGGGTCACCCTGACCGAGGGCCAGAAGCTGACCCAGTACGAGGCGCTGGAGATGCTGATGCTGCCGTCGGCGAACAACGTCGCCCGGCTGCTCGCCCGTTGGGACGCCGGCAGCGAGGAGGCGTTCGTCAAGAAGATGAACGACGAGGCCGCCAAGCTCGGAATGACCAACACCAGCTACGCCGACCCGGCCGGCTACAACGAGAAGACCACCAGCACCGCGAAGGACCAGCTGAAGCTGGCCGAGCAGGTCATGCAGAACGAGGTCTTCCAGCGGGTCGTCGCCACGCCGGACACCAACTTCAACGGCCAGCGGATCTACAACACCAACTACCTGCTCTCGCCGAAGAACGGTGTCATCGGCGTCAAGACCGGCTCCAGCACCCCCGCCGGTTCCTGCCTCATGTGGGCTGCGGTCAAGGAGATCGGCGGCACCAAGCGGCTGATCCTCGGTGTCACCCTCGGCCAGCCGCCGACGGCCACCGACAACATCCTCAAGGCCGCCCAGACCGTCAGCCAGAAGATCATCACCTCGGCCCAGAACGGCCTCACCGGTCAGACCCTCGCCAAGCAGGGCGATGTGGTCGGCTATGTGGACGACGGGCTCGGCGGCAAGGCTGCGGTCGTGGCGTCCAAGGACCTCACGGTGGCCGGCTGGTCCGGCGTCACCGCCAAGGTCACCCTGAACCCGGCCAAGGTCGGCCACACCGCCAAGGCCGGTACCGAGGTCGGCACCGTTTCCGCCGGTGAGGGCGACGGCAAGGTGGAGGTCCCGGTGACCCTGCAGTCCGGCCTCAACCCGCCGTCGATCATGTCGCGCCTGCTGCGCATCCTCTGACCGGCAGTCGTATCGGCACCCGGGTGGGGGGGCAGGCGCCAGGCGCCTGCCCCCCACCCGCTGTTGGGCGGAGCCGTCGGGTGGATTCACCCGAAAGAGGCTGCGGCGACTGTTGCTTGCAGCCGTTGCTCCCGGCTGCTACTTCCGGCCGGCGGTGAGTTGCTGGAGGCGGGATTCGACGCCCCAGGCGGTGACGCGCCAGAGGGCCTCGATGACGATGTTGCGGCTCATCTTGGAGGCGC
>NZ_JARZAJ010000012.1 GCF_029892105.1 Kitasatospora sp. GP82 | reverse complement strand
GATCCGCCGGGAGTTCGGCAGGGGGCGGCCAGGGCGCGGCACGCTCTCGTGGTCAATGGTCATCAGCGCACGAACTCCCCTGCTGTGTACCCGCCTTGGCCGGAAAACCGGCCTGGATCCGGCGCGGAAGTCCCGACTCGGCGGATTCGGATTCGGTCCGGGTAGCACCTGCCGCGGGCGGCTTTCGGCCACTTTCCGGACCGCCCCTTGGAGGGCAGGAGCCCGGGAATGATAATGAGGCAGGCAAAATCAGACAATACCGAACTCTGGCTTGATTTCAGGAAGTCGACTTGCCATTTCATTCCACCCGCCCATTGATCAGACTTTCGGATTTGAATCCCCGGTCGCGTAGTCGATGAGCGAACACGGCGGCACCTTCGCGGCGAGCATTCACGGCCTGAGAAACGATCAGGAACGCCACGGGACACGGGCAGGGCGGCGGGGTGAGGGCAGAATGCCCGCCGAGCCCGGGAATTCCGAGCGGAGAATTGTTCGATAGAGCATCTCCACCCGCCCTACCACCGTGCGTACATCATGACAACCGATCATATGTTCCCGAGCGGCGGCGCCCCGGCGTTCACATTCGATCGGATCGGAGAGTGATTCGATCATTAGTCGGGCGAGTTCCGCCGGATTCTCCGGTGGCACCAATCCACCGGCCTGCTGCCCGGGCGGCAGGCATTCCCGTGCCCCCGGCACATCCGAGAGCAGTACTGGACGACCCGTCGCCATCGCCTCCAGCGGCGCCAGCGCCATACCCTCCCAGCGGGACGGCAGCACCACCAGATCGGCGGCTGCCAGCCATGGCCGGGGGTCCGTCACATCGCTTGCCAGCCGCACCCGGGAGGGCTCGGGCAGTTCGCGGACCAGACCGGCCAGTGCGGTGGCGTCCGGGCCGCTGCCGACCAGGGCGAGCCTGGCACCCGGCAGCCGCTCGGCCACCCCGGGCCAGGCCGAGAGCAGAACGTCCTGGCCCTTCTGGCGGCAGAGCCGGCCCAGGCAGACCGCGAGCGGGGCGTCCAGGTCGAGACCGAGCGACATCCGCGCGGCGCGGCGGGCCGAGGAGTCGGCGAAGGCATGGTGACGGACATCCACCCCGTTGGGGATCACCCGCCAGTGCGCGAGCAGACCGGCCGCCTCGCCGTCCAGGCGCTCCTGCTCGCTGACGCAGAGCACCGCGCGGGCCCACCGGGTCGCGTACCGCTCCCAGCGCAGGCTCGCCGCCGCCAGTGGACCGTCGACGGCGGCGAAGGACCAGGCGTGCGGTTGGAAGACGGTCGGCAGCGAACCCCGGACCGCCAGCCGTCCTGCCAACCCGGCCTTGGCGCTGTGCAGATGCAGCACATCGGGCGCGGCCCCCAGGATGATCCGGCGCAGCCGCCATGCCTCGGCCAGGGTCGCGGGGCCCGGCGAGCGCCGGGCGGGCCAGTCCAGCACCAGTGCCCCGGCGGCGTTCGCCTCGGCGGCCAGCCGGCCGCCCTGCGGACACGCGACCAGCACCCGGTAGCCCGCCTCGCGCTGCCCCCGGACCAGGTCCACCACCACTCGGGCGACACCGCCGTCCGTGGGCTGGGAGATGTGAAGGATCGTCATATGCACGGCCGCGAGCCTAGGTTGGCGCGCGCTCGGCGCCGTGGCGCCGTCACTCGGAACGGGGAACGCAACCACCCGTACGGCCCAGAGGCCGTACGGGTGTGCGGGAACTGTTCAGGGGCAAGGGGCTCTGTCTTTTCGCCCCTTACCGCCGGGGTACGCGCGTCAGGCGACCTCGTCCGCGAGGCGGGCGAGGACCGCGTCATGGATGCGGTTGAGGCCCTTGGGAGCGAAGGTCCGCTCGAAGAAACCGCCGATGCCGCCCGCCCCCTGCCAGGTCGTCTCGACGAGCACCCTGGCCTGGCCCGCTCCGGCCTCCTTGACCGTCCAGGTGATCACCATGGAGGAGTTGGCGTCCGTCTCGACCAGCTTCAGCGGCGCCGGCTCGGTGACGGTGAACAGGCAGTCCCGGACCCGCTTCTCGGTGGCCTGGAGCTTCCAGTGCACCTGGGTGCCCGCACCGGTGCCGCCCGCCCGGACCTCGTACTCGCTGTACTGTGCGGGCAGCAGCTTCGGCCGGGTGACGGCGTAGTCCGCCAGCGCCTCGTAAACCCGCTCCGGGGACGCCTGGTAGACCCGCTCGGTGGCGGCGTACACCTGACCCATGACGTGACTCTCCTCATGACTGTGCTGCTCGGACTCCGGCAACCACCGGGCTGTTCCGGCCAAGCCAACCACCGCCGTCCACCACCGCCCAAACCGGGGTGCGGCGGACCTTTCCCCGGACGGGCGGGGCCGATAACCCCGTGGCCCGACCGGACTACCGGGTTAGGGTGGCCGGTGTGCTTACCGAGGTGACTGCGCTCCGCTATCTGAACCCCCTGCGTGCGGGCGGCTCCGTGCCCGGGATCGTGGAGACCGACGACCTCGGTACGTACGTGGTCAAGTTCACCGGGGCCGCGCAGGGCCGCAAGGCGCTGATCGCCGAGGTGATCGTCGGTGAACTGGCCAGGCGGCTCGGACTGCGGGTTCCCGAACTGGTGCTGGTGGACTTCGACCCGGCCGTGGCCGCCGAGGAACCCGACCCCGAGATCCAGGACATCCTGCGGGCGAGCAGCGGCCGCAACCTCGGCATGGACTACCTGCCGGGCGCCCGCGACTTCAAGGCCACCACCCCCGGCAACGGCGGGCCGATGGTGGACGTCGACCCCGCCGAGGCCGGGCGGGTGGTCTGGCTGGACGCGCTGACCGGCAATGTCGACCGCAGCGTCCACAACCCCAACCTGATGGTCTGGCACGGCCGGCTCTGGCTGATCGACAACGGCGCCGGGCTGATCTTCCATCACCGCTGGTCCGGTGCACACGCCTCACTGCTCAAGCGGTACGACCTCAGCAACCACGCGCTCGCCGCCTTCGGCCCGGACGTCCCCGCCGCCGACGCCCGGCTCGCCCCGCTGGTGACCGAGGACCTGCTGCGCGAAGTGGTCGCGCTGGTGCCCGAGGAGTGGCTCGCCGAGGAGCCGGGGTTCTCCTCGGTGGACGAGGTACGCGCGGCGTACGTCCACCACCTGGCCGCGCGGGCCAGGGGCTCGGCCGCCTGGCTGCCGGACGGCTTCGCCACCCCCGAGCAGCTGCGCCGCACCGAGGCCGAGCGGGCCGCCGCCCGGCAGGCAGGCCGCCCGGCCTGGCTCCAGCACGTGCCGGACCTGCACGGCAAGCCCACCGCCGCGCCCGACTGGAGCCGGCACATCGACTGACCGTCCGCCAGTTGCCGTGCCCGCTCGGCGGCCGCTCACCCTCGGTCGACCGAGGAACTCACAAGCGGTAGAGGCGGCGCGAGTTGTCGGCCGAGACCATGCGCTCGATCCGGGCGGCGTCGGCTGCCGAACAGGCGCCGTCCGCCCTCCAGTCGGCGAGCAGCCGTCCGAGGCTGTGCCGGTACTGGGCGGCACCGACCAGATAGAGCTCGGGCAGGCCGTAGGCGTCGGTGGAGAACAACACCTTGCCGAACGGGGCGAGTTCGAGCACCTCGCCGAGCACCTGCGCGGCCCGGGTGCCCGTGTACGAGACGGTGAGGCCGATGTCCGCGTACACGTTCGGGAAGGAGGCGGCCAGCCAGGCGGCCTGGCGGTGGTACGGGTAGCAGTGCAGCAGCACCAGCGGTACGCCGCTGGGCTCGGCGGCGCGGATGAAGTCGGTCAGCAGGGCCGGGTCGGCCCGGTGCAGCCGCAGGTCGGGGTCGCCGAAGCCGGTGTGCAGCTGGATCGGCAGGCCCGCCCCGGCGCAGACGTCGACGGCCGTCCACAGCAGCCGGGCGAGCAGGACGGGGTCGGCCAGCCTGGTCCGCGGCCCGCGCAGCCAGCCGGCGGCCGCCCTGGCGACCTCGGCCTCGGTGGGCGGTTCGGGCGGCACGGCCAGGCCGTGCCGGTACGCCAGCACGGACTTGACCGCCACGGCCCCCGCGCAGGCGGTCTCCAGCGCCGCACGCAGGGCTCGCGACCAGCCCTCGGCCGTGGCCGTGACCCGCTCGGCGATGCTCTCGAGACGGATCACCTCGCGGACCTCCGCGCCGGCGACGGCGGCCAGTTCGGTCAGCGGAAGCAGGGAGTGTCCGGCGGCGGCTGTGAGCCCGGTGTCCACCAGGCAGACGCTGAGCCCGGCCGCCTCCAGCAGCCGGGCGGTGGCCTCGGTGGCGCCCAGCTCGCGCCGGCGGGCTATGTACTCGGCGGCCGGGGCGTGCGCGGACAGGCCGAGCACGGGCGGGCACCAGCGCCGGACGGCGAGCCCGAGCGCGCTGTCGAAGGGCGTGGTCCCGGCGGCGGGTGGACGGTCGGACTCGGTGAGCAGAGCGGCGAGACGGTCCTCGTCCAAGTCCGCCACGAGCACGCTGTGGCAGTGCTGGTCGACCAGGTGCACGGTCAGTACCGCCAGCGGGTGGCGGCGATCAGCTCTTCGGGGGCGAGGCCGCCGAGGAGTTCGACCTCCCCGCGGCGCACCGCGAGCACGGCCGCGTGCAGTTGGGCACCGAGCGCCTCGCGCAGCAGGACCGACTTCTCATAGGCGTCCACGGCCTGGGAGAGGTCGGCGGGGAGCCGTTCGACGCCGCTCTGCCCGGCCGGGTCGCCGTGCACCTCGGGCGGCAGCGAGCGGCCCGCGTCCAGCCCGGCGAGCCCCGCGGCGATGACGGCGCCGATCACCAGATAGGGGTTGGCGGCGGCGTCGAAGCACTTGATCTCCGCGTTGGCCTGCGATCCCGTGGAGCCGGTGATCAGCCGCAGCGCGGCCTCCCGGTTCTCCAGCCCCCAGCAGCGGAACGGTCCGGACCAGCGGGAAGGCTGGAGCCTCAGATAGCTGGCGACGCTGGGAGCACCGAGGGCCAGCAGTGCGGGGAGTTCGGCCAGGACGCCGGCGAGGAAGGTCTCCGCCTCGTTGTGCAGCCCGTACGGCCCGGAGCCGCCGTCGCCGAGGTTCTGCTCGCCGCGCCAGAGGCTGAGGTGCAGATGGCCGCCGTTGCCGACGCCGTCCGCCGCCACGGCGGGCGCGAAGGAGGTGCGCAGCCCGTAGCGGGTCGAGACGGCGCGCACGGTGTGCCGCACCAGCAGCGCGGTGTCGGCCGCCTCGATCGGGCCCTCCGCCGCGACCGAGACCTCGAACTGGCCCGGGGCGTACTCGGGGTGGATCTGCAGGACCGTCAACTCCTGTGCGGTGAGCGCCCGCATCACGTCCCGGACGTAGTCGGAGAGGTCGATCATCCGGTTCATCCCGTACGCGGGGCCGTCGGTGGCGGGAGCACCCTCGGCGTCGGTGACCACCCACTCGACCTCGAACCCGGCGCGCAGTGCCAGGCCGCGCCGCTCCAGCGCGTCCACCATCCGCCGGGCGAAGCGCCGTTGGCAGCCGGGGTGCGGGGTACCGTCCTGGGTGTAGCGATCCGCGGGCGCCCAGGCCCAGCCGGGCTGGGCGGCCAGCCGGGAGAGCCTGGCCAGATCGGGGACGAGCCGCAGATCGCCGTCCGGCCCCTGGGTGAACGGGCTGCTGGTGATCGAGTCGTCCACCAGGAACACGTCGAAGCACGGCGCGGCGCCCACACCCCACTCGGCGGCATGCGCCAACTGCCGGACGGGAATGGCCTTCACCCGGCCGATCCCGGCGTTGTCCACCCAGCCGAGCACCACACCGTCGATGGCCTCGTCGATCAGTCGGGCAGCGGCCAGCCGGGCCTGGGCGGCGCGTTCCGCGCGGGGCTGCGTAGTGCTCATACCTCCATGCTGCCCAATACCGGGCGTGCCCAATGGTGCGCCGGGCGGATCTGTCACCCGTCCGGGGAGCGACCGCCCATCGACCCCCGTACGTAAATCAGTTGAGAAGGCGCGCTGCGATGGCGGAGAGTAGTCACGCTGGGCGTCGTCTGCGGCAAACGGGGAGGAAGCAGGCCGCGGCGTCGCTCTCGCCGAGATGGCCGGAGCGGGCCACCCGCCAGAGGTGGCGCAGCTCACACCCGATCGTGAAATTTCCGGGGATGAACTCCCCGTTTACTCCTCTGTCCGCACGATCCGGGGAGACATTCCCCGGAAGCACCCCAGCAGCCGGACTCACACCCGAAGGGAGCCCTCGACCATGACCGTCACCGCAGCCCCACCGGCCGCACCCCGGCTCAGGGCCGATGCCTCCCGCAATCGGGCCCGGATCATCGCCGCCGCCCGGGAGGCCTTCGTCGAGTTCGGGGCCGATGTGCCGCTGGACGAGATCGCCCGTCGGGCCGGAGTCGGGAACGCGACGCTGTACCGCAACTTCCCGGACCGCCGTGAGCTGATCCACCATGTGACGCTGTCGGTGCTCACCAACGTCCTCGGCCACGCCGAGGAGGCCATGGCCGAGGAGTCGGACGCCTTCCGGGCGGTGAGCCGCTTCACGCACGCGGCGGCCCGCGAGCGGATCGGCGCCCTGTGCCCGCTCTTCTCCGAGCACATCGACCACGACGACCCCGAGCTGGCAGCCAGCCGCCTGCGGCTGGAGCGAGCGGTCACCGAGCTGATCGCCCGCGCCCAGCGCGACGGCCTGCTCCGGGACGACATCGGTGTCGGCGACTTCATGGTCGTCATCACCCAGCTGACCCGCCCGATTCCCGGCAGCAGCTGCCTGAACCCGGACGGCTTCGTCGACCGTCACCTCCAGCTCTTCCTGGACGGACTTCAGGCCCCGGCCCGCTCCACGCTGAACGGCCGCGCCGTGACCTTGGAGGACCTCAAGCGGCACAACTGACCTGCATCTGATCTGCAGCCCCATTCCTCGATCTCCTGCACGCTCTTGTACGTAAGTGGGTACTCCCATGTCTGAATCCGTCCTGCAGCCGGACCCCCGGCGCTGGAAGGCCCTGGCCTTCATCGCTCTCGCCCAGCTGATGGTCGTGCTCGACGCGACCATCGTGAACATCGCCCTCCCGTCCGCCCAGGCCGACCTCGGCATCTCGGACGCCAACCGCCAGTGGGTCATCACTGCCTACGCGCTCGCCTTCGGCGGCCTGCTGCTCTTCGGCGGCCGGATCGCCGACCTGTGGGGCCGCCGGCGGACCTTCATAGTCGGCCTGAGCGGTTTCGCCCTCGCCTCCGCCGTCGGCGGCGCCGCCGCCAACACCGGCGTGCTGCTCGGCGCCCGTGCCCTGCAGGGCGTGTTCGGCGCACTGCTCGCCCCGGCGGCGCTCTCGCTGCTCGCGGTGATGTTCACCGAGGCCAAGGAGCGCGCCAAGGCCTTCGGCATCTTCGGTGCGATCGCCGGTGGCGGCGGTGCCATCGGTCTGATCCTCGGCGGCCTGCTCACCGAGTACATGAACTGGCGCTGGACCTTCTTCGTCAACATCCCGTTCGCCGCGGTGGCCATCACCGGTGCGGTGCTGGTGATCCGCGAGCCCGCCCAGGGCCGCAACAGCAACAAGCTCGACATCCCCGGTGTGCTGCTGGTCACCAGCGGTCTGGTCGCCCTGGTCTACGGCTTCACCCGGGCCGAGTCGGACGGCTGGACCTCCGGCATCACCCTCGGCCTGTTCGCGGCCGCGGCGGTGCTGCTGATCGCCTTCGTCCTGGTCGAGCGCTCGGTCAAGGCCCCGCTGCTGCCGCTGCGCGTGGTCACCGACCGCAACCGCGGCGGGGTGTACCTCTCGCTGGGCCTGGCCGTGATCGGCATGTTCGGGCTCTTCCTCTTCCTCACCTACTACCTGCAGGTCGTGCTGCGCTACAGCCCGGTGGTCACCGGCCTGGCCTTCCTGCCGATGGTGGCGGGCATGATCACCGGCTCGACCCAGATCGGCGCCCGGCTGATGACCCGGGTGCCCGCGCGCTACCTGATGACCCCGGGCTTCGCCGTCGCCTCGCTCGGCCTGCTGATCCTCACCCAGATCAAGGTGGACAGCTCCTACCCGGTGCACATCCTGCCCGGCCTGGTCCTGATGGGCCTGGGCATGGGCACCGCGTTCATGCCCGCGATGAGCCTGGCCACCCACGGCGTCCAGCCGCGTGACGCGGGTGTCGCCTCCGCCATGGTCAACACCTCGCAGCAGGTCGGCGGCGCGATCGGCACCGCACTGCTGAACACCATCGCGGCCAGCTCCGCCACCGCGTACGTCAAGGCGCACATGGCAAAGGCGACTTCGCCGGAGCTGTTCAAGGTCCAGACCATGGTGCACAGCTTCTCCACCGCGATCTGGTGGTCCTTCGGCATCCTGCTGCTGGCGGCGGCGATCTCCTTCGTCTTCATCAACATCGGCCGGCCGGACGCCCAGGTCGAGGGTGCCTCCACGGAGGACGCCGTTCCGGTGCTGGTGCACTGACGCCCCGCGCTCCCGAAGCCCTCGTCGCCCTCCCACCCAGGGAGGAACGGCGGGGGCTTCGCCATGTCCGAACTCTTCCTACGCGGCGGTAACTTCGCTACAGTGACCGCACGCACCACCGCTGGGCTTCGGGAGCCGCACCGGCGGGGTCTGCGTCCGGCGCGCCATCGCGCGATCCACGGACCCGGCCGAGGTGCCCGCTTCCCGGCCTCTGCCCGACTCGGGCGACGGCCGGCTCTTCTCAGCGCGTCAGCGTCGCTTCCTCTCACCCAGAGCGCCTGAGCACCACGGCACATCCGCGGCACGGCCGGAGCGGACCGGCCCGCCGCGCGGTGCCGCAACCGTCATCACCACTCCCCCGCGCCGTCGCGCCCTCCTCCGGTGCGCCTGCGGCACAGCGCTGCCCCGGCAATTCCCGAGCACGGCGCGGGGCCCATGACAAGGAGTCAGGACATGAAGCGTCCCTTCCCCATCGTCGCCGTGGTCGGCCTCGGCACCATGGGTGCCGGTATCGCCGTGGCCGTCGCGCGCAGCGGCCGCCGGGTCATCGGCATCGAGGCCGGCCCGGACGCAGCCGCGCGGGCACTGACCCGGATCGAGGAGGCCACCGCGCACGCCGTCCAGCGCGAGCGGCTCACCGCCGAGGAGCGTACGGCGCTGCTCGCGCTGATCTCGGTCGGCGACCAGCTCGACGCGGCCGCCACCGCCGACCTGGTGATCGAGGAGGTGCCCGAGCAGCTGGAGCTCAAGCGCGAGATCTTCGCCGAACTGGACCGGATCTGCCCGCCGGAGACCGTCCTGGCCACCGGCACCACGGCCCTGTCGGTCACCCGGATCGCGGCCGCCACCGCCCGCCCCGAGCGGGTGCTCGGCCTGCACTTCTTCAACCCGGTGCACACCATGAAGCTGGTCGAGGTGGTCCGCACCGTCCTGACGTCCCCTCAGGTTGCCGCCGAGGCGGCCGACTTCGCCCGCGACCTCGGCAAGGAGCCGGTGGCGGCGGGCGACCGGGCCGGGTTCGTGGTCAACGGCCTGCTCTTCGCGTACCTCAACCAGGCCGCCGCGATGTACGAGTCCAAGTACGCCACCCGCGAGGACATCGACGCCGCCATGCGGCTCGGCTGCGGCCTGCCGATGGGCCCGCTGGCCCTGCTGGACCTGATCGGCGTGGACACCGCCCGTACCGTCCTGGAGGCGATGTACGAGCAGTCCAGGGACCGGCTGCACGCACCGGCACCGATCCTCGGCCAGCTGGTCGCGGCCGGACTGCTCGGCCGCAAGTCGGGCCGCGGCTTCTACACCTACGAGGCCCCGGGCTCGTCCAAGGTGATCGCCGAACCGGCCACCGCCACCGCCACGCCTCGGGCCGCGAGCCGCCAGGTGGACAGTGTCGGCGTCTGCGGCTCGGGCACCATGGCGACCGGCATCGCCGAGGTCTTCGCCAAGGCCGGGCACCGGGTGCTGCTCACCGCGCGCAGCCTGGACAAGGCGAACCGGGCCAAGGCGCAGCTCGCCAAGTCGCTGGAGCGCTCGGTGGCCAAGGGCCGGCTGAGCGGGGAGCAGCGCGAGGCCGCCCTCGCCCTGGTCACCCCGAGCGGTTCGTACGCCGAACTGGCCGAGGTCGACCTGGTGGTGGAGGCGGTGGCCGAGGATCTTGCGGTCAAGCGGGAGCTGTTCGCGACGCTGGACAAGATCTGCAAGCCGGGTGCGGTGCTGGCCACCACCACCTCCAGCCTGCCGGTGATCAGCTGCGCGACCGCCACCTCGCGGCCGCAGGACGTGATCGGCATGCACTTCTTCAACCCGGCCCCGGCGATGAAGCTGGTCGAGGTGGTCTCCACCGTGCTGACCTCGGCGGACGTCACCTCGACCGTGCTGGAGCTGTGCGGCCGGGTGCGCAAGCACGCGGTGGAGTGCGGCGACCGGGCGGGGTTCATCGTCAACGCGCTGCTCTTCCCGTATCTGAACGACGCGGTGCGGATGCTCCAGGAGCACTACGCGACGGTGGACGACATCGACACGGCGATGAAGTTGGGCTGCGGCTACCCGATGGGCCCGTTCGAACTGCTGGACGTGGTGGGGCTCGACGTGTCGCTGACCATCGAGCAGGTGCTGCACCAGGAGTTCCGCGAGCCGGGTCTGGCGGCGGCACCGCTGCTGGAGCACCTGGTGGCGGCGGGCTGCCTGGGCCGCAAGACCGGCCGCGGCTTCCGCGACCACGCGCGCCGATGAGCGAGCGCAGCGAGCGAATCAGCAAGCAGGTGCGCGTTGAGCGAAGCGAACTCCGAGCGCAGCGAGGTGGACGCATGAGCGAGCGCAGCGAGCAGGTGCGCGTTGAGCGAAGCGAACTCCGAGCGCAGCGAACTCCGAGCGCAGCGAGGTGGACGCATGAGCGAGCGCAGCGGTGACAGGTGCGCACCGGGCGAGGCGAACTCCGAGCGCAGCGAGGTGGACGCATGAACGGCCCGCCCGCGTCCGCACCCCTCGGGGACGGGCGGCGGGACGTACCCGTACGGCCGGCCTGGGAGCCAGGGGCGGTCTCCGCCCGGTGGCCCAGGCCGACCGCGACCGGGCCGGTGCCGGCCGTGCGCCGCCCGAAGGCCGCTGGCACGGCTGCCGAGGCGTGTAGCGTGCCTGACATGGATCGGGATCAGTCACCGGTGGAGCAGTCGGCCCTCGAAGGGGCATTGGCAGAACGGGCGCTGGCGGCACAGTCGGCGGCGGGGCCATCGCCCGCCGGTCACCGCCGGGCGGCCGCGCAGCGGCAGCAGATGCGCCAGGATCTGGCCACGGCCGCCATGGAGCTGTTCGCCTCGCAGGGCTACGAGGAGACGACGGTCGATCAGATCGCCGCCGAGGCCGGTGTGGCCAGGCGGACCTTCTTCCGGTACTTCCGGTCCAAGGAGGAGGCGATCTTCCCGGACCACGACGACACCCTGGTCCGGGTGGCCGACCTGCTGGCGAGCGCCGAGCCGGACGAGCACCCGCTGGACGTGGTCTGCCGGGGCATCAAGGAGGTGCTGCGGATGTACGCCTCCACGCCCGGGGTCTCGGTGGCCCGGTACCAGCTGATCCGCCAGGTCCCGGCGCTGCGCGAGCGGGAGATCGCGGTGGTCTCCCGCTACGAGCGGCTGTTCACCCGGTACCTGCTGGGCCGCTTCGACGCGGCCGAGGAGATTCCGCCGGGCTGGCAGCGCGGCGGGGACGACGACTCGATGCTGGCGGAGGTGTCGGCCGCAGCGGTGGTCGCGGCGCACAACCACGTCCTGCGGCGCTGGCTGCGGGCCGGCGGCCACGGGGACGTGGAGGCGCAGCTGGACCACTCCTTCGAGGTCATCCGGGGAACGTTCTGGGCGACCGCCCCGCACGGGATGCGCAGGCGTGGGACGACTGTGGCACCCGGTGCCACTGATGACACGGTCTCGTCGCTGGAGGCGGCGGCGGTGAGCGCACTGAGTGCCAGCCCCGGCGGTGAGGTTCTCATCACAGTGGCCCGCACCGACGCCCCGCTGGACCTGGTGGTGGACCGCATCCGAGCCGCGCTGAGCGGTGCGGCCACGGGCTGATTCCACAGGTCAGAAGGGTTTTCCAGGCCCGCTCCGCAGTTGCGGGGCGGGCCTTTCCCATGCCTATCCACGGGTGGTCGAACGGGCGTCGCATTCACCTGAATTGATGACACCCAGTGTCTTTACGAGTGGCACAGGGTGCCACTAACTTGTTACCCACCAGTCGCGGCGCCGCGGCTCCCCACCTCGGCGCGCCGTGTCCGGATGCGACACCACCACCCGTCGCAGCCCGTACTTCTCGTTTCCACCCACCCTCAGACCGACAGCGAAGCCGGTGTCCGCTCCCGGCTCCCCCAGACGCCCTGTGCAGCCCCTCACACAGGTACGCCTTCGGAGGCAGCCATGAAGGAAATCCTCGACGCAATCCTCAACTCCGACAGCACCTCGGCGGACTTCGCCGCCCTCAAGCTGCCGGAGTCCTACCGAGCCGTGACGCTCCGCAAGGACGAGGAGCAGATGTTCGCCGGCCTCGACAGCCGCGACAAGGACCCACGCAAGTCCCTCCACCTCGACGAGGTGGCCCTGCCCGAGCTCGGCCCGGGCGAGGCCCTGGTCGCCGTCATGGCAAGCGCCGTGAACTACAACACCGTGTGGAGCTCGATCTTCGAGCCGGTCTCCACCTTCTCCTTCCTGGAGCGCTACGGCCGCCTGTCGCCGCTCACCAAGCGCCACGACCTGCCGTACCACGTCGTCGGCTCCGACCTCGCGGGCGTGGTGCTGCGCACCGGCGCCGGGGTCAACGCCTGGAAGCCCGGCGACGAGGTGGTCGCGCACTGCCTCTCCGTCGAGCTGGAGAGCTCGGACGGTCACAACGACACGATGATGGACCCGGAGCAGCGCATCTGGGGCTTCGAGACCAACTTCGGCGGCCTGGCCCAGCTGGCCCTGGTGAAGACCAACCAGCTGATGCCCAAGCCCGCCCACCTGACCTGGGAGGAGGCCGCCTCCCCCGGCCTGGTCAACTCCACCGCCTACCGCCAGCTGGTCTCGCGCAACGGCGCGGGCATGAAGCAGGGCGACAACGTGCTGATCTGGGGCGCGAGCGGCGGCCTCGGCTCGTACGCCACCCAGTACGCGCTGGCCGGCGGCGCCACCCCGATCTGCGTGGTCTCCAGCCCGCAGAAGGCCGAGATCTGCCGGGCGATGGGCGCCGAGGCGATCATCGACCGCAGTGCCGAGGGGTACCGCTTCTGGAAGGACGAGCACACCCAGGACCAGCGCGAGTGGAAGCGCTTCGGCGGCAGGATCCGTGAGCTGACGGGTGGTGAGGACGTGGACATCGTCTTCGAGCACCCCGGCCGGGAGACCTTCGGCGCCTCGGTCTACGTCACCCGCAAGGGCGGCACCATCGTCACCTGCGCCTCCACCTCCGGCTACATGCACCAGTACGACAACCGCTACCTGTGGATGTCGCTGAAGCGGATCGTCGGCTCGCACTTCGCCAACTACCGCGAGGCCTGGGAGGCCAACCGCCTGGTCGCCAAGGGCAAGATCCACCCGACGGTCTCCAAGGTCTACACCCTGGAGCAGACCGGCCAGGCCGCCCTCGACGTCCACCACAACAAGCACCAGGGCAAGGTCGGCGTGCTCTGCCTCTCCCCGCAGGAGGGCCTGGGCGTCCGCGACCACGAGCTGCGCGAGCAGCACCTGCCCGCGATCAATCGCTTCCGGGACATCTGATGGACGATCAGAAACGTGACCGTCCCTGGCTGATGCGCACCTACGCGGGCCACTCCACCGCGAGCGACTCCAACGCGCTCTACCGCCGCAACCTCGCCAAGGGGCAGACCGGCCTCTCGGTGGCCTTCGACCTGCCGACCCAGACGGGCTACGACTCCGACCACGTGCTCGCACGCGGCGAGGTCGGCCGGGTCGGCGTGCCGGTGGGCCATGTCGGTGACATGCGCACCCTGTTCGACGGCATCCCGCTGGAACAGACCAACACCTCGATGACGATCAACGCCACCGCGATGTGGCTGCTGGCGCTCTACCAGGTGGTCGCCGAGGAGCAGGGCGCCGACATCGCCAGGCTCACCGGCACCACCCAGAACGACATCGTCAAGGAGTACCTCTCGCGCGGGACGCACGTCTTCCCGCCCGGTCCTTCCGTGCGCCTGATCACCGACATGATCGCGTACACGGTCGCCCACATCCCCAAGTGGAACCCGATCAACATCTGCAGCTACCACCTGCAGGAGGCCGGGGCCACCCCCGTCCAGGAGATCGCGTACGCGATGTGCACCGCGATCTCCGTCCTCGACGCCGTCCGCGACTCCGGCCAGGTGCCGGCCGAGCGGATGGGCGAGGTGGTCGGCCGGATCTCCTTCTTCGTGAACGCGGGCGTCCGCTTCATCGAGGAGATGTGCAAGATGCGCGCCTTCGCCCGGCTCTGGGAGAAGGTCACCCGCGAGCGCTACGGCATCGAGGACGCCAAGCAGCGCCGCTTCCGCTACGGCGTCCAGGTCAACTCGCTCGGCCTGACGGAGGCCCAGCCGGAGAACAACGTCCAGCGCATCGTGCTGGAGATGCTCGCCGTCACCCTCTCCAAGGACGCCCGCGCCCGGGCCGTCCAACTGCCCGCGTGGAACGAGGCGCTGGGCCTGCCCCGCCCGTGGGACCAGCAGTGGTCGCTGCGCATCCAGCAGGTCCTCGCCTACGAGTCCGACCTGCTGGAGTACGGCGACATCTTCAACGGCTCCGAGGTGATCGAGACCAAGACCGCCGAGCTGCTCGCCGGGGCCGAGGCCGAGATCGCCAAGGTGCTGGAGATGGGCGGCGTGATTCCCGCCGTCGAGTCCGGCTACCTCAAGTCCAACCTGGTCGCCTCGCACGCCGCCCGCCGGGCCAGGATCGAGTCCGGCGAGGACAGCATCGTCGGGGTCAACTGCTTCGACACCACCGAGGAGAGCCCGCTCACCGCCGACCTCGACACCGCCATCATGGTGGTCGACCCGGCGTCCGAGCAGTCCGTCCTCACCGCTCTCCGGCAGTGGCGCGGTCTGCGCGACGAGGCCGCCGCGCAGGCCGCGCTGGCGGAGCTCAAGGCCACCGCCGCGACCAGCGACAACCTGATGCCCGCCACGCTCGCCTGTGCCCGTGCCGGGGTCACCACCGGGGAGTGGTCCTTCGCCCTGCGCGAGGTCTTCGGCGAGTACCGGGCCCCCACCGGCGTCGGCGGCGCACCGGTCGCGGTGACCGCCGAGCCGGGCGGCGAACTCGCCACCGTCCGCGAGGCGGTGGCCGCCACCGCCGCCGAGCTCGGCGTGGGAAACCTGCGCCTGCTGGTCGGCAAGCCCGGCCTGGACGGCCACTCCAACGGTGCCGAGCAGATCGCCGTCCGCGCCCGCGACGCCGGTTTCGAGGTGGTCTACCAGGGCATCCGGCTGACGCCGGAACAGATCGTCTCCGCCGCCGTCGCCGAGGATGTGCACTGCGTCGGCCTGTCGATCCTCTCCGGCGCCCACCCGGAGCTGGTTCCCGACGTTCTGCACCGACTTCGCCGGGCGGGGGTGGAGGATGTGCCAGTCGTCGTGGGTGGCATCATCCCGGCTGCGGACGCCGAGGTCCTGAAGGCCGCCGGAGTCGCAGCAGTCTTCACCCCGAAGGACTTCGGCATCACCACCATCATCGGCCGGATCGTGGACGAGATCCGGCTCGCCAACAGGCTCCAGCCTTGGGCCGCGACGCTGCACCGCATCGAGCAGCAGGCCGCGACCAGCTGATCCGGAAGGAACGAAATCCCCTCATGACCGCCGTCAACCGCCTCCGGCCCCGCCGTTCCTGTCTGGCCGTCCCGGGCAGCAACCCCCGTTTCCTGGAGAAGGCCCAGGGCCTCCCGGCCGACCAGGTCTTCCTCGACCTGGAGGACGCCTGCGCCCCGCTGGTCAAGGAGAGCGCCCGCCACAACATCGTGGACGCCCTCAACAACGGTGACTGGGGCAGCAAGACCCGCGTCGTCCGGGTCAACGACTGGACCACCCACTGGACGTACCGGGACGTGATCACGGTCGTCGAGGGCGCCGGGCCGAACCTCGACTGCATCATGCTGCCCAAGGTCCAGGACGCCACCCAGGTCAAGGCGCTCGACCTGCTGCTCACCCAGATCGAGAAGACCATGGGCTTCGAGGTCGGCCGGATCGGCATCGAGGCGCAGATCGAGAACGCCAAGGGCCTGGTCAACGTCGACGAGATCGCCGCCGCCTCCCCGCGCCTGGAGACGATCATCTTCGGCCCGGCCGACTTCATGGCCTCGATCAACATGAAGACCCTGGTGGTCGGCCAGCAGCCCCCCGGCTACCCGGCGGACGCCTACCACTACATCCTGATGCGCATCCTGATGGCCGCCCGCACCCACGACCTGCAGGCCATCGACGGTCCGTACCTGCAGATCCGCAACCCCGAGGGCTACCGCGAGGTGGCCGGCCGCGCCGCCGCACTGGGCTTCGACGGCAAGTGGGTCCTGCACCCGGACCAGGTCGCCATCGCCAACGAGGTCTTCTCCCCCACCCAGGAGGACTACGACCACGCCGAGCTGATCCTGGACGCCTACGACTGGTGCACCTCGGAGGCCGGTGGCGCCAAGGGCTCCGCGATGCTCGGCGACGAGATGATCGACGAGGCCAGCCGCAAGATGGCCCTGGTCATCGCGGGCAAGGGCCGCGCCGCCGGCTTTGAGCGCACCAGCAAGTTCGAGCCCCCGCAGGCCTAAGGAGCCCTTCACCATGCAGTTCGGACGCACCTACGAAGAGTTCGAGGTCGGCGCGGTCTACAAGCACTGGCCCGGCAAGACGGTCACCGAGTACGACGACCACCTCTTCTGTCTGCTCACCATGAACCACCACCCCCTCCACATGGACACCAACTATGCGGAGAAGACGACGGACTTCGGCAAGAACGTCGTGGTGGGCAACTACATCTACTCCCTGCTGCTCGGCATGTCCGTCCCGGACGTCTCCGGCAAGGCCATCGCCAACCTCGAGATCGAGTCGCTGCGCCACATCGCCCCGACCTTCCACGGCGACACGATCTACGGCGAGACGACGGTGCTCGACAAGTGGCCGTCCAAGTCCAAGGACGACCGCGGCATCGTCTACGTCGAGACCAAGGGCTACAAGCAGGACGGCACGGTCGTCTGCATCTTCCGCCGCAAGGTGATGGTGCCGACCGAGACGTACATCAAGGAGCGCGGCGGCGAGCAGCCCGGCCGGCCCACTCCCCTTTCCTGACCCTTCCTGACCCCGGAATTCCCTGAGACCCCGGAACGGGCAGGCCGCCGTCATCGGCCGAGCCCACCCCGGTTCACGGGGGCTCCACGGAAGTCACGCTTCGTGGAGCCCCCGCTCCCCCACCCTCTTCATGCATGACAGGAGCCGCACGATGGGACGCCTCGCACAGACCGACGGCCTTACCGAGATCCAGCGGGACATCCTCGCCACCGTGCGGGACTTTGTCGACAAGGAGATCATCCCGGTCGCGACCGAGCTGGAGCACAAGGACGAGTACCCGGCCGCGATCGTGGAGGGGATGAAGCAGCTCGGCCTGTTCGGCCTGACCATCCCCGAGGAGTACGGCGGCCTCGGCGAGTCGCTGCTGACCTACGCCCTGGTGGTCGAGGAGATCGCCCGTGGCTGGATGTCGGTCTCCGGCATCGTCAACACGCACTTCATCGTCGCCCACATGATCAATGCGCACGGCACCCAGGAGCAGAAGGAGTACTTCCTGCCCCGGATGGCCGCCGGCGAGATCCGGGGCGCCTTCTCGATGTCCGAGCCGGGTCTGGGCTCCGATGTCTCGGCGATCTCCACCAAGGGCGTCAAGGACGGCGACTTCTACGTCCTCAACGGCCAGAAGATGTGGCTGACCAACGGCGGCACCTCGACCCTGGTCGCCGTCCTCTGCAAGACGGACGAGGGCGCCTCGACCCCGTACCGGAACATGACCACCTTCCTGATCGAGAAGACGGCCGGTTTCGGCCCGAACCCGACGGTCCCGGGCCTCACCGTGCCGGGGAAGATCGAGAAGATGGGCTACAAGGGCGTCGACACCACCGAGCTGGTGCTCCAGGACGTCCGCATCCCGGCCGACCGGATCCTCGGCGGCGTCCCGGGCAAGGGCTTCTACCAGATGATGGACGGCGTCGAGGTCGGCCGGGTGAACGTCGCGGCCCGCGGCTGCGGCGTCGCGCGCCGCGCCTTCGAGCTCGGTATCTCCTACGCCCAGCAGCGCTCCACCTTCGGCAAGAAGATCGCCGAGCACCAGGCCATCCAGTTCAAGCTCGCCGAGATGGCCACCAAGGTCGAGGCCGCCCACCAGATGATGGTGATGGCCGCCCGTAAGAAGGACAGCGGCGAGCGGAACGACCTTGAGGCCGGAATGGCCAAATACCTCGCCTCCGAGTACTGCAAGGAGGTCGTGGAGGACGCCTTCCGCATCCACGGCGGCTACGGCTTCTCCAAGGAGTACGAGATCGAGCGCCTCTACCGCGAGGCCCCGATGCTGCTGATCGGCGAGGGTACGGCGGAGATCCAGAAGATGATCGTCGGCCGCCGCCTCCTGGAGGAGTACCGCATCTCGGAGTGAGCGCAGCCGGTGAGCGCCGGTGACTCCCGGTGGCCGGGTTCCGGCCATCCGTACCGGCGCTCACCGTGCAGCAAACGTAAGAGCCATGTGAAGGCCGGGGGCAGGCGTGCGGGCCCGCCTCTCGGCCACGCCGCGCCGCGCACTCCCCTGGCCTGGTCAGCCACCGGGGGCGGTACGGCGACCGGGGAAGGTCGTAGGGCGTGCACCGACCCGGTGCACGCCCTACGGCACATCCAAGCGCCGCCGACCCGCCCAGGCGGCCCTGAGGCCCCTTCGAGGGCCTTCCGCGGGCACTTTCGAGGCTCGGATCCCGCGGCTGACTGGCAGTCAGCCGGAACCCACCCCGCCACCCTTGTCCCGATTGAGACATGGGTCACGCGCCTCGTCCGACGCCTTGGGAACCACGCCGACCCGAGCTACGGTCGTACACATAGCAGGCACAGATCGGCGCCGCACCGGACTCCTGAACATGCAGGCGGCTTGCCCACCTACCGCCTGGTCCCGATAGCATCCACCGGGACAGTAGCCGTCCCCATCTCACTCGATCCCCGCGGTGGCCCCCGTCCAGCGGCCATGATCCCCCGCGACTAAGGTCTTCGATGCCCATCAGCCCGTCCCCTCACACCTCTGCTCCGGCCGGCGCCCTCGACGCCCCGGCGGACGGTCGGCGTCCCCGCGTGACCATCGCGCGCGGCGCCACCCCCTGGTTCGTCCCGACCCTGGCCACTGCCGCCCTCACCACCGCCCTCACCAGGCGGAACGGCAAGTGGGCCATGGCAGCGGTGCCGGCCTGCGCACTGAGCGCGGGCATGCTGTGGTTCTTCCGCGACCCGGAGCGCGAGATCGGCGCCGGCAGAGTGATCTCCCCCGCCGACGGTGTGGTGCAGAGCATCGACGCCTGGCCGGACGGACGTACCCGCGTCGCGATCTTCATGAGCCCGCTCAACGTCCATGTCAACCGCGCCCCACTGCCCGGCACGGTGACATCGGTCGAGCACATCGCCGGAGGCTACGTCCCGGCGTTCAACAAGGACAGCGACCGCAACGAGCGAGTCGTCTGGCATTTCGACACCGAAATCGGCGACATCGAGATGGTACAGATCGCGGGGGCCGTGGCCCGCCGTATCGTGCCGTACATGGACGCCGGGACCAAGGTCGAGCAGGGCGAGCGGATCGGGCTGATCCGCTTCGGCTCCCGCGTAGACACCTACCTGCCGGCCGGCGTCGAGGTCGGCGTCGAGGTCGGCCAGAAGACCACAGCCGGGGTGACGCGCCTTGACCGTGACTGATCCTGAGACTCTTGTCGGCTTGGGCGAGGAAGAGGAGACGGAGCTGCGCCGCCGCCGCTGGGCACGCGACCGCGAGCTGCGGGCTCCCCGCTCGCCGCAGCACCTGTCCACGGCCGACTTCCTGACCCTGGGGAACGCCGTCTGCGGCTTCATGGCGATCTATTCGATCACCACCGGAGTCCTGATGCCGCACATCATGGGCGAGTCCAGCTCGCCCGACAAGCACAGCGCGGCGACCGCCGTGACGCTGCTGCTGATCGGCTCGATGTGCGACCTGTTCGACGGCCTGGTGGCCCGCAAGCTGCGCTCCTCGGCGCTGGGTGCGGAACTCGACAACCTGGCCGACCTGATCAGCTTCGGCATCGCGCCGGCCTACTTCGTCGCGGTCTGGGGCATCGTCTCGCCGGACAGCAACCAGCAGCTCTCGGCGTTCATCGCGCTGACGGTGCTGCTCTCGGTGGTACTGCGGCTGGCCAGGTTCTCAGCCGTGAAGATGCGACCCGGTATCTTCCAGGGCATGCCGTGCCCGATGGGCGCGATGACGGTGATCGCGATCGTGCTGCTGGACCCGCCGATGCTGGTCGGCCTGCTGATGATCTTCGGCGTGGCCTACCTGATGGTCAGCCGAATCGAGTACCCGAAGCCGCAGGGCCTGCTGGCCACCGCGACGCTCTGCTGGATCGTGGTCTCCATCGGCTGCCTGGCGGCCTGGGCCGCCGGTCTGCCGGGCGGCGACACGCTGATGCACATCGGGGCGATCGCGCAGATCACGCTGGCCGCGATGGCGCCGCTGCTGGTCATCCGCCGCAAGGTGGGCCAGAAGGTCGGCGACGTCCGCGCCCGCCGCGCGGAGTCCCGCGGCTGCTGAGCACCAACCCCCGAAGGGGCCCGGATCCTGACACCAGGACCGGGCCCTTTCGCCATTCCCCTCGAAACCTTTCAGCAGAGCCCCGCGCCCCTCATCGGTTCCCGGTTGCGCTTATGGGCCCCCCGTTGCCAGGGGCTAGGCGCCGCCGCGGTGGACGCTGAAGGCGGAGCGGCGGGCCGCGCGGGCCACCGCCGGGTCGGGGTGGACCCCGGCGACGGCGGTGAGGACGGAGGCCGCCCTGGGGTGCCCGGACTGGCGGGCCCGGGTGAACAGCCGGACCGGTTCACCCGCCGAGGCGCCCTCGACATGCCCGACCAGCAGTTCGGTCTCGCCGTGGTCCAGGACCGCCGCGGCGGTGTCCACCCAGAGCCAGGCGGCATCGTCCGCGCCGAGGACATCGGCCGGGGAGACCCCCTCGTCCGACTGTTCGGCGAGCCAGAGGAGTGCGTACGGGCGCAGCACCGGCTCGTCCACGGCCGCCCTGACGGCCTGCTCGGCGGTACCCCCGGCGACCCTCAGCGCCTCGAAGGCGAGGCCGCGGAGCAGGGCGTCCTCGCCCCTGGCCGCGTCCAGCAGTTCGGCGACCGCACGGTCCACCGGGCGGGCGGCGACCCAGGCCCGGTACTCGGCGCGGGCGGGCCCCGGGGAGTAGTTGGCGCAGGCGTCCAGGAGTTCCAGGGCGCTCTGCTCGATGTGGCCTGCGGCGGTCTGGGCGACCGTGCAGATCTCCTCCAACTTGGCGCGTACCGCCCAGTGCCCGAGCGGGGAGAGCTCGGCGGCCTCGTCCTTGCGGTCGAGTGCGCCGACGGCGGCGAGTCCGTCCAGCATCCAGTCCAGGACCGCGGCGACGTCGGAGGGGGCGTGCGGGGTGTCGACCTGCGGCTCGCGGCAGGTGCCGCGGACGGCGGAGACGGCCGAGGCGGCGTGCGGGACCGGGGAGAGCGAGAGAGCGCCCGTACCGACGCCGTGGCGGCGCTCGTCCAGGCCGCGCCGGAGCAGTTCCAGCAGCTCGCTGTCGGCGACCGGGCCGTCCACCAGGTGCAGGAAGGACAGCAGCTGCGGTGCCTGGTCGACGGCCTGACCGGCCAGCACGGCGAAGACTCCGCGCATCGCGGCGGGCGGGACGGGCGCGACCAGGGTCCAGGAATCGAACAGGGCGGCCCAGCCGCGGATCACGGCCTCGTCGTCGTGCTCCCAGGCGTGCAGCCGCCAGCCGGGGCCCGCGCCTCCCTCGCGCGGTTCGACCAGGCCGACCAGCAGGGCCTGGCCCCATGCCTTGGCGGCGGCGCCCACCGTCATCGCCAGCGCTCGGCCGGCGGCCCGGGCGTCGTCGGGGAGCAGCTCGCCCCGGCGGTCGACCTTGTCAAGTTCACCCGCCCAGCGCGCGATCCGTACCGCGTCCACGAGCATCCGCCGGGCCAGCGGAGCGAGCTCCGCCGGTGCGGGGAAGCCATCGGGTACGGGCACCCTTCCGCGGCCCGGCTTGGGGGCCGGGGTACGGCGGCGGGCTGCTGCTGGGTGGCCGGGGTGCGCGCCGTCGGCGCGGCGGGCCGCACCGGGCAGACGGGTCACCGTCGCACCGGTACCGATCGTCGGCTGGAGCGGGGCATCACGGTCGCGCGGGTTCCGAGACGTCACGCCGTGCAGTCTTCCCCGTGCACCGGCCTTCTGTCACATCGGGTTCGGCGCGTCTTTCGCCGCCCGGGCCCGTGGGACGGAAGAGATGGGGCAACAGCCCTCAAACCGGGCCTGAACGTTTGAATGGTTGGCTTGATTCGCATGTCATGGACGCCACAGAACGGCCATTGGGGCCACCCGGTGCGGGGCAACCGGAAGCCGTCCGATGATCGAATATCGTGACAGATTGCCTACACAGAGTGACCACGCTCTCAGAGCAGCGGGACGAGCCAGCGGCGCAGGGTCTCGGCGTAGCCGTCCGGGTCCGCGTTCCACAGCTGGGCGTGTTCGGCGCCCGGAATCTCGTGCAGGCTGACCAGGTCGACGCGCCGGTCGGCGAGACGGCGGGCGGCCGCGATCGGGGCGATGCCGTCCGCCCGGCTGCCCAGCAGCAGGGTGGGGACGTGCAGGTCGGTGCCGTCCGCAAGGCGGGCGAAACCGGCCAGATCCACCTTGGTGCGGCCCTCGGCCGCGAGTGCGGCCAGCTCGGCCAGCACGCTCGGGATACCCGCGCGGACGCTCTCCCGCCGGACGCTGGCGGACCAGTCGATCACCGGGGAGTCCAGCACCAGTCCGCTGACCGACTCCCGCCAGGCGGAGCGGGCGGCCGTGTGCAGGCACATCGTGGCGCCCAGCGACCAGCCGTACAGGATGACCCGGCCCGCGCCGCCCTCCAGGGCGAGCCGGATCGCCGACTCGACGTCCCGCCACTCGGTCTCACCGAAGTGGCCGAGCCCGTCCGGCGAGGCCGGGGCTCCGGCGTCGCCCCGGTAGGTGACGGTGAGCGTCGGCAGCTTCAGCCCGTGCAGCAATGGGAGCACGGGCAGCGCCTGGGTGCGGTCGGCGCCCGGTCCGTGCACCAGGATCACCCAGGTGCCACGCATGCCGGGGACGTACCAGGCGGGCAGCAGTCCGAGTTCGCCCTCGGCGGCGGTTTCGGTGAAGGCGAGGCCGAGCGCGGAGGCCGGGTCGCCGATGTGGACCCGGGGGGTCAGCTCGACCTCGGTGCCGACGCCGAGGGTGCCACTGTCCGTGCGTTCCAGAACCCGGGTGACGGTCTGGATGTCGGTGCCGAGGACCTTGCCGACCACCGCATGTCCGCCGCTGGGCCATTCGAGCGCGTACCGGCCTGGCCGTATGGTCTGCGGGGCACGTGTGAGGGTGACCTGCCCGGCGGCCAGGCCGTGTACCCGCAGCCGGGCGCCCGCGCCCGGCTGCGCGGGCCCCGGCCGGACCATCCGTTCGGACGCCTTGCGCCCGAGCAGTACGGCGGCCACCCCCGCTCCGATGGCTCCGACGGCGGTGGCTGCCGTGACGGCGACGGTTCCCCAACGCATGGCGCTCCCCGGTGTGCTGGACGCGACGGTGGCGTGTCGGACAGGACAGTGCCTCCCAGTCCACTCCCCGCGCCGCGCACCTGCCACCGGGGCGGGTCCGTCCGGGCCGCGCACCGCCCCGGGCACAGGCCCTGTGGCCGGGGCGGTGCGAGACCCTCCGGCAATTGGGGGGTCTCAGACGGGGATGTCGGTCGGGTGCCGGGAGAGCAGCTCCCAGAAGCGGTCGGCGAGTGGCTGCTCCGGCTGCCGTTCCGCCGGCCCCGGCTCCGAGGCGCCCCAGTGCATCGGCACCCGGTGGTCGTTCTGCAGCTGCGCGAGCACTTCGGCCAGGATCTCACCGGGCACCGGCACCAGTCGGGCGACCGGCTTCAGCTGGCCCTGCCAGCGGCCGTCCACGCACTGGCGCAGACGCCGGTCGAGCTCCTCCTGACGGTCGGTCACCACGAGCAGGGTGCGCAGCCCGAGGCCGAGCACCCGGGCGAGTTCGCGCGCCTGCTCCTCGTCGCCGGTCCACCTGCCCGTCGCCTCGGCCCGCTCGTACGCCGGCAGGGCCATCCCGATCCGGCGGGCCGTCTGCTCCTGGCCGAGCTCCCTGGCCACCCTGAAGTCGCGCAGGGTGGCGGGGGAGGCGCCCATCAGCTGGGCGGGCGGGCACCACAGGGCGCGCGACAGGGCGATGAACTCCTCTTCGGAGGGCCGGATCTCGCCGGCCTCCCAGCCGATCACATGGGCGGGAAGCAGCCGGATACCGTGCGCGGCCATGCCCTCGGCCACCTGTGCGGGGGTCAGGCCGAGCCCGGTGCGGTGGGCCCGTACGGCCGTCGGGGAGAACGGCACGGGCGGTGGGGAGGGCGGCTGTCGGCGTCGCATGACACCCGACCGTAGGTGTGGTCACATTTCGTCCACATCCCGCCGATTGCACGAAGTACCGGCGACCGCCCGGAGTTGGCACTGGAGAGTCCTACAGTCCGGGCCGTTTCGATCGGCCCGGCAGTCGGATGTAGTGACGGGACCTCGACACTCCGCACAGCTACGCGGGTAGTGCGCGGCGGTCGCCGAGGTCCGGTCGGCCGGGACCCCCGGCGCGCTCCCGCGCGGCGGGCATCCGCAGGTGAGCGGGGTGGCGGCTGTGACCAAGCCCTCCGCGCGCTTTGTTGACTCCCGGTCGAGCACCGTGATGGGATCCTTCAGCCAAACGGAGGCATGGAGAGGAAGCCGGTGCGAGTCCGGCGCGGTCCCGCCACTGTCACCGGGGAGCACGCTCGAAACATGGTCACGGCGGCCCGTTCGTACGGCCGTTGGAAGGCCCGAGGGTGTGTCCGCCCCGGAAGCCAGGAGACTCTCGCCTTCCCGTACGTCGATCCAGGGCGCGGACCCTGAGTGAGGACACGCACGCCATGCAGGCTGCCCCGGCCCCGATCCGGCCGCCGTTCCGAGCCCTGGCCATCCCTGCGCCCGTGCCGTGCCTCGGTTGAACCGCACTGTCGCCTTCGCGCTGGGCGGCGTCGCCGGCTACCTCGCCGACGCCGCCTTCGCCGACCCCAGGCGTGGCCATCCGGTGGCCGTCTTCGGTACCGCCGCCGGCCGGTTGGAGCGGCGGCTGTGGCGCGACCGCCGTTCGGTGGGCGCCGCGTACACCGCCGCCTGCGTCGGCGCGGTCGCGGCCGGGGCGGTCCTGGCCGAGCGGGCGCTGGGGCGGAGCGGGGCCGGGCAGGCGGCGCTGGCCGCCGCCGCGACCTGGACGGTGCTCGGCGGGACCTCGCTCACCCGTGAGGCCAGGACCATCGGCCGCTCGCTCCAGGCCCACGACCTGACCGCCGCCCGGGAGCGGCTGCCGCACCTGTGCGGCCGTGATCCGAGCACGCTGGACGAGCGGCAGATCGCCCGCGCCGTGGTCGAGTCGGTTGCCGAGAACACCGCCGACGCCGTGGTCAACGCGCTGGCCTGGGGCGCCCTGGCGGGCACACCCGGGCTGCTCGCCTTCCGGGCCGTCAACACCCTGGACGCGATGGTCGGTCACCGTTCACCGCGCCATCTGCGCTTCGGCTGGGCCTCGGCCCGGCTGGACGACGTTGCCGGCTGGCCCGGCGCCCGGCTGACCGCCCTGCTGGCGGTGGCCGCCGCGCCCGAACCCGCCACGGCCTGGCGGATCTGGCGGCGGGACGGCTCCGCGCACCCGAGCCCCAACGCCGGGCAGGCCGAGTCCGCCTTCGCGGGAGCTCTCGGCGTACGGCTGGGCGGCACCCTGAACTACGGCGCGCGGGTCGAGCACCGGCCGGTGCTCGGCGCGGAGTTGAGGCCGGTGGCGGTCGACGACATCGAGCGGGCCTGTGTGCTCTCCCGCCGGGTCGGCGGCCTGGCACTGGCCGTCACCCTGGGCGGGCGGATGCTGTGGGCCTGGCGGCGGTCTGCCGGGCGGGGACGGGTATGACGGGCATCGACCGGACGGCAGATCGGGCGGCACATCGGATGGTTCGCACGACGCACACGGCGGACGAGGGACGGGGCGCAGAGGGATGAGCGGGGCACTGCTGGTCGCGGGGACGACCTCCGACGCGGGCAAGAGCGTGGTCACGGCGGGCATCTGCCGCTGGCTGGCCCGACAGGGTGTCAGGGTCGCGCCGTTCAAGGCGCAGAACATGTCGCTCAACTCCTTCGTGACCGCCGACGGCGCCGAGATCGGCCGTGCGCAGGCCATGCAGGCGCAGGCCGCGCGCATCGAACCGGAGGCGGCGATGAACCCGGTGCTGCTCAAGCCCGGTGCCGACGGCCGCAGCCAGGTCGTCCTGCTCGGCCGCCCGGTCGCCGAGGTCGGCGCGCTGGACTACCGCGAGCGCAAGCCCGTCCTGCTGGAGCGGGCCCTGGAGTGCCTGGCCGACCTGCGCAGCCGGTACGAGGTGGTGGTCTGCGAGGGGGCCGGCTCCCCCGCCGAGATCAACCTGCGGGACCGGGACATCGCCAACATGGGCCTGGCCACCGCCGCGAGGCTGCCGGTGGTGGTGGTCGGCGACATCGACCGGGGCGGGGTCTTCGCCGCGATGTACGGCACGCTGGCGCTGCTCTCGGCCGAGGACCAGCGGCATGTGGCCGGCTGGTTCGTCAACAAGTTCCGGGGGGATGCGCGACTGCTCGCGCCGGGCCTGGAGATGCTGCACCGGCTGACCGGCCGTCCGGTGCTCGGCACGCTGCCGATGCTGTCCGGGCTGTGGCTGGACGCCGAGGACTCGCTGGACCTGACCACCGTGGTGGACCGCGCCGAGGCCCGCGGCCCGGTCGGGGCGGACGTACTGCGGGTGACCGTGGTGCGCTTCCCGAGGCTGTCCAACTTCACCGATGTGGACGCCCTGGCGCAGGAGCCGGGTGTCCTGGTCCGCTGGGCGACCAGGCCGGAGGAGCTGGCCGACGCGGACCTGGTCGTCCTGCCAGGGACCCGGGCCACCGTCGCCGACCTGGCCTGGCTGCGCGAGCGCGGCCTGGAGTCCGCGCTGAAGGCCCGGGTGGCCGCCGGGCTGCCGCTGCTCGGGGTCTGCGGCGGCTACCAGATGCTCGGCCGCGAGATCGTGGACGAGATCGAGTCCGGGGCTGGTGTGGTCGAAGGGCTCGGGCTGCTGCCGACCCGGGTGGTCTTCGGACGCGAGAAGGTACTGGCCCGGCCGGTCGGCGAGGCGTACGGCGAACGGGTCGAGGGGTACGAGATCCACCACGGGGTGGTGAGCGTCGAGGGCGGGGAGGCGTTCATCTCCGATGACCGTGGGCGCAGTCTGGACGGCTGCCGCCTCGGCTCGGTCTGGGGCACCACCTGGCACGGCGCGCTGGAGAACGACGGCTTCCGCCGCGCGCTGCTGCGCGAGGCCGCCGCGCTCTCGGGACGGGCGTTCGTACCGGCGCCCGGCACCTCCTTCGCGGCGGCCCGCGAGGACCGCCTCGACCGGCTCGGCGACCTGATCGAGGAGCACGCGGACACCGACGCGCTGTGGAAGCTGATCGAGGGCGGGGTGCCGGGCGACTCGCTGCCCTTCGTACCGCCGGGAGCACCGTGAACACCGTGATGGCCACTGCCGTGGGCACCGTGAACTTTGGAGAGTGGCAAAGCCGATGAGTGACGTCCGATACCCCTTCACCGCGATCGTCGGCATGGCCGACCTGCGGCTCGGGCTGCTGCTCAACGCGGTCTCCCCGGCGGTGGGCGGCGTGCTGGTACGCGGCGAGAAGGGCACCGCGAAATCCACCATGGTGCGCGCCCTCGCCGGGCTGCTGCCGACGATTGCGACCGTGCCCGGCTGCCGGTTCGCCTGCGACCCGGCAGCGGTGGACCCGCAGTGCCCGGACGGACCGCACGAGACGGCCGCCGGCGAGGAGCGCGCGGCGCACCTGGTGGAGCTGCCGGTCGGCGTCTCCGAGGACCGGATCGTCGGCTCGCTGGACCTGGAGCGGGCACTGGCCGAGGGCGTCAAGGCGTACGAGCCCGGGCTGCTGGCCAAGGCCCATCGCGGCGTGCTCTACATCGACGAGGTCAACCTGCTCCAGGACCATGTGGTCGACCTGCTGCTGGACGCCGCCGCGATGGGCAGGTCGTACGTGGAGCGCGAGGGCGTCTCGGTGCGGCACGCAGCCCGGTTCCTGCTGGTCGGGACGATGAACCCGGAGGAGGGCGAGCTACGCCCGCAGCTGCTCGACCGCTTCGGCCTCACGGTGGAGATCGCCGCCACCCGCGACCCGGACGAGCGCGCCGAGGTCGTCCGCCGTCGGCTCGCCTACGACGCCGACCCGGCCGGTTTCGCCGTGCGCTACCGCGCGGACGAGCTGGCGCTGGCCGAACGGATCACCGCAGCACGCCAGTTGCTGCCCCAGGTGGCGCTGACCGATGTGGCGCTGCGTCAGATCACCGCCGTCTGCGCGGCGTTCGAGGTGGACGGCCTGCGGGCGGACATCGTGATGGCCCGGACGGCGGTCGCACTGGCGGCCTGGGAGGGGCGGACGGAGGTACTGGAGCAGGACGTCCGCAAGGCCGCCCAGCTGGCCCTGCCGCACCGCCGTCGGCGCAACCCCTTCGACGCGCCGGGGTTGGACGAGGACCAGCTGGACCAGACGCTTGCGGAGCACTCGCAGCCCGATGATGGCCCCGAGGACGACGGCCCCGAAGGGGACGGTCCGGGGGACGGCGGCGGCGGTCCGGACGGTGGCGGTGCTCCCGAGCCCTCGGGTGACGCCCCCGACGGCAGCGCCGCCGGCGAGCCCGAGGCGAACGTGCCCCCGCAGGGATCCGGCGGTTCGAGCAGGGCACCGGTGGCCTCGGCCGGGGATCCCTACCGCACCAGGCTGTTCAAGGTGCCCGGCACCGGGAAGGGCGCCCAGGGCCGCCGCTCCCCCGCCGAGACCGACGGCGGGCACACCGTCCGGGCCCGGCGCCCGCAGGGCAGCCTGACCCGGCTGCACCTGAGCGCCACCCTGCGCGCCGCCGCCCCGCACCAGGTGGCGCGGGGCCGCGACTCACGCGCCCTCGTACTCCACCGGGACGACTTCCGCGAGCAGGTGCGCCAGGGACGGGAGTCCAACCTGGTGCTGTTCGTGGTGGACGCCTCCGGGTCGATGGCGGCGCGGCAGCGGATGACGGCGGTCAAGGGCGCCGTGATGTCGCTGCTGATGGACGCCTACCAGCGCCGCGACAAGATCGGCATGATCACCTTCCGGGGCGCGACGGCCGAGTTGGCGCTGCCGCCGACCTCCTCGGTGGAGGTCGGCGCCGCCCGGCTCGAACAGCTGCCGACCGGCGGCCGGACCCCGCTCGCGGCCGGGCTGCTGCGCGCGCACGAGGTGCTTCGGGTGGAGCGGATGCGCGACCCGCACCGCCGTCCGCTGCTGATGGTGGTCACCGACGGCCGGGCCACCGGCGGGCGCGACGCGCTCGCCCAGGCCGGGCGGGCGGCCGGACTGCTGGCCGGGCAGGGCCTGGCGAGCGTGGTCCTGGACTGCGAGTCCGGTCCTGTCCGGCTCGGCCTGGCCCGTACGCTGGCGACGCAACTGAACGCCCCCGCCGTGACCTTGGACGAGCTGCGGGCCGAGGGTGTCACCGCGCTGGTCCACGCGCACCGATCTGCCGGCCACGACCGAAAGGCAGCCTGAACCATGCCGAAGGGCATCCCCGAGTCCGTCCCCGACGACGGCCTGACCACCCGGCAGCGCCGTACGCTGCCGATCACCGCCGTGCACACGGGCCCGGGCAAGGGCAAGTCGACCGCCGCCTTCGGGATGGCGCTGCGGGCCTGGAACCAGGGCTGGTCGGTCGGAGTGTTCCAGTTCGTCAAGTCCGCCAAGTGGAAGGTGGGCGAGGAGAACGCGCTGCGCGTGCTCGGCGCCTCCGGCGAGGGCGGCACGGTGGACTGGCACAAGATGGGCGAAGGCTGGTCCTGGGTGCAGCGGTCCGCCGAGATGGTCGAGTCCAGCGAGGAGGCGGCGAAGGAGGGCTGGGCGCAGATCAAGCGCGACCTGGCCGCCGAGCGCTACCGCTTCTACGTGCTGGACGAGTTCACCTACCCGATGCACTGGGGGTGGATCGACGTGGACGAGGTGCTGGCCGTCCTGAAGGACCGCCCCGGCAGCCAGCACGTGGTCATCACCGGCCGCTACGCGCCCGAGGCGCTGACCGACTTCGCCGACCTGGTCACCGAGATGACCAAGGTGAAGCACCCCATGGACGCGGGCCGCAAGGGCCAGCGCGGGATCGAGTGGTAAGTCCTTGAACGTTCCCCGTCTCGTCGTCGCCGCACCGTCCTCGGGTGCGGGCAAGACCACCATCGCCACCGGGCTGATGGCCGCGCTCAGCGCCCGGGGCCTGGCGGTCTCGCCGCACAAGGTCGGCCCCGACTACATCGACCCCGGCTACCACGGCCTGGCCGCCGGCCGGCCGGGGCGCAACCTGGACGCGTACATGTGCGGGCCCGAGCGGATCGCCCCGCTCTTCCTGCACGGTGCCGCCGGGGCCGATGTGGCGGTGGTCGAGGGCGTGATGGGGCTGTTCGACGGCGCGGCCGGGCGGGGGGAGCTGGCGTCCACGGCGCACGTGGCGAAGCTGCTGCGGGCACCGGTGGTGCTGGTGGTGGACGCCTCCTCGCAGTCCCGGTCCGTGGCCGCGCTGGTGCACGGCTTCGCCTCCTGGGACCCTGAGGTCCGCCTCGCCGGGGTGATCCTCAACCGGGTCGCCTCGGACCGGCACGAGCAACTGCTGCGCGAGGCCCTGGAGGAGGGCTCGGGTGTCCCGGTGCTCGGCTCGGTGCGGCGTACTGCCGCCGTGGCCACGCCCTCGCGGCACCTGGGCCTGATCCCGGCCGTCGAGCGCTCGGCACAGGCCCTGCAGGCCGTCCGTGACATGGGCGAACTGGTCGCCGCCTCGGTGGATCTGGACGCGCTGCTGGAGCTGGCGCGCAGCGCGCCCCCGCTGGACGCCGAGCCGTGGTCGGCGGCGGCCGAGGTCGCCGAGGTCGCCGGGCGGCCGAGGATCGCGCTGGCCTCCGGCGCCGCGTTCTCCTTCTCGTACGCGGAGAACGCGGAGCTGCTGACGGCGGCCGGGGCCGAGGTGGTGCCGTTCGATCCGCTGCACGATGCCGAACTCCCCGAGGACTCCTCGGGGCTGGTGATCGGCGGCGGCTTCCCCGAGATGTACGTCGCCGAGTTGAGCGAGAACGCCTCGCTGCGCACCTCGATCGCCGCGCTCGCCGCCTCGGGTGCTCCGATCACCGCCGAGTGCGCCGGACTGCTCTACCTGGGGCGGGAGTTGGACGGTAGGCCGATGTGCGGGGTGCTCGACAGCGCCGCCCGGATGACCGAGCGGCTGACCCTCGGCTACCGCGAGGCGGTGGCCATCGGCGACAGCGCGCTCGCCCCGGCGGGCGCGCGCGTGCGGGGGCACGAGTTCCACCGCACCGTCTGCGAGCCCGGTTCGGGACCGCAGCCCGCCTGGGGCTGGCGCGGGCCCACCGGGCCGCGTACCGAGGGCTTCGTCGCCGGTTCGGTGCACGCCTCCTACCTGCATCTGCACTGGGCCGGGGCACCGGAGTTGGCCGAGCGGCTGGTCCGTGCGGCGGCCGAGCACCGACAGGGCTGACAGAAACCGACCGCCCGGAGCATCCGTGCCCGACGAGACGACGGGGAGACACCCATGAGCAAGCTCCACACCTACACCACCCGGGTCACCTGGACCGGCAACACCGGCAGCGGCACCAGCGGCTACCGCTCGTACGAGCGCGCCCACGAGGTGACGGCGGCAGGGCGTCCGGCCATCCTCGGCAGCTCCGACCCGGCCTTCCGGGGCGACCCGGCGCGCTGGAACCCCGAACAGCTGCTGCTCGCCTCGATCTCGCAGTGCCACCTGCTCTGGTATCTGCACTACTGCGCCGTCAACGGCGTGGTCGTCACGGCCTATGCGGACAACCCGGTGGGCACGATGGCCGAGACCGCCGAGGGCGGGCACTTCACCGAGGCGGTGCTGCACCCGCAGGTGGAGGTCGCCGAGGAGTCGATGGTCGAGCGCGCCCTTGCGCTGCACGCCGACGCCCATCGCGCCTGCTTCATCGCCAACTCGGTCAACTTCCCCGTCCGTCACGAGCCCGGGGTGACCGTCCGGGGGTGACTCCTCCCGGCTGCGGGGCCGCTCAGTGGCTGCCCTCGTCCACCACGACGACGCCCTGGATGTTCCGCTCGATCTCCTCGGCGGGCAGCGCGACCCGCAGGGCCCAGTAGTAGACGGCCAGCGAGAAGACGGCGACGACCGCGATGTCCCACCACAGCGGCAGATTGCCCGCCGCTCCCGCACCGAAGGTGCCCTGCCAGGAGATCACGCCCATCCCGACCAGATAGACCGGCAGCCACCGGCCGGCCCCGAAGTCCATCCGTGGGGCGTTCGGTGCGCCCTTGGCCTTCGCGTACGCGGCGTACGAGCCCATCAGGAGGTAGCCGATCAGGATCGCCGCGCCCAGCCGCCACAGGGTGTCCCAGCCCGACCAGTAGATGATCATTCCGGAGATCGCGAAGGCCACCGGCGAGACCACCGAGCCCCCGGGCAGACGGTAGGGGCGCGCAAGTCCCGGCAGCCGCCTGCGCATGACGCCGAAGGCCAGCGGCGCTCCCGCGTACATCAGCACCACCGCCGAGGTGATGAAGCTGACCAGCCGCTGCCAGCTGGGGAACGGCAGGAAGCACAGCACCCCGGCGACGAAGGCGACGATCAGCCCGACCCAGGGCACCGAGCTCCGGTCCGTCCACTGGAGCGCCTCGGGAGCGTAGCCGTTGCGGCTCAGTCCGTACGAGACCCGCGAGCTGGAGGTGATGTAGATCAGGCCGGTACCGCCCGGGGAGATGATCGCGTCCGCGTAGAGCAGGCTCGCCAGCCAGCCGAGGCCGATCAGGGTGGCCAGGCCGGCGAACGGTCCGGTGATCCCGGGGTAGGTGAGCGAGGCCCAGCCGCCGGCGAGGGTCTGGGCCGGGAGTGCGGCGATGAAGACCACCTGGAGCAGGATGTAGACCAGCGTCCCGATGAGCACCGATCCCAGGACGGCCCGTGGGATGTCGCGCCGGGGGTTCACGCTCTCGCCGGCCCACTGGATCGCCTGCTCGAAGCCGAGCAGCGCGAAGATCACCCCGCTGGTGCTGATCGCCGCGAGCACTCCCTTGGCCCCGTACGGCGCGAAGCCCTGCGAGGTGAAGTTGCCGCCGTGGAACCCCGTCACCGCCAGCACCAGGATGGTCAGCAGCGGGATCGCCACCTTCCACGCGGTGGCCACGCTGTTGGTGTGGGCGAGGATTCTGACGCCGAGGAAGTTGATCACCACGAAGACCGCCAGCAGGGCGGCCGCGAGGGCGAAGCCCGAGCTGGTCAGGGTGTGGTCCGGGTGCAGGAAGCCGCGCGCCCAGGACCAGTGCCCGGCGTAGTTGATCATGGCCTGGACCTCGATCGGCGCGATCGTGGCGGCCTGGAGCCAGGAGAACCAGCCGAAGGACATCCCGGCGAAGCCGCCGAAGGCGTAGTGCGGGTAGCGGGCGGTGCCCCCGGCGACCGGGAACAGCCCGCCGAGCTCGGCATGGACCAGCGCCAGCAGCACGATCGCCACCGCGCCGATCCCCCAGGAGAACAGGGCGGCCGGCCCTGCGGTCACCACGGCGTTCTTCGCGCCGAACAGCCAGCCCGAGCCGATGATCGCGCCCACCGAGGCCCACAGCAGCCCGACCAGCCCCACCTCCCGGCGCAGCCGGCCGTCGCCGCGCGCATCGGGCGGGGTGCTCTGCTCGGTCGGTGCCATGGGTTCGGCCTCTCGGAACTCGACCGTGCGCGGACCCGGCCGGTCGGGCGGCGGTGTTGGGGCCCGTCCGGCCGGTCTTTCCGCAGACGGTGGCCATGCGCCGTCCAGGGGCGGGGGGTCTGACGACTGCACGGCTGAAAACTCGACGGTTGAAGACTGCAAGACCGGCGTCGCACCCGCGACCGGCGGGACAGGCCCTGGAACCCGACGGTGCCTCAGATCGGCCACCCGATGCCGCGAACAGCAGGGACACGCGCGGACACGGCCACCCCTCGGCCGAGTCGTCGGATCGTATGCACGCTGGACGCCGGCGTCGGACGCCCGGGTATCCGGACGTCAGTCCCAGATGCCGCTGATGTCGGTGGCGGCCGCGTTGCCCGCGTGGGTGCTCAGATCGGCCAGGTCCTCCAGGGTGCGCAGCACGCTGTAGTGGTCGTACCTGGTGGCGGTGCCGCTGCCGGGATCTGCTCGACAGTCATGACGGCTGCCCTCCGAACGGGTCCGGGATCGTCGAACGGCCTCGCACCTCCACCCTCCCACTTCGAGTTCGGAGCACCACCCGGGGCGCGGGGCTCTGAGGACGCCCTCCCTTGGAGAGGCCCTGCGCCGGAGGTCACAGGTGGTGCGATTGACCTGGTCATCGGCCCCGTGGTGGGATTTCCGGACCGATGGAGCGGACGTGATCGAGGGGGTGTGCCCGGTGCGGGAGAGCGCAGCGGAGCAGCGCCCCGCCGTCGTCGGCATCGGCATCGGCATCGGCGCGAGCCGTGGGGTGACGGTCGGCGAGGTGCTCGCACTCGTCGACTCCGCGCTGGCCGAGGCCCGGCTGGAGCGCCGCCAGATCGCCCTGCTGGCCACCGTCGAGCGCAGGGCCGGGGAGCCGGGCCTGCGGGCGGCCGCCCGGGAACTGGGCGTACCGCTGGTCGCGCACCGCGCCGAAGCGCTGGCGGCCGTCGTGGTGCCGAACCCCTCCCCCTCGGCCCTGGCCACCGTCGGTACAGCGAGCGTCGCCGAGGCAGCCGCGCTGCTCTCCGCCGCAGGCGGCCCGCTGCTCGTCCCCAAGCGCAAGTCCGCCCGGGTCACCGTGGCGGTCTCCCGACTGCCCTCTCACCCTGGAGCCGCGACGTGACGACCGAGCCCGACCTCCGCCACCACGGCGACGCCGAGGTCCGTACCGCCGGCCTGGTCGACCTCGCGGTCAACGTCCGCACCGCCACGCCCCCGGCCTGGCTGCGCGAGCACCTCGCCGCGACCCTGGCGGACCTTGCGGCGTACCCCGAGCAGACCGCCGCCCGCGCCGCCGTCGCGGCCCGCCACAGCCGACCGGTGGACGAAGTCCTGCTGACCTCGGGGGCGGCCGAGGCTTTCGTACTGCTCGCCCGCACCCTGACGCCGCGTCATCCCGTGGTCATACATCCGCAGTTCACCGAGCCCGAGGCGGCGCTGCGCGACGCCGGGCACACCGTCCACCGCGCGGTCCTCTCCGCCGCCGACGACTTCCGGCTCACCCGTGACGCGGTGCCCGAGGAGGCCGATCTGGTCGTCCTCGGCAACCCCACCAATCCGACCTCCGTGCTGCATCCGGCCGCCGAGGTCGCCGCGCTGGCCCGTCCCGGGCGCACCCTGGTGGTGGACGAGGCGTTCATGGACACCGTCCCGGGTGAGACCGAGTCCCTGACGGGGCCGGAGTTCCGCGAACTGCCCGGCCAGGTGGTCGTCCTGCGCAGCCTGACCAAGACCTGGGGGCTGGCCGGGCTGCGGATCGGCTACGCCCTCGGGCCCGCCGCCCTGATCGCCCGCCTCGGCGCCGCCCAGCCGCTCTGGCCGGTCTCCACCCCGGCGCTGGCCGCCGCCGAGGTGTGCAGCACGCCCGCCGCGCTCGCCGAGGCCGAACAGGCCGCCCGTACCACCGCCGAGCAGCGCACGTACCTGCTCAAGGGCCTCGCCGACTTCCTCGACGTACGGGTGCACGGCGAGCCGGCCGCCTCCTTCGTCCTCGTCGAGCTGCCCGGCGCGGCGGCCGTCCGCGAGCGCCTGCGGGCAGCCGGCTTCGCGGTCCGGCGCGGCGACACCTTCCCCGGTCTCGGCCCCGACTGGCTGCGGATCGCGGTGCGGGACAGGTCCACCACCGACCGCTTCCTCGCCGCCCTCGCCTCGGCCGCCACCGGCCTCACACCACGCTGACGCCGTCCCCGACGCCCACCCTGCCCGGCCGCACCACCTGCGCGTAGGCGCCGACGCAGGGCAGCAGGCCCAGGCCGGGCAGCGGCTCCACCCGGTTGTGCCGGGCCGGTACGCGCAACGCCTCCGAGCTGCGCGGCAGTTCACCGTGCGCAAGGGTCGGCACCGCGCAGCGCGGGGTCGGCACCAGGACCCGGATCCGCAGTTCCTCGCCGATCAGCAGCTCCCGCCCGGCCCAGCCGTTCTCCTCGAACGGCGCTCCGCCTCCGGTGCGGATCACCAGGTTCGGCCGGTAGCGGGCGAGTTCGTCCGGCCCGGGACCGCCGAGCTTCGCGATCCCGTCGAGGGTGGCGGTGGCCAGCAGATGCAGCGGGGCGAAGTCGAAGAACGTCCCGGCGGGCGCGGCCTTGCCCAGCTCCCCTTCGGTGTAAGGGACTTCGGCTTCGATCCCGCTGCGCAGGACCTCCTCCGGCACCGCGCGGCGCAGGGTCGCACCGGGCGGCGGGGCGTCGATCAGCGAGACGCTGCGGCCGAGCAGCTCGGAGAGAATCCCGTCCACCTCCCCGCCCCGCAACGACTCCCCGCCGGGCCCGGTGATCCGCACCCCGTCGCCCGTGGCGGTGGAGCCGAAGCCCAGCAACTCCCGCCACCAGCGCGGGTTCTTGGCGCTCGCCACCTGACCGGTGGCCCGGTCGAGCAGCGCCAGCGTCCGATCGCCCGAGAGCCCCCGCTCACCCACCTCGCAGTCAGCGAGCCGCTCCCCCAGCATCGACTTCACCGGGTAGCGCCACAGCGCCCCCACCGTCCCGATCATCGTCATAACGCCACCCTGCCAGAGCCCCGAACCGGCATCCGATTCAGGGGGCTGCGACTCCCCACTCGAATTGCAGTACACAAAGTGATCGGACTGTTACAGTCAATCACTGCGTGGGGGCAGGGAGCCGAGTATCTGCAAGGGGTTGGCGACAACTCCCGTGCATTGCCTGCCCGAATCGCATCTGATCACGGCGCAAGCCGTCGGCAAGTCCATGAGAAGCACCCACCCGAGCAAGAGGCGGTAGTCATGGCGCAGGAAGCCAGGATCGACGTCGAGTTGACGGCGCAGCAAGAGCCCTCGACCGAGGAGTTGGCGAAGCTCGCCGGTTCAGTGAAGCCGGGCGTCTGGTTCGCGACGCCGCCGCGCGCGGCCCGCGCCGAGGAGCGGGAGCCGGAGATCTGGGAGCTGCGGTCCGCCCGGCCGTACCGGCGCGAGGTGGCGACCGGTACAGCGGCGGTCTACTACGCCAAGGGCCGCAAGAGGCTGGAGCGGCCGTTCATCTTCGCGGACGGGTTCAACTACGGTCCCAGCGACCTGCCGGGCCTGTGGGAGCACTTCAACACGATCTACGCAAAGGGCAAGATCGGCTTCCTCGACCAGCTGCTCAACGCGGGCATCGACGTCATCCTGGTCGGCTTCGACCTGCGGCACACCTACATCCAGGCCAACGCCGGCGTGGTGATCAGCGCCATCCAGCGGGCCATCTCGGAGCGGCACGGCGACACCCCGCTGATCGTCGGCGGAGTGAGCATGGGCGGCCTCATCACCCGCTATGCGCTCGCCGAGATGGAGCACCGCAAGCAGGACCACCAGACCGAGACCTACCTCTCCTGGGACTCCCCGCACAACGGGGCGTGGATCCCGCTGGTGCTCCAGCAGATGGCGTACTTCTTCGAGAGCATCCCGACCGGCCAGCCCGGCCCCAAGCAGGCCGAACTGATCAGGAGCCCTGCCGCGCAGCAGCTGCTGTGGGCCTGGGTCGAGGACGCGAAGTACTCGGGACCGGTCGCCACCTCCAGCGAGATGCGCAAGCAGTTCCTGGCGGAGCTGGAGGAGTACGGCCAGTTCCCGGCACGGCCGCGCAAGCTGGGCGTGGCCAACGGCACCGGAAACGGCATCGGCCTCGACCTGCCGGCCGGCGAGGTGGTGTTCGACGTCCAGAACGCGCTGCTCACCCTCACCGCCACGGCCCGTTTCCAGCCCGACAAGGGCGAGCACCAGCCGATCGGCGAGATGAAGCTCCTCGGTCAGGTGCGACGCGGCAACACCTCGTACGTTCCGGCTCTCGACGACGCCCCCGGCGGCACTCTCAACTCCTTCGGTCTGATCGCCGACGCGCTCAAGGCCAAGATCCCCGAGGAGTACCGCAACAGCTGCTTCGTCCCCTCGGTGAGCGCGGTCGCGCTGGACTACGACCCGGTCAAGTGGAACGTCAAGCTGGACGAGAAGATCGAGTCGCTGCCCGCCGAGAAGAGCCTGCTCGACGAGTTCAAGTGCAACATCGTGAACAGCGAGCACAGCCAGGTGACCGAGCCCCTGGTCGAATGGGTCCTGGAGCGGCTCGTCGGCTGACGCCGGCGAGCCCCGTACTGCGGCCACTTCGGCGGGCTACCTGCCCCCGGAGTGGCCGCAGTGCATCCCGGGGTCACCCGGCGGGCGGGCGCCAGGCGCGGGCGGCGGTGATCCGCCGGGTGGCGCTCGGATGGGTGGCGAAGAGGAGTTCCAGCAGCCGGGGCGGGTCCACGTCGGAGACGTTGGTGACGGCGAGACGGCGCTGCATGGCGATGAACTGCTCGGGGTCGGAGGTGAGTTCGAGGGCGTGCAGATCGGCCCTGACCTCGATGCGACGACTCACCGCGCACTGGAGCGGACCGGTGGCGGCTCCGATCAGGGCGGCGCAGGCGGCGAGCAGCGGAAGCGAACGCGGGTCGGCCGCGTCGGTGGCACCGGCCGTCGAGAGCAGGGCCTGCCAGTTGGCGAGCAGCCCGAGCAGACAGACCGCGACGGCGGCACCGACCGCCCCGAGGACCGTCCCGGTGAGGACGTCCCGGTGCTTGACGTGGCCCAACTCGTGGGCCACCACCAGTTCCACCTCGCGCGGTTCGGCAGTGGTGAGCAGGGTGTCGTACACGACGATCCGCCGACTCGCGCCGAACCCGGAGACGTACGCGTTGAGTGCGGTGGTCCGCCGCGAGGCGTCGGCGACCAGCACCTGCCGCACCCGGATCGCGTCCCGGCGTGCCAGGCCCAGCAGCGCACTGCGGAGTTCACCGTCGGGCAGCGGGGTGAAGCGGTTGAACACCGGCTCGATCAGGAGCGGGTGGAGGAAGGACAGGGCGATGGTGAGCAGCGCGGCCAGCCCGGCGGCGGGCAGCCACCAGCCGTGCGGGGAGCGCTCGGTGAGCGCGTACAGCCCGTACACCAGCGGAAGGGCGAGTACCAGTGTGAGCGCCAGGCCGCGCAGGATGTCCACTGCCCAACCGCGCCGGCCCTGGGTGACCAGGCCGTAGTGGCTGCGGACGGTCCTGACCCTTGCCGAGAACGGAAGCTGCAGCACCTGGCCGGTGACCAGCAGCGCAGCCGTTCCGGCCAGCAGCTGCGCGGTGCGCGAGCCGCCGAACAGCGCACCGACCGCCGTCACCAGGCCGGCCCCGGCCGGGGTGAGGCCGAGCGCCAGGGTGTAGAGCAGCCCGGCAGTCCGGCCACCGAGGGCCCACGGCAGTTGGGCCCGGCGCAGCGCCCTGCCCCTGGCCACCTCTTCCGGGGTGAAGTCATCCATGGAGCCACCGTAGGGCCTGCCGCCGAACCTTTCCGAGAACAGCCCCCACGCAGGGGATCCGCTACCCGATCGACCATGCACCACCCGGTGCCGTACAGAACCCGATCAGCCAGGCACCGCCTCAGGGGCGCGGGGCTCTGCTTGATCAACTGCGTGCGCAACCAGCCCGCTACGGAGCTGCATGGTTGTTCGCCCCGGACGGCTCCGTCCCGGGTGGGTCTGTTCGCGGTGGTGGATGCAGCCGACGTGCTCGAAGCAGGACCGTTGATCATCCGTCAGAGCTTATTGCGAAGAGATCGCAATAAGCAGCGCCCGCCCGGCGGCCTCCCTCGGAAGAGAGGCACCGGGCGGGCGTCAGCAGTTCAACTCGGCCTGGCCGCAGAGCGGATCAGACCTGGCCGGCCTTCTCCAGGGCGGAGCAGCAGGTGTTGACCAGGAGGCGGGTCACCACGTACGGGTCGACGTTGGCGTTCGGGCGACGGTCCTCGATGTAGCCCTTCTGCTCGACCTCGACCTGCCACGGGATGCGGACCGAGGCGCCGCGGTTGGAGACGCCGTAGCTGTAGACGTTCCACGGGGCGGTCTCGTGCTTGCCGGTGAGACGGGTCTCGATGTCGGCGCCGTACTGGGTGACGTGCTCCAGCACCTTCTCCTGGGAGGCGCCGAGCGACTCGCAGGCGGTGATGATCGCGTCGTAACCCTCGCGCATCGCCTTGGTGGAGAAGTTGGTGTGCGCGCCGGCGCCGTTCCAGTCGCCGCGGACGGGCTTGGCGTCCAGGGTGGCGTCGATGCCGAACTCCTCGGCGGTGCGGTAGAGCAGGTAGCGGGCGACCCACATATGGTCGGAGACGGTCACCGCGTCGACCGGGCCGATCTGGAACTCCCACTGGCCGGGCATGACCTCGGCATTGATGCCGCAGATGGCCAGACCGGCCGCGAGGCAGCGGTCCAGGTGCAGCTCGACGATCTCGCGGCCGAAGACCTCCTCCGCGCCGACGCCGCAGTAGTAACCGCCCTGCGGGGCCGGGAAACCGCCCTCGGGGAAGCCGAGCGGACGGGAGCCCTTGAAGAAGGTGTACTCCTGCTCGATGCCGAAGATCGACTCCTGCGCGGCGTACTGCTCGGCGATCGGGCGCAGCAGCGCACGGGTGTTGGACTCGTGCGGGGTGCCGTCGGTCTCGTTGACCTCGCACAGGACCAGGATGTTGTCGCCGCCGCGGATCGGGTCCGGGAAGGTGGCAACCGGCTCCAGCACGCGGTCCGAGGCGTGGCCCTCGGCCTGGTTGGTCGAGGAGCCGTCGAAGCCCCAGGTGGGGATCTTGTCAGCGTTGGGCAGGATCCGAGTCTTGGAACGGAGCTTGGCGGTCGGCTTGGTGCCGTCGATCCAGATGTACTCGGCCTTGATTGCCATCGCTGTGTACCTCACTGCTTGGGTGGTGGGTGCCCGCGTAGCGTTGCAAGCCGCCGTTTCCCGGTTGTTCCTCCTATGTAACGCCCATGTGAACCAACCGTCCGCAGTGGCACGCTTACGCACCGGAAGTGCCAGAACCAGTTCCGGGGCTTCCAGGTGACGTTGTCGCACCCTATCGGCGTCAGCGGTGGCGCGCCCGGGTATTGCGGCGACGGCGTGCGGCCAGCCAGAGAGCGCCGGTTCCAGCCGTGATGAGCGCGGCTGCGGCACCTGCCAGGGTGCCGGTGCCGGTGCTGCCGGTGAAGGCGAGTGCCTTGCCCGCTCCGGTGGTCGTGTCGGCGGCGGGGACGGCGCGGGCGGCGGTGCTCGCCGCCGTGTCGGACGGGGCCGGGTTCGTCGGGGCCGTGGTGTGTGCGGGCACCGGCTTCTCGCAGCTGACCGAGGCGACAGTGATCTTCCCGGTGACCTTGGCGACGTTGAGGTTGAGCGGATTGACCGCGACGTTCACCTCCAGTGCGGAGGCGGCGGCCATGGTGGAGGTGGTGGTGTGCCTGGAGAACTCGATGTCCACACTGCCCACGGCCGGGACGTCCACGTGGGTCGGCCCGTTCAGGCCGAGCGCGACCGACCTGCCGAGCACGGTGACCCGGGCGGGCGAGGTGACCTTGGCGGTCGGCTGCCCGTCCACCGGGCAGGTGGCCTCGGCGCTCAGCGCCTCCAGGCCGATCAGCGTGGTGACCAGACCGGGCGCGTTCAGGTCGGCGCCGACCAGGCGGACGGAGGCGGCGGTGCCGTGCTCGTCGGCCCGCGTGGTGGAGTTGCCCGCCTCCGCCTTGACCAGGGTGACCGGCCGCCCCTGGTCGACACCGTCCACCTTGGCCGTGAGCATCGCGCCTCCCCCAGCCTTGACGGCTGGGAGGTGCCCCTTTTGTTGCTCCGGGGACTCCACCTTGTTCAGGGTGATGTCGACGGGGACATCCACCTTGTCGTTCAGCAGGCTGACGTCCAGCGCGAGTTCGGCGGTCACCGCGCGGGCCTTCCCCGGTGAGGGAGTCGGCCCCGTGGCGTACGCGGCGCCGCCGGGAAGAGCGAGGAGACCGGCCGCCAGTCCGGTGGCAGCGGCGGAGCGGAGAGTGGAACGCAGAGGAGTGGAACGCGGAACGGACATCGTGAAGGACCCCCCACGGGTGACGGATGGACAGAGCGCGCCGCCGTAGTCACCCCGCGCGCAGACTGGTGCCGCATCGGGCCGGGGGAAGGGGCTTGTGCTCTCGACTCCCATCAGTCTCTTCCGAACCGTCCATCACACAAGCAACACCCAGCGTCGGTTCACTCCTTCGAGTGAGGTTGACGCCGGGCAGTACGACGCCGGGCGGTATGCCACCGGGAGGCCGGCCCTAGGGCAGGCGCCAGTCCACCGGCTGCGCGCCCTGGCGGGCCAGCAGCTCGTTCGCCCTGCTGAACGGGCGCGAGCCGAAGAAGCCCCGGTCCGCCGACATCGGACTCGGATGCGCCGACTCCACCGAAGGCACCGGCCCCAACAAGGGGCGCAGATTGCGGGCGTCGCGCCCCCACAGGATCGCCACCAGCGGGCCGCCACGCGCCACCAGCGCCCGGATCGCCTGCTCGGTGACCTCTTCCCAGCCCTTGCCCCGGTGCGCGGCCGGCTTGCCCGGCGCGGTGGTCAGCGCCCGGTTGAGCAGCAGCACACCCTGCTGGGTCCACGGGGTGAGGTCGCCGTTGGCAGGCGGCGGGAAGCCGAGGTCGCGGCCGTACTCCTGGAAGATGTTGACCAGGCTGCCCGGGATCGGCCGGACCTGCGGCGCAACCGAGAAACTCAGCCCGACGGCATGCCCCGGAGTCGGGTACGGATCCTGGCCGACGATCAACACCCGTACCGAGTCGAAGGGTTGCTGGAACGCACGCAGCACGTTCGGCCCGGCCGGCAGGTAGGTACGGCCTGCGGCCAGCTCGCCGCGCAGGAAGTCGCCCATGGCGGCGACCCGCCCGGCCACCGGCTCAAGGGCCTTGGCCCAGCCGGGTTCGACGATCTCGTTCAGTGGACGTGGTGCCATATCGCCACCCTATCGGCCCAACGCCCGCCGCCGGCCCGACCGACCGCAGGCACGGCATCACGTACTCGCTCCGGCGGTCGACACGCACGCTCCCAGGCGGGTGCACGGCTGATCGCAGTTGTCGATGCCGGGCGGGGGCGCCTGGCCGAGCAGGTGCCCGAGTCGGCGCGAGCAGGTGGGGTCCGAGTGTCAGCCGACCACGCGGCCCCGGAGGACGACCAGTTGCGGATCGGCCAGTACCCGGACGTCCGCGCGCGGGTCCTGCGCGTACACCACCAGGTCGGCCGGTGCGCCCTCGGTCAGTCCCTCCCTGCCCAGCCACTCGCGTGCTCCCCAACTCGCCGCCGACAGCGCGGCGGCGGGCGGCATACCGGCCTTGACCAGCTCGGCCACCTCGTCCGCGACCAGTCCGTGCGCGAGCGAGCCGCCCGCGTCCGTCCCGACGAAGATCGGGATCCCCGCGTCGTACGCCGCGCCGACGGTGTCGTAACGGCGCTCGTGCAGGCGGCGCATGTGCGCGGACCAGGCCGGGAACTTCTCCTGGCCGCCGTCCGCCAGCCCGGGGAAGGTCGCGATGTTGACCAGCGTCGGGACGATCGCCACCTGCCGCTCGGCGAAGACCGGGATCAACTCCTCGGTCAGACCGGTCGCGTGCTCGATGCAGTCGATGCCGGCGGCGAGCAGATCGGGCAGCGACTCGGCGGCGAAGCAGTGCGCGGTGACCCGGGCGCCCTCGGCGTGCGCGGCGGCGATCGCCTCGCGCAGCGCGTCCCCCGGCCAGCAGGCGGCCAGATCACCGCGCTCGCGGTCGATCCAGTCACCGACCAGCTTCACCCAGCCGTCGCCGCGCCTGGCCTCGGCCGCGACATACGCGGCCAGGTCACCGGGCTCGATCTCGTGCGCGTAGTTGCGGATGTAGCGACGGGTACGGGCGATGTGCCGTCCGGCCCTGATGATCCGGGGCAGGTCCTCGCGGTCGTCGATCCAGCGGGTGTCGGCGGCGGAGCCCGCATCGCGGATCAGCAGCGTCCCGGCGTCACGGTCGGTGAGGGCCTGCTTCTCGCTGGTGGCCTCGTCCACCGCGCCGTGGGCGTCCAGGCCGACATGGCAGTGCGCATCCACCAGGCCGGGCAGTACCCAGCCGGAGACCGTACGGACATCGGTCGCCCGCGCCGGACGCTCAAAGCTCACCCGGCCGTCCACCACCCACAGCTCGTCCCGGACGTCCTCGGGCCCGACCAGTACCCGCCCCTTGATGTGCAGCACCGCGGCATCGCTCATGTCCCGCACTCTACCGACGGGGCCGCCGCCGACGGGAGGGGCCACCGGGCGCCTTCGGACCGGCGCGATGAGGCAGACTGACCGTTGGTGCCCGTACTTCCAGGCCCCGACACCGGGCCGCTCCCCCACCGTCAGCGAAAGGCCAGCCCCGTGAGCCCCTTCCTCGACCTCCCGCCGCTGAGTGCCGCGCAGTTCGCCGCGATCGAGGACCGGGTGGCCGCGCTGCTGCACACCACGGCCGATGTGATCGTCACCCAGGGCGAGGCGCTGCTCCCGCTGGAGGCGGCGATCCGGGGCGCGGCCCACGCCGGCAGCACCGCACTCAACATCGTCACCGGTCCGTACGGGCAGACCTTCGGCAACTGGCTGCGCAGCTGCGGCGCCGATGTCGTGGACCTGGCCGTGCCATTCGACAGCGCGGTCCGCGCCGAGCAGGTCGCCGAGGCGCTCCGGGCGCGCCCGGAGACCGACTTCGTCTCGCTGGTCCATGCCGAGGCCGCCACCGGCAACACCAACCCGGTCGCCGAAATCGCCGCCGTGGTACGGGCGCACGGCGCACTGCTGATGCTGGACGCGGTCGCCTCGGTCGCCGCCGAACCGCTGCTCACCGACGAGTGGGGCGTGGACCTGTGCGTCATCGGCGGGCAGAAGGCGATGGGCGGCCCCGCCGGGGTCTCCGCCGTCTCGGTCAGCGACCGCGCGTGGGAGCGGATCGCCGCCAACCCGGCTGCGCCGCGCCGCTCCTACCTCTCCCTGCTGGACTGGAAGGAGCGCTGGACGGACGCCGGGCGCACCGTACTCCCCCACGCGCCGGCCCAGTTGGAGATGCTCGCCCTCGACGCCTGCCTGGAGCGGATCGAGGCCGACACCCTGACCGCCACCATCGCCCGGCACCGCGCGGCCGCCGCCGCGACCCGCGCGGGCGTCCGCGCCCTGGGCACCCTCACTCCCTTCGTCCACCAGGACCGCCACGCCGCCCCGGTCGCCACCACCCTGCGCACCCCGCCCGGCCTGCACGCCGCCGAGCTCGCCGCCCGGCTCGACCCCGCCCTCCCCGTCCAGTCCGGCGGCGGCGCCCTCGCCACCGGGATGCTCCGCGTCAACCACTACGGCTCCGCCGCCTCACTGCAGTCCGTCCAGTCCGTCCTCACCGCCCTCGCCGAGACCCTCCCCGGCACCACCCCCGAGCAGGCCACCAGCGCCGCGGCCGAAGCCTGGACCGCAGCACTCACCACCGCCTGACCACCCGCCCGCTCTCCGGGGCCTTCCTGAACGTCCCGTTCGCAGGCCCTGTCACCCCGCCTCCCGGCCGGTTGCCCCTCAGGGGGCGTAGAGGCGCAGGAAGTCCTGCACGCCCGCGGTGACCATCGCCCGGACCTCGGGCTCGGGGAGCGGGAAGACGCCCCAGTAGGAGCGGTTGGTGACCTCGGTGGCCACCAGCAGGATGTAGCGGCGGGCGGCGCGCTCCGGGTCGGTGAGAGAGCAGGCCCTGGTCGGCCAGCAGCCCCAGCCGGCGGGCGAGTTCGGCCTGGACCGCGCCCGGGCCGATGCGCTGCCAGTCCTCCAGGACGGCGGCCGGGATGTCCGTACTGCTGACCGGCGAGCTGAAGAGCGCGCCGCACCCCGCCGACGCCTTCCGCCACACCTGCGTCTGGGCGGTCGCGCTGATGGCGCCGGCCCTGCTGCCCGCACTGTTCCTGCCCCGCCGCCGGGGCGCCGACCAGCGGTGAGCCGGCGCCGGGCCAGGAGCCGCCGTCGGGCCTGCGCCCATGGATCCGCTGCTGTTCGTGTGACGGACATCTGCTGGACCTCCGCTCCTCACTCACGATCGGCAGGGTCGTGCGCGACGCAAAGTTGGCTATACAACTTTGGCCGACCCCAGGAGGAGGAGTTCCGATGGCGCTTTCCGCGTACTGGCTGCGCGACAACTGCCCCTGTGCCGAGTGCCGTGACCCGCGCAACGGGCAGAAGCTGTTCCAGATCACCGATCTGCCGGGGGACTTGGCGATCGTGGCACAGCGGGAGGGCGAGGGCGTACTGGAGGTGCACTGGTCGGACGGGCACCGGTCGGCCTACCCGGCCGAGTGGCCGGACGAACGGGCCGAGGGTTCCGAGGGGCCCGAGGGGGACGGCCGGACCGAGCAGGGCAAGCGGCTGTGGACGGCGGCCGACTTCGCGGGCGGGCTGCCGGAGGCCGACTGGGCCACGTACCTGGCGGACTCGGGCGAGCGGGCGGCGGTGCTGGCTGCGGTGCAGCGCTCGGGGTTCGCGCTGCTGCGCGACGTACCGGCGGTGGAGCGGCAGGTGCTGGAGGTGGCGCGCAGCTTCGGGTACGTGCGGGAGACCAACTACGGTGAGCTGTTCGACGTCCGGGTCGAGCCGGACCCCAACAACCTGGCGTTCACCAGCGCCGCCATCGCGCCGCACACCGACAACCCGTACCGCGACCCGGTACCGACCCTGCAACTGCTGCACTGCCTGCGAAACGACTCCACCGGGGGCGACTCGGGCCTGGTGGACGGCTTCCGGGCGGCAGCCGTTCTCCGCGAGGAGGCACCGGAGGACTTCGCGGTGCTGACCCGTACACCGGTGCCGTTCGTCTTCCGCGACCGCACCACCGAACTGCGCGCCGAGCGGCCGCTGATCGAGGTGGACGCGGCGGGCCGGATCCGCGAGGTGCGGTTCAACAACCGGTCGATCGGCACCCTCCGGCTGCCCGCCGAGCAGCTGGACGCCTTCTACGCCGCGTACCGGCGCTTCGCCCGGATCACGCTGCGGCCCGAGCTCCGTCTCACCTTCCGGCTCGGGCCCGGTGACTGCCTGATCTTCGACAACGTCCGCCTGCTGCACGCCAGGACGGCCTTCGAGCAGGACGGCCACCGCCACCTCCAGGGCTGCTACGCCGACCTGGACTCGCTCGCCTCCTCCCTCGCCGTGCTGAACCGGCGGGCCGGCGCGCTGGACGCACTGGAGGAGCTGTTCGAGGGCGAGGGCCTGGGCGAGTACCTGGGCGAGGCGGTGACGATGGCCGAGCACATGCTCCAGGCGGGCGCGCTGGCCGAGGCGGCGGGGGCATCCGATCACCTGGTGGCGGCCTCGCTCCTGCACGACGTCGGCCACTTCGACGGCTCGGGGCTGAAGTTGATGCAGGGCCGGGACAACCGGCACAGCCACACCGGCGCGGACTGGCTGGCCCGGTGGTTCGGGCCCGAGGTGACGGAGCCGGTGCGGCTGCACGTGGCCGCGAAGCGGTACCTGTGTGCGGTGGAGCCCTCCTACCGGGCGGGGCTCTCCGAGGCCTCCGAGTACACGCTGCAGGTGCAGGGCGGGCCGATGGAGGCGGACGAGGCTGCGGCCTTCACCGCCCACCCGGGTGCCGAGGACGCGGTGGCCGTCCGCCGCTGGGACGACCAGGCCAAGGTCGCGGGCGCCCCCACACCGGCCTTCGCACACTTCCGCCCGCTACTGGAGCGACTGATGTCCTGAGCCGGAAACCTCTCAGGGGCAGGCGTGAACCATCAGGCGGAGCCCCGCGCCCCTGATTGGTTGCCCCTTGCCCCTCAAAGGCTGGTTGCACCTTGCCGGGTCAGTCGCCGTCCCGGGCGTGGCGGGAGAGGGCCGAGGCGGCAAGGGAGTTGTGGACGCTGAAGGCGACCGTGCCGGGGAGGTAGCGGTCCTGGGACCACTCCACGGGGGTGCCGGTGGGATCTGTGGTGCGGCGGCGTTCGCGCAGGAGCGGGCTGCCCCGGCGGCAGCCGAGCAGGCGGGCGTCGTCGGCGTTGGCGGCGACCACGTCGATGGTGTGGTCGGCGTCGGTGAACAGGATGCCGTGCTCGCGCAGGGGTTCGGTGTGCGAGACCACGTCGGCCGGGAGCTGGGCCACCAACTCGCCGACCCGGGGCGGGTACACGGTGCGCTCGACCATGACGGGGTTGCCGGAGAGGGTGCGCAGCCGGAGCGTCACATACACCTCGGCGCCCGGTTCGAGGCGCAGCTGCTCGCGCTCGGCGGCATCGGCCGGGCGGCGGGTCAGCGACTCCAGACGGCCGCCGGGTTCCTCGCCCATCGAACGGGCCCAGTGGGTGAAGCTGAGCAGCTCGGAGAAGCTCTGCACCCGGGCGTTGCCGAGGACCACACGGCGGGTGCCGCGCCTGGAGGTGACCAGTCCGTCGGCGCGCAGCAGGGCGAGCGCCTGTCGGACGGTGCCTCTGGAGACTCCGTACTGCTCCGCGAGTGCGCCCTCGGCGGGCAGCCGTCCGGACTGTCCGTACGAGCCCGAGGTGATCGCCTCGCGCAGGTCGGAGGCCACCCGGCGGTAGAGCGCGCCGGAAGCGCGGTCGGTGCCCCCGGCGGCCACGGTGTGCTCGGAGTCCTGTGCCACGTCTGTCAATGTCCCTCCTGGGGCAGGGTCCTGCGCACGGGTGCAGCGCGGACGCCACCGACTGTAGCCGCTGCTGATCACTGCGCGGCGGCGCGGATTCGACCGTTCCCGCAGCCGCCCCCTGAGCTGGGCCGTCCGTTCACCTTCCCGTCACCGAACTCCGGCGTACTTGGCGTCGTCGGGGAAGAGTTGCCTAGCCAACTTGGCCTTGAGCCCTCCGGCACCTCCTCCATCGCGAATCCCCAGCTTGCCTCTCCCCCCTGTCAGGAGAACTTCCCGTGACGTTGCACCGTGCCCGTGCCGCCGCCTTCGCGGCCGTGCTGACCGCCGCCGCGCTCTCCCTCACCGCCTGCGGGTCCGCGGGTTCGAGCTCCGCGAAGTCCGACACCGCCGCGCAGCCGGGCGGCAAGGCCGCCAAGGACGCCGCCTCGGCCGCCGACTTCGGCGGGATGGACGGCCTGGTCGCCGCCGCCAAGAAGGAGGGCAAGCTGCATGTCATCACGCTGCCCAAGGACTGGGCGAACTACGGCAAGCTGATGGACGGCTTCAAGGCCAAGTACGGGATCGACATCGAGGACGAGAACCCGGACGGCACCAGCCAGGACGAGATCAACGCGATCACCTCCCGCAAGAGCCAGGACCGCGCCCCGGACGTGGTCGACCTCGGTTCCGCCTTCGCGCTCAGCGCCGGCAGCCAGGGCCTGCTCGCCCCGTACAAGGTCGCCGACTTCGACAAGATCCCGGCCACCATGAAGGACGCCACCGGGCTGTCCTACAACGACTACGGCGGCTACATGTCGATCGGCTGCGACGCCAAGAAGGTCGCCGCCTGCCCGCAGACCTTCGCCGACCTGCTGAAGCCCGACTACAAGGGCATGGTCGCGCTGAACGGCAACCCGACCAAGGCCGGTGCGGCCTTCGGCGCCGTCTACGCCGCCGCGCTCGCCAACGGCGGTTCGCTGGACAACATCCAGCCGGGTATCGACTTCTTCGGCAAGCTGAAGCAGGCCGGCAACTTCAACCCGGTCGAGGTCACCCCGGCGACGATCGAGAAGGGCGAGACCCCGATCACCGTCGACTGGTCCTACCTGAACACCGGTTACACCGACAAGCTCAAGGACAAGGGCATCGACTGGAAGGTCGCCATCCCCTCGGACGGCTCCTACGCCCAGTACTACAACCAGGCGATCAACAAGTGGGCGCCGCACCCGGCGGCCGCCCGCCTGTGGGAGGAGTACCTCTACAGCGCCGAGGGCCAGAACGGCTTCCTGGGCGGCTACGCCAGCCCGGTCCTGTTCGACGCCCTGAAGACCGCCGGCACCCTGGACGCCGCGGCCGCCGCCAAGCTGCCGCCGGTCGCCAAGCCCTTCACCACCTTCCCGACCCAGGCTCAGACGGACGCGGCCAAGAAGACCGTGACCGAGAACTGGGCCAAGGCGATCGCGGGCTGACCTGACGATGACTACGGCTCCCACCCCGGTGCCGACCCCCGCCGCCGCCGACCTCGGCGGCGGCGCGGGGGCCCCCGGTACCGCTACCCCCGAACCCCTGGCCGCCCGTTCGGCCCCCACCCCCCGCCGCCGGCGGGGCGGCAGCCGAGCCTGGCTCGCGGCCCTCCCGCTGCTGGTCTTCTTCGCCGTCGGCTTCGGCCTGCCGACGATCGCCATCGCGATCGGTGCGTTCACCACCTCCACCGACTCCCCCGACGGCGGTGGCGCCTTCACCACCGACAACCTGACCAACTCGCTCCAGGGCGCCTACTGGACCGCGCTCTTCGGCAGCATCAAGCTCTCGCTGCTGACCGCGCTGATCGGCACCGTCGTCGGTCTGCCGCTGGCCCAGGCGGTGGTCACCTCCCGGTTCCGGATGTTCCGCGAGGCCGTGCTCTCCGGCTCCGGCGTGCTGGCCAACTTCGGCGGCGTCCCGCTGGCGTTCATGTTCGTCGCCACCCTCGGCAACGCGGGTGAGGTCACCAAGAAGTTCGGCCTCACCAAGCACGGCTGGAACCTCTACACCTTCACCGGCCTCTCGGTGGTCTACCTGTACTTCCTGGTGCCGCTGATGATCCTCACCATCACGCCCGCTCTGGAGGGTCTGCGGGTGCAGTGGCGCGAGGCCGCCCACAACAACCGCGCGACCACCTTCCAGTACTGGCGCCATGTCGCGCTGCCGGTGCTGCTGCCCTCGCTGCTCGGCGGGTTCGTGCTGCTCTTCGGCGCCTCCTTCGCCGCGTACGCCACCGCCGAGGCCATGGTGGGCAGTTCGGTACCGCTGATCTCGATGCAGATCGGCGACGCGCTCTCCGGCAACGTGCTGGTCGGCCAGGGCAACCTGGCACTGGCACTCGGACTCGACATGATCGTGGTCGCCTGCCTGGTGATGGCGATCTACCTGCCCCTTCAGCGCCGGAGTGCCAAGTGGCTAGCCTGAACTTCCAATCGTTGGGATCTCGCATCCGCCTCGGCCGCGGTCTGGTCCTGCTCGTCTGCGGCGTCTACTTCGCCGTACCGATGGCCGCCTCGGTGGTCTTCAGCATCGACGACAACAAGGGCGGCACCACCTTCCGGGCGTACACCGAGCTGCTGAACGCCCCCGGCTTCCTGGACAGCCTCTCCCTCAGCCTGGAGCTGGCCGCCGTCACCGTCGCGATCCTGCTGCTCCTGCTGGTGCCCGCACTGCTCGCGGCCCGGCTCGGCGCACCGAAGCTGCGCCCGGTGATCGAGGTGATGTGCTCGCTGCCGCTGGTCGTCCCGGTGGTGGCGCTCACCACCGGCATCGTCGGCGTGCTGCGCTGGGGCCCGGACTACCTGTCCGACACCCCGCTGTTCCAGACCATCGTGGCCATCCAGGACCCCGGCTTCCCGATCGTGCTGGTGATCGCGTACGTCCTGATGGCGCTGCCCTTCGCCTACCGCGCGCTGGACGCCGGGCTGCGCGGCGTGGACGTGGTCACCCTGGTGGAGGCCGCCCGCAACTGCGGTGCGAGCTGGCCGCGTGCGGTGTTCACCGTCGTCCTGCCCAACCTGCGCAGCGCGCTGCTGAACGCCTCGGTGCTCACCGTGGCAATGGTGCTCGGCGAGTTCACCACCGCCGCGATCCTCGGCTTCCAGCCCTTCTCGGTGTGGATCAGCTCCAACGGCAAGAGCGACGGCCAGATGTCGGTCGCGGTCTCGATCCTGAGCCTGCTGGTCGTCTGGGTACTGCTGCTGCTGATGTCCGCGCTCGGCCGTGGCCGCAAGTCCGCGCGCACCTGATCCACCCCTCCTTTTCAAGGTATCTCCAGGAGTCTCCCGAATGTCCACGGTTACCGCCCCCGCCGCCGGTGTGCCGCTCGCGCCCGGCAGCGCGACCGTCGAATTCCGTTCCCTGCGCCGCCGGTTCGGCGCCACCACCGCGCTGGACGGTCTCGACCTGACCGTCCACCCGGGTGAGCTGCTCGCCCTGCTCGGGCCGTCCGGCTGCGGCAAGACCACCGCCCTGCGCATCCTGGCCGGCTTCGAGACCCACGACTCGGGTGAGGTTCTGGTCGACGGCGAGGACATCACCAGGATTCCCGCGCACAAGCGCGACGCGGGCATGGTGTTCCAGTCCTACAGCCTCTTCCCGCACCTGACGGCGCTGGACAACGTCGCCTTCGGGATGCGGATGCGCGGCACCTCCAAGGCCGAACGCCGCTCCCGCGCCCAGGAGTTGCTGGAGCTCGTCGGCCTGCCGCAGCGCGCCGGACACTACCCGCACCAGATGTCCGGCGGTCAGCAGCAGCGCATCGCGCTCGCCCGCGCGCTCGCCCTCAAGCCGCGCGTCCTGCTGCTCGACGAGCCGCTCTCGGCCCTGGACGCCAAGGTCAGGCTCAGCCTGCGCGAGGAGATCCGCCGCCTCCAGCAGGAGCTCGGCATCACCACCCTGTTCGTCACCCACGACCAGGAGGAGGCGCTGTCGATGGCCGACCGGGTCGCCGTCCTGCGCGCGGGCCGCCTCGAGCAGTGCGCCACCCCGTCCGAGCTGTACGCACGCCCGGCCACCGCCTTCGTCGCCGAGTTCGTCGGCACCATGAGCCGTATCCCCTGCGAGCGTGCCGGCGACGGCGTCGAGGTGCTCGGCCGCCGCCACGCGGTGGACGGCGCCGTGCCCGCCGACGGCCGACTGGACGTCCTGGTACGACCGGAGAACGTCGGCCTCGCCCCGGCCGAGCAGGGACGGGCGATCGTGGTGTCCGCGTCCTTCCTGGGCAGCGTCACCCGGCTCACCGTCCGGCTCGCCGACGGCACCGAGGTGAAGTCCGACCTGCCGACCGAGGCGGCCGCCGCACTTCCGGTCGGCAGCACGGCCGAGATCACCCTGCCGGAGCGGCCCGTCCTGGTCGACCACCGCACCGCATCGAACTGACATACCGTCAATTCACCCGACGACGAAGACCAAAGGTACCGCCATGCCTGAAACCCCGCTCCCCCATGGGCCCGCCGCCGTCCTGTTCGACATGGACGGCACCCTGGTCGACACCGAGCACCTCTGGTGGCAGGCCGCCGCCGAACTCGCCGCCGAACTGAGGATCACCCTCACCGACGACGACCTGCCCGACGTGCTCGGCCGCCCGGTCGAGCACACCGCCGCCCATCTGCACCGCACCAGCGGCACCGACCGGACCGAGGCCGAACTCGCCGAGCAGCTCAACGAGTCGTTCAGCAGCAAGGTCGCCAGCGAGGTCGTCCCCCGGCCGGGCGCACTGGCGCTGCTGGCCGAACTCCGGGACGCGGCGGTCCCCACCGCCCTGGTCTCCGCCTCCCCGCGCAGGGTGGTCGACCTGGTGCTCTCCTCGCTCGGCAGCCAGTGGTTCACCATCACCCTGGCCGCCGAGGACACCGAGCGCACCAAGCCCGACCCGGCCCCCTACCTCGCCGCCGCCGACCGGCTCGGCCTCGACCCGGCCGCCTGCGTGGCCGTCGAGGACACCCCGACCGGCGTCGCCTCCGCCCACGCCGCCGGCTGCAATGTGCTGGCCGTACCGTCCGCCGTGCCGATCGCGGCCGCCGAGCGGATCACCCTGCTGGAGAGCCTGGAGCAGGCCGACCTCGCCCTGCTCGGCCGGCTCGCGGCCGGGTCCGCCGGTGAGCGCACGGCCTGATGCCCTACCTGCTGCTCACCCTCGCGATCGCCAGCGAGGTCTGCGCCACCAGCTGTCTCAAGCTCACCGAGGGCTTCACCCGGCTCTGGCCCAGCCTCGGCGTCGGACTCGGCTACCTGCTCTCCTTCCTGCTGCTCGGCCGCGCCCTGAAGCACATCCCGGTCTCGATCGCCTACGCGGTCTGGTCCGGTGCGGGCACCGCCGCCGTCGCCGCCATCGGCACCATCGCCTTCGGCGAACAGCTGGGCCGCGCCCAGTGGTTGGGCATCGCCCTGATCATCGTCGGCGTCGTCGTCCTCAACCTGCGCGGCAGCCACTGACCTTCACGGCCCCGGGGCTGACGGGACGCCACCCACTGGCCCCCGTCAGCCCCGCTGCCACTCGCGCCGCACGTGTCATCCCGAAAAGCTCCGTACAGGGAGCAGTTGCGGGTTAACGTTGGGTCGCCATCCGGGTACTACCGGTGGCGCCTCCCCGACGAACGGAGTTCTCATGCGAAACCGCGCCCTCCGCCTTGCTGTCATGGTCATGGCAACCATCGGCCTTTCGGCCACCGCCGCCTCCGCCACCTACGCGGACACCGCCGCTCACACACTGAAGTGCAAGAAGGGCTACTTCTGCCTCTTCGAAGGGCCCCACCAGACGGGCAGGGTCCTGCTGGCCGAGGACGCGCACGTGACGAAGGACGGCTTCGACCTGCGCCAGCTGGACGACATCGAGCCCCCCATCCACCCGCAGTCGGCGCGCAACCCCCTCCCCGACGACTTCGGCTGCATCGTGCGCCTCAACGACCAGCCGAACTTCGCCGGTGACGAGCAGGAGGTCAGCGGCATCGGTGACCACGAGCTGGACGGCAGGCGGGTGGCCTCGCTCACCCCCGACTGCGGCTGACCCCGGATCTTTCCGCAGTCGGCCGGCCATGCACTGCCCACGGGCGCAGTGCATGGCCGGCCGTCCTCCGGCTCAACTGCCAGGCCGGCGTCAGCAGTCCTTGAACGACGAGCAGAGCGGGGACTCCAGGGGCCCCAGGACCGCGGCGTCCGCAGGCGCCGACCACTGATGCGTCGGATGGTCCGACCAGAGGGCCAGCTCGGTCACCGTCCGGCCGGTCAGGGACAGGTACTGGTGCAGGGTGTATGCGCCGCCGCCCGACTCCGGGACGGTGACGGTCGCGGCCAGGTTGCTGTTCCCGGCGTCGCCACCGGTGCTGGTCACCTTCACCGTCGCGCCCTTCGCGCTTCTGCCGCAGGCTTTCAGCTCGTCCGTCAGGCCCCGGTAGAGCGCATGGGCCAGCTGCGCTCCGCCGCTGCTGGTCCCGGGGAAGTGAACGACCGTCTGCTGGACCTGCCAGTCCGCGAAGTTCTGACCGGCTGCGAGGTGCGCCTGCGCGGCGGGCCCCTTCCAGTCGGAGAGGTCGTTCGACGGGTCACGGCTCGACATACAGAGCTGCTCGAACTCGAACTTCGGGTTCTGCACGGCCTGCGCCACATCGGCCGGGGAGCCCCAGTGGTACTGCGCGGCCATCGGGATACCGCTCGCAGCCGCCCACGCCGAAGCCGGCACACCGGTGGCCGGGGCGGCACCGGAACCCGCGGTCGCCGACGGCGCGGTGCCGGACGGTGCGGCCGTGGGGGAGTCGGCTGCGCTCTTGTCCGGAACCGGGGCCGCGGCGACCGAGCCGGCAGCCGGGGCCGGGTCGTCGGTGGGACCGCACGCGGTCAGCGAGCCGAGTGCGACGAGCAGCGCGGCGGCCGTCTTGGTGAGGGTGGTGGAGCGGGACACGGGGATGACTCTTCCTCAGGTGTGTGGTGTGGGGGGACTCGAAAGGGCGCGGCAACGCCCGTCCCGGAACCGGCCGTTGGCGTTGCCGCGCGAGTGAGTGTCAGTAGCCCTTCGGCGGACGGCTGGCGTCCGCCTGCTGGACGTTGTGGGTGAGGTTCGAGCCGTCGCGCGAGACGTGGTAGGTGTCCATGATGTAGTTCATGGACGCGGCGCAGTTGGCGACCGGGTCGTAGATGTCGGTCGCCGTCCCGGGCTGGTGGTACGCGGCGAAGGTGCTCGGTATGCACTGCCAGCCACCGCGCGAGCACTCGGCGGGCGCGCCGTCCGCCACCCGCTCTCCGCGGGCGTTGCTGTCCCACGTGCAGATCTGGGAATGCGGCGCGTTGTAGCTGGACTCGCGCTCGGCGATGGTCAGCATGCCGCGCATCCAGTTGGCCCGGGCCTGCGGGTCGGTGATGCCCATCTTGTCCAGCGCCTGGTTGATGTAGTCCTCGGTGGCTGCCTGGCCGCTCTTCCACGATCCGGCGCCGCCGTAGGTGACCTCGGAGACCTTGATCTCGCTGGCGGTACTGACGTGGCCGTCCGGCGCGCCGTGGCTGCCGCCGCCACCGTCACCGCCACTGCCACCGCCCTCGTGGCCGCCCGGCTCACCCGAGCCACCGCCGTGGCCGCCCGAGCCACCGCCATGACCACCGGATCCGCTGGTGGGCGGCTGTGGCTGCGGCTTCGGGCTGGTGGGCGGCTGGTTCTGGTGCTCGTGCTTCCTGAGCTCGTCCTCGATCTTCTTCTCGGCCGCCTCGTACTCGGCCTTGACCGCCCTCATCCGCTCGGCACCGTCGGCGATCTGCTTGGCCAGCTTCTCCTTGTCGGCCTTCAGACGCTTGGTCGCGTCCTCTATCTGCTTGACGTCGTCGAGTACCTGGAAGGCGATCCCGAAGCCCGGGATTCCGGCGAACTGGCTCGATGCGAGGTCGATCGCCGTCGCCTTGGCCAGCGTCTGCGTGATCTGTCCGAGCTGCCGGTTCAGCTGCTCCATCCGCTCGCCGACCGAGCGCCAATCCTGCTCGATCTTGGCGAGTTCCTGCATCTGATAGCCGAACTGGTCATTTGCCATATGAGGCTGATACCCCCGTAGTTCCTCTTGCGGTGCTGGAGCGAGTCTTCCGACTCAGTAGGCGTTGGCCAGTTGGTCGACCGACCGGCTCAGCGAGGACAGGTCGTCGGTGACGGCGTTCATCTCGCCCACCCGCGCCTGCGCGTAGCCGACGAAGGCGTCGGACGCCGGACCGTGCCAGGTCAGCTGCCCCAGCGCGGTGCCGATCTCCTTGGACAGCCCGTCCATCTGCTTGCTCAGCTCGGACAGCTCGTTCGCTATCTTGTGCAGGTCGGCCTCGCCGCCGCCGAACATCTGGGTCAGCGCCCAGTGGGCGATCTCCGCCGGTGCCATGACGATGTCCTCGCCGACCTTGACGGCGTCGCCGACCAGGCCCTTGGCATCATTCCAGGCTTCCCCGAGAAAACTCATCCCAACTCCCCCATACTGTTTGGCTGACTCCGCGTCAAGAGGCTAGCGAACCGTGCCCTACCCGGAGAAGCCGCCCTCGCACTCTCGTACGGGCGTGCAGTCCGAGCCGCCTCCCCGGGCCGCCGGGAACGGGGTTCGGTCGAGTTCGGCATTCTCCCGACGAGCCGCCATGCCCTGTTCACGCGAAGTCCGCCACGATCGGAGTGAATTGGGTCAGTTGTACAGCCAACTCGACCCAGCTGCACCGGTATCGGTGCGGCGGACAGGACCTCCGTGGCGACAGGATCCACACTCGTCCTCGGCACGCCGACGAGCCCGACCGAAGGCGACAAGCTCACCTTCCGCTGGACCACCGACGCCCCCGACCCCAAGAACTGGGTCGGGATCTACGACGGCACCCGGCGGCCCGGCACCGGCTCCTCGCTGCTGTGGAAGTACACCGCCGACGGCGCAGGCGATGTACAGCTGGACACCTCGGCTCTCACCGGTGGCCCGTACACCGCGTACCTGCTGGCCAAGGACGGATACGGGATCCTGGCACAGACCGCACCGTTCAGCTTCGAACCGAAGCCCGCACCGGTCCGCGCACACCTTGCCGTGGACGCCCTGACGGCCACTCGGGTGGCACCGGGCGCGGCGGTGAACGTCAGGCTGGCCGGGCTGTGGATGCACGGCACGGGGGCGGTCGAATACCGCCGTACGGGCGGGGACTCCTGGCTGAGCGTCGGCTCGGACGGTACCGTCACCGGCACCGCGCCGAGGACCGCGCCCGCGCACCCCGGCACCGTCACCGTGGAGGTCAAGGACGCCTCCGGCGCCGTGGACACCGTCACCGTCCAGGTCCAGGTCAAGGCCGCCGCCGAGCCGCTGCGGCTCAAGATCGCCAGCTGGAACCTCTGGGACGCCGGTACGCACAGCACCGACGGTGTGGAGAAGCAGCTGCGCACGATCCTCACCCAGGGTCTGGACGTGCTCGCCCTCCAGGAGACGGCGGGCACCGCCGCGCAGGCGCTGGCCACCGCGCTGGGCTGGTACGCGTACCAGAGCGCGGGCAGCGTCGGCATCCTCAGCCGCTACCCGCTGACCGCCGTCACCGGCACCACCGCCTCGCTGCCCGCCGCCGCCGTCACCGTCCAACTGCCCGGCAGGCGCGGCGTCCGGCTCTGGGCGGCGCACCTGGACGAGAGTGACTACGGCCCGTACGCCGTCCAGGACGGCCGGAGCGCAGCCCAGGTCGAGGCGGCCGAGGCGGCCTCCACCCGGGGCCGGCAGGCGCAGGCACTGGCCGCCGCCGTCAAGGCGGACCTCGCAGCGGGCACTCCGGTGATCCTGGCCGCCGGGCTCTCCTCGCCCTCCCACCTCGACTGGACGGCCGCCAACGCCGCCGCCCACTTCGGCGCCGGCCGGCTCGACTGGCCGGTCACCGTCGCTCTTCAGGGCGCCGGGCTGACCGACGCCTACCGCAAGGCCCATCCCGACCCGGTGGCCTCGCCCGGCACCACCTGGTCGCCGACCCGCCGGGTGCGCGGCAGCAAGCCCGAGCCGCAGGACCGGATCGACCAGATCCAGTACGCGGGGCGGCTCACCCTCGTCGAGGCGCACACCCTGACCGTCGGCTGGCCGCAGCCGGACCCGGCCACCGCCGCCAACGAGTGGCCGTCCGACACCGCCGCCGCCGTCGCCACCTTCACCCTCTGAGAGGCCGGACCATGACCCAGTTCAGCCGCCGCACCTTCGTCGGCGCCTCCGCAGCTGCGGGCGCGGCCGCCGTGGTCGGCCTCCCGTCCACGGCCTCCGCCGCGCCGGCCCGCTCCGGCAGCGTCAAGGACGTCAGGCACGTGGTCGTCCTGATGCAGGAGAACCGCAGCTTCGACCACTACTTCGGCACTCTGAACGGTGTCCGGGGTTTCGGCGACAAGCAGGCGCTCCGGTTCCCGGACGGCGGCAACGTGTTCCGCCAGCCGGACGCCGGGCGCAGCGACGGCGGCGTGATGCTGCCGTACCGGATGGACACCACCAGGTACAACGCGCAGAACGCCGGCGGCCTGGCCCACGACTGGGCGACCGGCCACCAGGCGATCAACAACGGCGCGATGAACAAGTGGGTCGCCGCCAAGGGCGAGCGCACCATGGGCTACTTCACCCGCGCCGACATCCCCTACCAGTACGCCCTGGCCGATGCGTTCACCCTCTGCGACGCGTACTTCTGCTCACTGGCCGGGCCGACCGACCCCAACCGGCTGTACCTGTGGACGGGTACCGCAGGCCCCGGGCGCGACGGCACCACCGGGCCCTGGATAGACAACACACCGGTCACGAACAATCCCGTCGCGGACTGGACGACCTACGCCGAGCGCCTGCAGTCCGCCGGGGTGAGCTGGCGCGTCTACCACAACCCGAGCAGCGACGACCGCACCGGCGACTACGACGACAACGCCCTCTCGTACTTCAAGCAGTTCCACAACTTCCCCGCCACCGACCCGCGTTACGTCAACGCGATGACGAAGTGGGATCTCACCGCCTTCGACCGGCACTGCAAGGACGGCTCGCTGCCGACCGTCTCCTGGCTGGTCGCGCCGTACCTGTTCTCCGAACACCCCAGCGCCAGCCCGGACTACGGCGCGCACTGGGTCAACACTGCGCTCCAGTCGCTGATGTCCAACCCGGAGGTGTGGAAGCACACCGTCTTCCTGGTGATGTACGACGAGAACGACGGCTACTTCGACCATGTCGTGCCGCCGACCCCCGAGCCCGGCACCCCCGAGGAGTACACCCAGGGCCGGGCGATCGGCCTCGGCAACCGGGTTCCGCTGTGGGTCGTCTCGCCGTGGTCGCGCGGTGGTTACGTCAACTCGCAGGTGTTCGACCACACGTCGGTGCTGCGCTTCCTCGAGGTGGTGACCGGTGTCCAGGAGCCCAATATCTCCGCCTGGCGCCGGGCCGTCTGCGGCGACCTGACCAGCTGCTTCGACTTCGGCGCGCCCGACTACTCCGTACCGGCGCTGCCGGACACCGTCGCGCTGATGGCCAAGGCGGACGCGGGCGCCTCCCTCCCGGCCGTCGTCCTGCCCGCGACCGGCACCCAGGCCATGCCGGCCCAGGAGCCGGGCAACCGTCCGCACCGCAGGCTGCCGTACCGCCCGTCCGCCGACGCCGTGGTGGACCGCAGTACCGGCACCGTGACCTGTACGCTCGCCAACTCCGGTACGGTGTCGTTCCCTTACACCGTCTACCCGAACATCGCGTACGCCTTTACCGGCACCCCGTACACCGTCGCCCCCGGCGCGAGCGGGGTCTACACCTGGGACGCCTCCGCCACCGACGGCCGGTACGACTTCACCGTCCACGGCCCCGACGGCTTCGTCCGCCGCTTCGCGGGCAGCGTCGTCCACGCCGCCCAGGGCGACATCGCCGTTCCCTCGGTCAAGGCCACGCTGACCGGCTCCGGCCTCGCGCTGCGACTCGTCAACGAGGGCGGCGCGGAGGTCCCCTTCACCGCCACCCCGAACGACTTCGCGGGCAAGGCACAGACCGTCTGGGTCCGCCCCGGCGGCAGCGCCACCCTCCACTGGCCGCTGGACAAGGGACGTTACGACGTCACCGTGACGGCCGCCACCGGCACCCGCTTCACCCGCCGCTACGCGGGCACACTGCACTGACCGCGCCCTGACCGGAGGGGGCCGGGCCCCGGCCCCCTCCCTGTCCGGCTGTCCGGCTGTCCGGCTATCCGGCCCGGGAGTCCTCGAGCAGCAGCTCGCGGTCCGCGCCCAACTGGGCCCGCAGCGTGGCCAGGGCGCGCATGCTCTGCGACTTCACCACGGACGGACTGACCGACAGGATCTCGGCCGTCGTCTCGACGCTGTGGTCCTCCCAGTAGCGCAGCAGCAGGATGGCCCGATCACGCGGGGCCAGTTGTCCCAGTGCCTCCAGCAGCGTCAGCCGTACCGCGGTGGGATCGGAGTCGGCGGTGCGGTCGGGCAGCCGTTCGGTGGCGACCTCGGTGCTGCTGCGCAGCCGCCGGTGGTCGAGGACGGTGTTGAGCAGCACCTTGCGGGCGTAGTGGAACGGATCCTCGGGGCCCTTGCGGCCGATCCGGTTCCAGGCCACGTACATCTTGGTGAGCGTGCTCTGGGTGAGGTCCTGGGCCAGATGCCAGTCACGGCACATCAGATAGGCGATCTGCCTCAGCCGTACGACATTGGCCTCCGCAAACGCTATGAACTCCGGCTCCCCACGCATGGCCTGCTCCCCCTGTCCCGGCCGGCGCACCGGCCCGGAAACGATACCCGCGCCACAGCCCCGGCACTGTGGGGCCATAGCGCGACTGACTCGACTGCTTCGACTGCTCTCCGACCGACTGTCGCGGCACGGGCCTGTGAGACCGCCCCGGCACAGTCAGCCGATGGACGGAAGGTCGGGGAACCTGCCCTCCCCGGCCTGCACGGTGGCGGAGTCCATCAGCGGGCCGAGGGCCGGGTTGCCCGCTATTGCCACGGCCTGCTGGACTGTCAGGGCCTGCACACCGGGCGCGTTGTGACTGTCGGTGTAGTCCAGGCAGGTACCGATGTCGACCTGCACCGAGGTGCCGTCACCATGGTCGACCTGGACCACGGTGTCCTGAACGCAGTTACCCGCCTCGTGGTCGACCCGCGCCTTGTGGCCGTACGGATCGGTCAGGCACTCGGCGGCCCCCGCACAGTCCATCGGTACCTGCTCCGAGAAGACGCTCAGCCGGATCATCCCGGTTCCGGCCGCCGTGGTCAGATACGTCTGCACGAGGGGAACGGCCCCCGAGTCGCCCGCGTAGTTGCTCGTACTGCCCGCGGGCAGCAGCTGCAGCACCTCCTCCAACAGGCCTGCTGCGGTGGCCCGGACCTTCCCCCCGCCGGCCTTGCCGGGCGGCGGTGCAGGAGGCGCGGTGCGAGTGACCGTCGCGCCGGAGCTCGGGGCCGCCGAGCTGCTCGCCGACGCACTCGAACCCGACGGGACACCACCCGACGGACTGGCCGAGAGCGCCGGAGAGCTTGAGGCGGGGCCCGCGGCGGCCACACCGCCGCCTCCCTTCACCCCGCCCGTCACCAGCACGCTCAACAGAACGCCCACGGCAGCCATCGCGACGGCCGACCCCCCGACGGCAGCCCACATCCGCACCCGCCGGACCCGCCGACCCGCCCGCGTGGCCTCCCCGACCAGGTCCCCCAACGCAGGCGGCTGCGCACCGAGCGACGACAGCTCCTCGCTCAGGACCTCTCGGAAATCGTCCATCCCACTCCCCTGTCCCACCCGCCGCCCACCGGCACAGCGGCTCCACAACCCGGCCCGAGCACGGGCTCCGCCCTATACACGAGTCGAGCCCCCGATCCGGTCGCACCCGGACCGGCACCAATTTCCGCCCACCGGCCGAGCCGGGCCCCGGACCGGCCTGCGCCAGGACGGTGTCCTGCGCGGTGCGTCCGGTCGCGGCCGCCTTGTGGTCGCATTCATGGTCGGCCGGTTGGGTCGCATTCTGGCTGATGGGCCGTCGCGGGCACTCGGGCACTCGGGCACTCGGGCAGGTGTCCGCCAGTCCATGAGCGCGATCGGCAGCAGCGCGGACAACGCGGCGGCCGAGAGCTTCAATGCCACTCTCAAAAGGGAGTTGCTGCAAGGGCGCAGAGGCTGGCCAAGCGAGCGCGAGGCCCGCCTGGCGGTCTTCCGCTGGGCTCACCGCTAGAACACCGTCCGCTGTCCCTCCCGCCTCGGACACCGCAGTCCCATCGCCTACTAGACCGCGCTCAACACAACATCAACTACCCTGGCCGAAGCCGCATAGCCCGTGTCCAACATCCGGGGTCAAAGGCCGCCCAACAAGCCGAACCGCCCCGGGCTGGCTCCCGGAGCAGTTCAGGAGGTGACTGTGGCGAGCGCCCGATGGCTGCTCGCCACAGCCTTGCCTCACCCGTCGTTTTCCTGGTGATGGGCCTTTGCCCTGGCCATCTCCTCGCGTAGTTCGGCCTGGCGCTGCCGGGAACGTTCGCGGTCTGCGGCCCGCTCCTCCGGGGTGCGCTCGCGGGGAGCGGGGCGCGGACGAGTCAGCAGATCATAGACGAACTGGCAGGCATCCTCCTCGGAGTCGAAATAGCGATCGACGTCGAGGCGACCGCGCTCTACACCACCCACGAACCACCGGCCATCGGCGGCCTGGTCGAGGATTCCTCCCTCGCCGAACCAGCCAGGCAGCGCGTGACCCCTGATGCAGAACGACCGGTCGTCGACGCCGGCCTGACGCAGCGCAGCCAGCAGTTGCTGATGATCCATCAATGCACCTCCTCAAGGTATTTATGCTTGATTACTCAGGTTGAACTCGCCGTGTCGTAGGTGCTGACGGTCCTTGATCCCTGCGGTACGAGATCAGGGTGCGGTATGCGCAGGGGGGGCGGGTTGACCGCCCAGGAGCAACAGCGTCGGGAGCGGGTGCGGCTGGACGCCGCCGAGCGGTTCGAACGCGGTGACAGCAATAGGGTGATCGCCGCTGATCTCCGGGTCACTGTGCGGTCGGTGGAGCGGTGACGTCAGGCTTGGCGGCAGGGCGGCAGGGCGGCTCGGTGGTCCTGGGGTCGAAGGGGCCGCAGTCTCTGCCCAGGCTCAGCGAGCGGCAGTTCGCTCAGCTGGAGCGGGAGTTGGAGAAGGGGCCGCTGGCGCACGGCTGGGAGGACCAGCGGTGGACGCTGGCGCGGATCAAGACTGTGATCGGTCGGCGGTTCCACGTCTCGTACACGGTCCAGGGCGTGTGGAAGCTGATGCGGCGCAATGGCTGGTCGTGCCAGCAGCCTGCCCGGCGCGCGCTCGAGCGTGACGACGGGGCGGTCGAGGTGTGGAAGAGGCAGGTGTGGCCGCAGGTAAAAGCCTGGCGGCGGCGCTTGGAGCCTGGCTGGTCTTTGAGGACGAGGCCGGGGTCTCGATGACGCCGCCGCGTGCCCGTACCTGGGGACGTCGCGGCCGCACGCCCGTTATTCGGGTGCGCGGCCGCTCCCGCCGGCGGATCTCGGTCGCCGCCCTGACCTGCTACAAGCCCGGCGAGCGGTCCCGGCTGATCTACCGGCCCAGGCTGGATGATGGCCAGGGCAGAAGCAATGGCCGCAAGAGCTTCGCCTGGAGCGACTACCGTGACCTGGTCGTTGCGGCACACGCTCAGCTCGGCGGCCCGATCGTCTTGCCGAGTAGCCGAGGGGAATCTCACCCCTCGGCTCTCACAGAACCGTGCGTAACAGTCGCCCGTTACACGGCTCTTGTCGCTCTGATCGTCAGATCAGCGAGGCGTCCACGGTGTAGCGCCAGTGCGCGAACATGCGGGGGTATCGCTGGGCGATCTCCCGCAGTTTCGCGGTGGCCTTCCGCTTGGCCGCGAGCCGTTTGTACTTCTGGCGGATCCAGCGCACCAGGTAGGCGTTGATGCGCATCAAGAAGGGATGCAGCTCCCACGGCCTGAAGCGGCCGTAGTAGTTGATCCAGCCCGCCACCACGGGGTTGACCCTGCGGACGAGCTCGTTGAAGGACAGATCCGAGCGGGTGTGCAGGTGCCAGGACCGCACCTCCCGGCCGATCCTTTTCAGGGCGTCCTGGCTGACCGCCGGCTCGAACGACAGAAACTTCCTGCCGTGCCGGGTCCGGCTTCGCCTGGCGCGGAACGTGTACCCGAGGAACGTGAACGCCTCGTGCCCGTAGGAGCCTTGGCGGGATCCGTCCTTGCAGTACACGATCCGGGTCTTGTCCGGGTGCAGATGCAGCCCGACCTCGGCCATCCTGTCCGTGAGCGCGGCCAGCACCTCGCGGGCCTGTCGCTCGGTGTCGCAGTGCAGCACCGCGTCGTCCGCATAGCGTTCGAACCAGACGGCCGGGAACTCCCGGGTCATCCAGGTGTCGAACGCGTAGTGCAGGAACAGGTTCGCCAGGACGGGAGACACCGGTGCCCCTTGCGGGGTTCCGCGCTCCCGCTCCACCAGGGAGCCGTCGGGCATGGCGAGCGGGGCAGCGAGCCACCGCCGGACATACAAGTTCACCCAGACGGCGTCAGTGTGAGCCTCCACGGCCTTGACCAGCAGGCCCCAGGGCACGCTGTCGAAGAACTTGGCAATGTCGAACTCCACCACCCAGTCCCGCTTCCAGCAACGCTCCCGGCATTTCCCCACCGCGTCCAAAGCCGACCGCCCGGGCCGGTATCCGAAGCTGTCCGGGTGGAAAATGGGATCCACCCTCCGCATCAGATGCCGGGCCACCACGGTCTGTGCCACCCGGTCGGCGACAGCGGGAATGCCGAGCATCCTCGTGCCACCGCCTTGCGGCTTGGGAATGGCCACCGCGCGCACAGGGGGCGGAAAGTATGAGCCCGACGACATCCGGTTCCAGACCTTCTACAGATTGCTCTGAAGGTCCTTCTCGAAGTCGGCGATGCTCTGCCCGTCCACTCCAGGGGCGCCCTTATTCGCCCTGACTTCCTCCCATGCCTCCTTGACTTCCCACTTCGAAATATCAAACGGCTTGACCTGAGACTTCAACTGGCCCATCGAACTCCTCCCGGAGAACTTCCGGTTGATGCGATCAACACAGTCACGAACGACCCGGCCCCTTCGCTCCGCCCCCGTTACAGGGACTTCACCACTACTACGGGCCGGTCCGCCAGCAGGACCCGCATCGGTACTCGACCCCTCGCAGTGTCCGCTGCTTGGGGCACTCCCTCTCGCCCACCGCCGCGCGGCGGGCAGTATCGGGCCTGCCTTCTCCTGTTCCATGCGGAAGCCGCAGACCGGACTCACGTCGCCTATATGCCGGACACCGCCTGGCCAATAAGCGGGAACCCGCCAGGCTCATCCCGGGGACCAGACCATGCCCCGGTTTCGATGTCATCTGTTTGTCTTTCGACACGTCAGCAGCGATTCACTTGCGTTCGTCTTCCCGGTCCCCACCTGACGCCTCTTACGACGCCTTTTCCTCATCGCTCACCACGACGGTCTTCAGCCAACGCGGCATGAGGCGGTTTGGAGCCTCCCCCCGCAGGGCGACTCCGAAGGGCCATAAAATCCTTCATCTTCCGCACAGCACCATTTTCGGAAGCTGTTCCTACAATCAGCTCCCTTTCATGTTCAGGACGCAAGATCTGGGACAACCTGAATACCCACCTGGCCGCCGGCATGAAGGAGTTCATCGCCTCCCAGGAGTGGCTCACCGTCTACCAGTTGCCCCCGTACGCGCCCGACCTCAACCCGGTCGAGGGTATCTGGTCACTGCTGCGACGGGGGTCCCTGGCTAATGTCGCATTCGCCGATCCGGACCACCTCGTGCGGACAGTCAGACGAGGCTTACGCAAGATCCAGTACCGGCCGCAGCTCATCGACGGCTGCCTGGCCGAGACCGGGCTGATCACCGCCCTGCCCTGATGGCCGACATCATCGCGAGTCCAATCTGGGTAACAAGGAATCAGGAGTCCGGGACCGACCCGGTGGCACTACTGCCCGACGGCATTGAGGATGCGTTCGGCCACCAGAGCCGGCTGGTCGGTCGGCAACGCGTGGCCGGCGCCGGGCACGATCTCCACCCGGGCCGAGGACACGAGCCTGCCGATGCGGTCGGCGACGTCGCGTGAGTCGTGCATGGCGCTGCGCGCCCCGAGCAGAAACAGTGCGGGAACACGCAAGCGGTGTAGCTCTTCGTCGGAGAAGACCGGGGGCACCGGGAGTGCGCGGCGGAATCCCATCGACGCGCGCATCAGGCTCATCAGTTCGCTCTCCAGGATGGCGCTGTTGCCGACCAGGCGGGCCAGACGGGGGCGGAGCGGGCGTGGCGCTGTTGCGGCGAGCCCGCCGGCGATCAGCCAGGCGTAGAACCGGGGGCCGAAGTCGGCGAAGCCAGCGGGATCCAGCAGGGTGAGGGAGGCGGTCCGTCCGGGGCGGTGGATCTGGTGGTTGACCGCCAGCCAGCCGCCGTAGGAGCAGCCGACGAGATGGGCAGCCGTCACCTCCAGTGCGGCCAGGAGTTCGTCCAGCCAGGCAGCGCCGTCCTGGCCGTCGGCGATCGGGGCGGTCTGCACGCTCGCGCCCGGCTCGCCGATCGCGTCGACGGCGATGACCGGATGGTGCTGAGCCAGCGCGTCGATGTACCGGTGCCACATCAGCGCGTTTCCGCCCGAGCCGGGCAGCAGCACGATCGGCTCGCCGCTCTGCGGCCCGGTTCGGTAGACGCGGGTGGTCCCGAACGTGGTCGGAAGGTCGAGCGCCGTCCGCGGCCCCGGCCACAGTTCCTCCAGAGTCCGTTCGTAGGCGGCGCGGAATCGGTCTCTGGCCTGGTTGTTCTTGAACTGGCTGATTCGCATGATACAGGTGTATCACAGCATGATACGGGTGTACCACGAGAGGGATGTCGCATCATGAACGAGCGGGTCGATCAGGAGGAACGCAGACGACAGATCGCCGAGGCGCTGTTGCGTATCGCCGACACCCAGGGTCTGCAGTCGGCCAGCATGCGGGCGGTCGCCGCCGAAGCCGGCGTCTCCCTGCGGCTGGTGCAGTACTACTTCGCGAGCAAGGAAGGGCTGCTGCTGGACGCGCTGGCCAGGCTCGGCGCCCAACTCCAGGCCCGCATGGAGAAGTGGATCAGCGCGGCGGGCTCCCCGCCCACACCGCGCGGCATCGTGACCGCAGTCCTTTCGTGCATCCTGCCGACCGATCCGGAGAGCCGCCGGATCACCAGAACCTACGCCGCCTACTACACGCTGGTACTCAGCAACCCCAAGGTGCTGGAGAAACACCGAACGGCGCAGCCCGACCTCCTCGAGGGCTTCCTCGCCAAGCAGATCCGCGCCGCCCAGCAGGCCGGGGAGATTGACGCTGGCAAGAACCCCGAGATGACGGCCGCCGGAATGCTGGCCATGGTCAACGGCCTCGGCTCAAGCGTGCTCGGCGGCCAACGCACCGGCGACGCCGCGCTGGCGATCCTCACCCATCACCTGGACGAGCTGTTCCGGTCGCCCTGAGAGACGGCGAGGACCCGTTCCGGGTCCTGCATGACGCCGCACTCCTGAGCCACGACGGAGCATGGTCGATGTCGCCGCGGCGTACCGACTGTTTCGACTCCCGGGGACCGACAAGGCGAGTTCAACCTGAGTAACAGGCTGCGCTGGCCTTGGATTGATTAGATGCTGGATCATGGAAGCAGAGCGGGGGCGCACCTGACGGAGGATCCGCGCCATGGCTCGCCCCACGAAGGCGCAGCGCGCTGCCATCGCGCAACGTCGCGCTGACGCCGTTGAGCTCAAGCTCGCCGGCGTCGACTGGCTGACCATCGGCCGGAAGCTCGCGGCTGATCCAGTGATCAACAGTGACGGTTTGGCCTACCCGCAGGGCTACGGCGTCGATCTCTACACCAAAGGCAAGGAGCCGCCGGACGATGCCGCGCTGATCCGGTACGCATGCAAGGACGTTAGCCAGGCCCTCCAGGAGCGGCACCTCAACCTCGACATGTCCGTGGATGAGCTCCGCGTCGTCCACCACATGCGCCTGGAGCGGCTGTTCTTCGTCGCGTTCCGACGGGCGGTCAAGGACGGCGACCTGCCCGCCATCGACCGGGCGATACGCATTCTGGAACGCGACGCACGGCTGCTCGGCATCGACAGCCCTGCCCGCACCGAGTTGTCCGGCCCGGATGCCGGGCCGCTCGAGGTGGAGTCGGTGACCGCTGCGGAGCTGGCGAAGCTGATCGCCTTCTCCGAGGGCGGTGAAGGCTGATGCTGGCCCCTGTAGATCTGATCGCCCAGTACCGGACCCTGCCTGCCCAGCGACGCCGCGCGATCGCCGAAAGGGCATCCCCGGCGCTACGGGACGAGCTGGCCGCCGTCGAGGGGGACATCGCGCTGAAGCGGTCGCCCGGCTCGATGGCGGCCCTGCTGACCGCTGGCAGGGAGATGCAGGCGGAGCACCTGGCGCTCATCGACGACGCCTTCGCGCGGATCGCCGCCGGTGAGTCCATTCGACTCCTGCTGACGATGCCCCCGCGGCACGGCAAGTCCCGTCGGGCCGCGAGGTGGGCGCCGCTGTGGTACCTCATGCAGCGGCCCGACCACCGCGTGATGATCGCCTCCTACAGTGCCGACCTGGCGGACGACCACGGCCGGTGGATTCGCGACGCCATCACGACCTGGGGCGAGCAGATCGGCGTTACCCTCCACCCCGGCTCGAAGGCGGCGAACCGGTTCGACATCGCCGGACACGCGGGCGGTCTCGTCTGCGCCGGCGGCGGCGGCCTGACCGGTAAGGGCGCGCATTTGGCGATCGTGGACGACCCGATCAAGGACGACGCCGAAGCCCAGTCCCCGACGATGCGCAAGCGCCTGTGGGAGTGGTGGCAGTCCGTCCTCCTCACCCGCATCGAGCCGGGCGGCTCAGTGATCGTCATCCAGACCAGGTGGAGCGAAGACGATCTCGCGGGACGCATCCTCGCCAGCGAGACCGCAGATGACTGGATCATCATCGACCTGCCCGCCACCGCCGACAGCCCCAACGACGCCCTCGGCCGCAAGCTCGGCGAGCCCCTGTGGCCAGCCCGCTACGGGAAGAAGGCCCTCGCCGGGATACGGCGCGCCGTCGGCGAACGCGTCTGGTGGTCGCTGTACCAGCAGAAGCCCCGCCCGCAGGAAGGCGGAGTCTGGAAGCGCGAATGGATCGACCAGCACCGCGTCACCGCCGTCACCTTCAGCGGCCTCGACATGGCCCGGGTCATCGTCGCCGTCGACCCCGCCGGCGGCGAGAGCCTGGTCGGCGACGAGACTGGCGTCATCGGCGTGGCCCTGGGCTTCGACGACCACCTGTACGTCCTGGATGACCGCTCCGGGAACATGGGCGCCAACGACTGGGGCCTGACCGCTTGCCGCCTCGCCATGGTACTGAAGGCCGACGCGATCGTGGTGGAGTCCAACTACGGAGGTGACATGGCCCGCCAGGTTGTCACCCAGGCGTGGGAGCAGCTCGCCCGCGACGGCGAGACCCGCGGCCTGCTCATGCCGATGATCCTCGAAGTCACCGCCAAGGTCGGCAAGCGCCTCCGCGCTGAACCGATCGCCCAGCTGTACGAGCAGGGCCGCGTCCACCACGTCGGCCACTACTCGCAGTTGGAGAGCCAGATGGTGACCTGGGTGGCTGGCATGGACTCACCGGACCGCATGGATGCTGCCGTGCACGGGCTGACCGAACTTGCCGACCCCGACCAGCTCAGCGCGATGCCGAACAACCCGGACGACGGCCGGTTCAACGGTCGCCGATGAGGCGTAACTGCCACAAGGGGGCTTATGGCCAAAGGCAAAAACTGAACAGGTGTCAGGCTCCGCTGCTACCGTCCCGATCATGAAGCTGAAGGGGGCGCGGCTCATCACCGTTGAGCTACTGTGCGCGGCGCTTGTCGCCGGGGGGATCGCGTGGATCGCCGCATCAGGGGAGACTCCGAAGAAGCCCGACCCGGCTGCCAGCGCCTCGGCATGGGCGGAGCAGTTCGAGGCCAAGCAGAAGCGGTCGATCGTGGCTGGCCGGTTTGCGCAGTCGCTGATCGTCGCTCGCGGCCAGGAGCGGTCGCAGGAGCTATGCGCGGTTGAGTGGGCCAAGCTCGGCCCCGAGCGGCAGGCCGATCTGGACGAGAACGCGTTCGGTGCTGGGTGCGCGTTCCAGCCGTAGGCTGGCAAGGCTCTTGAGCCGGTGAGCCTGACTGACTGCGGCCTGGTTCTCGACGAACGCTTCGAGCACCAGGCCGCGCGACACGTCTGTGGTCAGGGAGCGATCAAGTTGCGGACTGCGTCACTGACCTCGGGCAGCTCACTGGGGACCGCCCACTGGTGGGCGTCGTGCTCGGTGAGGACGACGGGTTCGGTCTTCTCCACGGTGGCCGCGAAGTTGAACTGACGGGTCGTACCGCCGCGGCTGTTCTGGTAGTCGAAGTGGCCGATGTAGCCGGTGACCTGGTCGATGGTCAGTCCAGTCTCCTCGATGGTCTCGCGGTGCAGCGCATCCAGGATGGTCTCCCCGGTCTCGACGGTCCCGGAGGGGATCTCCCACATCCCGCCCATGTAGTCGTCGGGGTTGCGCCGCACGAGCAGGACGCGGCCGTCGTGGTTGATGACGGCGGCGGCGACGAAGCCGGTGATGCCGGCGGCTTCGGCGTCGGCCGCCAGGCGGGCCGCGAACTCGGGGGAGGTGACGGTCACTGCAGCTCCTTGTGATGGTCGCTGATCTTGATGGCCGCGCGGACGTACTGCTCGGCCAGTTCGAGATCCTGCTCACGATGCCAGACCGGGAGCTTGATCGTGTGGGCGTGGGCGTGCTCGGCGACGGGGAAGTCCCCGGCCTTGTACCGGCGATGGGAGTGCGGGTGGCCGGGGAACAGCATGCTCGGCTGCTGGTACAGCGCCAGCTGGTTGAGGGGGCAGGTGGAGCCGGGACGGTCGAACTCGGTGGCGCCCTCGGCGAGCAGCGCCTGATGGAACCGCTCGATCGGGAGGCCGCCGAGCTCGTCCGGCCGGTAGGTGAGCGTCAAGCCGTACCAGGACGGGATCACCCCTTCGGACATCTCGGTGACCTCCAAGCCGGGTATCCCGCCGAGCTGATCGGTGAGGTAGCCGGCGATCTCCGCACGTCCGGCGAGGTAGCCGTCGAGGCGGGCGAGCTGGTCGTGGGCGATGGCTGCGGCGAGTGGGTGGATGCGGAGCTTGAGACCGGCCCCGGTGACCGCGTACCGCGCGAGCGGATGGCCTTCCGGGATCTCGGTCTTGGCCCGCTTGTTGTAGTGCGCGAGCGTGATGACGCGGTGGTACGTATCGTCGTCGTCTGTCAGGACGAACCCGCCCTCGCCGCCGGACAGCGGCTTGGGGCCGTTGAGGGAGAAGGCCGAGGCGAGGCCGAAGGTGCCGACCTTCTGCCCGGCGATGCTGGCGCCGTGCGCGTGGGAGCCGTCCTCCAGCACCGCCAGGTCGTGGGCGTTCGCCACCTCCAGGATGTCGGTCATGCCGGCGGGCTTGCCCCACAGGTGGGTGACCATGACCGCCCGGGTACGCGGGGTGATCAGTTCCTCGATGCGGTTCGGGTCGATGTTGCCGTCCAGCCGGGTGTCGCACAGCACCGGCACCGCGCGGAGGTGGAACAGCGGGGAGGCGGTGGCGTGGAACGTCCAGGCCGGGACGATCACCTCGTCGCCGGGCTTGATCCTCGTGGCCCAGTAAGTGGCGTGCAGGGCGGCGGTGCCGGAGCTGGTGGTGACCGCGTGCCGGACGCCGAAGTACTTCTGCAGTCCGTCCTCCAGCTCGGCGACGACGCCGGACCGGCCGGGGATGGAGATCGCCTCCTCCAGCTGGGCGGCGACCTTGGCACGGGTGGTGTCGTCGATCGGCGGCCAGGCGAAGTGCGGACCGGTGGTGGTGATGGTGGGCTTTCCGCCGAGCAGGGCGAGAGGACTGGTCACAGCATCTCCTTCGGGTCGATGTAGCGCCCCGCCGCCTTGGACTGGTAGCAGGAGGCGATGAACGCGGCATGCGCGAGGTGCTGGTCCGGGCCGGAGGTGTTGGGCCTCTCGCCGTCCAGGACCCGGCAGAAGTAGTCGATCTGCGCGGCCGACGCTGATGCCGGCGCGTGTGGGCGGGTCAGCTCCTCCACGACCACGCCGCCCAGGTCGAGCCGCTGGACCTGGCCCTTGGTCAGCAGCACCGAGCCGCGGGTGCCGACCACGTGCAGCCGCTCGGTCTTCGGGGCCACCCACCGCGACAGCAGCACCGAGCCGTACAGGTCGCTGTCGTAGCCAAGCTGGATGACGGCGGTGTCCTCCGCGTCGTATCCGCCGCCGGGGACCGCGGTGGTGGAGAACTCGGCTATGACCCGGCTGGGCAGGCCGAAGTACCACAGCAGCAGGTCGATGAGGTGGTAGCCCATGTCGATGATGCAGCCGCCGCCGGCCTGGCGGACGTCTCCGCGCCAGCCGGCACCGGGGTCGTCGGTGTGGAAGGTGTACTGGCCGTCGATCAGGAACGGGGTGCCGATCTGGTCCAGCAGCCCGGCGACGCTGCTGTAGATCGGGTTGAAACGCCGCTGGAGCGTGACCATCAGCTCGACCTGCCCGGCCTCACAGACCTGGGTGAGCTCTCGGGCCTCCTCCACCGAGGTGGCGAATGGCTTCTCCTTGAGGACGTGGACGCCCCGGGTGGCGCACTCCTGGACGACCTCGCGGCCGGCGTGGTGCGGGACGGCGACGACCACGAAGTCCGGGGCCACCGCATCCAGCAGCTCACCGGCACGGGTGAATCCGGGGACCTGGAGAGTTTCCTGTCGCTGCCGCAGGGTGTCGGGGTTGCTGTCGCAGACGGCGACGAGCTCGGCCCTGCTGGAGCCGAGCAGGCCGGGCAGGTGGTCTTCGAGCGCCTGGTGGCCGAGGCCGATGACCGCAGCGCGTCGTTTCATGCGCGGACTCCTTCCGCTTCGTGAAGGAACTTGTCGGTGCACGACGAGTAGAGCCCAACTCACGGCCACCAGCCAGGCGTTGTCCGTAGTCCCGGGGTAGTCCCGCCGGTACGCGCAGTAGGCTCACGGTCACCGTCGATGATGGGATTGGCCCCGTGGACGACCAGATCCGGCACCCCCTCGCCTACGCCCGCGCGCTTCGCGGCTGGTCCCAGACCGACCTCGCGGCCCGCATCCACCACGCCGCCAGGAACAGGCCCGAGGGTCTTCGCTCCGGCACCGACAAGGCCGCCGTCAGCAAGTGGGAGAACTGGAAGAAGACGCCGAGCTTCGAGTCCCAGCTCCTGATCGCCGAAGCCTTCGACGTCCCGATCAGCGACCTGGAAGCCTACGAATGGCCTCACTGGCTGCCCGGTCAGGAACAGCCGGTGCCGCTCGGATCGGCGTTCACCGTCCACGCACTTCGAGACGCACAGAGAGCCGCAATGGATCATCGTCGCCGTACCTTCATGACCTTCAGCGCGCTCGCGCTGGCCGGGCTCTCCGCCCAGTGGGCCACCCTCGAACCCGACCGGCTCACCACCGCTCTGAACGGCAAACATGTCGACGGCGAATTGGTCGACTGGCTGGAGGACACCAGCGCCAAGCTGACCTCCCTGCCTACCGAACAGCGGCAGCACACCGCGAAGCTGATGGACGCCCAGCTGGATACGGTCACCGATCTGCTTGAACAGGGTCGGTACACCGAGCCCATCGGTCGACGACTCCACCTGCTAGCCGCCTCCCTGGCCAGCACCTGCGGCTGGCACCGCTTCGACCAGGGCCAGCACTTCGCGGCGGGGAAGCTCTGGAACGCGGCTCTCACCAACGCGCACGCCGCCCGTGACCGCGACCTCGGCGCTGGCGTCCTCTCCGACTTCGCCTACCAGTCGATCTGGCTGACCCAGCCCGACGCCGCCGTCGAACCGCTCAGCCAGGCCCTCATCCACACCCGGCACCCCACCGCCCGCTCCCTGCTCTACCTTCGCCGGGCCCGCGCACACGCCGCCCTCGGAGCTGCCGCCGACTGCCACCGCGACCTAACCGCCGCCGAGGCCGCCCTGCTGACCGACAGCCCAGACCCGGCACCCGCCTGGTGCCGTTGGATGAGCACAGCTGACCTGGCCGTTGACTCCGGCCAGTGCATGCTCGACCTCGGCCGCACCGACGAAGCCCACGCCCGCATCGACGAGGGCATGAGCCTCCTGCCGCGCTCCCGTGACAAGACCCGCGGGATCTTCCTAACCTACGAGGCCCGCAGCCTCCTACAGGCCCACGAGGTCGAACAGGCTCTCGTCGTCACGAACCAATCTCTCGACCTTGCAAGCCGGATCGGTGCCGAACGGTGCATCAGCCTGGTCCGCGAGCTTGTCCCGTCGTTCAAGCCGTATCGGCAGGTCGATGGGGTCGCCGATCTCCTGGAGCGGCTCAAAGCGAGCTGACGAGGAGGGATCCGGTCACGGGCGGCCCGGCGGCGGATCTTGAAATCCAGCGACACGAGAGCCATCGTGTGATCTTGGTCCGCGTACGCTGATGGGTGGCGTGGGGCCTGAGTTGTGCCGGGAGGGCACCCGTGGGCCTGCGTGATCTCGTCATTGACGCCTGGTCGTGGCTGAACTACAAGCCGGTGATGGCCACACCCCCACGCCGGGGCTTCGGTCCGTTCGGTGAGCTCGCTGCCAGCTGGGTTCCACCGGAGGACCTGCGCCGCCTGCAGGCGTACAAGCTGCTCGCCGCTTACGACCACAACCAGGCCGGGCAGTTGGCTGCCGCAGCTGGCGACGAGACCGGCCTTGAGCGGCGCGAGCTGGGCGATGCGGCGAAGCTGATCGACACCGCGCTCGGCTACCTCCTCGGCTCCGAGCAGACGATCGTCGTGCCTGGCGCTGAGCAGCAGAACGACCCTGTGTCGGGGGGTGCCGGGGGCCACCGCGCGGTTCAGGAACAGCTGCGGGCGTGGGCGGAGAAGGAACTGCTGCCCCTTCGGATTCAGCAAGCCGAGCGGGCCGCCATCCGGTCCGGGGACGCCGTGTACACCCTGGCGTGGGAGCCGTCGAAGGGCCGGCCCGCGCTGCGGACGATCGATGCTGGCTTCTACTTCCCTGAGTGGTCCGACGACGAGACCGACGCCGCCGAGTACCCGACCCGGGTGCACTTCGCATGGGAACTGCCTGAGGACGACCGGCGCGGGCTGAAGGCCCGGCTCCGGCGGATCACCTACGAGCTCGGGCCGATCGGTGCTGCCACACAGCCAGGCGTTTCGAAGGACGGCTTCCCGGTACGGGAGTGGGTTACCGGGCCAGACGGCGACCCTGTCCTCATCGTCGGTGACCAGCTTGTCGCGGAGAGCGGGATGATCAGCCGCACCTACCCGTGGGCGCCCGGACGGCCGTCCGGCGTGACCTGCTACCTGACCGACGCCGAGTGGCTGCTGGACGACCTCAAGGCGCAGCACGACGTCTACAACCTGCCCATGGAGAAGGCCGCCTACCGAGTCCGTTCCGACGGCGAAGTCCTCCAGGCCCTGGACCTGATGATCGACTTCCTGCCCGTCGTCCACCTTACGAACACCATCCCGGATGCCGGGGAGCACTGGGGGCAGCCGCTGATCGCCAAGGTCATGCAGACCCTCGACGAACTCGCCGCCACTGACTCAGACTCGGCCGCCGCCTCGGCGACCACCGGCACGCCGATCATCGGCCTGTCCGGCGTCCGCCTGCCCAAGGACCGCACCACCGGGGCGACGCTCCCGCTTCAGGTCCGCGCCGACACCGTCTGGTCCCTGGCCGACGGCGGATCCATGCACACCCTCGACACCTCCGCCCAGCTCGCCGAACTCCGCTCCCGTATCGACCACCTCCTCGACCGCGTCGCAGGTAACTCCCGTCTCACGTCCTCCGGGCTCGGCACCATCGACCCGGCCTCCGTCCCCTCCGGCTACGCCCTACAGCTCGCTCTCGGCCCTCTTGACTCGCTGGTCGCCGCGATGCGCCTGGCCCGGACGCACAAGTACGCGCTGCTCCTCAAGATGGCCTGCCGCCTGTACCAGGCCGGACGGGCCGAGGGCTGGCCGGCGGGGGAGAGCCTTCCGGCGAAGCTCGTCTGGGGCCCGCACACGCCGACGGACCGTGCGGCCGTCCTCGACGAGGTGGTCACGGCCTACACCGCTGGGGTCCTGTCGCTGGAGACCGCTGTGAGGATGCTCTCCGACGCCGGGTATCCGATCGAGGACCCTGCACAGGAGATCCAGCAGATCCAGGCCCGAGCAGCGGCAGCCGCAGCCCACCAGGCGACCATGACCGCCGACATGATGGTGCAGAAGCTCCAGGGACTGCCGCCAGACCAGATGGCACCGACCCCCCGAGCCGTGGCGGCGAGCAAGGATCTGCCTGGTCACCAGGGCCAACGCGTCCTGTTCGCAGCAGTTGGCAAGTCTGCGGTCGAAACGGCCAGCTTCACGGGCAAATCCGCAGCTGTGGCGGAGCACCATGTTCCGTCGCAACTGATCTGGTCCGAGCGCCAAACTGGTGACGAGCGACGAGCAGATCGGTTAAGACGTCGGGCCGGGCGAACTCTCGGGCGATCTGGTCCGCGAAAGGCATTCACTGCGCGCTGCCGAGCAGGCGTTCGGCCCGGATGGTCTGCGCATCTTGGGCCCTGAGCACACCGTGCCAAGGCCGACCGCCTTCGGCACCCGGGGCTTCAGGGCTCGATGACGAGGCGCTCGATGCTGCCCTCGTGGAGGGTGAACTGGTAGCGCAGGTCGACGGCTCCGCCGGGGAAGTTGCCTTCCAGGTGGTGGACGGCGGTGTAGCGCGTGGCGTCGGTCTGCTGTGCGCGGGTCAGTTCGATGGTGTAGGTGTACTCGCCGGCGGAGCGGGTGAGCCATTCCTTGATCGCGGCGGGGCCGTTGTAGGTGGTGCCGTCGTCGGTGACGGTGGCCTGGCTGGTGAAGGCGGTGAGCGCAGCGGCGGTGTCGTGGGCGCGGTGGGCGTTGAGGTAGTGGGTGATCACGTCGGGGAGTGCGGTGGGGTCGATGGGGCGGTCCTGGGTGGCCTGGTGCTCGGTCATGGCGGTCCTGTCGTGGGTGGGTTGGGGTCAGACGGTGGGTGTGGTGCCGCCGTCGATGACGTGTTCGGCGCCGACGATGGCGCCGGCGCGGTCGGAGGCCAGGAAGGCGACCAGCTCGGCGACTTCCTCGGGCCGGTTGGGGCGTCCCAGCGGGATGCCGCCGAGGGAGTTCATCAGCTGTTGAAGTGCCGCTTCCGTCGTGATGCCGGAGCCTTGCGCGATCCGCTGTACGAGGTCGGCGGCGGCGGTGGTCTGGGTGAAGCCGGGGGCGACGGTGTTGACGCGCACGCCGTGGGGGCGACCTCGTTGGCCAGGCCTTTGCTGTAGGCGGTCAGGGCGGCCTTGGCTGCGGCGTACGCCAGCGTGCCGTTCCACAGCGGCATGCGGCGCTGGATCGAGGAGACGTGGATGATCACTCCCTTGCCGGCCTCGATCATGCCGGGCAGCAGGCCGCGGTCGAGGCGGACCGCGGCGAGGAGGTTGATGTTCAGTTCCCTGGCCCAGTGGTCCTCGTCCAGGGCCGCGAACCCTCCCGTGGGGGCGTCGGAGCCGCCGAGGTTGTTGACCAGGATGTCGATGCCGCCCAGCCGGTCGAGTGCCTCCTCGACCACGGTGGTGGCACCTTCCGGGGTGGACAGGTCGGCCGTGATGATCGCGTTCGGGTCGAGGCCCTCGGCCTTGCGGCGGGCGGTGACCAGGACGGTCGCGCCGCCTTGGGCGAGGCGTTCGGCGATGGCGGCGCCGGCACCCTTGGTGCCGCCGCTGACCAGGGCACGCCTGCCGTCGAGGGAATCACTCAGGGGGGACACGGGGTGCTCCGATCCCGGGTGCAGGCGAGTAGTTACGCCGCCCCGCAGTTGCTGCTAAAATAGAAGCTAGTAACTTCGACTTTAGCACCAACTCATTGGGGATGGTCACCTTGGCAAGCCGGATCAGGCTGGAGGACCGGGAGTGCCCGCTGTCCACAACGGTGCAGCACGTCGGCGAGTGGTGGACGCTGCTGATCCTCCACGACGCCTTCGACGGCTGCACCCGCTTCGACCAGTTCCAGGAGAGCCTGGGCATCTCCTCCAGCATGCTCACCACCCGCCTCAGGGCCCTGGTCGCCGACGGACTGCTGGAACGCCGCCCCTACCAGACCAACCCTGTGCGCCACGAGTACGTCCTCACCGACCTGGGCCGTTCCCTGCGCCCGGTGATCGTCGCGCTGGCAGCCTGGGGCAACTCCCGCCTGGCCCCCGAAGAGCGCAGCATGATCCTGGTGGACGCGCAGACCGGCGAGGAAGTCGAACCCGTCGTGGTCGACGCCCTGACCGGCCGCCGCCTTGATGACAGCGACGCGTACAGCTTCACTGCGGGCCCCGCCGCCAGCGACGGCATGCGCGCCCGCTACACCCGCCAGTTGCAGGTCAGCGAGCAACCGGCGGGACCGGCCGACAGGGCCCACTCAGCACCGATGGCGGCCCACCACCAACCGGCTGCGGCCGGATAGCCGGAGCGGATTGTGCGCCCCAGTTGCCCGATGTCCCGTCCAGTCTGAGTTGGCAGTTCGTGGGGCTCCGGCCTGTGGGGCTGCCAAGTGGTCTGGGAATGACGTCGGACGCTGTTCTCAAACGAGGTGGCTTTCGTGGAACGGAGCTCGCGCGATGGGCAGTATTCAGGCATGTCGGCGAACCGGGTACCCGTTCGGTCACGTGCCAGTGAGGGCATGCAGAATGCGTCCATGATTGACGATTACCGGCCCGGTGATGTGCTGAAGCTGGAGTGCCCGTTCACCGAGACCACGGTCACCGAGGTCTCCCGCTGCTACGTCTCCGTACGGTGGCCGTGGCTGGAGGTGGACCCGCAGGCCAAGAACATCCGGTGGAACGGCCAGCGGGCGCTTCCAACGCCTGAGGCCCACGAGTGGGAGATCTTCCGAACGGAACCGGCGGAGACCGTACTGAGGCCGGGTGACACATGCCTCGTAGGAGTTCCCGCGACCGTGGTGCACGTCCAGGCGGTCTATCACTTCGATCCGCCCCGGGTCACCGGCATGCTGCCGCGGCCTGCGTCCTACCTCGACCTCCTGCGGCAGGGTGACACCTATGACCCCGAGCTTGAGGACCAGGCTTACGCGCTCGATCCGGCCGGCGGTGAACCGATCCGCATCGAGCTGCTGTTCCGCCCGTACGCATTCCTCGAACCAGGCGATGAGCTCGCCGACCAGGCCGGGCGCGTCTGGCGGTTCGACGCGGCCTGGGACTGGCACCCCTTCGACGGTGAGCACTCGGAAACCCCAGCCTGGCCACTGGCTCTGCTCTCCCGCAATGGTGAGCCAACGCCTGAGGAAGCCGCGGCGGTAGCCCGGGCGACGGCGGTCGGCAGCCACGCGGAGGAGCTTGATCGGTGGGCTGGACTTACTCTCGCGCAACCAGCCGCCCAACAGCAGTGACCTCGCCGGGATCGACAGATGGCAGGAGCACCGCCAGCGGCCAACTCCGCTCGGTACTCGAAACGGTGAGAATCCGACAACATGGACGAGGCCGAGTGAGAATCCGCCGGCTTCAGTGCGACAGGACACCCGACCACGGCGGCTCAGGCGGTCGCCCGCCGCGGGCCCGCCAACTACGCGAATATCCGCCAACCATCGCTACCCGACCACACAGGCACCGACAATGGGCAGGCCGCACCCGCTTGGCAAATCCGAACTATTGTTCGAAAATAGTGCCCATGAGCACCACTCCGCCGAGTGTCCACCTGCCTGCTGTCCTGTGACACCGATCTTTGACCGCGTGCCACCGAACCTTGACGGAGGCGAGTTCGTGTCATCGAAGGTTGATCGCACTGGTCAGAGACTCTGCGCGGGCCCAGAACACCGGACCCGCCCCTGCCCCCCGGCAGACTGGATCGGCGCGCGGCTCCCCCTTGCCATACTCAGATCTGGCGCCCCCACCAGAGCTCAAACCGTGGTTGGAGGCCGATTTGCCGAAGAGCGCCGGGGAGGCCAGAGCAGCAATCCCATCGCGCCGGGGCAGACCAGGGTCTCCTACCGGTCGGGGCCGAGCTGGTGAGTCCGGCGGTGGGCGCCCGGTGAGGTAAAGGTCCGTGCCGGGGTCCTGCTCTTCCTCGGCGGTGGCGGTATCGGGGAACCGCTGAGCGGTGACGGGGTAGGCCCGGGTGGGCGTCTCGTCGGCGTTAGGATCGTGCGGATCTTGGTCGAGTTGGGGGGATGCTTCGTGAGCGGTGGTCTGCGGCTGGTAGGACTCGTCGCGTCGGTACGGATTCAGGCGTCCCTGCTGCTCCCTGTGAGCTTGGTGAGCTGCGTGCCGGCCTACACGGGGGGATCCCACCAGTTGGACCCCGCGACGAGCGTGGGAACCACTCTGATCCTCTTCGTGACGACATTCTGGGGACTTCTGAAGGTCCGTCGGCCCTGGTACGAGACGAGGCTGGAACGACTGTCTCCTCCTCCGCCGACCGCTGAGATGGTCGCGGGAGACAAGACCTTTGACCTGTTCTCCCGCAGCCTCACCAAGCCGCTGCTCCTGGTACTGCTGATCGGACTCACTGCCAGCTACGCGACGGGGATACCGGTCGGCATGTTTCTGGCGGGTATGGCGGCCGCGATGCTCTGGCAGTCGCGGTGGTTGGCGGCCGAGGAGAAGCAGTTGGGCGGTCGGGTCGTGTGTCTCCACACTCCGGTTCGCGTCGCGGCTGACGACCCCAACGGCACTGCGTACCGCCAATCCCGCTTTTGGATCGTTCGCGAGACCTCCTGACCGGCCTTCCTGCAGCCGAGCACACGCGCGCTCCAATGCCGTGGCGGCCAGCTGCGTACGCGGGACGACAACTGGTACGCGACGTACGAGTACTTGGCTGCCAACCATCCCAACATCGACGTCCTTTTCCGGCAGGAGATGACCCACTCCGGCGCCAACGGCCAATTCCTTCTCGGCGAGGCCGAACGACTGACGGGGCTTCGCGGCTTCATCGCGCCCGACGTGAATCCCGACTCGCCCAACCCGAGGTGTCGCGTTCAACCCGGATCGGTTCGTCTTCGCCGGCCAGCACCGAGCGAGGCAGGGTTGGCACCATCCGCCGTGCATCGTGAAGGTGAGGATGCGGGGAGTTGAGACGAAGACCGTGCTGCAACTCATCTCGTTCCACCTTCACTGGCAGTCGCCGACGGCGCGGGCCGCCGAGGCCAGGGCCATCATCTCGATGCCGAAGGCGCGAGCCTGTCTAGGCATCACCTCGGTGATACTGGCGGCATGGCAGGGTCGCAGGGGCTAGGTCGGGCCGCGGAGATCATTGGGATCTTGGCGGGGCTTGTCGCGCTGGTCACCTTCTTCGGCGTCAAAGGCTGCGGTTCCAGTTCCAATCCTGGCGGGAAGCATGCTCAGGTATCTGCACAACCGTCACCGAGTCCATCACCTACGGGCGCCAGTATTTCGGCTACGCCTCAGCCGCCGAAGCCATCTCCCGCGGAACCGGCGTCGACGATCCCTGGGTCGCAGTTTCTAGTGGATCTCAATGTACTGGATTCAAACTTTGGCGTAAATAATGGCTCGATTGATTTGCATGGGAAAACCTTCGGCCAAAGTGTCGCGTTAAGAGTTGACAAGCAATCGCTCCCAGATAATTACGCCGAGTACAACTTGAGTGGACGCTGGAAATTCTTTGACGCCACCGTTGGGGTTACGGATGATTCGCCCACTGGGGGGAAGTTGCGACTCCAGGTCTTCATTGACGGCCGGTCGGCCTATTCTCGGCAGCTCTCAATCGGTCAGTCGGAGACAATTCATCTCAATGTTGCTAATGCCATGCGCCTCAAGCTTCAGGTAGATTTTGCAGCCGGTGAGTACTACGACAGATATTCCTACAAAGCGTGGGGCGATGCCAGGCTGAGCGCCTACGTAGCCGATCGACGTCCATCGTGGTCTGGAACTGGATTCCACCGCCGGACTGTTCGAACGCGGGTGCGATCTCGCTTGCCTTAATCTCACCAGCAGCAGAATCCCAAGCCTTGATCCACTTATAGACGTGGTAGCCACCACTCAGGTTGGTCGGAGGAATCCCCCGCTCGCCATACGGTGTGCCCTCAGGCGAAAGGTACTTGCCGTACTCGGGGTTACCAAACCGGTCCCAGAGATCGCCGACCTTCGGGACGTGTGTCGGCACTGTGCCAGGTACGGCACCGCCGGAAGACACTCACCCGGCGGGGCCTCTGCACGCACAATAGAGTTCATTTGTGTCCAGGCAGGTGACCTTGATCCAGTCTCGCAGAAATCCAATGCCCCGCCGCACGACGGTGGAATCTCACCGTTGCTCTCAAAGCACGCGAAAGCCTCACCAGAGCAATGCTTCGGTGAGGCTTCCTCACGCCAGAGCGCTTTACTTCTCGGGGTTTTGACGATCTCTCTTGCTCCCCTGTTCCGCCGCACTCGCCCCACTAAAGATGAGCAGGGCTCCCTGGATTGCATTAGCAAGATGCGACCGGGCATTGCCAGCGTCAGCCTTGGCCAACAGGACCGACAGGAGTTCCGAGTCCGGATACCCGTCGGCTGCCGGCTCCCTGAGCGCCCAGAGCTGCGACCAGATGACTATCGTCATCTCGTTGCATGCCTGAGCTTGACGCAGGCTATCTGACCCTTGATCAGCGAAGATTTCCCGCGCGGACACTCCGAGGCGGTGCCCCAGCGCCAACAGGAACGCTTCCTGGGAGGTCGAGTTCAAGGCCGACTGGAATTGGTCTCTAATCCTCATTGATCCGTGTCCCACGCATCCCCATCGGTCCTCTTTGTCCCGCTGCATGACTCACGGGCCAGAGAGTACACGTCGTATCCCACCAAGCACAGGGTAGCAGCTCGGGTATTGCCGTTCATCACAGTGCCGTCCGATCGTCGGACGCACCCGGCGCTACGGCGCTGAATTCAACACAGCTGCGCCAATGCGCACACCAGACGACTCGAAGCCCTGTCGGAGTATTTCCGGCAGGGCTTCGAGTCTACTTACGAGATTCCTTGGGCCACATGGATAGACGGCCAGGAATTCCTGGGGCCAACTTTCAGTCCTGGAAATAATTGATCACCCCCGTCCAGGTCGCCACCACCGCCCCGCAGGCCGGTGAGGAGCTGCGGGCCGCAGGCTACGGCCGCACCAAGACAGAGTGGGTACCCAACCTCCTCCACTCGTCCGTCTTCACCGCCGACACAGTCCAGGGCTCCGCGCTGAACCTCGCCGCGAAGTCCGCCGGGGCCGCGGTCTGCAAGGGCGACACCGGCGGCCCCGCCTTCCGCGAGAAGAACGGGCAGGTCGAGCTGGCCGCGCTCAACAGCCGCTCCTGGCAGGGCGGCTGCCTCGGGGAGAGCGAGACTCGCACCGGCGCCCTCGATGTTCGCCTCGATGATGTCAACGGCTGGATCCAGCAGACCCGGCTGACCACCAAGGCCAAGTACACCACCCGCCTGGTCACCACCGCCGACATCAACCACGACGGCCGCACCGACGTCGTCGCTGTCCTGGGCGACGGCACCCTCCACGCCTTTTACGGCCGTGCGGACGGCACCCTCGAGTACGGCCGCGAGCTGTGGAACGACGGCAGCTGGGGCGGGATGACGCAGATCATCGGCGGTGACTTCAACGGCGACGGTTACGGCGATATCGCCGCGCTGTGGCCCGACGGCACTCTCCACCTCTACACCGGCACCGCCGATGGAAAGCTCAACCCCGCTGTCCCGATGTGGCCCAACGCCGGTTGGAAGGGCATGCCGCACATCGCCCGCATCAAGGCCGACGCCTCCGGCCGCGACGGCCTGCTCGCCATCTGGGAGGACGGCTCCCTGTTCGCCTACGCCACCGGCCCCAACGGCGTACTCACCGGCAGCAAGCGCGACATGTGGCGCGACAAGAGCTGGGGTTCCATGACCATCCTCGCCACCGGCGACTTCAACGGCGACGGCCGCGACGACGTCGTCACCGCCTACAAGGGCAGCCTCTTGCTCTACACCGGCAACGCCAAGGGAACCTTCGACGACGCCCGCCCCTTCTGGTACGACAACAGCTGGGACGGCATGCAGACGGTCGTCGGCGGCGACATCAACGGCGACGGCAAGAGCGACCTGATCGGCCTCTACGGCGTCAGCGCCAACCCCTCCAACCCCTCCACCACCCCCAGCCTGCGCTGGTACCAAGGTGACGGCAACGGCAAGCTCTCCGACGGCCGCACCATGTGGCCCGCAGGATCCTGACGCCTCACGGCCCACCACCAGCCATCGGCCGCTGAGTACCGAACGGTGCGGCCGATGCACTCCCCATCTGGGCCCACGTGCGCACTCGGAAGCGGCTGGCCACTCCCGGGCCGTGGCACACGAATCCGGCACACGAATCCGCCACGTAGCCCGCCCAGGACGGGTTCGTGTGCCGGGCCCGGTCCGCAGGAATACTGGGCGCATGAGCGAAGGCCAGCAGCGAACCAGGTCCGTGGCGTTCAAGGTGCCCTGCCCGTACTGCGCCGACGGGGTGCGCTACCGCGTACGCATGGGGGTGCGCGGCGCCGTCATGGGGAGCGGGACGGTGCCGGAGCCCTGCCAGTGGTGCATCGGACATGGCTGGCTGCCCATGCACGGCACGGCGTGGCGGGATCGGCCCCGGCTGGGCTGAGCACGCCACGCAGGGCCACCGGGAGGTCAGTTCGCCCCGGGGCCGCCCGCCGCCAGGTCGGTGGGGTCGGTGTTGGCGCCGCACAGGACGACGGCGGTCCGCTCGCCCTCCTCCGGTGCGTACGCGTGAGTGGTCAGCGCGGCGAGGGCTTCGGCGTACTCCGAGCCGGCCTGGCGCACGTCGGCACCGTTGGAACGGAGCCTGGCGACCTTCACGGGAGCGAGCGCAACGGGACGGACCCGACCGGCGATCCGGTCGGCGGCGGCCTTGATGTCACCGTAGGTGAGCTGGTGCACGGCAAGCCCCTGTACGTGCTGGACGGTCGGGGACCCACCGCGACGATACGACGCGCAGGTGACGGCCGATCACGTTCTCGCCGACCAGTGGGCGGCACTGTCGCGGGCGGCGACGAGGATCGCGTCGTCGGGGGCGAGGACGGCCGCCATGTGGGCGAGCAGGGGTGTGAAGAGGTCGAGCGCGGCCTGCCGGCCGTGTGCGGTACCGGTCAGCGAGGCATGGGCGTGCCGCAGCCGGAGGGTGTCGGGGTCGTCGGGGCCGAGCGAGGCCGTGGCGTCGGCGGCGATACCGGCGAGCAGGGCGGCGGCCTGGGCCTGCCGCCAGGGCTGCTTCAGATGTCTGACCTCGGCGACCCGGTAGGCGAAGCGGGCACGGGCGCGCAGGCCGTCACGGCTCAGCGCGGTGCCGTGGGCGGGGTTCCTCGCCAGGGCGAGTTCACCGCTCGAACCGACCGACCGCTGGCAGGGGTTGGGCGCCCGCGAGCCGACCGGCGCACCGGCCGGGACCGTGCCCAGCGCCACCGCGAGGCGGCGGTGGAGCAGGGACAGGTCCAGGTGTTCGGGGCCGTCGGGAACGCCTTCGTCCAGTACGCGCAGCAACTCGGCGGTGAAGCCGGTGACTTGGCTGCCCTGCGGGATCAGGGCCTTGCGGTCCCGGTCGGCGGCGGTGAGCAGGTGGACGTCGGCGGCCGAGGGTGCGTCCAGGGCCAGGCCCGAGAAGCAGCAGTCGAGCAGTGCCACCGACCACGCCGCCGCGCCGTGCATGGTGGCGAACACCGCCTCCGCCGCCAGTGAGGTACGGGCCGCGTGGTCGGGGTCACCGTCGGTGCCGGGCAGGGCGAGGTGCAGCCGTTCGTCCGCACCGGTCACGCCGTGGCCGACGTAGTGGAAGAGGAGCAGGCCGCGTGCGGAGGCTGCGGCCTCTGCGAGCGCGGCCAGCACTTCGCCGGGGGTCTGCGGGTCGACCAGTCGGATGACCCGGGCCCGGTCGAGTACGCCGTCGGGGCCGGTGAGCGCGTCCGCCAGCCGCTCCACCGAGTCCACCGCCTGTGGCAGGTCGGGGAGTTCAGGGTCGGTGTAGCCGGAGACCGCGACCAGGACGGCCCAGGAGGTCTGCCGGTCCGGGAGCAGAGCGGGCCAGGATGCGGGGGGCATCACTCGGCGGAGAGGAAGTCCCGTACCTGATTGAGGAGTTCGGCCGTGTCGGCGGTGTCCTCCCCCTCGACCTTGAGCGCGGTGCCGTCCGGCCTGGTCAGCTCGACGGCGACCTTGCCCTTGCGGAGCCGGGCGGTCAGCCAGATGCAGAGCGGCTCGATCACCAGCGGTCCCACGACGGAGGCGATCTCGACGGCGTCCGCGACACCGCCCTGCTCGCCCGGCCGGGGCGGGACGATGCGGTTGGACACATGGCCGCGCAGCTCACCGTCGCGGTCCAGCTTCCGTTGCAGCGCCCTGGCGTCCTCGTCGGCGGTCTCCTGGTCGGCGTCGAAGGCGATCACGATCGGGCTCATACGGCAATTCCCATCTCTGATAGGCGAGTTGTTCAGTCGAATACGGGGCGGGTGGTGTCGCCGGATCCGCTGGAAGCGGTCGTCGCCGACGACTGCGCGGGCTGTGGCCGGGCCGGCGGGCCGGGCTCGGCGAACAGGGCGGGCCGCCCGCCGACCTCGTAGGGGAGGCGGAAGGCGGCGGCCGCCTCGTACCGGTCCACCAGGACGGCGAGCAGGGCCTCGATCTCGGTCCAGAGGGACGGGTCCAGGCCCCTGTGGTGGCCGTCGGGCAGCGGGTCGAGGCGCAGCTGCGTCAGGTTGCGCCAGGCGTACGGCCGGTCGCGCCCGCTCGGAGTGAGGACCGCCGCACCGCCCGGAGTGAGGACCGCCGCACCGCCCGGCCGGCCGCCGCCCGACTGGCTGGAGCCCGACGGCTCCGGGCCCAGTTGGTCGGCGACCAGTTCGGCCAGCCCCGTCGGCAGCGGTCCGGCGGCGGCGAGGGTGACCCGGAGCCTGAAGCAGGGGCCCAGGTAGCGGTGGACGGCGTCCGCGAAGAAGGCGCGGCCCGCCTCGGCGGACGGGTCGCCGAGCTGCGCGCCGCCCCAGACCGGGTTGCCGGGTCTCGGGGTGGCCAGCCGCTGGTACTCGGCCGCGAACTGGTGCAGGACCGGCTCGACGGCGGGTGGCAGCCTGGTCGGCTCCAGGCAGACCGAGAGCGCGGTGGGCCGCTCCTGCCTGGCCAGTTCGGCCCAGACCGGCTCCCACGGACGCCCGGCCGGGCCGAGGGGTGTGGCGATGAGCGCGTTGGCGCGGGTGGAGTCCGTCCGGCGGATGGGCCGGACCTCGACCCGTTTGCCGAACTCGCGCAGGTCCACGCACTCGGGCGGACCGCCGTTCGAGTCCAGCGAGTTGAGCTCGGCGGACAGCTCGGCCCGGTCGTCGATCGCCCGGCATTGGACGTGCGGAGGCAACTGCGCCATTCGGGCGGCCAGTTGCCGGGCAGCGGTCTCCGCGGCCTGCGGGGTGGGGCCGCCGGCCCGCGCCAGCAGTACCGAGTGCAGCAGGCCCTCCCGGGCGGTGTGACGCAGTTCGAACCGGACGCCGCCCCCGTCGGCCGTCCGAGCCGCCAGCCAGGCGAGTTCGGCGGCGCCCGTCTCGGACCAGCGCTGCGGCTCCGGCAGGCCGGCGTAGCCCCGGTGGTCCTTCAGCCGCCGGGCCGGCGCCAGCCGCAGGCCGACCCAGGCCGCACTCCCGTACTCGTCGCTCCCCAGCAGTACGCCTCCACGCCCCTGATCCGCCGTCACTGCTGCTCAGGCTCCGGCCACGGCTTGGCGACCGGCGGCCCGGCCGGTGCAGGCGGCACCGCAGGCGCGGTAGCCGGAGGGGGAGGGGGAGCCTGTCCCGCGTACTGCGGCGGCACACCGGAGGAGAGCGGGGCGGACGGAGCGCCGGGCGCAGCGGCGTACGGCGCAGCGGGAGCGGCAGGCGCGCCAGCGTACGGCGCGGCAGACGCACCCTCGGAACCGGCATAGGTGACCATCGGGATGTTGCCGTCCGGAAAGCCCGCCGAGAGAGGCACCTGCTCGCGCTCGATCGCCACCAGCAGACCCTCGCGGCAGGCCGCGTGCACGGCCTCGCGCATCGCGCGGGTGCTCTCGGTGCGCAGCATCGCCCACTGGAGGCCGGCGCGGCCCTTGAGGCTGCCGGCCAGGTCGGTCAGGTAGCGGAGCAGGAGCCGGGTGCCGCTACGGGTGCGCCACATCTGCCAGCCGAGGTAGAGGCTGGTGCCGTAGCGGAAGACCGAGATGGTCGCCTGGCAGTCCCCCTGGCTGAGCACCAGTCGCATCCGGACGGACCTCTCGCGCCCGGGCTCGACCGTCCAGCGATCGGCGGCGGCGAGCTCGAAGCGCCTGCGCAGCACCACCTCCCGGATCCTGGAGTAGGTGGATTCGGCGTCGTCGCGGTCGTGCAGCAGCACCCGCCATTCGCCGATCGGTTCGTTGAGCTTGCTGACGAGGAGCAGCACCCAGAACAGCACGCCGCTGACGATCGGCGCGGCGATCATCAGGGGGGCGCCGAGTCCGCCGTCGTTCGTCTGGAGGGCGCCGAGTGCCGTGCCCCCGTAGGAGCTGCCGAGCGAGTTCCCGGTGAGCAGGGCCAGGATGATGCCCACCAGGAAGAGCAGCAGGAAGCAGATGGTCGAGACCGCCCATGCCCTGAACCAGAGCGCGGCGACCACCCGCCCGGCCACCCGGTCGTCGAGGACGGTCTCAACCGGGGCGTACCGCAGGGTCTTGTCGAGGTAGGCACTGTTGCCGTCGCCGCCGTCCCAGCCGGGGATGGGCTGCGCATTTCCGTTGATCACGTCATTCCCCCGATCGCCGACCTGACTTTCGGTCAACTGAGGGGCATATGTTGGCATATGAAGCGCGGTCCGCGCAGCCGAAAACGACGCATCCGGTCCGCCGTGCGCAACCACGGCGGACCGGACCAGCAGAAACGGACCGGCGGTATCAGCCCGCCAGCAGCGCGGGCAGTTCCGCGATCGAGCCGAGCACATGGGTGGCGCCGTCGGCGCGCAGGCGGTCCTCGCGGTGGGCACCGGTCAGCACACCGGCCACCACGCTCGCTCCGGCGCGCACGCCCGTCAGCATGTCGTACCCGGTGTCCCCGACGACCGCGAGCTGCCGCACCGAGTCGGTGCGGGTGCGCAGCAGGGCGGTGAGTGCCAGGTCGGGGTAGGGGCGGCCGCGGCCGGCCTCGGCGGGGCAGAGGGTGAGGTCGGCGATGTCCTGCCAGCCGAGGGCGGCGAGGATGCGGTCCTGGGTGGCCCGGGAGAAGCCGGTGGTGAGCACCACGGAGCGTCCGTCGGCACGGAGTCGGCCGATCGCCTCGGCGGCGCCGGGGAGGGCGGCGCAGTGTCCGGCGTCGATCAGGTCGTGGTAGGCGGCCTCGAAGGCGACGTTGGCGCGCTGGGCGCGCTCCTCGTCCTCGAAGAGGTGGCGGAAGACTGAGATCTTGGACTCGCCCATGGTGGTGCGGACGTAGTCCAGCATCTGCTGGTGCTGCTCGCTTCCGGCCTCGACGCCGAGCTTGTCGGCGGCGGCCAGGAAGGCCTGCTCGACCAGTCCGTCGTCGGCGACGGTGGTGCCGGCCATGTCGAGCACGACGAGCCGGATGTCAGCGGTGGTCATCACTAATACCCTTACAGGTTGCAGAGTCGGGCGGTGGTTTCGGCGATCGCCGGGGAGCAGGTCATTCCTCGGCCACCGGGTCCGGTGACCAGCCAGACGCCGTCGCGGACCTGCTCGCGGTGGACGACCCGGGTGGTGTCGACGGTCTGGGCGTAGACCCCGGCCCAGCGGCGCCGGATGCGCGGCAGCGGTCGGCCGAGCAACTCCTCCGCCACGGCGGACAGATGCTCGTACGGCTCCTCGACCACGTCGAAGCCGAAGGGCTGGTCGTACTCGTGGGTGTCGCCGATGGTCAGTCCGCCGTCCTGGCGCTGGACCATCAGCAGCTGCATCCGGTGCTCGGCGGCGACGGGCGGCTGCGGCTGGACGGCCTCCAGCCGGTCGAGTGCGCTGCCCTCGAAGGCGGGGTAGTAGCGGAAGCTGTCGCCGTCGGCGACGGAGGTGGTGAGCGGCTCGTCCAGCGGGTCGGTCTGCATCATCTGCAACCGCACCTTGCGGACGGGCAGTTCGGGCGCCAGCTCCCGGACCAGGCCGCCGAGCCAGGCTCCGGTGCAGAGGATGACCAGGTCGCCCTGGTGCACCTGGCCGTGGTCGTCGCGCACCGCGTTCTCGCCGATCACCTCGCGGACCTCACGGCCGGGGAGGAAGGTGTAGCGGCCGCTGGCCTGGAGCGCGGCGCGCAGCGCGGGCTGGGCCAGCCGGGGTTCAACGGCGGCGTCCCGGGGGCACCACAGGGCACCGAGGTGCTTACCGCGCAGGGCCGGGTTCTTGGCCCGCGCCTCAGCGGCGTCGAGCAGGCGGTAGCCACGCTCCTGGGCGTCGGGCAGGGTCAACGCCTGCTCGGCGACGGCCAGTTCGGCCTCGGTACGGATCATGGTGAGCGAGCCGTTGGGCCGGAAGCACAGACCGGGCACCCGCTCGCCGATCCCGGCCCACAGCTCGCGGGCACGCTGGGCGACGGCCAGCTCCTCACCGGCGGCGCGGCCGCTGACCCAGACCAGGCCGAAGTTGCGTACGGAGGCGCCGCGCGCCTCGCTCTCGCGCTCCAGGTGGACGACCTCGTGGCCGCGTTCGACGGCCTGCCAGGCGTGCATGGTGCCGAGCACGCCTGCTCCTACGACGACGATTCTCATGCGGACAGGTTGGGGCGCCGAGGTGACCGAGGGGCGTCCTCCCGACTGCGGGGAGATGAACCGATCGCAAGAGTTGTACATACAACGCAGCCTAAGTTGTACAGCCAACCTGGCGCCATGGTCGCGCGGAAATCTCTCAGCCCGGCGGCACTCAGCCCCGCAGCACTCGGGCCCGCAGCACTCGCCTCAGCGGCACTCAGCCCCGCAGCACCCGGGCCCGCAGGTAGTTGCGCCGCCCGAAGTGCGGCTCGTCCACCGCCGTCAGCCGCTCCACCTGGAACCGGTACAGCGCCGCCGCCCCGGCGCCGGTCAGGAACTGGTGCCGCACCTCGGGGTCCTGGGCGAACGCGGGGTAGCGCCGCTGGTACGCCGCCATCGCCGCCTCCGCCTGCCGCCCCCACGCCTCACCCGCACTGCCGGTCAGCTGGACGCCGCGCAGCTGCTCGCCGAAGACCGGCGGGGGCAGGAAGACGGTGGCCGCGGCTCTGACCTCCTCGCCCAGGTTCCGGCTGTGCCGGGTGGAGCGCTCGCTGACGAAGTACAGCACCATGTCCTCGTCGTGGGCGAAGAAGGCGAGGTTGGCATGCGGGCCGTACTCGGGGCCCGCGGTAGCGAGGGTGAGCACCATGCTCTCGGCCAGGATCCCCTCGACCCCTTTGGCGAACTCCTCGGCGGGCCAGTCGCCCTGGGTGATTTCGAGCTGGTATGCCATCGGACATCCCCCTCCACCGGGCCGTTCACCACCCGCCTGCGCGAGCGCGGGAACGACTGAGCCGGGCGAGGATTCTCCCTCGCCCGGCTCACCATGCTCTCCCTGCGCGACAGCGCGCACAAGGGGCGTACAGGGGGTCGATCAGCGCCCCCACCGCTGCGGTCAGCGGCCCTGCCACTCCATCACCGGGACCGGCCCGGCACCCAGGACGGGAGCCAGCGGACCACTGCGCAGCCGGTCCACCAGCGGCGCCAGGCGACCCGCCAGCAGCGCGAGCGGAATGCCGATCACGACACCGACCAGCGCGCCCACCGCCACGTCGTGCGGGTAGTGCACGCCGACCCAGACCCGCGAGGCGGCCATCAGGGCGGCGAAGACCATGGCCACCCAGCCGAGCCTGCGGTAGGCGAAGACGAGCGCGGTGGCGGCGGCGAAGGCGATCACCGAGTGGTTGCTCGGGAAGGACCAGTCACCGGCGGCCGGGCAGACCTCGAGGGTGACGCTGGTGGGCATCTGCTGACAGGGGCGGTTCTCCTCGACCATGCTCTTCAGGCCGGAGTTCACCACGTACGCGCCGATCACGACCAGCGGCGAGGCCAGCACCCTGGCCATCACCACGGAGTTGTCGGCACGCGCCTTCCACCAGCCGTAGAGCATGAAGACCGCGAACAGCCCGAGGCCGATGCTCGACCAGACCTTGACCAGCTGGTCGAACCAGTTCGGCGCGGAGTGCGCCCAGCCGATCACCTGGGTGTACAGGCTCCCGTCGATACCGCTGCCGTCGTAGGCGAGAAGGGACGGACTCACTGGGCAGCACCACCGGATCGTCGAGCACGCAGGATTTCAAGGACAACAGGGATCACAGAGACAACTACTACCAGAGCGATGATCGGAAGGAGATAACCGTCGATACCGCTCACGGTCGAACCGAGCCCGTACCCGGCCAGCACCACACCGACCGTCCAGAGCGCGCCGCCCAGCATCTGCCAGCGGACGAAGACCCCGGCGGGGACGTCGAGCATCCCGCAGAGCGGGTTGAGCACGGTGCGCACCACGGGGATGAAACGGGCCAGCACGATCGCCTTGCCGTGGCCGTACTGGGCGAGCAGCTGCTCGGCCCGTTCGGTGCCGCGCGCGAGGCTCTTGTTACTGCTGCGGGCGAGCAGGGCGCGTCCGCCCCGGCGACCGATGACATAGCCGACCTGGGCACCGATCAGCGCCCCGGCGAGGGCGGCCGGGATCACCTGGACGAGGTGCAGCTGCGGGCCCTTGGTGACGCCGGGCACGCAGAGCAGTCCGGCAGTGAAGAGCAGCGAGTCGCCGGGCAGGAAGAAGCCGACCAGCAGACCGGTCTCGGCGAACAGGATGACGGCGATGCCGAGGGCACCGAAGGCGGCGAGCAGCGACGATGCGTCGAGCACGTTCACCGCGAGATGGGCGGACGACTGGAGCAAAGCGGGCGGACCTCCCGTACGTTGGGATGCGGCCCCACGGGGGGACGCTCGACTGTCTACAATGACGTAGACGGTCGACAGGACTGTAGACGAAAACCGGGAGGGAATGCGACATGACCGACGGGTCACAGCCGCACGGCGGGCAGTCGCGTCGCAGTGCCGGAGAGCTGGAGGCCCAGGTGCTCGCCGCACTCTGGGCCGCAGGCCGGCCGCTGACTCCGCAGGACGTCCAGATCTCGCTGGGCGACGGGCTGGCCAGGACCACCATCGCCACCATCCTGGGCAGACTCCACGACAAGGGCACCGTCGAACGCACCAAGGCCGGACGGGCCTTCGCCTACACCCCCACCGTCGAGGACCAGGCCGGACTCGCCGCCCGCCGGATGCGCAGCGAGCTCGACCGCGGCGACCGCACCACCGTCCTCGCCCGGTTCGTCTCCGACCTCTCCGCCGAGGACGAGCGCCTGCTGCGCGAACTGCTCGGGGAGACCTCGTGATGCTCGCCGTCTGGGTGCCCCTGCTGCTGCCCTTCCTCGCCGTCCCGCTCGCCCGCCGGCTCGCCGAAGCCCTCAGCCCGCGCCCGGCCTCCTGGGTGCTGGCCGGCACCGCCGTCACCCTCGCCACGACCGCGGGTGTCTCGCTCGGCCTGCTCGCCTTCACCGGCCTGCTGCGCCTGCCGACCGTCGCCGCCCTCGGCCACCTCGCACCGCACCGGCTGGCGGGCGGCCCCGCGTACCCGGCGGTCGTGGCCGCACTGCTGCTGACGGCCGCCGCCGCGCTGCTGCTGCGCACCGGGCACCGCCAGCTCGCCGACCTGCGCCGCGCCCGCAGCACCGCGGACACCGGCCACCCGGGGCCGCTCACCGTCCTGGACGACGACCGCGCCGACGCCTTCGCCCTGCCGGGACCGCTCGCCCGCCCCACCGACCCCGGCCGCATCGTGGTCACCACCGGAATGCTCCGCGCGCTCACCGGCCCCGAACGCGCCGCGCTGCTCGCCCACGAACAGGCCCACCTCAACGCCCGCCACCACCTCTTCCTCGCCGCCACCGAGTACGCCGGCGTGCTGCACCCGGCCCTGCGGCAGCTGCGCGCACCGCTCGGCTACCAGCTCGAACGGTGGGCCGACGAAGCCGCCGCCGAGGCCACCGGCGACCGCCACCTCACCGCGCGCGCGGTCGGGCGTGCCGCGCTCGCCGCCTCGGGGGCTCCCCGGCCCCACCGGCCCAGGCTCGCGCCCGCGGCCCACTCGGGACCTGTCCCCCGCCGAGTCGCCGCCCTGCTCACCCCGCCCCATCCGCGGCACCGCACCACGGGCCGGACCGCCGCCGCCCTCGCCCTCACCGCCTGCCTCGCCCTCACCACCACGGCCGCCCTCGAAGCCACCGCGGACCTCCACGACAACGTCGAAGCCGCGCAGTTCCGCTGAGCGGCGGGGCACCAGGCCCTGTCCTTTTTGGGAGGTGCGGGCCTCTGCATGGTCGGCCCCAACTCGCAGGGGTTCGGGCGGTGCGGTGTCGGGGGTGGCAGACTCTGCGGGTCGCCGGTCTTCGGACAAGGGAGCTCGTCAGTATGGCCGTCCAGCCGATCACCGTTCTCGGCGAGTGCGTCGCCGATGCCTTCGTTCTCCCCGAAGGGGCCGAGCGGGCTGTGACCGGGGAGTTGGCGTTGCGGGTGCATGCGGGCGGTGGCCCCGCCAACACCGCGGTCGGTCTGGCCAGGCTCGGCACCCCGGCCCGCTTCGTCGGCCGGCTCTCCGAGGACACCTTCGGCCGGCTCTTCCGCTCCCGCCTGACCGCCTCCGGCGTGGACCTCTCGCTCAGCGTGACCGCCGGCGAGCCCAGCACCCTCGCCGTCGCCGAGGTCGGCCCGGACGGCAGGGCCTCGTTCTCGTTCCATGCCGAGGGCACCGCCGACTGGCAGTGGCGGCCCGAGGAGCTCGCGGCGGTACCGCTGACCGGCACCGCCTGTGTGCACACGGGTTCGCTCGCCCTGATCCGCGAGCCGGGCGGCCGGGTGGTCGAGGACTTCCTCGATCGCGCCCGCGACCGGGCAACCGTCTCGATCGACCCCAACGTCCGTCCGCTGCTGGTCGATCCGGCCCGTTACCGCGAGCGGCTGGCCCGCTGGTGCGCGGCCGCCGACCTGCTCCGGCTCTCCGCCGACGACCTCGACCTGCTGCTGCCCGGGCTCGCACCGGAGGACGCCTGCGACCGGTGGCACCGGGCCGGGGTCCGGCTGGTGGTGGTCACTCTCGGCGAGCAGGGCGCACTGGCCTCACTGGACGGCGCGCGGATCACCGTTCCCGCCGAACCGGTCCAGGTCGCCGACACCGTCGGAGCCGGCGACGCCTTCACCGCCGGGCTGCTGCACCACCTGGGCAGCCATGGGCTGCTCGGCGGCCGCCTCGACCGGCTCACCCTCCGGGACACCGCCGCCGCCTGCGCGTACGCGGCCCGGGTCGCCGCCCTCACCTGCGCCGTCCCGGGACCCAACCCGCCCTGGGCCGCCCAGCTGACAGAGTGATTCCCATCCGCCGAACCGTTTCCTCACCGAATCCTCACGACTGATACCGCGCGGTACGAAAATTTCTGCAACTCCGTCGCCCCGGGAGCTCGCAGCCGTAACCTGTGTGCGGGCATCCCGGGGGGACACGGGCGGCGCGGATGGCGACTCGACGGGGGAGAGCGTGGTGCTGAACAGCCAAGGCGCGGCCCGCCCGGGCAGGCTCTCGCCCGCCGAGACGGCCAGAGCGCACGAGCTCACCCTCTCCGGCGAGACCCCGCCGGAACCGCCCCGACCCGAGATCGGCGACTCCTGGGAACGGCTGCGCCGCCTCGGTCTCGACCCCGAACTCGGCCGCAACGCCCACCGGATCAGCGCCGCCGAGGTCGAGCACCGCCGCCGCGCGTCCCGCCTCACCGACATCCTCCCGGTGCTGCGCTCCACCCTGCTCACCCCGACCACCGGCACCCCGCTGCTGCTCGCCGTCGCCGACGCCGACGGCCATGTGCTCTGGCAGGAGGGCGCCCGCCATCTGCGCCGCAACGCCGACGGCATCGGCTTCGACAACGGCGCCCGCTGGGCCGAGGACGAGGTCGGCACCAACGGCATCGGCATGGCCCTGCGGGTGCGCCGCCCGATGCAGGTCCACTCCACCGAGCACTACCTGCGCAGCCACCACGCCTGGACCTGCGTCGCCGCCCCCGTCCACGACCCGCGCACCGGGCGGCTCACCGGCGTGGTCGATCTCAGCGGCCCCGCCCGGAGCATGGCGCCCTACCTGCTCCAACTCGCCGCCACCGCCGCCCGGCTCGCCGAGGCCGAACTGCGGGCCCGTCAGCTGGAGGCCCTGCACCAGCTGCGCACCGTCGCAGCTCCCCTGCTCGCCCGGGTGACCGAACCCGCCATGGTGGTTGACGGCGACGGCTGGACGGCGGCCACCCTCGGCCTGCCTCCCATCACCAGGCTGCGTCTGCCCGCCGAGGGCTGGGGCTCCTCCGAAATCCACTGGCTGCCCACGCTCGGCGAATGCTCCGTCGAACCCATGGCCGACGGCTGGCTGATCCGCCCGCTCAGCAGCTCGGCCGGGGCGATCGCCGAGCAGACCGAACGCGCCACCCTCCGGCTGGACCTGAGCCAGCCGAACCAGCCCCAGCTGCAGGTCACCGGAGCGGCCGGCAGCTGGTCCCACGCCCTCAGCCCGCGCCACGCCGAACTCCTGCTGCTGCTGGCCGTCCACCGCGAGGGGCTCAGCGCCGCCCGGCTCGCCGACGCCCTTTTCGCCGACCGGGCGCGCACCGTCACGGTACGCGCCGAGATCTCCCGCCTGCGCCGGTATCTGGGCGGGCTGCTGGACCACCGGCCCTACCGGATCACCCACTCCGCCGCCGTCTCGGTGACCGGCCCCGCCGACCCCTACGATCTGCTGCCCACCTCCTCGGCCCCCGCCGTGAGGGAGTTGCGGGCCCGGCTGCTCGCCGGAACGTACCGCCTGCCGGGCGGGACCTAGCAACACCCGGCCGTCGCAGGCAGGTTCAGAAGCCGACCAGTTCCGCCAGCTGCTCGTCGGTCGGTCCCGCCGCCGCCTCCGCGGCCTCCGAGACACAGTCGTACGTGCGGTCCAGCCAGGCCTTCACCGTGGGCCTGGAGACTTCCAGCAGGGCACTGCCGTGCGGGGAGTCCAGGGCGAGATGGAGCGTCGAGCCGTGACAGGGGCAGTACGCGGGCCAGAGCTTCACATCGCCCTGGCCGCTCAGCCCCTGAAGCCCGTCGCGCAGCAACTGACGTGAGAAGACCCAGTCCGCCTCGTCCGCCCGGCCCAGGTGGAAGGTGAGCAACACCTCGTACGGCCGCTCGGGGTCGTATCGGAATCGTGTGCGCACCTCCCCCACCAGGTCCTGTTCCAGCGCGATCCGCAGCACCATGACCTCCTCCACCGGCGCCGGGGCGGCGGTGAGTCTGCCCGCCTCGTCGCCCGTGGGGGTGGCGGCGAGCGGCGGGTTGGCGGAGGCTGACAGCGGGTCGCGCGGCATGACGATCTCTCCGAGGCGGCTGGGGTTCAGGCCAGCGTGCTGCACGGTGCCGCGGCGGGCAAGAGTTGCAAGAGGTTGCATCCGACCGTTGAGCGGTCGGGCTCCTGATCCAGACGAGCACACGTCAGACGCTTCGTCAATTATCGGACACTTCACCGCACTCCATGTCATCGACCTGTTCCATCCCAGGACTGGCGGAGCAGCCGTACCCCGCTGATACCCTCGTGATCCTGCCCGGATGCGGCGGGGGAGAGGACACGGCGCAGGGACCAGGGAGGGGGTCGGGCCATGGGTACGAAGCTTCACGACAAGCCGCGAGGGTCGCAGGGGCCGCAAAGGCTCGGCGAGGACGCGGCGCCGCACGCGGGCGTGCCGCGCGAACACCGCGAACACCTCGGCCTGACTCGCGCGAGTGCCTGGCCCGCGAGCTCCGGGCGCTCCGGACGGCACGGTCGCCCCAAGCCGTTCGGCGGCCGTTTCCGGCTGCCCAGTCTGCGGTTCTCCGGTGCGGCTATGGCGATGTCCACCGTGCTGGGGATCAGCGTCGCCACCACCTGGCTGGTCAGCGAGCAGCAGAGCATCGGCCGGCGTCCCGGGGTGTCCAACGTCGGTGCCAGCCCTCCGCTTCCGAGCACCGACGGCAGCGACCAGCCCACCGGCCCGGCGCCGAGCGGCTCCACCGCGACTCCGTCGACCGACACCCGGGCGCTAGGCGCTCCCGAGTCGCGGACCCGGCCGACGGTGGCGCCGTCCACGCCCACCCCGTCGGCCGCCCGGCCGTCGACGGCACCCTCCGCACCGGCGCCCGCGCAGTCGTCCGCGCCCGCCGTCGCGCCCAGCGCCCCGACGCCGTCCGCATCCCGCACCGCCGAGCCGAGCGGCAGCCCGACCGGCAGCCCGAGCCCGACCGGCAGCCCCAGCAGCAGCCCGATCGCCAAGGCCGGTCCGCGACCGGTCGATGCACTGTCCGGCCAGGGCAGCTACGACCAGGTCGGCCCCTCGGGCACCCGGCACACCCTGACGCTGGCCGTCCACGAGGACGTCGCGGCGCTCCAGGTCGAACTCCGCCTGGCCCGGCCCGAGGCACTGCCCGGCACCAGCCCCTGGAGCAACGTCCCCGGCGCGGTGGTGACGGTCACCCAGGACCGCAGCACCCTGGTCTACCGCTTCACCGCCCCCGCCGGCCTGGACCTCACCCCGGGCCACTACACCTTCGGCGTCCGGGGCTCCCGCCCCACCGACACCCAGGACCGCCCGCCCCAGGAGACCTGGACAGCCTCGGCCTTCGCCCTGGACGACCCTCGCGCCCTCGCCACCCGGGGCACCTTCACCTGACCGAAACTCGCGCAAGCAGTTCCCCGCACCCCTGGGCATACAGCCGCTCCCGGCCTCCCCGGCGAAGGCCGCCCCGGAGGCCGGGAGCAGGGCTCAGCGCACGCGCACCCGCACCGCCCGCCGCAGATCGTCCACCTGGTCCGCCAGCACCCGCCGCAGCCCGGGTGTCAACTCCTCGCCCGCAAGGCAGCGTTCCGCCACCTGTACGGTCTGCGGCTCCGAGCGGCCCGCGGGGAAGAGGGCCCCGCCGAGCACCCGGGCCACCATGTCGCCGCGTCGGCCCGCAGCGGGCAGTTCGGCGAAGTACCGCTGGATGTACTCCTGTTGGAGCCGCTCGGAGCCGGACTGCCAGAAGCCCTGCGCGGTCGCCACCAACAGGTAGTTGGAGAGGGCACCCTCGGTGAAGAGCTGCTGCCAGGCCGCGGCCTTCGCCTCCGGCGAGGGCAGGGCGGACCGCGCCTGGGCGGCGCCCTCGTGGGCGCTGCTGCTCGGGTCGGCGGCCAGTTCGGCGGCGATCCGCCGCTCGTCGAGCAGGCCCTCGGCGGCCAGCCGGACCAGCGCCGACCAGCGCAGTTCGGTGCTGAGGGGACCGCTCGGGCCGCCGTCGGCCAGCCATGCCTCCAGCTCGGCGAGTTGCTCCGGGGTGGCGGCGTTGTCGATCGCGCCGCGCAGGGCGGCCAGCCGCAGGCCGTCCCCGGCGTCGGGGCGGGCCGACAGCCGACGGCAGACCTCGCCGAGGCGGGCGCCGGCGGCCGGGCGCTCCTCGGGGGCGAGGTAGGCCGCGATCAGCTTGGTGCGGGCGAAGGTGAGGACGGCCTCGACCACTGCGTCCACCGGTTCACCGGGCAGTTGGGCCTCGACGAGGTCCAGGTAGCGGGCGGGCGGGAGTTCGGCGTCGCGGACCAGGTCGCGGGCGTTCTCCCAGAGCACGGCGCGCGCGAGCGGGTCCTCCAGCCGGGAGAGCGACTGGCCGACGGTCCGCCAGGAGTCCTCGTCCAGACGGATCCTGGCCCAGGTGAGGTCACCGTGGTTGGGCAGCAGCAGGGCGGCGCGCGGTGCCCCGACCAGCTTGGGCAGCGGGGTGGGACGTCCCGGCTCGACCTCCACCTCGAAGCGTTCCCGCAGCACCGGAACCCCGCCCTCCCGGGAGCCCTCGCCGCCGTCCCGGAGCTCGTAGACGCCGATGCCGACCCGGTGCGGACGCGTCCCGTCCGGCACCAGCTCGGCGGAGACCACCTGCTCCCCCTGGTACCCGACGGACAGCCGCAGGGTGTCCACCCCGCTGGTGCGCAGCCAGCGTTCGGCCCAGCCGTGGACGTCCCTGCCGCTCACCTCGGCCAGGGCGTCCAGGAACTCGGCGAGTTCGGCGTTGCCGAAGCGGTGCCGGGCGAAGTGCTCGTTGATGCCCGCGAAGAAGGACTCGTCGCCGAGCCAGGCGACCAGCTGCCGCAGCGCGGAGGCGCCCTTCGCATAGGCGATTCCGTCGAAGTTGACCATCGCCTCGGCGAGGCTCTCGACACCGGTGGCCGCGATGGGGTGGGTGGTGGCGCGCTGGTCGGCGTCGTAGCCCCAGCCCTTGCGCTTGACGCCGAAGCTGGTCCAGCTGCCGGTGAACGGAGTGGACTCGGCGGCGATGCGGTAGCCGAGGTACTCGGCGAAGGACTCGTTCAGCCACAGATCGTCCCACCAGCGCATGGTGACCAGGTCGCCGAACCACATATGGGCCATCTCGTGGGCGATCACCACGGCCCGGAACCCGCGTTCGGCCTCGGTCGGGGCGGAGTGGAAGAGCAGCTCCTCCCGGAAGGTCACACAGCCGGGGTTCTCCATCGCGCCCCAGTTGAACTCCGGTACGAACGCCTGGTCGTAGCCGCCGAACGGGTAGCGCTCGTCGAAGAGTTGGTGCAGCCGGTCGAAGGAGGCGCGGGTGACCTCGAAGATCTCCTCGGCCTCCCGGTCCAGGTCGGCGGCGAGCGAGCGGCGGGAGTGCAGGCCGAGCGGGATGCCGTCGTGCTCGGCGTAGCGGGAGTGCAGCGGGCCGGCGACGACGGTGAACAGGTAGGTGCTGACCGGCGGGGTGGGCGCGAACTCCCAACGCGACTCCCCCGCCGGTTCACCGGCGCGCTCGCCGGTCAGCTCCCCGGTCCGCTCGCCGGAGCCGTTGCCGAGCACCGTCCAGTCGGCCGGCGCGGTGACGGTCAGCTCGAACGTGGCCTTGAGGTCCGGCTGGTCGAAGCAGGCGAAGACTCGCGGCGCGCTGTCCGGGCCGCAGGCGGCGTACACGTAGACCGCGCCGTCGGCCGGGTCGGTGAAGCGGTGCAGACCCTCGCCGGTGCGCGAGTAGCGCATCTCGGCCTCGATCAGCAGCTCGTTCTCGGCCGCCAGACCGGTCAGCGCAAGGCGGTTCCCGTCGAGTTCGGCGGGGTCGAGTTCGCGGCCGTTGAGGACCACCCGGTGCAGGGCGGCGGGCCGAAGGTCGAGAAAGGTGGCGGCGCCGGGCTCGGTACAGCCGAAACGGATCACCGTGCTGCTGCCGAACACCTCCCCGCCGCGGGTGAGGTCCAGATCAATCCGGTAGCCGCGGACCTGGACGAGTCGGGCACGGATCCGCGCCTCGGTACGTTGAAGAGCTGGCATCCCTGCATGCTCGCCCTCACGGGCGGCGGTGGGCAAGACCTCTCCCCGCACCGGGGCCGGTTACCGGCCGGGTTCCGAAGGACCGCCAGGTCACGGGCGGTCGGCCGGGGTCGTCTGGCTACTGTGGGGTGCCTGCGCACAAGCCACAACCCCCCATCCCAGGAGGAGAACCGTGCCGACGGACCTGACCCAGGGCGGCAATGCGCCGCTCACCGCCACCCGGGTGACGGTCGAGGTGTCGGCCCCGAAAGCGCTGGACGTCTCGGGGCTTCTGCTGACGGCTGCCGGAAAGGTCCGCTCGGACGCGGACTTCGTCTTCTTCAACGCCCCCGACGGGCCCGGTGTCAGCCACCGCCCGGCTGCCGCAGGCGCACCGGACGCGATCACGGTGGACACCGGTGCGCTGCCGTCCGACATCGACAAGGTCGTGGTCACGGCCAGCCTGGACGACACGGGCGCGACCTTCGCGGGGACGGAACCGACCGCGACCGTACGGGACGCGGCCAGCGGCAAGGTGCTGGTCACCTTCACCCCGCCCCGGCTGACCCGGGAGACGGCGCTGGTGGTGGTCGAGGTGTACCGGCGCGGCGGCAGCTGGAAGGTCCGCGCGGTCGGCCAGGGCTACTCGAACGGCCTGGCGGGCATCGCCACCGACTTCGGCGTCTCGGTCGAGGACCCGCGCTCGGCCCCGGCTCCCGCCGCGGAGGCACCGCCGAAGCCGGTGGTCCCCCCGGCCGCGCCGGGCGCGCTGACCAAGGTCACCCTGGACAAGGGCCGGGTGAGCCTGGTCAAGGGCGGCTCGGTGTCACTGGAGAAGAACGGCAAGCCCTTCCTCTCCTCCGTCCGGATGGGCCTCGGCTGGGAGTCCGCCGGGCGCGGCCGCAATGTCGACCTGGACGCCTCCTGTCTGGCCTTCGACGCCCAGCGCAACAAGATCGAGACCGCCTGGTTCATGAAGCTGAGCGTCTTCAACGGCGCCATCGCGCACTCCGGCGACAATCTCACCGGCGACGGCGAGGGCGACGACGAGTCGATCACCGTCCACCTGGACGGACTGCCGCCGGAGATCTGCGGCCTGGTCTTCGTGGTCAACTCCTTCTCGGGCCAGAAGTTCACCGAGGTGAAGAACGCCTACTGCCGTCTGCTGGACGCCTCTTCGGGCCAGGAGCTGGTCCGCTTCGACCTCACCCGGTCCGAGCCGCACACCGGTGTGGTGATGTGCAAGCTGATCCGCCAGTTCTCCGGCGAGTGGGTGATGACCGCGATCGGCGAGTACGTCGACGCCAAGACCGCCCGCGCCATGGCGAAGCCGGCCGCAGCGATGCTCTGACTCCGTCCGGGCTCGGCACCCCGCCGATCGCCGGGGCGGGCCGGGCGGCTGTCAGCCCAGCGCGGCCATCCTCACCCGTTCGCGCCAGCCGATCCCGACGCCGCTTCCGTCCTCCTGGGCGGGGGCGGCGGCTGCGGCCTCCCGGCGGCAACTCCCGCACAGCCGCTCCCCGCTGACGGGACGGAAGGCCCGATCACAGCCCTCGCATCCCGCCAGCGGGACAGCGTGCACGGCCTCGGGCATCTTGTCCCGCAGACGGCAGCGCACCAACGCGGCCGGGCACTTCACCTGCTGCGGCAGCCCGGCGGTCAGCGCGTGCAGCATGCCCGCCGAACTCACTCCCCTGGCCAGCCACTCGGCGGCCAGCGGCACCAACCGCCGGACCTCGGCGACCCCCAGGACGAGCCTCGGGTCGGTGCGCCGCAGCGACAGCAGGACGCGCTCGGCCTCTGCGGCCTCCACGGAGTCGGTCTCACCGACTTCCCGATCCGGCGGCTCGACCGGGAGCGGGACCGGGAGCGGGACTGGGACCGGGTGGGGGGAAGTCTTCCCCTCCCGCAGTGTTTCTCCCGTTGGGAGGGCTGTGCCGGACCCCCGCGCTGCGGCCTCACCGGGGCTTCGTCCTCCGGCGTCCGGGCCGCCGCGCCCGAAGTGTTCGGCGAACAGCCGCTCCGCCTCGGCCTCGCTGAGCGGCACGCTGGAGACCAGCGACTCCGTCCGCACCTGCCCGGTGGCGTTGCGCCACCTCGTGCAGTGCAGCAGCCCGGCCCTTGAGAGTTGGCGGCGAGCGCGGTCCACCGTGATCCGACCGCCGGACAGTCCGGCCGCCAGCTCGGTGACCGTGGTCGTACGAGCCTGCGAGGGCGGCAGCGCCAGCGACCGCACCAGCAGCCGGAAGGCCGAGTCCGACAGATTCTCGTCCCACACATGCGCGTTGGAGATCTGCGTGTAGTCGCGCGAAGGCGCGATAGCATGCCTGAGCATCCTTCAGTGGTCCTTGTCCACTCGGCGGGTGAAGAGCCCGGCCCGGTGCGCTAACACCAGGCCGGGCTTGCCCCATTTCTGCCAGGGGCGACCCGTTCCGGCGGCCACGGTACACCCAAGCGAACACTCACCGTGTCAGCTTGACTACTTTTGGCTACACCCGTCAGCATCACCCGGAGGCGGCCGATTCCACCGATCGGCCCTCCTGCGGGGCTGGCCGGGCCTTAGCCTCGGGAACGACGGCACGGGGTACAGAACGGACGGGGGGTACGGGGTGACGAGCGAGGCGTCCCAACCGCCACCGATGGCGTGGCGGTACTGCGGCAACCAGATCAAGCTGTGGCGCACCCGGGCAGGCGTGACCCGCGAGGAGCTGGGCAAGGCCGCCAACTACGAGTACGAGACCATCAGGTCGATGGAACAAGGGCGGCGTCGGCCGACGCTGCGGCTGCTGGAGATCGCGGACGAGCTGTGTGGGGCGCACGGGCTGCTGGTCGCGGCGACGGACTATCTGAGGCCGGAGAAGTTCCCGTCATTCTCCCTGGACTTCATGCGGTACGAGGCGGAGGCCACCGTGCTCAACTCGTACCAGAACCAGCTCATCCCGGGCCTGCTCCAGACGGAAGCGACGGCGAGAGCGCTTCTCAACGCGCACTGGCCACCGTTCGATGACGAGACCGTCGAGGAGCGAGTCGCGGCCCGGTTGGCGCGCCAATCCCTGCTGAAGACGCAGACCAAATCGTTCAACTTCGTGATCGACGAGGCCGCGCTGCTCCGCCCTATCGGCAACGCAGAGACGCATATTCAGCAGCTTCGCCATCTGCGGACAGCCGGAGAACCTCGCCACGTAACCGTCCAGGTCGTGCCGGCCACGGGTGCCCACCCCGGAGTCAACGGTTCGTTCGTCCTGCTGGAGACGCCTGAGCATGACCGCCTTGCCTACGAGGAAGGACAGGCGATGGGCGCGCTCTACGCGGACCCTGAGAAGGTAAGCATGTTGACCCAGCGCCATACAATGATCCTCCGACAGGCTCTCAGCCCCGAGGAGTCGGCGCAGTTCATCAGCAAGTTGGCGGAGGAACTATGAGCACCGAGCTGGAGTGGTTCAAGTCCAGCTACAGCGGCACCGGGGGCGGCAACTGCATCGAGGTCGCCGTCTCCTGGCACAAGTCCAGCTACAGCGGCACCGAGGGCGGCGACTGCATCGAGGTCGCCGCCTGCGCCGACACCGTCCACGTCCGGGACTCGAAGGACAAGAGCGGCCCGCAGCTGGCCTTCACACCCACCGCCTGGGCGGAGTTCGTCGCATACGCCGCCCGCCAGAACGGCGCATAGCCCCCGCAGACCGCGGATTCCCGACGGCGAGACGCGAGTGCACCAGGCTGCCGCAGAGGGAGCCCGCCTGCCTCGCACTGACCGCTGTCACTCCTCAGGACTGACCGCCGCCCGTGCCCGATACTCCAGCCGTAGATCGCGATGGTCTGGATCGGTATCGTCGCCATGTGCCTGAACTGATCGCACCCACCACCTACTTGCACTCCGCCTGGCTTGAGGCGCATCACGAGTGGGGTCCCGGCCTCCACGAGGACGGATTCGGACTGGATCCGTCCGACGAGGTCGACTCACCGGAAGGGTTCGCGGCCTGGGTGGCGCTGCTGGCTGACGAGTCGGGCTCGAAAGCGGTTGAGACCGGCCGGGGTTGTACATACCGATGGATCGTCGAGGGCAACCGAGTGCACGGCGGGATCGCACTGCGGCACGGGCTCAACGACTACGTGCTGCAGTTTGGCCACATCGGCTACGGTATCCGGCCGTCTTCACGTCGACACGGGCTGGCCACCTGGGCGCTGGGCCGGATACTCGACGAGGCGCGGGCGCTCGGCCTGGACCGGGTGCTGATCGTCTGCGAAGTCGACAACCTTGCCTCGGTGAAGACAGTCGAGCACCACGGCGGCGTCCTCGAAGGCGTCCGGGACAGCGAACACGGCCCCGTGCGGCGGTACTGGATCAAAATCTAGTGTGATGCGCCGCAAATCACCGGGTAAGTTGCCACCCTTTTTGGGTGTCGCATCCTGGGCCTTCTGCCGTGGTGATCTCGCTGTCCGAGGGCGAGCGTGCCGAGTTGGTGCGTCGGGCGAGGTCGTGGGACCGGAGAGCGGCCGAGCGGGCCCGGATCATTCCGGCGTGCGCTGACGGCATGTCGAATGCCGCTGCCGCACGGCATGTTGACGTCCAGGCGAAGACGGTGTCCAAGTGGCGTCGCAAGTTCGCTGTTGAGCGATTGGCCGGGCTGCAGGATGCGGGCCGTATCGGTCGCCCGAAGGCCGACCTGGTCCTGAGCGGGGCCGAACGGGGCCAGTTGATGCGCTGGGCCAGGCGGGCGGCGAAGACCGCGCAGTACCTCGCGCTGCGGGCCAGGATCGTTGTGACTCCGACTTTCAGTTTGCGAGTCCTCCGATGCCTGATGCCGCTGCTGGGCGGGTGCCGAAGATCCGGTCGGTGCTGCCTGGGGAACGTGCTTCCGAGGTCGAGGGCCATGTGATGCGGGGCCAGGGGCGTCGGAGCACTCTCGTCGCTCTGAGCGCTTCGGACTTGTAGTTAGCGAGTTGCTCCGACCGTTAGTTTGCGAGCCGAGGAGTGCTCCGGTTACTGATGGTGACGTTCTCGATAGCCTGGCCCCTGGTCCATACCCGGACGATCTGGATGCCATGACTGAAGATACGGTCCTTCCATGCCGCTATCAGCAGAAGCCTCGCCCTCCCCGCTCTCGCCCCCTGTGCCTGCGGACGATCTCGACCATGCCGTCCAACTCGCCGTCGCCATCCTCCGCAAGGCGCCTTCGTCGGCCTGGGAGGGCAAAGCCGGTTCGCTGGAGTGGGACTGCTGGGAGACGGTCGAGCACCTGAGCGATGATCTCTTCGCATACGCTGTCCAACTGGGCCCCAGGACACCGCCCTTGGACGGTGACGTGCCCTTCGTGTGGGAGAGCCGGCGGCCCGGGGGACCCGCAAACGCGGTTCACGCGGACCGTGCGGCGGGGCCGGACGGCCTGCTGCAGGTGCTGGAGGCGAGTGGCGCCCTGCTGGTCGCCATGGTGCGCACGACGCCGTCGCGGGTCCGTGCCTTCCACTGCTATGGCGTGTCGGACCCGGAAGGCTTCGCCGCGATGGGGGTCGTGGAGACGCTGGTGCATACCCACGATCTGGCCGAGGGGCTCGGACTCGCCTGGGCCCCGCCGGCCGATCTGTGTTCGCGGGTGCTCGCCCGGCTATTTCCGGACGCCCCGCAGACCACGGATCCCTGGACCACCCTGCTGTGGGCCACCGGACGCGCCGAATTGCCGGGGCGCCCCCGTCTGACCACATGGCGCTGGGATGGCACGCCCCGGACATAGATCTCGGGTGCTGCGACTGGGGACCTTTTCTGGGGTGCCAGTGGGTTGCAGACAAATGTCCAGCAGGTCGGACGCGTGGCGGTCCAGCTCGGTCAGGATGACCCAGTAGGGGGATCGGGGGCCTGCCCTCCCCAGGTGTCGGCGTACTACCTGCGGTGCGGAGGTGCGTACGGACAGACGTGCAGAGCTGATGTGTTTGCGCAGGAGGCGGTAGTAGAGCTCCGACTCGGGGACCCGCAAGGCGAAGCCGCCCTGCTGCATCGCCGCCGCGAACAGCGAGTTGGGGCTGTGGCGCTCACCGGGCCCCCAGGCCGGGGCATACTCGCCCAATTCCCGCCTTTGCCACACCTGGACGATCCAGGACGCGATCAGGTGTTCCATCTGCCCGAACGTCAGCACCGCGTCCGCCTCCGGATCGGTTCCGCGGTCGGCGACGTCGGTGCCGGTGAATCCGAGAAGGTGCTCAAAAAGCAGCGTTTTGAATGCGGAGAACGCGCGTTCGACGGCGTATTTGTCGGTCGGGCGAAGGACCCGGGCTGGCAGGATGTTGCGGCCCAACTCGCGTTCGGCCGCGACCAGTTCGTGGTTCCTGTAGGAGCTGCCGTGGTCGGTGGTGACCGTCTCCGGGGTGAAGAACGGCAGGGCCGCGACGTCGTGGCCGGCGAACTCGGCGACGATCTCGGCCGGGACACCCGGATAGGGCCAGGCCATGTCCTCGCCCCAGCCCTCGCGCATCGGCAGGGGCAGCATCACGTCCCGCAGCAGCATCGCGATGTCCACCGACTGGTCCGCCTTCGGAGTGAGCCGGAACACCGGGACCGTGTGCGTGAACAGGTCGATGCCGATCGTCAGGGTCGCGCTGACCGCCTCACCGAACACGGACTCGCGCAGTTTGACCGGAAGCGGAGTCGAGTCCAGGGCAATGACCTGCCCGGGCCGGTGGACCACGACACGGGCCTGAACGTCGGCCTGCGCTGCCGCGTCCGCCGACCGCAGGTAGCGCTGCCTGCCGCCCTCCGGGCCGAACCACTCCGCCCAGACCGCCGCCAGGGTGTCCCAGCAGGGCACCTTCTCCGGCGGGAAGTCGGGGAACTTCTCGCTGATGTACTGGTGCACCAGGCGATGCTTCGCGCTCATGCTGATCCGCGAGCGGCCCGCGCACTCCTTGCGGACCGCGAAGATCGCCTCGCGGACCTCCTCGGTGATGCTGCGTCGTCCGACCCGCCGCCGCACCCAACGGCCGTCCGCGCAGGCCAGCACCAGATCCTGCGGCGGAACCGTCGACAGGCTCTGAAGCGTGCGAAGCCCGAGACCGCAGAGCCCCAGCATCGCCGCCTGAAGTTCCACCCTGCGGCTGGACACTCTCCGTCTACGCCGCGAGGGTGTGACCTTGCTGGTGCCGCTGGCGGATCTCGAGTGGCGTGAGGTAGCCCCACTTGGGGTGCTTGCGCAGGCGCCTGCGGTTGTAGAAGGTCTCGATGAACGCGAAGACCTCCCGCGGGCGGTGGCGCGGTCCGGCCAGACCCGGGTGCCGATCTCCTCTTTCAGTATGGCGAAGAAGCTCTCGGCGGCGGCGTTATCGTAACAGGAGCCCACTCGCCCCATCGACTGCCTCATGCCCAACTTGACTATTTCACTGCGGAATTCACTCGATGTGTATTCCCCAGGTTCAACCAGTCGTTGCAACACCGGTTTCGCGAAGGCGGACAACGAGCTTCCGAACCCCTCGATGAAGTCCTTCCACCCGAAGACCGCGGGTGCGCGACTCTACGCCAATGTCCTGGAGCGCACGCTTCAGGGGAAGTGAGCAGGTGAGGACGGGGGCCTGAGTACCTGTACTCAGGCCCCCGATGTCGTGCCGCGAAAGAGTGGATACATGACAAGCAGTAAAGTTGCCCGATGTGTGAAGGGCGTTGCCGTGTCGGCCGTGGCCGCCCATGTGGCTTACTGGATCTGGGCGTCCCTGAGGCAGTGGGGGTTGGACGTGAGCGCCGACCATGGGGACGTGATGTTCGCCGGGTCCGCCCAGTTGATGCTGGCCGTGCTCGCGGGGGTGACGGCGATGCCGGTACTGCTGTGGACGGGGATGCGTGCATTGCGAGAACAGGGCAACCACCTGTTGCTGACCGTCGGTTCGGGGCTCTGGTTCGTCATCGGGGGCCATGTGGTCGAGACGAACGTCAGCACGGTGGGCACCGAGGTTTTCCTGGTCCTGTTCGCCCTTGTCTGCGGACTGCTGTCCCTCGTCCGCGTACCGAAGAGGTGAGTTGCCGACAGGACGGCATTGTCACGTTGGCCGACGACCATAGGATTATCTTGTAATTGATCGCGCTGAGAGGGTCTTTGGGTCGTCCGCGCCGTCATCCTGCAAGGGCCACCGCAACCCGGCGGAGGTCATCTCGCACTGAGAGGTTTTCATCTTCAAAGTTGCAGGCCACAGGGTCTGGCGTGGGGCGGGGGCGGGCCCAACACCTGGACACCGACCCCCAGCCCTTAACTTCGCGGCATTGGACAACCACCTGCTACCGGTCACGCGCACGACCGGCTGCCGGGTTGGCTGTGAGTGCTGTGCCGGCGGCGTCGAGGATGTTGCCGAAGACGTGGGCGATGACGGGTTTGGCGAGTACGCGGGTGATGGTCGCGCCGAAGGGGAAGCGGACCTGGAAAGTGGTCGTCCAGACGACTTCGGTGCCCCCGGCGACCTCGGCGAAGGTCATGCGGCCGAGCTCGTGCCGGGCCGGCGGGAAGCTGCGTTCGACGGTGTAGTCGAAGTCGTACGGCGGGTTGTAGGCGGTGATCCGTTCACGGAACCAGCCGATCGCCCACGTGTGCAGCCGGACGGCGCCCACTCCGTACGGCGCGCCCGAGCCCGGCCGGGCCAGCCGTGCCCTGAGGATGAACGGGGAACAGGTGTAGTTGGTGGTCGTGGCGCACCAGTCGAATACGTCGGCGATCGGCGCTGCGATGACGCGTCGCACGGTCAAGGTCTCCATATTTCGTCCCTTCTCCTGGCCGGAGGTGGCGCGGAACGACGACCGCGCCCAACTGGTAGACCGGCACGCAGGCGGAACTGTGACGCCCATCGTCAGTGATGCACGTCACGCCGCGAACTTGGGGTGCGAGTCCCCCGACGAAACCTCACACCACCTCTGTGACCCACAACTTCAAGGTAGAACGACTCCTTTGCTCAGTGCGTCGTCGTCGTCGGTGTCGATGTCGATGTCGATGTCGATGTCGGGAGCAGACTGGCCAGGGGGTTGTCGTAGGTCTTGCCGGGCATGCAGCTGGGGGCGGGGCTCTTCATGAGACCGGCCTCCAGCTCACGGAAGCCGTTGGCCGGGTCGGCCTTGGCGTAGGGGAGGTAGATGAAGAGTTGCAGGTCGGCCGGGATGGCGCTGGGGCGGATGGTGAGGACGGTCTTGCGACCTTCCGAATCGATGTCCCAGCCGTAGTACGCCACCCGGTCCTGGCCTGTTGACGTGAGCCCCGCAATGTCCGGCGGGTAGGTGGGCCGCTTCGGCTCGGGGGCGTGGCAGTCGGGCTCGCCGGCGTAGACGTGGCTGCGGACACCGAACCGGTCCAGGTCACGCTGCAGTTGGGGCGCGTCGACCTGCTTGGCCGGGTCGAGGACGGTGAGCCTGACGAGGTCGTCGCTGCTGCTCTGCAGGGTGTACGCCGCGTTGATGATACTGCCCGGCGACTGGCTCCCGGCGGCGGCAACGCCCGGGGTGGGCGCGACGGGGCGACCAGTCACAGCGGCAAGAGCGACCCCGGCCACGGCGGCGGCCAGCCCCACCGGGAGCACCACACGCAGAGTCAGGGTCCGCCGTTTGGCCGCGCGCTGGGAGTTCTCGGTCACGGTGTCCATCAGGTGTTCCTTCAGCAGGAGGTGGCGGCGCAGGGAGAGCTCCGGGTCGGCCGCGGCCGGCAGCAGCCGGGCCAGTTCCTCCCGCTCGGCCTGCTGGGACCGGTGCCGGGGGGTGGCGTTCATCGGATCGTCTCCTTGGTCGACCGGACCGCGAGTCCGCGGTCACCTGCTATCTGTCCGTCGGTGTCCGTGCGTTGCATACTTCTTGTGGAGCAAGTCGCAGCCAGTTCCTTCGCGGTGAGTTCCCGCAACCGGCTGCGGGCGCGCGACAGCCGGGAGCGGACCGTCCCGACCGGCTTGCCAAGTGCCTCGGCGACGGCCGCGTGGTCCAGGCCCTCCCACACACACAGCGCGAACACCTCCCGCTCGGCCGGGCGCAGCTGCTCCAGCGCGGCCCTCGCGGCGGCGAGCTGCTCGGCGTCGGCGATACGGCCGGTCAGCTCGGCGGCGAAGTCGGGCGCGACATCGCGCGGCGGCAGCTTGGCGAGCGCCTTCTGATGACGGCGTGCGGCCCGGCGGGTGTTGCGGATGACGTTGGTGGCGATGCCCAGCAGCCAGGGCCGCAGGCTCTCCCCCTCGGGTTCGACCCGCGCGCGCAGGCGCCATGCCTCCAGAAAAGTCAGTGAGACCACGTCCTCGGCGACGGCCCAGTCCCCGGTCATCCGGATGGCATGCCGGTACACCGCGCGGGCGTGATCCTCGAAGACCTGCCCGAACGCCACCGAATCCCCGGCCCGTACCCGAGCGCGTATCGATTTCTCCACACCCATGCCTGTCCGGCCGCGTCCCACCGTTGCCGTGATCCACACCACATGCGGCTACTGCTCAGAACCGGCGGTGGCACACCGGGCAGCGCGCCACGTGCTCCTCCTCGGGGTCCAGCCAAGATGCCTGCAAAAGGGGCCATGACGTGATCTTGGACTTCTGACCGGCTTCCTCGCCCCCGGCCTGCGCTCATCTACCACTGCCCCGTGTTGCTCGTCCTGGGTACGGCGGTTTTGATCTTCGCCCCGAGCCGGGAGTGTGAACATGCCCGCGCGGGCGGGCATCGCTCGTATCTGGCATCGGGTCGTAGGGCTTCGGGATGACGTCGATCGAGCGGACCGCGTACCCGCGGTTCAAGCGGCTGATCACCGCGCGTGAACTGCATCTGTTCTTCTCGCCGGGCCGGGAGGAGGTGGAGTGGGCGGTGGCCCGGACGGACTCCGACGAGCACCAGCTCGCGCTGCTGGTCCTGCTGAAGTCCTATCAGCGGATGGGGTGCTTCCCGCGGTGGGAGGAGGTCCCGGAGCTGGTGGTCGACTTCGTACGGCGGGCCGTGGAGCTGCCGGATGATGTGGTGGCCGGCTACGGCGCGGAGAAGACCGCGAAGAACCACCGGTCGCTGGTGCGCCAGCGGGTCGGGGTGATGTACGACGCCGGGCGGGCCCGCACGGTGGCCGAGGAGGCGATCCGGGCGGAGGCCGCGTCGAAGAACAACCCGGCGGACCTGATCAACGTGGCCCTGGAGCAGCTGGTGCGGGCTGGCCTGGAGCTTCCGGCGTTCTCCACGCTGGACCGGATGGCGATGAGCATCCGTTCCGAGGTGAACGGCGACATCTTCGCCCGGGTCGCCGGGAGGATCGGGCCAGATGACCGCGCTGGGCTGCTGCGGCTGGTGACGGTGCTGGGGCTGGACCGCAAGACGGTGTTCAACGAGCTGAAGCAGTCCGCTCAGCGGGCGACCTGGTCGAACATGAAGAAGCTCGCCGAGCACCGGAAGTGGGTGGATGGGCTGGGCGACACCGAGGCGTGGCTGGAGGGCCTGGCGGCGGCGAAGATCGCGGACTTCGCCGGTGAGGCCGAGGCGGCGGACGCGGGCGTGCTCCAGGACTATGCGGAGACCAAGCGGATCACGCTGATCGCGTGCCTGGTCCACAAGGCCCGGATGCGGGTGCGCGACGACCTGACGACGATGTTCACCAAGCGGGTGGCCATCAAGTCGAAGCGGGCGCGCACCGAGCTGGAGGAGATCCGCAGTCAGCAGCAGGCGATCGTGGAGGGCCTGGTCGCCAACTACCGGACCCTGTTGCGGCAGGTCGACACCGACGGGCCCGCTCAGACGGCGCGGGCGAAGGCCGGCGCGCTGACCAAGGAGACCCTGGACGCGCTGGAGGGCCTGGACGAGGAGTCGGGGGCCTCGGAGGTGAACCGGCGCCTCAAGCGCCGGGTCGCGGCGGCGTTCCTCAAGCTGGCCGAGGGGCTGATGGTGCAGTCCAACGGCCTGTTCAGCGTGACGTCGGCGGTGGACGGCTTCGGCGGGTTCGGCGCCCAGTACGAGCAGATCGAGAAGGTCTCCGCCCACCACGGCGACAACTGGGAGGTGCTGCTGCACGGGCATCTGAAGGCGGACCGGGCGGTGATGCTGAACCTGCTGGAGAGCCTGGACCTGGTGGCCACCAGCGAGGACAGCCGGGTGCTGGACGCCTTCCGGCACCTGCTGAGGTTCCGCAGTTCACGCGACTACATACCCATGCGGGGCCAGGACGACGAGGGCAAGGACACCGGGGTGGTGGACATCCGCTTCGCCACCCAGAACTGGCAGAAGATCGTCCGAGACCGGACCCGGCCCACCTCGTACGTGCGCCGGCACTTCGAGGCGATGGTGTTCTTCAACCTCGCCGAGGAGCTGCGGTGCGGCGACGTCGCGGTCACCGGCTCGGAGGAGTACGCCGACTGGAGCCAGCAGCTGCTGGAGTGGCCGCAAGTGGAGGCCGCGCTGCCGGAGTACCTGGTGGAGGTCGGCTTCCGGGAACCTGGCGACGAGCGGCCGTTCGACGCGGCGGCCTTCGTCGCCCAACTCCGCGAGCGGCTCACGGCGGCCGCGGCCGCCGCCGATTCCGGCTACCCGGAGAACGAGGGCCTGGTCATCGACCCGAAGACCGGGGTGCCGACGCTGGAGAGGTACCGGGCGGATGAGCGGCGTCCGAGTGCGGTGAAGCTGGAGCAGACGATCAAGGCCCGGTTGCCCGAGCGGTCGCTGCTGGGGGTGCTGGCCCGTACCGCGTACTGGATCGAGTGGTGGCGGCGCTTCGGGCCGGCCTCCGGGCACGACCCCAAGCTCAAGGACGCCTTCGGCCGGTACGTCATCACGACCTTCGTCAACGGCATCAACATGGGCCCCTACGAGGCGGCCCGGCACATCAATGGGGTCAGCGGGCACGAGCTGTCCGCCACGGCCAACCGGCACTTCTCCATCGCCAAGCTCAACCAGGCGATCACCGACGTGGTCAACGCTCACGCCCAGCTCGACATGTCCCGGGCATGGGGCGATGGAACGGCGGTGGCTGCCGACGGCACCCACATGGACACCTACCTGAACAACCTGGTCGCCGAGACCTCGGTGCGCTACGGCCGGCCCGGCGGCATCGCCTACCACCACATCGCCGACACCTACATCGCGCTGTTCACCCACTTCATCCCCTGCGGGGTCTGGGAGGCGGTCTACATCATCGAGGGGCTGCTGAAGAACGAGTCGGAGATCCAGCCGACCACGATCCACGCAGATACGCAGGGCCAGAGCTACCCGGTGTTCAGTTTGGCCCATTTGTTAGGGTTTGAGCTGATGCCGAGGATCAGGAACTGGAAGGATCTGGTGTTCTTCCGCCCGACCAAGCAGACCTCCTACGTGCACATCGACTCCCTGTTCGGCGAGGCCGGCCGCAACGTCATCGACTGGGACCTCATCGAGCAGCACTTCAAGGACCTCATGCGGGTGGCCCTGTCGGTGCGGGGCGGCAAGGTCTCCTCCGTCCTCCTGCTGCGGCGTCTGCGCTCCGGGTCGCGCAAGAACGCCCACTACGCGGCGTTCCGTGAGGTCGGGCGGGTGATCCGCACTGTCCAGCTGCTGCGGTACCTGACGGACCCTCAGATGCGTCGGCGGGTGACGGCCGCGACCAACAAGGTCGAGTCGTACAACGGGTTCTCCGAGTGGGTGCGCTTCGGTAATCGGGGCGTCATCAGCGAAAACGACCCCGTCGAGCAGGAGAAGGCGGTGAAGTTCAACGCCCTGCTCACCAACTGCCTGATCTTCCACAACACCCTCGACATCGCCGAGGCGGTGCGCGAGCTGCAGGCCGAGGGTTGGAAGGTCGACCCGGAGGACCTGGCGGAGGTCTCGCCTTACCTGACCGAGAAGATCATGCGGTTCGGCGAGTACTCCACCCATGAGCTCGACGTGCCGCCGGAGGCGTACGAGCCACACCTGGACGTCGACTTCGCCAAACTCGACCACCAGGATCAGCCTGAGGCGGCACCGGTTTCCTGAGCTGGATCAGGCACGGATTCCGTGTTGATCGTTCTTCCCCCTGCTGCTGCAGGTCCTTGTCGCACCTGAGGGGGCGGCCAAGTTCAGCCAGGAGGATGGGCGTGGGGTGACACGGCGGTCGAATGCCGTCGATTCGGGTCGATGCGGGCTCGTATGGTGGTGGGGCGGCCGAAGCCAGTTGCGATGGCTTCGGCCGCCCCACGCGGTGTTCTGCTCGTGTCACTGCCCCACCCGGGTCAGGCGAGCCTGCCGCGCAGCCACCAGGCGCTGAAGCCAACCAGGCCGGCAGTGAGCGCAAGGAAGATCGCTGTCTCGGACCACTGGAAAGCCCAGTAACGGTCGGCGGGCTGGTAGGAGACCGTAACGTGCAGGTCGGCGTTGGCAAGGCAGGCGTCGTGAGCGGCCGCGTCCGAGACCGTCGCACAGGGCTGGGTCGCCATGGTGAGCGCTTGACCGGACGAGGTCCTGACCGGTTCGGCCCCGGAAAGGACCCAGGCGCCGGGTACGTTCAGATCCGCCACGAACGGGGCAGCAGGTGTTCGGTTCGTGAACCCGATGAGCGACGCGGACTTCATCGCCTCGGAGGTGAGCGCCACGTCCCCGCGGACGGGCGACTCCAGGTGCGGCCGAACCGCCAGCGGCACAAGGATCTGGACGGCGGCGAAGACCGCCAGCGTGGCCGCCATCGCGGGCACGCTGCGCCGGATCAGCAGGCCGACACACGTTCCGAGGGCCACCGCGAAAGCGGCGTAGCTGAGCGGGACGACGCCTCGGGCGCTAAAGAGCAGCGGGGTAAAGCGGTTGTTGTTGATCCGGTCGAGCGGGCTCGCGAACCAGGACACCAGCAGGCTGAGCAGTCCGGTGGTGACCGCGGCGGCCAGGCCGATGAACACGAGCTTGACCGCGAGCCAGCGGGTGCGGGTGATGCTCTGGTTCCAGATCAGCCGGTGCGTGCCCGTCTCCAGCTCGCGGGCGATCAGCGGCGCGCCCCAGAAGGCCCCGATCAGGCCCGGTACCAGGAGTACCAGGCCGGTGCCGAGGTAGTACGGGAAGCGGTACTGGGTGGTCAGCTGGGACACCGGCGAGCAGCCGCCGTTCGGGCAGCCGGCCAGGGCGCTGTTGTAGGCGTTGTGCAGTTGGAAGCCGCTGATCAGCAGGTATGCCGTGACAGCGGACAGGGCGGCCAAGGCCACCAGCAACTGCATTCGGAATTGGCGCCAGGTCAGCCAGGTCATCGCTGCGTCTCCAGCACGGGTCGGTGGTCGGCGCCGGTGTCCCGGGCCCGGGTCATGTAGGACAGGACGAGGTCCTCCAAGGCGAGCGGCTCCATCACCCAGGACGGATCGTCGACGGCCGTGTCGGCGCGCACGACGAAGGTGCTCTGCCGGTCGGTGTGGTCGGCCTGGACGACCTGCATGCCCGCGGGCAGCGTGTCGGCCTCGCGGCGGGCCGTGGTCAGCCGGAAGTGGGTGGCCAGCAGGTCGTCGATCTCGCCGACCGCCTGGACCCGGGAGGCGGCCAGGACGATCAGGTGGTCGCAGACCCGCTCCAGATCCGAGACGAGGTGCGAGGAGAGCACGACGGTCGCCTCGGTCTCGGCCACGAACTCCATCAGGCTCTGCAGGAACCCGCGCCGGGCCAGGGGGTCAAGCGCCGCGACGGGTTCGTCGAGCAGCAACAGGTCCGGGCGCTTGGCCACAGCAAGGGTCAGCGCCAGTTGAGCCCGCTGCCCGCCGGAGAGCCGGCCGGCCCGCTGCGCGGGGTCGAGGCCCAGCTGCTGGATCCGGCGCTCGGCCAGAGCGGCGTCCCAACGGGGGTTGAGCTTGGCGCCCAGGCACAGATGGTCTGCGATCGACAGCGCGGCGTAGGTGGGCGTGTCCTGGGCGACGAAGCCGACCCGGGCCATCTGCGCGGTGCTGGACGCGGGGCGTTCGCCGAGGACTTCGATGCTGCCGGAGGTCGGGGTGAGCATGCCGCAGGCCAGCTGCAGCAGGGTCGACTTGCCCGCACCGTTCGGGCCGACCAGCCCGACGACCCGCCCCGCTGGCACGCTCAGCGTGCAGTCGGACAGCGCCTGACGTCGGCCATAGCGTTTGCCAAGCCCTCTTGCTTCGATGATCGCGGTCATTTCTCCTCTTCGGTGGAACTGCGAAAGGTGTTGAGGAACAGGGCCTCGATGCTCTCCTCGTCCAGTCCGGCGCCACGGGCCCTGGCGAGCCAGCGCTGCAACTCCTGACGCAACGGCTCGTGCTCGGATCGCGGCATGTCGCCGAGCGTGCCGGTGACAAACGTGCCGACCCCGGGCTTGGGGGAGACCAGGCCCTCGTTCTCCAGCTGCCGGTAAGCCTTGAGCACGGTGTTGGGGTTGATCGCGACCTTGGCCGCGACGTCCTTGACCTTCGGCAGGCGATCCCCCTCCGACAGCAAACCCAGCCGCAGGGCCTGGCGTACCTGGTGGACCAACTGCATGTAAGGCGCGACACCGGACCGGGCCTCGATGTGAAACTCGATCACCGTAACCTCATTTATCTAGCTTCCTAGCACTATAGAACTAGGAAACTGATGCCATGTCAAGCGGAGTGATCGACAGCTCGCTGGGCACATGGGCGGCCTATGGAGGGTCGCCGCCACCGCGTTCGACCACTCCCGCAAACGATCCTTTCCGGGAGGAAGATCGGGAAGGGGTGCAGGGGTCGCCCCCGGAGGCCCGATCGGTTCCCAGAACTCGTTCTCACGCAAGTGGCCACGAGACCCTGTTCTGGGAATGGTTTGTGAGAAAATTTCGGGCGTGACGGACCCTCAGAACATCTCCGGAAGCGACGCGGACGACGTCGAGCGCCAAAACTGCCCGCGCTGCGGCGTCCAGCCCGGTTCGCCCTGCCGCTCACGCTCGGGCGCGGTCGCCGGGATCTACCACACCGGCCGCTTCAAGAAGGTGGCCCGGCTCGCCAAGCTGCTGCGGGTGCCGACCCCCGCCGACCGCGGCCCCGGCCAGCCTTGGCGACCCGGCACCCCGCCGCCGGTCGCGCCCGAGACCGGCACCCCGGGCGCGGACATCCGCATCGGATACGCGCGGTGCAGCCACCTCACTCAGGAGCTGCAGTCGCAGCTGGACGCGCTCAGCGCGCACGGCATCCCCCGGGACAAGATCTTCTCCGAGAAGATCAGCACCCGCATCCGGGTCCGCCCCCAGTTCGAGGCCGCCCTCACCCTGGCCCGGGAGATCAAGGCGCACGCCCCGCACTGCCGCGTGCTGTTCACCGTCTACGAGATGAAGCGGCTTGGCCGCGACGCCGCCGAACTCACTGCGCTGGCCGACCACCTGACCGCCCACGGCCTGGTCCTGGAGATGCTGGCCGGCCCGCTGCCTGGCATCTACGACCCGTCCGGTCCGGGCCGGATGCTGTTCGGGTTCTTCGCCGCCATGGCCGAGACCGAGCGCGAGAGCATCCGCGAAGCCACCCTCGAAGGACTCGACGCCGCCGCCCGCAAGGGCAAGCACGGCGGCCGGCCGACCGTCATCACCGACGACATGCTGCACACCGTGCTGCGGCGCCGGGCAGCGGGCGAGTCCGTCGAGCAGATCCGCCCCGACCTAATCATCCCCACCGGCAAGCGCAAGGGCCAGAACCCCGGCCTCGCCAGCATCTACCGCGCGCTCGCCGAGCACGAGAAAGCCCAGACGTACCCCGAAGCCATCGAGCAGGCTCACGCCGACTTCGCAGCCCTGCCTACCGAAGAGATCCCCCATCCCCGGCCCGCCACAGCGCGCCACCCCGCCAACTGAGGCACCTCTACCGGACCCGTCACCCCACCAAGATCACGTCATGGCCCCTTTTGCAGGCATCTTGGCTGGACCCCTCCTCGGCCCCGGTGATGAACGCGATGCCGATGCCGACGGCCTCCAGCCGGTGGCGCCACCACCGGCGGTTCGTGGTCTTGCACGCCTTCGGGCGTTCTCCGAACTACTGCCGGGCATCGCGCTGGGCCGCGAAGACCTCCCGCCAGTGCTCGGCGGCCCGGACCAGGTCCTGGCCGACGTGGCCGAGGAACTGCCCCATGTCCGCCAGCCGGGCACCTGCGGGGGTATCGGCACCGAGGAGCCCGGCTCCGTCCCCGGCGGCGTCGGCGAGCACGGCGTTCAGCCGGGCGCTGGCCAGCATGGCCCGGAACCAGACGTCCTCGTCGATGACGTACCGGTCGCGCCGCTCCCGGGTGTCGCGCTCGCGCCGGATCAGCTCCTGCCCCTCCAGGTAACCGACGGCCTTGGAGATCGAGGCCGGGCTGACCCGCAGCCGCTGGGCCAGCTCGGCGGCGGTGAGGCTGCCGGTGTCGCAGGTGTACAGGCAGGCGAGCACGCCGGCCATCATCCGGGGGATGCCGGTGGCGACCAGCAGTTCGGTGAACCGCTCGGCGAAGTCCTGCACCGTCGCGGGGTCGCGCCCGAAGGAGTCGGCGGCCGGGGCGGGTGCGGCCGGGGGCGGGGCCTGCCTGCTGCGACGGGCGCGGCGCTCGGTGGCGTGGTGCGCCCGCTCTGCCCGGTAGTCGGTGGGGCCGCCGTTGCGCATCACCTCGCGGGTGACGGTCGAGGTGGGGCGCTCCAGGCGCTTGGCGATCTCGGTGTAGGAGAGATCCTCGGCCAGGCCGGTGGCGATCTGCCTGCGGTCCTGCTGGGTCAGCCTGCCTCCAGGCACGGTGTCCTCCTCCTGCTGCGTTCACGTCCACATCATTGCAACACATCGGCAGCAGTTTTTGCATTCATCGGCATTCTCATTGCAACAATTTCGCGCCTTCTACCTGCAGTAATGCGAGTCAGAGCATTCAGTCAATTGAGGTTTTCCTGAACGCAACATAGCCTTTCTCATGTCGCGAAGGACGCGGCGAGAGGGCAGAGGAGTTCGAGATGACCATCACCCAGATCCTGGACCGCGCGGTGACCGAGCAGGGCTACCCGGGCATGGTGGCCGAGGTCCGCGACGGCGCGCAGCGGTGGTTCGGCTCGGCCGGCGTGGCCGAGCTCGGCACCGGCCGGGAGCGGCTGGCCGGGGAGCAGTTCCGGGTCGGCAGCATCACCAAGACCTTCACCGCCACCGTGGTGCTCCAGCTGGCGGCCGAGTACGTGCTGAGCCTGGAGGACACGGTGGAGAAGTGGCTGCCGGGCCTGGTGCAGGGCAACGGCCACGACGGCAGCCGGATCACCATCCGGCACCTGCTCAGCCACAGCAGCGGGCTGTTCGCGTTCACCCTGGACAAGGACATTCTCCGGCGCTACGCGAGCCCGGAGCTGCTGGCACACCGCTTCGACCGGTGGACCCCGGAGGAGCTGGTGAGGATCTCGCTCGCCCACCCGGCCGACTTCGAGCCGGGCAAGGGCTTCGCGTACTCCAACACCAACTTCGTCATCCGGGGATGATCATCGAGCGGGCGACGGGCATGTCCTACGCCGACGTGGTCGAGCTGCGGATCATCCGCCCGCTCAAGCTCACCGGGACGTACGCAACAGGCCGCGAGACCCGGTTCCGGGGCCCGCACGTGCACAGCTACTCCCGGCTGACGCTGCCCGAGTCCGACGCCCCGTCCCACGACGTCACCGAGCTGGACGCCACCTACGGCTTCGCGACCGGCGAGCTGGTTTCCACCACCGGCGACCTCAGCACCTTCCTCGGCGCGCTGCTGGGCGGCCGGCTGCTGCCGCCCGCGCAGCTGGACGAGATGCTCACCATGACCCCCGTCCCGGACGGCACGTGGCTGGACGGCTACAGCTACGGCCTGGGCCTCTCCTCCTTCGAACTGCCCTGCGGCACCACGGTCTTCGGTCACGGCGGCATGATCACCGGCAACTGGTCGTACCTGTACGGCACCCGCGACGGTGGCAAGGTGGCCGCCATGAACGTCAACGGCGACTGGGGCTGCCCGCCGCTCGACCTCTTCCCCGAGATGCTCAACGCCGCGTTCACCCCCACTGCCTGACGCATCGTCACCTGTGCGCCCCCGTCAGACGGGCACCCGGACCAGGACGACGGCGCGGACCCGACGTCAACGAGGCGGGCGGCGGCCCCGGTGAGACCGGCGTCCTCGGCCAACTGCCGCCCGCACTCGGCAGCCTCGGGCAGCGCCAGGCCGGCCGCCACCGGCTCGGCGCACACGCCTGGCGGCCGGAACTGCGAAGCCACCAGCCTCCCCCGCCACCCGATCGGGCGAAAACCGACGGTGCACGGCGCGCAGATCCCCCTCCGCCACTAGCGCGACCAGGACCACGTCACGTTCGCTCCGGAGGAGCTCCAGCTGTTCCGGGGTGCCCCGCCATGGATGGACCCGGAGGGCGTGGCGATGGTCGCCGAGGTCACCTCCACCAGGCCGTACCAGGACCGGATCGCCAAGCGCCACTGCTACGCCCGGGCCGCGATCCCGCTCTATCTGCTGATCGACCGTGAGGAGTCCCGGGCCAGCGTCTTCAGCAAGCCCGAAGGGGACGAGTACACCGAAGTGCACCTCGCCCCCTTCGGGAAGCCGCTGGCGCTGCCCGAGCCGTTCGGCTTCGAGCTGGACACCCAGCCGTTCATCTGACCGATCGTCAGCTGCGCGTGGCCATGGCGCGGAGGAAGAAGGTCAGGTTGGCCGGTCGCTCCGCGAGACGGCGCATGAAGTAGCCGTACCACTCCTGCCCGTACGGCAGGTAGACGCGCATGGTGTTGCCCTCGTCGGCGAGGCGCAGCTGCTCCTCCGGGCGGATGCCGAAGAGCATCTGGTACTCGAAGCTGTCCCGGCTGCGGCCGTTCCACTCGGCCAGCTGGCCGGCGATCTTGATCATGTTGGGGTCGTGCGAGGCCACCATCGGGTATCCCTCGCCCGCCATCAGGACCTTGAGCGCGCGGACGTACGCGAGGTCCACCTCGTGCTTGCCCTGGAAGGCGACCGACTCGGGCTCCTTGTAGGCGCCCTTGCAGATGCGCACGCGCGAGCCGGGGCCGGAGAAGTCGCGGCAGTCGGCCTCGGTGCGGCGCAGGTAGGCCTGGAGCACGACGCCCAGCCACGGGAAGTCGGCGCGCAGCTCGCGGGCGATCGACAGGGTGGAGTCGGTGGTGGTGTGGTCCTCCATGTCCAGGGTGACCGTGGTGCCCGCCTCGGCCGCCGCCGCGCAGATCCGCCGGGCGTTCTCCAGCGCGATCTTCTCGCCGTCCACCGGAAGGAACTGGCCGACCGCCGAGAGCTTGACCGAGACCTCGGCGTTGGCGGCGAGGCCGGTCTCCTTGAGGGCGGTGAGCAGGTGCTCGTACGCCTCGGCGGTGTCGGCGGCCTGGCCCGCGTCCTTGGTGTCCTCACCGAGGTGGTCGAGGGTGACCTTGCGGCCGGTGGCGACCAGCTCGTCGGTCGCGGTGACGGCCTGGTCCAGCAGCTCACCGGCGACGAAGCGCTCGACTATCGCGTGGGTGGGCGGGAACTTCTCGACGACGGTGCGCACCTGCGGGGAGCGGGAGGCGGCGAGGAGGGCGGAGCGGAGCATCGGTACTCCTGGAGATGGTTCAGCAGGGGGAGAGTGGCGGGGACGGCGGTTGAGGGTGGGCCGCCGTCCCCGGGTGCGGACGCGGCCGGGTGTGGGCCGGGCCGGTCCGTGGTCGGGCTGGTCAGCCCTGGTGCGGGTAGCGGTAGTCCGTCGGCGGGACGAAGGTCTCCTTGATGGACCGGGTGGACACCCAGCGGGTCAGGTTCTGCTTGGCGCCGGCCTTGTCGTTGGTGCCGGAGGCCCGGCCACCGCCGAAGGGCTGCTGGCCGACGACGGCGCCGGTCGGCTTGTCGTTGATGTAGAAGTTGCCGGCCGCGTTGCGCAGCTTGTGCATGGTGTACTGCACGGCCTCGCGGTCCTGGGCGATGACCGCGCCGGTCAGGCCGTACGCGGAGACCGACTCCATCTGCGTGAGCATCTCGTCGTACTTGTCGTCCTCGTAGACGTACACCGAGAGGATCGGCCCGAAGTACTCCTCACGGAAGTACTCGGCCGCCGGGTCCTCGCAGACCAGGACGGTCGGACGGACGAAGTAGCCGACCGAGTCGTCGTAGCTGCCACCGGCCAGGACCTCGACCTTGGGGTCGGCCTGGGCGCGGTCGATCGCGGCCTTGTTCTTGGCGAAGGACCGCTCGTCGATGACGGCGCTCATGAAGTTCGACAGGTCGGTTACGTCACCCATGGTCAGGCCGTCGACCTCGTCGCGGAACTCGTCCTTGAGCTCGGCCCAGATCGAGGCCGGGACGTAGGCGCGGGAGAGCGCCGAGCACTTCTGGCCCTGGAACTCGAAGGCACCGCGGGTCATCGCGGTCTTCAGCACGGCCTTGTCGGCGGACGGGTGCGCGACCAGGAAGTCCTTGCCGCCGGTCTCGCCGACGATCCGCGGGTAGGTGCGGTAGCCCGAGATGTTGTTGCCGACCTCGCGCCACAGGTGCTGGAAGGTCGCGGTGGAGCCGGTGAAGTGAATGCCGGCCAGATCCGGGTGCTTCAGCGCGACCTCGGAGACGGCCAGGCCGTCACCGGTCACCATGTTGATGACGCCCTTGGGCAGACCGGCCTCCTCGAAGACCTGCATCAGCAGGTGCGCGGAGAACTGCTGGGTCGGGGACGGCTTCCAGAGCACCACGTTGCCCATCAGGGCCGGGGCGGTGGGCAGGTTGGCCGCGATGGCGGTGAAGTTGAAGGGCGTGATCGCGTAGACGAAGCCCTCCAGCGCACGGTGGTCGCTGCGGTTCCACACGCCGGGCGAGGAGATCGGCTGCTCGGCGATGATCTGCCGGGCGAAGTGCACGTTGAAGCGCAGGAAGTCGACCAGCTCGCAGGGGGTGTCGATCTCGGCCTGCTGAGCGGTCTTGGACTGGCCGAGCATGGTCGCGGCGGCCAGCGTCTCGCGCCAGGGCCCTGCGATCAGGTCGGCGGCCTTGAGGAAGATCGCGGCGCGCGAGTCGAAGGAGAGCGCCTGCCAGGCCGGGGCAGCGGCCAGGGCAGCGTCGATGGCATCCCGCGCGTCGTCCTGGGTGGCGTTGCGCAGGGTGCCGAGCCGAGCCGCGTGGTTGTGCGGCTGGACGACGTGGATCTCGGCGCCGCCGCCCAGGCGGCGCTCACCGTTGATCGTCATGGTCAGCTGGATCGGCTCCTGGCCACCCAGCTCCTTCAGCTTGGCCTCCAGACGGGCCCGTTCCGGGCTGCCGGGGGCGTAGCTGTGGACCGGCTCGTTCACCGGCGCGGGGACCTGGGTTACAGCATCCATGGGCGCGCGCTCTCTTTCGAGTCGTGGGCGGGGAGCCGACGGGGATCGCACGCCGGCCATGAAGAAACGCTATTCCCCAAGGCCGGAGCACTTGATTGGCCAGGCGGCTAAAGTCATTCGGACAGAGTTGTAAGAGTGGACAGAAGCGCCCCCGGGACTTGTCAGGTCGGCCGTGCAGGCCACACCGGGGCCCGCGCAGCCGTGCGGCTGCGGTCCACGGGCAGATCGGCCGGACACGGTCCGGCGCCCTCCCGACACCCCACACCCGCCACACCCGCCCCACCCGGCCCGACCTGGAAGAGCCCCCGATGAAAGCCCCCGCGCCCGGTCTGCCCCTGCGGCAGCTGCTGATGTCGCTCGGCGAGCCGCTGGTGGAGCTTCAGGCCGCTCCGGCGGGCCTGGACGTACCGGTGCGGGACGTGGCGATCCTCGACCCCGAGGACCCGGCCACCGCCGCCCCCGGCGAACTGGTGCTGGCGATCGGCGCCCGGGGCCGGGCCGCGCTGCCGGCACTGCGCGCTGCCGGACGGGCCAGGGCGGCGGCCGTCGCGGTCAAACTGGACGCGCCCGGTCAGGCCGACGCGCTGCGCGAGGCCGCGACCGAGGCCGGGGTGGCGCTGCTCTCGGTCCGCCGCGAGACCCGCTGGGAGCACCTGGACTCACTCGCCCGGGCGATCATCGCCGGCCCCGACGCCCCCGAGACTCCCGAGCACAACGTCGGCGACCTCTTCTCGCTCGCCCAGACCGTCTCCGTACTGACCGGCGGCATCGTCTCGATCGAGGACACCTCCAGCCGCGTCCTCGCCTACTCCCGCTCCTCCGACTCCGACGAGGTGGACGACCTGCGCAGGCTCTCCATCCTCGGCTGGCAGGGCCCGGAGCCGTACCTGTCCAAGCTGCGCGAGTGGGGCATCTTCCAGCACCTGCGCACCTCCGACAGCGTCATCGAGGTCGAGCCGCACCCCGAACTCGGCATCCGCCGCCGACTGGCGATCGGCATCCGGGCGGGCGCCCAGCCGCTGGGCACCATCTGGGTCCAGGAGGGCGCCCAGCCGCTCGCCCCGCTGGCCAAACAGGCGCTGGTCGGCGCGGCCCGGGTCGCGGCGGCGCAACTGGTGCGGCGCAGACGGGAACTGTCGGCGGACGTCCGGCTGACCCAGACGCTGCTCACCGGTCTGCTGGAGGGCTCCACCGGTCCGCAGTCGCTGGCCACCCACCTGGGCCTGGAGCCGCGCCGCCCGGCCACCGTGCTGGCGTACGCGGCGGGCTCCCCCGGGGAGGGCGGCGGGCTGGAACGGGCGATGGGCGAGGTCACCGGGCTGATCTCGGTGCACACCGCCGCCCGGCACCGCAGCGCGCTGCTCGCCCCGATCGAGTCCCGGGTGTACGTCCTGCTGCCGGAGCTGCCCGCCGGGCTGCCGATGGCCACCGTGCGCAGCTGGGCGCAGGAGGTGGTGGTGGCGGCCAGGGAGCACCTGGGGATCCCGCTGCGGGCCGCGATCGGCTCGACGGTGGACGCCCTGGCGGCGGTCCCGGAGTCCCGGGCGCAGGCGGACCGGATCCTGGACGCGATGGGGCGCGGCGGGGTCGATCTCGACGTCGCGGCGCTGATCGATGTTCAGGCGGAGGTGCTGGTCAGCGAGGTGCTGGCGCTGCTCCAGGAGCGCCAGGGCCTGCGCGACCCCAGGCTCACGGCCCTGGCCGAGTACGACCGGCGGCACGGCACCCGGCTCGCCGAATCGGTGCTGGCCTGGCTGGACGCGCTGGGCGAGGTCCGCGTCGCGGCGGACGCCCTGCACATCCACCCCAACACCCTGCGCTACCGGGTCCGCCGCGCCGAACAGTTGACGGGCATCGACCTGACCCAGCCCCAGCAGCGCCTGCTGGCGATGCTCCAACTCCGCCTGCCCGCCGAGGACTCGGCCAACTGAGCCGTTCAGCGCGGCGCGCCCGGGCTCTGCGGGGCTCTATGCGGCCGCAACCTGCCTCCGCCCGACGGCCGACGGCCGACGACCCACGGCCCACGGCCGCAGCGGCGCCCCCGCACGCCCGCGTCGGCATGACGCCCGAGTGCACGCCGGGTCCGGACTCAGTGCTGCGTACGCTCCACCCGCCACTGCTCCCACGCCGTCAGCCAGCTGTCCTCCGCCGCCGATGCGTTGCGCAGCCCGCCCGACCACAGCCGCTCCCAGGCCCGCTGGGCCGGCAGGCTCGGCACCTCACTGGCGAAGACCGTGTACCGGATGACCTCCTCCATCGCCGCCAGGCCCTCCGAAGTGCCGACGGCCCAATCAGCGTGCTGGGCCAGCCTGGTGAGGTGGTTCACCATGGCGGTGACCGACTCCCCGGCCTCCTCCCGGCTCTCCGACGCCAGCTTCATCTGCTGCCGCACGGCAGCCTCCCAGCGGACGGCCGCCGCCTCGCCGCGCGAGCGGCGCGGCACCCTGGGCTTCTGCTCGGCACGGATCTGCGCCGCGATCGCGAGTGCCTCGCGGACGGCGTGCTCGACCACCATCCGGTGCGCCTCAAGACCGAGCACCGACGGCAGTTCACGCTCTTCCAGGGCCACCCGCCGGGCCTGCTGGGCGGCCAGCTTCCGCATCAGGTCGGTCCGGCCGAGGATGTAGCGCTCGAAGTCCTCGATCCGCTTCAGCTCGATGCCGCCCGGCGGCACGCCGCGTCCGGTCACCGTGACGGTGATGCCGTCCACCCGCAGGCGGCCCGCCCAGACCGGCCTCCGGCGGCCCGCGTTCAGGGCGAGGCCCTCCTCCCCCACCGCGGACACCGCCTCCGAGACCGCGTCCGCGAGCTCGCAGCCCGCGTCCCGCGCGCGGTCCTCGTGGATCTGGACGGCCCTGGGCTCGCCCTCCACGGTGATCCACTCGCGCAGGGCCCGCACACTGCCGGGGCCATCACCCTCGTCGACGCCCAACTGCTCGAAGACCCGGTCGCGTTCGTCCTCGACGACATCCTCCAGCTCGGGCAGCTGGTCGGTGTCGGTACCGGGGCGGTAGGTGCGGACGGTCACATACGGGCCCTCGGCCGAACTCCAGTCGCCGGAGCGCACCTCGACCCACCCCAGCTCACCGTTGCGGAGCTCGTACTCGGCCAGCGCGTCGCTGTCCTCACCGGCCTCCGCCGCGCCGGTACCACCACCCGGGGGCGCACTCTCGCCGCCGCGCGCTGGATCGGCACGGTGCACTCCCCCACCGGGCGCGCCCCGGTCCACCGCGTAGACCGGGAAGTCCGCGTCTGCGAGGACCTGACGGCTGTACTCCTCGTGGTCGGCGTAGAAGTCCTCGGGACCCTGGGGCCTGCTCGCGCTCTGCCTCTTCATCCTGTGCCGCACCCCCGTGTGCTCGCCTCGCCGTCGGTCTCGGGGCACCACTGCACCGGGCCTGGCCCGGCACACCGGCGCCGCGTCCGCCCCACGATACGTTGGAAGCATCTGCTGGGCCATCAGCTTCCCTCGTACGGTTGTCAGATGGCCCGCCCGGCCACGCGCGGCCCGAATTGTCAGTAGCCTTGCCTACCCTGAGCGGCATGACAGCAGCCAAGAACTTCCCCGCCAGGATCAGCATCGTCACTCTCGGGGTGTCCGACCTGCAGCGCAGCGCCGAGTTCTACGAGGCCCTGGGCTGGCAGCGCTCCGCCGCCTCCAGCCCCGAGATCGTCTGGTTCCGGACGGCGGATTCGGCCCTCGGCCTCTTCCCTGCCGAGGCGCTGGCGGCCGACGCCGGGGTGCCGGTGACGGGCGAGCCGTCCTTCCGCGGTGTCACTCTCGCGGTGAACCTCGAATCGCCCGAGCTGGTTGACGCGGCCCTCGAAACGGCGGTCGCGGCAGGCGCCACGGTGGTCAAGCCCCCGACCGCCACCCACTGGGGCGGCTACTCCGGCTACTTCGAGGACTTGGACGGCCACCTCTGGGAGCTGGCCCACAACCCCTTCTTCCCGTTCACCGAATCCGGCAGCCTGGACTTGCCGTAACCATCCTTCGCAGCCGGGGGGCCGCCGTGGATCCCAACCGCTACCACCTCTCCTCCGTCTGGTCGGTGCCCGCCCACCCCGAGCAGGTCTACCGGGTGCTGGAGGACGTCGCCCGCTACCCGGCCTGGTGGCCGCAGATCCGCACGGTCCGCCAACTCGACGAGACCACGGGTGAGTTACGGGTGCGCTCGTTCCTGCCCTACGAGCTGCGCTTCACCGTTCGCGAGCAGCACCGGGACGCGGCGGCCGGCCTGCTCCAGGCCGAACTCCGCGGCGACCTGCAAGGCTGGTCACGCTGGCAGCTGAGCCCGGCCGGCCCGGCCGGCAGCCGCATCCTCTTCGAAGAAGACGTACGCCCCGGCAAGGCCCTGATGCGCCGCCTTGCCCTGATCGCCCGCCCCCTCTTCCTCGCCAACCACGCCGCAATGATGCGCGCGGGCGAACGCGGCCTGCGCACCCACCTGACTCCCTGACGCCCCCGGGGGCACCGGACCCCATGCACCATGCGGGGGCGGCCCATCCTCGGAGGGCGTGTTGGGGGCGCCCCTCACGAGTGCGAATCTCGTATCCTCCGCCTCCGCCCGCCAGGGCAGACGAAGGCCCCCGACCGCACCGCGGCCGAGTCCTTGGTCGTTCCGGCCTGCGCCAGTCGGTCTTCCCGGCCGTACGACGAAGACTCACCTCAACGACAGCAGCCCGCCGCACAGCGCAGGCGGCCTGTCCGCTACTGACGCAGTTCGAGGGAATGTGCGTGGACAGTGCGCGGAGGAAGTCGGGCGCGTCGATCCAGAGACCGTCGGAGCCGGTCCGAGAGGTGGCAGCGGACGACCGGTCAGACGTCGAGGAACGCCACGTCGAGCCGGTCGAGTTGGTCGGGGTCGGCGACCACGTCGATCGCGACGACCTTGCCATCGGCGATCGTGAAGCGCAGTGCGCCGCGGAGCTTTCCGTCCGGGGCCCAGGCGGCTCCCACGGTGCCGTCCAGCAGGGCAGTGCGGGCGTCCTGAGCGCGGCCCAGGAAGGCGCTGAGCACCGAGGGCCGGCCGCGGAGTTCGTGTTCCGTTCCCAACAGCGGGACCACCCGGTCGGCACGGAGCACCACGTCCGGGTCCAGCACGGCCAGCAGGGCGTCGAAGTCGCCTCCGCGAGCCGCGGTGAGGAAGGCGTCGACGACTTCGCGACGGCGGATCTGGTCGGCCCCGGCTGCGGCCTCCGGGGACCGCCCCTGGACGCGGCGCCGCGCCCGGCTGGCGAGCTGCCGGGTCGCTGCCGGGGTGCGGTCCAGGATGGTGGCGATGTCGTCGAAGGGCACGGCGAACAGGTCGTGCAGCACGAACGCCAGCCGTTCGGCAGGAGCCAGTGTGTCGAGTACGACGAGCAGGGCGAGGCCGACGGAGTCGGCCAGCAGCGCCTCGTGCTCCGGCTCGGTTCCGCCCTCGCCTTCGTCGATCGCGTGCGGCTGTTGCGTCTCCAGGGGTTCCTCACGGCGTGAGGTGCGTGAGCGCAGCATGTCCAGGCAGACCCGGCCGACGACTGTGGTCAGCCATCCGCCCAGGTTCTCCACGCCACTGGTGTCCGTGCGGTGGAGCCGCAGCCAGGCCTCCTGCACGGCATCGTCGGCCTCGTTGAGAGAACCCAGAATCCGGTAGGCCACCGCCCGAAGGTGGCTGCGGTTGGCCTCGAAGCCCTCCGCCAGAGATTCGTTCTCGTCCATCTGTCACACCTTTCCGTCGGGATCCGTCAGTGCTGTGACGGATCCCGCCACTGCGATGTGACAAGACAACAGGAGGAAGCAGCGATGCAGGCCCGTATGCAGAACCCGGCCATGGTCCTTCCCGATGCCATGCCCGCCATCCTCAACGTACTCAAGGCCGTGGAGAAGGGTGGCGTGCCGAAGACGACGCTGGAGCTCGTCCACCTGCGGGCGAGCCAGATCAACGGCTGCAGCGTCTGCGTGGACGCGGGTGCGCGCAGCGCCAGGAAGGCCGGGGAGAGCGATGAGCGACTGTTCGCGGTGGCGGCCTGGCGGGAGGCGCCGTACTTCACCGACGCCGAGCGTGCCGCACTGGCGCTCGCCGAATCCGCCACCCGGCTGGCCGACCGGACCGACCCGGTGCCCGACGAGATCTGGGACGAGGCCGCGCGGCACTACGACGAGAAGGGGCTCGCCGCCCTGACCCTCATGATCGCCGTGACCAACCTCTTCAACCGCCTCAACGCCACCACCCGGCAGATCGCCGCCAGCGCCTCCTGGTAGGCGAATGCCTCACCCCCGATCCGGGGAGAGAGGACGTCAAAGATCGCCACAGGGCCGCCATCTCACGTTGGCGGCCCTGTGGCAAGTACCGCAGCGCTGCCAAAACTCAGCGGGCGTCGTGATCGGCCGGGGCGGTCGTACCGGGTGTCGCGCGCGCCGGAGCTACTTGCCGCGGCGGGAGCGGGCCTTGAACGCCGCCTTCCTGGCTTCCTTGGCCACCCCGCGGTCCTGGTGCAGCTCGCCGACGGCCTCCAGCACCTCCACCGTGTACGGGTGCTCGATGCGCCACAGTTCGCCGAAGAAGCCCTCCGGGTCGTCGTCCACCGGCAGCCCGGCCACCAGCTGCTGCACCTCCTCAAGCTCACCCTCGTTGGTCAGCAACTGGGCGGCAAAGGTGTCCACCATCGTCCAGAGCACCACCGGCCGCTCCGGCGCCGCGACCTCCACGCCCTGTTCGAGCAGCCAGGCCCGCGCCGCGCCACCGAGCTCGGCGTCGTCCACCACCTCCTGCGCGGCAGGACGGGCCGCGGTGCCGAGCTGCTCCAGCGCGGACAGGCACAGCAGCCGCCGCACCGGGCTGTACGGGTCGGTCCCCCGGGCCGCCGCCAGCAGTTCACGCGCCGCCGCGAGCGGCTCCCGTCCGGTGAGCCAGGCGGCCAGCTCCCGCTCGGGGAGCACGTTGTCGGTCTCCGAGATCCCGCGCAGCAGTTCCTCGGCGGTGCCCTGGGCCAGCTCGCCGATCAGCGGGGCCTCGAAGCCGTCCTCCAGCAGCCACTGGCGCACGCCGTACTGCCCGAGCGCGGTGAGCCTGACCAGCCCGAACCGGGCGGCCTCCGCCTCGTCCAGCGGCTCGGTGCCCTCCGCCACCGGCTCCTCGCCGGTCTCCTCCTCGAACAGCTCCGGGTCGATCGGCTGGTGCTCCAGCAGCCCGAGCTCGGCGAGGTCGCCGAGCATCGGGTCGAGCGTCACCATCAGGTCGGTGATGTCGCCGAGCATCTCCTCGTCGGGCTCCTCGCCCTCCGGTACGACCAGCAGCGCGGCCAGCACGCCCAGCGGTACGGTCTCCTGCCCCGGCTCGGCAAAGGCGGTGGTCTCGTAGAGCACCTGGAGCGCCTCGTCCAGCAGCTCCTCGGCCGCCTTCCGGGACTCCTCCAGCTCGGCGAGCCCGGCCTCGTCGCTCTCGCCCTTCTCCTCGCCCTCGCCCTCGCCCTCCAGGGTGAGGGAGTCGGCTTCGACGGCCAGCTCGCGGACGATGCCGGCGGCGGTGAGCCACAGTTCGAGGACGGTCTCCGCATCGCCCTGCTCGGCGTCGTCCAGATCCGGGCCCGGGACGGCCACATGCTCGCCCTCGGCGGTGGTGCCGATCTCGATCAGCTCCAGATCGCAGGCGAGCGACCAGGCCCGCATGGCCTCGACCACCGCGTCCTCCGGCGCGTCGCCCTCGGCGGGCGCCAGACCGAGCAGCCGGGCGGCGGGGGCACGGTCGGGACCGGTCAGGTCACCGAACTCGTCCACCGGCCGGTGCGGCGCGGCCCAGCGGGCCAGCTTCAGCGCATGGTCGATCAGCGGCACCGCGAGCGCGGCGGCGGCCAGCTCCTCCTCCGGCGGCAGCAGGACCGGCGGGACGAGGACGACGGCATCGTCCATGTCGTCCTCCTCGCGACCGTGCGCGGCGAACGCCCCGTACAGATCGGCCAGCTCGTAGTCGGCAGGAAGCAGGCCCTCGGGCTTCGCGCCGGGCCCGCTCTCCGAAGAGCTGTCAGGGTTGGTGCGTCGTCGTCCGGCCATCGTGCGTGCTCTCCCGTACTGACAAGGTCGTAGTGGCGGTGGTCACAGTGGCATCACCCGCAGCAGCGGTGGCCACCGTCCGCAGGGCCGAGTGGGTACCCGTCCATCTACTCAGCGTAGCCGTCGGGGCGGCGCCGCGCCCGACCGGTGGCCTCCAGGCCCGATCCGGCCGGTCCTGCCCGGCGCGCGGCGTCAACCCCCGGGTGTCGCAGCCGACGGGGTCGCGGCCGGACAGGGCCCTCACCCGCCGTCGACGGGCGCGAAGCCGTATCCTTCGCTTGGCGCAGTGCACAACCCCGCACGGCCACCGGGCAACGACGCCCACCCCCCTCCTCGCTCGACTGCTTCCCCATGCCCTCCTGCGGGCTGCCGGGGCGCGTACGGCGGGAGGACCGCACCAGTACTCATCCTGCCCCGCCGGAGACCCCGAATCCAGGCCACCACCCCAGGCCCTGCCCGGGCCCGGTGGTGCCCGGCCACAGGAGACCCCTGCCATGGCGGACCTCTCCCCCGCCGGCCCCGGACTGCCCACAGCGCAGTACCCGGTACGCCGGCTCTCGGAGGCCCTGCTCCCCCTGGAGCTCGCACCACGCACGCAACTCCAGCTCGCCGCGGTCAGCCGCTGGAACGCGCTGCGCGGCATACGCGTCGGCCTGGTGGCCGCCGCCCTTCTGCTTCTGCTGATCGGTGCCAACCTGGCGACCCCGATCTATCCGGTGCTCCAGCAGCGCCTCGGGCTGACCGCCCTCGACACCACCATCCTCTTCACCGTCTACGTCTTCGCCCTGGTCCCGGTGCTGGCCGCGGTCGGCCACTGGTCGGACCACCTCGGGCGCCGCGCGATGATCCTGCCCGCCGTGGTGCTGGCCGCCGCCGGCGACGCGATCTTCGCCACCGCGGGCAGCTTCGGCCAGCTCGCCGCCGGACGGGCCGTCCAGGGCGTCGCGGTCGCGCTGTCCACCGGTGCCGCCGGGGCCGCCCTCGGCGATCTGCTGCCGGACCACCAGACGCTGGCCGCCAAGCTCACCCTGGCCTGTTCGGCGGGCGGGGTGGCACTCGGCCCGATCATCGGCGCCCTGCTCGCAGGCGGTTCGAACCCGCTGCTGACGCCCTTCATGGCACACGCGGTGGCGCTGCTGGCCCTGTGCGTCCCGCTGGCCCTGGTCCATCCCCGGATGCCGGGACGCGAACGCCCGCCGGCCGCCCCTCCCCGCATCACCACCCCGGCCCATCTGCGGCCCAAGCGGCTCGCCCTGCCCGCCAAGGGCCGCCGCGAGTTCCTGCTCGCCGCCGGTGCCGGCTTCATCTCCTACGCCGTCTTCGGGGTCTACCTCAGCCTGGCGCCCGCCTTCTCGGCGAAGCTGCTGCACACCACCTCGCATCTGACGGGCGCGGTGGTCGCCGCCCTGCTGCTCGGCTCCTCGGCGATCGCCCAGCTGCTGATCCCGCCGACCGCCGACCGTCTGGTCATCGCCCTCGGCATGACCGGACTGGCCGCCGGCCTGGGCATGGTGGTCGCCGCCCAGTACACCGGCACCCCGGCGCTGCTCTTCATCGGCAGCGTCCTCGGTGGTGCCTGCCAGGGCGTGGCGTTCCGCTCCCTGTTCACCAACGCCGTCGCCGCCATGGACCCCGAACGGCGCGGCAGTGAACTCTCCACCCTGTGGGTCGTCGTCTACCTGGGCAGCTCGCTGCCGATCGTCGCCGTGGGCGCCCTGGTCCGCTCCTACGGTCTGCTTGCGGCCGTCAGCGGCTTCGCGAGCATCGCAGCGCTCGCCTGCCTGGGCCTCGCGGCGACCGTCGTCCGCAAGCGCTGACCGCATCGTCCGCAGGCGCTGAGCGACAGGGCGCGGGGGCTCCGTCCCCAGGCGCTGCGCGCAGCGCAAACGCCACTGCCGCGTGGATCGTCCCCCGAAGGAGCGATCCACGCGGCAGTGGCGTTTCTGCAGGTGCTGGGCCGATCAGACGTTGAAGCCGAGGGCGCGGAGCTGATCGCGGCCGTCGTCGGTGATCTTGTCGGGGCCCCACGGCGGCATCCAGACCCAGTTGATACGCAGGTCCTTCACCAGGCCGTCGGTGGCGGTCTTCGCCTGGTCCTCGATGACGTCGGTCAGCGGGCAGGCCGCCGAGGTGAGCGTCATGTCGATGGTGGCCACGTCGTCCTCGTCGATGTGGACGCCGTAGATGAGGCCCAGGTTGACGACGTCGATGCCCAGTTCGGGGTCGACGACGTCCATCAGGGCCTCGGTCAGGTCCTCGACGGACACGGTGCCCGCGCTGGTGCCCACCGGGCCGTCCTGGCTGCTGTCCGCAGCCGGGGTCTCGGTCTCGCTCATTGATCAGTCCTTCAGTCGTTGATGGCGGGCTGCTCGGCGAGCGCCTTGGCGGTGGCGTCCTTCCAGGCCATCCAGCTCAGCAGCGCGCACTTGACCCGGGCGGGGTACTTGGAGACACCGGCGAACGCGACCGCGTCCTCCAGCACCTCCTCGTCGCCCTCGCCCTGGCCCTTGCTCTGCATCAGCTCCAGGAAGGCCTCCTGGATGACCTGGCCCTCGCCGACGGTCTTGCCGACCACCAGGTCGTTCAGCACCGAGGCGCTGGCCTGGCTGATCGAGCAGCCCTGCGACTCGTAGCTGACATCCGCCACCACGGCGCCGTCGAGCCTGACCCGCAGGGTGATCTCGTCCCCACAGGTCGGGTTGACGTGGTGCACCTCGGCGTCGCCGTCCCGCAGCCCCTTGCCGTGGGGGTTGCGGTAGTGGTCCAGGATGATCTCCTGGTACATCGAGTCGAGCTTCATCTCAGTGGCCCAGTCCCTCAGCCGAAGAAGTTGCGGACGTGGTGCAGGCCGGCGATCAGCGCATCGACCTCGGCCGGCGTCGAGTACAGATAGAACGACGCTCGCGTGGTCGCCGGAATTCCGTACCGCAGGCAGACCGGCCGTGCGCAGTGGTGACCGACGCGCACGGCGATGCCCTGCTCGTCCAGCACCTGGCCCACGTCGTGCGGGTGGATGTCGCCGAGGACGAAGGAGATCGCGGCGCCGCGGTCAACAGCCGTACGGGGGCCGATGATCCGCAGTTCCGGCACCTCGAGAAGGCGCTCGACCGCGTACTCGGTGATCGCGTGCTCATGAGCGGCGATCTTCTCCATGCCGATGTTCGACAGGTAGTCGATGGCCGCGCCGAGACCGACCGCCTGGGCGATCGGCGGGGTGCCCGCCTCGAACTTGTGCGGCGCGGGGGCGTAGGTGGACGAGCCCATGGTGACGGTCTCGATCATCTCGCCGCCACCGAGGAACGGGGGCAGGTCCTCGAGCAGCTCCTGGCGGCCCCAGAGCACGCCGATACCCGTGGGTGCCAGCATCTTGTGCCCGGTGAAGGCGACGAAGTCGGCCTCCAGCGCCTGGACGTCCAGCACCATGTGCGGGGCGGCCTGGGAGGCGTCGATCAGCACCAGGGCGCCGACCGACTGGGCCTTGCGGACGATGGTCTCGACCGGGTTGATGGTGCCCATCAGGTTGGAGACCAGGGTGAAGGAGACGATCTTCGTCTTCTCGGTGATCAGCTCGTCGATGTTGGACAGGTCGAGCCGGCCCTCGTCGGTCAGCCCGAACCACTTCAGCTTCGCGCCGGTGCGCTGCGAGAGCAGCTGCCACGGAACGATGTTGGAGTGGTGCTCCATCTCCGTGATGACGATCTCGGCGTCCGCGTCCACGCGGTAGGGCTCGTCGGCCCAACCCAGCATGTTGGCAACCAGGTTGAGGGACTCCGAGGCGTTCTTGGTGAAGATCACCTCGTCCCGGCTCGGCGCGTTGACGAAGGCCGCGACCTTGTCGCGGGCACCCTCGTACAGCGCCGTGGCCTCCTCGGCCAGCACATGCACCCCGCGGTGCACATTGGCGTTGTACCGCTCGTAGTAAGCGTTGAGGGCTTCGAGCACCTGCCGGGGCTTCTGCGAGGTCGCCGCGTTGTCCAAGTAGATCAGGGGCTTGCCGTCGTGCAGCACCCGCTGCAGGATCGGGAAGTCCTTGCGGATCGCGTCGGTGTCGAGCAGCCCGGTCAGCGCCGAGCCGGTATGCCCCTCTGAACTGCGAGATTGGGTCACTCGGAAGCGCCGCCCTTCACGTAAGCCTCGTAGCCCTCGTTCTCCAGCTTGTCGGCGAGCTCGGCGCCGCCGGACTCGACGATGCGGCCGCCCGCGAAGACGTGGACGTAGTCGGGCTGGATGTACCGCAGGATGCGGGTGTAGTGGGTGACCAGCAGGGTGCCGACCTCGCCGGTGGAGCGAACCCGGTTGATGCCCTCGGAGACGATGCGCAGCGCGTCGACGTCCAGGCCGGAGTCGGTCTCGTCCAGGATGGCGATCTTCGGCTTGAGCAGCTCCAGCTGGAGGATCTCGTGCCGCTTCTTCTCGCCGCCGGAGAAGCCCTCGTTGACGTTGCGCTCGGCGAAGGCCGGGTCCATCTGGAGGGCGGCCATCGCCTCCTTGACCTCCTTCACCCAGGTGCGCAGCTTGGGGGCCTCGCCGCGCACGGCGGTGGCGGCGGTGCGCAGGAAGTTGGAGACCGAGACACCGGGGACCTCGACCGGGTACTGCATGGCGAGGAAGACACCGGCGCGGGCGCGCTCGTCGACGGTCATCTCCAGCACGTTCTCGCCGTCCAGCAGCACCGAGCCGCTGGTGACGGTGTACTTGGGGTGACCGGCCAGCGAGTAGGCCAGGGTGGACTTGCCGGAGCCGTTGGGGCCCATGATCGCGTGGGTCTCGCCCTGCTTCACGGTCAGGTCGACGCCGCGCAGGATCTCGCGCGGGCCGCCTTCGGCGTCGACGGAGACGTGCAGGTCACGGATTTCAAGCGTTGCCATGTGTACTCAGGACTCCTGGTTGACGGAGACGAGCACATCGTCCCCTTCGATCTTTACGGGGTAGACGGCGACCGGCTTGGTGGCGGGCAGCCCGGAGGGCTTGCCGGAGCGCAGGTCGAAGCTGGAGCCGTGCAGCCAGCACTCGATCATGCAGTCCTCGACCTCGCCCTCGGAGAGGGAGACGTTCGCGTGCGAGCAGATGTCGTTGATCGCGAACACCTCGCCCTCGGTGAAGACGAGAGCGACCGGGACGCCGTTGAGCTCGACGCGCTTGGGCACGTCCTCGTGGAGTTCGCTCAGCGAGCAGGCGCGAAGGAAACTCATCCGACGTTCGCTTCCAGCTCGGCCTCGATCTTCTCCATCAGGTGGTCCTGGATCTCGGCGACGCCGATCTGCTGGACCAGCTCGGCGAAGAAGCCGCGCACCACGAGGCGGCGGGCCTCGTCGGCCGGGATACCGCGAGCCTGCAGGTAGAAGAGCTGCTCGTCGTCGAAGCGGCCGGTGGCGGAGGCGTGGCCGGCGCCGACGATCTCACCGGTCTCGATCTCCAGGTTGGGGATCGAGTCGACCCGGGCACCGTCGGTGAGCACCAGGTTGCGGTTGTGCTCATAGGTGTCGGTGCCCTCGGCGGCGGCGCGGATCAGCACGTCGCCGACCCAGACCGCGTGCGCGTCCTGACCCTGGAGGGCGCCCTTGTAGACCACGTTGGACCGGCAGTGCGGGGTGTCGTGGTCGATGATCAGGCGGTGCTCCAGGTGCTGGCCCGCGTCGGCGAAGTACAGCCCGTACAGCTCGGCCTCGCCGCCGGGACCTGCGTAGCGCACCCTGGGGTGGATCCGGACCAGGTCGCCGCCGAAGGTGACGATCACGGACTTGAGCGAGGCGTCCCGGCCGACCAGGGCGGACTGCTGGGCGACGTGCACCGCGTCGCGCTCCCAGTCCTGGACGGAGACGAAGGTGAGCTTGGCGCCGTCGCCGACCAGCAGCTCGACGTTGGCGGCCCGGGTGCCGGTGCCGGTGTGGTTCAGCACCACGACCGCCTCGGCGAACGGCTTGACGTCGATCACCACGTGCGCGAAGCGGACGCCGCCCTCGGCGTGCACGTCGATCTTCACCGGCTCGGTGAGCACGGTCTCCGCGGGGACGGTGACGACCAGCGCCTGCTCGAAGGCGCTGAACGCCTGCGCGGCGACCCGGTCGACCGGCGTACCGGCCTTGCCCAGGCGGGCGTCGTCACGGCCGACGGTCTCGGCGGTGACGCCGTCCGGCAGGGCCAGCTCGACCTTGTCAGTACCCTCGCCGCCACGCGCGGCGGTTGAGGCGGCGGTGCCGTCGTGCAGACCGCCCAGGCGGTGCATCGGCGTGAACCGCCAGTCCTCCTCACGGCCGTGCGGCACCGGGAAGTCGTTCACGTCAAACGAGGGCTTGACCGCGACCCGGGCGTCGATCGGCTGCTGGACGGTGGCCCGACCCGTGCCGGGACCGGCCAGCTGGGCACCGGCTCCGGTGGTGCCGACCTCGATCGAACCGGCGGTGGTGGCGCCGGAGGTGTTCTGAACGTCAGCCATGGCTGTTCGTAGTGCTCTCTTCCTCAATGGTGTGGATGGACCGCGTTCGGCTGGGCGTCAGCCGACGGAGCCCTCCATCTGCAGCTCGATCAGCCGGTTGAGCTCAAGCGCGTACTCCATCGGCAGCTCGCGGGCGATCGGCTCGACGAAGCCGCGGACGATCATCGCCATCGCCTCGAACTCGGTCATGCCACGGCTCATCAGGTAGAAGAGCTGGTCCTCGCTGACCTTGGAGACGGTGGCCTCGTGGCCCATGGACACGTCGTCCTCGCGGACGTCCACGTACGGGTAGGTGTCCGAGCGGGAGATTGTGTCGACCAGCAGCGCGTCGCAGAGCACGTTGGACTTGGCGCCCTTGGAGCCCTCGCCGATCTCGATCAGACCGCGGTAGGACGTGCGGCCACCGCCACGCGCCACCGACTTGGAGACGATGTTGGAGGAGGTGTTCGGCGCCATGTGGACCATCTTGGCGCCGGCGTCCTGGTGCTGGCCCTCGCCCGCGAAAGCGATCGACAGGGTCTCGCCCTTGGCGTGCTCGCCCATCAGGTAGACGGCCGGGTACTTCATGGTGACCTTGGAGCCGATGTTGCCGTCGACCCACTCCATGGTCGCGCCCTCGTACGCCACGGCGCGCTTGGTGACCAGGTTGTAGACGTTGTTCGACCAGTTCTGGATGGTCGTGTAGCGGCAGCGGCCGCCCTTCTTGACGATGATCTCGACCACGGCGCTGTGCAGCGAGTCCGAGGAGTAGATCGGCGCGGTGCAGCCCTCGACGTAGTGGACGTAGGCGTCCTCGTCGACGATGATCAGCGTCCGCTCGAACTGGCCCATGTTCTCGGTGTTGATCCGGAAGTAGGCCTGGAGCGGAATGTCGACGTGCACGCCCTTCGGCACGTAGATGAACGAACCGCCGGACCACACGGCCGTGTTCAGCGCGGCGAACTTGTTGTCACCGGGCGGGATGACGGTGCCGAAGTACTCCTTGAAGATCTCCGGGTGCTCGCGCAGCGCGGTGTCCGTGTCCAGGAAGATGACGCCCTGCTCCTCCAGGTCCTCGCGGATCTGGTGGTAGACGACCTCGGACTCGTACTGTGCGGCGACACCGGCGACCAGGCGCTGCTTCTCCGCCTCCGGGATGCCCAGCTTGTCGTACGTCGCCTTGATGTCCGCGGGCAGGTCCTCCCAGGACTCGGCCTGCTTCTCGGTGGAGCGGACGAAGTACTTGATGTTGTCGAAGTCGATGCCGGAGAGGTCGGAACCCCAGGTCGGCATGGGCTTCTTGCCGAACAGCTTCAGGCCCTTGAGACGCAGGTTGAGCATCCACTCGGACTCGGACTTCTTCGCCGAGATGTCGCGGACGACGTCCTCGCTGAGGCCACGCTTGGCTTCGGCCCCCGCGACGTCCGGGTCCGCCCAGCCGTACTCGTAGGTGCCCAGGCCCTCGAGCTCCGGGTGCGAAACGGTGTCAGTCATGCGAGGTTCCTCCGCGCGGACGCTGAATTCTGATCGGTATCCGTACCGGCAGTCGGCACGGCATCGGACACCGGGCGGCCGCCGGGCGACGATGCTGCACCGGGTGCCGGCACATAGGTGGTGCAGACCCCGTCGCCGTGGGCGATGGTGGCCAGCCGTTGCACATGGGTGCCCAGAAGCTGGGAGAAGACCTCGGTCTCCGCCTCGCAGAGCTGCGGGAACTGCTCGGCGATGTGCGCGACCGGGCAGTGGTGCTGGCACAGCTGGGCGCCTGCGGGGGTCTTTGCAGCGCCCGCCGACGGCACTCGCCGCACAGTGGCAGCGTACCCGTCGGCACTCAGCGCCTGGGCGAGAGCCTCGGTGCGCTGGTCGGGCTCGGCCTGGCCCAGCACGGTGAGGTATTTCTGGCCCTGCTCGCCGAAGCGGGCCCGGGCGAAGGCGGCGACCGCCTCCTCGCCCGCCTTGCCGCCGCCCACCGCGTCGGAGATCCAGCGCAGCGCGTCGGCCGCGAGCTGGTCGTACGCCTGGTAGAAGGCGTCCCGCCCGGACTCGGTGAGAGCGAAGACCTTGGCCGGACGGCCCCGGCCCCGACTGCCGTAGACCCGCTGTTCGCGGGACTCGACCAGACCGGCGGCCAGCAGCCCGTCGATGTGACGGCGGACTGCGGCGGTGGTCAGGCCCAGGCGGCTGGCCAGGTCGGCAGCGGAGGACGGACCGTGGTCCAGGATCGAACGGGCGACCCGGTCCCGAGTCGCCCGATGGCCCTCCAGCAGCACCTCTGCCGCCGTCGCGGGCACGGCGCAGCCGGGGGCCGACTCGGCCTCCAGCTGCTCAACCTGCTCGCGCACGTTTTTCACAACACCAGTGTTGCGTAATTCCTTCCGATGCGACAAGCCGTGATCCACGCCTCATTGGTGGCATCTGTCACGCAGGTAAGCCTTACCTGACCTGCGGAAATGATCACGGCACTCGGTGTCAAGCCCGCCCGTGCGGTCCTTTTAGACTCGCCGGTATGCATGCAGACCCCGCCGTCGAGGTGACCGGACTGGTCAAGCGGTACGGCGACAAGACCGCAGTGGACGGCCTGGACCTCACCGTCCGGCGCGGCGCGATCACCGCCGTGCTCGGCCCCAACGGCGCCGGCAAGACCACCACCATCGAGACCTGCGAGGGCTACCGCCGCCCCGACGCCGGGACGGTACGCGTCCTCGGCCTCGACCCGGTCGCCGACGCCCGGCAGCTGCGGCCCAGGGTCGGCGTGATGCTCCAGTCCGGCGGCGTCTACGCGGGCGCCCGCGCCGTGGAGATGCTTCGCCACACCGCCAGGCTGCACGCCGACCCGCTCGACGTGGACACCCTCGTCGAGCGTCTCGGCCTCGACTCCTGCGGCCGCACCAGCTACCGCCGCCTCTCCGGCGGCCAGCAGCAGCGCCTCGCCCTGGCGATGGCCGTGGTCGGCCGCCCCGAACTGGTCTTCCTGGACGAGCCCACCGCCGGGCTCGACCCGCAGGCCCGCCGCGCCACCTGGGACCTGGTCCGCGACCTGCGCCGCGACGGCGTCAGCGTCGTCGTCACCACCCACCACATGGACGAGGCCGAGCAGCTCGCCGACCGGGTCGCCATCGTCGACCGCGGCCGGGTGATCGCCGAGGGCAGCCCCGAGGAACTCTGCCGGGACGGCGCCGAGAGCAGCCTGCACTTCGAAGGACCGGCCGGACTCGACCTCGGCTCACTGCTCAAGGTGCTGCCCGACGGCTCCTCGGTCGCCGAACCGCGCCCCGGCACGTACCGCATCGAGGCCCCGCTCGATCCCCAGCTGCTCGCCACCGTCACCGCCTGGTGCGCCTCCTCCGGCGTGATGCCGGAGAAGCTGACGGTCCAGCGCCGCAGCCTCGAAGACGTCTTCCTCGACCTGACCGGACGGGACCTTCGTTCATGACCTCCTACTCCCCCGCTCCGGGTGCCGCGCCCGTCGGCCGGATGCTGCTGGCGCAGACCGCCTTCGAGACGAAGATGCTGCTGCGCAACGGCGAACAGCTGCTGCTCACCGTGGTCATCCCGACCGTGCTGCTGGTGCTCTTCAGCGCCGTGGACGTCGTCTCGGTGGACGGCCCCGGCAAGCGGGTGGACTTCCTGGCGCCCGGCCTGCTGGCGCTGGCCGTGATGTCCACCGCCTTCACCGGCCAGGCCATCGGCACCGGCTTCGAGCGCCGCTACGGCGTCCTCAAGCGGCTCGGGGCCAGCCCGCTGCCGCGCTGGGCACTGCTGACCGCCAAGACCGGCTGCGTACTGATCACCGAGGTCCTCCAGGTCGCCCTGCTCTCGGTGATCGCCCTCACCCTCGGCTGGTCCCCGCACGGCAACCTGCCGGCCGTCGTCGGACTCCTGGTCCTCGGCACCGCCGCCTTCTCCGGCCTCGGCCTGCTGATGGCGGGCACCCTGCGGGCGGAGGCCACCCTGGCCGCCGCCAACCTGGTGTTCATCCTGCTGCTGCTGGCCGGCGGCGTGGTGGTCCCGCTCTCCAAGTTCCCCTCCGGCGTCCGGTCGGCCCTGGAGCTCCTCCCGATCAGCGCCCTCTCCGACGGCCTCCGCTCGGTCCTCCAGTACGGCGCCGGGATCCCCTGGTCCGACCTGGGCATCCTCGGCGTCTGGGCGGTGCTGGGGCTCGGCGCCGCGGCCCGCTTCTTCCGCTGGGAGTAAGGGACTTTCCGGGGGCGAACGAGTAGCTGCTCAGGGGTGCGGGGCCCCTGACACTTACGCTGGTGCCGTGACCTTTCATGGCTGGTCGGCCGAGGCGCTCGAGTTCTACGAGCACCTGGAGGCCGACAACTCCAAGACGTTCTGGGATGCGCACCGCTCCACGTACGAGGAGACCGTCCGCACCCCGATGGCCGACCTGCTGGACGAGCTGGAGGACGAGTTCGGCCCCGGCAAGATCTTCCGGCCCAACCGCGATGTCCGGTTCAGTGCCGACAAGTCGCCGTACAAGACGCATATCGGCGCCCACCTGGGCAGCGGCGGCTACATCCAGCTCTCCGCCGACGGCCTGGCCTGCGGCAACGGCATGTACCAGCTCGCCCCGGACCAGCTGGAGCGCTACCGCACCGCCGTCTCCGAGGACATCACCGGCGCCCAACTGAAGCGCGTCATCGCCGATGTCGAGCAGGCCGGGCCGACCGTGCACGGCCGGGACGCCCTCAAGACCGCACCGCGCGGCTACCCGAAGGACCACCCCCGGATCGAACTCCTCCGCTACAAGGGCCTGGTCGCCTGGCAGGAGTGGCCGCCCGCCGCCTGGCTCGGCACCCGCACCGCCGCCAAGCGGATCACCACCTTCCTGCGCGCCTCCCAACCGCTGCGAGCCTGGCTGGACAACCACGTCGGGCCGAGCGAACTCCCCGCCCGGTAGGGCTGGTTGCAGGACCGGCGGCCGGCAGGCCGGGTCAGTGGCGGCGCGACCGGCGGCGGGTGGCGAACAGCAGTCCGCCACCGACCACGATCACGGCCGCGCCGCCCGCCGCGATCACGGGGGCGTTGCCGCCGCCCCCGGTCGAGGCCAGCTCCGGCCCGGACGGACTCGGGGACGGGCTCGGCTTCCTGGTGCCGGGGGTGGGCGTCGGGCTCTTCGACGGGGTGGCCGAGTGCGAGGGGCTGGGACTGTGGCTCGGACTCGGGCTCGGGCTCGGGCTGTGCGAGGGCGGCGGTGTCTGGCAGGGCACGACGGTCCTGGTCTGGTCGATGCTCCAGCCGTTCTGGCCCTTGGGGTCCTCGTCGGTGAGGACGATGAGCTCGGCCTTGACGTCCTTGCTGTGCGCCTTGACGGGAACGTCCTTGCCGAAGGTCTCACCGAAGCTCTGGTCGACCACCTTCTGCCCGTCCAGGACGAGGGTGACGGTGTTCTTGAACTTCGCGTTGTAGTCGGTCAGCTGGATGCTCACCCTGTCGCAGGTCACCGACCAGTGCGGTACGTGTGCCGAGGCGCTGCCCGCCACCGCCAGGGGTGCTGCCGTGCCGAGTGCGACCGCTGCCACCAGTGCGCCGTTCCGAATCCGCCGCTGTCCCGCCATGCCGGATCGTCCCTCCCGAATTTCCTTGCCGCGGACGGGCGTTGACGGTTCCGACGACTCCGCCCCGGCCTGAGATGGGGCACTCTACCGGGCCGGGCGCGCTGTGCCACCCCCGTCGAACGGCCGAATGTGTGTGGCCCAACAGCCCATCACGGCAAGGAAGTCGGCCATGCGGGAATACAGAAAATGCACCCTGCCCGAACGCTTCCGATCGGACATGGTGCATTTCGCCTGTTCGGTGGAGTGCCGGACCTTGCGGCCCGCGCGCCGACGCGCCGCCGCCGGTGAAGGTGATCCGGCTGCCGCCTCCGCTGCCTTCGGTCGTGACCGTGACACCGGCGGAGGGGCGGCCGAGGCCGGCGCGGTCGAGGCAGCACGCAGCTTGGCGAACTCGGCCGCGAAGTCGATCGGGGACGGGCCCTTCGAGGCCGTCCCGGAGTGCGCCTCCAGACGGCCAGAGCCTACCTTCTCCCCGGAGTGGACACCGTTGCGGTACATCACCTCGGTGCCTGCGGAGCCGACCTGGATAGCGCCCCGACCATCAGGGCGATGGGTCTGGACCAATGGGTGCGGACCGGGTGCACACCCTCGCGGCCGGGCGGACCAGTCGGTCAAGAACGGTGACCGGTCCGCCGGAAAACGTCTCCTTCTGCGCGCCCCGCCCGGAAGCGGCGGCCCCGCACCAAGATCCGGCATAAGCCGACCTAGGATGAACGGGTGCGTACCCCCTCCTCCCTCCTCGCCGACCGCTGGCACCCCACCGCCGAGACGGTCCGGCGGGCCGCGCTCGCCGCGCTGGTGATGAGCGTGGTGATCGTGGTCACCGGCGGCGCCGTCCGGCTCACCGCCTCCGGCCTCGGCTGCACCACCTGGCCCCGCTGCACCGGCGAGAGCCTGACGCCGACTCCCCAGATGGGCGTCCACGGCATCATCGAGTTCACCAACCGGATGCTGACGTACGTGCTCTGCGCGGCGATCGCCTGGGCCACCCTGGCCGCGCGGTCCCACAAGCCGTGGCGCCGCAGCCTGACCAAGCTGGGCTGGACCCAGTTCTGGCTGGTGATGAGCAACTCCGTGATCGGCGGCATCACCGTACTGACCGGGCTCAACCCGTACTCGGTGGCCGTGCACATGATCTCGGCGATGGGCCTGGTCTGGGTCGCCCTGCTGATGTGGGAGCGCACCAAGGAGGGCGACGGCGCGCCGCAGCCCTCCGTCAGTCGGCCGATCATCCAGCTCTCGTACGTGCTGATTACGGTGATCGGCCTGCTGGTTGCCGTCGGCACGGTGGTGACCGGTGCCGGTCACCACCCCGGCGCGCCCGGCAAGGACGGCAAGCCCGTGCCGCGTATCCCGATCGACTACGACCGCCTCGCCCAGGCCCACGCGGACCTGGTCTTCCTCTCGGTCGGTCTGACGCTGGCGGTGATCTTCGTGTTCGCCGCGATCAAGGCTCCGCCGGCGGCCCGGGCACGAGTGCGGGATCTCTTCGTCCTGCTGCTGGTGCAGGGCACGCTGGGGTTCGTCCAGTACTTCACCGACGCCCCCGAGGTCATGGTCGGCCTGCACATGCTCGGTGCTGCCCTGATCTGGGCTGCCGCCCTGCGGATCCCGCTGGCCCTGCGCACCCGCTCCGCCGAGGACCCCGCCCCGGCCGCCCCGACCAAGGCCCTGCAGCCCGCCTGAGCCTCTCAGGGCAAGGGCCGACTAAACAGGGGCGCGGCCCCTGAAAAGTTGGCCCTTGCCCCTAAAGGTTTGCGCGGGGCCCCCGGGGGGGTTCTCAGCCGCCGAGCTGGATGCCGGCCATCCGCTTCCACTCGTACGGGCCGGTCTTCACCTTGAGGCCGAGCTCGCCCTCGAAGCTGTCGTGCAGGGTGAGCCCGGACAGCGCGGCGGCCCGGCGGCCGATCGCATAGGTCGGGGCGATCTGGTCGCCCCAGGCGCCGTCCGCGCCGACCATGACGATCCGGGTGGCCGTGCGGCCGACGTACTCGACCACGCCCTCGGCGCTGCCGCCGTGCTGCCTGGCGAAGCTGTCGATGTGCTTGGCGATGCGCTTGGCACGGCGCTCGGCGCGGGCGTCCGGTGCGGCGGTGGTGGCGGTCTCTGCGCTGCTCATGCCCGCATGCTACCGACCAGTAGTCCGGCTGGCGACGGGAGAGCCGTGTGCGGCGGGCCACATGACAGCCCGCCACCTGACGCAGAAGGGCCCGACCTGATGAGGTCGGGCCCTTCTGCGGTGGTCGATCAGAGGAACGGATCCACCGCGATGACCACGAAGAGTAGCGAGAGATAGGTGATGGACCAGTGGAAGAGCCGCATCTCCTTCAGCTGCGCCCCCACGACCCCGGCCTTGGCCCGGGCGTACAGGCCGTGCGCCTCCTTGAGCCAGAAGGCACCGAGCACGACCGCCGCGATCGGATACAGCAGCGTGGTGTGCGCCAGCGGCCACAGGGCCAGCGAGACGGCCACCATGACCCAGGAGTAGATGACGATCTGCTTGGCCACCGCGAGGTTGCCCTTGAGCACCGGGAGCATCGGGACCCCGGCCCTCTCGTAGTCCTCACGGACCTTCATGGACAGCGGCCAGTAGTGCGGCGGCGTCCAGAAGAAGATGACCAGGAAGAGCACCAGCGCCGACCAGGACAGCGAGTTGGTCACCGCCGCCCAGCCCACGAAGACCGGCATACAGCCCGCGATACCGCCCCAGACGATGTTCTGGGTGGTCCGGCGCTTGAGGCCCAGCGTGTAGACGAAGACGTAGAAGAGCAGTGCGGTCAGCGCCAGGCCCGCGGACAGCCAGTTGACCAACTCGCCCAGCCAGACGGTCGAGCCGATCGCGAGCGCGATACCGAAGAGCAGCGCCTCGCGCGGCGACACCATGCCCGTGACGATCGGGCGGCGCTCGGTCCTGGACATCACCGCGTCGATGTCGCGGTCGATGTACATGTTGAGCGCATTGGCTCCACCGGCCGACAGATAGCCGCCGATGACCACGTACAGGACCATCAGCAGATCGGGTACCCCGCGCTGCGCCAGGAACATCACCGGAACGGTGGTCATCAGCAGCAGCTCGATGATCCGAGGCTTGGTCAGTGCGACGAAGGCCCCGACACGGGCCCCGAAGGGCCGGCGCGCAGGGCTCGCCCCGACCGCCCCGGCAGGGCGGCTCTCGACGGCGGTCACGAACACCCCAACTCAAGATGAATCTTCACAGGCGTCCCCGGGACCACTCGGTTCCGTCACGACCGCGCTGCGCGTACCACGCCACCTTAGACGTTCCATATCTCCGCACCGGCCTCGGGGTCCCCCGGCGAGGCGCAAGCGCACACCGCCGGGTGAATCACCGCAAACCACCCGCTCGCCCGTCTTGCTCTGCGGACGCGCAAAGCCGATCGAGATGGGTCAGGGTAGGACAAGGTGTGTGCCGCCTCCGCAGGGAATCGCGGCCGTGAACTCCTGGTTGTTCCAGCACGCAGGGTGAGGCCCGCTCTGGCGGTAGGCTCGCACAGAGAAGCGGGATCAACCCTCCGTGACCGGCACCATCGTGGCGTCGAACCACAGCGACGTGGGCCGACCCGGTCCCTCACGGGGTCACTCTTCATTTATGGAAGGAGCCCTGACTCAGGGTGAGCACCACGCCGACGAACACATTCGAGTGGACCGAGCTGGACCAGAGGACGGTCGACACGGCCCGGGTTTTGGCCATGGACGCCGTCCAGAAGGTTGGCAACGGACATCCCGGTACGGCCATGTCGCTGGCCCCCGCGGCGTACCTGATCTTCCAGCGCTTCCTGCGCCACGACCCCACCGACCCGGCCTGGACCGGGCGCGACCGCTTCGTGCTCTCCCCCGGGCACACCTCGCTGACCCTCTACACCCAGCTCTACCTCGCGGGTTACGGGCTGTCGCTGGACGACCTCAAGGCGTTCCGCGTCGCGGGCAGCCGCACCCCGGGGCACCCGGAGCACGGCCACACCGCCGGTGTCGAGACCACCACCGGGCCGCTGGGCCAGGGCATCGGCAACGCGGTCGGCATGGCGATGGCCGCCCGCTACGAGCGCGGTCTGTTCGACCCCGAGGCCCCGGCGGGCGAGTCCCCGTTCGACCACACCATCTGGGCGATCGTCTCCGACGGCGACCTGGAGGAGGGCATCTCCGCCGAGGCGTCCTCGCTGGCGGGGCACCAGAAGCTGGGCAACCTGGTCGCGCTCTACGACGACAACCACATCTCGATCGAGGGCGACACCGCGACCGCCTTCTCCGAGGACGTCCTGACCCGCTACGAGGCTTACGGCTGGCACGTCCAGCGCGTGACCCCCAAGGCCGACGGCGACATCGACGTGCACGCTCTGGCGACGGCCCTGGACGCGGCCCGCGCCGAGACCTCCCGCCCGTCGATCATCGCGATGCGCACCATCATCGCCTGGCCCGCGCCGGACGCGCAGAACACCGCCAAGGCGCACGGTTCGGCGCTCGGCGAGGCCGAGATCGCCGCCACCAAGAAGGTGCTGGGCTTCGACCCGCAGAAGCACTTCGAGGTCAGCGACACCGTCATCAACCACGCCCGCGAGGTCGTCCAGCGCGGCAAGGCGAAGCGCCACGAGTGGGAGGAGTCCTTCCACGCCTGGCGCGAGGCCAACCCGCAGCGCGCCGCCGAGTTCGACCGGATCACCGCCGGTGAGCTCCCCGACGGCTGGGAGAAGGCCGTGCCGGTCTTCCCGGCCGGCAAGGACGTCGCCACCCGCAAGGCCAGCGGCGACACCCTCAAGGCGCTCGGCGCGGTGATCCCGGAGCTGTGGGGCGGCTCGGCCGACCTCGCGGAGTCCAACCTCACCACCATCGACGAGGACAGCTCCTTCCTGCCCGAGGGCAACCCGCTGAAGTCGGCCAGCCCGTACGGCCGGACGATCCACTTCGGCATCCGCGAGCACGCCATGGGCTCGACCATGAACGGCATCGCGCTGCACGGCAACACCCGGGTCTTCGGCGGCACCTTCCTGGTGTTCTCCGACTACATGCGCCCGGCCGTCCGCCTCGCCGCGCTGATGAAGCTCCCGGTCACCTATGTCTGGACGCACGACTCGATCGGCCTCGGCGAGGACGGCCCGACCCACCAGCCGGTCGAGCACCTGGCCGCACTGCGCGCCATCCCGGGCCTGGCCGTGGTCCGCCCGGCCGACGCCAACGAGACGGCCGTCGCCTGGCGCACCATCACCGAGCGGCACTCCAGCCACCCGGGCCCGGTCGGCCTCGCCCTCACCCGCCAGGGTGTGCCGACCTTCGACCGCGAGGTCTTCCACTCGGCCGACGGCGCCGCCAAGGGCGGTTACGTGCTGGCCGAGGCGTCCAACAGCGCCCCGCAGGTGATCCTGATCGGCACCGGCTCCGAGGTGCAGCTCGCGGTCAAGGCCCGCGAGGCGCTGGAGGCCGACGGCATCGCCACCCGCGTGGTGTCCATGCCGTCCATCGAGTGGTTCAACGAGCAGGACCAGGCGTACCGCGACAGCGTGCTGCCGCCGAACGTCCGGGCCCGGGTCTCGGTCGAGGCGGGCATCGCCCAGGGCTGGCGCGAGCTGGTCGGCGACGCCGGTCGGATCATCAGCCTGGAGCACTACGGTGCCTCCGCCGACTACAAGGTGCTGTTCAACGAGTTCGGCCTGACCGCCGACGCCGTGGCCAACGCCGCCCGCGCCTCGCTCCGCACGGTCGAGGCCGTCTCCCGCTAGTACCACCCCCGCCGACCGAAGGGCGCGCCGATGCCGAGAGCCACCAGCGTCGACATCGGACCACAGCGCCCGGAGGCCGGCGGGATGTAGCGAGCCGGGCATCCGACCGCACATTGGATGCCCGGCCCGTCTGACGACCCCACAGCAGACGAACAAAGACGAAGAAGAGGATGAAGCACCATGACTGACGCACTGAAGCGCCTCAGCGACGAAGGCGTGGCGATCTGGCTGGACGACCTCAGCCGCGATCGGCTGAACAGCGGGAACCTGGCCGAACTGGTGCAGAGCAAGCACGTGGTGGGTGTCACCACCAACCCGACCATCTTCCAGAAGGCCATCGGCGGCGGCAGCACCGCCTACGAGGGCCAGCTGAAGGACCTGGCGGTCCGCAAGGTCAGCACCGACGAGGCCGTCCGCATGATCACCACCTCGGACGTGCGCGACGCGGCCGACGTGCTGCGCCCGGTCTACGACGCCTCCAACGGCCGCGACGGCCGGGTCTCCATCGAGGTCGACCCGCGGCTGGCGCACGAGACCGCCCCCACCGTCGCCGAGGCCAAGCAGCTGTGGTGGCTGGTGGACCGTCCCAACGTGTTCATCAAGATCCCCGCCACCAAGGCCGGTCTGCCCGCCATCTCCGCCGTGCTCGGCAAGGGCATCAGCGTCAATGTCACGCTGATCTTCTCCCTGGAGCGCTACCACGCGGTGATGGACGCCTACCTGACCGGTCTGGAGCAGGCCAAGGCCGCCGGCCTGGACCTCTCCGGCATCGAGTCGGTCGCCTCCTTCTTCGTGTCCCGCGTGGACACCGAGATCGACAAGCGCCTGGAGAAGATCGGCGGCGAGGCCAGGGAGCTCCGCTCGAAGGCCGGCCTGGCCAACGCCCGCCTCGCCTACCAGGCGTACGAGGAGGTGTTCGGCTCGGCCGACGGTTCGAGGCAGGGCTCCGACCGCTGGAAGGCCCTTGAGGCCGCCGGCGCCAAGGCGCAGCGCCCGCTGTGGGCCTCCACCGGCGTCAAGGACCCGGCCCTGCCGGACACCCTGTACGTCACCGAGCTGGTCGCCCCCGGCACCGTGAACACCATGCCCGAAGGCACCCTGGACGCCACCGACGACCACGGCGTGGTCACCGGTGACACCATCACCGTCAACTACGCCGACGCCAAGGCCGTGATGGACGCCATCGCCGCCGCCGGTGTCGACTACGACGACGTGGTCCAGGTGCTGGAGGACGAGGGCGTGGAGAAGTTCGAGCAGTCCTGGAACGAGCTGCTCGACACCGTCACCGCCTCCCTGGCCTCCTTCGCCGGCGAGAAGTGACCGTCCTGCTCACACCCGTCCCATCGAAAGCGGAGCCCACGAAGTGAGCACTGACTTCCCCGAGGTCGAGCAGGGCGAACCCCCGCTCCCGCCCTCGAACCCGCTGCGCGACCCAGCCGACCGCCGGTTGCCGCGCATTGCCGGCCCGTCCGGGCTGGTCATCTTCGGTGTCACCGGCGACCTGTCGCGCAAGAAGCTGATGCCGGCCATCTACGACCTCGCCAACCGGGGTCTGCTGCCGCCGGGCTTCTCACTCGTCGGCTTCGCCCGCCGCGAGTGGGAGGACGAGGACTTCGCCAAGGAGGTCCACGACTCCGTCAAGCAGCACGCCCGTACCCCCTTCCGCGAGGAGGTCTGGCGGCAGCTCGCCAAGGGCATGCGCTTCGTCCAGGGCGACTTCGAGGACGACGACGCCTTCGAGCACCTGCGCAAGACCATCGAGCACCTCGATGAGGCGCAGGGCACCAGCGGCAACTTCGCCTTCTACCTGTCGGTGCCGCCGAAGTCCTTCCCGATCGTCGTCCAGCAGCTCAAGAAGCACGGCCTGGCCGACGCTCCGAAGGGCTCCTGGCGCCGTGCGGTGATCGAGAAGCCGTTCGGCCACGACCTGGAGAGCGCCCAGGAGCTGAACCGGGTCGTCCACGAGGTCTTTCCCCGGGACGAGGTCTTCCGGATCGACCACTACCTGGGCAAGGAGACCGTCCAGAACATCCTGGCGCTCCGCTTCGCCAACACCATGTTCGAGCCGATCTGGAACCGGTCCTACGTGGACCACGTGCAGATCACCATGGCCGAGGACATCGGTATCGGCGGCCGTGCCGGGTACTACGACGGCATCGGCTCGGCCCGTGACGTCATCCAGAACCACCTGCTCCAGCTGATGGCCCTGACCGCCATCGAGGAGCCCGCGTCCTTCCACCCGAAGGCTCTCGTCGCCGAGAAGCTCAAGGTGCTGAGCGCGGTCAAGCTCCCCGCCGACCTGGGCAAGCACACCGTGCGCGGCCAGTACGCGGCGGGCTGGCAGGGTGGCGAGGAGGTGGTCGGCTACCTGGACGAGGACGGCATCAACCCGCAGTCCAAGACCGACACCTACGCGGCGATCAAGCTGGAGATCAACAACCGCCGCTGGGCGGGCGTCCCGTTCTACCTGCGCACCGGCAAGCGCCTCGGCCGCCGGGTCACCGAGATCGCGGTGGTCTTCAAGCGCGCCCCGTACCTGCCCTTCGACGCCTACGCCACCGAGGAGCTGGGGCAGAACGCCCTGGTCATCCGGGTGCAGCCGGACGAGGGTGTGACGGTGCGGTTCGGCTCCAAGGTGCCGGGCACCTCCTTCGAGGTCCGCGACGTCACCATGGACTTCGCCTACGGCGAGTCGTTCACCGAGTCCAGCCCGGAGGCGTACGAGCGGCTCATCCTGGACGTCCTGCTCGGCGACGCCAACCTGTTCCCGCGCCACCAGGAGGTCGAGCTCTCCTGGCAGATCCTCGACCCGATCGAGAAATACTGGGACACCCACGGCACTCCCGCCCAGTACCCCGCCGGGACGTGGGGGCCGACCGAGGCGGACGAGATGCTCGCACGAGACGGCAGGAGCTGGCGTCGGCCATGAAGATCGACCTGACCAACACCACGTCCAGCAAGATCAACGCTTCGCTGATGGACGCCCGCCGGGCCGGTGGCAACGCCGCGGCCGGCATGGTGCTCACCCTCGTCATCGTCACCGACGAGGGCAGCGCGTACGACGCGCTCAAGGCCGCCAACGACGCCTCCCGCGAGCACCCCAACCGCACCCTGGCGGTCATCAAGCGCGCCGGGCGCTCGCCCCGGGCCCGGGCCGAGACCCGGCTCGACGCCGAGATCCTGGTCGGCTCGGACGCCGGTTCGGGCGAGACCGTCATCCTGCGCATGCACGGCGAACTCGCCGCGCACGCCCAGTCGGTGGTGCTCCCGCTGCTGCTGCCCGACGCCCCAGTGGTGGTCTGGTGGCCGGACAACGCCCCGCTGCACCCGGCACAGGACCCGCTGGGCGCGCTCGCCCAGCGCCGGATCACCGACGCCGTCACCGCGGAGTCCCCGGTCGGCCAGCTCGCCCAGCGGGCCGAGAGCTACACCCCGGGCGACACCGACCTCGCCTGGACCAGGATCACCGGCTGGCGCTCCATGCTGGCCGCCGCCCTGGACCAGCACCCGGTGAAGATCACCTCCGCCGTGGTCGAGGGCGAGTCCTACAACCCGAGTGTCGAACTGCTCGGGCTGTGGCTGATGAACCGACTGCGCGTCCCAGTCGAGCGGGTGGTCACCTCAGGCCCCGGGATCACCTCGGTCACCCTGCGGACCAAGGACGGCGAGATCGTCCTGGACCGCCCGGACGGTCTGATGGGCACGCTCTCCATGCCCGGCTCGCCGGACCGCCAGGTCGCGCTCAAGCGCCGCGAGACCTCGGAGCTGATCGCCGAGGAGCTGCGCCGGCTCGACCCGGACGACATCTACGCGGCAGCCGTCCGCACCCCGGTGGACCGGCTGCGCGAGTCCGACGCCAAGGCCGACCCGGCCGTCGCTGCGGCCACCCCGGTGGTCGAGGCGGACGCGGGCGACCCGGACGGGGCGACCGCCCAGGTGCCGGCCGCCGAGGAGGCAGCGGCGGAGAAGGGCGCGAAGAAGGCCGCGCCCAGGAAGCGGGCCTCCTCGTGACCGCGGCCACCACGCCGCAGCTGGTCGTCCACCGCGACAAGGAGCTGATGGCCCAGGCGGCCGCAGCCCGGCTCATCACCCGGATCGTGGACGCCCAGGCCGCCCGTGGCACCGCTTCGGTGGTGCTCACGGGCGGGCGCAACGGCAACGCCCTGCTCGCCGCGATCGCCGCCTCCCCGGCGCGCGACGCGGTGGACTGGGCGCACCTGGACCTCTGGTGGGGCGATGAGCGCTTCGTCCCGGCCGAGGCCACGGAGCGGAACGCCGTCCAGGCCCGCGCGGAACTGCTCGGCTCCGTCCCGGTCGACCCGGCGCGGGTGCACGAGATGCCCGCCTCGGACGGGGTGGACGGCTCCGACGTGGAGGCCGCCGCCGCCCGCTACGCCCAGGAGCTGGCCAAGGCGGCCGGTCCCGGTGACCACGCCGGTGTCCCGGCCTTCGACGTGCTGCTGCTCGGCGTCGGCCCGGACACCCATGTCGCCTCGCTGTTCCCGGAGCACCCGGGCGTCCGCGAGACCGAACTCACCGTGATCGGCGTACGCGGGGCGCCCAAGCCCCCGCCCACCCGGATCTCGCTCACCCTCCCGGCCATCCGGGCGGCCCGCGAGGTCTGGCTGCTGGCGGCGGGCGAGGACAAGGCCGACGCCGTGGCGCTGGCACTGTCGGGCCCCGGGGCACTCCAGGCCCCGGCCTCCGCCGCCCGTGGCTTCAGCCGCACCCTGTGGCTGCTCGACCGCGCAGCGGCAGCGAAGATCCCGTCCGGCCTGTACCCGCCGGCCTAGCCGAAGCCAACCCTTCTCAGGGCAACGGTTAACCGGTCAGGGGCGCGGGGCCCTGCTTGATCAACTGCGTGCGCGCAGCGGAAGGTTTCGCGCACGCAGTTGATCAAGCAGGGCCCCGCGCCCCTGACCGCCTGTTCGCGTTGCCCCTGGTGGCTCAGGCCATGCGGCGGCGGGTGCGCAGCAGCAGGAAGACGACCAGTGCGGCGGCCAGGACGAGGCAGATGCCGGACTCGACGCCCTGCAACGGCCAGTAGTCGGAGGCGTGGTGGAGGTTGGTGTACTCCCTCGCGTCGGCCATGCAGGCCTGATAGTCGGGCTGGCGCAGGCACGCGTCCATCGGCAGCTTCGTACCGTCCGGGCGCATGTAGCCCTGGCCGAAGCCCCAGGTGTTGTTGGGCAGTTGCGAGCGTGAGACGTACTCGGTCTTCCAGCCCACCAGGTACGGGCGGACGGTGGAGATCGCGTACTGGTACACCACCATCACACCGAGGGTCACGGCCATCGCCGGGACCACCCTCCCCAGCAGGGCCCCCACGGTGGCGCCGATCGCCAGCGCCAGCAGGACGGTGGCGACCAGGACCGGGCCGCCGGAGACGATGAACGCCCGGCTGGACCAGGCCACTCCGGAGACGTCGTTGGCGGAGGGCAGCCAGAGCCAGCGGTAGAGCAGCATCAGCGCCGCGGAGCCGAGCGTCCCGATCAGCGCGACGGTGGCGAGCTTGGCGAGCACCCAGCGGGTCCGGCTGACCGACTGCGCCAGCACCAGTCGCCAGGTGCCGCTCTCCAGTTCGCGGGCGAACAGCGGGGCGGCCACGAAGACTCCGAGCGCTGTGGGCAGCAGCAGGAGCAGCGCACCGATGCCCTTGAGCAGCAGTCCGTAGTGCTCGCGGAAGTTCATCACCGACTGCTGCATGCCCTGGCCCTGGCACTCGGAGTCCAGGGATATCCCGGCGCAGCCGGCGATGTGGTGGCTGTCGATGTAGTCGACCATCGCGCTGCGCAGGAACGGGAAGACCGCGGCGGCCAGGACGATCACGGCCAGCCAGGACCAGGCCAGCAGTCGGTGTTGACGCCACATCAACCAGCGGAGGCCGTGCGGGCACGGACGGCCCTCGACGGCGGTGGTCCGGCCGACGCTCATACCGACACCGCCAGGGCTGCCGGGCGGGCCTCGTCGGTGAGCAGGGCGGGGGCACCGGGGGTACGGAGGTGGGCCAGCAGGACTTCCTCCAGGGTGGGAGTCTCGGCATGCCAGCCGACGGGCAGCGGGCCGTCGGGGCGGAGCAAGGCGGTGATCTGGCGGCCGGTGCGGCGGGTCTCGATCACCAGGTGTGGGGCGAGTTGGGCCGGTGGGCCCGGTACGGCGGGCGTACTGCCCTGTGGGGCGGCGCTGGTGACGATCCGGTGAGCGTCGACGATCTCCTCGATGTCACCCGCTAGGAGGACCCTACCTTCGGAGAGCAGGACGAGGTAGTCACAGGCTTCCTCCAGTTCGGCGACCACATGCGAGGACATCAGCACGGTGGTGCCGCGCTCGGCGGCCTCGGCCGTCAGCTGGGGCCGACCAGGGCGCAGATCCGCCCGGCGGGCAGACGGAAGGAGCAGTCCCGCAGGGCCCAGCCGCGCCGGTACCGCTTGCCCAGGCCGTCGGCCACCAGGGCGGTCGGCCCGGTCTCGGCACGGTCGTCGCCGTCGCCGGTGTAGAACTCGGTCATCGGTTCCCCTTGTCCCTCTCGGCCGCGCCCCCCGGACGGGCCCTTAACTCCTCGTCGACCACGGCGGTGACCAGGGCGGCGATGTCGTCCCGGTCCAGCCCGGCCCGCCGGGCCCTGGCGGCCCAGGCCGCCAGTTCCGTGCGCAGCGGGGAGTCGGGCGCCGCTTCCTCGCGGGCCAGTGTCCGCAGGACGAAGGTGCCGAGGCCGGGGCGGGGCGCGACCAGGCCCTCGCGCTCCAGCTCCCGGTACGCCTTCAGCACCGTGTTCGGGTTGATGGCGGTGGCTTCCACCACCTGTCTGGCAGTCGGCAGCCGGTCCCCCGGCACCAGCAGGCCGAGCCTGAGGGCCTGCTTGGTCTGCTGCACGATCTGGAGGTAGGTGGCGACACCACTTCGCCGGTCGATGCGATAGTCGACCACTTGCACCACCATTCCACTAGTTGATTAGTGGAATGGTGGTGCAAGAGAGCCCCACCGTCAACCCGAGTCGACGACGGGGCTCGTGAGGTGCGCTCGCGGGGAAGGAAAAAGGCAAAGGAAAAAGGGCCGGGCCAATGGCCCAGCCCAGGTACTACGGTGACGCGTACTCAGATCTCGCCGCGCAGCTTGGCGAGCGCCTCGGCCAGGATGGCCTCGCCGTCCGCGTCGGTACGGCGCTCGCGGACATACGCGAGGTGCGTCTTGTACGGCTCGTTGCGCGAGGGCGCCGGCGGGTTGTGCTCGTCCTGGCCGGCCGGGAAGCCGCAGCGCGGGCAGTCCCAGGTGTCCGGGATCGCAGCCTCGGCCGCGAAGCTGGGGCGCGTCTCGTGCTTGTTGGCGCACCAGAAGGAGATCCGGTTACGGGGGGCGGACTCGCCGCGCTCCGCCTCGCCCATCGGGCCGGCGCCTACTCTGCTGCCACGAATGGCGTTGCCACTTGCCACGGTCTGACTCCCTGCGTATCCACTGCCGCCCGCCGCTATCTGCGGACGGTGGCGAAGTCGTCCCAGTGTAAGCGGGAGTTAAGGATCTGCCACCACCGCCTCCGGGCGCATTCCAGCATAAGCGCCCGAGAGACGCACCGTCAGATCCTCGGCCCACTCGCCCGGATCCGGGGACGGGCAGCCGACAGGCCGTGATTCGGTTGTCAGCCCTTGTACTTGAGCAGCAGGCCGAGCACCACGATGCAGGCGAACCATCCGATGCCCACGATGATGGTGATGCGGTCGAGGTTGCGCTCGGCCACTGCGGAGCCGCCACCGGCCGACATCGCGCCACCGCCGAACATGTCGGACAGGCCGCCGCCCTTCCCCTTGTGCAGCAGCACCAGGAGGACCATCAACAGACTGAAGATGATCAGGGCAATCGAGAACCCGAGAACCACGACGGGACCAACTCTCTACGTATCTTCGGCGAAGGGGCCGGGCCGCCGATGCGGTCCGGCCCCAAAGCCTACGTTGCTGCGGCGGCGTTAGCCTACTGCCTGCTCGCGGTAGCGCACGATCTTGACGAACTCGTCGGCGTCGAGCGAAGCGCCGCCGATCAGCGCGCCGTCGATGTCCGCCTTGGCCATCAGACCGGCCGCGCTGGAGGACTTCACCGAACCGCCGTACAGGATGCGGACCTTGTCGGCCAGCTCGGCGCCGTACAGCTCGGCCAGGCGTACCCGGATCGCCGCGCAGACCTCCTGGGCGTCCTCGGGAGTCGCCACCTCGCCGGTGCCGATCGCCCAGACCGGCTCGTACGCGACGACGATCTGCTCGGCCTGGTCCGCCGGGATGTCCGCCAGCGCGCCGTCCAGCTGCGCCAGGGTGTACTCGACGTGGGTGCCGGCCTTTCGGATCTCCAGCGGCTCGCCGATGCACAGGATCGGCAGCAGGCCGTTGCGGTAGGCGGCCTTGACCTTGGCGTTGACGATCTCCTCGTTCTCACCGTGGTACTGGCGGCGCTCCGAGTGGCCGATGGCCACATAGGTGCACTTCAGCTTGGCGAGCATCGAGCCGGAGATCTCACCGGTGTAGGCACCGGATTCGTGCGCCGAGAGGTCCTGGGCGCCGTACTTGATCTTCAGCTTGTCGCCGTCGACCAGGGTCTGCACCGAGCGCAGGTCGGTGAACGGCGGCAGGACCGCCACCTCGACCGCCTCGTAGTCCTTGTCGGCCAGCGCGAAGGCCAGCTTCTGGGTGTGGGCGATGGCCTCGAGGTGGTTGAGGTTCATCTTCCAGTTGCCCGCCATCAGCGGGAGGCGCTCAGTCATACGATCAGCCTTCCAGGGCGGCGAGACCGGGAAGGGTCTTGCCCTCCAGGTACTCGAGGCTTGCGCCACCGCCGGTCGAGATGTGCCCGAACTTCGTCTCGTCGAAGCCCAGGATGCGAACGGCCGCGGCGGAGTCGCCGCCGCCGACCACGGTGAACGCGTCACTGTCCAGCAGCGCCTGCGCGACGGCCTTGCAGCCCTCGGCGAAGGTCGGGTGCTCGAAGACGCCCACCGGGCCGTTCCAGAACACCGTGGCGGCGTCGGCCAGCTTCGAGGCGAACAGCTCCCGCGTCTTCGGGCCGATGTCCAGGCCCTCCTTGATCGCGGGGATCTTGTCGGCGTCGACGATCTCGAAGTCCGGCACCGGGGCGTGGGTCTTGGTGTCGGGGAAGTGCGCGGAGACGCAGATGTCGACCGGCAGGACGAACTCGACGCCGCTCTCCTCCGCCCGCTTCATGTACGCCTTGACGTTGTCGATCTGGTCCTTCTGCAGCAGCGAGATGCCGACCTCGTAGCCCTTGGCCGCGAGGAAGGTGTACGCCATGCCGCCACCGATCAGGATCCGGTCGGCCTTGCCCAGCAGGCTGTCGATCACACCGAGCTTGTCGGAGACCTTGGCACCGCCGAGGACCACCGCATACGGGCGGGCGACGTCCTCGGTGAGGCGCTTGAGCACGGCCACCTCGGTGGCGATCAGGTCGCCGACGGCGTGCGGCAGCCGGGCCGGCAGGTCGTAGACCGAGGCGTGCTTGCGGTGCACCGCACCGAAGCCGTCGCCGACGTAGAGGTCCGCCAGGGCGGCGAGCCGGTCGGCGAAGGTGCCGCGCTCGGCGTCGTCCTTGCTGGTCTCGCCCGCGTTGAAGCGCAGGTTCTCAAGCAGCGTGACCTCGCCGTCGGCCAGGGCGGCGACGGTGGCCTTCGCGCTCTCGCCGACGGTGTCGGTGGCGAACGAGACGGACTGGCCGAGCACCTCACCCAGGCGCACGGCGACCGGGGCGAGGGAGAACTGCGGGTCGGGCTCGCCCTTCGGGCGGCCCAGGTGCGACGCGACGACCACGCGAGCGCCGCGCTGCACCAGCTTGGCGATGGTCGGGGCGACGGCGCGGATCCGGCCGTCGTCGGTGATCCTGCCGTCCGACAGCGGCACGTTGAGGTCGGCGCGGACGAACACACGCTTACCGGCGACGTCCAGGTCTTCGATGGTCTTCACGGTTCGGGTCTCCTGGGGAGAAGGTAACGCCCGGCGGCGGCACGGCACCGGGCCGCCAAGAAAGAGTGAGGGTGCGCAGAGACACGTGTTGGACAAGGGACAGAGCCCGGACGGCTCAAGTGCCTTCCGGGCCCTGCCACTTACCTCATGTCAGCTCCCGCTGGTCAGAGCTGGCCACCGACGAGGGTGGTCAGGTTGACGAGGCGGTTGGAGTAGCCCCACTCGTTGTCGTACCAGCCGAAGACCTTGACCTGGTTGCCCTGGACCATGGTCATCAGGGAGTCGAAGATCGTGGAGAACGGCGAGTTCACGATGTCGGAGGAGACGATCGGGTCCTCGGTGTACTGCAGGATACCCTTGAGGCTGCCCTCGGACGCCTTCTGGAAGGCCGCGTTGACCTCCTCGACGGTGACCTCGCGCTCCAGGGTCACGACCAGGTCGGTGATCGAGCCGGTCGGGACCGGGACGCGCAGCGAGGTGCCGTCCAGCTTGCCCTTGAGCTCCGGCAGGACCAGCGCGGTGGCCTTGGCGGCACCGGTCGAGGTCGGGATGATGTTGATCGACGCGGCGCGGGCGCGGCGCAGGTCCTTGTGCGGGAAGTCCAGGGTGACCTGGTCGTTGGTGAACGCGTGGACCGTGGTCATCAGGCCCTTGACGATGCCGAAGTTCTCGTTCAGCACCTTGGCCAGCGGCGCCACGCAGTTGGTGGTGCAGGAGGCGTTGGAGATGACCGTGTGGTTCGCCGGGTCGTACTTGTCGTCGTTGACGCCCATGACGATGGTGACGTCCTCGTCGGTGGCGGGCGCCGAGATGATGACCTTCTTGGCACCGGCGGTGACGTGCTTCTTGGCCGCCTCGGCCTTGGTGAAGATGCCGGTGGACTCGATGACGATGTCCACACCCAGCTCGCCCCAGGGGAGGTTGGCCGGGTCGCGCTCGGCGATGACCTTGAAGGTCTTGCCGTCGACGGTGATGCTGTCGGCGGTGTGGCTGACCTCACCCGGGAAGGTACCCAGGATCGAGTCGTACTTGAGCAGGTGCGCCAGGGTCTTCGTGTCGGTCAGGTCGTTGACACCGACGATCTCGATGTCCGCGCCCTGGGCCTTAACCGCACGGAAGAAGTTGCGGCCGATGCGGCCGAATCCGTTGATGCCTACCCGGATCGTCACGAAACCGATCTCCTCGTTAGGTACGCCGGAACTATGCCGACGGGGTGGAAATGGGATGTCCCCGACCACCCATGACCCTACCCCTCCCGACGTCGGCTGGGCACATCGCCTCTCCGTCAAGCCCTTGGCGTGGCGGCCCTGGCAGCGTGTCCCGGGCCCTCGGCCCCACCCGGGCAGGGCAGTTGGTCCCGCTCCTGCGACGGCCTGCGAACTGCCTCGGGCGGCACCGCCTTCCGACCCGGGAACGACCGTCCGGACAGGGAACGGCCGGTGCCCGCGATGCGGACACCGGCCGTTCGCCTGTTGAGACCGTACGGCCCTGCCGGTTGGATGCTGTCAGTCGGACCCCGGTCAGCTGGGTACCGGTCAGTTGAGCGCCATCTCGTCGGTGAGGTTGGCCTCGGTGCTGGGCAGGCCCAGCTCGGCGGCCCGCTTGTCGGCCATCGCCAGCAGACGGCGGATCCGTCCGGCCACCGCGTCCTTGGTCAGCGGCGGGTCGGCCAGCGCCCCCAGTTCCTCCAGCGAGGCCTGCTTGTGCTGCATCCGCAGCTGACCGGCGGCGGCCAGGTGCTCGGGCACCTCGTCGCCGAGGATCTCCAGCGCCCTGGCCACCCGGGCACCGGCCGCGACCGCCGCGCGGGCCGAGCGGCGCAGGTTCGCGTCGTCGAAGTTGGCCAGCCGGTTGGCGGTGGCCCGCACCTCGCGGCGCATCCGGCGCTCCTCCCAGGCCAGCACCGACTCGTGCGCACCCAGCCTGGTCAGCAGCGCTCCGATCGCGTCGCCGTCCCGGATCACCACCCGGTCCACCCCGCGCACCTCGCGGGCCTTGGCCGGGATACCGAGCCGCCGGGCCGCGCCGACCAGGGCCAGCGCCGCCTCGGAACCCGGACAGGTGATCTCCAGTGAGGAGGACCTGCCCGGCTCGGTCAGCGAGCCGTGGGCCAGGAAAGCCCCGCGCCAGGCGGCCTCCGCATCACAGGTCGCCCCGGAGACCACCGCCGGGGGAAGACCCCGGATCGGCCTTCCGCGCCCGTCCACCAGCCCGGTCTGCCGGGCCAGCAGTTCGCCGTCCTTCACCACCCGCACCACGTACCGGCTGCCGCGTCGCAGGCCGCCGGGGGCCATCACCACCAGATCCGAGGAGTGTCCGAAGATCTCCAGCAGGTCCTTGCGCAGCCGCCGCGCCGCAATGCCGGTGTCCAGCTCCGCCTCGATCACGATCCGGCCGCTCACAATGTGCAGACCGCCCGCGAATCGCAGGATCGCCGAGACCTCCGCCTTGCGGCAGCAGGCCCGGGTGACGGGGAGCCGGCTGATTTCGTCCTTCACCGCTGCCGTCATCGCCATGGGCCGATCCTTCCATGTGTCCGGAAAATCCGGTCGTACGCAGCCGCCAAGAGCTCCGGGTCGTGTCGCGGCGTGCCGTCGGTGCGCGCCACCCGGCCGAGCACCAGGGCGGCGCCCATCCGCTCGGCGGCCTTCTCCAGGCCCTCCAGGTCGGCCACGCCGAAGGCGCCGCCGGTGACCGCCCGCTCGTCCACCAGGATCGCATCCACCGCCAGATCGGGGGCGTGGTCGGCGATCACCTCCAGGTGGCGCTGCGGGGTGAAGCCCTCGGTCTCGCCCGGCTGCGGGGCCAGGTTGAGGGTCAGCAGGCGACGCGCCCGGGTCTCGGTGAGCGCCTTGGCCAGCTCGGGGACCAGCAGGTGCGGCAGCACGCTGGTGAACCAGGACCCCGGCCCGAGCACCACCCAGTCCGCCTCCAGCACCGCCGTCACCGCCTCCGGTACGGCCGGCGGCTCCTCGGGCAGCAGCCGGATCGACTGCACCGTGCCGGGGGTCACCGCCACGTCGGCCTGCCCCCGGACGAAGCTGATCTCGTCCGGGCGCGCCGGGTCGTGGCCGCGGACCTGCGCCTCGATGTCCAGCGGAACGGCCGACATCGGCAGCACCCGGCCCTGCACGTTGAGCAGCCGGCCGACCCAGTTGAGGGCCTCGACCGGGTCGCCCAGCTTCTCCCAGAGCGCGACGATCAGCAGATTGCCGACCGCGTGGCCGCCGAGCTCGCCGTCGCCGGTGAAGCGCTGCTGGATCACCTCGGACCAGGTGCGGCCCCAGTCGTCGTCGCCGCAGAGCGCGGCCAGCGCCTTGCGCAGATCCCCGGGGGGCAGCACGCCGAGCTCGGCCCGCAGCCGTCCGCTGGAGCCTCCGTCGTCGGCGACGGTGACCACGGCGGTCAGCTCGGTGGTCAGCCGGCGCAGCGCCGAGAGCGAGGCGGACAGGCCCTGGCCCCCGCCCAGCGCGGTGATTCTGGGCGCGCCGGGGCGGGGCCTGGGTGCAGGGTGATCCCGCCGGTCGGCAGACTTGTGCTGGAGCTGCTGCCGTACTGGCGAGTATCCCGTCACACCGACCCCACGTTCCTGTTTCATACCCCTGGAAGCGGCCGGCGGGACGGTGATGTCACTCCCGCAGGACTTACTCCCTGCCCATGTCGCGGTGGACCAGCACCGTTTCCACGCCGTCCGCGATCAGACGCTTCGTCAGCCGCTCGGACATGGCGACGCTTCGATGCTTGCCACCGGTGCAGCCTACGGCAAGGGTCATGTACCGCTTTCCCTCCCTGCGGTACCCCTCGGTCACAATCCGCAGCAGCTCCGCGTAACCGTTGAGGAACTCGTTGGCGCCGGGCTGCTGGAAGACGTAGTCCGCCACGTCGCTGTCGGTACCGGTACGGGCGCGCAGCTCTGGCACCCAGTGCGGGTTGGGCAGGAAGCGGCAGTCCACCACCAGGTCGGCGTCGACCGGGAGGCCGTACTTGAAGCCGAAGGACATCACGGTGGCCCGCAGCTCGGGCTCGTCGTGGTCGCTGAACTGGGCGTCCATCTTGCCCCTGAGCTGATGGACGTTGAGGTTGGAGGTGTCGATCACCAGATCGGCCTCGCCGCGCAGGTCGCGCAGCAGCTCGCGCTCCTGGCTGATGCCGTCCACGATCCGGCCGTCGCCCTGCAGCGGGTGCGGGCGGCGGACGGACTCGAAACGGCGCACCAGGGCGTCGTCCGAGGACTCCAGGAAGACCACCCTGAGTCTCACCCCGCGCTTCTCCAGCTCGTCCAGGGAAGTCAGCAGGTCGTCGAAGAACTTGCGGCCCCGGACGTCCACCACGACGCCGATCCGGGGCACCGCGCCCTGGGAGCGGGCGCCGAGATCGACCATGGTCGGAATGAGAGCCGGAGGCAGGTTGTCCACGACGAACCAGCCCAAGTCCTCCAGGCACTTGGCTGCGGTGCTGCGGCCGGCTCCGGACATCCCGGAGATGATCACCAGCTCTGGGGCGCTCTCGCCCACGTCGGACACTGTCACTTCGGTTCCCCGCTTTCGATGGTTCTGCTGGGGAGAACGCGTCTGGCGTCGCCCGGGCATCCCTGTCTCACTCTGGAGAGTGAGAAGGGCCTCGGGGACTGACGGGCGGCGTCGGCCGTCAAGGCGTCTCCTGCGTTGCGTCGTCTTCAATGATCTCGCCGGTTGCGGTGTTCACCGCGGGTGCGGCCGGTGTACGAGAGGCCAACGCTGCGGCAACAGTTTCCGCCGTCCGCCTGCCGATACCCGGGACCTCGCAGAGTTCGTCCACGGTGGCCGCGCGCAGTCTCTTCAGCGAGCCGAAGTGCTTGAGCAACGCTTTGCGGCGAGTCTCACCGAGACCGGAGACGGAGTCCAGCTCCCCCGCCGTGAAGCGCTTGGCGCGCTTGCTGCGCTGGTAGGTGATCGCGAAGCGGTGCGCCTCGTCGCGGACTCGCTGGAGCAGATAGAGGCCCTCGCTGCTGCGGGGCAGCACCACCGGGTCGTCCTCACCGGGCAGCCAGACCTCCTCAAGTCGCTTGGCCAGACCGCAGAGTGCGACGTCGTCGATGCCCAGCTCGTCCAACGCCCGCTTGGCGGCGGCGACCTGCGGCTGGCCGCCGTCGACCACCAACAGCTGGGGCGGGTAGGCGAAACGCCTGGGCCGCCCGGTCTCCGGATCGACCGGGCCGTTGGCCGTGGTGTCGTCGTCCTCCTCGGGGACGGCCCATTCGCCGGTCTGCTCGCGCTCCTGGAGGTAGCGGCGGAAGCGGCGGCTGATCACCTCGTGCATCGAGCGGACGTCGTCCTGCCCCGCACTGCGATCGAACTGCCCGCCTCCGGCAAGACCCTTGATCTGGAACCGCCGGTACTCGCTCTTGCGGGCCAGACCGTCCTCGAAGACCACCATCGAGGCGACCACGTCGTCCCCCTGGAGGTGGGAGATGTCGAAGCACTCGATGCGCAGCGGGACGGAGTCCAACTCCAGTGCGTCGGTGATCTCCTGGAGGGCCCGGCTGCGGGTGGTCAGGTCGGAGGCGCGCTTGGTCTTGTGCAGCGCGAGCGCCTGCTGGGCGTTGCGCTGGACCGTCACCATCAGGTCCTTCTTGTCGCCGCGCTGCGGCACCCGCAGGTCCACCTGAGAGCCTCGCAGACCGCTCAGCCACTCCTGCACCGGCTCCAGCGGGCGGGGCAGCTCGGGGACGAGCACCTCGCGCGGGACGGACTCGGTGCCGCCGCCGTAGAGCTGCTGGAGCGCATGCTCGACCAGGGCGGCGGTGTCGACGTCCTCGACCTTGTCGGTGACCCAGCCGCGCTGGCCGCGCACCCGGCCGCCGCGGACGTGGAAGATCTGCACGGCGGCCTCCAACTCGTCCTCGGCGAGGGCGAACAGGTCGGCGTCGGTGCCGTCGCCGAGGACCACCGCGTTCTTCTCCATCGCGCGCCTGAGCGCCGCGATGTCGTCGCGCAGCCTGGCCGCGCGCTCGTACTCCATCGCGACGGCGGCCTCCTGCATCTGCTGCTCCAGGCGGCGCAGGTAGCCACCGGTGCGGCCGGCCATGAAGTCGCAGAACTCCTCGGCCAGTTCGACATGCTCGGCCTGGGAGATCCGGCCGACGCACGGCGCGGCACACTTGCCGATGTAGCCGAGCAGGCAGGGGCGGCCGACCTGCTGGGCGCGCTTGAAGACACCGTTGGAGCAGGTGCGGACGGGGAAGACCCGCAGCATCAGGTCGACCGTCTCGCGGATCGCCCAGGCATGCCCGTACGGACCGAAGTAGCGCACGCCCTTCTTGTGCGCCCCGCGCATCACCTGGACCCGGGGGAACTCCTCGTTGAGCGTGACGGCGAGCTCCGGATAGCTCTTGTCGTCGCGGTACTTGACGTTGAAGCGGGGGTCGAACTCCTTGATCCAGGAGTACTCCAGCTGGAGCGCCTCGACCTCGGTGGCGACCACCGTCCACTCCACCGAGGCTGCGGTGGTGACCATGGTCGCCGTCCTCGGGTGCAGACCCGCCACGTCCTGGAAGTACGAGGAGAGCCGCGGCCGCAGGCTCTTGGCCTTGCCGACGTAGATGACCCGCCCGTGCGCGTCACGGAACTTGTAGACACCGGGCGAGGTCGGGATCGCACCAGGTGCCGGGCGGTACGTGGAGGGGTCGGCCATGGCTCTACCGTACCGATCCCGACCGACACTCCGGGGACCGTCCCGAACACCGGTCACGGTGACCGGTGTTGTATGAGGGGCTGGTGCGGTACGAGGGGCCGGTGGCTCAGGAGGGTGTGACCTGAAGGCTGCCGCTCTGCTCGACGACCTTGTACTCGGGCAGCGGCGAGGGCGCCGGGCCGTCCTGGACGGCGCCGTCCGCGATGGCGAAGCGGCTGCCGTGGCAGGGGCACTTGATCTGGCCGTCGGCGACCTTGTCCACCACGCAGCCCGCGTGGGTGCAGACGGCGCTGAACGCCTTGTACTGGCCGGCCGTCGGCTGGGTCACCACGATCTTCTTCTCGCGGTAGACCGTGCCGCCGCCGACCGGGACGTCCGCCGCAGGGCCGACGTCGACGGGTCCGGCCGCTTGGGTGGCCTGCTTGGTCGAGCTGCTCGCGGACTCGCCCGTGGAGGACGGCGAGGAGCACCCGCTGACCGCAATGGCACCGCCGACGGCCAGAACGGCGCTCGCGCCGCACAGTAGCGTCCGACGGGAGGTCTCGGGCGTGGCGGCGGTGGGGCTCTCGATGGCCTCGGACATCGGTGACGTCTCCCTCGGGACGGGGTACGGGCAGGACCGGCGGCAGTCTATGCCCGCCCGCTTAAGAACCCGGCAGCCGATCAGCCATGCACCCCCACTGCAAGGCACCCGACCGGCCATGCACCACCCAGGGGCGCGAGGCTCTGTTCGATCAACTGTGTGCGCGACCGGCCCTCTACGGAGGTGCATGGCTGGTCGCGCACGCAGTTGATCGAACAGAGCCCCGCGCCCCCGATGGTTCGCGCTACTTCGCGGCGGCCCGCTTGCGGGTGGACGTCTTGGCCGAGCCCACCTTCGTGGTCGCGGCCTTTGCCGCCCTCGCGGTACGGGCCTTCGGCAGGACCGGTGCCGGAGCGTCGACCTGGCCGTCGCCCAGGATGTCGCGGAGGAACTTGCCGGTGTGGCTGGCGGTGATCGAGGCGATCTCCTCGGGCGTGCCCTCGGCGACCACCATGCCACCGCCGCTGCCGCCCTCGGGGCCCATGTCGACGATCCAGTCGGCGGTCTTGATGACATCGAGGTTGTGCTCGATGACGATGACGGTGTTGCCCTTCTCCACCAGCCCGTCGAGCACCTTGATCAGCTTGCTGATGTCCTCGAAGTGCAGGCCGGTGGTGGGCTCGTCCAGGACGTAGACCGTCCGCCCGGTGGAGCGCTTCTGCAGCTCGGAGGCGAGCTTGACGCGCTGTGCCTCACCCCCGGAGAGCGTCGGCGCGGACTGGCCGAGCCTGACGTAGCCGAGGCCGACGTCGTTGAGCGTCCTCAGGTGGCGGGCGATCGCCGGGACGGCCTCGAAGAAGTGCAGGGCCTCCTCGATCGGCATGTCCAGCACCTCGGAGATGGACTTGCCCTTGTAGTGGACCTCCAGCGTCTCCCGGTTGTACCGGGCGCCGTGGCAGACCTCGCACGGGACGTAGACGTCCGGCAGGAAGTTCATCTCGATCTTGATGGTGCCGTCGCCGGAGCAGTTCTCGCAGCGGCCGCCCTTGACGTTGAAGGAGAAGCGCCCCGGCAGATAGCCGCGGACCTTGGCCTCCTGCGTCTCCGCGAAGAGCCGCCGGACATGGTCGAACACACCGGTGTAGGTGGCCGGGTTGGAGCGCGGGGTGCGACCGATCGGCGACTGGTCGACGTGCACCACCTTGTCCACCAGGTCGGTACCGGTGATCCGGGTGTGCCGACCGGGCACGCTGCGGGCGCCGTTCAGCTCACGGGCGAGGTGGGTGTAGAGGATGTCGTTGACCAGGGTGGACTTGCCCGAGCCCGAGACACCGGTGATCGCGGTGAAGGTGCCGAGCGGGAAGCCGACCGTGACGTCCCTGAGGTTGTGCTCGCGGGCACCGTGCACGGTGATCTGGCGCTTGCGGTCGCGCTCGCGGCGGGCGGTCGGGATCGGGATGGAGCGCTTGCCGGAGAGGTACTGGCCGGTCATCGACTCGTCGTTGGCCAGCAGCTCCTTCAGCGACCCGGAGTGCACCACCTTGCCGCCGTGCTCACCGGCACCGGGGCCGATGTCCACCACCCAGTCGGCCGTCTTGATGGTGTCCTCGTCGTGCTCGACGACGATCAGGGTGTTGCCGATGTCGCGCAGCCGCACCAGCGTCTCGATCAGCCGGTGGTTGTCCCGCTGGTGCAGGCCGATGGACGGCTCGTCCAGGACGTACAGCACGCCGACCAGGCCGGAACCGATCTGGGTGGCGAGGCGGATGCGCTGGGCCTCGCCGCCGGAGAGGGTGCCCGCGGCGCGGTTGAGCGAGAGGTAGTCCAGGCCCACGTCGACCAGGAAGCGCAGGCGCTCGTTGACCTCCTTGAGCACCCGCTCGGCGATCTGCTTGTCCCGCGCGGTGAGCTTCATCGCGCCCAGGAACTCGGCGCAGTCGCTGATCGACATCGCGGAGACGTCGGCGATCGACTTGTCCTGGATGGTGACCGAGAGGATCACCGGCTTGAGGCGCGTGCCCTCGCAGGCCGGGCAGGGCACCTCGCGCATGTAGCCCTCGAAGCGCTCGCGGCTGCTGTCGCTCTCCGCCTCGGAATGGCGGCGGGTGACGAACGGGATCGCGCCCTCGAAGGAGGTGGTGTACGAGCGGTCGCGTCCGTAGCGGTTGCGGTAGCGGACCTCGATCTGGGTCTTGTGCCCGTACAGCAGCGCCTTCCTGGCGCGGGCGGGCAGCCCGGCCCAGGGGATGTCGGTACGGAAGCCCAGCTCGCCGGCCAGCGCGTCCACCAGGCGCTGGAAGTACTCCTTGGTGTGGCCCTGGGACCACGGGTGGATGGCGCCGTCGTCCAGCGAGCGCTCCGGGTCGGGGATGACCAGCTCCGGGTCGACCTCCATCCGGTTGCCCAGGCCCGAGCAGTCCGGGCAGGCGCCGAACGGGGAGTTGAAGGAGAAGGAGCGCGGCTCGAGCTCCTCGAAGGAGACGTCGTCGTAGGGGCAGTAGAGGTGCTCGGAGAACATCCGCTCGCGCTCGGGGTCGTCCTCGGGGAGGTCGACGAAGTCGAGCACCACCATGCCGCCGGCCAGCTTCAGTGCCGTCTCCACCGAGTCCGTCAGGCGGCGCTTGGCGCTCTCCTTGACGGTGAGGCGGTCGATCACCACCTCGATGGTGTGCTTCTCCTGCTTCTTGAGCGTGGGCGGCTCGGTCAGCTGGACGGTGGTGCCGTCCACCCGGGCGCGCGCGTACCCCTTGGACTGGAGGTCGGCGAACAGGTCGACGAACTCGCCCTTGCGTTCGCGTACCACCGGGCTGAGCACCTGGAAGCGGGTGCCCTCGGCGAGCTCCAGCACCCGGTCGACGATGGCCTGCGGCGACTGCTTGGCGATCGGGCGGCCGCAGTGCGGGCAGTGCGGCTTGCCGATCCGGGCGAAGAGCAGCCGCAGGTAGTCGTACACCTCGGTGATGGTGCCGACCGTCGAACGCGGGTTCCGGTTGGTGGACTTCTGGTCGATCGAGACCGCCGGGGAGAGACCCTCGATGAAGTCCACATCGGGCTTGTCCATCTGCCCCAGGAACTGGCGGGCGTACGAGGACAGCGACTCCACGTACCGCCGCTGGCCCTCGGCGAAGATCGTGTCGAAGGCCAAGGAGGACTTGCCGGACCCGGAGAGGCCGGTGAAGACGATCAGGGAGTCCCGCGGCAGGTCGAGCGAGACGTTCTTGAGGTTGTGCTCGCGAGCACCGCGGACGATGAGGCGGTCTGCCACTGCTTCTGGCGCCTTTCCCGGGGGAGGTGGCTGCGACTACGGGAGTCGGGGACTTCGGGAGTCGGGACGGTCTGCGTCGGGACGGTCTGTCGCGACGGGCGCCGCCGGGACTGCTCAGTCGGCAACTGCGCAATCGGGTGATTTCTTCCAGCTTGCCGCACGCCAGCCTATAGCTCAGACGTTCGAATATCGAGCTTGTCCAGCCGAGACCACCCGAACGAGTGATGCACGCCTGCGGCAGCGATCTTCTCTGGCGAGAAAACCCCTGCTCAGGGCCGCGACCTCCGGATAGATTCACCGCTGACCGCCACCGCTGACAACGAGCAGGCACCCGTCCGGGCAACGCCTGCCCCAGACCGCACTGGAGGAACCATGGCCGACGCCGAGAACGCCACCGCCGCACTGAAGGCCGTCGCAGAGTCCGCCGACCGCCTGCTGCACACCGTCACCGAGCTGGACACCGAGTCCCTCGGCGAGCCCTCGGCACTGCCCGGCTGGAGCCGGGGGCATGTGCTGACCCACCTCGCACGCAACGCCGACTCCCTGGTCAACCTGCTGGACGGCGCCCGCACCGGCCGGCACATCCCCCAGTACGCCAGCGAGACGGCCCGCGACGACGACATCAGGTCCGGCGCCGGCCGCCCGCTCACCGAGCAGCTCGCCGACCTCCGGGCCAGCGACGCACGGTTCACGGCGGCCGCCGCCAAGCTGTCCGACGACGCCTGGAGCGCCTCGGTCCGACACCGCAGCGGCGCGGTCTTCCCGGCCTGGCAGCTCCCGGTCAAGCGCCGGCAGGAACTGGAGTACCACCACGTCGACCTCGGCGCCGGGTACACCCCCGCGCACTGGCCGGAGGATTTCGCCGTCGCCGAGCTGGTCCGGCTGGCACGGCAGTTCGCCGTGGACGGGCTGCCCGCCGTCCTGCTGACCGCCCGGGACACCGGCACCCTGGCCCGGCTCGGCCCGGTCGGCGCCGAGCCCGAGCTCACCGTCGAGGGCCCCGTCCGGGTGCTGACCGCCTGGATCTCCGGACGCGCGGACGGCGACGGTCTACAGGTCCACCGGGGTGGCGAGCTGCTCACCGGCTCCAGGAACACCCTGCCGGAGCTTCCGCCGCTGGGCTGAGCGGGCCATGATTCAGGTGACCGGCATGACGAGCACTCGGAACGAGTACTCAGGACTGACGAGGAGCAGCGACGCGATGACGTACCACGGAGCGGTGAAGGTCGGCGGCTCGCCGGACGTGCGGGAGCTCGCGCACCTGATCATCACCAAGGTCGCGGTCGGCCCCTACGAGAACAACGCGTACCTGCTGCGCTGCCGGGCCACCGACGAGCAGTTGCTGATCGACGCCGCCGCCGAGGCGCCGATCCTGCTGGAGACGGTCGGCGAGCGGCTGGCCACCGTGGTCACCACCCACCAGCACCACGACCACTGGGCCGCGCTCGCCGAGGTGGTCGCCGCCACCGGCGCCCGCACGGCGGCCGGGCGGATCGACGCCCCCGGCATCCCGGTGCCCACCGATCTACTGCTGGACGACGGCGATGTGGTGCGGGTCGGCCAGGTCGAGCTCACCGTCCGCCATCTGGTGGGCCACACGCCGGGGGCGATCGTGCTGATCTACGACGACCCCCAGGGGCACCCGCACGTCTTCACCGGCGACTGCCTCTTCCCAGGCGGTCCCGGACGGACAACACAGCCGGAAGACTTCAAGTCACTCATGGAAGGGCTGGAGGCCAAGGTCTTCGCTCTGCCAGATGAGGCTTGGATCTACCCCGGCCACGGGAACGACACCACTCTCGGCGCGGAGCGTCCGCAGCTTCAGGAGTGGTGGGCTCGCGGCTGGTAGCAGCTGACGGGGCCGCCTAAGCAAGGCGGCCCCGCTTTGGTGTTAGAGCACCGCAGCAGGGCCTCACCGAACTCGCCTGTGTGACCAGGGAGCCCAGCTGTGAGCAAGTTTGCCATGCCCCGCAAGTCCCGCGTGACTTCGCTCCGCGACATCGCCGGTACCATCACCCGCGCCGTCCGCAGCGTCACCAACCCCGCCTCGCTCTTCAAGGCCCCCGAGCTCCCGGCCCAGCCGGTCGAGCCGGCCGAAGACCCCGCCGACGTGTACGGCCTCGACGACATGCCGGAGCTCGCGGACATCGAGGCCGCCGCCGCCGAGTACAACCGGGCCGCCGACCAGGGCCGCCGCGCCGACCGCGGCAAGCGCGCCGCGAAGAAGATCCTGGACCGGCTCCCCGCCGGCCAGTACGGCGGCTGGCTGGTCGAGCGGATCGCCTCCAACCGGCAGACCGCCGACCTGCAGGAGATCGCCCGGATCTTCAAGCAGCACGGGCTCGGGCCCGTGCCGATGAAGTCGGCGGCGCCGTCGCTGAAGGTCAAGCAGGCCCCCACTCTGGCCGCCCCGGTCGAGTTCGAGACCCTCGCGGCGGTGGCACTGTGACCACCAGCCACGACCAGCAGTTCGAGGCCATCTACCGCGACTACTCGCGGCAGATCACCGTCCACGTCGCCAGTCGCCTCTACCGGGCCGACCCGCAGCTCGCCGAAGACCTCACCGCCGAGACGTTCCTCAGTCTCTGGCGCAAGCTCAACGCCGGCGTCCTCGTCGAGCACCCCCGCGCCTTGCTCCTGCTGATCGCCGACCGCACCGTCGCCGACCACTTCCGGCGGGCCAGCTCCCGAGAGACCGCCACCGACTTCGCGAGCACCAACGTCACCGAGGTCGCCAGCGGCGCCGCCGTCACTCCGCACCTGGCCGGGCTCTTCGCGGAGTTGGAGGCCGCGAAGGACGCCCTGTCGCTGGCCGCCGAGACGTACAGGGCCGTCACCAATCAGCACTCCGTGGCCTGCGCCGCCGCGGCGAACGCCATCCGCCCGGACAGCATCGCCCGCGCCGAGGCCCGCAAAGCGGCAACCGGTGAGGCCCGCGCGGCCGCCCTGAACGAGTTCGCTGCTGCCGGCCGGGCGGTCGCCCTGGCCCGCGCGGCGTGGAACGCCAACGCCGGAGACCTGCACGGGCTGGTGGCAACCCCGCGCAAGACGGTCGTCGGGGCAGGTGGCGGGCAGTGACCGCCACCCGGCACCGCCTGCCCGACTACGTGGCCACCGCTCCGCTCCACATCCTGATGCTGCTCATGCGCTTGGACGCCGACAACCCGCACCACGTGCTGCTGGTCGCCGTGTACCGGCTCGCCGCGCGACTGGAGCGCCGCACCGAGCCGTGGAACGCCGAGGGCGTCGACCTGATCGGCGCCGAGCACTTCGCGCACCTCCCGGCCGGACGGTGCAGCGTGCACCTGACCGCCCGGGTCGGCAACTACCAAGATCTCCAGGGGGCTTGAGATGGCGAAGAAGTCGAACATCCACCGGCCGACGGAGGACACGGCGATCGGCCTGGCCCTGATGAAGCCGAAGGCGGTCGCGGGCCTGAACCGGCTGCAGGCGATGCTCGCCCTGGCGGTGCGCCGGCACGACTGGCACGGAGCCCGGCTGATCCGGAACCTGCTGGCGCGGGCGATGGCCGGCGGGAAGGTGGGCGAGGCGTGCGCACCGTGACCATACGACTCGCTGGCGGCATGGACGTGGTCGTCCCCGAGCCCTCCTGGTGCGAGGGGGTGCACCAGCAGGGCCAGGCGCTGGAGAACCTGTTCCACGAGGGGCCGGAGACCGGTCTGATCGTGGCGACCTTGCGGGGCCCGGTCGAGATCCTGGCCGCCGCGCTCGCCCAGTACCCGTTCCGCACGGACGTCTTGCGGCGGTCGCCGGTGGCGACGGTGCTCCTGGACGGGGCGTGGTACGAGCTGGGCTCGGCCGAGGTGCGGGAGTTGGCGGCCGGCCTGGTGGCGCACGCCGAGGTGCTGCGCGGCATGGCCGAGGAGCTGGACGGCTTCTCGGGCGGCGGCCGGTAGGCGCGGCCTGACAACTGCCTGCGCCGCCCGGGGTCGCCCGGGCGGCGTGGGGAGCTGGACAGTCCAGCCACCGACCAGAGGAGCGCCGCATGCCCAAGCCCGATCCGGCCAAGCGAGCTCAGACCGCCGCCGAGGCGATCCGGGAGCTCAACCACATCACCCTCGACCAGCGGATCTCCGCGCCGGTCATCAGCACCACCACGCAGGCCCTCTGCCGCCTGGTCGACGGCCTGCCGCAGACGCTCGACCAGCTCGCCCGACAGCTGAAGACCCGGCAGAAGGAGAGGGCGATCCAGATGGACACCGGCGAGGACTCCGAGGCCGCCGTCGCCGAGGTCGCCAAGTCGTTGGAGGACTCAGTGCTCTACCTCGGGAGGCTGTCCAACTCGCTGCACGCCGCGGCGAGCCCGCTGTTCCACATGGGCGCCAAGTAGCCACTTTCACTACCTGACCGGAAAAGGATTACCTGATGGACGTCTACGACGAGGACGACCTGGACGACGAGTTCGAGGACGCGGAGGAGTGGCAGGAGGGCGAATGCGATCACTGCTTCGGCGGTGAGCCCACCCCGAGCCCGTTCGGCCCGATCTACTGCGCTTGTGAGATCGGGCAGGGTGCCCAGCCCGAGAACTGTGTCTGCGGGCCGGAGGACTGACGGGGCTTCGGCCGGCACACGAAGGCCCTGGCCGCCATACAGCGACCAGGGCCAACCACAGGCACCTTCTACTCCAAAGCGTCAGCCCGCTCAGCCAGGTCGAGCAGTTCCTGAGACGCTGAACGGCCGGACACGAGGACCAGCTCACGGATCGTCGACCGCGCAGCAACGTGCGTGCGGATGGTCTCGGGAGCCAACTCCTCGGCCCTGAGTAGGCAATCCAGGGCCTCACCAGGGTGTCGGCGCTGTGCGTGAGCGCGGCCGAGATCCATGAGGAGCCGGGCTTGCCGCTCCGGTGACAGCGGAGTGGCGTCGATGGACAGTCCCAGGTCGAGCGCTTCACCGGCGTCGCCGAGGTCGACGGCGGTAGACACGGCCTGGATCTCCACGTTGGTGGGGCCGAACTCCAGGTCGTGGTCGTTCCGGTCCTCGCCCAGCTGCCGGGCAACCTGCCGGGCCCGGTCGAGTTCGGTGCGGGCTTCGGCCCGGCGTCCGGATCGGGCGTGGACGTGGGCGAGGACGAGGTGGAGTGCTCCAAGGACTGACAACTCGGCTGGGGCTGCCTTGGCGGTGCGCCGCTCCAGGGCCCGCACTGCGGTCTCGGCTGCGTGTTCGGCCTGGTCGAGGCGGCGCAGGCGTACGAACGCCTGGGTGAGCCGGTAGATGCCGGCGAACACGCTGAGGGGGTCGCCGGATTGCTCGGCGGCTCGGATGGACCGGTCCGCGGCGGTCCATGCGGCGTCGGATTCGTCTTGCCGGACGAAGGCTGCAGCGAGGGCCTGGTACGTCCTTGCGAGGAGCCCGTGGGCCTCGGCCTGGTCGGCGTCGGCGCAGGTCCTGACGGTCCGTTCGAGTTCTGGGACGAGGGTCGTCGCCTTGTTGCTGATGTCAGCAAAGCGGGCGCTGTGGGTGAGGTTCCACAGTTCCTCGACCTGGTCGCGGAGTTCCGGCAGGTTGCCCGGTTCGGGGCTGGTGTCAGCGAGGAGGACGTCGAGGGCGGGGTGGCCCGACAGGAGGAGTCGGGCGCCGTCCAGGTCGTTGGATTCGCTGATGCGGGCCTGCGGGGCTGCCTGAGGTGTCGGGGCGTCCGGTTGCAGGGTTTGGACGGAGACGCCCAGGGCGTCGGCGAGGAGTTGCAGGACGTCCAGGCGTGCGACGGGCTGGACTCCGCGTTCGACCTGGGAGAGCCAGGATGTCGTGCGGCTTACCGCGTTGGCGAGTTCGCGCTGTGTGAGTCCGCGCTGCTTGCGGAGTTGGGCGACGCGGGCGCCGACGGTCCGCTGCTGTTCGGGGGTCATCGTGCCTCTCCGGTGGGGCGCTTGCCGGACGTCTCGGTCATGAAGGTGACGTCGACGTTCGTGAGGTACTGCTCGCGATGCTGAAGGAAGTACCGGGTATGGGACTGAGCTTCGTGGGCGTCGAAGGCGGCGCGGCCGGCGTACAGCTCGTAGAAGACCCGCACCAGCGGCTCGCCGTCCGGGATGTGGCTGACGTAGGTGAGGGTGCCGGGCTCGTTGGCGCTGATCTGCTGGATTGTCTGTTCGGTGAGCCGGTCGAAAGCCGTGGCGGCTTCCTCATCGCGGAGCGTAAAGCGAACAACTAGGGCGAAACCGGGCGTCATGTGTCCTCCTTGGTCGCACTGACGCTCTCACGGTAGCCGCAACACTGCTAGTGACAGAAACTCTTGACTCGTAGTTTTCCTGCTACTACCGTCAGTGTTGTTGCTAGGCGAGGCGGACGGCCTCAGAAAAGCCCTATTTCGGCGCGCCCGGAGCCAGAGCCCGCGCGCGAAAAAGCCCCCGACGGGCCGGTCGGGGGCAACGCAGAAACCACAACGCTGGAAGGGATTCCGCTGTGACCAGCATGCCCGAAAACACGCGGCGGGAGGAAACGAAGCCCGCCCCGTGCACCCGGTACGAGACCGGCTTCTTCTTCCCCGCCGCCGACAGCCGCCACATCGAGTGGCCCAACGCCGACGAACAGGCCGCCCTGGACGTGTGCGCGACCTGCCCGCTGGTCGCTCGCCGCAACTGCCTGGAGGGCGAACTGAGTTACGCGGTGGACAAGCAGTTCGGTGTCGTCGGTGGTGCCACCGCCGCCCAGCGCAAGGCCATCATCCGTGGCCGCAAGGCCGCCCAGCTGGCGGGGGTGGCCGCGTGAACGCGATGGCCGCTGCCGCCCTCGATAACGCGAAGACCCGGCTGCTCATCGGCTGGCCGCTCCTCCTCCTGGCCCTCGCGCTCTACACCCCCGCCGACGGGGTGACCCGCCTGGTCCTCCTCGCGGCCGGCACCCTCCTGGTGGTCCGTGCCGTCCCGACGGCGAAGGCCAGCAACAAGCCGTCCGGTGCGAAGCCCTCGACCCCGAGGCCGGCCACCGGGCCCAAGAGGTCCTCCGGGTCCAGCGAGTCTGACTCGGTGACCACGAAGCCGCGCTCCGCTCCGGCCGGGACGGTCCCCCGACAGCGCGGTCCGAAGGGCCGGTGGACAAAGTGAGCACCTCCTTCTACACCGAGCGGCGCAAGGACAAGGCCGCCGAGCGGGAAGCGGACCGGCAGGACCGGCTCGCTGACCGGGCCGAGGCCCGGAAGGACGCCGACGCCGAGCGCCGCCGGAAGGCCGCCGACCGCAAGGAGGCTGACGCCCGCAAGGCCGAGGCGCGGAAGGCGCGGGCGGCGAAGGTCGGCAAGCTGACCGGCTGGGTCCGCACCAACCCGGCGCGGGCGTTCGTGCGCCTGGTCCAGGTCTGCTCGATCGTCCCCGCCGTGGTCTCGCAGGTCGGCGCACTCACCGACGCCGACGTCGCCGTCCTCATGGCCGCCCTGCTGGCCACCATGCTCGAAGGCGCCGCCTGGGCCCTGGTCGCGATGGGTAGCCAGGCCGAGGGGCAGCGATCGACCCGCACCTACCGGATCGGCGCGTGGGTGGCCGGCGGTATCGCCGGGTGGATCAACTACTCGCACGGGGCCGAGCGGTACGCCGCTCACTCGTGGGTGGCCTGGGTGCTCGCCCTCTCCAGCGTCGTGGCGGTCTGGCTGACCGATCTCCAGACGCACGGCGGCCGGGGCCCGACGAAGGCCGAGAAGCAGGCCAAGAAGGAGAAGGCCGCGCACGCCAAGGCCCGCGCCGCGCACCACCCGGAGGTTCTGGGCGTCGCCCAGGAACTGCTGTCCGCGAACCCGTACGGCGCGCTCCACCCGGACGACGCGTGGCGGATCGCCTGGGGCTTCGTCGAGGGCGTCGAGGTGACCGGAGTGACCTCCGAACTGATCGCCCGGCAGCTCCAGGCGAGGGCCCGGGTCGATGAGGTTGCCGTTCCCCGGCCGGTGGTCGAGCTGGAGCCGGGGATGCCGCCGGACCCGTTCCTGGACGACGAGGAGAGCGTCTACCGGATGGCGTTCCCGGAGGCTCTGGAGGCCGCTTCCCGGTTCCGTTCCGGGGACCCGGAAACCCTTGCGGGAATTGGGCTCCACGGCCCGGGGAAGGCCCCGCAGAAGGCCGCCCCGAAGCCCCCGCAGACCCCCGTCAAGGCGGTTGGGGAAAGGCCGCTGGACCCGGAGCACCTGGCCAAGGTCCGCGCCCTCGCCGATCTCCTGCCCGCCGGTCAGACCCTGTCGGCCCCCAAGATCCGCGAGCTGATCGGCTGCCGCAACGAGTACGCGGTCCGCCTCCGCCGGGCGATCGAGGCCGAGCGCGGCGACGACGGCGGCCTGGCCGGAGTCCGCTAACCCAGCATTCGCACCGGGTGCGAGCCGTACGACCTCTCGCACACCTCGCACTCCCCGTACGTCCCGCACTGCCAGGAGGCCCCCTGATGTCGAACACCTCCACCTTCGCCCCCCGCCCCCGCTACGACTGCGGCACCTGCCAGGACTGGCGGACCGTCGTCGCCCCCGACGGCAAGGGCACCGTGCCCTGCCCCACCTGCCGCCCCGCCGAGCACCGCACCGCCACCGCCGCCCGCTGACCTCAGATCAGGAGATCCCCGCCATGACGTACGCCATCACCGCCGCTGCCCAGACCACCGTCCCCGTCACCTGGACCACCGTCGGCGGCTGGACCGCGACCGCCGAGATGCCCACGCAGCTGCACGCCGCGTACGCCGCTGACACCCACACCGCGACCGTCGTACAGCTCGCTGACACCACCCAGGTCACCCCGGCGATGGCCCCGGCCAGCGTCTCGGCCGGCGGAGCGATCGGCCTGTCCGGCGCCACCCTGCTGGGTCTGGGGATCGTCGTCTGGACGGCGGCGAAGTGGAAGAGCCACGCGAAGGAGGTCAAGCGGGCCTTCATCCTCGGCGCCGTGGCCACCGTCCTGGTCGGCAGCTGGGGGCTCTTCGGCACCGTCACCAACACGGTCAAGACCACCGGCGACAGCACGGGCGCCGTGATCGGCAGCGTCGGCGCCGCCACCACCCGCTGACCCACCCGCTCTGCCCGCTTTCCGCGCCGCCCCGGGCCCACACACACCTCCCAGGCCCGGGACGGACGGTGAGCCGGACAGCCCGGCCGAGCCGATCGAGGAGTTCACCATGGCCATGCCCGCCACCACCTTCGAGCAGATCATCGCCCGGCACGCCGACATGATCGCCCGCCTCGACAACCGGGACAGCCTCGGTGACGTCAGCATCGGTGACTTCATCGACGTGATCGCTGACCTCGGCGACGCGCTCGGCTACGGCGCCACTGACGACTTCCAGGCCGCCGCCCACGACCTCACCATGGCCTTCGACTTCCTCACCGAGGCGTTCCTCCTGCCCGACACCGACCCGGACCAGGCCCAGCTCATCAGCCGCGCCGACAAGCGCCTCAACAACGTCAACGACCTCGCCCTCGTCTGACGCGAGAGCCCCGGGGCGGCCGCCATCTCTGGCCGGATCCGCCGGCCGCCCCGGGCCCCTGACCACCCACCAGCCAGACAGGAGACCCAGATCATGAGCGCCGAGACGGTCGAGGACATCAAGGCCGGCGACACCGTCGACCAGCCGCCGTACTGCTGCCACCAGGAGATGGAGGAGTGGGACCGCCCCGGCGGCGAGCTGTGGGCGTGCTGGATCTGCGACTGCGAGATCTACACCACCAACGACACCGTCACCCACGTTCTGCGCTGCCCCGAGCACTGACAGGCCGGTAGCTCCAAGGGGTGCGAGACATCCGACATCTCGCACCCCTCGCACTCCCCGTACCAGTGACACCACCGGAGGACCCGATGAGCACCGCCACCGACACCCCGCCGGCCACCGGCCCCGACGACGAGCCCACCGCCCCGGTGTCCCTCACCAAGGAGCACGACCAGGAGCCCGAGGCCGGCGACGGCGACCAGGCCCCCGACGAGGACAGCCGGGGGGTGGGCAGCAGTCTGAAGGACAGGATCACCGCAGCGTTCGCCGCCGACGGGCCGGTCCGCCAGCACATGGACCGCGCCCGGGAGAATACCTGGAACTGGATCCAGACCCGGGACTTGTCCGACGGTCAGGTCGCCCAGCTGGTCATCGCCGACCGGCAGCGCAGCCACCAGGGCCGGGAGACCCAGCTCAAGCAGGAGATCTCCCGGATCGGCGGGCAGATCATCGCAGCGAAGCGCACCGAGACCGCCGACCACGAGCACAACGACCCGCACCGGGACGGGCCGCAGGTGATCGCGCTGAAGGACCGGCGCGAGCTGCTCCAGACCCTGCTGAAGGAGCACCAGGCCCTGATCCCCGAGCTGGCGGCCGAGGTCACCGAGGGCCAGGTCGACAGGGCCCGCTGGGCGAAGAAGGCCAGCCGCGCCGCGATGTTGGTAGCCGGGGTGATCGGTGGCGGGGTAGTGCTGCCGATGCAGGACATCCGGTTGCTGCTGCTGTCGCTGCCTGCGGCCGCGGTCGCCCTGTGGCGGTCCGGGCTGGCGGTGCAGGACTCGGGTGAGGCCGCTGATGGGGAGCCGACCGCCGGTCAGGTCCTGCAGCAGTCCCGGACGGTGTGCCGTGACGAACTGGCCGAGGTGCCGGTCGAGGGTCCCGGATTCGCCGCCGCGGTCACCGCCGCCCGGCAGGCCGCCGAGACGGCCGGAACCCCGGGGTCGGCAGCCGCCCAGCAGGTCGCGGCGGCTGCTGAGCAGGCCGCCCAGGTCCAGGGCGCCGCTGACCTGATCACCGCGCTGGTGAAGGCGGGGATCATCACGAAGGCTGAGGAGGAGGAGACCCGGCTGGTCGGGGTGATCCGACCCGACGGGCCGGGCTGGACCGCCACGGTAGAGCTCCCGGCCGGCAAGACAGCGGAGTCCGCGATCGGGAAGGCCGGAGAGCTGGCCTCCGCGCTGCGGGTGAAGACCGCCCGGATCCAGCTGAGTAAGGACGTCACCGAGGAGGGCCACGAGGGGCGACTCGTGTTGTGGGTAGCCTCCCAGGACAACCCGTACGCCGGGCCCAAGATCGCCAGCGAGCTGATCGCCGCTGAATCCTGGGACTTCTGGCAGCAGGGCGTCCCGCTGGGTACCAACGCCCGCGGCGTGCGGAAGATCCTGAACATGCTCTGGAGCTCGCTGCTGATCGGTGGGCTGATGGGCTATGGGAAGTCCTACCTTGCCCGGTTGATCGCCGCGGCTGCCGTTCTCGACCCGTACCTGAAGATCGTGCTGCTGTGCGGGAAGTCCGGTGCGGACTGGGCCGCGCTGAAGCTGGTGGCGCACGCCTACGTGTCCGGTAACACGACCTCGGTCATCCGCGAGATGCACTCGGTGATGGAGGACACCATCGCGGAGATGGCCGAGCACGGGCAGCGCCTGGAGCAGCTCTTCGAGACCGACCCGAAGTCCTGCCCGGAGGGGAAGATCACCCCTGATCTGGCCAAGGAGCCCGGCCTGGAGATGACCCTGCTCCTGGTCGACGAGCTGCAGGAGATCCTCGATGCGGCGGCCGGTATGAAGCTCATCCCCACCGACGAGAGTGCCGAGATCGCCGAGGACGGGAAGAAGGGCCCGGCCGGGCAGAACGGCAAGACCGTGATGGTGAGTCTGTTCGCCCGGTTCATGCGGGTGGCCCGGTTCGTTGGTGGGATGGCGGTCATCGTCACCCAGCGGCCGGACTCCACCAGCGTGCCGACTGAGCTGCGCGAGGTCGCCTCGAAGCGGGCCTGCTACCGGGTCAAGGGGCAGAACTCCTCCCGGATGGTGCTCGGTGACGACGCCGTCGCCGCTGGCGCCGCCCCGCACCTGCTGATGGACGCGCACAAGGGCGTCACCGTCCTGGACGAGGGCGCCGAGGAAGGCCACGACACCCTCAAGGCCGAGGTCATCAACCTCGACCAGTTCCGGATCATCTGCGAGCGCGGCCGGGACCTGCGGCTGAAGGCGGGCACCCTGACTGGGCACGCCGCCGTGCGCTGGGAGAAGGAGCGCGAGGAGGTCCAGCGCCGCCAGGTCGTCGCCGACGCGGTTGCCGCGATGGACTACCAGAAGGTGGACCGGGCCCGCCTGGTCGTGCTGGCGGGGTGGATGGCCGAGCACTCCCCCGAGCGGTGGCACGACCTCACCGAGACCACCCTCGGTACCCGGCTGCGCGACGCGGGCGCCGGCACCACCCAGCGGATCGGCGCGGTCGACGGCCTCACCAAGGCCAGCGGTTACACCCGCGAGCAGCTCGCCGCGCTGCTCGACACCAAGGCCGCCTGACCGGTTCGTCCACCCGTCCGGAGTACGGATCCGGGGCCAACTGCCCCTGTCTGCGCCCTTTTTGACCTGGTATGTCACCCCGTCCACCCTCGACGGAACCCCGTCCCGAGGACAGGGTCGGTGCCCTGCCGGACGGGGTGACGAAATACCGCGAACCAGGACAAAGACGGGGGTGTTCTGGGTGGGAACACCCCGCCGGACCCCCTTGCAAACCATCACAAACCGACCAGACAGGAGAACGACATGATCACCGCCCTGCTCGACCGGCTCACCGGCCGGTCCGCCGCCCGCACCGAGCTCGCCCAGGAGGAGGCCCAGGAGCGGGCCGCCGCCGAGCTCCTGGACGGCAACCTCGCCCGCCTCCGCCGCCAGGACCCCGACCTCGACCGGATCTTCGCCATCGGCTTCATGCAGGTCCACCACGACCAGACCCTCAGCACGCGGATGGCCGGCCAGGTCCAGGCGTACGCCACCGCCAAGCACGCACAGGGCCGGATGGACCTGTACGGCGCGCTGTTCGCCGGACTGGAGGGCTGACCGATGGCCCGCATCGAGGTCGCCCGCTACCTCACCCAGACCGACCACCGGGTCCCCGTCGTACAGGTCCAGACCGGACTCGTCCCCGAGGTCCACCACGAGTGGCACTGCCTCGGCTGCCAGACCCGGACGGTCTGCCGAACCCCCTACGAGGACGAGGCCAAGAACGAGGCACGCGCCCACGCCCTGGCCTGCACCGCCAGCTGACCACGCCCCGGGGCGGCCGTCATCTCTGGCCGGAGTCACCGGCCGCCCCGGGCCCCCTGACCACCCACCAGGACAGACAGGAGACCACCATCATGCCGCTCATCCAGTCCCTCCTCCGAGGCGTGAGCGACGTCGCCGGATTCCTCGCCGCCGACGCCCAGGGCAACGCCGCCGTCCGGCAGGTCCGCCGCGAGCACGACGAGTGGATGCGCACCGCCCAGCTGAACACCCCGTACTGGACGGTCAACCCGATCTACCCGGCGCGCAACGACATGCCGTGGACCTACGACATCTTCGGCGGCGAGTACCTGTTCACCGGCCCCGCAGGGTTCGGTCTCCCGAACCAGCTCGGCGTCGCCACCCGCTCGACCACGTCCTGGCGGCTGTGGTTCCAGCACGGGCCGCTCACCCTCGTGCCCCAGCAGACCGCCGCGAGCTGGCAGGCCGCACACGCGGCCGGCCACATGCGGGAGATGGACCGCGCGGCCCAGGCCGTCCTCGCCCAGGTCCAGGCCCAGCTCGCCGCCCGCTACCCCGCCACCGCCGCACTCCACGCCTGAGGAGCCCGCGATGCCGTTCACCGATCCCGCCCCGCTCTCCGACCACGCGCTCGGCGGCGAGACCTGCCCCCACCCCGACTGCGGCCGGACCGCCACCAGCGGCACCCTCCAGTGGGACGACCGCGGCCCCTTCCAGCTGATCAGCCGCCACACCTACACCTGCCCCGCCGGGCACCGGTGGATCCACGACACCGACGGAGGCTGACCGGCCCGGCACCAGTGTGAGAGGCCCGATCCGTAGTACCTCTCGCACTCGTCGTACAACTCGCACCCGTGCTGACCAGGAAGGAGGCCGACATGCTCGCCACGCTCACCGCACCCCGGATCGACCTGGACGCCGCCAGCCTTCTCCTGGTCGCCGAGGTTGAGGACTACCTCCGCACCACCGCCACTACGCAGGCCCCGGCAGCCGGGCCGGGCCCGCTCGACCTCGACCGCCTGCTGGCCACGGCCCCCGCGCCCCGGCACGGCAGCACCGTGCAGTCCTGGCACGCCGAATACCCGGCACCGACCGCGACGCTGACGGACCGGCTGTTCCGCCGCCAGCCCATCGCTGCGGTGACGGTGCAGCAGCACCTCCAGCTGGTCTCCCGCTACATCACGCACCACGGCTGGACCCAGGGCGCTCTGTGGGACCGCGAGGGCCGGGTCTGCGTCCTCGGCGCCCAGCTGAGGGTCCTCGCCGCCGGATACGGCACTGCGGCGACCGCGACCCGGGCCCGGCAGCGCATCGGCAGCCAGCTCGGCTACCAGGGCCATCCGATCCCGGTGGACCAGTGGAACGACCAGCCCGGTCGCCGCCAGGCCGACGTCCACCAGCTACTCCAGCGCGCGGCCACCAGTGCCTGACAAGGAGGACACCGTGCACGTCGAATCCATCGACCACGTCCTGCGCTGCATTTGCGGCTTCTACGGCGTCGACCAGCACCCGGTCACGTACAGGCCGACCGGACAGATCCGCGACCGGATCGCCGGGATCGTCCGCGCGGACCTCTCCGGCATCTGCCGCAGGTGTGGCACCGACGTGTCCACCACGGTCACCACCCGCACGCCCCGCTGACGGCTGCTCACCTGACCGCCCACAGCGCCACGAGGAGACCCCGATGGCTTTCAGAACCGAAGCCTGTATCACGATCGCCTGCGACCTCTGCGGTTACGTCCTCGGCGAGGCCGACGACGGCCCCCAGCACTACACCACCGAAGCCGCCGCTCTGGAACTCGCGCTCGCCCAGGGGTGGCACCGGCTCGCCGACGGCCGAGTCGTCTGCGAGGACGACGGCCACGCGGCAGCGCTCGTAGCTGACGCTGTGGCCCGCTTCGAAGCCGCGTCTTCCGCCTGACCGGCAGACAGGAGAATCCCGTGTCCTACAAGCTCACCCCGACCTGGATCGACGTCGACATCCTCGGCTGGGAACTCGAAGGCGACGTCCGCGACTGCACCGGCCTGTTCGACGAGCACGACCAGGCCGCCGACGACCGCCAGGCCATCGCCTGGGCCGACCTGACCATCGGCACCCCGCAGCAGTGGCGCCGGGTCGAGGAGGCTGGCGGCTACGGCTGGTACCACTACGAAGCGTGACCAGCGGCACGAAGGCCCCCGGCAGATGCCGGGGGCCTCATGCTTTCGAAACTCGCCAGCACTGTGCGATGGCAAGATCCGTCGCAGTACCACGACAAGACCACCAGCAACCTCGTCACAGCTGGCGGCACCTGGAGCCGATACGCCCCCGGCGACCACACACGATGACACCAGACCCAACCTCGCAGAGGAATACGCGACACCTCAGCATGCGAGTCCACCAGTCCCGAGGGCCCAAGCGGAGAGTCGGCCCCCGATCCCCGCCCGAGCGCCGGCGGCTGACGGCCGGGGCTGACCCCTTAGGTTTCAGCGAGCTCAGAGCCACCGGACCGCCGCTCCCCTGCTTCCGGCGGCCAGCCTAGATCGCGACCCACAGCACGGCCGCCAGGCGCAGGGTAAGGCCCTTCCTCGGTCCCGGAAGGTCAGCGGTATTGGTGGTCGTGGTGTCCACGGTGGGCTCCGGTTCGTGCCGGTCCCGGCCCGTGATGAACGGAGCCTCAGTCGTCCACGGAGCTCTCGATGCCCAAGTCAACGCGCATGACGCTGCGCATTTCCTCCCACCTCTCCCAGAGCCACTTCAGATAGTCCCGGATCTCGTCGAAGGACCCGTTCGGATCCGGGTTCCCCTCGTGCAGGCACTGCGTCTTGCGGTATGCCTCGGACAACGCTTGCGTGACCACATCCAGTTGCTCCAAGACTGCACGTGAGGCGACCATCTGCGCTTCCGCGAAAGCCGCATGGTGCGCTTGGCGGGCCTGCTCAAGGACATCTCTGTCCTGCTCGGTCACACCGCCTTGGTGCGAGCACCAGAGGAACTTCATTATCTCGACCCGGTACCGCCGATAGGCCGCGTTCGTGGCTACGTAGCACGCACGGCGTTGGGCCAGGTTTGCCTGCCTCTGCTCGCGATCCCACTGCGTTTGAGCAGCCAGCTGCTGGCGTTCGAAATCGTCCTTCGATACTTGGGCCTGAGCGCGTTGCGCGAGCAACGGCGCCAACAAGGTGCCCATGACACCGAAAACAGCCACCACCAGTGTGATTACCGCGCTCAAGATCCTGTCCCCATCCCGCAGTCCCAAGGACTGGCGCAGTCCCCATGTCGTCAAAGAACACAACTGCCCCGCAGCAGACACGTGAAGCTACGTGGCGGCAGGAATCAACGAGGAACGCGGCAGTGCCCTGCGCTCGCATAGCTACGGCGAAGTGACAAGTAGCTTTCTGTAGCCGATCTGACGGTCCAGACGGCTACCTCTTGCGGGTGCGCTTGGCTGGGCGGGACTTCTTCAGCGCTCTTTTGGGGCGGCTCGCCGTCACCTTAGGGTGGTCGGCCTCGGCGCGTTCCTCGGGGGCTTCCAGGAGCGCCATCAGATCGGTGACGCCACCGGCCGGCAGGTCGACCACTCCGACTGCTCACGCAGTGTCATGACGTGCTGGCGCCAGTCGCGAATAGACGACACTTCAACATGCGAGCTCACCAGTCCCGACTCCTACCGCCTAGGACGGAACACCAGGCCGGTGGTGGTGTCAGCGACACGGGCCAGCCAGCAGCACTTGCTCTCTCCTCGGTCGGCCGCACTGCCACGCCCAGGGTTTCTCGGCAGGTAGCCCATTCGCAACGCCGCAGGTCAACCCGGTCCCGAAGATGTCCGTGCAGTCATCCGCGCCTGGGGAGCAGCAGCGGCATAGACCCCCGCTTCAAGGTCAGTCTTCACTGGAAGGTCGAGGGGGAGATAGCAGAGCGGACATCGGCGCCAGCGGACTGGCCCGGTGTGGTCTTCTTCACATCTAAATCAGGGGATCCGGACATAGCGCGTGAACCGCTCTGTCGTGCTGGCTGAGTTTAGTCGGATTTTGTCTGATTTATCCGATTGGTACTCGCTTGATATGAGGGTTTCCTGAGTGAAGCATGTGAGTTTGCCGGGGGGCCGCAATGGTGTTCCCGTGCTTGACCAATCGGCGCGGGTGGGTGGGGGGCGCGTGCGGATAGTGCTCGGATTCACCGGCGCCCTCGAATAGAAACCACACTGGTGAATCCGACACATCGCCCAGCCGGGCGCCGGAAACGAGGAGCCTGGCAGCGGCTGACCGCTACCACTGCTCTCCTCACCGCCGTGACACTCGGCATCTCAGACACTCCCGTCCTCGCCGCTACCCCTGCCCCTCGCGGCGGTGCGGCCGCTCCCGCCGCGTTTGACCCGGCTACCGCCGAGCAGGTCCGCAACGAGCAGTGCCTACTCTCCACCGTGCTGCGTCAGGGCGGCCCTGCCATGAAACAGGTCGCCGAACCGGGCCTGGACGGCACCGCCGACCAGCTCAAGAACGCGGCCAACCCGAACTACTTCGACAACCCGAAAGACGACGGCAAGCCCGAGACGCCGCTACATGTGGCGTACGGCCAGGACCACACGGCCTACGACGCCACCGGGGAGGCGTTGGGCAAGCAGGTCGCGGCGTGGAAGAAGCCGCTGCAAGGGCTGAACGTCCCCGGCGACATGACCGACGCCGCCTTCCAGTGGCCGCCGGGGGTCTCCGACCAGCACCAGGACTTCTTCGGTCAGGTCGGCCTGGGCCCCTGGCTCGGCCAGCGGTTCTGGACCAGCGAGAACAGCTTCTACGGCGATCCGACCCTGCTGGCCGGGAAGGAGCCGGCTGACGCCGCCACCAAGCTCGGCACCGCGCTCTTCACCGAGCCCACCAACGGCAACGACCCGAACTTCCAGCGGGACCTCGCCGAGTGGCAGGCCTGGCGTGACCTGACGTTCATGCACTCACTCCAGGCCGACGACACCCGGCTGCTGTTGGAAAACGGCGGCTTCCCCCGCAGCGCCCCCACCACCGGTACGCTGCCGTTCCGGATCGCCGTGGAGGACCTGAAATCCCGGTTCGCGAGCTGCGCCTGGCGCAATCCGCAGGACCCGAATCATGTCCTCGACCAGGAGGTTCAGACGGCGTCCGAGGAGTGGCAGACGGAGATCGGCGGCCAGACCTCGCAGCGCAACGCGATCATGGCAGCGAACGCCAAGGCCACTGACGCCCTTCAGCGCGGCGCGCAGGCGCTCGGCGAGACTCTTGGGCAGGCCTGGATCGCTGACCACCTGGCGCACTGGCAGGCGTGGTGGGGGCCCGGCGGCAAGGGCTGGACTGGCTCCGGCCCCACGGTCCTGCACCTGCGCGGCGTAACCGGCATGTGCCTGGACGACCAGGGTGGCAACACCGCCAACGGCAACGCCATCCAGGCGTGGCGATGCAACGGCACCGCCTCGCAGAAGTGGTACCCCTCGGGCAACGGCACGCTCGACGGTGCCCTGAGCACTGGCGCCGACTACATCGGCAAGGAGTGCCTGGACGTCGACGGCATGCACGGCGCGCCGCACGCCGGCACCCGGGTCCAGCTGTGGCACTGCAACGGCTCCGGCGCGCAGCACTGGCAGTACGCCACCACCGAGGGCACCACCCGGCTGTTCAACGTAGGCACCGGCCTGTGCCTGGACATGCACACCAATGACCAGGGCCAGGCTGCCCAGGTGTGGGACTGCAACGGCACCACGGCGCAGCAGTTCGTCGCCGAGCAGGACAACTCCGGAACCGCCACCGGTAGCGACAGCCCGAGTTACCCGGCGAAGTCGCAGTTTGCCCAGGTCGCCAAGGAGCTCCCGATCTCCCAGCAGGCGGCGAAGGCTCAGTGGCAGATCGCGGCGCAGCAGGCCGCGATTGCGCAGCAGGCGGCGAAGGATGCTGACGCTGCTGAGCAGCAGGCGTACGCGGTCGCGGACGCCGCGGGTCAGCCGCGCGGGCGCGGCCTGCTCGCCACGCAGCAGGAGGCCCAGGTCACCAAGGCGTCCGCGGCCGCGCTGGATGCGATCGCTAAGGCCGCGCAGACCGCCTACCAGGCGACCACCGCCTCGGCCGCCGACGGCGCGACGCTCCAGCAGCTGGCGCGCACTCAGGCGCAGGCCTCGCAGGCGGCGTTCCGCCTGGCGGCCGCGCAGGAGGCGGATGTGCAGGCCAAGGCCGCCGCCGACGGTGCGGCGCTCCAGGCGAAGAAGGCTGCCCAGGCAGCGAGCGATGCCAAGCAGCAGCTGGCGACCGCTCAGCAGGCGGAGGCCACGGCCAAGCAGGCCGCCGACACCGCGCACGCCAAGCGGCAGGCCGCCGAGGCCGAGCAGGCCACAGCGGCGGCGGCCAAGAACCAGGCGGCGCAGGACCAGGCGAAGGCGGCCCAGGATCTCTCCGCCGCGCAGCAGTACGAGCAGAAGGCCAACGACGCGCTGTCCGCCGCCCAGCAGGCCGGGAAGACTGCGGCGGACAAACGGCAGGCCGCGCAGCAGGCCGACCAGGGCGCCCAGCAGGCCCGGCAGCAGGCCTGGGATGCGGCGCAGAACGCCAACGCGGTTCAGGCCAGGACACAGGCGGCCGACGCCTACGCGGATGCGCACGACTCCGACTCGGAGGCGAAGGCATCCCGGGACGCGGCGAACGCGGCCGACCAGGACGCGGCGAACGCCACCACGGCGGCCAACCAGGCCTCCTCGGCCGCTGACGCCGCCACCAAGGCCGCTCAGGACGCGGACGCCGAAGCCACCCGCGCCGAGGCCGCAGCCAGCAGGGCGAAGGCCGACGCCAACGATGCCCAGTCCGCCAAGGCCACCGCGGATGCCGCGCTGAGGACCGACGAGTCGGCAGCGGCCAAGGCGATCTCCGACGCTCAGCAAGCCTCCCAGGACGCGGCCACCGCCCAGCAGGACGCGGCCACCGCACAGGCCCAGGCCAAGAGCGCACAGGACAACGCCATCAAAGCCGGGGCGGCGGCGCAGCAGGCCCAGTCCAGCGCCGCGACCGCGGCCGGCTTCTCGTACACCGCCACCGGGGCCGCCACCGGGGCCGCCAGCGCGGCCCAGCAGGTCGCGGCTCCGGCCAACCAGGCGATCGCCCTCGGCGCACCGTACGTGGACAGCGACTCCTCGGCCGGGCTCGCGGTACTGACCGCACAGGCCTCCAAGACCGTAGCCGAGCAACAGCAGGCTGCCGCGAAGGCCAAGGCCGACCAGGCCACACAGGCCGCGAAGGACGCCAAGGCGCTCGCGGACGCCGCCACCGGCGACGCGAAGGGCGCCCAGGCGCAGGCCGCCGACGCTGCAGCCCAGGCCGCCGCGGCACAGGTGTCGGTCCAGCAGGCGCTCGCCTCCGCCGCCGAGGCGCAGAAGACCGCGGCCGAGGCCCAGGCCACGGTGGCTGTCACCATCCAGTACGACGAGCAGGCGGCCGCCGACGCGGCGGCGGCGCAGTCCGCGGCGCAGGCGGCGGCCGGTGACGCATCCGCCGCCCGGGCCTCGGCGAACGCCGCCGAGGCCGACGCCACGGCCGCCCACCAGGCGGCCGACCAGGCCCAGCAGGCCGCGGCCACCGCCCGCGAGGTGGCGGCCCAGGCAGACAAGGACGCCGCCGAGGCCGAGGCCGCCGCCAAGGACGCCGCCCAGCAGGCCGCGGCCGCCCAACAAGCGGCGACCCTGGCCGAGCAGAAGCAGGCCGCCGCGACCATCGACAGCGGCGGCGCCACCGGTGTGGCGCACATGTTCACGGAGCAGCGGGTCACGCCGCTGGGTGAGCCGAAGCCCCTCAACACGTGCGTGCTCGGTATGGGCAACAGCGGCTGTGACGTGAAGTTCGAGCTGCACTTCAGCGTGACGGTCGACTTCTTCGTGTGCACCAGCGCGTCGGCTCCCGCCGATGTCAGTGCCGCTACCTGCCCCGCCGACAGCACCGTCTTCCTCGGCAGCCAGACCTTCCCCGACGTGACCCGACAGGTCACCCACCACTTCAGCAACTGGGACATCACGAAGGCGTTCGATGAGGCCCTGTTCAAGGCGCTGTGGCAAGGCCTCACCCAGGACTTCACGGACTGCGCCAAGGGCAGCCTCAGCGACTGCGCCTGGGCCGCGACCTGGTTCGTGCCGCCGGCGAAAATCGCCAAGGCCGTCGATCTGATGCGTGTGCTCGACGCCGCGCTGCACACCGGCGTCGGTATCGAGGACGCGTACAAGGCCCTCAAGGCCCTCGACCTGGACGCGAACGCCCTCGCCGCCATCGACACTGAGATGCACATCGCCGAGGACGTGTTCGAGGCCTGCACCACCAACAGCTTCCCGGCCGGCACGACCGTGGTCATAGCCGATGGCACCCGCCGCGCGATCGAGAACGTACGGGTCGGCGACCGGCTGCTGGCCGTCGATCCGGCCTCAGGCGCCACCAGCGCCCAGCCGGTGACCGACACCTTCGGACACGACACCATCCGCTTGGTCGACCTCGACATCGACCAGGTCGGCCGAGTCACCAGCACGGCCGGGCATCGCCTGTACGTCGACGGGATCGGCTGGCGCGAGGTGTCCCAGCTTCGCGTTGGTGACGTGCTGCTCGGCCGGGACGGCGCCCGGCACCCGGTGACGGGCCTGCACGAGCGGACCGGCGTCGCACCCGAGGCGGTCTACGACCTCACCGTCGACGGCCCGCACACCTTCTACGTGCACGGACCGCAGGCCGCAGGTTCCGACATCCTCGTCCACAACTGCCTGAACCTGCTCAAGGACGAGCTCAGCCCGAAATCTGACGCACACACCATCAGTGACCACGTCGCCCAAGGCCCTTACGGTGCCAACGGGGCCCTCATGGGCATCACGCCCGCCGGCGCGGCGGCAATGGCCATGACCAAGGGCACCAACGGAGTGTTCACCGACCTTGCGACCGCGCAGAAGGCGCTGGAACTGGCGATAGCGAAGCAGAACTCATGGATGGCCAAGTTCATGAACCGCTCCGACCGTTCGGACGAGTTCACGGTAAAACTCGACAACGTGATCGTCGACGGGCAGCAGGTCACCTCGCTGGGCAAGACCTACGTGAAGCAGGCCAACGGTACGGTGAAGGAGTTCGATGTCGGCACCAAGGTCAGGGTTCGCGTGGCGAAGGACGCCGGTCACGAGGGGAGGCGGAAGTGGTACGTCACGTCGATCTTCCCTGTCCAGTAGAAGAGCTGAGGAGCCGTCCGTGACCGAGCGATACGGCGGAATGGAGTTCGGACTCCCCCACCTGGCCAGAGCGTTCCATCGGTACTGGCGAGAGGAGGAGGGCAGCGACGTCGACGTGCTGATGGCCTACACCGTCGACATGCCGGCGTACAAGGTCGAAGCCGCCCTCATCGACGCACTTCGGCTGGCCGACTCCGACGTGCCGACCTGGGCGATCGAGGCGTTGTGGTCGCTTGGCACCGAGCAGTTGCACGTCCTTCGCGACGAAGGCAGGGAAGGACGTGACTGGCTCCGGCTGGTCATCCGGCTGTACCGGGAGCACCTCCTCGCGGAGGCCCCCCCAGGAAGCCTGACCAGCGCTCCGCCGAACGCGTACGTCCACCTGACCGGAGCGGTCCTGGACGAGATCCTGCTGGTGTCAAACGGGATGCTCAATGGATCACTGAGTCCCCAGAGGAGGTACGTTCCCGGCGTGGTACCCGCGCTCGAGCAAGTCGCGGCCTACGCCTGTCCCGACCTAGCATTCCGTTTCCTCCTGCGGGCGCTCACCGCCTTCGGCCCTGGGATCTCCCAAGGCCAGTACGAACGGTACGTGGCCCTCGGCGAGAAATTCGAGTACGGAGAGTTCCTGGTCCAGGGCTACGAACACCTCGTGGACTGACAACCGCACGGTGACGCGAGTGGCGTGACCGATACGACGAAGACCTCCTGCGCGGTGACTCCGCGCAGGAGGTCTTCGCCTTCTGTGCCCGCCCACGGCTCCTACACCTGACGGTGCACTCTGTGGCCGCCCCGCCCGGCATCGGGGCCGCGCATCCCCAGCCAGGGCGGCCACGTCACGGCAATCGCAGACGTCCCATTCGGACGGAAAGGCCGGCGCCCGCTCGGCGACGCCACCGTCCGTCGCGGCCAGCTGTAGCTCGCGCCGCCCCAGGCTGGTGAGCCTGTCCTCCGGCGTGGTGCCCGCCCTCGACCTCGCCATCCGCGAGGTCGGCCCCGACCTGGGATTCCGGCTGCTCCTGCGCTGCCTGTCCCAGTACTGGGCACCGATCGACCGCTCCACATACGAGCGATACACGGCTATGGGGCGGAAGTTCGGGTACGGCGACCAGCTCGTGCCTGTAGTCGACTTCCTGGTGGACTTGGACAAGGACTAGGTATGCAACCCCTGCTGGCTGCCGCGCTCCAGGCGTTCGGCCATCGCCGCCGCCACCTTGTACGCCGGGTGCCCATCGAGTCGGCCGCGGCGCCTGTTGTACCTCTGAGTCGTGCGCGGGTCGCGGTGGCCGGCCGCGTCCTGGACCTCGTGCAGCGGCACGCCCTGGTCGAGCGCGTCGGTGATGAACCCGTGCCGCAGAGCGTGCGGCTTGATGTTGTCGGCCTGCGGCAGGCCGGCCCGGCGGGCGAGCATCCGCAGGTGTTTCCAGACCTCCGGCTCGGACCAGCGCCGACCGCTGCCGGTGGTGAACAGCGGGCCGCTCGTACGGCCGTCGAGGTGAGCCAGCAGAGCGTCCAGCGCCATCGGCGGCACCGGAACAGCCTGGATCCGGCCGCCCTTGCGCCGCAGGGGCAGTGTCCGGTGCCCGCGGTCGTAGCCGAGCTGGCCGACGTCCAGGGCGAGGACCTCGTCGACGCGCGGGCCGAGCAGGTACAGCGACGCGACCAGGGCGTATGAGCGCTTCCCCCAGTCCCGGGCTGTGGCCAGCAGCTGGGCGGTCTCATCCGGGGTGAGGCCCTCGGTGGACGAGTGGTCAGGGTCGATGTCCGGTCGGGCGACGGCCGCGAACGGGTCTGCGGTCACGGCGCCGAGGCGGGAGGCGTACGTGTAGAACGATCCGGCGGCCGAGAGCGCCTGGGCGCGTCCGGACGGGGAGAGCGGCTGACCGGTGGATGCCGTCTGGCCGCGGCTGCCGCCCTTGACGCGGACTTGGGTGGGTGCGGTCTCGATGTGCCGGGCGTAGGCGTCGGCGAGGGGCAGCCCGGCCTGGAGCGGGTGGACGCCGCAGGAGCGGGCGTAGGACTCCCAGGCGCGGAAGCGGCGGGCGTACGCCTTGCGGGTGTTGGCGGAGCGCTGCCGGGCGACCCATCCGCCGGCGATGTCCGGGAGCGGATCGTCCTGGCTGTAGATGGCGGCGAGGAGGGCGCGCAGGGCGCGGGCTTCGTCGGGCCAGTCGTCGCGCGGGTCGTGCCGATCGGTGGAGAGCGTCCCGGCGGCGGGTCGGGGGGCTGGCAGTATGGTCACTCAACTTCCCTCTCTGTATTGGATAATTTCGGTTATCCACTACTCGTCAGTGGTCAGTCCGGTCGCCAAGGGAACCGGCCCCTGCGGACGCGCTACGCCTCGCCGGATGGTCCCGGCCGGCGTCATCGACCGCTGCGTCGCGGAGCGGGACCATCTCGTCCTCGGTCAGCGCCAGGACGGCGGCGATTCGGCGGGCGACCGTGACCGACGGGCAGCGCTTCCCGGTCTCCAGCTGGATCACGTACGAGTGCGACAAGCCGACCAGCCGGGCGAACTCCCGCAGCCCGTAACCGGCCCGCAGCCGTGCCTCACCGAGCATCGGGCCGAGCCCGGCCGGCGGAGTACGCCGCACCCGGATCCGTTCATCGGCCATCGGGCACCGCCTCGGGCCTGGGCGCCGCCAGGCCGCGCCGCTGCACCGCGTCCGCCGCGAGCTCGATCGCCTCGGCTATCGACAGGCCGTCCTCGGACACCTCCCGCAGTGCCTCGGCTCGCCGCATCAACTCCTCGGCCAGGGCGCGTTGCTCGTCGTCGAGCTTCTGCCAGCGGCGCCGTACCGTCTCGTCCCCGGTCATGCGGCGATTCCGAGCGGCGGCCGCCGGTCGATGCACCAGCGGAGCGCGCAGGACGGCTCCGAACACTCCAGGATCTCCAACTGCTCGCCGCGGACCGTCGCCTGGCCGAGCGACCTGGCCGGCCTCAAGCGCCGGCACGCCGGGCAGTGCTTCAACTGCTGGGTACTGCTGAGCTTCACGTGCTGCTCCCTGAGTCGGGGCTGAAGGGGATGCGAGGGGTGCGGCCCGGCGGAGGGCGCCCGTGGGCACCGGGCCGCATGGTCAGGCCGCTCTGCTGGCCTTGCGCGGCTCCACCAGGACGTAGAGCTGGCCGCACGGTCCCTTTCGGACGCCCAGGCCCAGGTGCCGGTGCAGCTGCTGGCAGTTCGGGCAGCGGACGACGGCCTGGAGGTTGCCGGAGGTGGCGAGGCTGAGTGAACGGACGGTCGGGACGGGGGACGACTGCGAGGTGTAGACGCTCAAGGTGATCTCTCCTGCTGGTTGGTGGGTGCCGGCGGTTGCCGGATCCTGGGTGGTGCCGGGGGCGGGCCTACGTCGGGTGGGCCCGACCCCGGCGAGCTTCTGGTGCGGCCGGTCGGGGCACTGTCATGACCTTGGGCTGGGTGGGGTGGTCGTCACGACCTAGCGGCACTGGGGCGACCGCCGAGAGGTCAACAGCCGATGTGGACGTCGATGCCCTGGCTGGCCAGGAAGGGGGCAAGGGGCTCGCCGCAGACGGCGCATTCGGCCTGGGTGCCCCGACCTGCCCCCGCCCTAAAGGACGGGGGCTGGGGGCAGGTTCGGTCAGAGCGCCTGCCCCAGACCTGCCCCCAATCTGCCCGGGGCAGGTCTGACCTGGGATTTCTTCTGAACCTGCCCCGCCTTCGGGGGCAGCTTTTTCTGAAAAGAGCGGGGGCAGGTCGGGGGCAGGTTCGGGGGCAGGTTCTGCGGGGCGGTTCGCACGGATCCTGATGGCCTCTTCGATCTTGTCTTTCCGAGCCTTGATGCCGAGTTCTGCACACTTGCGCGTGATCCGGTCGCGGCCCCACAGCGGCACGCCAGCCTTGTCGAGCTGGTCGGCGATCCATTCCGGGCTGCCGGGCTCCGGTCCGCTGCTGACACGCTGTGGTGCGGCATCCAGGGCGACCAGCACGACGGAGGTGACCGGGGTGCCGTCCTCCTTCGCTTCGCCCTTGAGCTGGATCTGGTGCAGGCCGAAGACGACGTCGCCGAGTTCCTCGTCGTCCTTCTGCTTGCCGGTGCCAAGGGTCACAGTGATGTCATGGAGACTCTTGCCCTTGCGGGTAATGCTGATTTCCGTCTGCAGGGCACCCTTGACCGCCGTCGCGCCTCGGCCTCGCTCGCCCTCGTTGCCGGTGTGGTGGACCAGCAGCACGCACGCCCCGGATGCGGTTCGCAGCTGCTCCATGCGGTCGACAACCCGGCCCATCTCGGTGTTGGAGTTCTCCTCGATGCCGACGGTGACCCGGGCCTGGGTGTCGACGATGACGAGTGCGGGCTGAAGGCGCTGGCACAGTTCGATGAGAACGAGCCACTCCGGGTCCATGGCCTGCACCGGGCGGGGCAGGAACCTAACGCCGGTCATCTTGATGCCGTAGTGCTGCTCCCAGGCACGGACGCGCTTGCGGATGCCCTTGATGCCCTCAGCAACGAGGTAAATCACGAGTCCCTGCCGAACGAGCCGTCCGTGCCAGAGCTTTCCGGTTCCGACGCAGCCAGCGAAGTCCAGGGTGGTGAAGGACTTGAACGTGCCGGACGCGCCGAAGATCCGGGCAAGGGTGTCGCGGAAGAGGACGTCGGCGATGATCGGCTCCAACGCCGGGATGTTGTCCAGGTCTTCGGTGCCGAGGAGTTCGGCTTCGAGGGCCTTCAGCCGCTTCTCGAAGTGCTCCTCCGATGCTTCCTCGGGGGAGACGTAGGCATCGTCCCGCTCGGGTTCCCGCCGCATCGGCGGCACCTTGCCGGCCCAGGGATCCCCGGTCACCCGGTCGTCGATCTGGGTCATGCGGCACCCCTGCTGGCGTAGGTGAATGCGGTCTCGATGGCCTTGTGGATCTCGTAGTCACTGCGGTCTGCGGCCCGTCCGGCGGCTTCCATCTCGGCGCGCATCTCGTGCTCGTCGATGTGTCCGGCGAGGACCAGGTGCGCGGCGGCAGTGGTAACCCGGCACAGTTCAGCGTGGCGGGTGCTCTCCGGCGCGGACGCGAGTTCGTCGGCCAGCTGCTGGAGGGTCTTGCCGCGGTGTCCGGCGGCATCCTGACGGCCGGTCGGGCGCTGCCGTGCGGGCCTGGGCGGGGCGGGAGGCTTGGGCGCGTGGCCGGTGCCCTCCAGGTGGTGGAGGAGCCAGGCCGGGGCGAGCATCGGCGCGGTCGAGTGCCCGATGCGCCGGTACTCCACTCCGCCGACGACTGAGGTCGGGCCGATGATGTACGAGTTGGTAGAGCGGACGTCGACCAGCCAGCCGAAGGCGCCTTCAGACTTGAGGACGACCCGGCCGGGGGGCAACCGGAACCACAGGTGCAGGCCGCCGCTGATGGTGGCGACGTGCATGGCGTCCGTGGGGTAGGGCGCTTTGTAGCGCTCCAGGGCCAGGGCGAAGACATCGAAACCGTCGCGGACGCCGGACAGCTGGTACGGAGCGGGCACCTCGGCGTTGGCCTTGTTCTTGTCGAGGTCGATGACGACGATCCCGGCAGGGCCTGCGGAGACGGCGAAGTTGAGGTCAGGGTGCCGGTCGATCCAGGACTGGGCTTTGCCGTGGTCGAGGGTGGCGGCATGGAAGCCGTGGCACAGGTCGGCAGGGTGGGGGCAGTCCTGTACACCGTGGTGGCGCACGTAGTCGGGGGACTTGATGTCGCACTGCGGGCAGGACTTCATGGGCTTCTTGGAGCCGGGGGCGAGCGCCGAGACGGGGCAGCCACGGTCGATGAACGCGTGGATGGCGCGGTGGCGACGTTCTCGCGGGAGGGGGCCGAGGTTCATTGGTCACCGCCCTGCTGCTTGTCGGTGGCGATGTCGTCGGCGAGCTGGGTGACGTACAGGCACCAGCGGCGGCCCGCGACCCTTACGGCGCGGGGGCTGGGCTGCTCGCCGAGGTCGGCGGCGATGGACGCGAGAACGAGTTCACGGCGGGCCCGCTCGGCCTGGAGCCGCACCCACGCCTCGTCACGGCCGGGCCGGTGGCATCCCGCCGGCCACTGCCCGGGCCGGTGTTCGGTGACCGCGGCCCTCGGCTCGGCGGTCGTGTCGGTGTTCACTGGCGTGCTCCGCTCGGGTGCGAAGGTTGGGGGGCGCCGGGCTGGTCGAGGGCTTCCAGCCCGGCAGTGAAACGGGAAAGCCCGAGGGCCTGCCGCAGCGCGTGCTGCGGCAGCTCCCCCGGGCGGCTGTACGTGTTGGTCACCGGCCACCGGCGCTGAAGTCGTCGTCGATGTTGTGGTGGTCGCCGATCTGCTCCTGGACGAGGCGGGCGACGAGGTCGTGCGGGAGGACCTGGGGGTCGTGGGCGACGAGGAGGGTGTCCTGGTCGATCCACACGTGCCGGAGGGCGGGGCCGGCGGAGGCGAGGTTGACGGCAATGATGCCGACCTGCGGCAACTTGTCGGTGGTGGCGGTCACTTCGACCACCTCGCGGCGTACTGGTCGGCAGTAAGGACGATCTGCCCAATGAGCTGGCGGACAGCCCGGGTGGTGGCCGGGTTGGTGAGGAGGTCCTCGATCGCGTCGGTGATGTTCTCCGCGTGGGCGAGGGGCCAGGCTGCCGCTTCGACGTCCTGGTAGCGGCGGGTGTCCGCCTGGAGGTCGGCGAGGAGGGTGGCGGCCCTGGCGATGGGGCCGATCACGGTGGTGGCGTCGCCGCCGGAGAGCGCGGAGACGAGGAGGGGGTCGCCGGCTATGGCGGTCGCTACCCCGATGTCGGTTCGGTCTGGCAAGATGGTCACTGCGATCTCCTTGAGACGGAGACGGACCGCCCCGGATCATCAGCTGGCCAGCCGACCGGGGCTTTCGTCTGTTCAGGGACTGGTTGCGCAGGCCCTCGCCGGTCGCTGGTGCGGCTAACACCAGCGCATAGGCGGGGGATTCTGCGTTCAGGCGGCCTTGGACGCCGTCACGCGAGTGGTGCTGAAGATCGCGCGGAGCGTGACCTTCTCGCCATCGGTGAGCGGAGGGAATCCATCGACCAGCACCTTGATCTGACGCCAGTAGTCAGCAGCGCGGGCGTCGCCCGCCAGCTCTGCCGCCTGGAGCATCAAGTCGGCGTACGCGGGCGGGTTACGCGCGGCACTCATGCGGCGCCCTGGGCGAGCGAACGAAGCAGTCGGCCGTATCTCAGCGCAGTCTGACCCCGAGGTGAGCGGAGGTTCTTCTCCCAGCGCCAGACGGTGACGGGTGTGACCTGGACGGCCGAGGCGACGTCACCCGTGGTCAAGTGCGACTTTTCGCGGATCGCGCGGGCATTGCCACTTGCCACGGCATGCCGGACCCACGCGAGTTCCCGCAGTTCATCGGGATTCTGCATGCTCCGATCCTAACCAACACCTTGCCATTATGGCTAGCCACAATCACTCCATCTTTTTGCCAATATGAGTAGCTCGAAGTGGCAAGGTCGTGGCCATGGGCTTTGCCATCTGCGACCATGTCGGCATGGCAAAGCGACAGCGGGACGATGAGGCGGGGCGGATGGCGCTAACCCTTCCGCCGAGCGACTGGAAGTGGGGAGTGACACCCGGATGGCCATCCGGTGACCCTGAGGGCAGCGGAGCCAGGCTGGTCCAGGTCGGACAGCAGCTCCTGCCATCCAAGTTCGTCCTGCGCATCCAGCCGCCCGAGACCGGGAAGGTGGTGGTCATGGTCATGTGTGAGGTCGTGGACGGCGTCGTGACCATCCCAGTCCTGGGGGCCGAAGGAATGGACGCTCCTCGCGCCGCAGATCTGATCCGTAAGGCCCTGCCGCTGAACAAATGGATCGATCTGGCCGTCGGCTACCTGACCGTACAGCTGCTACTCGAACAGGCCCGCCAGATCGGCGACGTAGCCACAGTTAAGAAGATCCTCAACGTGTCAGACGAAGAGGCGGCGAGCACAATCTCCGTACTCTCCAAGGCGCTGCGCGGAGCGCTGATCGACGCATCAGAGGCCGATGCCCAGGCTCTGAAGTCAGACCCCCACTGGACCGCAGCCCTAGATGGCGTTCGAACTCAGTACGACAGCTCTGGGCTAACGCTCCCCGGGAAGACCCCACTTCGGGGTACACCTAGGCGCAACAGCGTGACAAAGGAGCATCTGGCGCGCGTGGCTGCTGCATACCGCGACGCGGTGGCGGGGGGACTCGCTCCCACCAAGGCCGTCGCCGAGCTCTTCGGAGCATCGCACTCGACTGCCGCCCGCTGGGTCGGAATGGCGCGCACACAGGGCTATCTCGGAGCTGCCACACCTGGCCGTCCCGGCGAGGGTCCAGGCGACGATCAGTAGGGACCGCCAGAAGGACCGGCCCGGGACTGCCCGGAGCCGGACCCTATTGGGGGTCCAGCCAAGATGCCTGCGAAACCCACATTGAGATGATCATGGAGGCGTGAGCCGCTGGCGTTCGCCTGCTGCGCTGCGGTGTCGGGTGGGCCGACCGGATCAATATCATCCAAGCGCCGGTCCTGTCCCGGCGGGGGGTTCTGACTCCCCGCCTGATGATCTCCGGTCACGATGCCCGCGCGGGCGATGGGTCGCCCGTGGTCATGTTGGCATCGGGACTGGGTGGGGCGACGGGACATGACGTCGATCGAGCGGACGGCGTATCCGCGGTTCAAGCGGCTGATCACCGCGCGTGAGCTGCATCTGTTCTTCTCGCCGAGCCGCGAGGAGGTGCTGTGGTCCCAGGAGCGGGCGGACAGCGAGGACCATCAGCTGTCGCTTCTGCTGCTGCTCAAGTCCTACCATGCGACAACCCGGCGGTGAAGGTCTCTCACCTCACTCGACTCCATGACGCCTCGTGGCGCACCCACCCGCTACGACAAACGCCGCTACGTCTACCTCGGCACCGCAACGGCAGCAGCCTCGGTCATCTGGCTCCGCATATCATCGTGCTTTCCTGACGTCCCACCGCCGCTCTTGGTGGGCCGGGAGCACCACGTCGGTCCGGGTGGCGGCCCAGACCTGGGATTAGGACAGCGCCGGACGGGCCTGCGGGAATGTCCCGGCGGTTCGTCCGGCGCTGGGGTCGCCTCGTTTCATACCTGCCAGGGGCTCACCGGGGGACGGTTTCGCCCGGCACCGTTACTTCTTCGAAGCGCCACAGCTGGTGGGGGGCACCCTCGTCATCCAGGACGGCCCGGTAGTCGCCGTTACCGGTCGGCTCGAGGCCGACCAGCCTCTTCCCGTCCCCTTGCGGAACGGGGAGGAAGTCGTAGAACTGGGTGCCTTCGCGCTTCCGCGCCTCCCACTGGTTCTGGTCCGTCCTCCCGGCCCCGTGCAGGCTCAACGGAAGTGTCGGCTCCCCGAAGTCCCGGCTCGAGGCGTGGAGGTTGAACCAACTGCGGATGTCCTTGTTGAGGTTGGTCAGGTGCCAGAACTCCTCGCCCCTGGAGTTCTTCCTGTTGTCGATGAACCAGATCTCGCCCCTGTCCCCCATGGGCTTCACCACTCCCAGGACCTGGTCCTTCGTATGGGAGAAGGCGACCTCCTTGCCCTCACCTGTCCACGTGTCGTGCTCCGTCTGCGAACCGTAGGAGACACCCCCGGATCGAGCGGCCAGACACAGCCCGGTGTCCGCATTGATGATGCGGAAGAAGCTGTCGGGAAACCCCTGAACCATTTTTCACACTCCGTGCATGAACTGTCGCGTGACGTGAACAGGGCTAGCGTGACAGACCCCACAGGCGGTCGACGGAAACCCCACGCTGATCTTCTCCGGCGCGCCGCAACCGCTTCCGGCAGGGATACGCGCATGCCCCGCGCCGACCGGTTCGCAGACGCCTCAAAACAGACAACCAGAACAGGCTCGCCACCCCGGCCGCACGGCGGCCGGCCTAGTCCATGATCATCTCAATGTGGGTTTCGCAGGCATCTTGGCTGGACCCCTATTGGACTACCAGACGTCGCTGCGCAAGCGCTCGACCTCTACCGACGCGGGGTCAAAGCCGGGTCCGCGTCGACTCACCTTGAGCACGGTCACCCGAAACTGCAGAGCTTCGAGAACCTGCGTCTTCTGGCCGACCTCCAGCGCGTCCCATCGCTCGCGCGCCCCCGACCCGACGAGGCCGTCGAACACGGTCGGGTCGAAGGCCGGCGTCAGCCGCCGCACCTCAGCCTGCGCCTCGGAGATCTGTTGCCCGAGCGACTGATTGATCCTCAACAGCTGCTCGCGCGTGATCAGGCCGTCCGCATAGTCGTCTGCGGCAACCGCTTGCCTGGCCTTCAGGCCAGCGACCAGCTCCAGGGCGGCCATCGCTGCCGTTTCGTCCGGCTTGAAGATATCGGCCGCGCCGGGGTTGGACAGGAAGGCTACGACGACGTTCTCGACGTGCTTGTCGAGGGCTTCCTTGTTCCGGCCAACGCAGCTCTTCGCGGCCTGGCACACGTAGGTCTCAGCGATCCTTCCACGCTTGCGATTACCGCGCTTGGCCACCCTGAGCCAGCTGCCACACTCACCACATGTGGCGACTTCGGTCCAGGACAGCATGTGCTTCCGCTGCCCTGGGCTGACGCCAGCCGAGGCCCGGTCCGCGAGCAATGTCTCTACCCTGGCGTGTTCTTCGGAAGTAACGAGTGCCGGCCATGCCGCTGGGTACTCGGCGCCGCGGTGGACACGAATGCCGATGTTGGCCTTCCGCAGTGCGATCTTCTTGACGGAGGTACGGCCCCAACGGCTGCCCTCCTCGTCCTGGTTGTGGGCACGGAGTTTGCGTTCCTGGCCGGCGCCAGGAGCAGAAACGTTGCGCTCGTTGAGATCGAGGGTGATGGCGATCAGACTCTCGCCTGCAAGGATCCGGCGGACGATCTCGCGGACGATCGCAGCCTGCTCCAGGTCCTCCACATCGTTGAAACCGATGATCCGGCCACGTTTGTCGTAGTCGTATTCGCGGCGCCAGCCGTAAAGGACGTTGCCGTTCGCCCGGCCTTCTTGGGCCCGTTCCAGGGCCGCGCGCTCGACGCGTTCGCCCTTGACCTCAGACTCAGTGGTGTCGTTTTCGCCAGCTTGGGCAAGCGCTGAACGCTGCGACGCCTTGGTCAGGTCGTAGAAGCCACCGGCCTCGAACGCGACGAACGCGCCGACGCGTCGCAGGTCTTCGATGGCCTGTGCGCGCTCGACGCGATTACGCCACAGTCGGCTTGAGTGGTAGGCGAGTACAACGACCTTCTTGCCCGCTTTGGCAGCGTGAGGGCCAAGTTCGATTGCGGTCGCCATGAGGCGGTCGTAGTCCGGCCGTTCGTCGCCCGAGAGGGCACTCAGGTCGTTGTCGGAGAACTCGGCGTAGAGGTGCCAGTCTTCGGCGTCGCAGTGTGCGCGCAGGTCTTCCCTCTGGCGCTTGACGCCGCGTCGCTGGTCGAGTGGGTCTTCGGAGATGCGGGAGTAGGCGAGGGCGAGGACCTTGCTTTCCGGGAGCGGGAACTGAGGGATCGTCATGGTTGACATGTTACCTCTGCAAGCCCTTTACTGTTCCCAGGCGGCATCGGCAACACCCAGAAGGACCCGGCACGTTTCGCCAGCCTCTTCCGCGACGTCAAGGAGAAGATCTTCGACGCTCTCCCGGACGAGGCCTGGGTCTACCCCGGCCACGGCAACGACACCACCCTCGGCACCGAACGCCCCCAGCTCGACGAGTGGCGCGAACGCGGCTGGTGACGGCCGAGCCCCCGGCCGTACCCGGCCTGGCGGCCGCCGAACGGCTGGGGGCCGAGACAGCCCTTCAGGGGGAGGGGTCAGGCCGACATGGGCCGGGGCCGGGGCCGGCTAGACCTTCGCCTCCGAGGGGCTTTCCTGCACCGCCCTGCGGGAGGCGATCAGGCTGGTGGTCGTGGTGATGGCCAGCACCACGACGATGAAGCCCAGTGAGAACGGGATGCCGATCTCCGGGACGTGGACGCCGGCCTCGTGCAGCGCGTGCAGCACCAGCTTCACGCCGATGAAGCCGAGGATCACCGACAGGCCGTACGAGAGGTGGACCAGCTTCTTCAGCAGACCGCCGATCAGGAAGTACAGCTGGCGCAGGCCCATCAGGGCGAAGGCATTGGCGGTGAAGACGATGTACGGGTCCTGGGTGAGACCGAAGATCGCCGGGATCGAGTCGAGCGCGAACAGCACATCGGTGGTGCCGATGGCCAGCATCACGATCAGCATCGGCGTCATCAGCCGCTTGCCGTTCTCGCGGACGAACAGCCTGGTGCCGTGGTACTTGTCGGTGGACGGGAAGCGCTGCTCGATCGACTTGAGCAGGCGGTTCTCCTCGAACTCCTCCTCCTCGCCGGCCCTGGCCTCCTTGACCAGCTTCCAGGCCGTCCAGATCAGGAAGGCGCCGAAGATGAAGAAGACCCAGGAGAAGGTCGTCACCAGGGCGGCGCCCCCGGCGATGAAGACCGCCCGCAGGACGAGCGCGATGATCACGCCGACCATCAGCACGCGCTGCTGGTAGATCCTCGGAACCGCGAACTTGCCCATGATCAGAATGAACACGAACAGGTTGTCCACGCTGAGCGACTTCTCGGTGATGTATCCGGCGAAGAACTCGCCGGCCGGTTGCGAACCGGAGTGCCACCACAGGAAACCGCCGAACAGAACGGCCAGCACGACCCAGACCACGGTCCAGGCTCCGGCCTCCTTGACCGACACCTCGTGCGGCTTGCGGCCGCCGATGAAGAAATCGGCCACGATCAGGGCGATCAGCACACCGATGGTGCCGATCCAAAGACCCACGGATACGTCCACTAGCTGCTCCTCCGGCAGGTAGGCGAGTCAGACACGTCACTGCCGGAGGTCTCTTCCGCCCGTGTGCCCCCACACGAGAACACACGAACCAGCGCCCCGGGGCGCGCCGCTGGAAACAGGCACGCCCGTGATGACGGGACAACTGCGGGGGAATACTCCCCTCCGCTCCCATCAACACTAACAGAACTTCCAAGAGAGAGTAAAGAAGGTAAAGAACTCCTCGATCAGGGTTCGGCTGCGACTTGATCGCTACTGGATCGCAGCTCTACGGATACGGTGCGCTACGGATACGGCGCTCTACAGATACGGCTCGATCGCGGGCAGCAGATCCTGGAAGGTCCGCGATTTGGCCGGGGCGCCGATGGCCTGCATGCCCCAGCCGCCGGGCTCACGGAAGACCTTGGCCATGATCTGGCCGGTGTGCGGACCGCCCCCGGTGAGCTCGTAGCGGGCCAGCTCCAGACCGGTGGTCTCGTCCACCAAGCGGCAGTGGGCGTTCTGCACCTCGGCGAAGGTCTGCCCGGTGTACGAGCTGACGGTGAAGACGATCTGGGTGATGTGCGCCGGGACATGCGTCAGATCCACCAGGATCGACTCGTCGTCGCCGCCCGCGCCCTCGCCGCCGACCAGGTTGTCCCCGGTGTGGCGGACCGAGCCGTCGTTGCTGGTCAGGTGCTGGAAGAAGACCACGTCCGCCGGGGTCTTCTCGGCGTAGAGCAGGGCCGAGGCATCCAGGTCGATCTCACGCTTGCGCAGGCCGAACAGCCCGCGCCTGGGCGCCGCCGCCCAACCCAGGCCCATCCGGACCACGCTCAGCGACTCGCCCGAGCCCTTCTGCAGGCTGACCCGTTGGCCCTTTGCCAGATTCACCGACACGGCAACTGTCCTCTCTCTCCTCAGCCCGGCGGACAGGTAGCCCGCAGCGGCTGCACGGCGGATCACCCCGTTGCCGTCCCCCGGCTGAGGCCCCCAAGGTGTGCGTCTCCCCCCCGCCGATGCCGACGCCTGTGCAGGCCCCGCACCTGCGAGGGAGTACCCGCAGACCAGCCTAGGGCCTGCGGGCACACAGCTGTCGATGGCCTACCCGCTCACGGCGCCGGCGAGACCCCGACGCCCCGGCGGACTCAGGCCATACCTGCCTCGCGCATCTGACGCAGCTCCTTCTTCAGCTCACCGATCTCGTCCCGCAGGCGGGCCGCGACCTCGAACTGCAGCTCGGCGGCGGCCGCGTGCATCCGATCCGTCAACTGCTGGATCAGATCGGCCAGTTCGGCGGCCGGGAGGCTCTTGGCCGGCTTGCGGTCGGCGCCGAGCGCCGGAACGGGCGCACCCTTGCCCTTGCCGCTGCCGCGGTAACCGGTGGCGAGCAGCTCCTCGGTGTCCAGGTCCTCCCGGGCCAGGGTGTCCAGGATGTCGCCGATCTTCTTGCGCAGCGGCTGCGGATCAATGCCGTTGGCGGTGTTGTACGCCTGCTGGACGGCCCGGCGACGGTTGGTCTCCTCGATCGCCAGTTCCATCGAGGGGGTGATCCGGTCGGCGTACATGTGCACCTGGCCGGAGACGTTACGGGCGGCGCGGCCGATGGTCTGGATGAGCGATGTGCCGGAGCGCAGGAAGCCCTCCTTGTCCGCATCCAGGATCGCCACCAGCGAGACCTCGGGCAGGTCGAGGCCCTCGCGGAGCAGGTTGATGCCGACCAGCACGTCGTACCTGCCCGCCCTCAGCTCGCGCAGCAACTCCACCCGGCGCAGGGTGTCGACGTCGCTGTGCAGGTACCTGACCCTGATGTCGAGGCCGAGCATGTAGTCGGTCAAGTCCTCGGCCATCTTCTTGGTGAGGGTGGTGACCAGGACGCGCTCGTCCTTCTCGACCCGGGTGCGCACCTCGTGCACCAGGTCGTCGATCTGCCCCTCCGTCGGCTTGACGATCACCTCGGGGTCGATCAGGCCGGTCGGACGGATGATCTGCTGCACCTGACCGTCGCCGCGCGAGAGTTCGTACTTGCCGGGGGTGGCGGAGAGGTAGACCGTCTGCCCGATGCGGCCCAGGAACTCCTCCCACTTCAGCGGGCGGTTGTCCATCGCCGAGGGCAGCCGGAAGCCGTGCTCGACCAGGGTGCGCTTGCGGGAGGCATCGCCCTCGTACATCGCGCCGATCTGAGGGACCGTCACATGTGACTCGTCGATCACCAGGAGGAAGTCCTCCGGGAAGTAGTCGAGCAGCGTGTTGGGGGCGGTGCCCGGCGCGCGGCCGTCGAAGTGCATCGAGTAGTTCTCCACACCCGAGCAGGTGCCGATCTGGCGGAGCATCTCGATGTCGTAGGTGGTGCGCATGCGCAGGCGCTGGGCCTCCAGCAGCTTGCCCTGCTTCTCCAGGGTGGCCAGGCGCTCCTCGAGCTCCTGCTCGATACCGGTGATCGCGCGCTCCATCCGCTCCGGGCCCGCCACGTAGTGCGAGGCGGGGAAGACGTAGACGGAGTCGTCCTGGCTGATGATCTCGCCGGTGAGCGGGTGCAGGGTGTAGAGCGCCTCGATCTCGTCGCCGAACATCTCGATCCGGACGGCGAGTTCCTCGTAGACCGGGAAGATCTCGACGGTGTCTCCCCTGACCCGGAAGGTGCCCCGGGTGAAGGCGACGTCGTTGCGCGTGTACTGGATGTCCACGAAGCGGCGCAGCAGCGCGTCCCGGTCGATCTCCTCGCCGACCTTGAGGGGGACCATCCGGTCCACGTACTCCTGCGGGGTACCGAGGCCGTAGATGCAGGAGACGGAGGCGACCACGATCACATCGCGCCGTGTCAGCAGCGAGTTGGTGGCCGAGTGGCGCAGCCGCTCGACCTCCTCGTTGATCGAGGAGTCCTTCTCGATGTAGGTGTCCGTCTGCGGGACGTACGCCTCGGGCTGGTAGTAGTCGTAGTACGAGACGAAGTACTCGACCGCGTTGTTGGGGAGCAGCTCACGGAACTCGTTGGCCAGCTGGGCGGCCAGAGTCTTGTTCGGCGCCATCACCAGGGTGGGCCGCTGGAGCTTCTCGATCATCCAGGCGGTGGTCGCCGACTTGCCCGTGCCGGTGGCACCGAGCAGGACGACGTCCTTCTCACCCGCGCGGATGCGGCGCTCCAGCTCGGCGATGGCCGCCGGCTGGTCGCCGCTTGGCTGGTAGGGGCTGACGACCTCGAAGGGCGCCACTGTCCGCTCGATACTCGTGATGGGTCGCACGAGTCCACCGTACGACCCGCCACTGACAATCAAGACCGACCCCACCCGCTCAACGGGGTCGGCCCACCTCCGGGCGCCCCGAGCCGGCGGCGAAGCCGTACTCCCGGTCCCGTTCGGCCGGCGCGGACACCGCGAGCATCAGCACCTCGGCGAACACCTCGGTGCCGCCGTCGGAGAGATACGGCTCCCGGGCGCCCGCGCTGAAACGATTGCTCACCGGGCGCCGGGCACCTTGCCGCTGTCGCGGGCCAGGGCGACCAGGCGGGAGATGGCGCGCAGGTACTTCTTGCGGTAGCCGCCGCGCAGCATCTCCCCGGTGAAGACCTGGTCGAAGGGGAGGCCGGAGGCGGTGATGGGGAGTTCGCGGTCGTACATGCGGTCGGCGAGGACGACCAGGCGAAGCGCGGTGGACTGGTCGTCGACCTGGTGGACGCCGCGCAGGAAGACGGCCTGGACGTCGTCCAGCAGGGCGCCGTATCGGCTGGGGTGGACGGCCTTGAGGTGCTCCAGCAGGGCGTCGAAGTCGTCCAGCGAGGCGCCCCGGGTGCGCTCGGCCCGCTCGGTGACCAGCGCGTCGCTGTACGGCGGCGGGGCCTCGGGCAGGCCGCGGTGGCGGTAGTCCTGGCCGTCGATGCGCAGCGGGCGGAAGTGCGCCGACAGCCCCTGGATCTCGCGCAGGAAGTCGGCGGCGGCGAAGCGGCCCTCGCCGAGCTTGTCGGGCAGGGTGTTGGAGGTCGCGGCGAGCTTGACCCCGTTCTCGACCAGGCGGCTGAGCAGGGTGGAGACCAGCACGGTGTCGCCCGGGTCGTCCAGCTCGAACTCGTCGATGCACAGCAGCCGGTGGCTGGAGAGGGTCTCGACGGCGCCCTTGAAGGTGAGCGCGCCGACCAGGTTGGTCAGCTCGACGAAGGTGCCGAAGGCCTTGGGGCCCGGAGTGGCGTGCCAGAGCGAGGCGAGCAGGTGGGTCTTGCCGACGCCGTAGCCGCCGTCGAGGTAGATCCCGGCAGGGCCGCTGGGCGGGGGGGCGGAGCGCCGGAACCAGCCGCGCCTGGGCGCGGCGGTGCCGCTGTTGAGCGAAGTGGCGAACTGCTCCAGCACCTGGACGGCCTCGTACTGGCTGGGCTGGGAGCTGTCCGGCAGATAGCTGCCGAAACTGACGTCGGCGAAGCGCGGCGGCGGCACCATCTCGGCGACCAGCCGCTCGGCGGGCACGACCGGCCGGCGATCGGTGAGGGCGACCGGGCCGGGGGCGGCTATCGCGTCGGCGGTCGCCGGGGCGGTTGCGGTGTCGGGATGCGAGGCAGCGGGCACGTCAGTAAAGGGTACGCGCCCCCGTGGAAGACTCGGTCACATGCATCAACTGATCAGCCCGCTCGGCCGGCTCCAGGAGGACGTCCACTCACTGGAGGCGCTGGCCGCCGTGTACGCGTACCCCGAGCAAGTGAGGCACGGCCGCCCCTGGCTGCGCGCCAACATGGTGGCCGGGCTGGACGGCGGCGCCCGACTGGAAGGCCTGTCCGAGGGCCTGTCCGGGGACGCCGACAAGCGGATCTTCGGCGTGCTGCGGGCGCTCTCGGACGTCGTTCTGGTCGGCGCCGAGACGGTCAGGGCCGAGGGCTACCGTCCGGCCCGGGCGCGGGCGGAGTTCGCGGCGGCCCGCAGGGCGGCCGGCCAGGCCCCGGCCCCGGCGATCGCGATCGTGTCCCGGAGTCTGAAGCTGGACCTGGCGGCACCGCTGTTCACCGAGCCCGTGGTGCGGACGGTGGTGATCACCACCGAGGACTCCCCCGCCGAGGCGCGCCGGGCGGTGGCGAGGGTCGCGGACGTGATCGTCGCGGGCGAGGGCTCGGTCGATGTGACCAGGGCGGTCGCCGCGCTCGCCGAGCGTGGCTGGACCCGGCAGTTGACCGAGGGCGGCCCCCGGCTGCTCGGTGAGCTCACGGTGGCCGGCCTGCTGGACGAGCTCTGCCTCTCACTGGCCCCCCTGATCACCGGCGGCGACGCGCCAAGGATCGTCCAGGGTGGGCAAATGCCTGACGTGCAGCGGATGCTGTTGGTGTCACTGATCGAGCAGAAAGGTTTCCTCTTCACCCGCTATCTGCGCCCGGCCGACCCGACGCCCCCGCCCGTCCATGGCTAGGCTCTGCCCGGCCGAGCCCGGTGACCCCTGGCACGTGGCCCATGTGGCGCGTGTGCAGCGTGAGGAAAGCATCCTCCGGGCACTATGGGAGGGGACACCGGCCCCGGGGCCCTGCAACTGCGAAGGGACTCACGTGTTCAAGACCGTACTGATGATCGAAAAGGCGCTCTCCGACGCCGATGTGGAGCTGGTCACCACACTCCACGGCGACGAGCAGGTCTCCTTCACCGTCCTGATGCAGCCCCGCGGCAAGCAGGACGAGCTGCTGCGCGCCCTCGACGACGTGGCCCTCGGCCACCTCGACAAGGCGGTGCACGAGCACGACGAGTCCGAGGAGACCCCCACCGTCGCCGGTGAGTCCCTGGAGCACAGCCTGCGCCACCTGCAGGCCGCCGGAGCCGAGGCGACCGGCGAGGTGGTCGAGCACAACCCGCTGGAGCGGCTGCGCGAGGTGGTCGAGCAGATCAGCGCCGACGAGGTGCTGGTGCTGACCTCCCCGCACTTCGTCGAGGAGTTCTTCCACCGCGACTGGGCCTCCCAGGCCAGACACAAGGTCGGCGTCCCGGTGCTCAAGCTGTTCGCCAGCGACTCCTGAAGCACCCTGTCCCGGTAGTGCAGAATCGTCCTTGCGGAACGACCGCAAGGACGATTCGTTTTCCCGCTATGCCCGCCGACCCCAGATCCGTACGGAGCACGCCTTGAACGACGCCGCGCACGACCTGCACGCCCCGCACTTCATCGGCATCGGCGGCGCCGGGATGTCCGGGCTGGCGAAGATCCTCGCGGTCCGCGGCGCCCAGGTCTCCGGCAGCGACGCCAAGGAGTCCGAGACCGTCCTGGCGCTGCGCGCACTCGGCGCGCAGGTCCACGTCGGCCACGCCGCCGAGCACGTCCCGGCCGGTACCAGCAGCGTGGTGATCTCCAGCGCGATCCGCACCGACAACCCGGAGCTCGCCGCCGCCCGTGAGCGGGGCATCCCGGTCGTGCACCGCTCCGACGCGCTGGCCGCGCTGATGGGCGGCCGCCGGGCGCTCGCCGTCGCCGGTACGCACGGCAAGACCACCACCACCAGCATGCTCGCCGTCAGCCTCGCCGAACTGGGTCTCGAACCCTCGTACGCGATCGGCGGCGACCTGGACGCGCCCGGCTCCAACGCCCACCACGGCAGCGGCGACATCTTCGTGGCCGAGGCGGACGAGAGCGACCGCAGCTTCCACAAGTACGCGCCCGAGGTCGCGATCATCCTCAACGTGGAGCTGGACCACCACGCCAACTACGCCTCGATGGACGAGATCTACGAGTCCTTCGAGACCTTCGTCGGCAGGATCGTCCCCGGCGGCACCCTGGTGATCTCCGCCGACCACGCCGGCGCCCGTGAGCTGACCGAGCGGGTCCGCGGCCGGGACGGGCTGAACATCGTCACCGTCGGCTCCGCCGAGGACGCCGACGTCCGGGTGCTCTCGGTGGCCCCGCGCGGGATGACCAGCGAGGTCACCGTGGAGCTGGACGGCGCCGAGCTGACCTTCACCGTCTCCGTCCCCGGCCGCCACTACGCGCACAACGCCGTCGCGGCGCTGGCCGCAGGCGGCGCGCTGGGCATCCCCGCCGCCGACCTGGCCAAGGCCATCGGCAGCTACACCGGCGTCCGGCGCCGTCTCCAGCTCAAGGGCGAGGCGTCCGGGGTCCAGGTGATCGACTCCTACGCCCACCACCCGACCGAGATGACCGCCGACCTGGAGGCGATCCGCGAGGCCGCCACCGGGCGGGTACTGGTGGTCTTCCAGCCGCACCTGTTCAGCCGGACCCAGCAGCTCGCCGAGGAGATGGGCCAGGCCCTGGCGCTGGCCGACGCCTCGGTGGTGCTCGACATCTACCCGGCCCGCGAGGACCCGATCCCCGGCATCACCAGCGAGCTGATCATCGACGCGGCCCGCCGTGCCGGTGCCGAGGTCCACGCCGAGCACGTCTTCGGCGACGCCCCCGCGCTGCTGGCCTCCCTGGCGCAGCCGGGCGACCTGCTGCTCACCATGGGTGCGGGCGACGTCACCAACCTCGGCCCCGAAATCCTTTCGTGCCTCACGAGCGTTGCAACCGTCGCCTGAACACCCACAAGGAGGCCGCGATGAGCTACGAGATCGAGAAGCCCGACGCCGAGTGGCGCGAGCAGCTCAGCCCCGAGGAGTACCAGGTACTCCGCCAGGGCGGCACCGAACCGGCCTTCGTCGGTGAGTACACCGACACCAGGACGGTGGGCGTGTACAGCTGCCGGGCCTGCGGCGCCGAGCTGTTCAGCAGCGAGACCAAGTTCGACAGCCACTGCGGCTGGCCCTCGTACTACGCGCCGCTGGCCGAGGACCGGGTGCAGTACCTGGCCGACGACTCGTTCGGCATGCGCCGGGTCGAGGTCCGCTGCGCACGCTGCGGCGGTCACCTCGGGCACGTCTTCGAGGGCGAGGGCTACGGCACGCCGACCGACCAGCGCTACTGCATCAACAGCATCTCGCTGACGCTCAAGCCCAAGGAGTAGGCGGGGCATCTCCAGGGGCCCGGTGAGTGTGCGGCACACTCACCGGGCCCGGCTGAACGTGGTCGCCTTCCGATTGCGCGCGGTTCCCCTCGGGCCCCGGGGGGGTGCAACGTGTCCGCCCGGCTGTGCCGTCGTGCCAAACTGATCATCACTCAGGACGGGCTAGAGGGGATCAAGGTGGCACGGCGACGCAGCTCCGGAGTACTGGCCATGCTGGCCGAGGCGCAGCGTGAGCAGCACCGGCAGCAGGAAGCACAGCGCCGGGCCGCGGTGACCGCGCAGCGGCAGTACGAGCGGGAGCAGCGCGAGGCTCAACGGGCGGCCGCGCAGGGGCAGAAGGAGGCCCTGCGGGCGTACCAGCAGGGCCGGGAGGCCGACGCCGCCCGGCGTACCGTCGAGCTGGAGGAGCGGGTGGCCGAGCTGCGCGGGGTGCTGGCGCGGGGGCTCGGCGGGCCGTCCTTCGTGCTGGCCGATCTCCAGCGCCCGGCACCGGTGCCGCCGTTCGACCCGGGCCCGCTCGGCGTCCCGGTCGCGATGCCCGACCAGTCCTGGTACCTGGTGCCCCCGCTGACGGGCATGCAGGCGATGAATCCGGCCCTGCGGCGGCAGTACGACGAGCAGGCCGCCCAGGCCCGCGCCCGCTTCGAGCACGACTGGCACGCCGCGCAGGCCGCCGACCGGCAGCGGCTGCACCAACTCGCCCAGTACCGGGCCCAGTACGACGCCTGGGCCGCCGAACGGCACCGGGCCGCGGCCGGGCACGCCGAGCAGGCCGGCAGGCTCGCGGCCGAGCTGCGCGCAGGCTCGGCGACGGCGGTCGCCGAGTTCTTCGACACCGCGCTGGGCTGGCGCGAGGACTGGCCGGAGGGCTTCCCGCAGGACTCGGTCACCGTCTGGGACCAGGGTGCACGGCAGTTGGTGGTGGAGTGGCAGCTGCCCGGCTTCGAGATCGTCCCGCAGGTCTCGCGCTACCGCTACGTGAAGTCCACCGACCAGGAGTCCGAGGTGGCCAGGACGGCCACGGACCGCAAGGCGATCTACCGCGAGGTGCTCGCCCAGTGCGCGCTGCGGGTACTCGCCGAGCTCTTCCTCGCCGACGCCGAGGGGTACCTCGACTCGGTCGTGTTCAACGGCTTTGTCGAGGCCGTTGATCCGGCCACCGGGCGGGAGGAACAGCGCTACCTGGTCTCGGTGGCGGTCGAGCGGGCGGTGTTCGGCGCCGTCGCGCTCGACCGGGTGGAGCCGGTCAGCTGCCTGCTGGACGGGCTGCACGGACGTCTCTCGGCCCGGCCGGAGAAGCTGGAGCCGGTACGCACCGAGCGGCTGGCCGAGGAGGTCGGCACCGGCGGCCCTCTCGCCGCCGGAGACGACGACCCCGACCTCTTCGAGATGGACCCGCTGGACTTCGAGAAGCTGATCGCCGAGCTGTTCCGGCGGCTCGGCTACCAGACCCGCACCACCGAGCGCAGCGGGGACGACGGCGTGGACGTCATCGCCGAGAACCCGGACCCGGTCACCGGCGGCCTGTTCGTGATCCAGGCCAAGCGCTACCGCAAGACGGTGAGCCCGACGGCCGTCCGCGACCTCGACGCGACCATGGCCCACTTCGGCGCCAACAAGGGCATCCTGGTCACCACCTCGGGCTTCGGGCCCGGCTCCCGGCGGTGGGTGGAGGGCAAGCCGCTGACGCTGATCGACGGTCCGATGCTGGTGCAGCTGCTGAAGGCGCAGGGCCTCCCCGGGCGACTGGGCGCCGCCGTCCCCACCGCGCCGACTGAATCCGCCGCCCCGGCTGCCCCCACCGCTCCGACGGCGGCGGTTCCCGCCCAGCGGGCGCCGGTCCGGCCGACGCCGGTGGAGCTCTCGCCCGGCGCCAACGCGGTCCTTCCGGCCGCCGAACTGGCCGAGCTGTCCGTACGGTTCGGCTCGGCCGGGGCCGAGGCCGACCTCACCCTGCTGCTGCTCACCGCCGACGGGGTGGTCCGCGGCGACGAGGACTTCGTCTTCTACCACCAGCCCAGCGCCGGGGGCGGCGCCGTGACGCTGCACCCCAAGCAGCGTACGGGCGACGACGGTGTCACCGAGAGCGCCGTCGTCCGACCGCTCGCCCTTCCGGCAGCGGTCCATCGAATCGCCGTCTCGGTGAACATGGACACCGACTCGGGTGCGACCTGCGGCGAGCTGCGCAAGGCCGCACTGGAGGTACGCGGCGCCGCCGGGGCGGCCTGGTCCTTCCGTCCGCCTGCCGACCCCGCGGTCTCCGCAATGCTGGTGGCCGAGCTGTACCGCCACCGTGCGGGCACGTCCGACGAGGTCTGGAAGCTCCGCGCCGTCGGCCAGGGCTGGTCGGACGGCCTCGCCGGCCTGGCCCGCGCCCACGGCGTGGACGTCTCCTGAACCGAATGTCGAAATATCGACACGGTTACTCAATTTGCTTTTATCACGGTGGAGTTGAGGTAAAGTCCAGGGTCGCCAAACCCCTCGCCGACCGCACTGCGCGCTGCTAACTTGACTACATGTCAGCGACATTGGAGCGCCTGGCCTGCCCTGCCTGCGGGGCAATCAACCAGACCGACGACATGAACTGCGCCAGCTGTGGCACACAGCTGGCCACCGAGTACGACGTGACCAGGTACCTGTGCTGCGCCGTGCAGCTGGACAGCGCACTGGCCCGGAAAGCCGTCGACGAGATCGTCGAGGAGCCCAGGCGGGCGATCGCCTCGTCACCCGGCGTCGACCTCTCCTGCGTCCTCGCGTACGCACTCGACGCCCAGCGTCGGCACCTGGCCCGTGACCTGGTGCTGGCAGTGCTGACGGTACTGATCCTGTTCACCCTCGCCGACGGGCTCGACGTGGTGATGCTGTGGATCCTGCTCGCCTGGGGCGTGGTCACCGCCGAGCTGTACGTCGCGCACTACCGGGTGATCGTGCCCCGGCTCAGGCGGGGATCGTTCCGGCCCGAGGAGGCACCGCGGCCCGACAGCACCTGGCAGCGGGATCGGCTGAAGGCCGCGGCGCAGCAGGACCACGGGAACCTCACGGTCTTCCGGGACTACGCACCGTTCGCAGGCTACGGCCGTCACCTGGACGCCTGGTCGTTCGCCCTGCGGACCGACGAGGCCAAGGAGGGCGCCGACGAGGTCCTGCCCTTCGACATCCACGACCTCTACACCCACGTCGGCGAGGCGGTGAAGCGCCTGAACCTGCCCGGCGTCCGGGTGGCGGACCGGCTGTTCGTCAACGGCACCGATCTGCGCCTGGGGCTCGCCGACCGGACGCGCGCCGTCATCCTTCCGCACACGGACCGCCCGCCGACCGCCGAAGCCTCAGCCGCTCTGATCAGGAACCTCCGCGAGGACGCCACCGAACGGGCCCGCCCCTACCTCACCGTGCAGGTGTCGGGGTGGAACGGGGATCTGGTCTCCACCCTGTTCCTGCGGTTCGCCCTGATGCCCGGCCACGACGTGCTCTTCGTCGAGGGCAGCACCACCCTGCTGACCCCGGTCCTGGCACGCTACCGGGCCGTGGACACCATGCCCGACCTGTCGACCGCCGACCAGTACCGCGCGCTCGTCGCACAGGGCCTCGCCAGGCTGCCCGGGCTGCTGGTCAAGTCCGTCCCGGCGCTGTTCACAGCGGCTCGTCGACCGCTTCGGCGCAGCGGCAAGGAGCGCGCCCAGCTGCGTGCGATCAGGCAGCGCTCGTTCAACTACGGTGCTCCGCCGAGCATCCGGGAGGCGGCGGCCGACCCGAAATACCACCGGTACTTCCAGCGGATCGACCGCGAGATGTACACCAAGGTGGTCGAGCGCCGGGTGCTGGACTCGCTGATCGAGTTCCTGGAGGCGCACGACATCGACAGTTCGGATCTGCGCGACCGGCAGGCTGCCATCTACAACAACGGCATCTTCGTCGGGGACAACTCCAATGTCAGTGTCAACGACTCCGCCCTGGCGATCGGCCGGAACGCGGTCGGCCGGGTGTTCAAGCAGACCGACGGAGGGTGACGGCAGATGGGGAACAGCATCCACACCGGTGGCGGCGACCTGACCATCAAGCAGAGCGCCGTCGCGCTCGGCGACGGAGCCTCCGCCTCGATCGGGTCCGCACCCGCGCCCGAGGACACCGTGGCAGCGCTCCGCGCCTCGCTGGCGGAGCTCGTCGAGCAGGTCCGGGCCGCCGCCGGCCAGCTGGCGGACCCGCAGGACGCGGTCGAGACCGCCGACCGGGTCGAGACCGAACTCGCCGCCCCCGAACCGAAGTGGCGCCGGATCTGGCAGTTGCTGCGCTACCTGGGGCCCGGCGTGGCCTCACTGACCACACTGGCGACCAATGTCCAGACGCTGGAGACCGCGGTGGAGGCGATCCTGCCGAACTGAGACCCAGCCCGCCGTTCCGCCCGGTCGGCACCGAGCCGACCGGGCAGTTCCCCACCGTGCCGTGCCGCGAACCGGAGGACGGTCAGGCCGACAGCTCCCGGATGTACTTCCACTCGCTCGCACAACGCTCGTAGCCGAGCCAGGAGTTGATGGCCAGCATCGGGGCGTTGGTGGCGTCGTTGTTGGTGTAGGCGTCCGTGAAACCCGCCGCGCGGGCGCGGTGGAGGGAGTGGGTCTTGGCGAGTTTGGCCAGGCCGCGGCCGCGGTACTCCGCGCTGGTGGTGGTGAAGGCGGACCAGTAGCGGTGGGCACCGTCGGAGTGGACCGCCGAGAAGGCGGCCGGTCGGCCGTCCAGCACGGCGACGGCGGTGAGTTCGCGGTCGAGGTCCGGTCGGCCCCAGACCTCGGTGAGCCAGTCCTGGTAGTCCTGGTCACCCGCGTCCAGGTCGCCCGGCTCGTCGCGGGTGCCCGCGATGTCCACCAGGTAGATCGGGTACGGGTCGTCCTCGTAGTCGGCGGCCGTGCGCAGTCCGACGCCCACCGGCAGCTCGGGGACGGACGGCAGCTCGGCGCTGAGGTCGAGATGGGCGAAGTGCGCGGAGCGCCCCGCCTGGTAGCCGCGGTTGGCGGCGAAGTCGCGGGCGGAGGGCTCGTCGTCGACCCAGGAGTGGACCCGGCTCACCCCGTGCGCCGCGAGGTGCTCCTCGGCGGCCGCGAGCAGAGCGCTGCCCGCGCCCCGGCCCCGGCACTCGGGCAGCACGCTGAGGTTGGCGCCGCCCTGCCCCTTGGTGCCGGCATCCGCGTGGACCGTGCAGCGGGCGGTACCGACCACCCTGCCGTCCAGTTCGGCGACGAGCAGCCGGTAGTGCTGGGCGGGCGCGGCCCTGGCGGTGAGCCAGCGGACGACCTCGGGGGTCATCAGCAGGTGCGGGCGGCCGGCGCTGTACACGGCGGAGGCCGCCTCGGCGTCGGCGGGGCCGAAGTCACGTATCGTCAGAGTCATATGGGGCCGACAGTAGCGGCCGAGGCGGCTCCGCGCCCCTGGTTTCCGGCGGGCTCAGGCGGGCTTCGACAGGCCTGGGAAACCTCAAGTTCAGCTCTGACTTTGCCGGGTACGGGTTGGCAGCGGGCCGACCGGGATAGACCCTCAGCTACGAGACGCGAGAGCGCGACGACGCCCTCTCCCCCGGTCCGGCAGCACGCAGTCCCATCGTTCCTTCCCCCCGACGCTGTTCGGCGAGCCCTCCGAAGGGGGCAGATCCCTATGACGTCTGTTGCAGGCACCCCTACCAGTTCCCTGCCCCGGCTGGGAGTCGGTATCGGCTGGCGGTCCGAGATCGACACCGTGGTCGAGCGGCTTCCCGGCCTGGACTGGGTCGAGGTGGTCGCCGAGAACCTGTGCACCGACCACCTGCGCGCCGGGGAGCTGCCCGAGTCCCTGCGGGTACTGCGGGAGCGGGGGGTGACCGTGGTCCCGCACGGGGTGGCGCTCGGCCTCGGCGGGGCCGAACTCCCGGATCCCGAGCGCCTGTCGCGGCTGGCCACGGCGGCCCGGGCCCTGGACGCGCCGCTGGTCACCGAGCATCTGGCCTTCGTCCGGGCCGGCGGTACGGAGGCCGGTCACCTGCTGCCGGTGCCACGCTCACGGGACTCGCTGCGGGTGATCGCGGAGAACGTCCGGATCGCCCAGCAGGAGCTTCCCGTACCGCTGGCGCTGGAGAACATAGCCGCCCATCTCGCCTGGCCCGAGGACGAGTTGACGGAGGGAGAGTTCCTGGCCGAGCTGGTCGAGCGGACCGGTGTCCGGCTCCTGGTCGACGTCGCCAATCTTCATACCAACCGGGTCAACCTGGGCCTGGACATCGCCGCCGAACTCGACCGGCTGCCGCTGGAGGCGATCGCCTATGTGCACGTGGCCGGCGGAGTCGAGGTGGACGGGGTCTGGCACGACACCCACGCCCACCCGGTGACCAAGCCCGTGCTGGACGTCCTGGCCCAGCTCTGCGAGCGGGCCGTACCGCCCGGAGTACTACTGGAACGCGACGACCGCTACCCGCCGCCCGCCGAGCTGGCGGGTGAGCTGGATGCGATCCGCGCGGTGGTGGAAGGGTCGCTGGAACATGTCTGAGCACTTCGAATATCTCGTCCGGGCAGGCGATCCGGAGCTGGTGGTGGCCCGCGCGGGGCTGGCCCGGCGTCAGGCCGAGCTGCTGACGGCGCTGGTCGCAGGCGGCCCGGTGCCCGAGGGCTTCGACCAGGAGCAGGTCCGGATCCAGGCCCGCGGCCTGCTCGCCAAGCGACGCGACACGGTGGCCCGGGTGGCCCCCGAGATCCCCCGGCTCCTCGGCGCCGACTACGGCCTGCTGTTCGGCAGGTACGCGCGGCAGGGCCCGGCCGTCGGGGGCTACCGCGCGGACGCACGGGCCTTCGCCGAGTGGGCGGTGGACTGGGCCGCCGTCGGCGCACCGGACGCACCCTGGCGGATCGCCCTGGACCGCTGGCTGCGGCCGGCCGAACCGCCCCGCCGCCGCTGGCGCCGCTTCCACGGCTGACCGGGCGGCCGGCTCCGTCCAGGGCGCGCGCGCCGCAAGCGGCGCACCACCCGACCCGCCCAGGTCGGAACACCACTCACGGCCCGCCGCAGTCGGCCGGGCAGCACACCGCTCCCGCCCCGTGCGAGCGTCGAGCGGCCTGGTGGTTCAACTCACCTATGGGGGAACTGACATGTGGTACACCGAGCTAGGCATCGCCACAGCCCTGGTGTTGGGCGCGGGCCTGTGGACTTCCGTCTCACGGCAGCGGATGCACCGGGTGCCGTCCTTGCAGGGCCTGCCGGGGCACGGCCTGCCGCTGCCCGACACCGCCTTCCTGGCGGGCGGCCCGGCCCGAGCGGCCGAGGTGGTGATCGTACGGATGCAGCAGGAGGGGCGGTTGATCGTCTCCCGGGACGGGACGGCCACGGTGACCGACCCGCAGCCGCGCGATCCGGCCGAGGCCGTCCTGATCGAGGCCGCCGGGCCCGGCGGGCAGTGCGAACTGGCCCTGCTCCGCACGGCGGTGATGCGCAGCCCGGAGATCCAGCGGATCGGGGACCACCTGGCCGAGCGCGGTCTGATGCGGCGGCCCGAGCTGTACCGCAGCGCCGTGCGGGCGCGGCGGCTGCTCCAGCTGGCGCTGCTGGCCGCGCTGGCGCTGGGCGTGGTGGCGTCCATCTCCTGGATGTCCCGGCCGTGGTGGGAGCAGGACACCAGTACGCCGCCGTTCTTCCCCTTCCTCGCACTGCTGCTGGTCGGGGCGGCTTGGTCGAGGTCGGCCCGACCCGGCAGGAGCCGGGTCACCCCGGCCGGGGTCCGGCAGCTCAGCCTGATGAAGCAGGGCTCCTCGGCGTGGCTGCCGTACGTCGGGGTCGGCGCGGCCACTGCGCTGGTGCTGGGCGAGGTGGCACTGGAGGGTGTGGAGGCGCTGGAGGACGAGGACCTGCGGGAGGCACTGTCGGACAGGACCCGGTCGGCGGTCGGCGGCTCCTCGGACGGCTACGGCTCCGGGTTCGGCTCCGATGCGGGCGCGGCGGCGGTGGCCTGGTGCTCGTCCTCCTCGCCGGACGGCGGGTCGGGTGGTTCGCACGGCGGCTCCCACGGCGGGTCGTCCTGTGGGTCGTCGAGCGGTTGCGGGTCCTCGGGCCACAGCTGCGGAGGCTCGGGGCACAGCTGTTCGTCCAGCAGTTGCTCCTCGGGGAGCAGCTGCGGATCCGGCTGCGGTGGTTCGTAAGCCGCTCGCCGGTCACGGTTCGGTATCACGAATCGGTAAATCACTGGCCCGAACGCGCAGTCAGGTCTAGAACAAGGCCCATGTGGTTGCTCTTCCTGATCCCGGCCTGCCTGACTGCCGCGCTCTCCTGTCTCCGGCTGGTCAGGGTCGCAGCCACCGCGGACTCGCTGGCCGACACCGGGCCGGTCCGGCCGACCGCCGCCGCCGGCGTCGGCCTGTACGAGACAGCCCACCTGGCCGGGGGCCCGGCACGGGTGGTCGATCTGGCACTGGTGCTGATGGCCGCCCAGGGCCGGCTGCACCTCGCACACACCGGCTGGACCAGCGTGGTGGACCCGCAGGGCCGCGACCGCCTGGAGCGGGCGGTGATCGAGAGCATCGGCCCGGAGGGCCAGTGCCGCACCGTCGAACTGCGCGAGGAGCTGATCGACCACCCGACCGTGCTGGAGATCGGCGAACGGCTCGCGCTGGCCGGTCTTGCCACCCCGTCGATCATCCAGGAGGCCACCTCGGTGGCGGTCCGCCAGGTGCGGCAGGCGCTGCTGCTCAGTGTGGTCCTGCTGGCTGCGACCCTGACCCTGACCGCGCCGGGCAGCGGCGACATGGGGGCGGCCATCGCCTGGTTCGCGCTGCCGCTGGTGCTCACCAGCGGCACCCTGCTGATGGCCCGGGTGGATGTGCACCCCTACACCCGCTGGGCGACGGCCGCCGGGCAGCAGGTGCTGCGTGCGGTGCAGGTGGCGGGGGACGGCGCTCCGGTGGGCGACACCGAGCAGGAGCTGCTGACCGCCGTCGCCATGGTCGGACCCGCCGCGCTGCCGGACGCCCGGCTGCGCGCGGCCCTGCGCAACTAGCCTGCGGCGCATCCGCGTACTGCGTCAGCCATTCGCCCTTGAGGGGCGCGAGGCCCTCCTTGACCAACCAGGTGCGCGAACAACCGTGCGCCTCCGAAGAGCGCTGGTCGCACGCACGCAGTTGATCAAGCAGAGCCCCCGCAGCCCCGGACGGTGCATGGTCACCGTCGACGGAGAGACCGGTCGCTCAGACCAGACCGTTGAGCAGCTCCGCGACCGGCTTGCGGCGGCCCGTGTAGAACGGGACCTCCTCGCGGACGTGCAGCCGGGCGCGGGAGGGGCGCAGGTCACGCATCAGGTCCACGATCCGGTGCAGCTCGTCCGCCTCGAAGGCGAGCAGCCACTCGTAGTCGCCGAGGGCGAACGAGGCCACCGTGTTGGCCCGCACGTCCGGGTAGCCACGGGCCATCCTGCCGTGCTCGGCCAGCATCGCGCGACGCTCCTCGTCGGGCAGCAGGTACCACTCGTAGGAGCGCACGAACGGGTAGACGCAGACGTACTCGCGGGCGTGCTCGTCGGCGAGGAACGCCGGGATGTGCGACTTGTTGAACTCCGCCGGGCGGTGCAGCGCCATGTTGGACCAGACCGGCTCCAGGGCGCGGCCGAAGCCGGTGCGGCGGAAGCGGTTGTACGCCTCCTGCAGGTTGTCCGAGTCCCCGGAGTGCCACCAGATCATCACATCGGCGTCGGCGCGCAGACCGGAAACGTCATAGGTGCCGCGCACCGTGACGTCCTTCGCGGCCAGCTGCTCGAAGAGCTCCTCGACCTCGGCCGCCAGCGCGGCGCGGTCCTCGGGCAGGTCGCCCTTGAGCTTGAACACCGACCACATGGTGTACCGGATGACCTTGTTCAGGTCGCGGGCCTTCTTCTTCTCGGGCTGCTGTTCAGTGGACTCAGTCATGCGCCCATTGTCCCTTCCCTGACGTGTGCGCCGAGCGCCGGGGTCAACACCTCGTTGACGGCCCGGCGGGCACTGGCGATACAGGCCGGAATCCCCACCCCGTCGTACGCGGCGCCGCAGACCGCGAGCGAGCCGACCCGCGCCACCTGCTCGCGGATCCGCTGCACCCGCTCCAGGTGGCCCACCGGATACTGCGGCAGCCCGCTGCGCCAGCGGGTTACCGCCGTGTCGTACGGCCGGGCCCGCAGGCCGACGGCCTCGCCGAGGTCGGCCAGCGAACGGGCGACCAGCTCCTCGTCGGGCAGGTCGAGGACCTTCTCCTCGCGGTAGCGGCCCAGCGAGGTCCGCAGCACGAAGGTGTCGGGCGCGGAACGGGCCAGCCAGCCCCACTTGTTGGACGAGAAGGTGGACGCCTTGATCGCCCGGCCGTCGGACGGCGGGACCAGAAAGCCGCTGCCACTCAGCGGCTCGGTCAGGTCGGCGCGACGGAAGGCCAGGGTGACCAGGGCCATGCCCGCGTACTCGACCGCGCGCAGCTCTGCCGCCGCGCCGGGCGCCTCGGTGTCCAGCAGCCGGGCCGCCTGCGGGGTGGGAACGGCAAGCACCACCGCGTCGGCGTACAGGGTCTCGCCCCCGGTGACGACCCGCCAGCCCTCGGGGGTGCGGCGCAGCTCCTCCACCGGACTGTCGGTGCGCAGATCGGCGCCGGCCTTGCGGCAGGCGTCCGCGACCGCCTCGGGGAGAGTGCCGATACCGCCCTCGATCCCCTGGAAGACCGGCCCGGTGCTCTTGGCCCGCCCGGCCAGCTCGTGCACCCCTTCGAGCAGCGAACCGCCGCCCTGGGCCACCGGCAGCAGGGCGGGGACGGCGGCGCGCAGCGAGATCTCGTCGGCGTGCCCGGCGTAGACGCCGCCGAGCAGCGGCTCCACCAGCCGGTCCACCACCTCGCGGCCGAGCCTGGCGGCGACGTACTCGCCGATCGAGATGTCCGTCCCGACCGGCGCGGTGGCCATCTCGTGCCGGACCCGGTCGAGCCCCGCCTCGGAGAGCACCCCGGAGGCGGCCAGCGCATCGAGGTCGCCGGGAACGCCCATCACCTGTCCGCCGGGCAGCGGGCGCAGCGCACTCCTGGTCCAGATCGCCGCCTTGGCCGTGCTCGGCGGCTCAAGCGCCCCTGCGAGACCGACCTGCCGGGCCAGCTCCACCGCCTCCGGCCGCCTGGCGAGCATCGACTCGGCCCCAAGGTCCACCCGTACGCCGCCGACCTCACCCGCCAGCAGCTTCCCGCCGAGGCGCCCCGACGCCTCCAGCAGTGTGACCCGCGCATCCGCACCGGCCAGGTACGCCGCCGTCAGCCCGGCGATGCCGCCACCGATCACCACGACATGAGGTTCAACCATGCTCGCAGTCTCGCAGAGCTCACACCGGAGCCCTCAATCGGTGCGTCAGCGCATACCGACGATGCCGTCGAGGTCGAGCTTCACCGGGAAGGGGACGGGACGCGCGAACGAGCCTCGGAGGATTCCGGCGGGGGCGTACGCCGAAGCGACCTCTTCAAGCTCGAAGACATGAATGACAGGAAGGCCGTCCTCCTCTTCGATGTGCCAGTAATGCGGAATGCCGGCCTCGGCGTACTTCCGCACCTTGACCGTCCGGTCCCGGTGCGCAGGCTCCGGGGAGACCACCTCGACCACCAAGGCCACCTCGGACGGGGCGAACCAGGTCCTGTCGGGATCGAATGGGACTGTGGCCACGAGCAGATCGGGCTCCGGGCGGTTGCGCTCGTCCAGCCGGATACTCATCTCTCGGCCGACTCGCATGCCTTCTGGGGCCTGCGCCCTTAGAGGGTGTTCGATACCGATTTAGGCTGCCGCGAGGGGTCTCGGTCGGAGGTATTGCCCGACTTTGTCGGGGCTGGCGGTCAGGCGAGTGGTCAT
>NZ_JARZAJ010000011.1 GCF_029892105.1 Kitasatospora sp. GP82 | reverse complement strand
CCTTCTGGGCCGCCCACCACTGGTACTAAGCCATGCCCAACAAACACACCCACACGAACGGGCCCGGTGCACACGCACCGGGCCCTTCGTCATGCCACCTCCGGCAGCAGCCGGTCCAGATAGGTGTCCAGTGCGGCCTCCAGATCGGCCGCTGCCAGCGTTCCGGGTGAGCTGACCGCGTCGAGATGGCCGGCCTGGTCCGGGCCTGGTGGCTCGCCGACCCCGGCGCACCGCGTGGCAGCTGCTGGTCCGCTTCCTCGACCCCGACAGCGGCACCGTGCGCCTCGACGGCGAGGACATCAGGGACGTGACCCTCGGCTCGCTGCGCGCGGCCATGACGCTCCTCCCCCAGCAGTCGTCACTGTTCCACACCACGATCCGGGAGAACACCGCCTACGGCAGGCCCGACGCCTCACGGGCCGACATCGAACGGGCCGCCATGGCAGCCGACGCCCACGGCTCCATCACGGCGCTGCCGGACGGCTACCTGAGCGAGATCGGCAGCGACGGCTTCCGGCTCTCCGGAGGACAGCCCCAGCGGATCGCGATCGCCCGTGCTTTTCTGCGCAGCACTCCCGTCCTGGTCCCGGACGAGCCCACCGCGGGCTTGGACGACCGGTCCGCAGAGCGCGTGATCACCCCGCTGCGGCACCTCATGGCCGGACGCACCACCGTCCTGATCACGCACGACCGGGCCTTCGCCCGCACCGCCGACTCCATCCTCAGGCTGGGCCCTGACGACACGACGCCGACGGCCGCGGCTTTACCGGAACAAGGTCCCTTCACAGGGACAGGACGATGGCGGCGCCGATGCCGCCCAGGCCCAGGGCGACGGTTGCTTCGTACCACCCGCCACTGCCCCAGCGGAACGGGCGGTCCAGCGCAAAGCGTCCGGGGCCGATGGCGGCGAGGGCGAGCGCGACCAGTGCGATGCACAGGGGGTACTCCATTCCACCCTCGGTCTCCCACAGCCCGCGGGCCGAGGTGACGACCATCGCATTGATCATCACCCCGATCACGGTGGCGGCCGCCAGCGGGGTGAGCAGACCGGCGGCCAGGCCCAGGCCGCCGAGCATCTCCGAGGCACCGGCCACGCCGGCGAAGAGAGTCCCGGGGTGGTAGCCCAAGGCTTCGAAGCCCTTGCCGGTGGCACTCAGGCCGTGCCCGCCGAACAGGCCGAAGAGCTTCTGGGCGCCGTGGCCGGCCAGCAGCAGACCGATCGACCGGAGCAGAAGCAGACCAGCGTCGGCAGCGGACACCGGTGGCGGGTGCACAGAAATGGTGGCGGTGGGTCGGGGAGAGGCCCGCAGCCGCTCGATAATCCGTTTCATGGCGAAGCTCCTTTGCCTCGCGCCGCCACTCCCGGGGAGCAGTCGTCGACCGCCCGAGGCGTCGGCATGCACCATCGGGTTGAGCACTGTCGAGTTGGGCGGCCGCAGAACATGCATACGACCAACACATGCATCTACTACGTTCCACCTCGTGGGAGGGATTGCCCGATGCCCGGCGGACCGGCGGTGATCCGCCGATGATTGGTCGGTGAGAAGTCGGCGAGTCGTCGGTACGGTCACGCGATGCTACGAGGCGCAGAGCCCGGACAGCGAGGGAATGTTCAACATTCAACTCATGTTGTCGCAACAGCACGGCTTGCAGCACCCAGAACAGCTCCGGGAGCGGCTTCCGAAGGAGAGTCCGATGCCCGCAATCACCGTTCAGAACATCCTCACCCTCCCCCGTGTCCCCCGTCCCGACCGCACGGTCCTCGTCCAGCGGCCGGTGAGCTCGGTGACCACCGCGCCCAGCGGCTTCGAGGGAGAGGGCTTCCCCGTCAGGCGCGCCTTCGCCGGCGTGAGCACCCGGGATCTCGACCCCTTCATCCACATGGACCAGATGGGCGAGGTCGACTACGCGCCGGGTGAGGCCAAGGGCACCCCGTGGCACCCCCACCGCGGCTTCGAGACCGTCACCTACATGATCGACGGCATCTTCGAGCACGCCGACTCCAACGGCGGCGGCGGTGTCATCACCAACGGCGACACCCAGTGGATGACCGCCGGAAGCGGGATCCTGCACATCGAAGCGCCCCCGGAGCACCTCGTGGTCTCCGGAGGACTGTTCCACGGCATCCAGCTGTGGGTGAACCTGCCCCGCGCCAACAAGTGGAACCCGCCTCGGTACCAGGGCATCCAGGGCCGCGAGGCGCTACTGCTCGCCTCCGAGGACGGCGGCGCACTCGTCCGCGTCATTGCCGGGGAGGTCTCCGGACACACCGGTCCCGGGTCCACCTTCACGCCCATCACCATGATCCACGCCACCGTCAACGCCGGAGCGGAACTGACCCTGCCGTGGCGGCCCGACTTCAACGCGCTCGTCTACGTGCTCGCCGGCCGGGGCACGGTGGGAGCCGAAGCGCATCCCGTCCACACCGGGCAGCTGGCCGTCTACGGTCCGGGCGACCTCGTGACGCTCGACGCCGCGCAGCAGCAGGACAGCCGCACGCCGGAACTGGAGGTGCTGATCCTCGGCGGCCGGCCGATCGGCGAACCCGTCGCGCACTACGGCCCGTTCGTGATGAACACCGAGGCCGAGCTGCGGCAGGCGGTCGAGGACTATCGGGCAGGTCGGCTCGGCGTCGTCCCCGCCGTGCATCTGCCGCACGGAAGGGGTGTCTGACGATGGAACTGAACCTCGCCGGCGGCGTCGCCGTAGTCACGGGCGGGTCCGCAGCGCGCGTCAGATCGCCGACGACCACGTCGGCGCCCGTGGCGCGCAACGCCTCGGCACGGTCGTCCGCACGGCGGACGAGCGCCCGGACGGACAGACCCCGTCGCCGGAGCGACTCGACCACAGCCCGGCCGACGGCTCCGACGCTCCCCGCGGCACCGGTCACGAGGATCGGTCTCTCATCCGGCATCGGCATCTCCCGGTCCGAGCCCTTGCCGCACGGTGTCACGGTGCGGCCGCTGGGCCGCACGAGATCGGGGGCGCCGCCGGCGATGGCGCTTCCGTGGTCGTCGGGCTTGCGGAAGCCGCCGGTCCCGAGCGTCGGCTCGGATACCCGCAGCCCCGTTCCGTTTCCGAAGACCTGATACCGCATGTCGATTCCCTTCGATCCGACCGGCACCGTTGGTCCTGTTGTCCCGAAGCGTCAGATCACTTGCAGGAACGTGCCGTTGGCGAGGTCACCGGCTCAAACACGGTCTGCGCCGGACAGCGGGCGCCACGCTGGCGCGTGGCTCTGACGAGGGGTCGTCATCGGTCGCCCGCCGCTGACGTACGACTCCGCCGGGCCGACGGTCAGTCCGTCCGGTGATGGCCGCCGACCTACCCGGCGGTGTCGACACGCGAGGGCGAACCGGTGCGGGCGGACCGGCCGTTGCGGCCCGCGTGGGCGGGACGGCTGCGGCGGCTGCGGCCGGAAGAGGCGTTGCGGCGGGGGCGTTCGCGGACCGGGTCGGCCACCACCACGGGCACACCGCTGGGGACGCGGGCGCCGGTGATCCGGGCGAGTTCCTCGTCGCTGGAGTGGACCCGGGCGGAGCCGGGGGTGATTCCGGCGGTCGCCATCATGCGGGCCGTCTGGCGGCGCTGGCTGGGCAGCACCAGGGTGACGACGGTGCCGGACTCGCCGGCGCGGGCGGTGCGGCCGCCGCGGTGCAGGTAGTCCTTGTGGTCGGTGGGCGGGTCGATGTTGACGACCAGGTCCAGACCGTCGATGTGGATGCCGCGGGCGGCGACGTTGGTGGCGATCAGCGCGGTCACCGCTCCGGTGCGGAACTGCTCCAGGGTGCGGGTGCGCTGGGGCTGGGACTTGCCACCGTGCAGCGCGGCCGCCTTCACCCCGTTGGCCAGCAGGTCCTCCACCAGGCGGTCGGCGCCGTCCTTGGTGTCGGTGAACATGATCACGCCGCCGTCGCGGGAGGCGATGTGGGCGATGGCCGCGTTCTTGTCGGAGTGCTGCACATGCAGCAGGTGGTGCTCCATGGTGCTGACCGTGGCGGCGGACGGGTCCACGGAGTGGGTCACGGGGTCCTTGAGGAAGCGGCGGACCAGCCGGTCGACGTTGCGGTCGAGGGTGGCGGAGAAGAGCATCGTCTGGTTGTCGGCGGCGACCTGTTCGAGCAGTTCGGTGACCTGGGGCAGGAAGCCCATGTCGGCCATCTGGTCAGCCTCGTCGAGAACCGTGATCTGGACGCCGTCGAGCCGGCAGTCACCGCGCTGGATCAGGTCTTTGAGTCGGCCCGGGGTGGCGACGACGACCTCCGCTCCCCGGTTCAGGGACTTGGCCTGGCCGCCGATGGACATACCGCCCACCACCGTCGCCATCCGGAGCTGGACGGCGCGGGCGTAGGGGGTGAGGGCGGTGGTGACCTGCTGGGCGAGCTCACGGGTGGGGACCAGCACCAGGGCCAGCGGCCGACGGGGTTCGGCGCGCCGGCCAGCGGTGCGGGCCAGCAGGGCGAGGCCGAAGGCGATGGTCTTGCCGGATCCCGTGCGACCCCGGCCCAGCACGTCGCGGCCGGCCAGCGAGTTCGGCAGCGTGGCGGCCTGGATCGGGAACGGCGAGGTGACACCCTGTCGGGTCAAGGTCGCCAGCAGGGCGTTCGGCATGTCCAGCTCGCCGAACGACTCGACGGCCGGCAGCGCCGGAGTGGTGCTGACGGGAAGCGCGAACTCGGCGTGTGCCGAAGGGATCTGACGTCCCCTCGGCCCGGATGAGCGCTGTGCACCGGAGCGGGACCCGTAGCCGGAGCCACCGCCGGAGCGAGAGCCGGACGAGGAACGCGAACCGGAAGCGGAGCGCGAACCGGAACTCTGGTACGAAGAACGACTGGAACGAATCATGCGAAAACCTTCCTCAGGACGGCACGTCGCAAGGAGGAGTCCGGGGCGCAGAAGCGCACGGAGGCCGCAGGAACGAGCCAGGAATACGGAGAGTGGGCCGTGGACGGCAGAACCGTACGGCAGGTCGTCTACGGTCGGCGCTCGCCGGAAGCGGCGGCGGAAACCTCGAACCGTGACATCTCACGGCAGGGTGCCGATCCGGACGCGGCGCGGAGCATCTCGCGTGGGATGGTCACCGGTGGCAGAGCCAGAGGCCTGAGCGGACCGGACTGTTCCTGGTGCACTGCCGAGGGGCCCGCACCGAGCATGTACGCGGTGCGGGCCCCTGCTGCTTGGCGGGTGCCTTAGCAGAAAAAATCAGAGCGGGCGAATGTTCTCCGCCTGCGGGCCCTTCTGGCCCTGCGTGACGTCGAACTCGACCTTCTGGCCCTCGAGCAGCTCACGGAAGCCGTTGGCGTTGATGTTCGAGTAGTGGGCGAAGACGTCAGCGCCGCCACCGTCCTGCTCGATGAAGCCGAAGCCCTTTTCCGAGTTGAACCACTTCACGGTGCCATTAGCCATTAAAAATCTCCTTCAAGGGACTGTCCGAAACCCGCGACATGCGGACTCCGCGTCGCCGTGATGATGACCCGCCCCGGGGAAGAGCCGAGGAAACAAAAATGCGCCTGAAGGTCGAAAACCAGCAGGCGCACACAAAGTTCATGGGAACCACAACTGCAACTGACTCGACTGTAGCAGGGTTTCAGCCGCAGCGGGGGAAATACCGCGGACCGGTTTGCTGCAGCGCCCGTGCCCGCGCTGCCGACAGCCCCGGGAGTCGCATCCCGCCACGGGGCTCACCCAGCCGCTGGCACGGCCTGCCGGCCAGGGCTGGGTGCGGCCCGACGATCAAACCGAGGGCGCAGCACGGGACCTCGTTCAGTCCGTAGGCCTCGAAATGTCCCACGAACGTCGTCATGGGCGCATACTGCTAGTGATGAAGAAATCAGCCGCAGCCCGGCGCACTCTACCGACAAGCCCCTTCAAGCCCCCTGCCCCGCCCGTCCTCAAGGAATTTGCCGTCGGGGACCGGGTGACACACGACCAGTACGGTCTTGGCCGGGCCATCGCCATCGAGAGCGACAGCACGGTGCTCGTCGATTTCGGTTCACGACAGGAGCGCATCGCGCAGCCGTACGCACGAATGTTCAAGCTCTGAGCCTCCGCACCGCAGTTGACGACTGCGTGGCGTGAGTGTCCGGCCACACCCACCGGTGCGGCCGCGATGGGTGATGACCATGGCCATGCCTGCGTCTGCGTCGGCGCGCTGCCCTGAGCCGCCGGAGCAGGCGGCAGCAGGGCAGCGCCGGGTGCGGTGTCGGGCCTGGATCTGCTGACGATCCGCCCGGCCCTGAGCGATGGCGGTCTTGCGCGGCTTGGCGCGCTCGGCGACCGGGATGCGCAGTGTGAGGGCACCTGCGTCGTAGTCGGACTTGATTCCGTCGGCGTCGACATCCAGGCGGCCCGCGACGCTGGCGCGAGCCGGGCCGATCTCGCCCACCCCCTCGGCGTCACCAGCCGCCAGGCGGCCGAACGGCGCTACCTGTGTCTGCGCCCCGCGGAAGCCACCGACAGTGCCACCGACAGCACCGGCGACCAGCGAGTGAAAGCCGAACGCGACCGCCGCGCCCCAGAACGCGCCGTCACCGCCTGGGCCCGCCACATCTCGGCCGACCTGCGCCGCCTCGCTGGACAGATCGGCGCACTCGACGACCTCACCACCGGGGCCCGGCCACACATCGACAGTCTTCTGCGCGCCCTCGGCGACAACGACGCCGCCCGGCTCATCGGCCCCCTCGTGGACACACGTCCCCATCTCGAAGACAGCCACCCCGACCTCGCCGCGCGTGTGGACGCCCTCACCCGCCACACCGCCGAGCTTCGACGGCACAGCAACGACCAGCGCCGCACCGACCCCCGACCCGGCCGGTAGCAACCTCCGTCAGGCCGACATTGACATTCCGTGAGCACTCATACAATCTTCTCGGCATGTGCATGTCAGACCGTCACACGATCGAGTGCGCCGCCATCGAGCTGGCGCTGATCGGCGTGGCCGCGCACTGCGTCTCCGACATCCACTGTCGCTGAGCCCCGCCGTCCCCCTGCGGGCGCAGTGCCTCTCCCCCTCGGCTCGCTGCCGCCCGCCTTCCTCCGTATGCAGTCGGTAGCGAAAGGCCAGTTCCGATGTCCCGAGTCCTTCTCGTACCCCGCCGCCTCGCCGCGGCCGCCGTCACCTTAGCCCTGGCCTCAGGGGCCGCAGCGTGCGGGCCGAAGAGCGGGAGCGCGGGATCGGATGCCCAACCGCACCCCGGGGGCACGCTGACCGTCCTCAACCAGAACCCGCAGAACAGGTTCGACCCCGCGCGGCTCTACACCTCAGGCGGCGGAAACGTTCCTTCCCTGGTCTTCCGCACCCTCACCACCCGCAACCGGGCCGACGGCGCGGCCGGCACCAAGGTCGTCCCGGATCTGGCCACCGATACCGGCACACCGTCGGCGGACGCGACGGTGTGGACGTACCACCTCAGGGACGGGCTGAAGTTCGAGGACGGCTCGCCGATCACCACCGCCGACATCAAGTACGGCATCGAGCGGTCCTTCGCCCCTGAACTCTCCGGCGGCGCACCCTACTTGCGGGACTGGCTGGCGGGCGCGGCCGACTACCAGGGGCCGTACCAGGACAAGCACGGCCTGGACGCTATCGAGACCCCGGATCCGAAGACGATCGTCTTCCATCTCGACAAGCCCGAGGGCGACTTCCCTTACCTGGCCACCCAGACGCAGTTCGCGCCGGTGCCGCAGGCCAAGGACACCGGGACGAAGTACCAGGACCACCCCGTCTCCTCCGGCCCCTACCAGGTCGTCAAGAACGAGAACGACGGCATGCGTCTCGTACTCCAGCGCAATCCCGACTGGACGCAGGAGAGCGACAGCCAGCGCAGGGCCTATCCGGACACCATCGACGTGCAGGCCGGACTCGACCCGGCGGTGATCAACCAGCGGCTGTCCACCGGCTCCGGCGCCGACGCAGCCGCCGTCACCACCGACACCGACCTCGGCCCGTCCGAACTCGCCCAGCTGGCCGGCGACGGGCAACTCGCCTCACGGGTCGGTACCGGCCACTTCGGATACGTCAACTACCTGGCGTTCAACCCGAAGAGCAAGCCGTTCGACAACCCCAAGGTGCGGGAGGCGATCGCCTACGCCGTCAACCGCACCTCGGTGGTCAACGCCGCGGGCGGCTCTTCGCTCGCCGAGGCCGCCACCACCTACCTGCCGGACCAGGCGGCCTTCGGCCACACGCCGTACGACCCGTTCCCCGCCGGTGCCACCGGCAATCCGGACAAGGCGAAGGAACTGCTGAAGGAGGCCGGCTACCCGGACGGGCTGACCATCACGCTGACCCACTCCACCTCGGCGGGCACCGGCTACGGCCCGAACCTGGCCACCGCCGTCCAGGACGGTCTGAAGGCGGCCGGGATCACCGTCAAGCTCGACGGCCTGGAGGAGAACAAGTACTCCCAGACCATCCACACGGTGAGCACCGAGCCCGGCTTCTTCCTCTCCGGCTGGGGTGCCGACTGGCCGTCCGGCGGCCCGTTCCTCGCGCCGATCTTCGACGGCCGCCAGATCGTCACCGACGGCTACAACTTCAACTCCGCACAGCTCGACGATCCCTCGGTGAACAGCGAGATCGACCGGATCAACAAGATCACCGACCATGACACCGCCGCCGGGCACTGGGGCGCACTGGACCGGCAGATCGGTGCGCAGGCGCTGACCGTCCCGCTGTTCCACCCCGTCTACAAGCGCCTCTACGGCAAGGACATCCGCAACATCGTCATCAGCGACTGGACCGGTGTCCTGGACATCTCCCAGGTCGCGGTCAAGTAGCGCACCGGGTCGGACAGATCGGTCACACAACCATGGCTGCACGAGAACTCCTGGCCGCCGAGGCCGTCACGACCTTCCCGGCCACCGGGACACGACAGGTGTGGCGGCGGCTGCGCACCCAGCGCGCCGCCGTCGCGGCCGGCACCGTCATCGTCCTGCTGCTGCTGATCGCGGCAGCGGCGCCGCTGCTCAGCGCGATCGAGGGCCAGGATCCCACCACCTACCACAACGACCTCATCGACTCGGCCTCCGGTGGCGTGCCCGTCGGACCCTTCGGCGGGGTCGGCGCGGAGCACTGGCTCGGCGTCGAACCGGGCACCGGCCGCGATGTGTTCGCACGGCTGGTCCACGGTGCCCGGGTCTCGATCCTGGTCGCCGTCGGATCGACCGTCGTGCAGGTGCTGCTCGGCGTCACCGTCGGACTGGCCGCCGGTCTGGGCAACCGCCTGCTCGACCAGCTGATCAGCAGCACCACCGACGTGATGCTGGCGCTGCCCTCGCTCGTCTTCTCCATCGCCCTGATGGCGGTCGTGCCGTCCGGCTTCCCCCGCCCGCTTCTGCTGACGCTGGTCATCGGCCTGCTGGGGTGGGGCGGCACCGCACGAGTGGTGCGTGCGCAGACGCTCACCCTCAAGGAGCTCGACTACGTGGCCGCCGCCCGGCTCGGCGGATCCTCCCCGTGGCGGATCGCCCGGCGCGAGCTGCTGCCCTCGCTGGCGGCACCGGTCATCACCTACGCGGCGCTGCTGCTGCCGTCGAACGTGGTCGCCGAGGCGGGGCTGTCCTTCCTCGGCGTCGGTGTCAGACCACCGACCTCCTCGTGGGGGCAGATGCTCTCCAGCGCGACCACCTGGTTCCGGGCCGACCCGACGTACATCCTGTTGCCGGCGGTGCTGCTGTTCGCCACCGTGCTCGCCTTCACCGTGCTCGGGGACAGGGTGCGCATCGCGCTCGACCCGCGCGCGGCCTCGCGGCTGCGGGTCGGCGTGCACAGGAGCGGCACAGGACCGGGCTCCGCTCCGCCGCTGAGGAGCGGCACACCGAACTCGAAGGAGGAGGCGTGAGGGAATATCTGATCCGCCGAATCCTCGGCATGGGCGGCGTTCTGCTCGCCCTCTCCCTGATCGTCTACGCGGTCTTCTACCTCGCTCCCGGCGACCCGGCCCAGCTGGCCTGCGGGCTCAAGTGCAGCCCCGCGCAAGTCCACCAGGTGCGCGCGCAGTTGGGGATCGACGACCCCGTACACCTGCAGTACGCGCACTTCCTCCAGGGGATCGTGACGGGGCGCGACTTCAGTACCGGCACCGGCGTACTGCACTGCCCGGCGCCGTGCCTGGGCGTCTCCTACCGGACCGGTGAACAGGTCACCGGCATGATCGTCGACCGGCTTCCGGTGACCGCGTCGCTCGCCCTCGGCGCGATGGCCCTGTGGCTGACGCTCGGAGTCGGCACCGGAGTGCTCTCCGCGCTGCGCCGCGGCCGCTGGAGCGAGCGGCTGCTGACCGTACTGACGCTGGCCGGCAACTCCGTCCCGGTCTTCGTCATCGCCCTGCTGCTGCTCATGCTCTTCTGCGCGCAACTGCAGTGGCTGCCGTTCCCGAGCTACGTGGGGCTCGGTGAGGACCCGCAGCAGTGGTTCTGGGGACTGTTGCTGCCCTGGGTCTCACTCGCGCTGGTCGAGTCCGCCAAGTACGCCCGGCTGACCCGCTCGTCGATGCTGGAGACCCTCGCCGAGGACCACATCAGGACCTTCAGGGCGTACGGCGTGGGCGAGCGGCAGCTGGTGACCCGGCACGCACTGCGCGGCGCGCTCACCCCGGTGATCGCGCTCAGCGCCATGGACCTCGGGACGATGTTCGGGTCGGCGGTGCTGACCGAGTCGCTCTTCGGGCTGCCGGGGCTGGGGAGGCTGCTGGTGTACTCGGTGAACGTCATCGACCTTCCGGTGGTCGTCGGCCTGGTCATGGTCACCGGATTCTGTGTCGTCCTGGCCAATGCCGTCGCGGACGTGCTGTATGCGGTGGCCGACCGACGGGTGGTCCTGTCATGACGTCCGTACCGCGCATGGACGGATCGCGCTCGGACGGATCGCGCTCGGACGGACCGCTCGTGGACGTACGGGACCTGGTCGTCGAATTCCCGGCCGACGGCGGGTTCGTCCGGGCCGTCGACGGGCTGGACTTCACCCTGGAGGCCGGGCAGGCGCTCGGCATCGTCGGCGAGTCGGGGTCCGGCAAGAGCACCGCCGCGCTCGCGCTGCTCGGCATGCACCAGGGGACCGGCGCGCGGCTGACCGGCTCGATCCGGGTGGCGGGCGTGGACGCGGTGACCGCCGAAGGCGCCGAACTGCGGCGGCTGCGAGGTGAGTCGGCGGCGATCGTGTTCCAGGACCCGCTCTCCGCGCTCGACCCGTACTACCCCGTCGGCGGCCAGATCGCCGAGGTGTTCCGGGCGCACCGCGACGTCTCCCGCCGTGCCGCGCGCGCACGCGCCGTGGAGGTACTCGACCGGGTCGGCATCCCGGACGCGGCACGGCGCGCACGGTCGCGCCCGCACGAGTTCAGCGGCGGCATGCGGCAACGGGTGCTGATCGCGATGGCGCTGGCCTGCGAGCCGCGGCTGCTGATCGCCGACGAGCCGACGACCGCGCTGGACGTGACCGTCCAGGCCCAGATCCTCGACCTGCTGCACGATCTGCGCGCCGAGACCGGTGCCGGACTGATCCTCGTCACCCACGACCTGGGCGTGGTCGCGGGCAGTGTCGACCAGGTACTGGTGATGAAGGACGGCCGGGCGGTGGAGCGCGGACCGGTCAGCGGCGTACTGGGCGCGCCGCGTGAGCCCTACACGCGCGCACTGCTGTCGGCTGTGCCGAGAGTGGACGCGCCCGCGTCCGCCTCCGCCTCCGCCTCCGCCTCCGATGACCGGGGCGACGGTGAGGTGCTGCTCGAAACCGTGGACCTGCGCAGGGAGTTCGGCAGTCGCTCGGCCACGGTGACCGCCGTGGACGGGGTCTCGCTCGCCGTACGCGAGGGCGAGACCCTGGGCATCGTCGGCGAGTCGGGGTCCGGCAAGACGACACTCGGCCGGATGCTGGTACGGCTGTTGGAGCCGAGCGGCGGCCAAGTCCGGTACCGGGGGCAGGACATCGGTGCCCTCGGGGAGAAAGCACTGCGGCCGCTGCGCCGCGAGCTGCAGATGGTCTTCCAGGACCCGGTCTCCTCACTCAACCCGCGTCGCACCGTCGGCGAATCCATCGCCGATCCGCTGCGCGCCGCAGGCGGGTGGGACGACCGAAGGATCCGGACGCGCGTCGGCGAGCTGCTGGAACGGGTCGGGATCGACGCCGACTGGTACCACCGCTATCCGCACGAGCTCTCCGGCGGCCAGCGACAGCGGGTCGGGATCGCACGGGCGCTCGCGCCGGCGCCGAGACTGGTCGTCTGCGACGAGCCGGTCTCCGCACTGGATGTGACGACCCAGGCCCAGGTCGTCGCCCTGCTGGCCGAGTTGCAGCGCGACCTCGGTCTCTCCCTGGTCTTCGTCGCCCACGACCTGGCCGTCGTGCGGCAGGTGAGCGACCGGGTCGCGGTGATGCGCGCCGGACGGATCGTCGAGCAGGGCAGCACGGAAGCGGTGTACGACTCCCCGCAGCACCCCTACACCAAGGGCCTGTTGGCTGCTGTCCCGGTGCTGGACCCACTGGAGTCGGCCACCCGGCGGGACGCACGGCGAGCCCTGGCGGCGGCAGGGCGACGGCCACACATGCAGTAGATCCAGGTCCCACGTCAGCCATGCACTGTCTGGAGGCGCGGGGCTCCGAACAGTGCATGGCTTCCCCCGGACGAGGTAGCTGCGGGTCAGACCTGGGCCGCGATCAGCCGGCGGCGGCCGTGCTCGGCCTGGGCTGCCTTGGCGGCCTTCTCGGCGTCGCGCTTGGCGACCTCCTGGCGGACGATCGGGATGACGTACCGGCCGAAGTCGATCGCGTCGTCGACCGGGGCGTAACCGTGCGCGCAGAAGGTGTCGACGCCGAGGTCGTAGTAGTCGAGCAGGGCCCGGGCGACCGTTTCCGGGGTGCCGACCAGGGCGTTGGAGTCGCCGGCCCCACCGGTGGCGGCGGCGGTCGCGGTCCACAGCGCGCGGTCGTAGCGCTCACCGGCCTCGGCGATGGCGAGCAAGCGCTGGGAGCCGTAGCGCTGATCCTTCGTCAGGATGTCGCCCTCGCAGTGCTGCCGGCTGTCGATGCCGCCCGATATGAAGTGCACCGTGAGCCGACCGTCACTGATCTGGTCGCTTCGGGGATCAGAGTCGGTAATCATGATCTACAGAGGATCAACCAGAGATCAGCAACGGCGTTGATCTAGATCCTTCGCGCCGCGGCACCGCGCGCCCGCCCGGCCGTCGGCGGTGGAGTCGAACCGCGTCGGGGTTCCTCACCGACGCCGACAGCGGCACCACACGCCGCGATCTTCCACACCGGCACCCCGGAAGGGCCACCTCCCCGATGACACTTCGTCATATAGATCTTCAACGGCCGTTGATCATTCGTAGATCGAGGCCGATCATGATGTACCTGAAGCAGCCAGAAGCTGATCGACCCCGACCAGAGGTGTTGAACATGAGCCACGCTGTAACCCGCCTGCTCACCCGCGCCGCCCTGGGTTTCGCCGTCTCGGCGTGTGCACTGACCGCAGTGCTCCCCACGTCCGTGACGGCTGCTCACAGCGGCACGACGACCGGCGCGACCGCCCCCGTCGTGACCACCGTCGGCGGCCAGACGCCGCACAGCAACGGCGGCGACATCGGCCTCAAGGAGTGGAACAGCACCGGCTCGTGACCCGCCGGCGACACCTCACACGGTGTGCGGTGCGGGCCAACCGGCTGCCAGAAGTCGTGCGGTCTCCTCCCGGTCCGGCAACCCCAGCCGGGTGAAGACGGCATGGGCCTCGTGCAGCCGCAGCCCGGCCGCCTCCCGGTCGCCCGACTCGGCCAGCGCCTGGGCCAGTACACGCAGGGCGTAGCCCCGGTCGCGTTCGGCACCGATCCGCGCACAGTCCGCCAGGGCCCGCTCGGCCTGGTGCACTGCGTCCGTCGACCGGCCGAGGGCGCGCAGCGAGTCGGCCAGCCGGTAGCGGGCCTGCGCGGCCCGGACGGGGATGTCCACCTCTCCGCAGAGGTCGAGGCACTCGGTGAAAGCCGTCACCGCCGACTCGAACCGGCCCGCCTCGTGCTGTGCGAGGCCGAGTACGTAGAGCGCGTACGCGGCCCCGTGGCGGTCTCCGACCGCTTGCAGTACCGACAGGGTGGCCTCGCAGGCCAGGGCCGCCTCCTCGGACCGGCCGCTCCTGGCCCGGGCCAGTGCGGCGTTGAGGACGGTCGTCAGCTCACCCGACCGGTGGCCCAAGTCCCTTGCCAGGGCGGCGGATTCGTCGTAGTAGTCGCCTGCCTCCACGAACCGGTGCTGGTACTGGGCGATCATGCCCAGGTCATTGAGCGCCTGACGGAGGATCACGGTGTCCCGAGTCGCCCGGCAGGACTGGGCGGCGCCCCGGCTGTAGCGCTCGGCCTCGGAGAGCCGAGTGGCCTGCAGTGCGACGTTGCCGAGAATGAACTGGGCCCGCCCCTCCGACAACCGGTCTCCGGTGAACACCGCCACCTCGGCCACCGCCGAGGCGGCGATGGCGAGTTGCTCGTACTGTACGTCCCGGCCGAACGGAGTCAGCGCGATCAGCAGGTCGGCGGCGGTCCGCAGCATCGCACTGCCGTCAGCGGGCAGTTCCACGGTGGCCGCGAGCACCGCGGCCACCGCGCCTTCCGCCTCGGCCGACACCCAGGCACGGGCGGCGCCGACATCGGTGAACCACAGACCGCGGGCCGGCGAGACGGACAGCGTGGTGGCGACCGGGTCCCCCGGCACCATGACCTGGAACGCCGACGAGACCGTGGCCAGCAGGAAGTCCAGCAGCCGGCCGATCGCGGTGATCCGCTCGGCCCCCTGCTCCCTTCGAGCCGACTGCTCCAGCGCGAAGGCCCGGAGCAGGTCGTGGCAGCCGTACCGGTCGGCGCTGCGGGCGATCAGCATACCGGCGTCGACCAGGCCCTCCAGCAACTGCTCGGCGGAATCCTCCGAGACGCCGAGTACCGCAGCCGCGGCCGGCAGGCCGATGTCCGGCCGCGCGGTGCCGGCGATCAGGCGGAACGCCCTGGCCTGGTCGTCCGTCAGGTGCCGGTAGCCCCACTCGAAGGCGGTGGCCACGGCGAAGTCACCGACCACCAGCTCCGCCATCCGGCGGCGCTCGTCGGCCAGCTTCCCGGCCAGCCGCGCCACCGTCCAGGCCGGTCGCGAGGCCAGACGGGCCGCCACGATACGGACGGCGAGCGGCAGATGGCCGCAGGCCGCGACCAACTCCCGTGCGGCCTGCGGGTCGGCGGCCACCCGCTGGGCGCCGGCCACCTTGGCGAGCAGGGCCAGAGCCTCCTCGGTCTCGAAGACCTCCAGGTCTAGCTGGGTCTCGGCCGGCAGGCCGAAGAGCCGGCGACGACTGGTCAGGATGACGGCGCAGCTGTCGGAGCCGGGCAGCAGCGGGCGGACCTGGGCGCTGTCCTGGGCGTTGTCGAGCACCACCAGGACCCTCCGCCCGTCGAGCAGGGAACGATAGAGCCGGGCGCGGTCCGCCACCGTCTTCGGCAGCGCGGGACCGGTGACTCCCAGGGCGGCGAGAAAGCTCGCCAGCACCTCGCCCGGCGCGGCCGCACGGGTCTCGTCACCGCCGAGATCGGCGTGCAACTGCCCGTCGGGGAAGCTGCCACGGACCCGGTGGGCGACTCGCAGGGCCGCCGTGGTCTTGCCCACTCCCCCCATGCCGATCAGTACAGCGGTGCGCACTCCCTCGGCGGTGGGCCCGGCGAGAGCCTCGCACAGCTGGGCGAGCACCCTTTCACGGCCGGTGAAGTCGGCTATGTCGGAGGGAAGTTGAGCCGGAACGGGAAGCGCGGCGACAGGCTGTTCCGGGCCGTCGGCCGTCGGGGCGTCAGCCGAGCTTCGGTCGAGTGCGGGACCGGGGCCGGTCACGGACGCGCCGGTGGACGCGGGCCCCGGCTCCACCGCGAGCTCCGGGTCGTTCGCCAGCACCTGCCGATGGAGGGCCTGAAGCTCCGGTCCCGGAGCGACTCCCAACGCCTCACCGAGCAGCCGCCGCACGCCGTCGAAGACCGTGAGCGCGTCGGCCTGCCGACCACTCGCGTACAGGGCCCGCATCAGCATGGCGTACGGGCGCTCGCGCGTCGGGTGCTCGGTGGTGAACTCGGCCAGCGCAGGGACCATCAGCGTGAAGCGCCCGAGCTGTAGTTCACAGTCGAACTGCCGCTCCCTCAGGGCCAGTCGGAGCTCACCGAGCCGGTCACGCTGGCGCTGCGCGTACGGCCCGGGAATCCCCGCGAGGGGCTCGCCCCGCCACAGGCCGATCGCCGCATCCAGCAGCCGCGCCGCCTCTGCCGTGTCCCCGTCCTCCTGGGCCCGCGCGGCGGCCTCGGACAGCCGCTCGGCCTGCCAGGCGTCCAGGTTCTCCGGCGGCAGGTCGAGCTGGTACCCGTCACCGACCGACTGGAGCATCCGCCCTTCGGCCCCGGCCTGCTCCAACGCCCGCCGCCAGCGCCAGGCGTAGGTCCGCAGGACGCGCACCGCACTGTCGGGCACCTCCTCGCCCCAGAGCGCGTAGATCAGCTCCTCGGCCGGCACGGCCCGGCCGCCGCGCAGCAGCAGGACGGCCAGTACGGCCTGCTGCTGCGGGGAGCCGGTGGAGATGGTGACGGTCTCTCGGTGTGCGGTCATCCGCCCCAGCACGGCGAAACGGATGTCATGCGCCACTTTGAGATCTCCTGAGCCGATGGGTTCGCATTCTGTGCCGGAATCGCCCGGATTATATATGCAATCATTCACTAATAGAACAAAATAGGATGAGCAAAACGGGCAAAGGCGGCCGCATCGGGCGCTCTGCCTCCCGCTTTCGGACCAGGGCCGCCCTCAGCCGGTCTGCTCGGCGGCGGCCCGCTCGATCTCCAGCAGGGACTCCGAGTGGCGCTCGGCCTCGTAGGCGGCCTTGCCGCCGCGCAGCCCGAACAGCCGCTTGGCGACCAGCAGATACACCACCGCGAAGACGTTGAGCGCGAAGATGACGATCTTGACGACCGTGAACCGGTCCACGAGTTCGTAGATCTCCAGCGGCAGGAACGCGGCCGTGGCGACGAGAGCGAAGTACTCGCCCCAGCGGGCCAGCCGCCACAGGCCGACGGCCTCGACGATCTCGACGGCCGCATAGGCGAACAGTCCACCCGCGATGAGCGTGAGCGTGTGCGGCTTGGCATCCAGCACATGCCTCAGATGCTGCACCGTCGAACTGGTGTCGAGATTGACGGCGAACACCTGGGCCAGCGATCTGGCCTGTGGCAGCGCCCGTTCGAACAGCTCCCGCAACGAGGCTTCCGAGCGTTCGAACCGGAGGACCGCGTAGCCCAGAACCAGGAACAGCAGGCCCCTGAACAGCCGTTCGACCGCGAGGAGGCGCAGGATGAGCGCGTCCCGGAGCGCCGGACCGCGAAGCAGCTGCGGCGCCTCGTCCGCAGGCCCCGCCCCCCGAGGCGGACCGGGGACGAACACGGCGCACCGCAGACACCGCCATGCCGGTCCACCCGGCGCGACGGCTTGGAGCCGATCGTGCAGCGGACGCTCGTCAGGTGCATAGGTGACATGGCCCTTGACAGAGCAGATCACCATGTTCCAGTCCACGGTCGCCAGTGTAGGCACAGCGCGGCCCCCGGCCCCGAGGGCTCGGCGGCGCCGGCAGTGGGGCGTGGCAGCGGATTTCACGCTGGGCGCGCAGTGCCGTAGAGTCAAGGTCATCGACGCGGGGTGGAGCAGCTCGGTAGCTCGCTGGGCTCATAACCCAGAGGTCGCAGGTTCAAATCCTGTCCCCGCTACTGCAAGCCAGGGCCCGGTGCACCCAGTGCACCGGGCCCTGCTGTGTTTCCCGCTCGGGCGGGCGCTGCCCGCCCGCCGTACCGGGTCGGCCGCAGTGAGCGACCGCCGGGTGGGCGTCGCGTCGCGAACCCGCCACCAGCTACGCGCGGCGGGCACGGCGGCGGTATACAGGGAGTGGTGGAGTTCACGCATCCCCTTGAGGAGGGGTTCGTATGCAACTCGTCACCGGGAGTGGCAAACCGGCCTACACGCCGATCGAGGACCACGGGATCATCGGCGATCTGCACACCGTGGCGCTCGTCGGGGACGACGGCACGATCGACTGGTGCTGTCTGCCGCGCTTCGACTCGCCCTCGGTCTTCGGATCGCTGCTGGACTGCAGGCAGGGCGGTGCGTTCTCGGTCTCGGTGCGCCAGGCCCAGCGCACCAAGCAGATGTACCTTCCCGACTCCAATGTGCTGCTGACCCGGTTCCTCGGCGAGAGCGCCGTGGCCGAGCTGTACGACTTCATGGTGCCCGACCACTACTCGTGTCCCAAGGCCGGCGTGCGGCAGATCGTCCGCCAAGTGCGGGTGCTCAGGGGGCGGGCCGTGGTGGACATGCGCTGCCGCCCCGCGTTCGACTACGCGCGCGCGCCGCACCAAGTGCACCTCGTGCCGGACCTCGGAGCCGTGTTCAGCAGCCCGGCCGGCACGCTGGCCCTGCGGTCGTCCGCTCCGCTGCGCCCCGACGGCGACGCCGTGGTGGCGACGGTCGAGCTGGAACCCGGGCAGACGCTGGAGTTCGCGGCCGAGTGGGGCGGTGAGCTGCACCCCATCGACGACACCCAGGTGTGCCGCCTCCTCGACTCCACGCTGGCCTTCTGGGACAGTTGGATCCGGCACTCGCACTACCAGGGCAGGTACCGCGAGATCGTCGAACGCTCCGCCCTCGCACTGAAGTTGCTCGTCTACCAGCCCAGCGGAGCGCTGGTCGCGGCCCCGACGACCTCGCTGCCCGAGTCGCCCGGCGGAGCACGCAACTGGGACTACCGCTACACCTGGGTGCGTGACGCCGCCTTCACGCTCTATGCGCTGATGCGGCTCGGCTTCACCGAGGAGGCCTCCGCGTTCATCGACTGGCTCCGCTGCCGCTGCCTGGAGGCCCCGCCGGACACCGGGTTGCAGGTGCTCTACGGCATCGACGGCCGGCCGGATCTGCCGGAGACCGTGCTCGACCACCTCGACGGGTACAGCGGATCCCGGCCGGTCCGGATCGGCAACGCGGCCACCGGCCAGCTCCAACTCGACATCTACGGCGAGCTAATGGACTCGGTCTACCTCTACAACAAGTACGGACAGCCCATCTCCTACGAGTTGTGGGAGGCCCTGAGCCGACAGCTGGAGTGGCTGGAGAAGCACTGGGAGGAACCGGACGAGGGGATCTGGGAGACCCGCGGCGGCCGTCAGCGGTTCACCTACTCGGCGCTGATGACCTGGGTCGCCTTCGAACGGGCCCAGCGCATCGCCCGGCAGCGCGGAATGCCCGCCCCCGTCGAACGGTGGCGGGACACCTCCTCCGCCGCCTACCGCTACGTCCAGGAGATGTGCTTCGCCCCCGAGCACTCGGCGTACGTCAGCTGCCCCGGCAGTTCGACGCTGGACGCGTCACTGCTGGTGATGCCGCTGGTCAAGTTCGCGGCGCCGGGCGACCCGAGGTTCCTGTCCACGGTACGGAGGATCGAGGAGCACCTCGTCAGCGACAGCCTCGTCCACCGCTACCACGCCGACGGCAGCGACGGTTTCACCGACCGGGAAGGCACCTTCAACCTGTGCTCCTTCTGGTACGTCGAGGCGCTCGCCCGCAGCGGACGAGTCGGCGAAGCCCGTTACGTCTTCGAGAAGATGATCACCCACGCCAACCACCTGGGCCTGTACTCGGAGGAGATCGGTCCCGCCGGAGAAGCCCTGGGCAACTTCCCCCAGGCCTTCACGCACCTGGCGCTGATCAGCGCGGCCACCAACCTGGACCGTGCGATCAAGGCTCGCCCCGGAACGGTCTCCCGGCACTGCCAGACCCACTGAGCCAGACCCACTGCCCTCGGCCAACGCCGAGGACTCCGGCCGCTCAGCCCTCGTGGAAGAGTTTGCGTGCCAGGGTCGTCAGCCTGGCCAGATCCGTGTCGAGGGTCTGGTCCCCGCCCGGGACCGGCTCGCCCGGCCGACCGTCATGTGCCGTGGCTGCGGGCCCGGTCTGCCGGTCCGCCGCCTCGATGACCATGGCCTTCAGCGCCTGCCCGGCCTGGGCGTCCCGCTGGAGGGCGTCGGCCCTGGAACGCTCGGCCACGGCCTGGCTCTTCGCGGCCGCGCGCTCGTTCCGGGCATCCGCGACCGCCCCTCGCTGGACAGTCGTACCGAAGAGCGCACCGGCGCCGGCAAGGACGATCGCCTCAAGACCGGAGATCAACAGGGCGACGAACACCACGACCAGCCCGACCGCGACACCGGTCGCCGTCCTGCCCAGTCCTTGTCCTTGTCCCTGTCCTTGCGGCGGCGTCGGAGGAGGAGGAGGAGAAACGGCCATAGGGCACCCGTCCTTCGAGTCCGGCACATGCCGAACATGCCGGGAACCGCCGCAGCGGCACCTGTCCTCAGCGTATCGCCGCACCTCACGACCGTGCGCCCTTGCTCCACGGACATGCGCCGTCACCGCTGGTGACGGTTACCGCCGGACGGGCGGCACCGCAACCACCGCGTCCCCGCCCGTGACCTGCCCTGGCGGGCCTCATCGTCTGCGGGGAAAATGGTGATCGCGAGACCCGGGCGGAAGGCCGACCGTGACGGGGCGGCCTCCCGGGCCGTCCGGCAGTCGCGTTGCGCGCGAGATTCGGAGTTGGAATCAGGTGTGAAGCTCTCCGGTGGTCCTGCCGAGTTGGCCGCGCCGGTTGCGCCCGGCTCGGGCGCAGGCGAGAAAGGGCTCAAAGCCGGTGCCCTGGGGCTCTTCTCCTCGGTTGTCATCGGCCTGGCCTCGACCGCTCCCGCCTACAGCCTGGCGGCAGCGATCGGCCTGGTCGTGGCGGGGGTCGGCCTCCAGGCCCCGATCGTCACCATGCTGGCCTTCATCCCGATGCTGCTGATCGCGTATGCCTACAAGGAACTCAACGCCAGCGACGCCGACTGCGGGACCACCTTCACCTGGGCAACCCGCGCCTTCGGTCCTCGCATCGGCTGGATGGGCGGCTGGGGCATCATCGTCGCCGACATCATCGTGATGGCGAACCTCGCGGAGATCGCGGGTATCTACACCTTCCGTCTCCTGGGGTTCGGCTCACTCGCGGACAGCAGGCTGTGGACCACCGTCGCAGGAGTCGTCTGGATCGCCGTGATGACCGCGGTCTGCTACGTCGGCATCGAGGTCTCGGCCGCCGTCCAGCGCTGGCTGCTGTGCGTCGAGGTGGCGGTGCTGGTCCTGTTCGCCGTCACCGCCCTGGTCAGGGTCTACACCAGCAGCCCCCCGACCGCGATCCACGTCTCCGCTTCCTGGTTCAACCCCTTCCAGGTGTCCTCGGCCAAGGCTCTGACGGCAGGCGTCCTCTCCGCCGTCTTCGTCTACTGGGGCTGGGACACCGCCGTCACGGTCAACGAGGAGACCTCCGACAGCAGGCACACGCCGGGGCGGGCGGCGGTCGTCTCCACTGTGCTACTGCTGATCATCTACGCCCTGGTCGCCACCTCCGCGCAGGCCTTCGCCGGAGTCGGCACCGAGGGCATCGGACTGGGGAACACGAACAACTCCGGGGATGTGCTCTCCGGTCTGGGCAACGCGGTCTTCGGCAACCAGGGCCTGGGCCAGGTCTTCACCAAGCTGCTGATCTTCATGGTGCTGACCTCGGCGGTCTCCTCCACCCAGACCACCATCCTGCCCATGGCCCGGACCGTCTTCTCCATGGCGGCGCACAAGACCGTCCCCTCCTACTTCGCCCGGTTGCACCGCAGGTACCTGACCCCCACGTGGTCGACCGTCGGCATGGGCCTGGCCTCCGTCGGCTTCCTCATCCTGCTGACGACGATCAGCCACAACGTCCTGGCCGACTCCATCGACTCGGTCGGCCTCGCGATCGCGTTCTACTACGGCCTCACCGGCTTCGCCTGCGCCTGGTACTACCGCAAGGTGCTCACCCGCAGTCCCCGGGACCTCGTGTTCAAGGGCCTGCTCCCGGGCCTGGGCGGGCTCATGATGCTCTACTTCTTCTGCTACGCCGCCTTCGACGTCTACGCCGACCCCGGCTACGGCGCGACCTCCTTCGACCTGCCGATCATCGGACGAACGGGCGGAGTGACCGTCATGGGCCTCGGGGCCCTGCTGCTCGGCGTCGTCCTGATGCCGGTCGTCACCCGGGAGCACACCGCGGCCCTCAGACTCCAACGAAGCCTGCTGCCCCACAGCCTGCCGCCACAGACGGCGGTCGAGGCGGCGAGCCGCTATGTGCCCGCAGACAGCCGGTCCGGGGTGGGCGGCGACTGGTTCGACGTCATCCCGCTGTCGGGCACGCGGGTCGGCCTGGTCGTCGGGGACGTACTCGGCCACGGACTGCGCGCCGCCGTCACCATGGGACGCCTGCGCACCAGCGTGAACGTCCTCGCCCGGCTGGACCTCGCTCCGGACGAGCTCCTCGCGCGTCTGGACGACGTGGTCGGGCAGACCGCCAGGGAGCAGGCGGACGCCCCCCGCCGGGGCGACTGGGGAGCCGACGGTGACGGAGCCCTCGGCGTGACGTGTCTGTACGCGGTGTACGACCCGGTGTCCGGACAGTGCAGCATGGCGCGGGCCGGCCACTCGCCACCCGCCATCGTCAGCCCGGACAGCGGCGTCGTCAGCTACCCGGAGCTCCCGCCGGGCCCGCCCCTGGGACTGGGCGGCCTGCCGTTCCAGAGCGCGGAACTCCCCCTGCCCGCGGGAAGCCTCATCGCCCTGTTCACCGACGGCCTCGTCCAGGCCGCCGACCACGACCCCGACGTGGGGCTCGGCCTGCTCGCCGATGTTCTCTCCCAGTCCCGGCGCCCCTTGGAGGAGCTCTGCGACCGAGTCGTGGCCGCCCTGCTGCCCGGCCCCGTGGACGACGACGCGGCCCTGCTCCTCGTCCGCACGCAGATGCTCGACGAGCTCCAGGTGGCCGAATGGGAGCTGGATGCCGACCCGGCCACGGTCGGCGATGCCCGTGCCGCCACCACGGGACGACTGCGCGAGTGGGGACTGGAGGACCTGTCGTTCACCACCGAACTGATCGTCAGCGAACTGGTCACCAACGCCATCCGCTACGCCGACGGGCCGATCCACGTCCGTCTCATCCTCGACCGGAGCCTCAGCTGCGAGGTCTCCGACACCGGACACACCTCGCCCCATCTGCGCCACGCCGCCAGCGACGACGAGAACGGCCGGGGCCTGTTCATCATCGCCCAGATCACCCAGCGGTGGGGAACGCGCTACACGGCCGCGGGCAAGACCATCTGGGCCGAGCAGGACCTGCCGGCCGGGGAGGGCACCTGATCCGGAGCCCCCTCGGCCGGCAGACGGCCGGTCAGTCCGCGGTGGCGATCAGCGGCTGGAGCAGGATGTCGGGCTTGGCGCGCTGGAAGGCGTTCAGGTGCCACTTGTCGGCGAACAGGGCCAGCAGCGCGTCGTCCGAGCGGCGGGTGAGCACCTCGCCGTCGGTCAGCCGGGCCTTGGCCAGCGCGGCGGCGCCGTCGGCGTCGGTGACCCGGGCCAGCCGGTAGGAGAGGTGGTCGAGGGTGATCGGGGAGGAGAACTCGTGCTCCATCCGGTGCAGGACGACGTCGAACTGCATCGGGCCGACCGCGGCCATCACCGGTGCCTGGTCACCACGCCGGTCGGAGACCAGCACCTGGACCACGCCCTCCTCGTCCAGCTGCGAGACGCCCTTGCGGAACTGCTTGGAGCGGCTGATGTCCTTCGGCCGGGCCACCGCGAAGTACTCGGGGGCGAAGGCCGGCAGTGCCGGGAACTCCACCTTCCTGCCGGTGTAGAGGGTGTCGCCGACCCGCAGCGCGCTCGCGTTGATCAGACCGACCACATCGCCCGGGTACGCCGTGTCGACCACGGTGCGCTCGGCGCCGAAGACGGTGTGCGCGTACTTGGTGGCGAAGGAACGGCCGCTGGCCGCACGGGTGACGTTCATTCCGCGCTCGAACACGCCGGAGCAGACCCGGACGAAGGCGATCCGGTCGCGGTGCGCCGGGTCCATGTTCGCCTGGATCTTGAAGACCAGGCCGGAGAACTCCTCGCCCACCTCGCGGCTGCCGCCCTTCGCCAGCGGGCGGGGCCCGGGGGCGGGGGCCAGGTCGACCACGGCGTCCAGCAGGAGCTTCACACCGATGTTGGTCAGCGCGGCGCCGAAGAAGACCGGGCTGATCTTGCCGGCCTCGAAGCTCTCCTGGTCGTAGCCGGGGCCGGAGGAGAGCACCAGCTCCAGCTCCTCCAGCGCGGTCTCCCAGTCCTCACCCTCCTGCTCGGCGGCCTGCTCGGCGGTGAGCTGCTCCTCGATGGCGGCGTGCGTACCCGCGGGCACCTTGGTGTAGCGCAGCATCTGCTCGGTGTCCGCGGCCTGGACCAGGCCGCGCAGGTTGCCTGCGGCACCGACCGGCCAGACCACCGGCACCGGGGTGATGCCCAGGTGGGTCTCGATGTCCTCGAGCAGGGTGAGCGCGTCGCGGCCGCGGCGGTCCCACTTGTTGATGAAGGTGATCACCGGGACGCCACGGTGGCGGCAGACCGCGAAGAGCTTGCGGGTCTGCTCCTCCAGGCCCTTGGCCGCGTCGACCAGCATGATCGCGCAGTCGACGGCCGCCAGCACCCGGTAGGTGTCCTCGGAGAAGTCGGCGTGACCGGGGGTGTCGACCAGGTTCATCACATGGCCGCGGTGGTCGAACTGCAGCGCCGCGGAGGTCACCGAGATACCGCGCTCGCGCTCCAGCTCCATCCAGTCGCTGGTCACCCCGCGCCGGCCGCCCTTGGCGTGCACCGCGCCCGCCGAGGTGATCGCCCGCGCGTGCAGCGCCAGCGCCTCGGTGAGCGTGGACTTGCCCGCGTCGGGGTGGCTGATCACGGCGAAGGTCCGACGGCGGCCGGCCTCGTTGAGGACCTGGAGGACGGGGATCGACTGTTCGTTGCTCACGTGTTTCCTCGGGTACAGGTAGGCATCAGGCCGGTGACGCCATCTCCGTACCTGCTGAGCCGGGTGTCTGGTCCGCAGCCCCGCAGTGATTCTAGTCGGCCGGACGGCCTAACCCCCAACGGGCCCGGGCAGTGGGGCGGCGAAACGGCGGACCGGCGCGGCACGTCGGCTGTTCTGCGGACCGCAGAGCGGGGTCCGATCTGCACCGGGGCCTGTTGCCGGCCGGTCTCAGGAGTGCGGCATCGGAAAGGTGTTCAGCTCGCTCTCGTCCAGCGGTTCGCTCCGCCAGCCGAGTTGGACCGCGCAGCGCTGCACCCGTCCGGCACCCCAGGAGGGGAAGGCCGCCGGAGCCGTACAGACGGTGCCGGGAACGATGATCCGTCCGGCCCGCATCCCGGCCGCGTCGGCCTCCGGGGTGCTCAGGTCGACCCAGATGACCTCGTGTCCCACCGCTTCGACCCGGGCCCGCAGGGTGTCGATCGAACGCTCGGGGAGTTCGGGCAGCCCCTCCCAGCCGCGCTCGGGCAGGTCCCAGGTCCACCCGGCCACGCGTTCGCCCGCCCGCCGGTCCAGGAAGAGCTGCTGCTGGCAGATCAGTTCGACCACGTCTGCCGCGTCGTCACGGTAGGAGTCGAGGTATCCGCGGTCCTGCCGCCAGGGCTTCAGGGCCGTCGGGCGCGACCCGTTGCCGCCGCTGAGCCCGGCCAGCGTGCGCGGGTTGTCGAGGCTCAGGCAGGTGAGCTGCAGCAGATACGCCTCGGCGAGGGCTTTGCGGGCGGCTTCGCCTGCGTCGTGCCGGGCGGCCGTGCCGATGGTCAGCCAGCCCTCGGCGGAGTCCCGGACCACCGCGGCCATGACCGGTACACCGAAGACGTTGTCCAGATGGATCAGCCGGGTCTCGAAGTCCCGTGCCGAGGGCGTCAGCAGTGCCGCGATGTCCCGCGGCACCGGCAGCGCCGGCAGGGCCTGCGCGTTACCCCACCAGATCGCGGTGGTGTCCCGCTCCACGACCTCCTCCAGCGCCGAGAGCTGGGCCTGCGCATCGGTCGTACCGGCGGCCAGTCCGCCGAGCACCGGGAAGGTGTACCGGGGCTCGGATCGCCCCTGCGGCATCTGGGGCCAGGACGCGTGCACCAGAAAGGCCGGCACATGGATGTCCCGTCCGTGACTGAGCGACCGGCCTCGCACCCACCACACCTCGTCGGCCTCGGTGAACGGCCTGAACCGGAAGCCGGGGGCGGCGTACTGCGCCCGGGAGTAGAGCGCCAGCGCGGACGGGTCCAGGGCAGGGACGCCTCGTCGCACCAGATCCAGGTAACTGCCGTGGAGGGTCTCGTGCTCGGGGCGCGGCCAGGGGGCGCAGTAGCGCTCGACCGCCTCGCCCGTCGCGCCGCGAACCGCCTGCTCCTCGCCCTCCCAGGACGCCCCGAAGGCCTGCCGGTCTCCTTGCCAGGGCAGCCGTCCCGTCAGATCCGGCAGGTCGGCCACGGCGAGGCGCAGCCGCTGCGGCGTACCGCCGGGTCCGGCGAAGGTCCGCATCCTGGTGATCACGGTGCTGAACGGCCGGACGTCGTTGCGGATCACCTGCGGGCTGCCTTCCGGTGGGCGGGACGGTACGGGGAGCGGTTCGCGATTTCTCGGTGCCCGGTGCGGGGCGGCCGTGGCCGCCCCGCACCGAAGGGTGCTACGACGTACCGTCAGATCACGTACGCCATCACACAGTTGTTGACGACGAGCTCATCCTGCTGCATGAACGCGGCCACACAGTTGTTGACCACGAGCTCCTCCGGCAGGTAGGCGGCGACGCAGTTGTTGACGACGAGCGACTCGTAGGCGGTCTCGGACTCGAAGGACTGGGTCATTGCGGTTTCCTTTCGGGTGCGGACGCCACCGCGGCTGCGGGGCGTTCGGTGCGAGGTCGAGAGGTGGGGCTCCACCTCTCCCCCCAGTTCCGCCGATCTACAACTCGGCGGCCTGAGGGAGTACTTGGGTATTCCGGATCTTCCGAACCGTCCGGCGTTCGCCGGGTCGGGCCCGGCCGTCGTCCCCGGTGTCGTGGGAGCCCATGCCGTGGACGGCGGCGGCGCTGCCCAGGGCCGCCACCGTGCCCACCCCGGCGCAGAGCCACCACAGGGCGGCCGGGCCGAATCGGTCCAGCACCCAGGCACCGCCGGCCGGGCCGAGGAAGGAGGCCCCGGACCACGCGGTCGAGTACAGGCCCTGGTACCGGCCGCGGAGGCCGGCCGGGGCACGGTCGGCGACCACCGCGATCCCGACGGGGGCCTGAAGGATCTCGCCGAGGGTCCACAGGGCCACGGAGAGCGCGTACACGACGATGCCGTGCGCGACCGCGTTCACCCCGAACCCCCAGGCCAGCAGCAGCCCAGCGACCAGGAGCACCCCGGTTCTGGACCGCCCCCGGACCAGGCCGGTGAGCGGGATCTGCAGCAGCATGATCAGCAGCCCGTTGAGTGCGATCACCGTACTGAAGGCCGAGGCGGACAACCCCGAGCGCACCATGGCGAGCGGCAGGGTGCTCTGCGCCTGCTGCATGACCGAGCCGAAGAGCAGGGTGGAGACCACCAGGAGCACAAACCTGCCGTCGCGCAGCACAGTTGTCCGTCGCCGCGCCGTGGCCACCGGCTCGGCCCCGGCCGCGGCACTCCGGGGCGCCGCGGGGCGCGGTGCCGTCTCCGGCAGCTTCAGATAGACCAGCAGCGCACAGAGCAGGGTCGTTGCGCCGTCCGCCACGAAGACCAGGGTGAATCCGCAGGTCACGAGCAGCCCGGCAAGCATCGCCGCCACCGCGAAACCGACGTTCAGCGCCCAGTAGTTGAGGGCGTACGCGCGTTCGCGGTCCTGCGGCGGCACAAGGTCGGCGAGAATCGCCTGCATCGCCGGTCTGGCGGCGCACTGTCCGAGCCCCATCGCCAGCGTCGCCGCCATGATGCTCCACGGCCGGTCGGCCAGGCCGATCAGCGCCATGCTGACCGCCGTCCACAGATGCGCACCCAGCAGCGTCGCCCGGCGCCCCACCCGGTCGGTCAGGACGCCGCCGAGCAGCGTCCCCGCGACTCCGCCCGCACCGACCAGCGCGACCACGAGCCCCGCGAACCAGGCCGAGTACCCGCGGCCGGTGGTGAGGTAGAGGGCGATCAGCGGAGTGGCGAAGCCTCCGGCCCAGTTCACCAGAATGCTCGCCCACACCCACCAGAACTCGCGCGGCAGCCCGCGCACCGCTCCGGCAAGGGCCTCACGGGCCCTCATCGGCCGGCGGGACACGCGTCGGGCAGCGCGAAGACCGGACGGGCTGGCGCACCGGTGTCCAGCTCCCCCGCGAGCTGCTCCAGCAGGCCCGGTGTGTCCACCGCCTTGACCAGTACCTCCCGCAGGGCGGCGTACCACCGCCCGGCGTCCTCCGGTCCGGCGAACCGTGGCAGGTCCTGTCGTATCTCGGCGTACTCGCCGGCCGCCCGGGTCATCAACCGGCGGAGCAGGTCGCCCGCCGAAGGCAGCCTGGCGCTCACGGTGAGATGCGCCGACACCTCGTCGGTGGCGCTGACCCGGTGCCACCAACCGCGCGGCAGATAGAGGACGTCCCCGTCGGCCAGCTCGCCCGACCAGTGGGCGGTGCCGGGCTCCGGCAGCGGAGGCTCACTGATCACACCGACCGGGAAGTCCATGGTCGGCCGGTGGATCTCCCAGTGCTTGGCGCCCTCGATCTGAAGGATCAGTACGTCGTGGTCGTCCCAGTGGGTGCCGAACCCCTGCCTGGCACCCCCGAGATTGGCGTACAGGTTGGCCTGCACGAGGCAGCGAAGACTCTTCTCGACAGCGGCGACGAGCCTGCGCAACGGGGCGTGCAGCTCCTCGATGCCGTCGACCACCAGCGTCGCACCCTCGGCGAGCGCCGCCTGGAGGCGGTCCGGAGCCAGGCGCAACGGCGTTCCGCGCGGGGCCAGTTGCGGCACCGGCTCCGCGCAGGAGAGCAGCGAACGGGTGCCCGCACCACCTGCGAGATGCATACGGCCGAGGTCCACCCGGGTGGATCCGAGGATCGCGTTCAGATCCTCCCAGCCCAGCAGATCCCCGAACCGTCCGGCCGACCCGCGGACGACGAAGGGCTTCCTGCCGAGCCGCTCACGCAGAAAGCTCTCGCTGTCCAACGGCTCGATCAGACCTGCGAGACCGCCATCGGCTGCGATGGCCCGGTCACCGGCACGCAAGATGTCCACGATGCGTCCTCATCAGTCGGGTGGTCGCCGACCGGGACCCGCTGACCGACCCGGTGGCGGTCCTCATCCTGTCCCAACTCACCGGACCCGGCTCCTACTTCGAGCCGAGAGTGTCAACTTGGAGGATCCGCCAGCAGGTAACCCGTCAGAATGGGGCATCCCGGGGGCGCGAGGCTCTCAGACCCTCCGGCAGTCGGGGGGCGGCGGCGCGACGCCCCGCACCGCGTGACGCCGCCCGGGCCGGCCGCGTTGAGAACACGTGCCTGACTACACCTCACGCAGAACCGTCCTCGCCGCCGCCCTGGCCGTCGTACCGGCCGGCGCCGCCGCTCCCCGTGCCTCGGCCGCCGCTCGGAACCAGGGCCGGGAAGGGAGTGGACGTTCCGCAGCCACGACGGTCGACTACCGCGCCTGGACCACGACGGCCGACTGGGCGAGCGGCTCCGGCCGGGGCACCCGGATCGTGGGCGGAGACCGCCCCGGCGTGTGCATCGCGACGGCCGCCGGGACCAGCGACCAGCTCGACCCGCACACCGGCAGGACGTCCACCTGGGAGTGGGCCACCTGGACCTCCCCCGTGCACTGCCTCACGGCCCCGGCGACCGAGGCAGTGGCGTCCTGGAACGCCCACACCCCCGCCGGTACCTGGATCACCGTGGAGCTGTCCGGCACCTACACCGACGGCACCGGGACGCCGTGGTACCTGATGGGCCGCTGGGCAGCCGGCGACCAGGACATCCGCCGCAGCTCGCTCGACAACCAGAGTGACGGCAGGAGCCGCATCTCGACCGACACCTTCGTCATCGAGGACCCGGCCGGCGGTCTGCGCCTGACGTCCTACCGACTCCGGCTCACCCTCTACCGCAGGCCGGGCACCGAACTGAGCCCCACCGTCTGGCGTCTGGGCGCCATGGGCTCCGACGTCCCCGAGCGCTTCGAGGTACCCGCCTCCACCCCTGGCATCGCCTCCGGCCGCGAACTGGCCGTGCCCCGCTACTCGCAGGAGATCCACAAGGGCCAGTACCCGGAGTACGACAACGGAGGAGAGGCGTGGTGCAGCCCCACCTCCTCCCAGATGGTCGTCGAGTACTGGGACCGCAGACCCACCTCCGCGGACCTCTCCTGGGTCAACGCCTCCTACACCGACCCGCAGGTCTGTCACGCCGCCCGCTCCACTTTCGACTACCAGTACGGGGGCTGCGGGAACTGGCCCTTCAATGCCGCCTACGCGGCGACGTTCCAGGACATGCAGGGCATCATCACCCGGCTGGACTCGCTGACCGACGTGGAGCTCCTGATCCACGCGGGTGTCCCGGTCATCACGTCCCAGTCCTTTCTTCCGGGCGAGCTGGACGGCGCGGGGTACGGCACCGCCGGGCACCTGATGGTGGTCATCGGCTTCACCGAGGACGGCGACATCATCGCCAACGACCCCGCCTCGCCGACCGACGACGCGGTCCGGCGGGTCTACAACCGCCGCCAGTTCGAGAACGTCTGGCTGCGGACGAAGCGGTACGACGCGAACGGCCGGGCGGTGGGCGGTTCAGGCGGTGTCTGCTACCTCTACTGGCCCACCGACTCGGCACCGGGTCAGCGCCGCGCACTACGGGATGCAGGAATCAGCTGACCAGGTGCCGGCCGAAGGCCGTCTCGACGCCCCGGCGGCTCCTCGTCGCTGTCGCGGGCCCGCCGTCGCCGGCGAATGCCCTGGGCCCGCCCCTGCGTTGATCTCCCGCTGTGCGGCCTATCTCGACAGGATCCGCTCGCTCTGCCACTCCCGCGTTGTGCCTGCGCCACTGCGAGAGCCGTCACGGGCGGGCTCCCGCCGCCGTTGTTCCGGCACGTGGTGGCTGCGTGGCGGCACCCGCCGTCCACGGCCGCGCCCGCGCCCCCTGCGGCGCAGCTGTTTGGCGGGCCAGCACAGAACGACCGACGTGGAGACCACGACGAAGGCGAGCCGTGCCAGCCCTCGGATCGGATCAGTGGGCAGGAGGAGCGTGCCCCCGTAAAGGGTGATCAGCGCGACCCAGCTCCACCAAGGTACGAGTCGGCGCTGTCCGACCGTGTCCCAGAGCAGCGTCCCGAGCAGGATCGACGCCGTGTAGTAGGTGTAGACGCTCGGGTCGAGCAGGACGCGGGCGTTGGCACCGAGCAGCACGACAGCCGGCCAGCGGCCGCGCCGGACCGCGATGGTGCCGAAGCCGAGCCCGAGGCCGAACTGGGCGGGGCGGTCCCACCACGGCGTGGCCGGGTCGGAGACCCCGAGCCAGCGAAGCGAGGAGGCGGGCTGGTTGGGGATGGTGAATCGGGCCGCGGAGAGGGAGCCGAGGTTGCCCAGGTAGAACGGCAGCCAAGCGACGGCCACCAGGCCCCCGAACCAGAGGAAGGTCCGCTTCCAGGCCGGGCTGGGCAGGGCGAGCACCAGGGGCAGGAAGGAGATCGCCCAGGGTTTGGAGTCCACCGCCAGGGCGAGGAAGACGCCCACCGCCGTGGGCCGGTCATGGACCAGCGCATGCGCGGCGAGGGTGGTGAAGAAGAGTGCCAGGACGTCGTCGAGGTGGGCGAACCGGACCGAGACCTCCACCCACATCGGGATGAAGGCCAGACCCGCGACCAGGATGCGCTGCTGCAGGCGCCGGTGGTTCGTTCCGGTGCCCAGGTAGTGCCTGGCGGCGGTGCGCCCGACCAGAACCAGCATCACCAGGCCGAGCGCCGACATCGTCGCCTCGGCCAGGACCTGTCCGGTGTACGGCGGGAACGGGTCGAACAGCCGGGCCGCGGCGAGGCTGACCGGGCCGATCTGCAGTTCGGGATGGTGGGCGTAGAGCGAGAGCCCACCACCGGAATCGCCGCCGAAGAGCAGTTGCTCGCCCTGGCGCAAGTAGTGCCAGGAGACGCCCCCGCTGGGCTCGACGATCAGGAACCAGAGGGCTGTCCAGGCGGCCAGCAGAATATGGTGTCGCCGGATCCACAGACCTGCGATCCGGCCGGTCTCGGCACTGTAGTCGGCAGTGGCACGTGCAGGGGTCACTCCGAACACTCGTCCCTCTTCCCGACTCGCGAACCCCCGCTCAGCCGCACAGCTTATGCGATCAGTGCGAACGGGCGATTTCGGCGCCGTGCGGGTCAGGTGCGGTGTGGTCACGGTAGGCGCCATGCGGGCGTCGCAGTCGCCGCAGACCATGGGCCACGGATCACCGAAGCTCCAGGCCCCGGGGCACTGGCACATGAACCTCTCCCGGAGCACCGGGCATCGCGGATCGCATCGGTTCAACAGCCCCGGCTGCAGCTGTCACCCTCGCCCTACTCCCGATGTGGGCGTGCCCTTTGACGACAACCCCTGGCCAACGCCACCGCGCCCTGATAGGACAGCCGCATGCAGCCCAACGCCGCACCGCCGGCAAGCCGCTCCACCTACGACGCCGTCATCGTCGGCGGTGGCCACAACGGCCTGGTCGCCGCTGCCTATCTGGCCCAGGCCGGACGCAGCGTGCTGGTCCTCGAACGGCTTGGCCGCACCGGCGGTGCAGCCGTGTCCACCCAGGCGTTCTCCGGCGTGCAGGCACGGCTGTCCCAGTACTCCTATCTGGTGAGTCTGCTGCCCAGAAAGATCATCGACGAGCTGGGGCTGCGCTTCGCCGTGCGAAAGCGGCGGATCGCCTCGTACACCCCGACCGTGCGCGGCGGCCGTCCGACCGGCCTCCTGGTGGACGGCGCGGACCAGGCCCGTACCGCCGCATCCTTCCATGAACTCACAGGCTCGGAAAAGGAGTTCAAGTCCTGGCAGGATTTCTGCGGCATGACCCGCAGGGTGGCCGAGCGGGTTTTCCCGTCGCTCACCGAGCCGCTGCCGAGCCGCGCGGAGCTACGCCGGCGGGTGGCCGACCCTGCGGCGTGGGAGGCACTCTTCGAGCGGCCGATCGGCGAGAGCGTGGAGCGCCACTTCACGGACGACCTCGTCCGAGGGTTGGTCCTCACCGACGCTCTGATCGGTACCTTCACATATGCTCACGACCCGTCGCTGCGCCAGAACCGCTGCTTCCTCTACCACGTGATCGGTGGTGGCACCGGGGACTGGGACGTACCGATCGGCGGCATGGGCGCGCTCACCGACGCACTGTCCGACGCGGCGCAGGCCGCCGGCGCCCGGATCCGCACCGGCTGCGAGGTGACGTCGGTCGCCACCGACGGCACGGCCGCCGAGGTGACCTACCGCGCCGGGGACACCGAACACACGGTGGGGGCGCGGCAGGTGCTGTGCAACGCGGCACCACAGACCCTGGCCCGGCTCCTCGGCGAGCAGCCCGCCGCCCCCGGACCGGAGGGCTCGCAGCTCAAGGTGAACATGCTGCTACGACGGCTGCCACGGCTGCGGGACAGCTCGGTGGACCCGCGGGAGGCCTTCGCGGGGACCTTCCATGTCGCCGAGTCGTACCGCGAGCTGGAGGCCGCATACCAAGAGGCCGCAGCCGGGCGGCTGCCCGGGGCCGCACCCTCCGAGATCTACTGCCACTCACTCACCGACCCGTCGATTCTGGGCCGCGAGCTTGCCGCCCGGGGCTACCAGACCCTCACGCTCTTCGGACTGCACCTGCCTGCCCGGCTCTTCGCGGACGGCGGGAGCGCGATGCGGGAAGCGGCGCTCCAAGCCGTCCTGGAACCGCTGGACGCGTTCCTGGACGAACCGCTCGCGGACTGCCTGGCACTGGACGACCACGGACGGCCGTGCATCGAAGCGAAGAGCCCGCTCGACCTGGAACACGAACTCGGCCTCCCGGGCGGGAACATCTTCCACCAAGACCTGGCCTTCCCCTGCGGTGACAGCGCGAGCGACCGCTGGGGTGTGGCAACCGCCCACGCCAACGTCCTGCTCTGCGGAGCAGGCGCCGTACGCGGCGGGGGCGTCAGCGGCATCCCCGGCCACAACGCGGCAATGGCCGCGCTTGGCCGGTGACACCTCACGGTCTCCGCCACGGCGACGGTCGGCACACCTTCACCTGGGCCGACTGGCCGACCACGGGCCCTCCCGTGAATCATCGCGCAGACCGCTTCCCCCGCACGGGCGAGACCGAGCCATCCGCATGCAGGAGCTGCTGCGCGCGATCACCTTCGGTGCCGAACCGGCCCGCGCGTCGAGCCGCCGCCCGAACGGGGGCAAGTGAGATCAGCGGCAGGGCGCATCGTCCCGGCCTCGACGAGGGCGGCCGATCCGTCCGCGTACAGGGCGGCCACGACCACGTCGGTGCCGCGGGCCTTGCGGCGCAGCGCCTCGTCGAGCATGCAGTACGTCTTGCCCACCCCTGGGGCCGCGCCGAGGTACACCTTCAACCGGCCGCGTCCGGCGTGCTCCCGGGGTACGGGGTGGAGGTCCTCCCGGCCGGAGTCCGTGGATAGGTCGGGGTGCTGCGTCACCGCGCGCCTCCTTCCCCGGAAGGTGTCAGCCGAGCCGCGCGAGCGCCAGGTTCAGGGTGACCACGTCCACCCGGGGCTCGCCGAGGAAGCCGAGGGTGCGGCCCTGGAGGTGATCCTTGACCAACTGGCGGACTTTCGGCGCGTCCAGACCGCGAGCCCTGGCAACCCGGTCGACCTGCTCATAAGCGTAGGCAGGCGAGATGTGCGGGTCGAGGCCGGAGCCGCTCGCTGTGAGCGCGTCGGGGGGCACCTGGCCGGCGGCGACGCCGTCGAAGGCGGCGATCGCCGCGCGGCGTTCGTGGATCGTCTGTGTCAGGCCCGCGTCGTTGGGGCCGAGGTTGGAGGCGCCCGAGGCGGTGGGGTCGTAGCCGTCGGTGCCGGCTGCCGAGGGGCGCGGCTGGAACCACTTGGAGTCCGGCGCCGCCTGTTCCTTGGGGTCGTCGGGATTCTTCTTCGGCAGGTTGAAGGTCTGCCCCAGCAGGCTGGAGCCGACGACCCGGCCGTCCTTCTTCACCGGTGAGCCGTTGGCCTGTCGGGAGAGGGCGACCTGGGCGATCCCGGTGATCAGCAGCGGGTAGGCCAGGCCGCAGAGCACGGTGAAGACCAGGAGGACACGCAGGCCGGTCAGATGCAGCCTGATCAGGGGCGGCAGGGGCTTTGCCATGAGCGTTCTCCTTCGGTCGACTTCGGCCCGCGTCGGCCCATTTCGGTCAATGCAGGCCGGGGATGAACTGGACGACGAGGTCGATGAGCTTGATTCCGGCGAACGGCATGATCAGTCCGCCGACGCCGTAGACGGCGAGGTTGCGCCGGAGCAACGCCGAGGCGGAGGACGGCTTGTAGCGCACGCCGCGCAGGGCCAGCGGGATCAGGCCGACGATGATCAGCGCGTTGAAGACGATCGCCGAGGCGATCGCCGAGGTGGGGCTGTGCAGGGCCATGATGTTGAGGTGCCGCAGGCCCGGGTAGACGCTGGCGAACATGGCCGGGATGATCGCGAAGTACTTGGCGACGTCGTTGGCGATCGAGAAGGTGGTCAACGCGCCCCGGGTGATCAGCAGTTGCTTGCCGATCTCGACGATCTCGATCAGCTTGGTCGGGTTGGAGTCCAGATCGACCATGTTCCCGGCCTCCTTGGCGGCCGAGGTGCCGGTGTTCATCGCCACCCCGACGTCCGCCTGGGCGAGGGCGGGTGCGTCATTGGTACCGTCACCGGTCATCGCGACGAGCTTGCCGCCACCCTGTTCCTGCCTGATCAGGGCCATCTTGTCCTCGGGTGTGGCCTCGGCGAGGAAGTCGTCGAGGCCGGCCTCGTCGGCGATGGCCCGGGCGGTGAGCGGATTGTCACCGGTGATCATGACGGTTCGGATGCCCATCGTGCGCAGGTCCTCGAAGCGCTCCCGGATGCCGTGCTTGACCACGTCCTTCAGGTTGACGACCCCCAGGACCCGGGCAGGCTCGCCGGTGTGGTGGACGGCCACCACTAGTGGGGTGCCGCCGGCGGAGGAGATCCCCTCGACGAGGGCCCCGATCTCCTCTCCGGGCCGCCCTCCGTTCTCCTCCACCCAGGTGGCGACCGAGCCGGCCGCGCCCTTGCGGATTCGCCGGGTGCTCCCGTCCTCGTGGAGGTCGGCGCCGCTCATCCTGGTCTGCGCGGTGAACTCGATCCACTCGGCATGGCCGATCTCGGCCTGGGTGCGGGCCCGTAGCCCGTACCTCTCCTTGGCCAGGACGACGATCGAGCGGCCCTCGGGGGTCTCGTCGGCGAGGCTGGACAGCTGCGCCGCGTCGGCCAGCTGGTTCACGTCCGTCCCGGTGACCGGCGTGAACTGGGCGGCCTGCCGGTTGCCGAAGGTGATGGTGCCGGTCTTGTCGAGCAGCAGTGTGGAGACGTCGCCCGCCGCCTCGACCGCGCGGCCGGACATGGCCAGTACGTTGCGCTGGACCAGGCGGTCCATGCCGGCGATGCCGATCGCGGACAGCAGCGCGCCGATGGTGGTCGGGATCAGCGCCACCAGGAGCGCGACCAGGACCACGATCGTCTGTTCGGCGCCCGCATAGGTGGCCATCGGCTGCAGGGTGACGACCGCGAGCAGGAAGACGATGGTCAGCGCGGCGAGCAGGATGTTCAGCGCGATCTCGTTCGGCGTCTTCTGCCGGGCCGCGCCCTCGACCAGAGCGATCATGCGGTCGATGAACGTCTCTCCGGGCTTGGAGGTGATCTTCACGACGATGCGGTCGGAGAGGACCTTGGTGCCGCCGGTGACCGCCGAGCGGTCGCCGCCGGATTCGCGGATGACCGGCGCGGACTCGCCGGTGATGGCCGACTCGTCGACCGTTGCGGCGCCCTCGACGACATCACCGTCGCCGGGGATCAACTGCCCGGCCTCCACGATCACGTGGTCGCCCAGCTTCAGCTCCGCTACCCGGACCACCTCCTCGGCAAGCCCGGTGGCGCCGGGTCGCCACGGGCCGACGATCCGCCTGGCCACGGCTTCGGTCTTGGTCCGGCGAAGGGTCGCGGCCTGAGCCTTGCCCCGGCCCTCGGCCACCGCCTCGGCCAGGTTGGCGAAGACGACGGTCAGCCAGAGCCAGCCGGTGATCACCCAGGCGAAGACGCTGGTGTGGCGGATCGCCGAGTACGTGGTGAGAAGCGAGCCGATCTCGACCACGAACATGACCGGGTGCTTGAACATCACCCGGGGATCGAGCTTGCGGATCGCGTCGGGGAGGGAGCGGAGGAGTTGCTTGGGGTCCATCAGCCCGCCGGAGACCCGGTGCGCCTCGTGTGTTGGCAGCGGGCCGCCCGGTTCGGCTGCGACCGGGTCCGGAGCAGGCGTGGTCATCGGTGCAGACCCTCCGCGAGCGGTCCCAGCGCCAGAGCCGGAAAGTAGGTGAGTCCGACGACGATCAGCACCACGCCGGAGAGCATCCCCACGAACAGCGGCCGGTGGGTCGGCAGTGTGCCCGCAGTCACGGGGACGGGCTGCTGCCGGGCCAGCGAGCCGGCCAGCGCCAGCACGAAGACCATCGGCAGCAGGCGGCCGAAGAGCATGACCAGCCCGAGCGCGGTGTTCCACCAGGTGCTGGTGACGGTGAGGCCGGCGAAGGCGGAGCCGTTGTTGTTGGCCGCCGAGGTGAAGGCGTACAGCACCTCGGAGAAACCGTGGGGCCCGCTGTTGAGGATGTTGGCCCGCTCGGCCTTGAAGGACATGGCCACGCCGGTGCCGATGAGCACGATCGCCGGGGTGGTGAGGATGTAGAGGGAGGCGAACTTCACCTCCCGGCCACCGAGCTTCTTGCCCAGGTACTCCGGGGTGCGTCCCACCATCAACCCGGCGACGAAGACCGCGACCACGGCCAGGATCAGCATGCCGTACAGCCCGGATCCGGTGCCTCCGGGGGCGATCTCACCGAGCATCATGTCGAAGACCGTCACCCCGCCGCCCAGTGGCGAGAAGGAGTCGTGGAAGGAGTTGACCGCGCCGGTCGAGGTCAGCGTGGTGGAGGAGGCGAAGAGCGCGGAGCCCGGGATGCCGAAGCGCACCTCCTTGCCCTCCATCGCGGCCCCCGCAGCCTGCAGAGCGGTGCCGTGGTGCTGCCACTCGAAGAACGTGAGCAGGGACGCCGAGCACACCCAGAAGAGCGCCATCACGGCGACGATCGCGTAGCCCTGGCGGCGGTCTCCCACCATCGTGCCGAAGGTGCGCGGCAGCGAGAACGAGATGACCAGCAGCAGGTAGATCTCCAGCCAGTTGGTCAGCGGGTTGGGGTTCTCGAAGGGGTGCGCCGAGTTGGCGTTGTAGAAGCCGCCGCCATTGGTGCCCAGCTCCTTGATGACCTCCTGCGAGGCCACCGGTCCGCCGGTGATGCTCTGGGCGGCGCCGCTGAGGGTCGTAACGTGGCTGGCAGCGTGCAGGTTCTCGACCATGCCCGCCGCGACGAAGACGATCGCGAAGACGATCGAGACGGGCAGCAGCAGACGCAGCGTCACCCGGGTGAGATCCACCCAGAAGTTGCCGACCTGATCCGTGCGATTGCGGTGGAAGCCCCGGATCAGTGCCGCCGCCACCGCGATACCCACGGCGGCGGACAGGAAGTTCTGCACCGCCAGGCCCGCCATCTGCACCAGGTGGCCCAAGGTCGACTCACCCGAGTACGACTGCCAGTTGGTGTTGGTGACGAAGGAGGCCGCGGTGTTCCACGCCGTCGCAGGGCTCACCGCCGGGAAGCCGAGTGACAGCCACAGGTGGTTCTGCAGCCGCTGGAAGGCGTAGAGGAGGAGCACCGACACCGCGGAGAAAGCGAGCACGCTCCGCAGATACGCCATCCACGTCTGGTCGAAGCCACCGTCGACGCCGATCAGGCGGTAGATGCCGCGCTCGACGCGCAGGTGCTTCCCGCTGGTCAGCAGGTACGCCATGTAGTCGCCCAGCGGGCGGTGGGACAGGGCGAGCGCTGCCACCAGGGCAAGCGCCTGCAAGAACCCCGCGAGAGTGGCGTCCACCTCAGAACCTCTCCGGATGGGTCAGCGCCAGGACCAGATAGACAACGAGGACGACCGAGACGATCAGGCCCACGATGTTGTCGGCACTCATTGCGCCACCCTCACGTCGAGGTGCGGCGACCGCGTGGTCACAGCCTCTCCACCCCCTTGGCGACAAGGGCGAGGACAGCGAACACGAGAATCGTGACGCCGACGAAGGCAAGGTCCGCCATAGAAGGCTCCGCCCAGGGGTGTCGGGATCGGTACCGGATTCCTCACGGGAGAGACGCTCCGGCACGGCGCCCGCGGACGATCGGCCGAGACGACGAGTCCGCTCGCCGACCGGGTACCCGACCGGTCTCCCCGATTCTCCGCCGTGCGTCCCTGACATGCTGACCGGTCCTGGGCCATTAGGGCTGCGTGAGGAATCGTCAGTCGAACCCCGCAGGCGGCGAAGAACCTTGTCATGGACCTCGAGGACGCCGGCTCTCGGGCGCGCCACGTGATCCGGGAGCGGGACGGGAAGTTCCCCGAACCGTTCGACGTCGTCCTCAATGACGCGGGACCCAGGTCGTGCTCAGCGAGGTCCGAGCCCGGCAGTCTCGACCGGCCCCAACCCTCATGGGTGGGTGTTTGTGTTTCCTCTCGACAGCCGCCAGGTGGTGGGCGGTTCAGGCGGTGGCGACGTGGCCACACTCGGGACGTGGGCAGGTGCGGGAGGTGTTGCGGGGGTCCGGGGGAGGCCCGGCGCAGCCGTGCATCTGACGCCTGGTGAGCGCGACGGCGCGAAGGGCCGGGCAGTGGGCCGCTCAGGCAGTGTCCGGGCCCACCGTGGTCTCAGAAGACCGCGAGCGGATTGACCGGGGAGCCGGTGCCCCGGGGGATGTTCAGCGGCGCGGTGACGAAGAGGAACTCCCACCGTGAGGTGCGCGCGCACGTCTCGGCCAGGGCCTCCAGGTCCATGTTGTCGATCAGGGGCAGCCCCATGGCGGTGATGGCCAGCACATGGATCGGCGAGTGGACGCCGTGAACGGGGCTGGGACGCACGTCGCTGTCGCCGTCGCCGCCCAGCGCCGAGACCCGCGATTCGCTCAGGACCCGCATCGCGCCGGGGTGCAGCCCCGCGCTGAGGTCGTCCGGGTCCCACGCGCCCAACTGCCGCCGTCGGGCAAGGTGACCCGTGCGTACCAGGAGGATGTCCCCGGGCCCGAGCGGGCTGCTCTGTTCCTCGGCGCAGGCGAGCAGCTCAGGGCCGCCGACCGCCTCTCCCGGCTCCAGCCAGTCACGGCCGCGCAGGCGTGCCACGTCCAGCAGGACACCCCGCCCCACCAGCCCGGGCAGCAGTTCGGTCACCGCACCGTAGGAGGCCCCTTGCGACGAGACGGCGTCCTGCGCCCGCACTCCCGCGAAGAGCAGTCCGCGGTACGCGATGTGGCAGAGCGCGTCCAGGTGTGTCTGCGCCTTGCCGTGGTAGTCGGACGCGATGAAGTCCTTGTGCACGGTCGGTTCCGGGGCCGTGACGTCCGCCAGTTCGGTCATCTGGTGCAGCGCCGGCCTGCGGTTGTCCGGCCCCGGAACGCTGTCCCACGGCCGCCCCATGGCGACGACCTCACCGGTCTGCACGAGTCCCGCCGCTGCCACGCGTTGCGCCCCTGCGACCGGGCCGGGGAGGCGGTCGCGGCGCAGCTGGTCGAAGAACGCGTCGAACTCGTCACGGGTCATCGTAGGTCCGCCTGCGGCCGACGTGCGGTGTCCGGCGGACCGCTCGGGTGGGCAGGCAGAACCACTCATGGCACTCCTCGATCCCGCTTCCCCCGGTACAGCCGATGATGCGGCGGCGGTCGGGTTGTCGCCACCGTGGTGGGTCGACACGGACGACCCGGGCGACGGGCGGGATCCGGTGATAAGCACCGGGTTGTGAGCAAAGTCCTAATATTGCCTCAAGGGTGAAGCTCCTCGGAGTGTGAGTGCTGTGGCGATCATGACAGGTTCCGGCGAGGCGGGCATAGGCCCGGCACGGGTCCGTGAGCGGTTCCTGCATGGCGAGTCGGTCGAGGGAGGCGTGCGAAGTCTGATCTTGAGGTCGTGGCAGCGCTGCCGGTTGCTGGGGCTCTCACCGGACCAGACCGAGCTCCCGTACCGGCAGGATCTCGATCTGGACGGCCGGCTCGTCCGCGCGGCCGGACCCGTGCTCGACCGGCTGGAATCCCTGTTCGCGGGCAGCCGGATGAACGTGTCCCTTGCCGATGGGAACGGGGCGGTGCTTCAACGCCGTTTCGGCGAAGCCTCCATGGCCAGGAATCTCCCCGCGATCCAGAGCGTCCCGGGCTTCGTGTTCGCCGAGAAGTTCGGGGGGACCAACGGTATCGGTCTGGCACTCGCGGAGAGGCGGCTCTGTCAGGTCTACGGCGCCGAGCACTTCGCCGAGCGCGCCAAGTCCAATGCGTGTTCGGCAATTCCCGTTCGCGATCCCCTGAGCGGGCGGATCGAGGGCGTCCTCTGCTTCGGCTATCCGCGCACCGACGCGGACCCGGAGCTGAACGTCGTCATACGCAAGGCCGCCGCCGCCATCGAACGGCGACTGCTGGAGCAGAGTTCGGCGCGGGAGCGCTCCCTGCTACGGGCGTATCTCGACTCCGGGCGCCGCGCGCAGACCGGCGGACCGACCGGGGACGGGCGTCTGATCGGGGTGGACGAGCTGGCCCGGAGCGGACTGGACCGGCGTGATCAGACGATCCTCGAGGAGAAGGCCACCGAGCTGATCTCCGCGGCCCAGCGGGCCGCCGTCGAGGTGCCCCTGTCCCGTGGTCGGCGGGTCACCCTCCTGAGCCGTCCCGTGACGAGCCCGTCCGGGGTGGAGGGCGTCGTCATCGAGGCGGCCCTCCACAGCGACTCGCCACTGCAGTACCTCGTCGCCCCCGCTCACGCCGGCGAGCCGCCCGTCCTCGCGGCACACGGCGCGACCCTCGCCACCCCGCCGCACGGGCACCTTCCCGGCGCCGTGCGCAGTCTGTTCGCCACGCCGGCCGGCACCACCGATGGCACCGATGGCACCGCGGTCGGCGTGTCCCCCGGACTGCTGCTCGTGGGCGAGCCGGGAGTGGGGAAGTACGCCGTCGCGGCACGACGTCGCCTGGAGTTGCTGTCCGAGGCCAGCACCCGCATCGGCACCACCTTGGACGTGACCCGCACCGCCGAGGAACTCGCCGAGATGGCCGTTCCGCGCCTGGCCGACTTCGTCACCATCGACCTGCCCCAGGCCGTACTGCGCGGCGAGGAGTCCACCGACCCCCGCAGCGATCTGTGCCGCACGGTGGTCCACGGCATCCGCGACGACTGCCCCTTCTACCCGGTCGGCGAGCGGGTCGACTTTCTCCCCACCACGCCGTATCTCCAGTGCCTGACCAACAGGGAGTCGGTGCTCGAACCCGACCTCAAGGCGGCCGCCAGGTGGCTCTCCCAGGACCCCGAGCGCGCCGAGCGCCTCCTCGCGCTGGGCGTCCACTCCCTCATCGCCGTCCCCCTGCTCGCCCGCGGCGTCGTGCTGGGCATCGCCAACTTCTACCGCTCGCAGGACCCCGCCCCCTACGGGGACGACGACCGCTCACTGGCCCAGGAGCTTGCCACCCGCGCCGCCATCTGCATCGACAACGCCCGCCGGTACACCCGCGAACACACCATGGTCCTGGCCCTGCAGCGCAGCCTGCTCCCGCGCGGCCTGCCCGAGCAGAGCGCCGTCGAGGTCGCCCACCGCTATCTGCCCGCCGCGTCCGGGGTGGGCGGAGACTGGTTCGACGTCATCCCCCTCTCCGGCGCCCGCGTCGCCCTGGTCGTCGGCGATGTCGTCGGCCACGGAATGCACGCGGCCGCCACCATGGGCCGCCTGCGCACCGCCGTGCACAACTTCTCCGAGCTGGACCTCGCCCCCGACGAGCTCCTCACCCACCTGGACAACCTCGTCGGCCGACTGGACCGGGAGGAGGGCAGCGAGGAGTACTCCGGGAACACCGGCATCATCGGCGCCACCTGCCTGTACGCCGTCTACGACCCGACCTCGCAGCGCTGCACACTGGCCCGCGCCGGCCACCCCCCACCCGCGGTGGCCCGCCCGGACGGCACGGTGACCTTCCCCGACCTACCCGCCGGGCCCCCTCTCGGCCTGGGCGGCCTCCCCTTCGAGACCGCCGAGCTCCACCTCCCCGAGGGCAGTCGGCTCGTCCTCTACTCCGACGGGCTCATCGAGGACCGCCGACGCGACATCGACACGGCCCTCGATCAGCTGCGCCACGCCCTGGCCCACCAGGACCGCTCACCCGAGGACACCTGTCGCGCGGTCGTGGACGCCGTGGTGCCCGACCACCTCGTCGACGACGTCACGCTGCTCGTCGCCCGCACCCGTGCCCTGCCCCCCGACCGGATCGCCACCTGGGACCTGCCGGCCGACCCGGCCCGTGTCGGTGAGATGCGCGCCGCCGCCACCCGCCGACTGAGCGAGTGGGGGCTGGACGAGGTCGCGTTCGCCGCCGAACTGCTGCTCAGCGAGCTGATCACCAACGCCATCCGCTACGGCACCGAGCCCATCCAGGTACGGCTGATCCACGACCGCAACCTGATCTGCGAGGTCTCCGACGCCAGCAGCACCGCCCCGCACCTGCGCCACGCGGCCACCACCGACGAGGGCGGCCGCGGCCTGTTCCTGGTCGCACAGCTCGCCCAGGCCTGGGGCACCCGCTACACCGCCCGTGGCAAGGTCATCTGGGCCGAGTGCGCCCTGGAGGCGTCCGGACAGATCCCTGACATATCCGGGATTTATTCGGAGGATTTTCCCGGCATCGAATAACTCGCCTTTCGGCGGCAGAAGGGGACCGCAGCGTGTCAGAAATGCGGTGGCCGGGCCCAGGTGGTAGGAACGGTGCACCGCAGGAAGGCGCAGTGCGGAGAAGGCGAACCGCCAGGCGCTCAGTAGTGCTCCCGACAGAGGTCGGGAAGGACTCGGAGGCCGAGCCCTGGAGAGGTCCATGCACGACGACGCTCTCGACACCTCGGTGGGCCCACTCGCACGCCGCGGCCCGCTCGTCCGCATTCGCGGTCTCAGCAAGCGGTTCGGCGGCACTCTCGCGCTGGCCGGGATCGACCTCGACATCCACCGCGGCAGCATCCTGGCTCTGCTCGGTCCGAACGGCGCCGGAAAATCCACTCTCATCAAAACGCTCGCCGGGGTCTACCGCGCCGACGAGGGCGAGGTGGCGGTGGCCGGGCACCCGCTCGGCACCGACGCAGCCTCCCGGAGCATGTCCTTCATCCACCAGGACCTCAGCCTCGTCGAGTGGATGACGGTCGCCGAGAACATCGCCCTGGTCACCGGCTACCCGCGCCGTCGCCGGCTGGTCTCGTGGCGGCTGACCCGGGAGCGCTGCGCCGAGGCCCTCGCGATCGTCGCCGGACACCTCGACGCCGACGCGCGAATCGCCGACCTCGCCCCCGCCGAGCGCTCGCTGGTCGCCATCGCCCGCGCCCTGGCGACGCGGGCGGAGCTCGTCGTCCTGGACGAACCGACCGCCAGCCTCTCCGCCGCGGACAGTGCCAGGCTCTTCGGCGTCCTGCACACGCTGCGCGACCGAGGGCACGGCGTCGTCTACGTCACCCACCGGCTCGACGAGGTGTACAGGGTCGCCGACACCTTCGCCGTCCTGCGTGACGGCCACCTCATCAGCTCAGGCCCGCTCGCCGGGCACAGCCCCGGCCGCCTGGTGCACGACATCGTGGGCCACGAACCGACCGGTCGCCCGCGCGGACGGCCGCCCGCCACCGCCCCCGCCGAAGGCCCGGCCGTGCTGAGCCTCGACGGCGTCCGGACCGAGAACACCGGACCGGTGAGCCTGGAGCTGCGCGCCGGCGAAATCCTCGGGGCGGTGGGCCTCACCGGCGCCGGCCACATCGGCCTGGGCCGCGCTCTCGCCGGCTCCCGGCCGATCCTCGCCGGGCGGGCCCTGTTCGACGGACGGCCGTACACCCCGCATTCGGTCGCCGCGGCCGTCGCCCTGGGCGTCGGCTTCGTGACCGGCAACCGTCAGGAGGAAGGCTGCGCCGCCGAACTGACGGTGCGTGAGAACTTCCTGGCAAACCCCCGGGTCGGCGGCCTGCCGGCGCTGCACTGGATCAGCCCCCGGCGCGAGCGCGCCGAGGCCACCGCCCTGATCGAGCGGTTCTCGGTGCACCCTCGTGACAGCGAGGCTCCGATCGCCACCCTGTCCGGCGGCAACCAGCAGAAGATCATGGTCGGCCGGTGGCTCCGGGTGAACCGACGGCTGCTGATCCTGGAGGAGCCGACCGCCAGCGTGGACGTCGGCGCCAAGGCCGAGATCTACCGCCTGCTCGACGAGGCACTGGCCGCCGGCCTCGCGGTACTGCTCATCTCCACCGACTTCGATGAGGTCGCCACCGTGTGCCACCGCGCCCTGGTGTTCGTGTGCGGGGCGGTGACAGCCGAGCTGACCGGCGAGGCCCTCACCGTCACCGAACTCACCCGCGCCGCATCGGCCCTGCCCGCCGTCACCGGCAGTGACATCGACAAAAGTGCGACGGCCCGATGAGCAGATCCCCCTCCCGCCGTTCCCCGCTGGGCCGCCTGCATGGGCACCTCATCGGCACCTACGGCCTGTTGGCCCTCACCGCCCTGCTGTTCCTGGTCTTCTCCGCCGCACTGCCCGACACCTTTCCCACCATCGACAACATCTCCTCGATCCTCTACAACCAGTCGATCCCCGCAATCCTCGCGCTCGGCGCGACGATCCCCATCGTCACCGGCAAGTTCGACCTGTCCATCGGCTACGGCCTCGGCTTCGCCCACGTCGTGGCGCTGCAACTCATCGTCAACGGCGGCTGGCCCTGGCCCCTGGCCTGCCTCGTGGTGATCCTCGGAGGAGCGGTCTTCGGGATGCTCAACGGTGTCATCGTCGAGTTCGGGCAGATCGACTCCTTCATCGCCACGCTCGGCACCGGCAGCATCCTGTACGCCTTCACCGGCTGGATCACCGGCGGCGCGCAGATCGTCCCCGGAGCTGGCGGCCTGCCGGCCGCCTTCACCGACCTCTACGACTCCGAATTCCTCGGCCTGCCGGTCTCCGCCTCCTATGTGCTCGCCCTCGCCGTCGCCCTGTGGCTGCTGCTGGACCGGCTGCCGCTCGGCCGGTACATGTACGTCATCGGCTCCAACACCCGCGCCGCCGAACTCGTCGGCATCCCCACCCGCCGGTACAGCGTCTACGCCTTCGTCGGATCGGGCCTGGTCGTCGGCTTCGCGGGTGTCCTGCTCGCCGCGCAGCAGCAGATCGGCAACCCGAGTGTCGGCCTGGACTACCTGCTGCCCGCGTTCGTCGGCGCGCTGCTCGGCTCCACGGCCATCAAGCCCGGACGGGCCAACGCTCTGGGCACCGTCGTCGCCGTCGCCGTCCTGGCCGTCGGCCTGGCCGGTATCGGCCAGCTCGGCGCCGAGTTCTGGGCCGTCCCGCTGTTCAACGGCGCGACCCTGCTCCTCGCCGTCGGCCTGGCCGGGTACTCCGCACGGCGTCGGCTGCGCGTCGGCGCCACCGAGACCCGCCGTTCGTTCGCCGAGCCGCCGACCGCGCCGCCGACGGACGGCACGCCTTCCCAGGACACCCCGTGAACCGCGACACCGCCCTCGGAGTCGCCTCTGTGCTGGCCGCAGCCGTCACCGTCGTGGCCGGCTGCGAGCGCGGTGTGTCGACCGGAAACGGGCCCTCCCCCGCAGGGCCGTCAGGAGCCGGCTGCCCAGCCGTCCTCGCCAAGGCCAAGGCGGACGTGCACCAGGCGGAGAGGACCAACGTCTCCTGGAACGGCCCCACCAGCGGTCCGACCGCGGTTTCCGGCAGGACCATCGTCTATGTCGCCCAGACCATGACCAACCCCGGCGTCGCCGGGGCCGCGAAGGGCGTCATCGAAGCCGCGACGGTCATCGGCTGGAGCGTCCGGGTGATCGACGGACAGGGCACGCCCGCCGGCATCCAGGCGGCCCTCAGCCAGGCGGTCGAACTCAAGCCCTCGGGCATCGTCATCGGCGGCTTCGACCCGAATCTGACGTCGCAGCAGGTCGCGCAGGCCGATGCGGCGCACATCCCGCTCGTCGGCTGGCACGCACTCGCCTCCCCCGGCCCGAGCAGCAGCCCCAAGCTCCTCAGCAACATCACCACCAGGGTCGCGGACGTCGCGGAGATCAGCGCGGACTGGGTCATCGCGCAGTCCAACGGCAACGCCGGAGTCGTCCTCTTCACCGACGACTCGATTCCGTTCGCCAAGAACAAGTCTGATCTGATCAGGAACGAACTCGCCACCTGCCCGAGCGTGAAGATGCTGGCCTACGAGAACATCCCCATCCCGGACGCGACCAGTCGCACTCCCCAGCAGGTCTCCTCCCTCCTCTCCCGCTTCCAGGGCCGCTGGACGTACTCCGTCGCCATCAACGACCTGTACTTCGCCGATGCCGCACCGGCCCTGCGCGCGGTCGGCAAGCAGGGCGATGCCGCCCCGTTCAACATCGGCGCGGGCGACGGCGACCCCTCGGCCTTCCAGCGCATCAACAGCAGGCAGTTCCAGGCCGCCACCGTTCCCGAGCCGCTCTCCGAGCAGGGCTGGCAGATCGTCGACGAGTTCAACCGCGCCTTCTCCGACGCCCCCGCCAGCGGATACGTCGCACCGGTCCACATCGCCACGGCCGCCAACAGCAACGGGGCCACGGCCTGGGACCCGCCGGGCTACCGCGAGGCGTACCGGAAGATCTGGGGCAAGTAGGCGGCAGAGCAGCGCGCCCTCGAAGTGATGCGGCGCGCAGCCCCGCTCGCCCTTACGGAGTACGGGGTCCCTACCGGTTACGGGAATCCGCGAAGCCGACGCGGCCCGGGTGACCCTGCATGCTTCAGCGGATCGTCAGATCCCCGTCGGGTACGTCCTCGACCGTGACCTTCTCGCGAGGCTGGCCGAGGCCGTGCGCCACCGCCTCCGCCAGTCCGTCGAAGTCGGGCCTCGTGGGGTAGGGCACCTCTTCGCCCGGCCCGTAACTCTCCACCGCCTTCGTCAGATAGCCGGGGTACCAGGCGCCGACGGCACCCTTCACCTCGACCGCGCTCACCCGGCGGTCGCCGACCTGCTTCCGCAGGGCGGGGAGGATCTCGTCCGACCGGTACTCGCCGGGCACCTGGAACAGACTGGCGTGGGCGCCCACCAGACCGCCGTCCCGCAGACGGACCGTCACCGTCAGACAGCTGGTCACGCTGGGGTAGAGGATGCTGCCGCCCCGTCCGACCTCTCGGACCTGCCCCTCGGTGATCCGCACCTCGGCGGCCCGGCTGCTGGAGGCGGCAACGGCTCGCGGCCCGTCGAGCGGCCGGGCCTGCACCGGGCTCCCGGTGGCACATTGCAGGGCCAGCACCATCAGCAGGACAGTCAGGGGTGCGGCGGCCGGGACTGTTCGCAGTTCGTGGCGGGTGGACACAGGTACTCCTTCTGGTGTGCTGACGGTGACTCGGCAGCCGTGCGGCCTTCGGGCGGTGCGCTGCTCCCTGACCCGAGACCTCGAACACCATAGTTCGGGTACGCGCCACCGAGAAGGCCGGGCTGCCGGGCACCCGGACACCCTCCCGCTGTCGCCGACCGCATCGGTGCTCGACGCGGCGCCCCGGGCGCGCCCGGAAGCCGTGCCCGGCCGCGGTCGCGGTGCACGTGCTGCGGCCCGCGCTGATACTGGGTCAGCGGGCGGTAATGGAGCGCGGCAGGCGCTCCGTGGCCCGGGACGGACGGTTTTCCGGGCGCCTTCGTGGTCGTGGCCGCTGGTGACCGGTCGTGGCCCACCGGTGGTCACGACCTGTCACCAGTCCTGCGGCGCATCGCCCGGCGAGGCCCGGACGGAGAGAGAACAAGGCATGCTGAACCGACGAGACCTACTGAAATCCGCCACCGCAGGCGGCGCAGCGGCTCTGCTCCCCTGGGGCCGCTTACTGGAGCCGGACCAAGCCGTCGCCGCCACCGCGACGCCAGCCGCGACGCCCGCCGTCCGTGCCGTGCCGTTCGCCCACGCGATGCCGGTGCCCCAGGTACTGCGCCCGGTGTCGGTGACAGCGTCCTCGGACCGCTACCGGCTGCGGATGGCCGAGACCCAGGTGGAGATCGTCAAGGGGCTGCGGACCACCGTCAGGACCTACGGCGGCTGGTTCCCCGGCCCGACCATCCGGGCGCTGAGAGGCCGTGAGGTGGTGATCCAGCAGACCAACGACCTGACCGTGCACACCTCGGTCCACCTGCACGGCGGTCACGTCCCCTCCCGGTACGACGGTCTGCCGATGGACCTCGTCCAGCCCGGGCAGACCCGCGAGTACCGCTACCCCAACGAGCAGGTGGCCGCCTCGCTCTGGTACCACGACCACGCGCACGGCCTGGAGGCCGAGAACGTCTACCGCGGACTGCACGGCGCCTATCTGCTCAGCGACCCGCACGAGAGTAGTCTGCCGCTGCCCAGTGGTGAGTTCGACATCCCGCTGCTGATCCGGGACGCCCTGATCGGAACCGACGGCACGCTGCGCTACGTCCGGCCGTACGAGTGCCCGCACATGCTGGTCAACGGCAAGGAGCGGCCGTACTTCGCGGTGGCGGCCCGCAGGTACCGCCTGCGGATCTTCAACGTGTCGGCCAACCGCCATGTGTCGCTGCGCTTCGCCAACGGTGCGCAGTTCACCCAGGTGGCCTCCGACGGGGGCCTGCTCGCCGCGCCGGTGAAGCTGAACGAGCTGACCCTGACGGGCGCGGAACGGGCCGAGATCGTGGTCGACTTCTCCCGCTACCCGGTCGGCTCCTCCGTGGTGCTGGAGAACACGGCCGCGTTGGACACCGAACGGCCGGAGGTGCTGCGCTTCGACATCACCCGGACCGCCGAGGACCCGAGCCGGATTCCGGACGTGCTGGCCACCCTGCCGCCGGTCCCGCAGGGCACGGTGCGGCGGGAGTTCGACATGGCGACCTTCCCCGACACCAGAATCAACGGGCGCAAGTACGACCCGGACCGGGTGGACGTACTGACCACGGTCGGCACCAGCGAGATCTGGACGATCCGCAACATCCACACCCGCAGGCCGGCCGGGGTCTTTCACGCCCCCCACTCGTTCCACACCCACCTGGTGCAGTTCCGGGTGCTGGACCGCGACGGGAAGCCGGTCGGCCCCGCCGAGGCCGGCCTGAAGGACACCATCGCCATCCACCCCGGTGAAACCGTCCGGATCGCGATGACCTGGAGCGACTACCCGGGCGAGTACGTGTACCACTGCCACCACCTGGTGCACTCCTCGAACGGCCAGATGGGCCGGATCGACGTCCTGCCCGCAGCGCCGCAGGGCTCCGTGCGGGAGCCGGCCGGGGCATCCGCCCTCTCCTCCGACGGGACCCGCAGGCACCGGCGGCACCGACGGCACCGGCACCACCACCACCACAACCGTCGGCACGACCGGCACCGTCGGCGGGCAGCTTCGCCGGACTCCGACCACGGGCACTGAGGTCGCGCGGCACGTCCGTCCGGGGGAAGCCCGTAGCGTCCGGCCCCAAGCCGCCGCGACACGGCGGATCACCCGCTCGGCTCACCGCGCATGCAGGAGCCCCGGCGCAGGCCTTCGGTCAATCGTGATCCACGCCACACATTGGATCCACCGTTCTGGAACAGAGGGCAATGGTGAGTACGGAGACAGGGCCACCGACCGGCACGGGCGTACACAGCCCGGGCCGGGCCGCCGTCCCGCAGCGCCAGCTGCGCACCGACCGCTGGTGGCTGCCGCAACTGGCGACGGTCACCGGCCTGCTGGCGTTCATCGGCTACTCGACCTGGCGGGCCTTCGAGGGGGCGCACTACTACGCACCGCCGTACGTGTCCCCTTTCTACTCGCCCTGCCTGGCGGCGAACTGCGTGCCCGTACGCGGCGGTGCCGACTGGACGCTGTTCGGTGACTGGTGGCGGCTGTCGCCCGCGCTGCTGGTGCTGATCTTCCCCCTGGGCTTCCGGCTGACCTGCTACTACTACCGCAAGGCCTACTACCGGGCGTTCTGGTCCTCTCCCCCGGCCTGTGCCGTCCCCGAACCGCACACCAGGTACACCGGCGAGACGCGCTTCCCGCTGATCCTGCAGAATCTGCACCGCTACTTCTTCTACGTGGCCGTCCCGTTCGCCATGATCCTGACCTACGACGTCGCACTCGGATTCCGGAACACGGGCGGTGAGTGGGGACACGCCGGGCTCGGCAGCTTCGTCCTGCTCGGCAACGTCGCGCTGATCTGGGCGTACACACTGTCCTGCCACTCCTGCCGGCACATCGTGGGCGGGCGGCTGAAGCACTTCTCCGGACACCCGGTGCGCCATCGGCTCTGGCAGTTCGTCGGACGGCTGAATGTCCGGCACATGCTCTTGGCCTGGTCCTCGCTGGCCTCGGTCGGGCTCACCGACCTGTACGTGTACCTGGTGTCGTCCGGCGCCTTCGGCGACCCCCAGCTCTTCTAGAGACACAGCTTCCGGAGACACAGCTTCCGAGCCGAGAGGACGCGGATGACCGAGGTGGAGCGGTACTCCTACGACGTGGTCGTGGTGGGCGCGGGCGGTGCCGGGTTGCGAGCCGCGATCGAGGCCCGCGAACAGGGGCTGCGCGTCGCGGTGATCTGCAAGTCGCTGTTCGGCAAGGCGCACACGGTGATGGCCGAGGGCGGGATCGCCGCTGCGATGGCCAACGCCAACAGCAACGACAACTGGCAGGTGCACTTCCGCGACACCATGCGCGGCGGCAAGTTCCTCAACAACTGGCGCATGGCCGAACTGCACGCCAAGGAGGCCCCCGACCGGGTCTGGGAGCTGGAGACCTGGGGCGCCCTCTTCGACCGCACCAAGGACGGCAGGATCGCCCAGCGCAACTTCGGCGGCCACGAATACCCGCGCCTGGCGCACGTCGGGGACCGTACCGGCCTGGAACTGATCCGCACACTGCAGCAGAAGGTGGTCTCGCTCCAGCAGCAGGACTTCGCGGAGTCGGGCCGGCAGGACCAGGCACGGTACGAGGCCCGGCTGCGGGTCTTCCAGGAGTGCACGGTCACCCGCATCCTCAAGACCCGCACCAGCGGCGGCTCCACCACGGGTGGCCGGGTGGCGGGCGTGTTCGGCTACGCCCGGGAGAGCGGACGCTTCTTCACCGTCCAGGCCCCGGCCGTCGTCCTGGCCACCGGCGGGATCGGCAAGTCGTTCAAGGTCACCTCCAACTCCTGGGAGTACACGGGTGACGGCCACGCCTTGGCGCTGCTCGCCGGTGCGAGCCTGCTGCACATGGAGTTCGTCCAGTTCCACCCGACCGGCATGGTCTGGCCGCCGTCCGTGAAGGGCATCCTGGTCACCGAGTCGGTACGGGGCGACGGCGGGGTGCTGCGCAACAGCGACGGCAGGCGGTTCATGTTCGACTACGTCCCCGAGGTCTTCAAGGGCCAGTACGCCGAGACCGAGGAGGAGGCGGACCGCTGGTACGCCGACCAGGAGCACAACCGCCGGCCGCCCGACCTGCTCCCGCGCGACGAGGTGGCCCGCGCGATCAACTCCGAGGTGAAGGCGGGCCGGGGCACCCCGCACGGCGGGGTCTACCTGGACGTCTCCAGTCGCCTCCCCGCCGAGGAGATCATCCGTCGGCTGCCCTCGATGCACCATCAGTTCAAGGAACTGGCGGACGTCGACATCACCCGCGAGCCGATGGAGGTCGGCCCGACCTGCCACTACGTGATGGGCGGCGTCGAGGTCGACCCCGACTCCGCCGCCACACCCGGTGTCCCGGGGCTCTTCGCGGCCGGCGAGGTGGCAGGCGGGATGCACGGCTCCAACCGCCTCGGCGGCAACTCGCTCTCCGACCTGCTGGTCTTCGGTCGCCGGGCCGGTCTGCACGCGGCCCGGTACGCAGCAGAACTGACCGACCGCCCGGTCATCGACGAGGCCCAGGTGGCGGCGGCGGCCCGCGAGGCGGTGGACCCGTTCGACGAGACGCGCATCGGCGACGGCCCCGCCGAGAACCCGTACGGCCTGCACCAGGAGCTCCAGCAGACCATGAACGACCTGGTCGGCATCATCCGCCGGGCCGGCGAGATGGAGCAGGCGCTGGACCGGCTGGCGGTGTTCAGGGCCCGCGCCGCCCGCGCCGTGGTCGAGGGCCACCGCCAGTTCAACCCCGGCTGGCACCTTGCCCTGGATCTGCGGAACATGCTGCTGGTCTCCGAGTGCGTGGCCAGGGCTGCCCTGCTGCGCCGGGAGAGCCGGGGCGGCCACACCCGGGAGGACTGCCCCGGTATGGACCGCAACTGGCGCAGGGCCGACCTCGTCTGCACCTACACCGGCGACGGCATCGATGTCACCCGGAAGGAGAACGGGCGGATCCGGGCCGACCTGCTGGCCCTGTTCGGTCGCGAGGAACTGGCCAGGTACCTGACCCCCGAGGAACTTCCCCTCGCGACGCCCGGACCACCACAGCAGACTGACGACGCATCGGACTCGCAGAGCGGAGCCGGACAGTGACCTACCAGGCCGAATTCCGGGTGTGGCGCGGCGACTCCACCGGCGGCAGCTTCGAGTCGTACCGGGTCGAGGTGCACGAGGGAGAGGTGGTGCTCGACCTGGTGCACCGCCTGCAGGCGACCCAGGCGCCGGATCTCGCGGTGCGCTGGAACTGCAAGGCCGGCAAGTGCGGTTCGTGCAGCGCCGAGATCAACGGGCGTCCTCGACTGCTCTGTATGACCCGGATGTCCACCCTGTCGCCGGACGAGCCGGTGGTGATCACTCCGCTGCGAGCCTTCCCGGTGCTCCGGGACCTGGTGACGGACGTGTCCTTCAACTACGCCAAGGCCCGCGAGATCCCCGGCTTCATCCCGCCCGCCGGCCTCGGGCCCGGCGAGTACCGGATGCAGCAGGAGGACGTGGAACGCTCGCAGGAGTTCCGCAAGTGCATCGAGTGCTTCCTGTGCCAGGACACCTGCCACGTGGTGCGCGACCACGAGGAAAACAAGTCCGTCTTCGCGGGGCCACGCTTCCTGATGCGGGTGGCCGAACTGGACATGCATCCGCTGGACGCCGCCGCCGAGGCCGGACTGGACCGCCGGGCAACCGCGCAGGACGTGCACGGTCTCGGCTACTGCAACATCACCAAGTGCTGCACCGAGGTCTGCCCCGAGCAGATCAGGATCACTGACAATGCGCTGATCCCCTTGAAGGAGCGAGTCGCCGACCTGAAGTACCACCCGCTGGTCTGGCTCGGCAGCCGGATCGGCCTTCGTCGAAAGGACTGACCCGACGTCACCTCTCCTTGCCTTCAACACTGTTGGGGAGGCCGCCCCACGGGCGACCGTTCGCTCGGCGGCCCCCCCCGGGTCAGCAGGAAGCGGATCGTGAGGGTGGCGGGGAGTTCGATCCAGGGCGCGACAGCGGTCGGCAGCATCCGCACCGCCCGTACGGCGCCGCCATCGTCGAATCCACGGACAGTGCCAACACACCATCACCGAATAACCACTCGGGCACCGGGTCGGACATACTGTCGGAGCCGGTGCCCGAGCGCTGTTGACGCCTGTTCCCGGAACAAGGCCCCGGAACCAAGGACAGCAAGGAGCAGCAACATGGCCGAACCCACCGCACTCCCGCCCGTGGACCTGCCCGCTCTGAAACAGCGCCTGGGACGAACGGGTGTCTGGCTCGCATCGCTGTCCACGGTGTCGGCGGACGAGGAGCGGCGCGCCGTCGCGACCATCGAGGAACTCGGTTACGGGACACTGTGGTTCGGAGAGGCCCCCACCGGCAAAGAGGCGCTGACCCATGCGGCAGTCCTGCTGTCCGCCAGCCAGCGCCTGATGATCGCCACCGGTATCGCCAGCATCTACGGACGCGACGCGACTGCCGCGGCCAACGGCGCCGACACGCTGTCCGAAGCGTGGCACGGCCGTTTCGTGCTGGGCCTCGGCGTCAGCCACCTGCCGTTGGTGAGCGGTCGCGGACACGACTACGGCAAGCCGGTCTCCACCATGCGGGCCTACCTCGACGCCATGGACGCCACGCCCGTCGGCGTGCCGTCGGCCCGGCCGGTGCCGCGTGTGCTCGCCGCGCTGCGCCCGAAGATGATGGAGCTCGCCGCGACTCGGGCCCAGGGGGCCCACTCCTACTTCGTCACGCCCGAACACACCCGCAGCGCCCGGGAGATCCTCGGCCCCGATCCCCTTCTCGCCCCCGAGCAGGCCGTGGTGGTCGACACCGACCCCGAGCGGGCGCGGGCCACCGCCCGCAGCTACGCAGCGCGTTACCTGACCCTGCCCAACTACCGGAACAATCTGCTCGAACTGGGCTTCTCCGTGTCCGACCTCGACAACGGAGGCAGCGACGCGCTCATCGACGCGGTCGTCCCCTGGGGCGACCCCCTGACACTGGGTGAGCACATCCGGGCGCACTACCGGGCCGGCGCCGACCACGTCGCCGTGCAGCCCATCGCGAGGACACTCGACCGGCAGCTGGAGGACCTGCGCCTACTCGCCCCCGTCCTGATCCGCTGACCCGTGGACCGCTCCGCGTTCGGCGGGCGTGGAGCGGTGTTCGTGCTTCAGGGCCCGAGCGTGCAGTGCGGTGACCGCCTTGCGTGCGGAGAGGATCGCGCCGTGCTGCCAGCCGTCCGTGTAGGACAGCCAGTCGCCGGCGAACAGCACCCGTCCGCTCGGTTCCGTGAGCGGCCTCAGTACCGGCGCGTCCGGGCTGCCGCCCGGGAGGCGGTGCCAGGCCCCTTCCAGGTGCGGGACGTACTGCCAGGACACGGAGAACGACGAGGCCAGTTCGGTGCGGTACTTCCTGCCGTAGATCCGTGAACCGAGCGCGACCGCCCGTTCCTCGCGGGCCTTGGGGGACATCGTTCCGTACCGGTCGGCGCGGCTGCCCGTGTTGTAGTAGCCGATCATCACACCCCGCTCGCCGTTGAAGTCGTACGAGGGGTGCCAGATGTGGCTGAGATCGAGGTCGGTCTCGGTGATGCCGCCGTAGATACGGTGGTCCGTCTCCCACCAGCGGCTCCGGTACTCCAATCCGATCTTGCCCGCCGAGGCCGGGGCGATCGAGGTGAGCGCCCTCTGGACGGCACTGCCCAGGTTGTGCGGAAGTCCGGCCAGCAGGTGCGGCGGCATGGCCGCGATGCAGTAGTCGGCGTCGACCACTCGCTCCTGCCCTGTGCCGTCCTGGTAGGCAACCCGCACCCCGTGCGCGAGTTCGGTGACCGAGGTGGCCTGACAGCCCAGCCTGACGCGGCGGGGGCCGATGGCGCGGGTGAGTGCTTTCGGCAGCTGGTCCATACCGCCCACCGGCTGGAACATCACCATCGCCTGGTTGTAGTTGAGATTGAAGGAGAAGTAGCGGCCGACGCCGGATGCGAAGACCTCCGACACGCTGGGCACCGGCGACAGCTCGATTCCCGGGGTACCTGCGGCGCCCGGCCAGACGCCGAAGCCGCGCCGTGTGCTCCCTCGGTAGGCGAAGCCGTCCGCCTTCGCCCCGATGCGGCCCCACCTCTCCAGAAAGGCCAGCAGCCGCTCCCGGTCCGCGGCGGTGAGCTGCTTGTCCAACGCGCCCTGGTCGCTCGCCTTGGCGAGCAACTCGCCGACGTAGCCATAGGTGTCGGCCTCGGCCGTGCGGTAGCGCACTGGACGGCCCGGTGTCATCCCCGACTTCTCGTTGTAGATGTAGGCGTCGGCGTTGTAGTTGGTGAAGACCTCGATCGGGACGCCGAGTTCGCGGCAGTAGTCGACGGTGACCATCCACTGTGCCAGCCTCGCCGCCCCGCAGTTCATGTACTGGCCCTCGGCGAACCGCGCTGTCTGGCTGTAGCCGTGCAGCTCGCTCTGGCGCGTACCGGCTCGCGCGGTGAAGTTGCGGCCACCCGTACGGCCGCGCGGCTCCAGGATCGTACAGTCGTACCCGGCCTTGCCGAGCTCGTACGCCGAGACCAGCCCCGCGACGCCGCCGCCGAGGACGACCACGCTGGCCGCCGAGCGTCCGGTCAGACGGAAGTCCGAGGCCCGCGGGGCGCGGTACGGTGGCGCGGCCGCCGCCTCGGCGGTGGGAGCCAGCTCCAGTGCGCCCATGGCGGCGAACATGGTACTCGCGCCGCCGCTGATCCCGACCGCTCGCAGGAAGCCCCTGCGGCTGAATCCGCTCCTCCCCCGTGCCGACCCGAGCGTCCCCCGCCGTGCTTGTGTCATCGGTGATCCCTCCGGGCACGGCCGCGATCGGAGCTGCGGAAGTTCCGTCACTGGGAATCGGGGCGAACGGCTGCCTCCTCGGTCAACTGTCGCTTCGGGCAGACCTGGTGCGACACGTCCGAGGTCGGGAGAGAGCCGCGGGGGCACTCCCAGCAGATCACCGCCACCTGCCCGGCGCCACCGGGAGCGCCCCGTCCGGTGACGGCTCCGCGAAGCGTGCCCGACGGGCCGCCGCCGGGTGCAAGGGCGTTGGCCGCGTTCCGGTCGGCAGAGTTAGTTTGGACTAAGCAACTGATCCAGCTCTCCTCGTTCCGAGGAAGTGGTGCCCATGACTGCGACGTCTGCCGCGCCCCGTACGGCTCGGCGGCAGGCCAGGGCCGCCGCCGCGACCGCCCGGCCGCACTACAAGTGGATCGTGCTGTCCAACACCACGCTGGGTGTACTGATGGCCACGATCAACGGATCCATCCTGCTGATCGCGCTGCCGGACATCTTCCGGGGTGTCGGGGTCGATCCCCTGCAGTCGGGGAACGCAAGTCTGCTGCTGTGGTTGATCATGGGATATCTGGTGGTCACCGCGGTGCTGGTGGTCAGCTTTGGCCGACTGGGCGACATGTTCGGCCGGGTCCGGATGTACAACGGGGGCTTCGCGGTCTTCAGCGCGTTCTCGGTGCTGCTGTCGGTGACGTGGATGCAGGGCACGGCAGGCGCTCTGTGGCTGATCCTGATGCGGATCGGCCAGGGTGTCGGCGGTGCGATGCTGATGGCCAACTCGAACGCGATCATCACCGATGCCTTCCCGGCGGACCAGCGCGGCCTCGCGCTGGGGCTGAACCAGGTCGCGGGCATTGCCGGCTCGTTCGTGGGACTGGTGCTCGGGGGGCTGCTCGCCCCGGTGGAGTGGCATCTGGTGTTCCTGGTGTCGGTGCCGTTCGGGGTGTTCGGCACCTTCTGGGCGTACCGGAAGCTGTACGACACCGGCATCCGACGGCCCGCCCGGCTGGACTGGTGGGGAAATCTGACCTTCGCCGTCGGGCTGGTCTCGGTGATGGTGGGGATCACCTACGGCATCCAGCCCTACCGCGGGCATGCGATGGGCTGGACCAACCCGTGGGTGCTGGCCGCCCTGACCGGCGGCGTGGTCGTGCTGGTGGTCTTCGGCGTCGTGGAGACCAGGGTCGCCGAGCCGATGTTCCGGATGAGCCTGTTCCGCATCCGTGCGTTCACCGCGGGCAACCTCGCGAGCCTGCTGTCCGGGATGGGCCGCGGCGGGCTCATGTTCATCCTGATCATCTGGCTGCAGGGCATCTGGCTGCCCCGGCACGGCTATGTCTTCACCCGGACCCCGCTGTGGGCGGGCATCTACATGCTGCCGCTCACCGTCGGGTTCCTGATCGCCGGGCCGGTCTCGGGCTGGCTCTCCGACCGCTTCGGGGCGCGGCCGTTCGCCACCGGCGGCATGGTCGTGGCCGCAGGAAGCTTCGTACTGCTGACGCTCCTGCCGGTCGACTTCCACTACTGGGCCTTCGCCGCGATCCTGCTGCTCAACGGGATCGGGATGGGACTGTTCGCCTCGCCGAACCGGGCCGGGATCATGAACAGCCTGCCCGCGGACCAGCGCGGCGTGGGCGGCGGCATGAGCACCACCTTCCAGAACTCGGCGATGGTGCTGTCGATCGGGGTGTTCTTCAGCCTGATGATCCTCGGCCTGGCGAGCGCACTGCCTCACGCCCTCTCCAGCGGCCTGGTCGCCCAGGGGGTGCCCGCCGCCGACGCCGACCGGCTGGCGGCGCTGCCGCCGGTCTCGGTGCTGTTCGCCTCGCTGCTGGGCTACAACCCGGTTCAGACGCTGCTCGGCCCCGGTGTGCTGGCCCAGCTGCCGGCAGACCACGCCGCCTATCTGACCGGCCGCAGCTTCTTCCCCGCCCTGATCTCCGGGCCGTTCGCGCAGGGTCTGGACATCTCGTTCGTGTTCGCCGTCGCCGCCTGCCTGGTCGCCGCCGTGGCCTCCTGGCTGCGTGGCGGCAAGTACGTGCACACCGACCGGCCGCCCGCCGTCGACGTCTACACGGTGATCGTCACCGCGCGCGGCTACCGCTCGGCCGCGTACCGGATGGCGGCCAACGGCAACGGCCATGCCGCCACCGCAACCACCGCCCGCGCGGACGGGCAGCTCACCGGTGTGGTCTTCGGCCCGAGCCCGGACAGCCCGCTGCCCGGGGCGGCCGTACTCGCCGTCGATCCGACGGGCGCCCTTGCGGCACACACCACCACCGACCGCGACGGCCGCTTCCGGCTGCCCGGCCTGCCCCGCGGCCTCGCCACGGCAACCGGGGCCGAACCCCCGTCTGCAGCGCCGGGCACCCACGGCCGGGCCGCCGCCACCCTGCACCTCACACTGGACGGCACGTCATCATGACCGAGCCCCAGCAGGCAGAGCCCGGGCAGGCGGCACCGCCCCCGGACCGCGACGAGATCGCGGACCGGCTGCGGGCAGCAGCGCTGCGCCTGGCTCACGGGCTGCGCGCCCCGGCAGGACGCCACGACCTGACCCCGAGCCGTCTGACCGCACTCGCCGTCGTGTCCGCGCACGGCCCGCTACGGGTCGGCAGCCTGGCCCACCACATGGGGATCAGCATGCCCAGCGTCTCCCGGCTGGTCGACATCCTGGTCGCCGCCGACCTCGTCGGCCGCCGCCCCGACCCCCACGACCAGCGCGCTTCACTCCTCACCCTCACTCCGAGCGGAGCAGCCGTCCTGGACAGCATCCGCCGCGAAGGCCTCGACGCCCTGACGAGCCGCCTCGGCACGCTCACCAACGACCAGCTCGCCACGCTCGCCGCCGCACTGCCCGTACTGGACTCGCTGGCCCACCAGCTGGTCCCCGACCCGACCCACGAACTCACCGCACCCACCGCTCGGGATCGCGGCCGAGCCGGACACGTCGGCCGCTGACCTGCGCAAGGCCGCCACGGCCGGGCGGGCGGTGCCGTTCCGCGAAGAGCGCTGATCCCGCCCCGCCTTTTCGGGGTCGAGGGCCGGGTGCGAGAGGGCATCTGGACGGCAGGGCCCGCACCAGGAACAGTGAGGGCCCTGTCCGTCGGCATCTGGCGGCTCCCGGACCTGTGAGGGGCAGCATGACCATCCATCACCTCGACTGTGCCGGCATGTGTACGGTCGGAGGCCGCGCACTGCTGGGCCACGGCGGGCTGCTGACCAGCCGGATCGTGGCCCACTGCCTGCTGATCGAGACCGGTGGCGGACTGGTCCTGGTCGACACCGGGCTCGGGACGGAGGACGTGGCCGACCCCCGTCGGCTGGGCCCTGCTCTCCGGGCCTCGATCCGGCCGCAGCTGTCGCTCGCCCGTACCGCCCTGCACCAGGTACGCGCACTGGGGCACAACCCGTCGGACGTCCGCCATATCGTTCTCACGCACCTGGATCTCGACCATGCCGGCGGGCTGGGCGACTTCCCGGACGCGCAGGTCCACGTCTTCGCCGACGAGCTGAGGGCTGCCACGGCCCGCGCAACCCGCAGGGAGCGGACCCGCTACCGCCCCGCCCAGTGGAGCCACAACCCGCGCTGGGTCGAGCACGAGACGGCCGGGGACGCCTGGTTCGGCTTCGCGGCGGCCCGCCCGGTGGCCGAGTCCGTCCCCGGCGTAGTGCTGATCCCGCTGCAAGGGCACACCCGAGGGCACTGCGGGATCGCCGTCCGTCACAGCAGCGGCTGGCTGCTGCACTGCGGCGACTCCTACTTCTCGCACACCGAGGTGGACACCGACTCGCCGCGCTGTCCGCCCGGCTTCACGGCATTCCAACGCATCGTCGCCCACGACAACCCGGTGCGGATCCACAACCAGCAGCGGCTGCGTGAACTACGGCGCCACCACGGTGCCGAGGTCGAGCTGTTCTGTGCTCACGACCCGTACGAGTTCGAGCGTCTGCGCACCCGGCGGCAGTTCTCGCACCGGCCGGACGGTTCCGGCTCGTAGCACCGCCCCCGGCGCGCCCGGGTGCCGGCTGCGAACCGGCACCGGCTGTGGGCCTCGCACTTCACGGCCGCCGCGACTTCCCCACCGGCAGGCAGGCGCGCAGCTCGGCGGAGCAGATCAGAGCGACGGCATGGCCGTCGTGCAGGACGACGGCCGTGTCCACGCCGCTGTCGGCGAGCTCGGCGAGCGCCGCCTCAGCGGGCTCCCCGGATCCGAACTGGGGCAGTGGCGCCGCAAGGTGGTCGCCGACAGGGTCACCGAGCGCGGCCCTTCCGGTCTCGACGGCGGCCCTCAGCCCGTCCAGCACCACCGACCCCGCCAGCTCGGGCGCGGTGGGCCGGCGGCCAGGACCTGCCGGGCAGGGGCCGGCCGGCAGTACGGCCTGCTCGCCACCGTCGCGCCGGTTCTGCAGCGCCGCCAGCGCATCGGCGACCGTGGTGCGCCCGTTCAGGTACGGCACCGGCCGCTCCCGCACGGTCGCCGCCACCGCGTCACCGACCCGGGCGCCGGATTCGTCACCGTCCAGGAAGCCCAGACGCAGCAGCCAGGTGTCGTCGAAGTACTTCGAGAGGTACTGGCGTCCGGAATCCGGCAGGATCACCACCACGACGGCTTCCTCCGGAGCCTCGGCGGCGACCTGTCGGGCCGCCGCCACCGCTGTGCCGGAGGATCCGCCGACCAGCAGCCCCTGCTCGCGAGCCAGTCGACGGACCGTCAGCACCGAGTCCCGGTCGGCGACCGGCAGGACCCGGTCCACGACGTCCTGGTGGTACGACCGCGGCCAGACGTCCTCGACGGTCTCCGGGTGCCGCCAGTGCCCGGCGGCCTCGATGAAGTAGGGCCGGCCGTCGCCGCCGGAGTAGACGGAGGAGGCCGGGTCCGCGCCGATCACCTGGACAGAGCCGCCGCTGACCTCCTTGAGGTAGCGGCCGGTACCGCTGATGGTGCCGCCGGTGCCGACGCAGGACACCAGGTGAGTGATCCGGCCTTCGGTCTGCCGCCAGATCTCCGGCCCGGTGGTCAGGTAGTGCGCCTCGGGGTTGGCCGGGTTGTCGTACTGTCCGGCGCACCAGCCTCCCGGTGTCTCCTCGGCGATCCGCGCCGCCGCGTTGAACGGGTGCTCCGGGTGCTCGCGCGGTACTCCGGCGGGCTTGAACACCACCTCGGCGCCGAAGGCCCGCAGCGCCGCGACCTTCTCACCGCTGACCCGGTCCGTGACGACGACCACGGCCCGGTAGCCCTTCGTGGCCGCGACCAACGCGAGCCCGAGACCGGTGTTGCCGGAGCTGGCCTCGACCACCGTCCCACCCGGCAGCAGCAGCCCGTCCCGCTCCGCCTGTTCGATCATGCGCAGGCCGATCCGGTCCTTCACACTGCCGCCGACGCTCAGGTATTCGAGCTTGCCGTAGACGGCTGGGCCGCGACCCCCACCGGGCATCCGCAAGCGCAACAGCGGTGTATTGCCGATCAGTTCGGTCACAGACTCGTGGGCGTCCATCCCCGGCACAGTAGCGAATCCGCCGCCGTACGGCACGTGGAACAGGTGAATCCGGGCGCGTCCCGGCAGCCCCGCCGCCCGCCGACACCCGCCGGGCGCTCCCGCTCCCGCTCCCGGCCCCGGCCCCGGTCTCGGTCTCGGTCTCGGCGGACGAGACGGTAATACCGCTTCGACTTCCCGCGAATAACGATTTGCCCGAAGGTCTATCCGGAGTTCTGCGGCGGCCCTACTCTGCATCTGTGCCGATCTTTCGAAAGCTTCGAACCCCTGGCCCGCGTCTGGTCCCCGAACTCGACGACAGCAAACTCGGCAGGGTGCGCAAGCAACTCGGCACCCCCCCTATGCCAGGTCTGACCGATATTCAGATCGACCAGATCGAACGGGTTATTCAGGATGCGGGAACGGATTGGGACCGGCGGGCGCACCGCTTCGCCGTGCTGGCGGGATCGGCGGCGGATTCCGGTCTCGCGCGGTCCTGGCGGCTGCGCAGGACCCGGAGTGCGGACGCAATGATCTTCGAGGCGTCGGTCGAGCTGGTGCGCGGCCACCTCGCAGGGCGCATGGAGGACGCACGCTCCACGGCCGACCTCTGCTACCGCGCCGCCGACCTCCAGCCGGACGATCCGATGCCCTGGGTGGTGCTGTTCGGGGTACTGCGGCTGCTGAGGCGCGAGGCGCAGGAGATGTTCCAGGTCTGGCACGAGGTGATGGCCCGCGACCCCTGGCATCGCGAGGCGCATCTGCAGATGCTGGGCTATCTGTCACCGGAGGAGTGCGGTTCCCACGGTGAGGTGCTCGACTTCGTCGATTCCGTCCGGTCCCGGATACCTCCGGCGGTGCCGGCCGTGGGTCTGGAGCTGACGGCGGTCGTCGAGCACCATCACCGGACGGTCGCCCGTGGCGGCCTCGACGGACTGCTGGCGAGAAGACAGTGGACGCATGCGCGCGCGGCGGTGCCGTTGGAGCGTGCGCTCGCCGACTGGACCAGGCCGGGCCATCTCACTCATGCGGCGGCCCTGGCCGATCTCAACCTGCTGGCCTATGCACTGGTCCAGGCCCACCGGCTCCCGGAGGCCGCGGAGGTCTTCCGCATGATCGGCGGAATCGTCACTCCCTGGCCGTGGCGGCTGGACGGCGAGCCACTTCAGCGGTTCGTCCAGTGGCAGGCACAGACTCTGCGCTGAGCGGGGCGTCACGCTGCAACCAACCATGGCATTGCCGGTCGCAAACGGAACGCCGCCCCTACCGAAATCCCATCCGCCGGAATGTGAGACGGCATGGCGAAGTGGGATATCGACTGCGGGGCGGCCGATGTTTTTCCCGACGGAATGTCAGATCATTTGAAAGGTCGGGCGGCTGACAGAAGAGCAGTTCACTGAAAACCCGGACGTCGAGGGCGATCGAGGAGGAGAACTCTCGCGCTCCACCCGGCGCAGGACGACATCGAACCGCGCCCGGTCGCCGTGCCGGTCGCAGGCCGACGCAGGCCGACGCAGGCCGACGCAGGCCGACGCCTGACGAACCGCTCGCCGCCGGACTCTCCGAGACCGACGGATCAGGCGCCGACGGATCAGGCGCCGACGGATCAGGTGCCGACGGATCAGGTGCCGACGGCCAAGGCTTCCTCGACGCAGCCGAGTTGAAGCAAGGAGCCGCATCCGGCCGTCGGCCGGACGCTCGGCCAAGTGACAGTCGTCACTGAATCACCATCGGTTACATGTCGGCAACATACTGTCAGGTAACGTGCAGATATGACCAGATGACCGTCCGTAGGGCCCTGCCCGCCGATGGCTCCACCATGAGGCCGACCTTCGCACCCCGAGCGCGCCCTGCGCCGTTGATGGGTCCGGTGCGAACGAATTCCCGTCGGCCGTCCAGCAGATGAAAGAGGAAAGATGACCTCCGACGCACGGGGCAGTCGTTTCGAGGCCCTTGGCGCGTACCTGCCATCCACCGTCCAGTCCACGCCCGACCTGGTCGCCTCCGTGGTGCGGCCGCCGGACGTGGATCTGGAGCACATCACCGGCGTGGCCGAGCGCCGGGTGTACGACCGTCGGCCCGAGGCCGGCGAGGACTCCTACGGCCTCGCACTGAAGGCCGCCCGGGACGCGCTCGGCCACTCCCGCTACGACGCGGCCGACCTGGACGTGGTCGTATCGGCTTCCATCACCAGGTTCAGGGACGGCGACGACTTCTACTTCGAGCCCTCGTTCGCCGGGCTGCTGGCCCATGAACTCGGTGCCCGCAGGGCGATTCACTTCGATGTGTCCAACGCCTGCGCCGGCATGATGACGGGCGTCCATCTGCTGGACCGGATGATCCGCGCCGGGATTGTGCGCAACGGCCTGGTGGTCAGCGGCGAACAGGCCACCCGGGTCGCCGAGACCGCCGCCCGCGAGATGGTCGACTCCTACGACCCGCAGTTCGCATCGCTGTCGGTCGGCGACTCCGCGGTGGCCGTGGTCCTGGACCGAGCGGTCGACGAGGCGGACCGGATCCACTACGTGGACCTCATGACCTGCGCCGAGTACTCGCACCTGTGCCTCGGCATGCCCAGCGACCGGACCGAGGGGATCGCCCTCTACACGGACAACCGGCAGATGCACAAGGCGGACCGGCTGCGCATGTGGCCGGCCTTCCACGGGGACCAACTCGCCAAGCTGGGCCACGGTTTCGCGGACGAGGGTTTCGACTACATCGTTCAGCACCAGGTCGGCACCCGCTTCATCGACTACGTGAACCGCACCGGCGCACGCGAGTTCGGCACCGAGATGCCCGAATCCCTCTCGGTCGTCGAGGAGTTCGGGAACACCGCGTCAACCGCCCATTTCCTGGTGCTGCATCGGCACCTCAAGGCCGGAACGGCACGCCGCGGCGCCCGGTACCTGCTGGTGCCGGCCGCCTCCGGCGTCGTCACCGGCGCCCTGTCCGCAACCATCACCAACCTGGGGGTCTGACCGATGACGACCGTCATCAAGGCCGCTTCGACCCTCGCCGCACCGGCGGACGAGAAGGCGGCGGCCGTACTCCTCGCGGGGCAGGCCGCCAGGGAGTGCCTGGCCGAGGCCCGGCTGTCACCGGACGCGGTGGGCGTGCTGATCAACGTCGGCGTGTACCGCGAGCACAACACCTTCGAGCCCGCCGTCGGCGCCCTGGTGCAGAAGGAGGCGGGCATCAACCTCGACTACCTGGCCCACCCCGTGCCCGGCGCCGCCTTCTCCTTCGACCTGATGAACGGTGCCTGCGGGGTGCTGAACGCCGTCCAGGTCGCCCAGGCCATGTTCTCCACCGGCAGCGCCGAGCGGGTGCTGATCACCGCCGCGGACGTCCACCCGGGCGGCCGGGCCGCGCTGGACGACGGCTACCCGTACGCCGATCTCGGCGCCGCCCTGCTGCTGGAGCGCTCGGCCACCTCCGAGGGCGGCTTCGGCCCCGTCCGGACGGCCGGAAGCGGCAGCCCGTCGGAGACCGCCGGGTACCTGCCGAACGCAGGGTACCTCCCGACCGCCGGTATGGGAGCCGGCGGACGCACCCGGATCACCGTCCGCCGCGACCCCGGCTTCGCCGGGCAACTGCTCGACCTGGCCGCGGACACCACGTCCGGGTACGCCCGCACGGAGGGACTCGACCTGCACCGCACACTGCTGGTCAGCTCCCGGCCGACCGCGGACTTCGCTCAGCGGCTGGCCGATCGGCTGGGCCTGCCCCAGTCCCGCGTCCTCGCCCCCGACTCACCGGGAGGCGGTGGAGGTCTGCCGCACACGGCCGCCCCGATCCTGGGGTATCTGCGAGCGGTCGACCAGGGGCTGCCCGAGGACGTCGACCAGATCCTCTTCGTCGCCGTGGGCGCCGGTCCGAGTGCCGCGTGCGTGAGCTACCGCCCCCAGGACCGGTGACCCGTTGACCACCGCATCGGAGCTGCTCAGCGGTGACTTCGGCCTAGCCGAGCACCTGGAACGCAACGCCCTGGCCTTCCCTGAGAAGACCGCGATCATCCACCCGGACGGCAAGGACGCCGACGGGAGCATCCGCTACACCGAGTTGACGTACGGTCAGTTATGGTCGGACGTAGCGGGTTTGGCGGATTCGCTGACCGAGATCGGCATCGGGTACGGCACCCGGACGGTACTCATGGCCGCACCGGGCCCCGACCTCTTCGCCCTGCTCTTCGCCCTGCTGCGGATCGGCGCCGTACCGGTCGTGGTCGACCCGGGCATGGGCGTCCGGCGCATGCTGCACTGCTACCGGGCGGTGGGCGCCGAGGCGTTCATCGGGCCGCCGCTCGCCCACGCCGTACGGGTGCTGGGCCGACGCGCGTTCGCCGAAGTCCAGGTCCTGGTGACCCTCGGCCGGCGCTGGTGCTGGGGCGGGCACACGCTCGCGGCCCTGCGCACCCGCGAACGCGGCGGCTCGGTGCCGCTGCCGGCCGTCCGCGGCGAGGACCTGATGATGATCGGGTTCACCACCGGAAGCACCGGACCCGCCAAGGGCGTGCAGTACACCCACCGGATGGCGGCCGCGATGGCCCGCGCGGTGCACACCGCCCACGCCCGCGACCGCGACGAGGTCTCCCTCGTCACACTGCCCCTGTACGGCATGCTCGACCTGCTCTTCGGCTCCACTCTGGTGCTGGCGCCGGTCTCCCCCGCCCGGGTCGGCGAGGCCGACCCGGCTCCGCTGGTGGAAGCGATGAGCAGGTTCCGGACCTCCACGATGTTCGCCTCCCCCGCGCTGCTGCGCCGACTGGGTGACCATCTGACGGAGCATCGGATCCCGTTGCCCGACCTGCGCTGTGTCGTGTCCGGCGGTGCACCCGTACCGCCGGAGGTGGTCACCACGCTGCGCCGGGCCCTCGACGAGAAGGCCGCGATCCACGTGACCTACGGCGCCACCGAGGCGCTGCCGATCACCTCGATCGAGTCCGAGGAGATCCTGGAGGAGACCGCCGCCCTCGCGCCGCTCGGCGCCGGCACCTGCGTGGGGCACCCGGTACCCGGTACCGAGGTGCGGATCGTCCGGGTCTCGGACGGCCCGCTGCCGCACTGGGACGAGGACCTCGTGGCCGCGCAGGGCGCCGTAGGCGAGATCGTCGTCCGTGGGGAGTCCGTCAGCCCCCGCTACCACGCGGCACCCGCCGCCGACGCCGCACACAAGATCAGGGACGCCGCCACCGGTCGCTCCTGGCACCGCACCGGTGACCTCGGCCGGCTCGACCACCAGGGCCGTCTGTGGTTCTGCGGGCGCAAGACCCAGCGGGTCCGTACCGCCGACGGCGACCTGTACACCGTCTGCTGCGAGGGAGTGTTCAACGCCCATCCGCTGGTCCGGCGCACCGCCCTGGTCGGCGTCGGCGAACCCGGCGCGCAGCGTCCCGTGGTGTGCGTGGAGACCGAGCCCGGTGTCACGGACGACCAGTGGGCAACGCTCGTGCCCGAGCTGCGCGCACTGGGCGCCGCGCAGGTGCAGACCGCAGGCCTTGAGGTCTTCCTGCGGCATCGCGCGTTCCCGGTCGATATCCGGCACAACGCCAAGATCGGGCGCGAGCGGCTCGCCGTCTGGGCCGGACAGCAGCTCCGCACGGCCGGCGAGGGAAGGTCCGGACCCCGCGCCCGCACGGACGCAGCCGCGACGGCATCGCGGATGACGCCGACCATACGCGCCGACGGGGGTTCCCTTTCCGCAACTTCCGTGGCTTCCACGGCCTCCGCGGCCTCCGCGGCCTCCGCAACGCCACTCGTGGCGCGCCGACAGCGCATCCGCCCGCGCCGGGGACGGGCGTGGCTGCTGCGCGGCATCCCGCTGGCCGGCTGGGCCTACCTGGCCGCCGGCCTGATCCGTCCCGTCGGCCAGCCGGTCCTGGTCGCCCTGTGGTGGATCGACGCCTTCCTGAGCGTCGTCGTGCACGCCGCGCAGATCCCGCAGGCGCTGCCCCGAGGCCGGGCGGCCGGGCGGGGTGCGGCCGCAACTGCCGCGCTGACCATGCTGTACGGCGCCACCTGGTGGCGGCTGCTGCCCGCTGCGGACGCCGGGGCCTGCTCCGGGGATCGGGCCGGATCTGACCCCGCATCCGGTGCCGGGCCGGAGGCCGGAGGAGCACCGCAGAGCGGTGGAGAGAGTCCATGCGAAGCATCGGCAACCGACGACGACGCGGCGAGCCGCCGTGCCGGGCGTCGCAGGCTCGGGCCGGCCCGCAGGACGCGCTCGTGGCGGGCGGACCGGTGAGGGTCCTGGTGACCGGCGCGTCCGGCTTCCTCGGTGGGCATCTGGCCGAGGGCGCGCTCCGGGCCGGGCACGAGGTCCGCGCGCTGGTGCGCCCCACCAGCGACGTCACTCGGCTGCGGGGGATTCCCGGACTGACACTGGCCTACGGCGATCTCGGCGACAGCGAGTCGCTGCATCGCGCCGTCGAGGGCGTGGACGTCGTGCACCACAGCGCTGCCCGGGTGGTCGACTTCGGCACCCGAGCGCAGTTCACGGCGGAGAACGTCGAAGGCACGGCGCGCCTGCTGGCGGCCGCGCGGTCAGCCGGCAGTCACCGGTTCGTGTTCATCTCCAGCCCCAGCGCGCTGATGGGCCCGGACGACGGCGACCGGCTGGGCATCGACGAGGACACCCCGTACCCGGACCGCTGGCTGAACCTGTACTCCGAGACCAAGGCCGCCGCCGAGCAACTGGTCCTCTCGCAGAACCGGCCCGGCTTCACCACCGTCGCGCTGCGTCCCCGAGGCATCTGGGGTCCCCGGGACCACTCGGGCTTCCTGCCTCGACTGGTGGCCAGGATGCTGGCCGGCCGGCTGCCGGACCTGTCCGGCGGCCGGCGGGTGCTGGTCTCGCTCTGCCACTGCGACAACGCGGTCCTGGCCGCGCTGCGCGCCGCCGAGGCCCCGGGGATGCGGATCGGTGGCAGAGCGTACTTCGTCGCCGACCGGGAGCAGACCGACCTCTGGGCGTTCCTCACCCGGCTGGCCGAACTGTTCGGCGGCACGCCACCGACCCGCCGCATCCCGCCGCCGGTCCGGGACGCTCTGGTGGAGGTTGCGGAACTGCTCTGGCGGGTACCGGCGTTGGCCGCCCGCCGGGAGGCTCCGCTCAGCCGCTACTCGGTGGCCCTGCTCACCCGATCCGCGACGTACAGCACGGCGGCAGCCGAGCGGGACTTCGGCTACCTGCCCATGACCGACCAGGAGACCGGCCTTCGGCTGCTGCTCGAATGGGTCGAATCAATCGGCGGAGCAACGGAGTTCGTCCGGCTCGGGCGCCGATAGACACTGTTCGCCACGACTGACGCAACGCCAGAAAGCACTGTGATGACAACACACGACAGGACACCTGGCTCCCGGCCGGCCCCGGCGGCCTTCCGGCGCCCGGTCTCGGCCACGGAGTGGCTCTACCTCGGCGCGCACCGACTCGGCCGCGCCATGGTGCTGCAGCTCGTCGTCGAAGGCGACGGCGCCCTGCACCCGGACGAACTCCGTACGGCCGTGGCGGTCGCGGCCGAGTCCTGCCCGGGCTCCCGGCTGGTGCGTCACGGCCGCACCTGGATCGACTCGGGGCGTCCGCCGCAGGTGCGGGTGGCCGAGGAGGGCAGCGGTCCCGATGCCGAACTGCGCAGCGGGACATCCCTGTTGGAGGATCCGCTGAACCTGCTGCGGGGTCCGGGCTGCGAGGTGCTGCTGCTGCCCCGCACTGCGGCGGGCCCCGCCGCCCTCGTCTTCCGTGCCTTCCACGGCGTGATGGACGGGCACGGCGCGCAGCTCTGGATGGGCGAGGTCTTCCGGGCCTTGCGCGGCGAGGCGCCCCGGCCGGCCCCCTCACCGCTCACCGATGCCCGGCTGCTGGCCGAGGTCGGCGCCACCGGCCGCCGGCCCGCTCTGCTGCTCGACCAGCCCTCGCCCCTGGCCGCACCGGCCGCTCGCCCGACGGGCGCCGAACGGCCGGCGGCGCTGTGGCGCCGATGCACGCTGCCTGGCCGCCACCCCTCGCTCACCGCCCGGCTCGCCCAGGCGGTGGCCGATGCCACCGGGGCACCGCGCGCCCGCGTCATGGTGCCGGTGGACCTTCGACGCCATCACAAGGGTCCGCCGGCCACCGGCAATCTGGCCCTGCCCGTCTTTCTCGATCTCGGAGCGGGCGAGTCCTGGCACTCCGCCCGATCGCAGCTGCTGCTGGCGCTGACCAGGCGGAGGGAACTGTCCGACGGCTTCGAGTCGGCGCTGGCCCGGCTGCCGCTGCCCGCCACCGCCCTGCTGCTGCGGGCAGGCCAGGCCATGGCGCTTCGACACGACCGGTACATGGCCTCGGCGATCGTCTCCCACCTGGGCCGGATCAGCCCGGCGGACTGCTCCGGCGGTGGCTTCACCGCCCGGTCGGTCTACGCGCTTCCGGTCCATGCGCCGCTGGTGCCGGTCTCGTGTGTGGCGGTCGAGCTCCCCGACCGCACAGAGCTGACCGTCGGATTCCAGGGCGGCACGGGTCTGGCCCAGCGGGCGGACGAGTTGATGGACCGCCTGGTCACGGCGGTGGCCGGGCCGGGGCCCGCAGAACCTGCACGCCCCGCGTGCACTGCTCCTTCTGCTCCCTCTGCTCCCTCCGGGCCTCAACCCGAAGCAGCCGAGGCTGTCGAGGCTGCCGACATGGCCGGCGCGACCGTGGTCCGGCTGCTCCGACGACAGGCCGCACGGACGCCGCACGCGACCGTGCTCGACGGCCCGGCCGGCCCCGTCGGTTATGCCGAGCTGGACCGCCGCTCGGACGCCGTGGCGGCGGAGCTGCTGCGCTGCGGTGTCTCCCGCGAGGACGTGGTCGGACTGCTCGTGGAGCGCTCGCCGGCCGGCGTCGCAGGACTGTGGGGCATCCTCAAGGCCGGGGCCGCGTACCTGCCGCTGGACCCGAACCAGCCGGATGCCAGGATCGCCCAGGTCCTCCGGGAGTCCGGCTCGGCCTTCTGCGTGACGGAGCGTCATCTGCTGAACCGTTCGGCAGGCGTTTCGCCCTGTCCCGTCCTGGCCGCCGAGGACGTCCCCGAAGCGCCGGCCGACGTCCGGCTGCCGGACCCCGACCCCGAGCAACTCGCCTACGTCATCTTCACCTCGGGCTCCACCGGCCGCCCCAAGGGTGTGCAGATCGAGCACCGGAGCCTGCTCGCCTTCGCCCGGTGGGCGGCCCGACTCTGCCAGGTGGACGAGCGGACCCGATTCGCCTTCCTGTCCTCCTTCTCCTTCGACATCTCCTGCTTTCCGCTGTTCCTGCCGCTGCTGCACGGAGGGACGACGGTGCTCGTCCCCGGCGAGCCGACCCGGCCGGTCCTGCGCGATCTGCTGGACCGCCACCGTGCGGACACGCTCGCGGTGACGCCGACTCATCTCGACCTGATCGAGCACTACGGCCTCGACCTCTCGGGGCTGCGGACCCTGCTCGTCGGCGGCGAGCAGTTCACCCGCTCCGCCGCCGAACGGGCCAGGCTCCGCCTCGGTCCTGACGGCCGGATCGTCAACGCGTACGGCCCCACCGAGGCGACGGTCGGCTGTCTGGCACACGTGCTCGACGGCACCGAGGCCGGACCGGTCGTCCCGATCGGACACCCCGCCCCGTCCGTCCGGGTCGAGCTGGTCGGCGGCGGGGGCGGGGGCGAGCCGATCGGACCGGAACAGACCGGGGCGGTCGGTGAGATCCTGCTCTCCGGGCTCCAACTGGCCCGTGGCTACCTGGACCGTCCCGACCTGGACGCGGACTCCTTCCCCGTCGGCGCCGACGGTGTACGCCGGTACCGGACGGGCGACCTGGGCCGCCGACTTCCCGGTGGCGCGATGGAGTTCGTCGGCCGCAACGACGATCAGCTGAAGATCGCCGGGCACCGGATCGAACCCGCCGAGGTGCGGACGGCCCTGGAGGGCCACCCCGCGGTGCGCACCGCCGTCGTGGCCGTGCGCACCCGCCCGGGCGGCGGGGCCGCGCTGTGCGCGTATGTACTGGCCGCCGACGGCGACGGGGCCGCACCGGAGCTGGGAGCGGCACTGCGCGAGCATCTCGCCGAGCGGCTGCCCGCCCATCTGGTGCCCGCAGTCGTCCTGCCGATCGCCGCCCTCCCCCGTACGGTCGGCGGCAAGGCCGACCTCGCGGCGCTCCCTGATCCCTTCGCAGCCCTGCCCGACCCGTCGGCGGCCCGGGCATCGGCGGACGCCGAGCCGACCGTGGACGCCGAGCCGACGGCGGGCGGTGACGTCGTCGAGCGGCTGGCCGTGCTGTGGTCGCGCACGCTCGGGATCGACCGTCGGCTGATAGACGTCCACTCCGACTTCCAGCAGCTGGGCGGCGACTCACTGGCGGTGCTGGAGATGCTCTCGGTGGTCGCCGAGGAACTGCTGGGCCCGGCCGAGGTGGACGGCTTCATGGCCGACATCGGCGGTGTGTCGGCGGAGTTGACCCTCGGGCGGGTCTGCGACGCCGTCCGCCGTGCTCGACGGGACACCGGCAGGGCCCCGGCGGCAGGGACACCGGAGGCCTCGGCGTGATCTTCGTCGGACGCGGCGCCCTGCTCGGGCGAGCCGTCACCCATGCCCTGAGTTCGGGCCACCGGGTCGACCTGGTCGTCTCGGACGACCCTGCGGACGACCCGGGCGCCGCAGCAGCGGTACCGCACCTGACCACCGCGGACGTCAACACCGTGGCCGACCGGCTACTTGTCCGATGCACGGACGGTGTGGTCTGGTCGATCAACAATCGGATGATCTTCCGCGCACCACTGCTCTCCCAGGGGCTGCGGATCTACAACATCCACAACGGACTGCTGCCGCAGCACCGCGGCCTGCCCTCGGCCGCCGTGGCCTTCGCGCTGCTCCGGGGCGACCCGGAGTACGGTGCCACGCTGCACGAGGTCGACGCGGGCGTGGACACCGGCCGGGTGCTCACCGAGCTGCGCTTCCCCCTGACCGGGGACGCCAGGTATCACCAGGTACTGCTGCGCGGTATCCGAGCGTGCCATCAGCTGTTCCAGAGCTCGGTGGACAGCGTGGCGGCCGGGCGCGCACCGCAGCCGCCGGCCGTCCGCGAACCGGGCCCACCCGGTTACTTCGGCTTGCGAGCGCTGCGCGAACTGTCGTCCTACGCCGCGCATCCGGCCTATCCGCGGGCCACCGATGTCGGGGTCGCCGCACCCTTCGTGCCCGAGCTGGTCGAGGCGCTGCGCGGCGGTCGGGAGAGGGCCGCAGCGACAGCACCGAGGAGCGACTTCCGGACTATTGACGATAGTTCTCACAATGGAGTGACCGGCCGGTAACTTTCGCCCTACCCTCGTCGTCATGGACCTCGTACACGAGCGCCGGGGCGACGGCCCGCCGCTGCTTCTGCTGCACGGCATAGGGCACCGCTGGCAGGGTTGGAAGCCCGTACTCGACCTGCTGGCCCGCGAGCGGGAGGTGATCGCCGTCGACCTTCCGGGCTTCGGCGCCTCACCACCACTGCCTGCGGGCATGCCCTACACCATCGGCAGTGCGATCACGGTGCTCGGCGACTTCCTGGAGTCCATCGGCATCGAACGGCCGCACGTGGCCGGGAACTCGCTCGGTGGACTGTTCACCCTGCACGCCGCACGGCACGGTCTCGCATCCTCGGCCACCGTGCTGTCGCCGGCGGGCTTCTACCGCAGGACCGGCCTCCGCTACGCCTCCGGTGTACTCAGTCTGCACCGGTTCGCCGCCCGCACCCCCGAAGTGCTCCGCGCCAGGCTGGCGGAGCACCCGCAGGGACGCAAGGCCATGTTCGGCATGATCTACGGGCGGCCCGAGCGACTCGACCCGCGCGAACTCCTGCTCGACACCAGGGCGTTGCTCCAGGCACCCGGTTTCCGGCAGACCCTGCACGCCGGGCGGGCCGAGCTGGCGCCGCGCTTCCCGGCGGACCTCCCGGCCCAGGTGCCGGTGACCATCGCGTGGGGCACCCGTGACCGCCTGCTGCCGAACGTCCAGGGCCGCCGCGCCCGCCGGATCCTGCCGACGGCGCGCTTCGTCCCGCTGCCGGGCTGCGGTCACGTCCCGATGGGCGACGACCCGGCGCTGGTGGCCCGGGTCCTTCTCGACGGGAGCAGCTCACCCCTCCTCGGCCTGCCACACGCGACCGCGCAGGAGATCTGACCGGTTGCGGCCCCGCCCCCGCGGCGACCGGTTCTCACGGCCGCCGCTTGCGGAGGAAGCTCTGCAGCCGCCGGAGCGGCCAGGTGTTGATCACCTCGTCCTTGGTGAGCCAGCCGCGCTGGGCGGTGCCGATGCCGTAGCGCAGGTTCGCCAGGTGGACGGTGGAGTGTGCGTCGGTGTTCACGGCGAAGCGGACGCCGTGCCGGCGGGCGGCCGGAATCCGCTCGTCGCCGAGGTCCAGGCGCTCGGGCGAGGCGTTGATCTCCAGCGCGGTTCCGGTACGGGCGCAGGCGGCGTAGACGGCGTCGAAGTCCGCGTCGACGGCGGGCCGGCGGCCCAGCAGCCGGGTGGTCGGATGGCCGATGATGTGCACGTAAGGGTTCTCGCAGGCCCGGATCAGCCGACGGGTCTGCGCATCCCGGTCGGCACCGAAGTGGGAGTGGATCGAGGCCACACAGAGGTCGAAGCCGGCCAGGAAGTCCTCCGGCCAGTCCACACCTCCGTCCGGGTCGATGTTGAGCTCGGTGCCGTGCAGAACCCTCATGCCCTTGTAGTGGCGGTCCAGCGCGCGTACCCGCTGACGCTGCGCCAGCATCTTCTCGTCCGTCATCCGCTGCATCGCCAGGTTGGGGGCGTGGTCGGTGACGGCGCAGTATCCGAGGCCCCGGTCGGCGGCAGCGGCGAGCATCTGCTCCAGCGGGGCCAGCCCGTCGGTGAGGTCGGTGTGGACGTGCAGGTCGCCCCGGATGTCCTGCTCGGTGACCGGCTCGGGCAGCTCGCCGCCCAGGGCGGCGTCGATCTCGCCGCGGTCCTCGCGCAGGGTGGGCGGGATCCAGGGCAGGCCGAGCGCCTCGTACACCTCCTCCTCGGTCGCCGAGGCGATCTTCTCGCCGCTCGCGACCTCGAACAGGCCGTATTCGGAGAGCTTGAGCCCGGCCTTGACGGCCCGGCTCCGCAGCCGGATGTTGTGCGCCTTGGAGCCGGTGAAGTAGACCATCGCCGCGCCCCAGTCCTCGGGCGGGACGACCCGCAGATCCAGCTGCATGCCCTTGGCGGTGCGGACCGAGGTCTTGGTGGCGCCCCGGACCAGCACGTCGGCGACGTACGGGAGAGCGGCCACCGCCTCCATCAGTGCCGCCGAGTCCTCGGCGGCCGCCAGTACGTCGATGTCGCCGATCGTCTCCCGCATCCGCCGCAGCGAGCCGGCGTACGCACAGCGCACGCAGCCGGTGACTCCGGCGAGTTCCGCGACGACCTCCTCGGCCTGTTCCAGGGCCACGTTGAGGAGCACCCGGCCGCTGCTCTGCCGCATCACCTCGATGCCGTGCACGATGTTCTCGGCCGTCCGATCGCCCAGCCCGCGCAGGCCGCCCAGCCGCTCGTCCTTCGCCGCGTCCAGCAGTTCGTCGACCGAGGAGATGCCGAGTTCCTTGTGCAGCATCACCGCGGTCCTGGGACCGACGGTGGGGATGGCCATGATCTCCCGCACCCCGGGCGGGACCTCGGCGCGGAGTTTCTCCAGGGCCGCCACCCGGCCGGTGGCGAGATACTCGGTGATCTTCTCTGCGGTCGACTTCCCGACACCGGGGATCTCCAGGAGCCCCTTGAAGTCCAGTTCTCCGACATCCGCGTGGTAGCCGCCGACCGACCGCGCCGCCTTCTCGTAGGCACGCGCCCGGTAGGCGTCCCCGCCGGTGAGCAGGATGAGGTCGGAGTACTCCTGGAGCAGCGCCTCGACCTCTTCGTTGAGCCGGGCCATACCGCCAAGTCTAGGAGTGCTCGACAGCAGCGAGCATGCGGAACGGAGACTCCCTGCGTGATCTCCGGGGGTCCGGCGGGATCCGCGACGGGACACCGGGCGGCCGGCCGCGCCAGGCCCTGTCCGGCCGATCTTGCCGGACAAGGCCTGGCCACCGACGCGTCAGCCGCCCGTCGTCTTTTCCGTCTCCGGGTACCGCCGCCGCGGAGCGTGGGCTAGCCTCAGTCGGACGACCTGCCCGAGGGGGGCGCTGTGGCGATTGAACTGCCTGGTGAGGTGGTGTCGTTCCTGCAGTTCATCGGCATCAACTGGCCATCGGTGAACGAGGACAAGGTTCGTGAGTTCGCTTCCCACGTGCGGGAGTTCGCCACCGATATGGAGGGCACGCACCGGGACTCCACGGCGACGGTGCAGCGGCTGGGCGAGTCCTACGAGGGGGCGTCGTACGAGGCGCTGACCGCCAAGTGGAACCAGCTGTCGAGCAGTCATATGAATGATCTGGTCCAGGCGTGCCACGTGGTGGCCACGGCCCTCGACGCGGCTGCGGACGTGATCGTGGCGATGAAGGCCGAGGCGATCGCCGAACTGGTGGCGATGGCGGCCGCGTTCGTCGCGGATCAGGCGGCCGCGGTGGCCACGTTCGGTCTGGCCGAGGCGGCGGTGGTGCTGATCGAGGAGGCGGCCAAGAAGCTCGTCAACTTCCTTGAGCAGCAGTTGGAGCAGTACATCATCGGTCAGGTGATCGAGGCTGCCGTCGACCCGCTGGTGGAGGTGGTGGGGCGCGCGGTGTCCGGACTGGTGTTCCAGGCCGCCGAGTCGGCCCTCGGGGGCGGCGGTTCGACGGCGGGCACCGGCTTCCGGATCGACCCGGCCGCGCTGGAGGCGCATGCGCAGACCATGCACGAGCATGCCGAGACGGTGGCCGCCCACGCGGAGGCGTTCCGGTCGAAGATCGCGGGGGTGAGTTTCGAGTGAGCAACCAGATCGTCAGGGCCCTGGAGCACGGGGCGCAGAAGCTGGGCAAGACCCTGGCCGAGGATGCCGGCAAGGCCGTGAAGGACTTCTACCACTCGGCCGGGAACAACCTGAAGAAGGTCGCCAGGAACACCCGCGAGACCGATGCCAAGCACGAGGCCGAGCTCAAGAAGATCCTCGGGTCCGGCAGGAAGGACCTGCCCCACGCGCCGCACCCGCCCGGCGGTGGCACCCGCTCCGGCAGGGGTGGGCCTTCGGGCGGCGGCCGCGGTCGCAAGCAGGTCGAGCGGCCGCGCGAGTCGGGCCGGAAGGAGGACTCCATCTGCCCCGGCGGCGAGCCGGTCGACATGGCCACCGGCCGCATGTTCATCAAGCAGACGGACATGTCCCTGCCCGGTTCACTGCCGCTGGTGTTCACCCGGTCGTTCGAGGCAGGTTACGCGGCCGGGCGCTGGATGGGCCCGCGCTGGGTGTGCACCTTCGACGAACGCCTGGAGATCGACGCCGAGGGCGTGGTCTACCTCGGCCCGGACCTGGTGTCGCAGGCATACCCGCACCCGGAGCCGGGCGAGGCCGCACGGGCAAGTGCCGGTGCACGGTGGGATCTCGAGGTGGACGCCGATTCGGGCGACTACACACTGACCGACGTGTCCCAGGGTCTGGTACGGGAGTTCACCCTCTGCCCGGACCGCCGGACGGCGCTGCTGACCAGCCTGCGTGACCGCTTCGGCCGCCGCTTCGACCTCGCGTACGACGAGGACGGCACGCCGCTGAGCATCACCCACTCCGGTGGCTACCGCCTCCTCGTCACGGTGGACGCGGGCCGGATCACCGCGCTGCGGCTCGCGGGTGCGGGCGAGGGCGGCCGCGATGCACTGCTGCTGCGCTACGGCTACACCGACGGCCATCTGACCTCGGTGTACAACTCCTCCGGCAGGCCGATGCGCTTCGCCAACGACGCCACCGGCCGGATCCTGTCCTGGACCGACCGCAACGACAGCCACTACGTCTACCGGTACGACCAGTTCGACCGGGTCGTCGACGAAGGCGGCGCCGACGGCACTCTCCGCTTCCACTTCACCTACGGCGAGCCGGACCCGGTCACCGGAATCAAGGTCCACTCCGAGACCAACGCGCTGGGGCACACCACCCGCTACCACGTCAACGAACACGCGCAGATCACCGCCCAGACCGACCCGCTCGGGAACACCATCCGCTTCGAACGTGACGAGTACGACCGCCTGTTGGCCGAGACCGACCCGCTCGGCCGCACCACCCGCTACGAGTACGACGGCGCCGGCGACCTGATATCCGTCACCCGCCCGGACGGCGAACGGACCACCGTCTCCTACGCCGGCGAGCTCAGCCTCCCCGCGGTGATCACCCAGCCGGGCGGCGCCGTCTGGCGCCACACCTATGACGAGACCGGCCGCCGGACCCTCTCCACCGACCCCACCGGAGCGCTCACCCGCTACTCCTACGACGACCTCGGCCACCTGGCCTCCGTCACCGACGCCCTCGGCCACACCACGCTGGTCCGCTGCAACGCCGCCGGCCTCCCGGTCGAGATCACCGACCCGACCGGGGCCACCACCGGCTACGAGCGGGACGCCTTCGGCCGCACCAGCGCCATCACCGATCAGTCGGGCACCGTCACCCGGCTGACCTGGACCACCGAGGGCCACCCGGCCTCGCGCACGAGTCCGGACGGGGCCACCGAATCCTGGACCTACGACGGCGAGGGCAACCTCCTCGCCCACACCGATCAACTCGGCCAGGTCAGCACCTTCGAGTACACCCACTTCGAGACCCTCGCCGCCCGCACCGGCCCGGACGGCAGTCGCACGACCTTCACCCACGACGCCCATATGCAGCTCGCGGCCGTGACCAACGCCCTCGGCCAGACCTGGAACTACAGCTACGACGCGGCCGGCCGGCTCGTCGGCGAGAGCGACTTCAACGGCCGCAACGTCAGCTACCGGCTGGATGCCGACGGCCGGATCCTCACCCGCACCGACCCGCTCGGCCGGGACACCCGCTACACCTACGATCTGCTCGGCCGCACCAGTACCAAGGACGCCGACGGCCGCGTCACCACCTACACCTACAACACCGCCGGGCAGCTGATCCGCGCGACCAACCCCGACACGGACCTGGTCCGCACCGTCGACGCGCTGGGCAATCTGCTCACCGAGACCGTCAACGGCCGTGCCCTCACCCATACCCGGGACATCCTCGGCCGTCGCACCAGCCGCACCACTCCGACCGGCCACACCAGCACCTGGGCCTACGACGCGGTCGGCCGCCCCACCGCCCTCGCCACCCCGGCGGGAAACCTGGAGTTCGCCTACGACGCCCTCGGCCGCGAACACCGGCGCACCCTCGGCGACCGCCTCACCCTGGCCAGCACCTGGGACACCCTGAACCGTCTCACCGGCCAGACCCTCCACGCCCGGCAGTCGGTGCTCCAACGCCGCGACTACACCTACCGCGTGGACAGCAGCCTCACCGGCGTCGACGACCAGCTCACCGGCCCCCGCAGCTTCGACCTCGACCCCGCCGGGCGGGTCACCGCCGTCCACGCCACCACCTGGACCGAGAGCTACGCCTACGACCAGGCCGGCAACCTCACCCACGCCGACTGGCCCGCCACCGGCAGCACCCAGGCAGCCCTCGGCACCCGCACCTACACCGGCACCCAGCTCACCACCGCGGGCCGCGTCCGCTACGAGTACGACGCCGCCGGCCGTATCACGCTCCGTCAGGCCACCCGGCTCTCCAGGAAGCCAGACACCTGGTACTACACCTGGGACGCCGAGGACCGCCTCGCCCACGTCACCACCCCCGACGGCACCGGCTGGCGCTACCTCTACGACCCCTTCGGCCGCCGCACGGCCAAACAGCGCCTGGCCGACGACGGCGCCACCGTCGTGGAGCAGACCGACTTCACCTGGGACGGCCCCACCCTCGCCGAACAGACCACCCACGCCCCCTATCTCCCGGGGCCGCACACCCTCAGCTGGGACCACAACGGCCTCCACCCCCTCACCCAGACCGAGACCATCACCACCCCGGCCACCGCCGACACACCCCAGACCCAGATCGACCGGCGCTTCTTCGCCATCGTCACCGACCTGGTCGGCACCCCCGTCGAACTCGTCGACCCCGCCACCGAAACCATCGCCTGGCACACCACCCCCACCGTCTGGGGCCACACCACCTGGCCCAGCGACAGCACGACCTACACCCCGCTTCGCTTCCCCGGCCAGTACTTCGACCCGGAGACCCGCCTCCACTACAACCTCAACCGCTACTACGACCCCGAAACCGCCCGCTACACCACTCCCGACCCGCTCGGCCTCGACCCGGCCCCCAACCCCGACACCTACGTCCACAACCCGCACACCTGGACCGACCCCCTCGGCCTCTCACCGCACGAGCACACCGAACCGCCCGCCCCCAGGTCGCTCTACCACTACACGAACCAGGAGGGGCACGACGGAATCATCGCCAGTCAGGAGCTGCGCCCGTCCCTGAAGGCGAACAATCCGAAGGACGCGCGCTACGGGGACGGGCAGTATCTGACCGACATCGAGCCGGGGACCAAGACTCAGGGGCAGCTCTCCGCCGCCTTCCTCCGAGTACCATGGGCCGGACAGAAGTTCACGCACTACATCGAGGTCGACGTGAGCGGGCTCCAGGTGAACGAGGGTCGGCCCGGCGTCTTCGTCATCCCCAACAGTGGATCGCTCGATCTCACCGGGCGCATCCTGGGGCACGGGAGGAACCAGCCGTGAGGTACGTCAAGGTCGCATGGCATCATGATTTTGACGACGAGCCGGTGCTCTATCTGAGCGAACTCGGCGAGGACGGCTATGAAACCCGGAAGGTCCAGGTCTTCCGGGACGGTCGAAGCGAGTGGGCCGACGAGGACCACGAAACGGCCGGCGTGGGGCTGTCCGAGATCGCATTCCCGCCCGTGAGCGAAATTGCCGCCCAGCCGGAATTCGACGCCGAAGAGATCAGCTCGACGGAGTTCGAGCAGGCATGGGGAGCAGCTCGCGCGCAGTGACAGCGGTTCGCGCCGACTCGGGCGACCGCCTGGACGACGGACCTGACCGGCGCGTCGCGGAAACCGAGAACCCGCCATGCCGATCTCATCCGCCGGGCCCGCACGCCGCTGCGGGCTGCCGAGCTGGGCCGTGACTCGTCCAGACCGCTGCGGCGGGACTGGGACCGGGTCAAGGACGACGTGATGCGCTCTGCGGTGGCGGCCAAGTTCCGTACGCACGCGGACATCCGCGACATCCTGTTGTCCACCGGCGACGAAGAGATCGTCGAGGACACCGCCACCGGCCACTACTGGGGTCGCGGGAGAACCGGGACGGGCAAGAACATGCTCGGCCGGATCCTGATGCGCACTCGTGGCCGACTCCGCGCCGAACTCGCCGAAGTACAGCGGAATCAGGGCCGCCGTGGATAGTGCCGGAAGGCGACCGGCCGTGCGGAACCGGCTCGGAGCAATCGGCGTCGATTGAGGTGGTGGCGTCGGGGAACACGGTTACCGACCGGACGAGCCGCCGAGGGGGAGAGGAAGCAGATGGAAGAGCAGCGAGCGGCGCACCCGACCGGCCGGAGCGATGACGTGACCCGACGCCGTCTGATCGCCTGGACGGCCGCCGCTGCGGCGGCGTTCGGAGCGGGCGGCACACTGACCGCCTGCAGCAGTTCACCCGGCTCCGCCTCGGCCCCGCCCCCGCCGTCGGAGGGCCCCTCCGACTCCTTCTCCCCCACCGCGCCGACCGAGCCACCGGGCGTCTTAGGCCTGCCCGACCCGTCGGCCTCCCCGGTGGCGGTGCGCAGCAAGCCCGTCTTCAAGGTCCACGACCTGCTGCCGAACGCTCCGTCGAACGCGGTCGCACTGACCATCGACGACGGTCCGAGCCGGCGCTACACGCCGGAGGTCCTTCAGCTGCTGCGCAAGTACGACGTCCGGGCGACGTTCTCGGTGGTCGGAATCGAGGCCCATGCCGACAAGGACCTCATCCGGCAGATCGCCGCGGACGGCCACACCCTCGCCAACCACACGATGACCCACCCGCAGCCGTTCTCGCGGCGCAGCGAGGCACAGATCCAACAGCAGATCGCCGACACCCAGTCCGTCGTCGTGGACGCCGCAGGAGCCGAGCCGAAGCTCTTCCGCTCGCCCGGCGGCGACTGGTCCCCCGCCGTGTTCGCCGCTGTCGCCAAGTACGGTATGACCCCCATCGACTGGGACGTCGACCCCAGGGACTGGTCGCGCCCCGGCACCAGGAAGATCAGCGAGAAGCTGCTGGCCGCCAAGCCGGGCGACATCCTGCTCTGCCACGACGGCGGTGGCGACCGCTCGCAGACCGTCGAGGCGCTGCGCACCGTGCTGCCCGCCCTCAAGGCCAAGGGCTACTCCTTCGTCACCCTCTGACCCGCTGACCCGCTGCGGCACGCGTCGCGCCGGCCGTCGCCCCCGGACAGCAGCCGAGGCTGCCCCGGAGTTCGGGGCAGCCTCGGCGCTCTGGTGTCCGGCTTCGGCTACGGCACTGCGCCGCAGCTCAGCCGATCGTGTAGCTGTACGGGACCGCGGCGAGGATGGAACCCGTGATCCCCAGCGAGTTGTTGGCCGTGGCCACCCCGCCCGGGGCGGACACCAGGTACAGGACACCGCTGACGGTGCTGCCCTTGGCGCCGCTCGGGGTGAGGGAGATCCGCACGGTGCCCACCTCGCCCGGCTCGACCGCCACCGGAGTGGCCGCCGGCGCCGAGGCGTTCACCGCTGCCGCGAACGGGTCGCCGGTGGTGGAGGTGATGGCCGGGTCGAACGCCCGGGTGTGGGCGGTAGCCGTGATCGTCGAGGTACCGGAGGGTGCCCCCGCGTTCGAGAACGGACCGATCTGCTGGACGTACGTGCTCCAGTAGCCGGGGACGATCGGCTGAGCGCTGCTGCCGGCCGACTTCGCGACCGAGATCGTCGAGCCGCCCTGCGCCTTCTTCAGGTCGCCGAACACGTCGGGCGAACCGGTCGTGGCGCCGATCTCCAGCTGTGCGGGAACGGAGGAGGCCGCCACCGCGGTCAGCCGGTCGGTGTCCGGGGGCACCAGGAAGGCGGGCACCGATGCGCTGCTGGCCAGCGGCAGCGACACCGTCGCGGACGCGCCCTGCGGCACCAGCGGCAGATCCACCCGGGCGTCGAGGCGCGGGTCGGCGTAGATCTGCTGCACCGCGCCCGTGAGGTTTTGGTAGCTGACGTCGAGCGCGACCTGCTTACCGGCGGGCAGTACGGTCTTTGCGCTCCGCGGCAGCCCGGCCACCTGCGCCTCGGTCCGGTTGACGCCGACCGTCGCGGTGAACGGCTGGTCGAGCTCCGCACCGCTGACCGGGTTGAGGACCACCAGGACGAAGCGCCAGCGCCCCGGTGCCGGGGAGAGCGCGGTGGTGGCCAGAGCGGCGCCGGTACCGGTGAGTTGGCCCTGAGCGTCCAGCAGCGCGTTGCTCTCCGAGTCGACCGGTGTGCCGTTCGGGCTGATCAGCACACCCTGCATCAGCAGCTTCGGGTCCTTGGCGACGGCCAGCCTGACCTGGACGTCACGCTGCCCCTTCGGCAGGTCGAAGGCGTAGGTGAAGGACTGCGCCGGGGATGCGTCCCGGGCGTTGCCGCCGGTGATCGCCCCGGTGAAGCTGCCCGCGCCGCCCTTGAGTTCGACCAGGCTGCGCAGTATCACGGGCACCGAGGTGGTACGGCCGTTGTCGCCGGCCACGGTGATCGACTGTCCGGCGTCACCGCCGGCCGCCGCAGTGGTGAGCCGGACGTGCAGCGTCCGGCTGGCTCCCGGCGCCAGGGTGACCACCTGAGGGCTCACCGCACCGGCCGGTACCGCGCGTTGGGTGGCGGTCTCCAGGGTGACCGGGCCGGTGAAGCCGTCGGTACTGGCCGGGGTGTAGAGGACTCCCGTCCACTCGCCGGCGACCGGATGCGGGACGTCCACGAGGCCGAAGTTGGGCGACACCGCGCCGCCCTGGGGACGGGTGTTGGTCTCGAACCGCCCGGACGGGTCCAGCAGGGTCAGCCGGACCACCGGGGTCACCGTGCGGTCGCCGGACTTCTGCGGCGCACCCTGCCAGGCGATCGAGGCCGCCAGACGGTCGGCACCCGGTGGAACGTCGAACTTCACCTCGCGGTGCACCCAGGTCGCGCCGTTGGTCGCGTAGTTGAACGTCCGGTCGGTGCCGGAGTTCAACTGGACGGTCTGCCGGGAGTCGGCCAGCGGGGCGAAGGTACGGGTCGCGCCGCTCACCGTCCTCGCGGTGCTGCCGGTGTTGGTCACCGTGATGTCCGCGGTGTGCGTGGATGCGGGCTGTGCGGTGATGTCCACCTGGCCGTTGGTGACCAGGACGGTCCCGCTGTCCTTCGCGCCCGAGCCGTGGTCGTAGCCCCGGGCAGCCTCCACTGCGGCGCGGACGTTCAACAGGCCCGCGCCCTGCTCCTGGGCCGGCAGGCCCAGGTCCTGGGCGGTACCGGTGAGGAACGTCTTCACCAGCGCGGGAGTCGGCGAGGCGCCCTTGTGCGTGTCGCGGTACGCCTGGATCACCACCGCGGCGGCACCGGCCGTCATCGGCGCGGACTGGCTGGTCCCGCCGAACGGCTGGATCGGGCTGGCGCCGCCCGCGAAGTTGGTGCACTCGGTGAAGCGGGTCAGGTCCGGCGTGCAGAGTGCCCAGTCCGACTCGCCCGGCGCGACCAGGTCCACGGTCCGCCCGGCCTGGGTGATCCCGCCGGAGGAGAGCGCGGAGATGGTGTTGTTCGCCCAGGTCCCGTTGGAGAACTGCGCGGCGGCGTAACCGGTCTGCTGGTAGAGCTGCGAGTCGGTGGAGGCACCGGCCGCGATCACCCTGGGGTCGGTCGCGGGTGTGCCGATGGTCCCGTTGATACCGGCGTCGCCCGTGGAGACCGTCACCGTCACGCCGGCCGCGACCGCCTGGTCGTTGAAGAGTGCGACTGTGTCGTGCACTCCGCTGTCCGGGGCCGTGTTGGAGCCGAAGGACTCGTTGAGCACATCGACGTGGGCCACCGACACCGCGTAGTCGATGGACTGCAGGATCGCCGAGTTCGGGAAGGTCTCACCGCCCGCCTTCAGCGCCACCAGCGAGGCCCCGGGGGCGATGCCCTCGATCCGGATGTTGCAGCCGGTCGGCAGCGGGTGCGTGGGGTTGACGAACTTCGACAGGTCGTACACCTGGCGCCCCTGCGCGATCATCGCCGAGGCGTCGCCGAACGCCTCGGCGGCCCCGCTCGGCGCGTCCGGGCCCTCGCCCGAGAAGTCCTGGTAGTCGACCACCGCATGGGAGCCGTCCGCCCGGATGAAGTCCGGGTTGTTCGGGTCGATGCCGTCCGCGATGTAGGCGACCTTGACTCCCCTGCCGTCGGCGAAGTCGCGGGCGCCGGGGGCGCCGGGCGAACTCACCACGTGCGTGGAGTGGAGCGCCTCCGGCTCGAGCAGCGGCTTCGACGGGTCGCTCGGGCAGATCGCATCCGACGGCCGCGTGCCACCTGCTCCCGGCGCGGCCGAGCCCTTCGGCACGTTCGGTGCGGCAGATCCGGCACCGCCCTTCGCCGCACCGCCGTCCACCGGACTCCCGGGCGCCGTGCCCCGGTTCGGCGGAGCGACGGCGACCTGCTCGTCCGCCACCACCGAGGCCACGGCCGGGTCTGCCACCAGCGCGGCCCGCAGCGCCGGGCTCACCGTGGCTGAGAAGGCGTTCCCGACCACGAAGCTCTTGATGCGGGTACCGCCACCGGCCCTGACCCTGGCCAGCAGCGGTGCCTGTGCGGACTGGGCCTTCTTCTTCCGGTCACCCAGATGTCCCGAATCCGCAGGCACATCCGGTATCTGGTCCTTGAGCACCACGATCACCGGCACCGGCGACCCACTGTCGGATACCGACAGCGCGTCCGCCGGTACGGGCAGAGGCGCACCGTTCGCGCTGCTCCCGAAGGCCAGTACCACGAAGGCGGCGGTGGCCGTGGCAGCCGCCGCCAACTGAGACCTACGCCAACTGATCACGCATATCCCCTCTGTCTGACACAACGTCAGGAGGGCGGCCGCAGAATGCGCGTGGCCAGGTTCGGACGCACGAATACTTCCGGGGACGCCCAACCCGACAAGCCACGGGCATTTCACCGCACCCGCCACCACGTCCACAAGGGGTCTACCACTCCCCACCCGGAAACCACGCCCAGCCACTCCGCCGCCCTGCCCGACAGACCCCCTGGTCAGTGGTATCGGCACCCCGAAGGAAAAGACCTGACAAAATGTCAGGCACCGCTACGGGCAGCGGCAGCGGGGCGGCAGGCGCTCCGTCCGTTCGCGTCCTGCCTGCCGCAACCGTGCGGCTGCGGCGATCAGGCGGCGTGCGACAGCTCTCGAAGGTCGACGATGTGCGCCACCCGGCGCAGGTCGGAGTGGAGGGTGGACGGCGGAACAGCGACAACGGGGCAGGTGGCATGCGCCAGGCAGTAGCGGCTCACCGAACCGTGCAGGAGGCGACGCAGGCCGCCCTGGCGTCCGGTGCTGACGACCAGTAGGTCGTTCGGCCGGTCGGCGATTCGGGTAAGCATCGGTCCGGTCTCGCCACGGACCACCAGCGGCTCCACCCGGACGCCGACGGGGAAGCCGCCGAAGGCGTCCCGGAAGGCGCGCTCCAGTCGCTCGTCGGCAGCCTCCTCCCAGGCGCGGAGAAGCGGCGGACAAGGCTGGGCACGGTAGTTGCGCTCGCCGCCGACGGGCGTCCAGGCGAGCACGGGAACGAGCACCGCCCGGCGGGCACGAGCCTCGTCGACCGCACGATGCAGTGCGGTCAAACTGTTCAACGAGCCGCTGACTCCGACGATGACGCGCGCGCCGTCCGACATTGGACCCTTGCTTCCTTCCACTCTCGTCCGCCCCTCCGAGATCGCTGCGGACTCCTGCGATTATATTGGCACAACCTCCGAACGGCATGCAAATCAAAGGCATGGCCTCTGTTTAACCTTGCATACCTTGGTATTTTTGCGGTGTCAGCCTGGCATGGTTCGAGGCGGCCCGGCCGCCCGGCGGGGCTCTCCATGTCGGACCATTGGGGTGTGGACGTGCACCGGGCTCCCGGAGACGGGTTCGACCTTCCGGGCGTGGTCGACATCGCGCCGACGCCCCGCACTGCGGTGGCGTGGCTCCCCCCTGGGGAGCTGTGGCCCGCGATCCAGCAGATCCGCCAGGAGCACGATCCGCAGATCCGCCGCTGGCCACCGCACGTGAACCTGCTCTTCGGCTTCGTACCGGAGTCCGACTTCGAGCAGGCCGCCCCGTTGCTGGCCGCAGCAGCGGCCGAGACCGCACCGTTCGCCATCCGACTCAGGGGCGTGCACAGCTTCAGGCACCGCAGCGATGCCACCGTGTGGCTCGATCCCGCAGCGGCCGGCCCGGCGCCCTGGGCCGGGCTGCATCGCGCGCTGGAGGAGCGGTTTCCGCGCTGCCGGGGCCACGCCGGCGGCTTCACGCCGCACCTGTCCCTGGGGCGGACCCGGGATCCGCGTCGGCTCTGCGCAGAGTGCGCCGCCCGGCTGGGCAGCATGCCGGCCCGGGTCGACGAGGTGGTCCTGCTCTCACGCCGGGGCGACGGGCCGATGCGGCCACGGGCCACGATCACCCTGGGGACGGGCGAGGTGCGATGGCTGCCCGAGAGCCACTCCGCAATAAGCGGTCCTAATCAGCCGGAAGAGAGAACCGGCCACCGGCCGTCCCCGCCTCGGACGGTGAACTGCGCAGACGCTCTTCATATGTCTTGAATTCAACTATTCGACCGTACCCACACAGTGACTCGCCCCGCCCCGGCCTCGACGCGCCCGTGGCATGAGATCTACCTCACCACAGTTTTCTGGAACGGACGGGAACTCCGTTGTCAGAGCGCCAGACCATGGTGAGTCGAGGCTGGCGTCCCGATGCACCTGGAATCCGAAGGCTTACCGGGGTGATAGCCTAACGTTCCGTCAGCCGGGGGGTTGGTAGCCAAGCGCTCTCGGCGTCAGTTCAGTTGACTGACATTCAGTGTTCACTCAATTGAGTTGGCACCCCACTCTGATCCGCCACAATCCAGCGGTATCAGTCCGGCCCCCGGCAGGATACCGATTTGCCGCGGACCCACCGGCGGTCACCCACAACCATCTGGCGCTGCCACGCCTCTCGTGGCAGCGCTTCACCCTCGCATGCCCCAAAGCAGGAATCAATGCCCGTTCAACCAATAACGGAACTCATACGCTTCGTGCGCCGCAATTCACCCTTCTATGCGGAGCTCTACGCCGGTCTACCCGACCGGGTGACGGAGTTGACGGAACTTCCGGTCGTGCCTCAGGCGGAGTTCTGGCAGGCGAACACACCCCGGGACAACCGCCTGCTGACCGCGCCGCTGGACGAGGCGGTGGTCTTCAAGAGCGGCGGCACGACGGGCTCCCCGAAGTTCTCCTTCTACAGCCGTGAGGAATGGCGGGAATTCACCACCGCGTTCGGCGCCGGCCTCGTCGACGCCGGGCTGCGTCCCGGGCACCGGGTCGCCGACCTCTTCTACGCCGGGGATCTCTACGCGAGCTTCAGCTTCATCCTCGACTCACTGCACCGCTCCCCCGTCGCCAATGTCCGGCTGCCGATCGGCGGTGCGGCACCGCTGGAGTCGACCGTGCAGACGCTGGAGCAGTTCGACGTCGAGGTGCTCGCCGGCACGCCGACCACGCTGTGCGCGCTGGCCGACCACCTGATGACCTCAGGGCGGCAGCTTCCGCAGGTGGAGCTGCTCCTCTTCGGCGGCGAGGGCCTCTACCAGGACCAGCAGCCGCTGCTGGCCAGGGCCTTCCCCAACGCCCGTGCCTCGTCGGTCGGTTACGCCGCCGTCGATGCCGGACTGCTCGGTCGGCCGGTGCCGGGTCCGGACCCGCGGGTGCATCGGGCCTTCACACCGCACACCGTGGTGGAGATCCTCGACGACCACACCGGCGAGCCCGTCACCCGCGACGGCGTTCCCGGCCGGGTCGTGGTGACCGACCTGCGGCGGAGGCTGATGCCCGTGCTGCGCTACCCCGTCGGTGACCGTGCCGAGTGGACCGATGCCGCCACCGGACACTTCCGCATCCTCGGCCGGGCCGAGGAGGGCGTCCGGGTGGGGCCGGTGTCGCTGTACACGCAGGACGTGCTCGACCTCGTCCGGACTGCCGATCCCGCCGGCCGGGTGACCGGCGTGCAGCTGGTGGTGCGCCGCTGGGAGCAGCGGGACGGCCTGCTGCTGCGCCTCGCCTGCGACGGGAACACGGCCGGACTTCCGGACCTGGCGACCGCCATCGGCGACGGGATCCTGGCGGCCCGGGCGCTCTACGCCGAGGCGGTCGCCGCCGGGTACATCCATCCGCTGTCCGTGGAGTGGGTGCGGCAGCAGGATCTCGCCGTCAACTCGCGCTCGGGCAAGCTGATCCGCGTCATCGACGAACGGCCGCACTCATGACGGTCTCCACCGGGGCGTCCCGGCAGCTTCCGATAGTCCTGCGCAACCGTGTCTTCGGGTCGGTGTGGGCCGCACAGGTCCTCACCCAGGCCGCGGGCCGGATGTTCCAGGTCGGCATGGTCTGGTGGCTGGTGGGCTACTCGGCCGGTGCCGACCGCGGCCTCGCCTCAGGGGCGTTCCTCGCCGTCAGCACCCTTCCCGCGGTGGTCCTGGCGCCGCTGGTGGCCTCGCTCATCGCGCGCTGCCCGCACCGGACGGTACTGGGCGGTGCGGCCGCGGTCGCCGGCCTGGTGGCCGCCGGCACGGCCGGCTGGACGTACGCCACGGCGCTGCCCACAGGGGTCGCGTACGGTGCGGCGCTGCTGCTGGCCGGCTGCCAGGCGGTGTTCGACCCCTGCCTGACCACGTCCGTTCCCGAACTGGTCGACGACGCCGACATCGAGGCTGCGACCGGCTTCGAACTCGCCACCCAGTCCCTGGCCGCTCTCGCGGGCGGGCTGCTGGGCCCGCTGGTGGTCGACGCCTGGGGCCTGGCCGGCATCGTGGCCGGGTGTGCCGGCGCTTACCTCCTGGCGGCCGCTCTCATCGGCGTGACCCGCTTTCCTGCTGCCGCCACCGGGTCCGAGGTCATCGGAGAGGACGCCTCGGCCGCCCCTCGGCGGACGTTGCGTCAGATCCTGGCCGACCTGCCGTTCATCCGCCGGGTGCTGCTCTGCTTCACGGCAGCGAACGTGTTCACCACCGCGGTGTTCGTCGTGATGCCGCTCTACACCCGCTCGGTGCTGCAGGCCCACGGCTCGACCGTCGCCGCACTGGAAGCGGCGCTGGGCGCGGGCACACTGGTGGGCTCGTTCACCGGCGGCCGGCTGCCCGGCTCGCCCACCACGATCGGTGCGGGCTGCCTGACCCTGATGGCAGCCGCGCTGGGCCTGCCGGGGCTGCTGGCCACCCAGGCCGCCGCCGTGGGCTCGCTGGCCGTCGCGGGCTGGTGCGTCGGCGTCATCGGGGTGCGTTTCGTGGCCCTGTTCCAACGGCTGGTACCCGTCGGCGACCGGCCTGGTTTCTTCGCCGTGATGCAGTCGCTGCTGGGCGCCACCTTCCCGCTGTCCTCACTCGTCTTCGGCCTGCTCGGCGACCACCTGTCGCCGCGCTCGCTGTGTGTGGTCCAGGCTGTCGGCCTGGTGCCGGTCGCGCTCGTCCTCCTGCTGCTCGGCAGGTCCGACCGGACGGCCCGTCAGGTCCCCGACCCGGAACCGGTGCTGATCACCTCCGCGCTGCCGATGGGGGAACAGCGATGACCGTGACGATCTCCCCCGCGACGCTCCAGGACATCGCCCATCTGCGCCAGTTGTACTTCGACGTCTACGGCCACGGCTATCCGGTGGCTCTGGGCAGCGACCCGGCGGAGATGCGACGGCTGATCGCGGACCCGCACACCCACTGGCTGACCGCCCGCCGGGCCGGCGCAGGCCAGTTGGCCGGGTCGGTGGCGGTGCAGACCGACCCCGGCAGCCGGATCGGCAAGCTGGTCGGCCTGGCCGTCCACCCGGAGCACCGCCAGGGCGGACTGGCCGGGCGGTTGACGAGCACGGTGTGCGCGGACGCCTTCGCCGCCGGCACCGTCGACTCGATCTACGCCACCGTCCGCGTGGTGACCCAGGGCCCGCAACAGGTCTTCGCACGCAGCGGATTCCGGCCGCTGGGCCTGCTGCCCAACGCCGTCGAAGTCGCGGGGTGCGAGAGTCTGGCGCTGTTCGCCCGCTACGCGGACGGGGTACTGGACCGCCGCGAGACGGTCACCCACGTGCCCGCCGCCCTGGTGCCGCTGCTCGACGCGGCGCACAAGAGCACCGGTATCGACTACAGCGGTGTGCGGCCCGGGGTCGCTCCCCGGGCTCCTGAGGGACGGATCGCGCCCGTGACCGCGACGATGGAGGTCATCACCGCACCCGGCTTCGTGAACCGCCGCTTCCTGGAGCTCTTCCCCGATCCGGCGGAGCGCTTCTTCCCGCTGCACGCCCCGAACGCCGTACTGACACCGCCGGACGGCTCGTTCGAGGCCTACGCCGACCTGGACCCGGTCGCGGCGAGCTGCTCGCTCGTCGCGGTGTACCCCTGCCCGGCAGCGGCCACCGACGCCCTCGAACCGCTGATGGCAGCCGTCACCCGCGCGGGGGCCGACTACGTCGAGACCCTGCTGCCGTTGTCCGACACCGCAGGGCTGAGTGCCTTTCTGGCCTCCGGGTTCATCCCCAGTGCCGTCTACCCGGCCATGCGCCGGATCGGCGACCGCTTCCACGACTACGTCGTACTCTCCCGAACCAGCCGTCAGATCGACTTCAGGACCACCGCCGTCGGCGGGCTGCTCCAGCCGTACCTGGTCTCCTATCTGACCGCCTGGACCTCGACCTATCTACCCCTTCACGAGGTTGCCTCATGAATCCCCATCTCGCCCCCGTCGAGGTCCCCGACCCCGCGGCGCTCCCGCACGTGCAGCAGCTGTGCGACCTCTCCTCGCCCTACACGGCGGGACTCGAGACCGACGCTCTGTTCGCCGCCGCGATGGCCGAGAGCAACGACTGGCACGCACAGCGCTCTCCGTTCTTCCGCGCCCTGCTGGAGGACACGCCACGGACCTCGTCGCCCACCGTCGGCGAGGCGATCCGCACGCCGCTGGTGCACGCCAACTTCTTCAAGCGGCACGAGGTCCTCTCCATCCCGCGCGAGGAGGTCTTCCTGCACCTCACCTCCTCCGGCACCACCGGCCAGAAGTCGCAGATGTTCTTCGACACCTGGACCATCCGCTCCGCGCAGCGCATGGTGGCCCGCATCTTCGACCACTACGGCTGGATCACACCGGATCAGCCCGTCAACTACCTTCTGTACAGCTACGAACCAGCCCCGCAGCTGAAGCTCGGCACCTCCTTCACCGACAACTACCTGTGCGACTTCGCCCCGGCCCGGCACACCACGCACGCCCTGCGGCACACCGGCACCGGCCACGAGTTCGACGTCCACGGCTGTATCAGGGCGCTCCAGCGGTACGCCGAGGACGGGCTGCCGGTGCGGATCCTGGGCTTCCCTGCCTTCCTGCACTTCACCCTGGAACGGATGCGCGCCCTCGGCATGCCCCCGCTCCAGCTGCCCGCCGGCTCCCTGGTGCTCCTCGGCGGCGGCTGGAAGGGGCACACCGACCGGCAGATCGGCAAGGAGGAGTTCTACGCGGAGGTCACCGGGCAACTGGGCATCCCGTCGGAGCGGATCCGCGACACCTTCGGCTCGGTCGAGCACTGCGTGCCGTACATCGAGTGCGAGCAGCACCGCCTGCACGTACCGGTGTGGTCCCGTGCGGCGGTGCGCGACACCAGGACCCTGCAACCGCTTCCCCACGGCGAACGCGGCTTTCTGCACCTGGTCTCGCCGTACATCACCTCGGTGCCGGCGCAGAGCGTCGTCATGGGAGACCTCGCCTCGCTGCACCCCGCGCAGGACTGCCCCTGCCCGCTCCCCACGCCGTGGTTCACCATCCACGGCCGCGCCGGGGTGAGCCGCAACCGCAACTGCGCGGCCGCCGCCGCCGAACTCCTGAAGGGAATGTCGTGACCACCGCACCCCACTTCTGGCAGGGCTCGTTCATCGACGACGCCGAGGCGGCCCGACGGCTGGCAGAGCTGCCCGCCCTCGCCGAGCAGGCGCTCACCGAAGTCCTGTCCACCGAGACCGTACTGAGTGCCTGTGCGGCGCTCGGCGCCGAACTGGGCACGCCCGGCAGCCCCGTGCACACCCGCCTGGCCGCCTGTCTCACCGACGGCGGGAGTGATCCCGAGGAGGCCGCGGCGACTCTCGCCGAACTCGCCGCCGCGCTCGGCCGCCCGGCGCTGGAGCGCAAGCTCCGGCGCGAGCTCGGCGGGCCGAACCCCGAGCGGTTCACCCGCCCCGACGCCCGGGAGACCGTCTTCGAGGCCTGGGCGCCGGTCGGTCTGCTGGTCCACATCGCCCCGGGCAACGCCGCTGCCGTCGCACCGCTGAGCGTCGTCGAAGGACTGCTCACGGGGAACCTCAACGTCCTGAAGACCAGCAGCACGGACACCCTCCTCGCCCAGCACCTGCTCGCCGAACTGGCGGACGCGGACCCGACCGGGGTCCTGGCGCGGCGGACCGTCGTGCTGCGCTTCCCCTCCGCCCGCAAGGAGTGGCTGCAGCTGCTGTGCGCAGCCGCCGACGCCGTGGCGGTCTGGGGCGGTGAGGACGCCGTCCAGGCGGTCTCCGAACTCGTCACCCCCGGCTGCCGGTTGGTCGAGTGGGGTCACAGGATCTCGTTCGCCTATCTGACCCGCGACGCCTGGTCCGACCAGGCGACGCAGGATGCCCTCGCCGCCGACATCTGCCGCTTCGAGCAGCAGGCCTGTTCCAGTCCGCAGGTGGTCTACCTGGACACCGACGACGCCGACGAGGTCTTCGCCTTCGCCGAGAGCTTCGCGGCCCGACTCGCCGAGGCCTCCGCCAAGTGCCCGCGACCGGAGCTCGAAGCGGCGGAGCACGCCGAGATCACCACCACCGAACTGATCGCCCGTCTCGAACAGCACCTGGGCCTGACCAAGGTGGTCGCGGCCGACGACGGCTCCTGGCGCGTCCTGGCCGACACCCGGTCCGCGCTCGCCGCCTCGCCTCTGCACCGCAGCATCTGGGTCAAGCCACTGCCCCGCACGGCCGTCATGGCGACCCTGCGTCCCATGCGCCGCTACCTGCAGACCGTCGCGATCGGCGGCAGCCGCACCGACATCGCCCGGCTCTCGCAGGCCGTCATCGCGGCCGGTGCGCTGCGGGTCACCCCGGTCGGCGCGATGCTCGACAGCTACCACGGCGAACCGCACGACGGCGTCTACGCGCTGCAACGCTACAGCCGCCGGGTCGGTGTGCAGGCGGACGCCGGCTTCGGCGCCACGGCCTGCCTGGACGACCTGGTCGCCCCCGCAGCCCTGCCCGCTGCACCGACCGGCCCCCTGCTGGACAAGGCCGGAGTACAGGAGCAACTGCGCACCCTCGCAGCCGAACACGCCCACCTGTACTTCCGCAGCGGCGGCACCACCGGGGCGCCGGCCCTCTCGGTGTTCACCAACGGCGACTACGACACCCAGATGCGCGCCGCCGCCGACGGCCTGCTCGCCGCCGGATTCGACCCCGCCCACGACCGCGCCGCCAACCTCTTCTACTGCGGCGGCATGTACGGGAGCTTCATCAGCTTCTTCTCCATCCTGGAGCGCCTCAACGCCACCCAGATCCCGATGGCCGCAGGCCCCGACCACGCCGCCACGGCCCAGGCTCTGGTCATGTACCGGGCGGACACCCTCTTCGGCATGCCCTCCTATCTGTGGCAGCTGTTCCACTCCCAGGGCGAGCTGCTGCGCGAGTACGGCGGGATCCGGAAGGTGTTCTACGGCGGCGAGCACTTCACCGCGGAGCAACGCCGGGTCCTCACCGAGGACTTCGGCGTCCAGGTGATCCGTTCCGCCGCCTACGGCAGCACCGACCTGGGCCCGCTCGGCTACCAGTGCACCCACTCCGAAGGATCGGTTCACCACGTCCTGACCGACCTGCACACCCTGGAGATCCTGGACCCGGCGGCCGACCTGCCCGTCCCCACGGGACAGCCGGGACGCCTCGTCTTCACCAGCCGCACCCGGGCCGGACAGCGCCTGGAGCGCTACCAGATCGGCGACCTCGGCCGAGCCCTGGAGGGCGTCTGCCCCTGCGGCAGCCACACCCCCCGGATCGAGCTCCTCGGCCGTTATGGAGACGTCGTCCGGGTCGGCACGTACTTCTACAACTACCGGCGGTTCGTCGAGATCGCGGAGGAGGAACTCGGCTACCGGGGCGAGTTGCAGCTCGTCCTGGCCCCGGGAGAGGACCGGGAACGCCTGACCGTCCGACTCGACGAGCGGTACGCACCCGCTCCGGACGCAGCCCGTACCGTCTTCCTGACGGCCATCGCGGATCTGGGCTCCGCCGTGGCGGAGGGACTGCTCACCTGCACGGTCGAGACGGCTGACACCCAGGCCTTCGAGCGGACCCCGACCAGCGGCAAGCTGCGCGCGGTGATCGACCGACGGCCGGCAACCGCATGACCGCGTGGGGCCGAGGCACCCCGCCTCGGCCCCACGCCGCACGGACGCCGGTCAGCCGAAGCGGTCCTCGGCGGACGCGCCGGCGACGGTGCTGCAGATCCTGAACGTCCTGAGGGCCCGGGTGGCGGTGGGTGCGGTGAAGGCGACCGTGCGGGGGCCCGTCTGTTCGACCGTGGGGATTCCCGCCACAGCCTCGGCGAGGTGGGTGGCGTGGAAGTCGATCTCGAAGTGGTGCGGCCCGGTGACCGGCTCGGGACGTCCCCGCACGGCGTGTTCGCTCACCGCCAGTTCGGCCTGTTCCCGGATCAGCGCGGCGCTGCGGCTGGGCGGCAGACAGACGGCCGCGAACCGGCTGACGCACTCCTTGACCGCGGCGGTACGGGCGCCCGGCGCCCACCGGGCCGCGGCGGCGCAGGTGAGGTCGTCGCCGGTCACCAGAATGACCGGGACTCCGTACTCGGCCGCGGCCAGCGCGTTCATCCGCCCTTCGTCGGCGTGTTCGCCGTCGATCCTGAAACCCGTCAGCGCGGAGGCCAGGTAGGTGTGGGAGAGGACGCCCTGGGCCCCGGCGCCGGTGTGGTAGCCGAGGAACACGGCGGCGTCGGCTTCCTGGATGCCCTGCACCATCCCGAGCGGCTTGTGACGTCCGATCAACAGACGGGCCCGATGGTCGAGTTCGTCGAGAAGGATGTTGCGCTGGGTCTCATGGGACTCGTTGACCACCACCTCGTCCGCGCCACCGGAGAACAGGCCCTCCACACACGCGTTGACGTCGGAGGTGAGCAGGCGCCGCATGCGTTCCCACGCGGGGGTGCCGGGCTCGACGTCCTTGGGCCAGGTGGTTCCCGTGGCGCCTTCCATGTCGGCGGAGATCAGGACACGCATCGGAGTTCCTCCCGGGGGTGACGCGGTGGCAGGGGCGGTTCGCGGAGGCCGGCACAGGAGTGGCCCTCACCTCAGCTTGGGGTCGTAGGCGTCCCGGACCGCGTCGCCGAGCAGGATGAAGCTCAGCACGGTGACGGACAGGAACAGCGCCGGAAAGACGAGCAGGTGCGGGAAGTCGAGGAAGTAGCTCTGCGCGGCGTTGAGTTGCAGGCCCCAGGAGAGGGCGGGGTACTGCAGCCCGACGCCGAGGAAGTCCAGGGTCGCCTCTCCGGAGATGACGTTCCCGATGTTCAGCATGGCGACCACCACCACCGGCGTCACGGCGTTGGGCAGAATATGACGGATCATCAGGCGAAGCGGCCCGGCGCCGGTCGAGCGCGCGGCGTGGACGTAGTCGGCGTCCTTCAGCCCGATCACCTGGGCGCGCATCACCCGGGCCATGGTCGTCCAGCCGAGGGCCACCAGGACGAGCGTCATGGCGCCGAGACCGTGGTCGGGGAAGGCGACCAGGATGACGGTGGCACCGAGGATGAACGGCAGGCCGAAGAACACATCGGTGGTCCGGGAGAGCAGCGCGTCGACCCAGCCGCCGTAGAAGCCGGCCAGCAGGCCGAGCAGGACGGACAGGACCAGCGCGCCGGCCGTGACGGAGAGGCCGATGACGAGTGAGGGCCGGGTGCCGCGGACGATCTGGGCGAGGTAGTCGCACCCTTGCAGGTCGAAGCCGAAGGGGTGGTCGAGGCTCGGGCCGACCCGGGAGTCGGCGAGTTCGCACCGTCCGCTGTCGTTCGTCAGCAGGGCGATGAACGGGCTCGGGACGGCGGCCATCGAGGCGACCAGCAGCACCACGGCCGCACACACCCCGACCAGCGGGCGCGAGCGCAGCTCGCGCCAGGCGTCCGAGGCCAGGGAGCCTGCCGCCGGCCGCTCCTCGGCCTTCGGCGGACCGGCCGGCGGCAGGACCAGATCCTCGACGGGTGGAGCCGGCGTCGGCTGCGGGGCCGGTACGGGCTGCGGGCTAGTCATGGCGGATCCTCGGGTCGAGCAGTCCGTACAGGACGTCCACCAGCAGGTTCGCCAGGCAGAAGACCAGCACCAGCGCGGTGGTGATGCCCACCACCGTCGGGCCTTCGCGCAGTTGGATGGCCTGGAAGACCTGCTGGCCGATGCCGGGAAGATTGAAGATGTACTCGGTCACGACGGCCCCCGCCATCAGCGAGCCCAGCTCGACGCCGAGGAAGGTCACCACCGGGATGAGCGAGTTGCGCAGCGTGTGCACGATCACCACCCGGCGCCGTGACAGCCCCTTGGCGTCGGCGGTGCGTACGTAGTCCGCGCGCAGGTTCTCCAGCAGGGAGGAGCGGGTGAGCCTGGCGACATAGGCGACTCCGAACGAGGCCAGGACCAGTCCTGGCAGCAGGTAGGCGGCCGGCCAGCCCGCCTCCTCGCCGGAGACCGGGAACCAGCCGAGCCTTACGCCGAAGGTCAGTTGGGCGAGGTAGCCGACGATGAAGACGGGGACGGCGATCACCAGGGTGGTACCGCCCAGGACGAGACCGTCGGCCCATCTGCCCCGGTGCAGCCCGGCCCAGACCCCGAGCGCGATGCCGAGGACGGTCTCGAAGAACCACGCGGTGAGTCCGAGTCTGAGGGTGACCTGCCAGCGTCCGGCGAGGACGTCCGCGACGGGCTCTCCGGTGAACGTCCGGCCGAGGTCGCCGGTGAGCAGACCGCCGAGGTACTTGGCGTACTGGACGACGAGCGGGTCGTCGAGGTGGTAGCGCCGGTGCAGCTCCGCGAGGACCGACGGGGCGACGGGGCGGTCACCGGCCAGTCCCTGGATCGGGTCGCCGGGCAGCACGAAGACCAGCGAGTAGATCAGGAAGGTGGTGGCCAGCAGCACGGGGACGGCGTACATCAGACGGCGGGCGATGAATCGGCCCATCGAACCCCTAGGTCTCTCGTGTCGATATCGGTGCGGGTGCGGGTGCGGGTGCGGGTGTCGCGGTCGGTGTCAGTGTCTGACGGTCACTCGGTCCAGGTGCAGGCCGGCGGCATACGGGTCGATCAGGACGTTGCCGACTCTGCTGCTCCAGGCGGACTGGTCCCGCCAGTTCCACAGCGGGATCAGCGGCAGCTCGGCCAGGGCGATGTCCTCGGCCCGGCGGTAGTAGGCGATGCTCTCCGGTGCGCTCGAAGCGGCGTTGCCACGGGAGAGCAGGTCGTCGAACTGCGGGTTGTGCCAGCCCGTGCGGTTGCCGCGGAGGTAGAGGCCGGCCAGGTAGTTCTGCATGCTGGGGTAGTCGACGACCCAGTTCTGCCGGTACGGGCCCGTGGCCCTGCCGCCGTTGAGGATCGGGCCGAGGTCGGCGCTCGCCATCTTGCGGAATCGGATGTCGCGGATGCCGAGGTTCTGCCGGAGCTCGTTGGCCACGGCGGTCATCCACTGTTCGTAGGTGGGATCCGAGTTGGCGAAGTAGAGTTCCAGCGGTCCGGTGAATCCCCCTGCGCGGTCGAACAGCTCTCTGGCCTTGGCGGGCTGGTAGGTACAGGTCTCGCCGCAGGCGCCGTCGCGGTGCCCCGGGATCGTCGCGGCGACGATCGAGTCGGCGGGCAGATAGACCTCGTTGTAGATGGCCCGGGTGATGCCCTTGCGGTCGATGGCCATCGACAGGGCGCGGCGTAACTCCGGATTGGCGTAGCGGGGATCGGCGAGTGGCAGCCCGAGGTAGTCCATGGTGCCGCTGGGCCGGACCGAGTAGCGCCTGCCGAAGGTGCGTCTGGCCTCGTAGGCGCGGGCGGCCGGTACGGTGGTCACGAAGTCCACGTGTCCGGCGCGGAGTTCGGTGAAGGCGGTGTCCTTGCTGGTGAAGATCTTGAAGTGGACGGCATCGGCCATCGGCGGCCTGGCGCCGGTGTAGGAGGCTGCCCGCCTGAGGTCGATCCGCTGGTTGTGCTGCCAGTCTCCGTCCATCTCGAACGGGCCGTTTCCGACGGGATGCCGGTCGTAGCCGCTCGGGTCGGCGAGCGCGGCCCTGGGCAGTGGTGCGAACGCGGGGAAGGCGAGCAGCATGGGGAACTGGCTGAACGGGGCGCTGAGGGTGACTCGCAGGGTGGTGTCGTCGAGCACGGTGAGGCCGGACAGGTGGTCGGTCGTGGGCCTCTGTCCGTCGGCGGGGTTGAGGTCGGCGTAGCCGTCGATCTGGGCGAAGTAGGAGTTGGCGTCCCAGCCGTTGGGGCCGTAGGCGGCGGCGTTCCAGGCGTCGGCGAAACTGCGGGCGGTGACCGGCTCCCCGTTGTGGAAGACCGCGTTCGCCGGGAACTTCAGGGTCCACACCCGCTGGTCGTCCGATTCGACGGACTCGGCTGCCAGCGGGACGACGTGGCCGTCCCCGGGGTCCAGGGTGACGGGGGTGTCGAACAGGCCCTGGAGGACCTGGAGTGCATAGCTGCTGGTGGTCCGGCCGGGGGTGAGGTGGTCGGGCTCGGTGAGGGCCACGGAGTACGCGCCCCCCGGCACCGGGGGGAAGTCGCGGTTGCCGTCGTCGGTGGAGCGGGTGCATGCGGGCACCGCGGCGACCAGCAGGACGGCCAGCGCAGACAGGGCGGCTGCGGACCGGACGGGTCGGTGCACCGAGGTCTTCATGGGTCGCGGGGTTCCTCGCTCTTCCTGGTGCCAGTGGTACCTGGTTCCGGTGCCGCTTGGTGCCGGTGCCGCTTGGTCGGGTAACCGAGTAACCCCCATATCTGACGATTCGTCAACACTGGTCACTGGACGCACAGTTGTTCTCCCAGTCGCGGGCGTCCCTGCCGGCGCGGTGCCCGGGTGCGCTCTGCAGCGCTGCGCCGGTGCTGTCGGCGGAGCCGGCGACGGTGCCGGAGGCGGCGGCAGCGAGGCGGACGGCGAAGGCGTCGATGACCGGGCGGGGGTTGCTGCCGACGAAGTTGTTGAACAGCAGCGTGAAACCGAGCGTGCGCCCGTCCCGCCGCTCGACGTACCCGGCCAGGTTGTCCACCCCGCTCATGGACCCGGTCTTGGCGTGGACCCGGCCCTCGGCCTCGGTGCCCAGCATCCGCCTGGAGAGGGTACCGCCGACCATCCGGCGCGGGTCCCCGGCCACCGGAAGCGCCTCGTACCAGGGCGCGAACCACGGCTGCCGTCGAGCGAACTCCAGGAGTTTCACCAGCCGTTGAGCGGTCAGCAGGTTGTGCCGGGACAGGCCGGAGCCGTCGGTCTGCCGGGCGGCGGTCGGTTCAAGACCACTGCGGTGCACAAAGGAGGCGATCTGGTCGAGCCCGGCCCGCCAGCTGCCGGATCCGGCTCTCACCCGGCCGATCTCCTTGACCAGGTGCTCGGCGATCCCGTTGTTGCTGAGTTTGAGGAACGGCACCATGAGCGCGGAGATCGGCGCCGAGTCGTGGCGCGCCAGCACGGCGGCGTCCGCCGGGGCCGAGCCCGCCCGCACTGCTCCCTGGACACTCACCCCGTGGCGCGCCAGGGCGGCCGAGAACACCGTCGCGGTCACCCGCGCCGGGTCCTCCACGGTGACCCACTCCTCACTCGTACCTCCGTCCACCGGAAGGCTGCCCGCCAGGACGATCTCATTGGTCCCCGGGGTCCGGGTCACGTTCACGGTGTACTCGCTGCCCGCCGCCGCGGTGTCGATCCGGCCGCCGAGCTTCACCGGGGCCTCGGCGGGCATGAGCTGCACGGCGGCGGGCCGCCCCGGCGCCGGATCCGGCGTCAGCGTGAGCCGGACGGTGCCCGGGTCGTAGTCGGTGTCGCTGGCGAGGGTGAGCGCGGAGATCTGCGGACTGTAGTACGCGGACTGGTCGTCCCAGGCCCAGTTGTCCCCGAGCGGCACGCTGTCGTAGCGGGAGGCGTCCGCCAGTACGCCGCCGGAGACCGTGGTGATCCCGGCCGTCGCCACCTGCGCGGCGAGCGCGTCCAGATCGGCGGGCAGCAGACTGGGGTCTCCCCCGCCCCGCAGGACGAGATCGCCGTCGAGCTTCGAGCCGACGCGTCCGCCTGCCGCGAGGACCTCGGTCCCGAAGCGGTGGTCCGCGCCCAGGAGGTCGAGAGCGGCAGCGGCCGTGAAAGTCTTCAGGGTGGAGGCGGGCAGCATCAGTGCACCGGGTGAACGCCGGTAGAGCACCTCACCGGTCGCGACATCGGTGACCAGTGCGGACACCTGAGCGCCCGTCAGGCGCGGGTCTTCGAGCAGCCGGTCCAGATCCGAGGAGAGCGACGAGGCCGCCGGTGACGAGGCCATCGCAGTCGCGCCGGGGGCCGCCGGGGCGGAGCCCGTGAGCAGCAGGGCAGCCAGGACAGCGGCCAGCGGCACGCTGGGCCGCCGGACCGAAACGGTACGCACAGGGCCTCCAGGGGCGGACGAGCAGCAGCCGGAGCCGGCCCCGGTCGCTCACACCGCCCACACCGGCCGACCGCCACCACCTTGGCGCCCCCGGCCCGGAACGGCCCCGCTGACACGCGGCGCGCGCGAAATCCCCCGCGCCGACCACTCCCCCTCAGCACGTGGGCCAATGTATCGAACGTGCAATCGGTTCCGTTCGACTCCGTATCGGCCGTCAAGGAGAGCGGTGAGTGCCGGCGTCCGCCGTCCTCCCGGCCGGTGCGGCGACCAGCAGCTGCCTCACCCCGGCATCCCTGCCAGGCTGACCGGGAACACCCGGGCCGGGCGGGCAGTTGTCCGCTGCGGCGAACACCTACCGAAGGGGCCTTCCATGAGCCTGTACGACATCCCGCTGCACACCCTGGCCGGCCGGCCCGCCTCGCTCGGCGACTACAAGGGCAAGGTGCTGCTTCTGGTCAACGTCGCGTCGAAGTGCGGCCTGACGCCGCAGTACGCGGGTCTGGAGCGGCTGCAGCAGCGCTACGCCGAGCGCGGCTTCACCGTACTCGGCTTCCCCTGCAACCAGTTCATGGGCCAGGAGCCGGGCAGCGCCGAGGAGATCCAGACCTTCTGCTCGACCACCTACGGTGTCTCCTTCCCGCTCTTCGAGAAGATCGAGGTCAACGGGGACGGCCGGCACCCGCTGTACGCGGAGCTCACCGAGACGGCCGATGCCGAGGGCCAGGCCGGTGACGTCACCTGGAACTTCGAGAAGTTCGTCATCGGCACCGACGGTGCGGTTCTCGGCCGCTTCCGCCCCCGCACCGAGCCGGAGTCCGCGGAGCTGATCGCCGCCATCGAGGCCCATCTGCCCGCCTGACCCCGGTCACAGGCAGTCACCGCACGCCGTCGCCCCGCCACCCCGCCGCCCTCGTACCGAGGGGCTCAGACGCCCGCCGGGCGGCGGGGTTCGGCCCGGGCGCTCCAGCGGCCGTCGTGGCGCCCAGCAGGCCGAGCAGGGTGCTCTTGCCCGCGCCGTTGGCGCCGAGCAGCGCCCAGTGCTGGCCCGGCTCGACGGTGAGCGAGACCGCCCGCAGCAGATAGCGGCCGTCGCGGACGACGTCCACCTCCCTGGTGCGCAACAGCGGTCCCCGGGGCGGTACTTCGACGCTGGTCATGCCGGTCCTCCCCGGTACGAACGAACGGCCGCCAGGCTAACAGTGCGGCCCTTGCGGTTGCCGGGCCGTCCACCCACCGGTCGGCCGGGCGCCGCCGAGCCGTACCCGGCTCCCGTTCGGCCGCCGGGCAGGGCCCGGCGGCCGATGGGAATCCCTTGCGGCCCAGGGGAATTCCTGCGACCGTCCCGAAGCGGTGACAGCTCTGCAACTACTCCGCACCCAAGGAGGATCACTCAGCCGATCTGGCCGCACACTGTCAGTGGAGGCGGGGAGGATCTGAACGGTGCCACCGATGAGGGAGGGAACGCGCGATGAGCAGTGCGGCAGGGGCATTGGGGGAGGTGCACGCCGTCCACCAGCTGTTCGAGGAGCACGCCCGCAGGGCGCCCGAGGCAGTGGCGGTGGTCTGCGGCGACGAGCGTCTCACATACACCGAGTTGAATACCCGGGCGGACCGACTGGCCCATCGGCTGGCCGGGTCGGGCCTCGGCTCCGGCGGTCTTGCCGCGGTGGCGCTGGCGCGCGGGCCCGGGTTGCTCACGGCCCTGCTCGCGGTGCTCAAGACGGGCGCCGCGTACGTTCCGCTGGAGCCAACGGCCCCGGACGCGGCGGTGCGCCATGTGCTCGCCGATGCCGACCCGCTGGTGCTGCTGACGGAGGAGGCGTACCGGGTCAGGCTGACGGATACGAGCAGCCGCACCGTGCTGTGCGTGGACACGGCCGCCGAGTCGATCGCCGCCGAGGCGGCCACTCCACTCGGTGTCACCGTCCAGCCGTCCGATCCGGCCTGCGTGTTCTACACCTCGGGCTCGACCGGCCTGCCCAAGGGCGCGCTGGTCGAGCACCGCAATCTGCTGCACTCCTACCGGGGTTGGCAGTCGGTCTACCGGCTCTCCCCCACCGACCGCTTCCTCCAGACGGCGACGCTGGAGTTCGACGTCTTCACCGCCGACTGGATCCGCGCCCTGGGCGCGGGCGGCACCCTGGTGATGGCCCGGCGCAACTTCACCCTCGACCGCACCACCGAGATCTCCGAACTGCACGAGCTGGTGCTCCGCGAAGCGGTGACGGTCATGGAGACCAATGTGCACACCCTCCGACGGCTGTTCGCCCATCTCCTGCCGCGCGGGCTCGAGTTGGGCGAGGTCAGGCTGCTCTCGGTGGGCGCGGAGAAGTGGTACCTGGACGAGCAGCTCCGTCTGCAGCGCTACCTCGGCCCGGGTGTCCGCCACATCAATGTGTACGGCGTGGCGGAGGCGGCGGTCGACAGCACCTACTTCGACAGTTCGACGCTGGCCGAGGCGCCCGAGGACGCCGAGCGGATCTCGCTGATCGGGCAGCCCTTCCCGGGCACCCGGGTGCACCTGCTGGACGCTTCCGGGCGGCCGGTGCCACCCGGTCGACCGGGCGAGATCTGTCTCGCCGGGCCGGGCGTCGGCCGAGGCTATCTCAACCGTCCCGAGCTCACCGCAGCCCGGTTCCAGGCCGCCGAGTTCGACCAGGACGGCCGGATCTACCGGACGGGCGACATCGGACGGCTGCGTCCTGACGGTCTGCTGGAGTACATCGGCCGCGCCACCGACCGCGCCGACGGTACGGGCACCGCCGATGCGAGCGAGGTCACGGCGCTCGCGGAGATCGAGGCCGAGCTGCGCACCCACCCGGACGTGCGGGAGAGCGCGGTCGCCCGGATCGAGACGGCACCGGGCCAACACCGGCTGGTCGCCTACGCGGTGACCGCCGCCACGGCGGACGCCGGATCGCAGGACACCGGCTCCGAGCACGCCGTGCCCGAGGGCCTCCGGGTCACGGAGGGCGTGACGGACGGTTGGGTCCTGCGCACGTACCTCGCCGAACGGCTTCCCGAGCGGCTGCTGCCGGACGCCGTGGTGCCGCTGCCCGCCATGCCGCTGACCCGCGCGGGGAAGCTGGACCGCCGCAGCCTGCCGCAGCCCGCCCCGCGCGACCACGCGGCCGGGACGGCGCGCCCCGGCCCTGGCAAGACGTCGGTTCAACGTCGTGGCAGCGCAAAGGCGGGCTACCGCCCGCCGCGCACCGGTGGCGGCGGGGCCGCATCCTCGCGCGGGGCGTCGGCCGTAGTGCTGACACTGCTGTTCGCGGTACTGGCCTTCGCCACCACCGACGTTTTCTGGCCGGGTTCGACGGACGTCACCGCCGTGCCCTCGCCCTGGGCCGCCCTCTTCCAAGTGCTCTACGTCTGCGAGTGGTTGGGCTTCGGAGCGGGCATGGCCTTCCTCTTCCTGGGCCAAGCGGTCCTGGAGCGCCAGCGTCCGGCCCGCCCGGCCCGACTGACCGGCTTGACGGTCGCCGCCATCGCCTGGCTGCTGATCGCCTGGTGGCCGCAGGACAACTGGTACCGCACCAGCTCGCCGACCGACTGGCCCCGGCAGGCCGCGCTGGTCTACGGCTTCAACGTGACGCTGATCATCGCCGCCCTGGTGGTCGTCCGCTTCCTGGCCTGGCAACCACAGACGCCCAAGCGCTGAACCGAGCCCGGGGCCCGGTCCCGTCCTACCGGGGCCCGGGCGCGAGGATCACACGACGACTCGCCAGAGCGGCGCAGGCGCAGGCGGCGCCGCGGCGAGTCAGTGCCTGGTGTCGCCGAGAGACTCCAGGAGGTTCCGGAGGCCTTCGGCGAGGGTATCGCGCTGGGCTTCGGTGAGACCGGCGAGCAGCCGGTTCTCGGTGTCGATGTGCTCGGGCAGGGCCTTGTCGATGAGCGCATGCCCCTCGTCGGTGAGAGCGACCTGCACGCTGCGGCCGTCCGACTCGCTGGAGCTGCGGATCACCGGGCCGCGAGCCTCCAGCCGGTCGAGGCGCTGGGTGATGGCCCCCGAGGTGACCATCGCCCGTGGCCACGAGGTCACCGCCCTGGTACGCAGTCCGAGCCGCTTCCCGGAGCTGCCGGCAGCGGTCGTGGCGCGTACCGGCGATGCCGGAAACGTCGAGGACGTCGCCGAGTTGAGCGCCGGTCAGGACCTCGTGATCAGCACCACCCGTCCGGCACCCGGCAGTGAGGGCGACCTCATCACGACCACCAAGGCGCTGCTGGCCGGGCTCGCCCGGACCGGCGTGCGGCTGCTGGTCGTCGGCGGTGCCGGAAGCCTGACCGTCCCCGGCACCGGTGGTGCCACCGCACCACCGCACCAGGTTCACCGTCGCCTACTGACCTTCCCCCGAGGCCGCCTTGGAGCAGCCGTGGCCCGCACCGCCCGTCACCGTCCCGGCTCCCGGCCCCCGGCTCCCGGCTCCCGGCTCCCGGCACGGACGCGGTGCGACCACAGCCGCCTCGGAGGCACGTCCGGCGGGTCACCGTCGAGACCCTGCTCGGAAGACGTGATCGAACGCACCGTTCCGGCGTATTACCTGCCGTTCGCCCTGCGTACGTAAACTGAATTGCATCCGCTTCGGAGGGAAGGCCCGGCGATGTTCGAACGTGGCACGGACGGCCCCAAGGTGATCGTTGTCGGAGTCGACGGCTCGGACTCCTCCTGGCGGGCCGCTGCCTACGCCGCAGGGCTCGCCCGCCGACAGGGCTCGCTCCTCGCCATGGTCTACATCCAGCCGGTGTCCGCCATGCTGGCGATGACCGGCTTCGGCGGGGAGCTCAGCGGCACCACCGGGAGCGTCGCCGAGGACATCGTGCAGCAGGCCCGCGAGGCCGCCGAACGACTCGGTGAGACCCTCAGCGTGCGCTGGGAGTTCCACACCTCGATCGGTGATCCGTTCAGCGGCCTCGCCAAGGCGGCCGATGACCTGCGCGCCGACGCTGTGGTGGTCGGCGCATCCGAACAGGCCGGCCACCGGGTCATGGGCTCGATCGCCGTCCGCCTGGTCAAGGCCGCCCGCTGGCCGGTCACCGTGGTGCCCTGACAGATCACCAAGGCGCCACGGACAGGTCCTAACCCTGCTCGATCGGGCCGATGGTCAGGGCGTGGACGGTCGGGCCCGCGCAGTGTTCGGTCTTCCACGGGAGGAAGATCGCGGCCTGCTCGTTCGGCGGGTAGATCCGCAGGCCCTGCGCGGGGGTGAGCCGGCACTCCTTCGGGTCGTAGCCCCCGATGCCGTTGCTGTCGTGCAGCTTCGCGTTCGCCGTCCGGCCCGGCTTGAGGGTCACGGTGACGACACTGCCCTCGGCGCGCACGGCGGGATTCCCGGACTGCACACCGTTCGCGGCGACATAGGAGACGCCCGGATAGCCGGTCAGCGTGCAGCTGGTGGCCGAGGTGTTGGTGAAGACCAGGGTCGAGTAGTACTGACCGGCGCCGACGCTGGGATCCTTCTGCACGACCGAGAGCTGGCTGCTGGTACACGCGTGCGTCGAGTTCCCCGCCTGGACCGGGGTGACCCCGGCCGACGACGACTGACCGCCCGAGGCCGAACCGCCCGAGCTGCCCGGACCTCCCACTGCCGACGACCCGGACGACCCCGCCGAAGGGGAGGGCGAGGCCGAGCAGGCGGTGCTCGTCAGCGCTACAGCGGCGATGACGACGGCCGGGACGGCGACCGAACGCCGTATCGCACTCAACCGGTGAACAGACTTGACCGACATTGGCTGCACCCCTTGCAACGAACCTGATCCTTCGTCCCCTGACAACCTCAGCCTGCCCCGCCGAGCACCGGCTACCGCCTGCGTTACAGAGCCGTAGCACAGGCCGGACAGCCCTGGGACCGACCCCGGCGGGTTCGGCCGTCCGCGAACCCCGCTCGGGCGACGCTGACCTGCGGGTAGCTTCGCAGCATGGCTGATCATCACAGGGTCCGCGTCGGTGACGTGTCGATGGCGTACCGGGTGTCCGGCGATCCCGACGCCCCGCCACTCGTACTGCTGCACGCTCTCGGCGAGAACGCGACGGACTGGGCCGGTGTGGCACCCGCCTTCACGCGCCACTGGCGGGTGTACGCGCCGGACCTGCGCGGTCACGGGGAGAGCGACCATCCCGGTGACTACTCCTTCGACCTCATGCGGGACGACGTCGTCGGGTTCCTGGATGCGCTGGGGCTCACCCGGGTGGATCTGATCGGCCACTCGATGGGCGGGGTGGTGGCGTACCTGCTCGCCGGGAAGCACCCCGAGCGGGTCGGTCGACTCGTCCTCGAGGACGTCCCGCCGCCGCTCCCGCGCGAGCCGACCCTCTCGACCAGGCCCGAAGGACCGCTCTCCTTCGACTGGGCGGCGGTAGCGGCCGTCAAGGCGCAGGTCGACGTCCCCGACCCGGCCTGGCTGGCGGGGCTGGGCGGGATCGGCGCACCGACGCTCGTCGTGGCCGGCGGCCCGCAGAGCCACGTACCTCAGGACCGGATCGCGGAGATGGCCCACCGGATCCCCGACTGCCGGGTCGTCACCATCCCTGCCGGGCATCTGGTGCACGCTGCCATGCCGGCCGAGTTCACGGAGACCGTCCTGCGGTTCCTACGCCCTGCGGACGCGCGGAACCAGACCCACGGACGCTGACTCGGACGGCGTTCCCCGCCCTCGCGCAGGGCACGGCCCGGCGACCGGTCTGCGGTCTGCGGTCTGCGGTCTGCGGTCTGCGGTCTGCGGTCTGCGGTCTGCCCTGGCCCTACCCGAACCCGGCCGGCGTGGGCAAGTCGCCCCAGGAGTCGCCGAGTTCGCGGGCCGCGGCGCGCAGCACGGCCTCGGCCGCGGTGAGGGCGTCCAGTGACCGGGCGGCCAAGGCGACGCCCACGGTGGGGAATTCCTCGAAACCGGCGGTGACGATGGTGGGCAGGAGGGTCGCCCCGAGCGGGGCGCAGCGGGCGGCCATGCGTCGCAGCTGCTCCAGCAGGGCCGGCTGCGAGAGGCGGGCCCCGAGCGGGACTTGGTCGATGGTGCGGACGTAGTGGCCGGGCCGGTCCCGGACGGCGTCGAGGCGGGCCTGCACCATGAAGGCCACGGCAGGTCCGGTGAGGCGGACGTTGGTCTCGGTCGGGGCGAGGCGGCCGCCCGGGTCCACGACGAAGTCGATGTCGTACCAGCCCCGGTGGCCCGCTTCGGCCAGCGCCCGACCCACCGCCGTCCCGAAAGCCGCAGCCGGGGCGGCGAGCGGCCGCGGTACGAGTCCGGGGCCGACCGTCGCTCCCCGGTAGTGGGCGTCCTCGACGTCCATCAGGGCCACGCCCACCGGGTGGACGCTGCCGTCCTCGGCGATCACTCCGTCGAAGGTGAGGTCGGGGAAGCGGCGGTGGCCCGCTATGTGCTCCTCGACCAGCACTCCGCCGCTGCTCGGCGGAAGGACCCGGGCTGCCGTCAGCCCCCGCAGCAATGCCCTGGGGCCACCCGCCTCCGCGACCTGGCCCGGTGTCAGGATGACGGTGCCGTAGCCGCCGACACCGTGCGGCGCCTTGAGGACGACGGTCCGCCCGAGGGCTGCCTGCTCACCGAGCAGCCGGACGAGTCGCCGCGGCGACTCGACTGCCCGCTGTCCGGGTACCCGGACGGCCGGGTGGTGAGCGGCGATCTTACTGAACAGGGCGTGCGACTCCGCCTTCGACTCGAAGCGGTGGACGGCTGCGAGAGCCGCGCCCGGCGAGCCGCCCGCCATCGTCTCGGTGGCAGCGGTCCGCCCCCAGCAGCGGAGCGGCAGCCCGAGGCCGGTGATCCGCTGCCGCAGGGCGGGGCGCGCCGCGAGCCCCTCGGCCACCGTGCTGTGGTCGGTCGCGATACCGCAGTGCACCTCCACCGAGTCCCAGGCGAGGACCTCGCCCAGGAGGCGGAGCCAGCCCTCCTCGACGTGCTGCGGGAGGACGAGCAGGCCCGGCTCGGGGGTGTAGAAGGCGGCCAGGCAGGAGTAGTGGTGTCCCTGGCGCCGCAGCTCACGGGTCTGCGGGAGGAACTGCGCGTTGAAGTCGGCGACATTGCCGAGGTGGACGGCCCGTCGGCCACCTGTCCAGGCGTCCTGCCACGGTGCGGCTCGCATCCTGTGAGCCTACGGTCCCGATGGGCGCACCGGGACCGCTTCGCGGCCAACGGGCCGTCAGCGCGGATAGGGAAGCTCTGCGATCAGGCTTCCCCCGGGTGCCAGGCCGGCCACTCCCACGGGCGATCGGCCCACTGCACCCGGACGGGGTCGTGCGGGTCCAGATCGGGGAAGAGTTGCTTGATCCGGGGCTCGAACTCCTCGGGAGCGAGCGGCTCCCAGCCCACGTCGCGGAAGTGCACCAGGCGGTAGCGGCTGTCCGTACGGAACTCGGCGATCTTCACCAGCGGCGTCTCTTCGGCCGCGTCGTCCTTGTTGCTGCTCATGCCCACAGCATCGGCCGGGCGACCGGTTCGCGCACCCGCACGACCGCCGTGCGGATGCCGTCCCGGAACTGACGGACCGCCGGGCTGCCGGATCCGCCCGACCTCGAAGCCACCGGCCGGTCGAGGGCACTGGCAGTACCTCTCGGACGTGGGCGTTCCGCTGTACGGGCGTGACTCGTTGAACACGGTGACCCGCCACCCGAGCGGGACCGGAGTGTGCGGGAGGACGTATGGACGAGAAGTGGCAGGCCCCGTTGCAGTACGGGTGGGAGCAGCAACCGGCATCGCCGCCACCGCCTCCTCCCCTGGCTCCACCGACCCCCTGGGAGCCACCGGTCACTCCCCCGCCACCACCGGGTCGGCTCACCCGCAGGGCGGTGATGGCCGCGGCGGGCCTCGGCGGCCTGGCCTTGCTGGGCGGGTTGCTGGCCACCTGCGGGCCGTCCGGCGGGAGTGCGGGCGCACTGGTCCCCGAAGCCTCGCCGAGCGGCAGCCAGAGCGACCGCCCAAACAGCAGCCCGAGCCAGGATCTGAGCGCCTTCCCCGGTGTCGGCCTCAGCCCCACCGCCGGGCCCGGCGCCGAATCCGCCTCGCCGAGCCCGAGCCCGTCGGCCTCGCCGTCGGCCACCCCGAGTGACAGCCCCGAGGCGGAGTCCGCCGCGTCAGGGGACGGGTCCGACCAGCAGGGGGCTCAGTCACAGACAGCTCGTCAGCACAGCCGGCCCCGTCCTGCCGTGCCGCCACGCCCGGGACCTCACACGGGGGCGGGGCGGCCTTCGAGCGCTGCGACCGAGGTGTTCCCGTCGCTGAGGGTGTGCGCCGAGGCCGAGCGGCTCGGCGAGTGGGCCCCGGGCTCGGAGCAGGCGAAGCTCTGCCGCAGCCTCTACGGCAGCTGAGACGCCGTCCGGGGCATCGGCTCAGTCGCGCGGGGTCTTGTCCCCGTGGACGGCGGTGTACTCGGCGGCCAGCCAGGGCGCGAGTTCCTCGATGAGCGCCGTCAGCACGTCCGCCTCACCGCTCGGTGTACGGGCGACGGCCGAAGCCGTACGCATCTGCTCGGCCCGTTCGGGGTAGTAGCGCGCGAAGATCTCGGCAGCGGCGGCCAGATCGCTGGTCCATCCGCCCCAGCGCGGCATCACCAGCGTGAATCCGGTGCGGACGAGCCTGCGGGCGACCCCTCGGCCGAGCACGCGCAGCTCCGCCTCCGAGCCGCCCGCCAGGCGCTCGCGCCAGCGCGGAATGGCGAGGGCGAGATCGCCGTTGGTCTCGCGGGCCAGCAGCGAGGTCGGGCGGTACCGGGGCAGCCGGGCGGCGAGGTCGACGCCGAGCAGCGGGGTGCACAGGCAGGCGACGAACCAGCCCAGGTCGTACCGTTCGAGCTCGCTCAGCAGCCCGGCCTCGCTGAAGAGCAGGATCCCGGCGCCGACGATCTGCGGGAACTCGGCGTCGAGCTCGGCCTCCAGAGCATCGGCCTGCGCCCGGTCCGCGGCCGTGGGCTCGCTGCGAAGCGCCAGCAGCAGGTCGAGGTCGGAGACCCCGGGGACGGCGGTGCCGCGCGGGATGCTGCCGTAGAGGTAGGCGCTGTGCAGCGAGGAGGGACCGAAGCGCGCGGCGATCCGGGCACGGGCCGCGTCCACCACGGGCGCGAAGGCTGCCGGTACCCGGCTCAGCGATCCCTCGCGTGCGATGTACCCGTCGGAATCCAGCCCTCGGTCCGTCATTCGGTCCGTCATTCGGTCCGTCATGGAGCACCTCCCGATCACGATCCTGGGAGCACTCTGCCCCGCGCCCGCCTCGCGTGGCGAGCGGATTCCACCCGGCGCGCCTTCGCCCGGCCTCCTGCGCCGTCCGGTCTCTTGCGTCGTCCGGTCCTTCGCTGAAGCCGTCAGAGCTGCTTGACCAGCTTCTCGAAGCGCAGGTCGGGTCGGCGCGGTATGCCGAAGCGCTCGTCGCCGTACGGGAAGGGCTGGTAGATGCCCGTCCGGTGGAAGCCGCGGCGTTCGTACCAGGCGATCAGGTCGGCGCGCTGCTCGATGACGGTCATCTCCAGTTCCTCGGCGCCCCACTGTTCACGCGCGACGTGCTCGGCGTGTTCGAGGACGGCTCTGCCGAGCCCACCGCCCTGGAGCGTGGGGCGGACCGAGAACATGCCGAAGTACGCGCTGGCGCCGCGACGTTCGAGCTGGCAGCAGGCGAGCAGCTCACCCGCCCGTTCGGCGACCAGCACCAGGCCGTGCGGATGTTCGATCGCCTCGGCAACGCCATCGGCGTCGGTACGGCGGCCGTCCAGCAGGTCTGCCTCGGTGGTCCACCCGGCCCGGCTGGCCTCGCCCCGGTAGGCGGATTCGACCAGGGCCACCAGCTCCGGCACATCGGCCGCCACCGCCGGACGGAACGTCAGCCCAGCACCCTCGCCTGCATCCTTGGACCACGACACCCGATCCTCCATCTCTCGAACCCGCACTGCCGTGGCCGCCGGACCAGTTCCGATCAAGCCCAGCTGCATCGTGCCACACCCCCGGGCCCGTCCAGATCCCGGCCTTGATTACGAATTTAGCTACTGTGCTAATAATGTAGCCATGCACCAGACGGACGAAGACGAGGTGAGCGTCTTCCGCGCGCTCGCCGACCCCACCCGGCGGCAGATCCTGGAGGACCTGCGCGACGGTGAGCTGGCGGCGGGTGAGATCGCGGCAAGGTTCCCGATCAGCGCGCCATCGGTCTCACGGCACCTCGGCGTGCTCAAGTCGGCCGGGCTGGTCCGCGAGCGCCGCGATGCCAACCGGATCCTGTACTCGCTGGTCGAGGAACGGCTGGCGACCTGCGTCGGCCGCTTCCTCAGCGCCGTCTGCCCGGAGCAGGTCGTCCTACGGCACGTCAGGCGCCGCAACAGCTAGCGAGCCTGTTGCAGAAGTGCCGCCGAGCCCGCGACGCCGAGCTCCACTTCCGTGACAATCCAGGGGGAACCGTGATCACACCGAAGCTGTCCAGCACCGTCGAACGGCGGCTGCTGGTGAACTACCGGATCGAGCCGGAGGCCGCCGCGCGGCTGCTGCCCGCTCCGCTGCGGCCGCAACTGGTCCGCGGGTGGGCGGTCGCGGGCATCTGCCTGCTCCGGCTCGGCGACACCCGTCCGCACTGGGCCCCGCGCGGGGTCGGGCTGCGCAGCGAGAACGCCGCGCACCGGTTCGCGGTCGAGTGGGACGGCCCGTCGGGCCCTGAGACCGGCGTCTACATCCCGCGTCGGGACAGCGCTTCGGCGATCAACGTCCTGGCCGGCGGGCGGCTCTTCCCCGGCGAGCACAGCGCCGCGACCTTCGAGGTCCAGGAGAACGCCGACGAACTGCGCATCTCCTGTGCCGGACGCGACGGCGCCACCCGGGTCGCCGTCACCGCGAGCCCCGCCGAAGAGCTCTGGGGCAGCAGGCTCTTCGACGACCTCGACCAGGCGTCGGCCTTCTTCCGCCAGGGCACCAAGGGTTTCTCGGCCACCCGTTCCGGCCTTCGGCTTGACGGTATGGAACTCCGGACGGACGACTGGCGGATCGAGGCGGCCGTCGTCCACTCCGTCCACTCCTCGTTCTTCGACGATCCCGGGAACTTCCCTCCCGGCAGCGCCGCACTCGACTGCGCGCTGCTGATGCGCGACGTCCAGGCCGACTGGCACCCGCTGCCGGCCATGCCGACGGCCGCCTGAACGACGGGGCGGGGCGGGGCGGTGGCAGCGCGCCGCGGGTTCGAGGACGCGTACGACCGGCCTGCGGCGCTCGCCACCGGCTGACGCTCCGTCGTCCGCGACGCGTCCGGCGGCCGGCACCTGTCGAACGTCGCAGGCCGGCCGCCGGGCCACAATGACGCCATGAGTTTGATCTACATCCTGGCCGGACTCCTGATCCTGCTGATCACGGTGGCCAGCATCCTGCGCACCCTGGTGGTGCCGCGCGGACTGTACTCGGTCCTGGTCTACCGGCTCTGGGCCCTGCTGCGCGGCGCACTGAAACGGCTGGCGGCACCCTTCGGCGGCGGCTACCGGGTGCACGACCGGGCACAGACCTGGCTGGCTCCGCTGATACTGCTCTGCATGCTCAACACCTGGCTGGTCAGCATGCTGTTCGCCTACACCCTGCTGCTGCACGGCACTTCGGGCCTGCCCTGGGGCGTCTCCTTCCGCGAGGCCGGGTCCAGTCTCTTCACCCTGGGCTTCGCCAGCAGCAACCGTCTGCGGCTCAGCACGCTGGACTTCCTCGCCGCCGCGAGCGGCCCGCTGACCATCGCCCTGCTGATCGGCTACCTGCCCACCCTCTACGGCGCCTACAACCGGCGCGAGGTGGAGGTGACCTTGCTGGAGTCCCGGGCGGGCGAACCCGCGTGGGGCCCCGAACTGCTGGCCAGGCAGTCGCTGGTGGACACCGAGACCGCGCTGCCGCAGCTCTACCGCGACTGGGAGCGGCTGGCAGCCGACATCGGCGAGGGGCACTCCAACTACCCGGTGCTGCTCTCCTTCCGCTCCCCGCAGCCCAACCGCAACTGGGTGGTGGCGCTGCTGGCGGTGATGGACGCCGCCGCGATCCAGCTCTCCATCTGCCCGAGCACGGCTCCGCCGGAGGCCCGACTGGTACTGCGCGCCGGGTTCACCGCCATGCGCGACATCGCACGGACCCTGCGGATCGACTTCGACCCGGACCCGGAGCCGGACACCCCGATCCGGCTCACCTTCGAGGAGTTCGACGCGGCGGTCGCCATGGTGACCGCGAGCGGGACCGTCAAGGAACGCCCGACCGCCGACGCCTGGCCGCACTTCCGGGGCTGGCGGGTCAACTACGAGGCCCTGGCGTACGAGCTGGCGCGGCGCAGCGATGCCGTCCCCGCCCTCTGGTCGGGCCCGCGCGACTTCCCCTCAAGCCCCATCCCGCCCCGCCGCCCGGCCGACCGCCGCCCCAAGCCCAGTTGAGCGGAGAACCCTTCAGGGGCGCGGTGGCCCCGGGGAATCCCCGGTCCAGCCGCACAGCTCAGACGGTGCAGCTCAGACGGTGCAGGCCGAGCCCGTCGTCAGGGCCTGCTCGGCGGCGGCCAGGATCTCCACCACCCGCAGGCCGAAGGCCGCACCGCACGGGTGCGGCTCCCCGCCGCGCGCCGCACCGAGCAGGGCGTCCACCGCACGCCCGAAGCCGACCAGCGGACTCTCGTTCCGCTCGGGCATCCGGACGAGCCCGGCTGCACCGCGCAGCTCCAGGCTGACTCCGGACACGGCCGCCGCCCGGGGTGTGGCCAGGCTCAGCGTGGCCGTGCTGGAAGCACCCTGGGCGTGCCGCAGCACCAGGTGCACGGTGCCGCCGGGGCCCTCGGCCGCCGTCACCCGGACCACGTCCCCGAGCACCGGCAGCAGGACGGACAGGGCGTGCGGCCCGACGTCCCAGAGCGCGCCCTTCTCGTGCCGCCAGGGCGAGGGGACGTACGGGCGGTCGCTGTCGGCGGCGTAGACCGAGCCGAGCCACTCGCAGCGGGCGGTGAACCACTCGGGCTGCGCCGACTGCTCGGCCAGCCAGGACGCCTGATCGCCGCCGAAGCGCAGGGTGAAGAACACCACCGAGGCACGCCCGGCCCGCTCGACCGCCTCGGCCACCCGCCGGGCCTCGGGCACGGTGAGCGCCACCGGCTTGTCCAGCAGCAGATGGCACCCGGCCTCGGCGGCCCGCAGCGCGAGCTCGGCCTGCACGGACGGCGGCAGCGCGACGGAGACCGCGTCGACCTTGCCGAGCAGCTCGTCGAGGTCGGTGCAGGCGGGCACGTTATGCTCGGCGGCGAGCGCTGCCGCCGCCTCGGGCCGACGGCCCCAGACCCCGGCGAACTCCACCTCCGGATGGGCGGCCAGCCCTGGTGCGTGCACCCGCCCGGCCCACGACCCGGTGCCCAGTAGTCCTATCCGCATGCCCTGCCTCTCCCCACCGTCCGGCAACCGCGCACGCCCGCGATCCCGGATCGTACGCACCACCACTGACAGTCCGTCACCGCCGGGACGTCAGTCCCTGACCGGCTCCATCGGCGTCCCGCTCCTGCCGCCCGAGGTCTCGGGGTGCTCGGCACGGGCCTTGGCGGCCCTGCGCTTGAACAGCCAGGCGGAGAAGGCGCCGACGACGAGGGCCACGACCAGACCGATCCAGGCGAAGCTCGACAGCCACTTCTCGGCGACCTTGCCCACCTGGTAGACCAGCAGCGTGGTACCACCGGCCCAGATGACGCCGCCGAGCACATTGGCGATCAGGAACTTCCAGTACGGCATCCTCAGCGCGCCCGCGAGCGGACCGGCGAAGATCCGCAGCAGTGCGATGAAACGGCCGAAGAAGACGGCCCACATGCCCCACTTCTCGAAGGAGCGCTCGGCGGTCTCCAGGTGGTCGGGCCCGAAGTGCCTGGGGAACTTGCGGCCGAGCTTGTCGAAGAGCTGCTTGCCGCCCTTGCGCCCGATCGAGTAGCCGATCGAGTCGCCGACGACCGCTCCCAGGATCGCGCAGATCGCCACCCCCCAGGGGTTGACCGTGCCGCTGACGGCCAGCATCGACGCCGCGACCAGCGCGATCTCACCCGGCAGCGGGATACCGAGGCTCTCGAATCCGATGATCAGCCCGACCAGCGCGTACACGGCCGTCGGTGGAACGCTGTCGATCCACTGGTCGATGTGCAAGGTCGGTTACCTCCGTGGGGCAGGACGAGACCGCGGGTCTCGCGTGTGACAGGCCGGGTCGATCGAGGGGCGGACCGGGCGGGCCTTCGCCTCCCCCGGCGGACCGGCGATCCCCTCAGGGCAGCCTAACCCGACAGCCCACCCGCGCTGGCAACGGTCAGTGCTCGCCGATTGTTCCTGCGGCAGACGGCGCCGATCGGTCCGCGCCTGGCGCTGCGGCTGCTACCGGTCCGCCGGCTTCCGGTCCGCGAAGCGCAGGGCGACCACCGAGGGCCGCCTGGCGCCCAGCAGCGGCAGCCGGGCCACCACCGGGAGCAGCCGGCCTGGGCAAGGCCCGCGTGATCTTCGATTACGAGGGGCTCGACTCCGATATCGAGCGCGACCGCCGGTGGATCATCCAGCGCGCGGAGGACGCCCGCGAGTACAGCCAGAGGCTCAGCTACAACGTGCGAGCCACGAAGGCGCGCCAGCGCGAGCGCGGGGAGTGGTCGCAGGCCGCACCGTACGGGCTTCGGACGAACCGCAAGACACGCAAGCTGTCCCCGGACCCGAAGACCTGGCGATTCATCGCCTTCATGTTCCGCGCCGTCGCCCTGGGAGTCAGTCTGCGGTGAAGACCGCGTCGAAGCCCACGGTGAAGTAGCCGGCGTTGTCACGGATCAGGTACCGGATGCCGGCGGTGCGCACGTCGTCCAGGGTCATCAGGAGATTGCGGGCCTGCTGGATGGCCCATTGGGCAGTGACGTTGCGGGTGACGCCGGCGATGTGCACCCGCCGGGTGCCGTGCTCGATGAAAACAGGACGAGCTCGACGTCCTTGGCCGCAAAAGAGCGGGCCAGCAGACGTGGCCAGCTGAGCAGGAGGCAGCCGAATCGGTAGGCGAGACGAAACGTCACGATCCCCAAGCGTGCGGTGCCGGGCTCGGGCACACTCTCGACGTGATCACATCGTGACCCTGAAGCTGCAGCTCAGTGCAGGTGACAGGGTTGTCGGCACCCACAGGGTCAGAAGTATGAGCCAGCGGTCGGGAGCACCGCGCCCGCGAATCCGACGGCACATGGCACGCGAGGCTCCTGAACGGGCCGTTTACTGCCGCCCGTCCAGAAGCCTCGCTCCGTACTGGAGATCTCAGTGGCGGGAGAGGCCGTGGTCGCTGTTTGCGGCGCAGCCGCCGGTTGCGCAGGTGTCGAGCCAGGTGCTGAAGTCGTCGTCGTAGCGGTTGCCGATGTCCGAGTTGTAGACGGCGTAGCCGCCGGCGTAGTCACCGGCCTGGAACTTGGCGAGCATGTTCTGGATGTCCGCCGGGTGTTTCTCGAACATGTATCGCACCGCCAGGTAACCCCAGGGGTAGGTGCGGGTCACGTCACTGTTGTCGTACGTGCCCTGCCACAGCGTGCTCAGCGCATAGGTGTGCTTGCCGGCTTCGGCGACTGCCTCGGTGTCGGTGACACCGCGGTAGCTGTAGGAGACGTACTCGGCCAGTCCCTCGATCCACCAGATGTCTGGGACGGTGATTTCCTGGGTGAAGTCGCCCTTCATGTCGTAGCGGCCGTCGAGGTAGTGCGTGTACTCGTGGTTCAGGTTCCATATCCGCGCCGCGAAACCGTCGTCCGAGCTCTTCTGGTACATGATGGAGCGGACCTGGTTGGCGGGGTCGGCCGGGTTCCCGGTGAGGGTGATGCCGCCGTTGTCGGTGTCGACGCCGAATATCGCTCCTGCGTAGGTCTGGTAGTCGCCGCGGCTGGCGAAGACGACGACCTGGATGGAATCCTCGTGCTGGTCGGGGATCGGGCCGCTGTCGTTCACGAGGTTGTGGAAGTACCCGTCCTGCTTCTGGAGGCTGTCGCAGGTGGCGGCGAGCTCGTCGGAGGTCATCGCCTGCGCGCGGATGGTGCGCGTCCCGTCGCAGGTGTAAGTGGTCGGCAACGCCGCCGCGGTGAGCTGGTCGGTCAGGTTGCACGTGCCGTAGTACGAGCAGCTGTCCTTGTCGTTGGAGTCGGCCTGCTGCGCGATGCCGACCCACAGCGGGGCGGTCGGGCCGGTGATCGACGAGGCGTCCAGCAGCCCCTTCATGAGCGGCTGCACCTTGTCCTGGAGCGCGGAGTGCTGGACGAAGCGGGCCATCTCGATGCCGGCGTTGGAGGTCAGGAAGGAGTTGTCGGTGCCCAGCAGCCCGAGGTGGTTCTGGGCGAAGGCGTAGAGGGTGTCGAGGATGCTCGGGTCGTTTGTGACCGCGTCGACGAAAGCGGGGTTCTGGTGCCCTCGGAACAGCGGCGTGTAAACGTTGTTGACGGCGTTGATCATGGAGGGGAACGCGTCGAACGAGCTGTCGTAGGCGTTCAGGACCTGCTTGTAGGTGCTGAGGTACCGCGCCTGCTCGTTGGCGCTGTCGGTGAGGGTAATCGCCTCACCGACGACGTCGCCGCTGGCTTGACTGACGTCCATGAAGTGCGGATTGGCGACGAACGTGTCCAGGGCGCCTTCGATGGCGGTCGACAGGTCCGTACCGTAGCTGCCGGTGTCGCTGGGATCGTGGAACTGGACGTAGTAGCCGGCGCGCAGGAAGGTTACGAGCTGCTGCACGCTGGTCGAGTTGTCGCCGGGGTACGTCGTCGCGGCGCTCTGGAAAGCGTCGGCGATGGTGACCATCTGGGCTTCGCGGAACACGTTGTACGCGTCCCCACCGGTGATGGTGAACAGAGTGTTGACACAGTCGGTGGTCGATGCCTTGACGAAGTCGACCAGATCCGATCCGCTCCGGCTGGCGAAGTCTGCCGGGGTACAGGATGCCGCGTCGGCCCGCGCCGCTTTACTCCTTTCTGCCGTCGCGCTGTGCGTTTTCGCCGTTGGGATGTGGGGGCGGAGTCGGGCGGTGGTAAGTGGTGTGCTTTGCGCAGCAGGGCGGTCCGAAGCGGTGGTGGCCGGACCGGTCGGCGGCAGCGGCCGCTTCGCGTTTCTGGTTCCGGCGACGGCCTTGGTATGGGCGGTTGGACCGGGCACCGCGAGAGCCGGGGTGGCCAGCAGGCCGGTGATCGTGGCGAAGGCTGCCAGACAGACGGCCATTGATCTGATACGACGGTGACGTGCCATGAGTTGCTCCTTGTCCATCCGGCCGACCGCGCGTTGATGCGGCTGGCCTTGGTGCTGCGGAACGTGACGTCCTCACAACAGGAGAGACGGGAGGGCGCCGGCGATAACAAAAAACGGGGCATGAACTGCCCCGGGTTTCGTAGAGTTCGGTCTTGGTTCCCCCCGACCGCCCCCTCGCCTCCCTGGGCCCACGTCACCCGCCTGCCGGAGGCGCCGCCGCGCCGCTTGTTGCCGCGGCCACGACCCGCCCAGGTGCGGCCGGAGGACCAACTCCCTGACCCTGGTGGCGAAGTCGGGTGGTGAAGTCGTGGGACAGTGGTGGCCTGACCACTGAAGAGCGTTCTCTGCCAAGGGTGCGGGGGGTTTCGCGTGTTACGTCCGGTCGAGGTTCCGCCGATCCCTGAGGCCACGGCTGAGCTGGCGTGACAGGTACACCCGCACGGGACGGATGAGATGCGGGTGCGCGACGCGTTGGGGCCGCGGTTCACCGACGCGGACTTCACCACCGGCCCGCTCGCGACCAAGGGTTTCACGGTGCTGCCCAGAAGGTGGGTGGTGGAGCGCACCCTGAGTTGGCTGATGCGCACACGCCGCCTGGTACGCGACTACGAGCGGCACACCGACATCGCCGAGGCCATGATGCTGTGGTCGATGACCATGGTCATGACCCGCCGGCCGGCCCGGCGGCCAGCCTGAACCGGCCCGGCACGTCCTCGGCCAGCCACCCGCGGGCCACCAGCCGCTTGGCCCGAGACCGTATCGCTCGATCTTCGACGGCACCAGCTCCACCTCCAGCGCAGCCGCAATCTCCTGGCAGCTCATCGCCTCGGAATCGTCCGTTCGCTGACGGTCCGCCAACAGGTTGACGATGCGCTGATACTCCACAGCCAGCACACCTGCGTCCGATCCCGGCCCCCACACCGGCACCACAAGTGCCTCGCTCCCGTCGACTCCACACCCCCCGAGCAGCAGAAACCTCCACATCACGTCCGGTACGACAACGGCTTCTTACGCCTGGCGGGCCGCGCGCGAGCGACGGCGGCGCAGGAGCACGGTGCCGGCGGCGAGGGCCAGCGCGGCGCCGGAGGCTGTCGGCACCGTGGTCGACGGCCTGGACGGACGGGCCGGTGCGGCGTTGGCCAGGCCGTAGCCGCCGGCCAGGCCGTTGCGGTCGTACGAGGAGCCCGGCATCTTGTCGGCGTAGCGCTGGTGGACGAGCTTCTGGTAGTCGGTCAGCGACACGCTGCTGCGGCCGCCGAGCCCGTCCTGCGCCTTGTGGTTCAGCGGCTGGACCTTGCCGTCGGCGAGCGTGTACCAGGCGTGGATCTGCGGCTCGCTGAAGACCGTGGTGCCCTGGGTGGCCTTCTTGGCGTAGCCGGCGTCCTCGTCCCCATCGCGGATGCCCGCCAGCTGCCAGGAGTTGGCGCCGCGGCTGAGCAGGACGTCCGCATGGTGGCCGTCCTTGCCGGTCACCGGTGCGGCCAGGAAGGACAGGCGCACGGCGTTGCCGGCCGTCGCGGGCTTGGCGCCCTTGACGAAGTCCGGCGACAGCTCGTACAGCGCCACTGGGGCGTCCATGCTGAACGGCTGGTTGCTGTCCGCGGCTGCGCCGGCCGCCGGCATGGCCGGGACGCCGTTGCCGGCCGCGGCGACCGTGCCGAGGAAGCGGGAGACGGTGCTGTGGACCTGGTCGGAGGCCAGGACCTGGTCGGAGGCCAGGACCTGCTGCGCCTTTGGCAGGTCCGGTACGCCCGGCCGGTCGTCGGCCCGGGCCTGCGGGCAGACGGCGGTCAGCAGCGCCGTTGCGCCCACGGCGAGCGAGGCCAGCGGGCTGCCGGCCGACCGGTGCGGTGGTGGTTTCGCGTGCGAGGCGAGCCTTCCTCAGTTGTGGATCCCGATCCGGGAGTGGGTCCAGGTGAACGAGCTGTTGCTGGCGTAACTGTCGTAGTTCCACCAGGTATAGGTCTGGGTGGACGGCCACGGGTCGCCGACGGCGATCATCTTGGAGGACGGGTCGTAGCCGTAGATCACGTTCATGTGCCCGCCGCCGGCGGCCCAGCCGATCCGCACCGCGAACGGGCGGTTGCCGGCTATCTCGTTGGCGGTCTCGGCGAAGGTCGCGCTGCGGACGAACTCCTCGTCAGCGAACAACTCCCCGAGCTCGCCCCGGACCCGGATCTCCAGCGCACCCTTGGGAAACGCCGCACGGGCCACCACCGCCGTCCGCTCTGCAACCTCCGGCCATGAACGCGGCTGCACCGACACCAAGACCCCCGACCTCTCGAAACCCAGCCGGCAGCATCCCCAACAACCACCGAATTAGGCAACGGAGCCCTTCATGCTTCGCCGCCATGTCCGGCCACCCACATGACGTTGCGTGGCATCGCAATTTCTAGCGATGGCGACGTTGTTCATTTTCCCCTAACCTTGGAAGCAAGCCAAGCACGGAGGGCCATCGGACCGGGAATTGTCCATCAATTCTCAATCGCCGATCCAGAAGCAACTTCCCAGAGGAGGGATCTTCGGAAGTGGCAAATTCCTATGGCGTAAAACCCTACGGTGAAAAGAAGACCGCCGTCGTCAAGGGGCGACGCATGGCCTACATTGAGGAGGGCTCGGGGGCTCCGATCGTTTTTCAGCACGGAAATCCGACATCCTCCTATCTGTGGCGCAACATCATGCCCCATCTTGAGGGGCTCGGGCGCCTCATCGCGTGTGACCTGATCGGCATGGGCAACTCGGAGAAACTGAGCCCTTCCGGGCCGGAGCATTACACCTACGTGGAGCAGCGGGAATATCTCTTCACCTTGTGGGAACAATTGGGGATCGACCAGGATGTCGTGCTGGTGCTGCACGACTGGGGTTCCGCTCTCGGATTCGACTGGGCCAACCAGCATCGGGACCGCGTAGCAGGAATTGCCTACATGGAATCAATCGTCACACCACTGGTGTGGGACGACTGGATAGTTCCCGCACGACGCGAGGCCTTTGAGGGCCTGCGGTCGCCCGCAGGCGAAACGATGGTGCTGAGGGACAACTTCTTTGTCGAGACGCACATGCCCAGAGGGATCCTGCGTACGCTGAGCTCTGAGGAGATGGCGAGTTACATCAAGCCGTTCGCAACTCCTGGAGAGGACAGACGTCCTACACTCACCTGGCCCCGCGAGGTGCCGATCGACGGATACCCTCCGAACGTCGTAGACATTGTTCATGGCTACGGCAACTGGCTGGCGCAGTCAGATGTCCCCAAGCTCTTTATTAACGCGGATCCAGGGGCGCTGCTCACCGGCCGACCCCGAGAGTTCTGCCGCACTTGGACCAACCAGACAGAAGTTACCGTGCCTGGGAAGCATTTTGTACAAGAGGACAGTCCTGACCAGATCGGCGAGGCCATCCGTCGGTTCGTTCAGGGCCTTCGACGACCGTAGCGCAAAGTACTCAGGCCACGCCTGGAGTCCTCAAGTTTTCATTCGCAGCGTCCCCTTGAACTTGTCGGGTGCGACCACGACCAGGCCGGCTGACGGTACTGCTCGGGACATGCCGTCACGTCTCACCGATGGTTGAGCGGTTCTCAGCGAAGGTTGACGGAGCCGCTTCCAAGTGGGTTCTCGTCAGCAGCATCAGCGCGGTCACCTCCATGATGCGTGCCCCGGTGGGCGATAAAGTCGCGGCGCCGGGCGATACGGCCTTCGGGGAGCTGGTCCTCGCCGAGCGGCTGGCGTCGCCCGCTCGGCAGGCCATCCGATGACGGAAGGCGACCTGGCAGCGACTCGGACCATCCTGACGAGGGATCACCAACGACGTCCTCGATGTCGCGGGACCTCGCCGAAGGGGGCTATACGGAGGTGGACAGTCCGCCCTGTGACCTCTGCGGGCGCGCCCGCGTACTGCGCGCCGACACGCCGATGAGCGGGATTCGCCGCACTTGTGCCGTGAGTCCACAACCGCCGCGTCCTGCAGGCAACCGCCGGACCGCGCCCACGCCACGCACCAGATACCGAAAGACCGGACGTCCAAGGAGGCTGTCATGCCCTTTATCAACATGACCGTGCGAGAAGGCGCACTCACCACCGAGCAACGCCACGAGGCCATGGCCCGCCTGACAGACGCGCTCATGTTCTGGGAAAAGGTGCCCGAGACGCCCGCGGCCCGCAAGATTATGAAGGGCTGGGTCTACGAGGTCGCCGCCGACGCCGACTACAACGGCGGCAGCCCGGATCACGAGAAACCGTTCTACTTCATCGAGGTGCGCATCCTGAGCGGACGCCTCGACGTCCTGGACAAGCAGGGCATCATCCGCGACTTCACCGAGATCATCATGCGGATCGAGAACAGCGAGCGCACTCCCGAGAACCTTCGTCGAGTCTGGGTGACGATCAACGAACTCGACCGCGACGACTGGGGCATCGGCGGCCATACCGACTGGCTACGCGATTACACCACCGCCCTGGAAGAAAACGGCTGAAACGGAGCCTTGGGACGGAACAGTTCCGGTCCCGTGCGACTGCGGCGCCGGTGACCTGTCTCATCGAGCCCTGGGCGATCTCAGCGAAGGTTGACGGAGCCCCCTGTGCCGCACCGCCCGCCGTGCCGGTCAGTACGACCAGCAGCCGCGGAAATGCACCCCAGCACCGGGCCTACGGCCGGGGACGGCCGGTTGCCACTTTGTGGGGGGCGAGCGCCTGGTGCGCGCTCGTCGTCCAGCCGCGCTCGTCGGGCACGACGGGAACGCTTCCTGGATCTTCATCCGGGCCTGGTGCCCCACGCCAGCGCGAAACGGGTGCTCTGGCTTGAGGCGAGACCGACGACGTCGCTGACGGCCGCACTCCTCGTACTCCTGGGGGCTGACGCGAACTGGCCGTGCACCCGAGAGATCCTTGAACCAGTGGGTACCCGAAGGTGAGGTGGCACCATGGGCGAGCCGTCGAGCAGCCCCGGGGGCGACTCCTTCCCAGCCGCCGTGGCTTCGGCCGTGGCGACCGCGGACGGGCTGGTGGCCAGCTGGGGCGCCGGGGCGGAGCAGTTGCTCGGGTACTCCGCCGCCGAGGTCGTCGGCCGGCCCGCGGCGGAGTTGCTCTCCTCGCCGCTCCCCTCGGCTGCGAGGGAGCGGTTCGGCCGACGGGAGGGCTGGGCCGGACGGGTGGTACTCCGCCACCGGGACGGCAGTGCGGTGAAGTGCTCGTTGCGGGCTCAGCCGCTGGCCAGGGGCAACGGGCTGGGCCACTGGCTGTTGGAGGTCCGAGCAGAGCGGGAGTCCGCGGGCCGTGAGACGGACCCGCTGATCCACCAGTCGTTCGACCAGTCACCGTTCGCCCTGGCGATCTTCGACACCGAGGGCCGGTTTCTGCGGGTCAACGAGGCCATGACCAGGCAAATGGCCGCCTCCGAGCAGGAGCTGCGCGGGCTGCGGATCACCGACCACATAGCCGATCCGGCCTTCCAGCAGCCCGAGCAGTGCGTTGACAGGGTGCTGGCGACTGGCGAGCCCGAGTACCTCGTGAACTACCTCAAGGTTCCGGGAGAACCGCGGGCGCACGCCTGGATCGTCCACGTCACCCCGCTGACCGACTCGCTCGGCTCGGTGACCGGTGCGCAACTGGCCGCACTCGACTTCTCCGAGCAGTACGCTGCCCGCGAGCACCTCGCGCTGCTCAACGAGGCCAGCAAGCGGATCGGCAGCACTCTGGACGTGCTCCGCACCGCCCAGGAGCTGGCCGACGTGGCCGTGCCCACCGTCGCGAACTTCGTCTCGGTCGATCTCCTCGACGCCACACTGCGCGGCGAGGAACCCCCGCCGATCCCCCCCGACCGCCCGCTGGAACTGCGCCGCGCGGCCGTCCGATCCGACGCGAAGGAGATCGTCGCGGTCGGCGAGATGGCCCACTACGCGGAGTTCTCACCAGTCGCCCGCTGCCTGGCCACCGGTCGCGGCATCGTCGACCGGGTCAGCGGACTGGAGATCGCGCGCTGGCTCGCCCACGACCCGAAGCGCGCCGCCTGGGTGAGCCAGCACCGCCCGCACTCACTGATGGCGGTCCCGCTGCACGCCCGCGGCACCAACCTCGGCGTCGTCCTCTTCACCCGGCTCGCCCCCTTCGCAGCACCGTACGGGCAGAACGACCTGCAGGCTGCCGAGGAACTGGCGGCCCGCGCCGCGGTCTGCATCGACAACGCCCGCCGCTACACCCGCGAACGCACCACGGCCCTGGCCCTCCAGCACAGCCTGCTGCCGCAGCGGATCCTCGAACAGGCCGCCGTCGACGTCGCCGGCCGCTACCTGCCCGCCGACACGAAGGCCGGCATCGGCGGCGACTGGTTCGACGTGATCCCTCTCTCCGGCGCCCGCGTCGCCCTCGTCGTCGGCGACGTGGTCGGCCACGGCATCCACGCCTCCGCCGCCATGGGACGCCTGCGCACCGCCGTCCGCACCCTCGCCGACGTCGACCTGGCCCCGGACGAACTGCTCGCGCACCTGGACGACCTGGTCGTCCGGCTCAGCGCCGGACCCGAACCGGAAGCCGAGGCGCCCTTTGGAGAACTCGGAGCCACCTGCCTCTACGCGGTCTACGACCCCATCTCCCGCACCTGCTCGCTCGCCAGCGCCGGCCACCCCTCTCCCGCCCTGGTCACCCCGGACGGCGAGGTGGAAGTCCTCGACCTGCCCACCGGCCCGCCCCTCGGCCTGGGCAGCACGCCCTTCGAGTCCGTGGAACGCGAACTCCCCGAAGGAAGCCTCCTGGCGCTGTACACCGACGGCCTGATCAACGCCCGCCATCACGACATCGACACCGCCCGGCACGCCCTGCGCACGGCCCTCGCGGACTCAGCCCCCTCACTGGAAGCCACCTGCGACAACATCCTGACGGCGCTGCTCGACGAGCAACTCGCCGACGACGTCGCCCTGCTCATCGCCCGCACCCGCGCCCTGGGCAGCAGACATGTCGCGACCTGGGACATTCTCCCCGATCCGGCCGTCGTCGCCAAGGCCCGCGCCCAGGCGGCCGCCCAACTCCATGCCTGGGAGCTGGACGAGCTGGTCTTCGTCACCGAACTCGTGGTCAGCGAGCTGGTGACCAACGCGATCCGCTACGCGGCCCCGCCCATCCAGCTGCGGCTGATCAAGGAACGGACCCTGATCTGCGAGGTATCCGACGCCAGCAGCACCGCACCGCACCTGCGCCGCGCCCGCATCTTCGACGAGGGCGGACGCGGCCTGATGCTCGTCGCCCAGCTCACCGAACGCTGGGGGTCACGCCATACCGGCACAGGCAAGACCATCTGGGCCGAACAGCCCCTCCCCACGTAGGCGCATTCGGGCCCGCGGCGTTCAGCGCCCGGCGGTGCACCACCTGACACCCCGAGGGAAGCCTCTTGGACCAGCCCGCGCGACGGCATCACAAGGGCCGCGACACCCGAAAGCGATACGCTCGCCGCCCCGCCCGCCCCTGGCACCGGATCAACCCTGCTACGCCTCGCCATCCACAGCATCGGATTCCTCCCACGGGGCGTTGAGTGAAGTCATGCCGACACTCCCCCAAGGGCCGGGCGCCAGCTGACGATGATCGCTGCGCCGCCGTGCACGCGGAGGCCCGGTCCGCGCCTGTGACGACCTATCGGTATCGAGTCGTCTGTACATCAACTCGGTTCTGTCTCAGCGCAGAGCCCACCGGCAAGAGCCTGGATCGGGCGCATCCTGGTGTTCGTGGCGGCAGGCACGGTTCGCCCGCAGGTGGTGCAGCGGCTGTTCCGGCGGCCCGGCGGCTGGTCCGGACGCGGACCTCCTTCGAGCTGCAGCCCTTGTCGCCGATGACAGCGGCGGACCGGGCCCGAGGGCGTCCGACGCCGTCCGGGAGCGTCCGGGAGCGTCCGGGACGGTGCTCGACCAGTTGTTTCGCGTTCCGCCGGTTGCTGAGATTCGGGGTGTGCCCCGGTGCCGACTCCGGGGCGGAACCGACTCACTGGAGGAGTTCATGCGATTCACCAGGACCAGGAAGCGCGCCACGGCCGCCGTGATCGCCGCGGTGGCGATGGCCGGGATCGGGATAGGGACCGCGACCTCGGCCCAGGCCGCCGAGGGCACCTGGCAGTTCGGTACCGGTGGCTGTGTGGCGCTGGAGGAGATCAACCTCGGGAGCGACTACCACGACTACATGGCGATCGTCCCGACCCAGAACCCCGGCCACTGTCTTTTCGGTGTCTTCAACCGGAACACCTGGAGCTGGATGGGCAACGGCGCGAGCGGCAGCTCGGCCGCGCAGGGGTGGTTCTACGACGGTCCGGGCCAGAGCCTGGAGGCGTGCCTGATCGACACGGCCAACAACAACACCTGGGCATGCGGCCCGATCAACTGAGCAAGGTGCGGTGAGTGAGGCAGGAGCGGGCCCTTGCGGGTCCGCTCCCGCCGCTCGACTGCCGTGGGGACCTGACGCGAGCTCAACCAAGGTGCTGAGCAGGGACCCGAACGCTCCGGGACGCCGTCCGGGTCACTTCGTGAGTGAGTCGAGCAGGGCCCGGGCTTCGTCCGCCTCGGGGATGTTCAGCGAGGTGTGGATCTCGACTGCCTGTTCGGCGTGCTCCCGAGCGGTGTCGGATTCTCCCAGGCGCTGGTGCGCGCGTGCCAGCCCGAAGTGGATGCGGCCGAGGTTGTACCGCTCGCCGGTGTGCGGGAGGTACTCGATCGCGGCCCGGTAGTGCTGGAGAGCGCTCGCCGGAGCGTCCATGGCCAGCAGGGCGTCGCCGAGCAGGGTGTGCGACTCGGCCTGGCCGAAGGTGTCGCCGAGGCCCTGATGCAGATCCAGCGCCTCCTGGTACAGGTCGAGCGCCTCCGGATGGCGCTGCAGCTTCTGCTGGTACTCGCCGAACTGGTTGAGCACTATGGCCTGGCCGAGGCGGTTGCCGCTGCGCCGGTGGAACTCCAGCGCCTCACGGTGGTAGTCCAGGGCCTCCTGCAGTTGTCCGAGTCTGGTCAGCGTGGGCCCCAGATTGCTCAGGACGATCGCCTCGACCGCCGGCTCGGGGATGTCCCGGCTGAGCCGCAGCGCCAGCCGCTGGTGGCCGAGGGCCTCCTCCAGACGACCCATCCGGGTCAGGGTGAAGCCCAGGTTGGCCAGGACATGGGCCTCACCGTTGCGGTTCCCGATCCTCCGCTGGATCTCCAGGGCCTGGCGGAGCAGGTCAAGCGCCTGGGGGAAGTCGCCGAGCTGGTACTGGACCAGCCCGAGATGCCGTAGCGCGGTTGCCTCACCGGCCGGACTGCCGAGCTGCCGGGTGGCCCGCAGGGCCCGGGTACCCAGCACGAGCGCTTCATGGGCGGGCATGTTGCGTTTGAGATGGCGCCAGAGGACCGCCGGCAGGTCCGCCGCGTACTCCGGCAGGTCCGCGTCGGCGGCGTGGCGGGCGACCGCCAGCAGGTTGGCCTGTTCCCGGGCCAGCCAGTGCGCCGCGTCCGTCTGGTCGGCGAACACCAGGGGGGTACCGCTGGGCGCGGGTGGCCGCGGTCGATGATGCCGTTCCAGCGGGGCCAGTCGGTCCATCGCCGAGGCGGCGGTGTAACGGTAGTGGTCAAACAGCCGTATGAGCGCAGCCCGCCGGCCGGGTTCGGATTCCTCGTGGGCGAGCAGTTCACCGGCGAAGGTGCGAAGCAGGTCGTGGAAGGTGTACCGAAAGGCCGTGTGCTCGATCAGCAGGTGGTGGTTGTGCAGCGACTCCAGGAGTTCCTCGGTCTCGTCCAGGGGTGCTTCGACCAGGGCGGCGAGGGCGTGCGGCGCGAAGTCCTCGCCGGGGTGCAGCGCGGCCAGCCGGAACACACGCTGCTGTGCCGGGGTGAGGGCGTGGTAGGAGTCCACGAAGGCCGCCGCAACGCCCTGGTCGTGGTTGGAGAGCTCGGTCAATAACTTCTGCGGACGCCGGATCCGCTGCAACAACTCGACGGGCGTCCAGGCGGGATGATGGGCCAGTCTGGCGGCGGCGATCCGCAGCGCCAGGGGCAGCCTGCCGCACAGTGCGACGATCTCGTCCACGGTGGAGGCATGGCCGGCGACCCGGTCCAGGCCGACGATCCGGGCGAACAGCTCGACGGCCTCGTCATGGCTCAGCACGTCCAGCGGCACGCTGACCGCCCCGTCCAGTGCGGGCATTCGCCGCCGGGACGTCACCAGCGTGAGGCAGCGCGGGTCGCCGGGGATCAACGGGCGGACCTGCTCGGCATCGACGGCGTTGTCCAGCACGATCAGGTACCGCCTGCCGGCAGCCCGGGTGCGCCACAGCTGGGCGCGTTCCTCGGTGAGCAACGGCAGCGCACTCTCGCTGACACCGACCGCCCGGAGCAGACTCGCCAGCGCCGCGCCCGGTTCGAGCGGCCGCTGGCCCGGAGTGAAACCGCGCAGGTCCACGAAGAGCTGCCCGTCGGGGAACCGGCTGGCGAGGGTGTGCCCGGCATGAACGGCCAAGGCGGTCTTGCCGACGCCGGCCATGCCGTCGATGGCCGAGATCACCAGCGGACGAGCGTTGCCCGGTCCGGCGGCCAGCTCCAGCAGCCGGTCCACCTCGCTGCGCCGTCCGGTGAAGTCCGGGACGGCGTACGGCAGCAGTCGAGGCACCACGCGTTCGGCCGGCTCCATGCCCGGCTGCGGCTCCGGTTCTCCGCGTACCGCGGCGAGCAGTCGGTCGCGGACGGCCGGGTCCAGGCCCAGGGCTGTTGCCAGCCGCGTCACCGACGACAGGCGAGGCCGCCGCCGCCCCGACTCCAGCACGCTGATCGCATGCGTCGAGACACCTGACTGTTCCGCGAGCTCCTCCTGCGTCAACCCGGCCGAGAACCGGTACTGTCGCAGCAGCGTTCCGAAATCCCCCAGCATGATCGCCTCCGAACGGTGGTCACTCTGCGGGAGTGACGACGGCAGGAACGGCCTGACGCCCCAGACGCGTACCCCCGTCGGCGACTCCCAGCCTGCAGCCCTGGCGGGTGCCTGACAGCAGAGCATCATAGAACGCCAAGCAAACGCCATGGAGCGCTCAGTTGGTGTTGGCCAGGATGGTCCCCGGCACACGCTGGATCGGCCGATCGGGCCGATCCCTCAAAGGGGGACATATGACCGGGCAACACATCGGCGGGGATCCAGACCGGTTATCGCAGCAGATTTCAGCCACGATGCCCGATCCGGGCGAAGCGACCACACCGCAGGAGTTCGTTCGCCGACTCCAGGCGTTCAAGGTATGGTCGGGCAGCCCATCGCTGCGCGAACTCGAGCGCCGCACCGGCCTTCCACGCAGCACCCTTTCGGGAGACCTGAGCCATCAGCGGATTCGTCTCCCGCCCCTGGAACGGGTGTTGGCGCTGGTCACTGCCTTCGGCGCGTCCGCCGAGGAACTCGCACGCTGGCAGTTGGCCTGGCAGCGCATCCAGATGCGGCAGCAGTCGGCCGAACCGCCGGTGCCGGCTTCGCGCTCCGCCGTCGAGCCGCCGAGCAACGCTCAGGATTTGTGGATCGGTGCGGGGAGGGACGCGGAGGGCGCACCTTCCCGAATGATCCGTGATGGTCTCCGAGTAGGCCCGCGTTGCAGCGTGGGTCGGGAAGGTACGCCCGTGCTCAGCGTAGTCACCGATGACGGCTCCACCCAGTCCGGTTCCCTGATCGACGAGATCGTCCGCGAGGGCGCCCGCCGGATGCTGGCTGCCGCGCTGGAGGCGGAAGTCAATCAGTACATAGCCGAGTTGGCGGCCGAGACCGACGAGCATGGACGGCGTCTGGTGGTCCGCAACGGTCACCACCGGCCCCGCACGGTGGTCACCGCGGCCGGCCCGGTCGAGGTCACCGCGCCTTGCCTGAACGACCGCCGCATCGACGACAAGACCGGCGAGCGCAAGCGGTTCTCCTCGAAGATCCTCGCGCCGTGGTGCCGCAAGTCGCCGAAGATCTCGGAGGTCCTGCCGCTGCTCTACCTGCACGGACTGTCGTCAGGGGACTTCGGTCCCGCACTGGAGCAGTTCCTCGGCGGCACGGCCGGCCTGTCGCCCGCGACCGTCACCCGGCTGACGAAGCAGTGGAGCGACGACCACGCCGGCTTCCAGGAGCGGGATCTGTCCGACCGCGACTTCGTCTACGTATGGGCCGACGGGGTCCACCCGAAGGTCCGGCTTGGTCAGGCGCACTCGTGCGTCCTGGTCCTGCTCGGCGTCCGCCTGGACGGCACCAAGGAGCTGATCGCGCTGGCTGAGGGGCTGCGGGAGTCCACCGAGTCCTGGGCCGACCTGCTGCGCGACTGCCGCCGACGCGGCATGCGAGACCCCGAGCTCGTCATCGGCGACGGCGCGATGGGCCTGTGGAAGGCACTCGCCGAGGTCTTCCCGGCCGCTCGCCATCAGCGCTGCTGGGTTCACAAGGCCCGGAATGTCACGAACTGCCTGCCGAAGTCCGCACAACCGGGCGCGACGAAGGCGATGCAGGAGATCTACAACGCGGAGGACCGCGCGCACGCCGAGAAGGCGATCGAGGCGTTCGCCCGCACCTACGGTGCCAAGTGGCCCAAGGCCGTCGCAAAGATCACCGACGACCAGGAGGAACTGCTGGCGTTCTACGACTTCCCGGCCGAGCACTGGGTTCACCTGCGGACCACGAATCCGATCGAGTCGACGTTCTCCACGGTCAAGCTCCGCACCAAGGTCACCCGCGGGGCCGGCGGCCCGGCCGCGGCCCTCACGATGGTGTTCAAGCTCGTCGAATCCGCCCAGGCGCGATGGCGTGCGATCACCGGCGCCCACCTGGTGCCTCTTGTCCGTGCGGGAGCCCGGTTCGAGAACGGCATCCTGGTCGAGCGCACCGAGGTGGCCGCGTGAAGGACATGTTCGCTGCACTGGAAGCCCTGACCGACCGCGATCCGGGCTGGCGTGACGTCGCCGCCGCCTCGCTCGGGGATCTGCTGCGCGGCACCGCCCTGGACACGGACACGGCCCGCCTGGTCGTCGGGCGTCTGGTCAGCCTGGCCGTCAACGAACCCATCACCCGGGTTCGGGAGTCCGCTCTGAACGCGGTCAGCGAGGCGGTCAACCACCACAGCCTGCACCTTGACCTCGTCGAACCGCTGGCGGCTGCCATGCCGACAATGGAACCCGAACTCCTCGGGCACGCGATCTACATCCTCGGCGCCACGCACGCCCCCAAGGCGCTACCGATGGTCGAGTCCTTCCTCGAGCATCCCGACCGGGATGTGCGCGAGGAAGCCTGCCTCGCCGCAGCCGAGATCACCGCCTCAAACCCAGCCCGCGAACGGCCCGAGCACCCCGACCCCGCGCCACGCCAGCCCCCATGACCTGCGGACTTCAGGATGGAATTAGCTCATTGGTGGTCGAGCGGGGTGAAGTCGTCGTCGATCCACACCGCGGGGGCGGTCGCGAGCCAGTCGGCAACGTGGTTGCGCTTCCAGAGGTAGCCGTCGGGGTGGCTGGTGGTGATCGGCAGGGTGGTGGTCCTCGCCCGGCGGTGGAGCACCTTGTGGACGTTGGACCCGCATGTTCTGCCCCTGGCCATCAAGTCGCGAGTAGGCCAAGCCCAAGAGGCGATCTGAGAGTGGAACTCTGTCGGAGTCAGGTTGGACAAGGCCGATACAGCTGCCCTACAGAACGGCCTCAACCCACGGAACGAAGATCATCGTTCGCTCTACGTTGCCCTCACCAGAGCACGTCGCAGCAGCGTCGCCGTCCAACCACCGCGCGCCTCGTTTCAGTCGGGTGGGTCCCACCATTCCGCCCGTCACGACTGCTCGGGCCGCTCGGCAAAGTCCAGGACGGTGACCGAGGGACGGCGGGTAGCCAGCAGTGGGACGGCCAGCGCGAGTGGCAGGAGGGCACCAACGATCCCGCGTCCGCCGGTCGGCCGGACGTCCCGCACCTCCGTCACCGCCGCACTCGCGGTGCGGAGCTTGTACCGCTCACCCGAGTCCATCGCCCACGGCATCGCGGGCGCCTGGTAGCCACGGGTACGCATCTTGCCGCTCAATGTGAGCCGGCTGAACCAGCGCGGCACGGCGTCCAGCACCATCGAGCCACCCGGGAACAGCTCGGCACAGCCCCCGATCAGGGCCCGCACCCGGGCCGGCTGGAGATACATCAACAGGCCCTGCGCGGTGACCAATACCTCACGGCTGCGGTCAACCTCCTCGGCCCACCCCAGCTCGGTGACGTCAGCGGCCAGATAGCGCTGCCGCGGCCCGGGCGGCAGCAGCTCCTCCCGCAGCGCCACCAACTCGGGCAGGTCCACGGTGATCCACCGGGCCCGGCCGTTGTCGACCCGCCAGTACTGGGTCTCCAGCCCATCCCCCAGGCACACCACAGTGCCACGCGGCTCCCGCAGCAGGAAGTCCGCCACCTCACGGTCGAAGCAAGCCACCCGCAGCGCCTGCAGCTGGGCCAGAGTGCCGCTGGTGCCAAACCGATCAGCGAACGGGTAGTCAATCCGGTCGACCAGCTCCACGGCCTTCGGATCGAACAGCACCGCGTCCGGCCGGCGGGCCTCGACGGCACGCTGATACAGCGTCCAGAGCGCGGTCTCGGGCACAGCACTGAGCTCGGCCGACAGCATTCCGGTCGGCGATGGTGCCGACGGTTCGTCAAAGGCCACGCGGGTCTCCTCGGGAGCGGGCGGAATCGAGAGCGGCAGAAGGGGAACACATAGATCGGCAGAGGTTCACCGAACAGTCTGGCATCAGGTCAGGTCGCCGGCCTGCTCAGCCGATGCCGAACGCCCGTCGGCGGTTGCTGAGAGAAACCGGCCGGTGTCAGCCACCACTGCGGCCGAGCCGACCAGCCGACGGGCCGGGAACGAGTCGGCGGCCGGCCGACGGGCCGGCGCCTGGTCGGCACCGCCTATCCGTGCCGATCATCAACACGTTACATAACCAGCTTCGCGCATCACCTGGGTCCGCAGCACGATGGGTCGCGCGACGGGCGGCAGCAGGCGCTCGCGCAGGGCGACGGTCTCGGGCAGGTCGGCCGAGAGCCAGTTCGCACGGCCGTTGTCGACACGCCAGTACTGCGTCTCCAGGCCCTCGCCGAGGCAGACGACGGTGCCCCGCGGGCAGCGGTCGAGGAAGTCGGACACCTCGCGGTCGAAGGAGGCGACCCGCAGGGCCTGGAGCCGGAGGAGGAGGCTGCTGCCGGTGCCGAAGCGCTCGGCGAAGGGGAAGTCGATCCGCTCGACCAGCCCGACCGCCTTGGGGTCGTCGAGCAGACCGTCGGGGCGGCGGGCCTCCAGGGCCCGGTAGTAGAGCGTCCAGAGTGCGGTCTCCGGGACGGCGTCCAGCTCCGGCTTCACCAGGGCCGCCGGTTCCTGGGCCCCCGGGGCTGTCGGGCTCTGCTCGGGTTGGTCCAGCGCCATCTGACCCTCCTTCACCTGGTCGACCTGGGCATTCTGGCACCGACCGGGCGCCGTACCGGTCAGCCGATGCTGAACGCGCCGTCCGGGGGTGGTGGGGAGTCCTGGGCGTCCGCGTCGCTGACGGGTGCCGTGCGGCCGATCAGTTCGGCGAGGTCCGGACCGTCGCAGAGCCTGGCCGGGAAGGGGTCGGCGGCCAGGCGCCGGCTGAGCGCCTCGACCGGCAGCGGGCGATCGGAGCCGATCAGCAGGATGTTGCCGTAACGACGGCCGCGCAGCACGGACGGTTCGGCGGCCAGGCAGGTGTACGGGAAGACGGCGCTGACGGTCGCGGCCTGGGCCTTGGCGAAGGCGAGCGGCGGGCCGTCGGCCAGGTTGGCGGCGTAGCAGCCGCCGGGGCGCAGGGCGGCCGCCGTCAGCCGGAGGAACTCGACCGAGGTGAGGTGGGCGGGAGTGCGCGAGCCGCGGAAGACGTCCGCGACCACCAGGTCCGCGCCGGCGGCCGGGGCGTCCCGCAGACCGTCGCGGGCGTCGGCGACGGCGACCTCGATGCCGGACGGCCAGGGCAGGTGGTCGGCGATCAGCTGTATCAGCGGCCCGTCCACCTCGACCACCCGTTGGCGGGAGCCAGGACGGGTGGCGGTCAGGTAGCGGGGGATGGTGAGTGCGCCGCCGCCCAGGTGCAGGGCGTCCAGCGGCCGGCCTTCGGGGGCGAGGGCGTCGACGAGGTGGGCGAGCCGCTGGATGTACTCGAATTCGAGGTAGGCCGGGTCGGCGAGGTCCACGTACGACTGCGGGGTCCCGTCCAGGGTCAGCAGCCAGCCCTGCTCGCGGTCGATGTCGGGCATCAGCTTCGCTGTGCCGAGGGCGACCCTGCGCTCGACCGGACGGCGCTCGTCGGCCTCCGGTTCCGGCTGGTCGCTCATACTCGCTCCTTCTTGCACACGCCGGCCGCTTCGCGGCACCCGGCAACCAGGCACTGCATCGCGGACTCGGGGCTCGGCTCGATCAAGTGCGGGCGCGGGCGCCCTGCGCCTCCGTGGAGTGCTGCCCGCGCCGCGCCGCGTACCCCGGGCCTCCCGCTCATGCGGTCGGTGCCGGGAGGTAGGCGGCGAGCCAGCGGTCCAGCTCGGCGAAGACCTGCGCACGGGCCTGCTCGCCGGAGAGGACCAGGTCGTGCATCCCGCCCTCGATCCGGACGGTGGTCACATGGCGTCCGAGGCGGGGCGCGAGGGCGGCGATGTCGTCGGCTCGGAGCACCGCGTCGGTGCGGAGCAGCGCCGGATCCCACTTGGCGGTCAGGGTGGAGGCGGTGGAGGCCATCAGCAGGACCGGGCAGTCGATCGCGAGACCGTGCCGGATCTGACGGTGCCCGCGCTGGATGGCGGCCAGCCAGCCCGCGAAGAGCGGGAAGCCCTCGGCGGGCTTGAGGGTGAGGTCGAAGTCCCACTCACCGCGGTGGTCGCGGTGCAGGCTGTGTACGTAGTGCGGGTTGAGCGGTGCGGGCAGCTTGCGAGTGGCGGCGAGCCGGCCGATCGCCTCGACGGCCGGGGCGCCGAGGGTGCGGATCGCCGGGGCCGCGGGCATCGACAGGAAGGGGCTGTTCAGGAAGAGCCCGTCGATCAGTCCGCGCCGCGCTCGGCGAGCGGCCCACAGGGCGGCGATCAGCCCGCCGGTGGAGTGGCCGTTGAGCAGCAGCTGCGTGTGCCCGTCGATCTCCCGGATGATCCGGACGGCCTCGTCCAGCTCCTCGTCGTAGGCCCGCAGGTCCCGGACGAAGTTCGGCGACTGGTGCGGCCTCAGCGAGCGCCCGTACTTGCGCAGGTCGAGGGCGTAGAAGGAGAAACCGGCCGCGACGAAGTGATCGGCGAGATTGGTCTGGAAGAAGTAGTCGGTATAGCCGTGGAGGTAGAGCACGGCCCGCTGGGACCCCGGGACGAGCCGCCGGACCAGGGTCGCGCTGACGGCGCCCTCCTCGTCGGCGACCAGCGGCAGTTCGGCCGCCTCGTACGGTGCACCCAGGATGTCTTCTCGGAACTCCACGTCTGCTGCCGCCCCCAATCTCTGCTGTGACCTGCTGTTGCAGGGAGCACCGACGATACCGTCCGCCGGGCGGAGGTCAGCCGTCGGAGTCCCCGGCGGCCGGGGTGCTCGTACCGCGCAGCACGGAGATGACGCCGAGGCCCGCCGCGCTGAGCGGGACGGCGAGCAGCGCACCGAGGATCCCGGCCACACCGGAGCCCGCCACCACAGCGATCATGATGGTGGCGGGGTGCAGTTCGACGGTGCGGCTCTGGATGACCGGCTGCAGGATGTTGCCCTCGATCATCTGGACGGTGAGCACCACCCCGAGCGCCCACAGCGCGGTGCCGAGGCCGCCGTCCGCGAGAGCCACCAGGACCGCGACCGTCCCCGAGAGGAACGCCCCGATGAAGGGGATGTAGGCGCCCATGAACACCAGCGCGCCGAGTCCGGCTGCGCCCGGCACGCCGAGGAGGAGCAGACCGATGGTGATGAAGGTGGCGTCGATCAGCGCAATCAGGGTGGTGCCGCGCATGAACCCGGCCATCGCGGCGAACGCCTTCCGCCCGCAGGCGATCACCGTCTCGGCCCTGTGGTCCGGCAGTACCGCCCGGACCTGCTCGCCGGTGCGGTGTCCGTCGCGCAGGAAGAAGAAGACCAGGGCCAGCCCGAGCACGCTGCCGGTGATCAGCTGGGTGACCAGCCCGAGCCCGGAGAGGACACCGTCGGCCAGCGAGGAGACCAGCGAACTGCCGGAGCCTGCGGACTGCTTGAGCGCGTAGCGGAGCTTGTCGCCGAGCGGCCCGAGCCAGCCGGCCAGCTGGTCGCCGGCCTGCCGCAGCGAGTCGGCGATCTGCGGGGCGCTGTGCACCAGGGAGTTGGTGAGCACGGCCAGTACCGCGAAGACCGCGAGGACCAGCACCACGCAGGTCAGCCCGGCCGCCGCGCCGCGTCCGAGACCGCGTCCCACCAGCCAGAGCATCACCGGGTAGAGCAGCGCGGTGGCCAGCAGCGCGAGGATCACCGGGACGGTGGCGGCCCGCAGGGCGACGAAGGCGTAGATGACGAACCCGGCCACCGCCAGGAAGAGGATCACGGCGGCCGACCAGGCGGCGGCGCTCCGGACGGCGGGCGGAAGTGCGGCGTACGGCGGCCGGGGGTGGTCTGCGGATCCCGCCGGACCGGTGCCGTCTCCGGGCGTGGGGTCCTCCGGCATACCGTCTCCCGCGTCGAAACCTCCAGATCACCCCATATCAGCACAGGATCTGATGAAATATCCGACTCTCGAAACCCTCGGCGTGGTCGGCTACGAGTCCGGCCGGCCCCTGGTCGCCCCGGGCTGCCGGCCCGGTCACTCCGCCGGATCCACCACTATCCGCTCCCCGCCCGTGAAGGCGAGCAGCCGCTCGCCCTCCGCCGTGACCTCGGCGTGCTCCGCCCGCCGCAGCCTGACGAACGGCCGTACCCGCAGCGTGCCCTCGGCCAGCCGCCAACTGCCCGCGACCAGACCGTCCACCAGGACGGAGCCGAGCACGATCCCGTTCCTGGTCATCACCCGGGGCCGGTACTCCTCGGGCAGGACGCGGGTGCGGTCCGCGTGCGAGAGCAGCAGGTTGTCGAAGGGTGCCAGCAGGCGCACCGGCGCGGGTGTGTCCTCGGACGGGCGGGGCGCCTGCGGCAGGTCGTAGAGGATGCGGCCCCGCTCGTCGTGGAAGAGCTCCAACTGCGGGGCGAGGCGCGTCAGTACGGAGCCGAGTCCGGTCAGTCCGCACCACTTCTGCACATCGGCGGCGCTCGCCGGGCCGAAGGCGGCGAGGTAGCGCAGGACCAGCCGCTCCACCGAAGGCGCCGGGTCGAGCGGTCGGCGCAGCCAGTGTTCGGCTGTGGTGTGCGCGGCCGGGCCGCTGCGCCCCCAGATGCCGCGCGGCGGTACCTGCACCAGCGCCAGCCTCGTCCGGGCGGCCTGGGCCAGCGCGGCCGGTTCGGATCCCGGGAAGCCGGGCGCGAGCAGCCCGCCCAACTGCTCGAAGGTGCGCGGCTCCTGCTCGACCAGCACCCTGGCCTGCGCGGCGACGGCGTCGAGGTCGGCACCGGCCAGGCGCTTTCTCCAGTTGCCCGCGAACCCCCGCTCCAGCACCGGCTGGAGGACCGGACGGAGCGTCAGGCAGTCCTCGGCCGTCACCAGGTGGATGGTGCTCCGGTGCAGGGCGATCCTGACCGCCTCGCGGCGTTCGATCAACTCGCTGAGCCGCTGCGGACGGAAGCCGTCCAGCCGTGACCAGAGGCCGAGGTAGGGCGGGTCGGGGACGGCCTGGGCCTGGAGGCCGCCGAGGTGCGCGACCATGGCGGCCGCGTCCATCGCGCTCCGGGCGAGCAGATGCTGGCGGGCCAGCAGGGCCCGGCCGAGCGCACGAGTGCGCAGAACCGGCCGGATCATGCCCGGCGGTCCGCGATCCGGCGGTCCAGGAACTTGCGCAGCACGGAGATCCGGTTGCTGGTGAGCGAGTCCACGCCGGCCCGCTCCAGCCGGAGCATGGTGCGCCGAAGGTCCACCGTCCAGGTGCTGACGGCCAGTCCGGCCTCGCGGGCGGCGCCGACGTACGCGGCGTCGACCAGGCCGAACGGCGGGTTGACGTAGCGCGGCCGCAGATCGTCCAGCAGGGCGCGTCCGGGCAGCCTGGGGTGTTTCCAGGTGAGCGCCAGCTCGGCCTGCGGCGCGTGCTCCCGTACGGCCAGCATGGCGGCGACGGGACCGCAGAAGGCGACGCGGTCCTCGACTCCGAGGCCGGTGACGGCGGCCCAGGTGGCGGCTGCCGGGCCGGCGTCGTCCAGGTCGACGAGGAGCTTCGCGCGCGGCGTGGCGGTGACCGACTTGAGCACCTCGGCGAGGGTCGGCACCCGCAGATCGCCGCTGCCGAGTTCGGCGAGCTGGTCGAGGGTGACCGAGCCGATCCGGCGCGGGTCGCCCCAGAGGCGCTCCAGCGTGCGGTCGTGCAGCACGACGGGGACGCCGTCGCGGGTGAGCTGGACGTCCACCTCCACGGCGTCGGCCCCGGCCGCGAGGGCCGACTCGACGGAGGCGAGGGTGTTCTCGCGGTACCGGTAGGGGTCGCCCCGGTGGGCGACGGCGAGCACCTGACGGGAGGACGGAGCAGACACGGTTATCTCACTCGGCGGTATGTGGTCGGGCGTGACCAGGACGTGGTCGGACATGGGTGACGAGGTATCAGCCGCGCTCGACGACCACGTTGGTCGACTTGATGACGGCGGTGGCAGGGGCGCCGGGCACCAGGCCGAGTTCCTCGGCCGACTGCCGGCTGATCAGCGAGACCACTCGGAACGGGCCGGCCTGGATCTCCACCTGAGCGGCCACGTCGCCGAGCACCACGTCGGTGATGATGCCGGGGAAGCGGTTCCGGGCGGAGGAGGGCCGCCCCTCGGCCTCGGCGTTCTCGGGCTTGGCGAGCTCACGGGCGAAGGCGGCCAGTTCGGCACCGGCGATGATCCGGTGGCCGTGCTCGTCCCGCTGGGCGGCGAGGCGGCCCGCGTCGACCCAGCGCCGCATGGTGTCTGCGCTGACGCCGAGCATCGCCGCGGCCTCGCCGATGCGATAGGGGTTGATCGGCCGGGCGGACTGGCCCATGGGCGCTCCTGGCGGTGTGTGATCCGGTGCTGCTGTTCTCGTCCCGGGTCATCCTGCCGTACGCGGGGACGTCGCTCGACCAAGGGCCGGTCGGAAACTTTTCGGATTTAAATAGTATTAATCGGGCATGATCGGACGCGTTGGATCGTTGCCGCACTGGATCCGTCGCCGGAGGCGACGGATCCAGTGCGGCAACACAGAGCTGACGAGGGAGATCCGGATGGCACACGGGGCGGAGTCGGTCCCGTTCGCGTTCATCGCCGAGGCGGAGCGCTACCAGAGCAACGTCACCCCGCCCGCGCGGGAACGGCGTTCGGCGAAATCGGTACTGGCCGGGCTGTTGATAGCCCTGCTGGTGGTGGCAGCCCTGACGACCGCCGTCCTGGTGGGTGCGCCGGCACTGAGGTCGCCCGCCGCCTGAACGCAGCGGCCGAGCCGTCCCGACCGGGGCGGCTCGACCCTTTCCCGGGCTCCCGTCCTCCACTCGTTCCGCGCCGCCCCGTTCTCCGGGCCGCACGCCCGGTCACGGCTCGCCGAAGAGATCCCGCCGTACCGCATCACCCGCCGTGAGCACCGCACCGGCCAGCACCGCGCCGCCACCGGCCGTCCCGGCCCGCACCTCGGTGCGCAGCGGCAGCAGCCCGGCCAGCCGACGCTCCACCAGATCGGCCAGCTGCTCCCCGCCCGCCCGGCCGACCTCGCCGCCGAGCACCACACAGCCCGGGTCGAGCACCACGCACAGCGCTGCCGCACCGACCGCGATCCGCTCGGCCAGCTCGTCGAGGAAGGCCGCTGCCGCCGGGCCTCCGTCGAGCGCGGCGCGGACCACAGTCTCGGCCCGGGTCACGGCCTCGGCCTGGGCCTCCGACTGCGGCGTGGCGGCGATCCCGGGGACCGCCAGACCGTGACGGCGGGCCAGGGCCCAGATCGCGTCGCTGCACACCAGCGAGTGGAAGCCGCCTTCGCAGCCGGTGGCGCTCGGGAGTATCTCGGTACCCGGCACGGGCAGGAAACCGATCTCACCGGTGCCGCCGGAGGCGCCCCGGCGCAGCCGTCCGTCCAGGACCACGGCGGCCCCGACGCCGTGGCCGAGCCAGAGCAGGACGAAGGTGTCCCGGTCCCTGGCGGCGCCGATCCGGTGTTCGGCGATCCCGGCCAGGTTGACCTCGTTCTCCAGGATCAGCTCGGTGTCCGGCTCGGCGCGCAGTGCGGCCAGCAGGTCGATGTGCCAACGCGGCAGCTTCTCGGGGTGGTTGAGCTCACCGGTGGCCGGGTCCACCAGGCCCGGTGCGCCGACGGCCACGGTGTGCAGCCGCTCGGCCCCGGCCTCCCGCGCGCTCTTGCGCAGGGTGCGGATCGTCCGGGCGGCGAGGTCGCCGGAGTCCGCGCCCTCCTCGGCCCGGATCTCGGCGGTGGCCAGCGTACGGCCCGTCAGGTCGGCGACCACCAGGCCGACACCGGTCGCGCGTACGTCGATGCCACCGAGGTGGGCCCGGTCGGCAACCAGCGCGTACAGGCGGGCGTTGGGGCCCCGCCGTACCTCGCCGCTCTCGCCGACCACCTCGACCAGACCGCTGCGCTGGAGGCGTTCCAGCAGGTCGGCCACGGTGGGGCGGGAGAGCCCGGTGAGCCTGCGCAGTTCCGGGGCGGTCAGGGGGCCCTGACCGAGCAGCAGGTCCAGCGCCAGCCGGTCGTTGATGGCGCGGGCGGTGCTCGGAGTGGCCGTGCGCGCGGTTGTCATGAAGATGCATCCTTCCAGAGGTTTCTATCAGGATCCCTGCCTGATAATTTAGCCAGCGCCAGGCCGCGCCATACTGTCCGGGAGGGGACGAGGCCATGTCGCAGTTGCAACCACAGGCCACCAGGGATGTGCGACGCGCCAGAGTGGGCGTCGCGCTGGTCTTCGCCGTCCACGGCGCGGTCACGGGAAGCTTCGTCACCCGTATCCCCTGGATCCAGGCCCATCTCGATCTGAGCCCCGGTCAGCTGGGCCTCGCCCTGGTCTCCCCCGCCGTCGGCGCTTCGCTGGCGATGCCGCTCGCAGGGCGGATCGTCCACCGCTTCGGGGCCCGCGCCGCCGTCCGAGGTCTGCTGACGCTCTGGTGCCTCTCGCTGGCGCTCCCCGCCCTCTCCCCCGACCTGCCGCTGCTCTGCCTCTCCCTGCTGATCTACGGCGGCACCTCCGGAATGGCGGACGTCGCGATGAACGCCCAGGGCGTCGAGGTCGAGGAGCGTCTCGGCCGCTCGATCATGTCCGGACTGCACGGAATGTGGAGCGCGGGCGGCCTGGTTGCCTCCGGCTTCGGCGTCCTGGCCGCCCATCAGCGGCTGGACGCCCGCCTCCAGCTCTCCGTCACGGCGCTGGTCCTGGTCGCGCTGGCCCAGGTGGTCTGCACCGGCCTGCTCGACGTCCGGCCGGAGCCGGAGGCCGAGGCCCCGCCGCGTTTCGCCCTGCCGCCCCGATCGGCGCTGGTCATCGGCCTGGTCGGGTTCTGCGCCGTCTTCGCCGAGGGCGCCAGCATGGACTGGAGCGGTGTCTACCTGCGGGACATCACCGGCTCCTCGGCCAGTACCGCCGCCGCCTGCTACAGCGCCTTCGCCGCCACCATGACGGTCGCCCGACTGGCCGGGGACCTGGTGATCCGCCGTCTCGGCCCGGTCCGCGCGGTACGCCTCGGCGGCGCCGTCGCCACCCTCGGGGGCGTCCTCGTCGTCGCGGCGGACACCCCCTACCTCGCCATCCCCGGCTTCGCCCTGGTCGGTGTCGGCATCGCCGTGGTCGTCCCACTGGCCTTCGCGGCAGCCGGGCGCACCGGCCCCAACCCGAGCCAGGCCATCGCCGGTGTCGCCACCGTCACCTACACCTCCGGTCTTGTCGCCCCCGCGATCGTCGGCGGAATCGCCCAGGCCACCTCGCTGACCGGCTCGTTCATGGTGGTGACGGCCCTCGCGGCCGCGCTGGTACCGAGCGCCGGCGCTCTGCGGCAGGGGCCCTCGGGCGGCGGGCAGGCGGCGGAGGCTGCGTCCCTCGAACGCTCCTCAGACTGACGCCGCGGCGCGGTCGCCGCCGCACCCTGCTCCGCCAGGCCCTGTCCGGCTGCCCTGCTCGGCTGCCGCGAGCGCGGCGCCGCCGGGCCTTGCGCGCGACCCCGTCGGGCTCCCGCCGCGCGCCACACCCCCGCGACGCCCCGCTCGCGGCCTCCGAGTAGGGACGAGCGGCGGGCATGGCATCCTCCTAGGCATGAATTCCGCAGCTCAGCCCCTGTCGCCAGCCCGCCGCCGAAACCCGCTCGGGGCGCACGTTCCGGTCGCCGGGCGCGGGCTGGTCGGCACCGGGCTCGCATATGCGCGGAAGGTCGGCGCCGAGGCGGTACAGGTCTTCGTCGCGAATCCGCGCGGCTGGGCCACCCCCGAGGGCAACCCGGCCCAGGACGCGGAGTTCCGTACGACCTGCGCCGAGGCGGGCATTCCCTCGTACGTCCACGCGCCTTACCTGATCAACTTCGGCTCGGACAGTGCCGCGACCAGGGCCCGTTCCGCCGACTCGTTGCGGCACTCGCTGCTGCGCGCCCACCGGATAGGCGCGCTCGGTGTGGTCGTCCACACCGGTTCGGCGGTCGGCCGCGCACCGGACGGCGGCTCCCGGTACGCGGCGGCGATGGCCCAGGTCCGCGAGGACGTACGCCCGCTGCTGGACGAGCTCGACGCGCTCGGCGAGGACGCGCCCCGGCTGCTGCTCGAACCGACCGCCGGGCAGGGCAGTTCGCTCTGCTCCCGGATGGAGGACCTCGCCGAGTACGCCGCCGCGCTCGACCACCACCCCAAGGTCGGCGTCTGTCTGGACACCTGCCACGCCTTCGCCGCCGGGCACGACCTCGCCGCCCCCGAAGGCGTCGCGCAGACCCTGGACGCGCTGGTCGCCGCCGTCGGGCCCGGCCGGCTGCGGCTGATCCACGCCAACGACTCGATGGACGTGGTCGGCGCCCGCAAGGACCGGCACGCCAACATCGGCGCCGGGCACATCGGCGCGGCCGCCTTCCGCGAGCTGCTCGCCCACCCCGCCACCGAGGGAGTCCCGCTGATCATCGAGACCCCGGACGGGCGCCACGATCCCGAGCGCATCGAGGGCGCCCGCCACCGGGCCGACCTCGATCTCCTCAAGCGCCTGCGCGGCGAGGCCCATCCGGCCCAGGTGATCGGCCCCAAGGGGTCAGTGATCGTCGGCGATCGGTGAACGCTGGACCGGTTGGCCGATGTGCTCCTCCGCTGGAGCAGGACGGCGAACAGCTGCCGCAGGTGGGCGTGGGCATGACCCGGACACCGGTCCGTCCGCGGCACACCGTGGAAGAGGCGGTTGCCCGCCCGACCTGGCCCGGTGCGGGTGACCGCGTGGCCGTTCCCGACGGAACGCGGTGGCGCTCAGAACCGCGCGGCTGCCATGTCGATGGCCTCCTTGGCCGTCTTCAGGCCGAGGCCGGTGCGCTCGCGGTAGACCTTGATGGCCTGGATCTTCTTGCCCGCGTGAACGAACTTCATCACCTCGGGCATCCGGCGGGGGTCCGTCTCCGGCAGCGGGTGGGTGATGCCGAGGTGGGTCAGGATCGTGTCGAGCTTCGACTCGATCGCGATCAGTCGCTGTTCGAGCGTCACATCGTCCGTGGGTTCCATGGGCAGCACCCTAGTCCTTGCGGAACGGACGGCCGATCGCCAGTACCACCCGGCGAGGCCCCGCACCCCGCAGGGCGTCGCGGTGAGCGGGCCCGGCGTCGACCGGCCGGCCCGCCAGGTACGCTCACCCGGTGCTCCCCGACGCCTCCCCCACCCGTTCGCCCTGGCTGCGGCTTGCGCTGCTGCTGGTCATCCTCGGTGCGGCGGCGAGCTCGCTGCTGTTCTGGGATCCCACCCGGCTGCTGACGACCGGGGCGCCGGGCCTGTGGCGACTGCCCGCCTTCGCCCTGGTCTACGCGCTGGGCACACTGGCCTTCGTGCCGAAACCGGCACTGAACACGGCCGCCGGGCTGCTCCTCGGCGTCGGCTGGGGCCTGCCGCTGGCCGTCGTCGGCACCACACTGGGCGCGGCAGTCGCCTTCGGGCTCGGACGGCTGCTCGGACGTGACGCGCTCCGGCCGCTGCTCAAGGCCAAGGTGCTCGCGGCCCTCGACCGCAAGCTCACCGAGCAGGGCTTCCGCAGCGTGCTGCTGCTCCGCCTCGTCCCGGGCGTTCCGTTCCAGGCGGCCAACTACGGCGCCGCCTTCTCGGGCGTACGGGTACTGCCGTTCCTGGCCGCCACCGCCCTCGGCGTCCTGCCCGGCACCGCTGCGTACGTCATCGCGGGCGCCAGCGCCGGTTCCCCCGACTCCCCCGCCTTCCTTCTCTCCGCCTCGGCGATCGCCCTGATGACCGTCCTCAGCCTCCTCTCCCTCTGGCGCGCCTCCCGTCGCCCGAAGACGGTCGCGGTGTCCGCCACCGCCTCCTCCTGACGCAGGCCGAGATCGCCTCGGGGACGGCGGTCACCGGTGGCCGGCAGCGAGCGTCGGCGCGTGCGACCCGCCTGGGCCCTCCGGGCCCCCCACGTGCTCGCCACTGCCCTCGGCAGTCTCACGACCGCCCGGCTCGGTCAGGGGAGTTCGAGTGCCGGATCAATTCGCTGTCGGTGTGTCAGTGGCCTTCGCCAGAATGTGTGTCATGAGCACTGACGCCGATTCCGCCCGCCCGGTCCGACTCGACCCTCCGCTGGTCGCCGACGAGGCGCCCATGCTGACCGCCTGGCTGGACTTCCACCGTGCCACCCTCGCTCTCAAGTGCGAGGGCTTGACGGACGAGCAGCTCCGGCTGCGCTCCGCCGCCCCCTCCTCGCTCTCGCTGCTCGGCCTGGTGCGGCACCTGGCCGCGGTCGAGCAGTACTGGTTCCAGCACATCCTCGCCGGGGTCGATCTCGACGGCCGGGCCCTGTACTGGACGGAAGAGGACGAGGACGCCGACTTCAACCAGGTGGACACCGCCGATGCCGCCGAGGGCTTCGCCACCTGGCGTGCCCAGATCGAGCTGGCCCGCGAGGCGGTGGCCGGCCTGCCACTGGCCACCATCGGCAAGAACCCTCGCCGCGGCCAGGATGTGACGCTGCGCTGGATCCTGGTGCACCTGATCGAGGAGTACGCCCGGCACAACGGACACGCCGATCTGATCCGGGAATTGATCGACGGTTCCACCGGCGAGTGAAGCTGTTACACGGTTGTTGACAGGGAGTCAATTCTTCACTGACGGACACCGATATGGTCTACGCGCGCAACCGTCCACCGAGCCGTGGCGTCGCAGCAGATACCGACCAGGTCTGCTCGCCACGCACCGCACGGAGGCCGCGAGCGGGCACCGAAGCGGTGATCAGTGCGATACTCGGACAGTTCCGACGAGTGGATGACGTGTCAAAAGGGCACGGACACCCGGGGGGACGGGTACGGGACGAGGCAAGGAGGCGCGGCATGGGAGCACTTCGCGACGAGCACCACAACGGGTGGCTGATGCCCTCCGGCAACTACGCCGCGGCAGTGTACGACGATCCATGGGCAACGCAGGCAATGACGCCCGCGGCCCCCGCGGCCCAGGCCCCGGCGAAGATCGTCTCGCTGAAGCCCACCGGGTTCGAGTCCGCCCGTACGGTCGGCGAGCACATCCGCGCGGGCATCCCCGTGGTCATGGACGTGACCGAGATGGACGAGGGCGAGGCCAAGCGCATGGTCGACTTCGCCTCCGGCCTGGTCTTCGGCACCCGGGGCGGGATCGAGCGGATCGCCCGCCGGGTGTTCCTGCTCACCCCGGCCGACGTCGAGGTGACGGTGATCGACCGGCCGCTGGACGAGACGGGTTTCTTCAACCAGAGCTGAGCCCGGGCCCGGGCCGACCCCACCGGGCCGGCCCACCCGACCGGGCTGTCTTCGGCCGGGGACGACATCACGATGTCGTCCCCGGCTTTTTGCTGCCCCAGAACCCCCGAAGCCTGTCTCGAATGAGATCCACGGGAAAACATTGAGACATCAATGTCTCATTTGAAGTAGACTCGAAGCATGGCTACTGACCGTGACTCCGTCCTCGAGGCAGCCGTCGGCGTGCTGTCCCGGCGGCCGACCGCGCATCTCGACGAGATCGCCCGCGCCGCCGGAATCAGCAGAGCCACGCTGCACCGGATCTTCCCGGGCCGCGAAGCCCTGATCCGCGAGGTCGGCGCTCTCGGCCTGCGCAAGTTCGCGACCGCCCTCGACACGGCGGAGATCGAATCCGGCGATGCACAGTCCGCGCTGCGCCGCCTGGTGGACGCGATCGTCCCCGACGCCGCGCTGTGCGCCTTCCTCGCGGGCGAGAGCCAGCTGTACGACGACCCCGGGATCAACGAACTCTGGGAGCTCCAGGACGCCCGGGTGCGCGCACTGTTCCTGCGCGGCCAGCAGGAGGGCGTCTTCCGGATCGAGCTCTCGGCCGGCTGGCTCAGCGAGGCGTTCTTCGACCTCGTCGCAGGCGTCGGCTGGGCCGTCCAGGACGGCCGGCTCGCCCCTCGTGACAGTGCCTACTCGCTCGCCGAACTCTTCCTCGGCGGCGCACTCAGGAGACCTGACCGATCATGACCGCCACCTTCACCACCAGAGCCCGGCAGCGCTGGGCCGGCCTGGCCGTCCTGGTCCTGTCGGTCACCCTGGTCGCCGTCGACGCCACCGTCCTCTCCCTCGCCATTCCCTCCATCAGCGAGACCCTCAGCCCGAGCGGCACCCAGCTGCTCTGGATCGGCGACAGCTACTCCTTCGTGCTCGCCGGTCTGCTGGTCAGCATGGGCGCGCTCAGCGACCGGATCGGCCGCAAGAAGCTGCTGCTGCTCGGCTCCTCCGCCTTCGGGCTCGCATCGCTGCTCGCCGCGTACGCACCCGGCCCCGGCTGGCTGATCATCGCCCGCGCCCTGCTCGGCGTGGCCGGGGCGACGATCATGCCGTCCACCCTCTCACTGATCCGCAGCCTCTTCCCGGACGCCCGCGAGCGGGCTACCGCGATTGGCATCTGGGGCGCCGGAGCCACCGCGGGCGCAGCGCTCGGCCCGCTGGTGGGCGGGGTCCTGCTGGAGCACTTCTGGTGGGGCTCGGTCTTCCTGCTGAACCTGCCCGTACTCGTGCTGCTGCTGATCTTCGGCGCCTGGCTGCTGCCCGAGTCCAGGGACCCGAGACCCGGCAGCTGGGACATGCCGAGCGTGCTGCTGTCGATGGCCGGTGTGATCGGCATCGTGTACGCGATCAAGGAGCTGGCCGCCGACGGATTGAAGCACTGGTACCTCCCCGTCGTCCTGGTGGTCGGCGTGATGGCGCTGGTCGCCTTCGTCCGGCGGCAGCTGCGGCTGGCGACGCCGATGCTGGACGTCCGGCTGTTCCACAACCCGCGCTTCACGGCGGCCGTGCTCGGCTCGCTGACCTCACTGATCGGGCTCTCCGGTGTGATCTTCTTTATGTCGCAGTACCTCCAGCTGGTACGCGGCTACGCTCCGCTCGCGGCCGGGATCGCCGAGATGCCCGCCTTCGCCGGTGCGGTGGTCGGTGGCCTGCTGACCGCCTGGACGGCCCGCCGGGCAGGTGCCCGCGCGACCCTGGTCGGCGGTCTGCTGGTGATGGGTACGGGGATCGGTCTGCTCGGCTGGGTCCACCAGGACAGCGCGTACCTGCTGCTCGGCGTCGCCTTCCTCGCGGTCGGCACCGCCGAGGGCGTGGTCTACACACTGGCGTCGGACCTGGTGCTCGGCGCCGCGCCCGCCGACCGGGCCGGCGCCGCCTCGGCCGTCTCCGAGACGGCGTACGAGCTCGGTACCGCACTGGGCATCGCCCTGGTCGGGTCGGTGGTCACCGCCATCTACGCGGGATCGCTGAACCTGCCCGACGGGACCGGGGCCGCGGCGGCAGAGCGGGCCAAGGAGTCGATAGGCGGCGCGGTCGAGGCCGCCGGGTCGCTTCCCGCGGAGGTGGGCCGGCCTCTGCTCGCCCACGCGGAACATGCCTTCGTGCACGGCATGAACGTTGCTGCGGTCATCGCGGCCGGGCTGCTGCTGGTCTCGGCCGGCGCCGCCTGGTACCTGCTGCGCTCTCGGCCCGGCGACGCGGCGACGGCCGACGGACCGGCCGACGCAACCAGCGGACCGGCAGGTGCGGCAGGCACGACCGGCCCGGTCGGCAAGACCGAGCGGTCGGAGCTGGCGGCCTGACCTCAGGCGCGACGGTGAGTGGCCCGGAGAGGACTCGCGTGCTGCCGTCAGTGGCGGAGGGGGAGTTCCAGTTCCGCCCAGACCACCTTGCCGTCCTTGGTCGGGCGGGTGCCCCAGCGGTGGGCGAGTTCGCTCACCAGGTGCATACCGCGGCCGCCCTCGTCCTCCGCCGCCGAGGCTCGGACCCGAGGTGGCGGGCCGCCCGAGTCGGCGACCTCGACGGTCAGCGTGCGGTCGCGGAACAGCCTCAGGCGCCGGGGTGACTCCGCGTGCAGCAGGGCGTTGGTGACCAGCTCGCTGACCATCAGCTCGGCGAAGTCGGAGAGCGAGGACAGGCCCCAGCTCTCCAGCGTGGCCCGGGTGAAGCGGCGGGCCCGGCTGGGCAGCGGCCCTTCCCCGTCCAGTGGCAGGGTGGCGATCCGGTCGGCGGGGACGGGCAGCGCACGGGCCATGATCATGGCGATGTCGTCGTCGGTCCCATCGGTGACCAGTGCGGACAGGGCCGCGTCACAGCTCGCCTCCAGGGTCCGGCTGCGCCCCGCGAGGGTGCGCGAGAGCAGGCCGATGCCCTGGTCGATGTCCTGGCCCCGGCGTTCCACCAGACCGTCGGTGTAGAGCGCGACCAACCCGCCCTCGGGCAGGGCGAACTCCATGCTCTCGAACGCCACCCCGCCGACGCCGAGCGGCACCCCCGGCGGCAGCTCCACCGGGCTGGCCACCCCGTCGGGCGAGACCCGCAGCGGCGGAAGGTGCCCGGCTGCGGCCACCGTGCAGGTGCGCTCGACCGGGTCGTACACCGCGCAGATACAGGTCGCGAACTGGCTTTCGCCGATGCCCATCGCGGTCTCGTCCAACCGGGTCAGCACCTGCTCGGGCGGCATGTCCAGGGTCGCCAAGGTGCGGGCCACCGTCCGCAACTGACCCATGGTCGCGGCGGCGCGGATGCCGTGGCCCATCACATCGCCGACCACCAGCGCCACCCGGCCGCAGGAGAGCGGCACCACGTCGAACCAGTCACCGCCCACCTCGCTGACCAGACTGCTCGGCAGATAGCGGTAGGCGATCTCCAGCCCGAGGGTGCGGTGGATCTCCTGCGGCAGCAGGCTGCGCTGCAGGGTGAGCGCGGTCTCGCGCTCACGCCGGTAGAGGCGGGCGTTGTCGAGCGCGATTGCGGTCCGTGCGACGAGTTCCTCGGCCAGAGCGACGTCGGCGTCGGTGAACGACTCCTGATTGCGTGTACGGACGAACTCCGAACCACCGAGCACCATGCCCCGGGCCATGATCGGCACCAGCAGGTACGAGTGGATGCCGGCCTCCAGACCCGGCGCAACCCGCTCCGGTTCGGAGACCAGCGCGGAGAGGATCTGCTCGTCCACATTGGTGCGCAGCAGCGGCCGGCCGCTGCGCAGGCACTCGGTGTAGGTCCGGTCGGCAGCGTACTGGGAGGTCTCCCCCACCGCATCGGAGGCGTTGACCAGGCCCGACTCGTACGCCTCGCCGACCGCCACCGCGCGCAGGATGACGCCTCGGTCGGAGGCGATCGGGGCCGGTTCCTCGCCGCGCAGGACGGGCTCCAGCAGGTCCACGGTGGCGAAGTCGGCGAACCGGGGGACGACCGCCTCGATGAGTTCCTCGGCGGTGCGCTGGAGATCGAGGGTGGTGCCGATCCGGGCGGTGGCCTCGGCGAGCAGGGTGAGCCGCTCCTGGGCGCGGGCGGCGCGGGCCTCGGCCTGGAAGCGCTCGGTGACGTCGATCAGCGAGGAGCTGAGGCCCAGGACCTGTCCGGTGGAGTCCTCCAGGCGGTAGTAGGAGGCGGACCAGGCCCGGTCGCGGCGCGGGTCACCCGGGGTGCGGCCGTGCGAACGGGCGTCCACGACGGGGCGTCCGGTGGCGAGGACCTCGCGCATCACGGCTTCGATCTCGGTGCTGTTCAGGCCCGGCAGGACGCTGCTGATCCGGCGGCCGATGTGATCGGCGATCGACACCCCGTTGATCCGTGCCAGCGCGCTGTTGAGGCGGACGAAGCGCAGCTCGGTGTCGTAGACCGCCATGCCGATCGGGGACTGGGTGAAGCAGCCGTCCAGGACGGCGAGGTCCGCTTCCACCCGGCGCAGCCCTTCCAGGTCCGAGGCGGTGGCCAGCAGCATCCGCCGCCCGTCGGGGCCGGTGACCGGGTAGGTGTGGAACTCCAGCTCGATCAGGTGGCCGTCGCGGTGGCGGACCGGGACAGGACCCGACCAGCCGGTCCCGGCCATGATGCGGTCGAACATGGCGGTGATCCCGGACCGCTCGGACTTGGGGACGAGGAGCTTGGCGGCATAGGCGCCGACGGCTTCGGCCGCCGCGTAGCCGGTGAGGTTCTCTGCGTCCACGCTCCAGTGCAGGATTCGGCCGTCGCCCTCCAGCAGGGCGCTGGCGAGAGGTACCACCCGGTGGCCCTCCGGGCGCGCCGAGTCGGCGCCGGCCGCCGCCTCAGCGTCCTGGCCGGCACCATCGGGAGCGGTCCGCTCGAATCCATGCATGATCAGGAACCCACCTGCCAGGTACCTTCCCGGTCGGGGCCGGGGCAATCCGGCTCACACCAGACTGTACGGCGCAAGGCCGCCCGGCGACTCCTCGCAGCAACGAGCGCTGCGGGCCGTCGGAGTGCTGCTCCGGACGGGTGGTACCGGGTGTTCGGCGGGGTGGTTGCCGTGGACGTCCGCGGACGGCCTCGTGCGGCCGATCCCGGGTGCGACCTCGGCCATACGCTGTCGACGGACCCGGGGAGCGGGCACTTCTCACCCCGGTGGAGCGCCGGTCGCGCCGAGCGGGCAGGGCCCCGCGCCCCCGGACGGTGCATCACCGTCCGGGGAAGGTCGGCCGGACAGCGCCTATGCGGTGGGCGCGCCCGGGAGGACGGCGTCGAGGGTGCGGGCCCACTGCCGGATGACACCGCGGCGGCGCGGGCCGTCGTCGGTGAGGAGGTTGGCCAGGCCCAGGCCGCGGGCCATGTCGAGGGTGGCCTGGACGGTCTCCCTGACTCCCGGGGTGGACTCGTCCACCCCGAGGAAGTCGACTGCCGCGCGGTGGGACTCGCGTCCGACGTGGTTCTCCAGTGCGATGATCCGCTCCCGCAGCGGTTCCTCGGTGGCAGCGGCGACCCAGAGGTGGAGGGCGGCGCGGAAGAGAGGTCCGGTGTAGAGGCGGACGATCATCTCCACCACCGCCTCCGTCCGGGCCTCTCCGGCGGGCGGCAGCTCGCCGGTGTGGGCCCGGACGGCGGCCAGCCGCTCGGCGGTGACGTGTTCGACCGCGGCGGTGAACAGGTCCTCCCGGGTCGGGAAGTGGTGCTGGGCCGCTCCCCTGGTGACACCCGCCCGCTCGGCCACCACCGCGACCGTGGACCCGTTCCACCCGAGCTCGGCCAGACACTCCACGGCCGCTTCCAGCAGCTTGCGGCGGGTCGCCCGGCTGCGGCTCTGCTGCGGGGCGCGGGGGGCGGTGGCGTGGAGGTTCATGGCTGCTTTCGGGTGACGGTGCGTCGGTTGCGGCCGATCCTCTCAGATCATCCGCCGAGTCCGGACGGCGACCGGTAGCGGGTGGGGATCAGCGGGCGCGGTCGCGCAGTTCACGACGGAGGATCTTCCCGGACACGGACTTGGGCACCGCATCGAGGAACTCCACCGCCCTGACCTTCTTGTACGGCGCCACCTGCCCGGCCACGAAGTCGACGACCTCCTGCTCGGTCAGCGCACTGCCCGGTGCGCGGACGACGTACGCCTTCGGCCGTTCGACGCCGTCCTGACCGGTCACGCCGATCACCGCGGCGTCCACGATCTGCGGGTGGGTCAGCAGCAGTGCCTCCAGCTCGGCCGGGGCGACCTGGTAACCGTTGTACTTGATCAGCTCCTTGACCCGGTCGACCACGAAGAGGTAGCCGTTTTCGTCCACGTAGCCGATGTCACCGGTGTGCAGCCAGCCCTCCTCGTCCAGGATGGCGTCGGTCTCGGACGGCCTGGCGAAGTAGCCCTGCATCACCTGAGGTCCGTGGAAGAGCAGCTCACCCTGCTCGCCGACGCCGAGTTCCTTTCCGGAGCCGTCCAGGGAGACCACCCGCAGCTCGGTGGAGGCGACCAGTTTGCCGACCGTACCGCGCGGCGGGTTCGGGTCGTCCAGCGGCACCACGTGGGTGACGGGAGAGAGTTCGGTCATCCCGTAGCCCTGGTGGATGCGGGGCAGGCCGAGGCGGCGGGCACAGGCGTCGGCCAGTTCGGCGTCCAACGGGGCCGCCGCGCTGAGGATGTAGCGGATGGAGGAGAGGTCGTACTGCTCCACCAGCGGGTGTTTGGCGAGCGCGAGGACGATCGGCGGGGCGACGAACACGCCCTCGATGTGCTGCTCCTGGATGGTCCGCAGGAACTGCTCCAGGTCGAAGCGGGGCAGGACGACGACGGTGGAGCCGCTGCGCAGCGGTTGGTTCAACAGGGCCGTCAGCCCGTAGATGTGGAAGAAGGGCAGCACGGCGAGGATGCGTTCGCCGACGGCCGTCCGGTGTACCGAGTCGGTCTGGAGCAGGTTGCTGGCGATGTTGCGGTGGCTGAGCATCACGCCCTTGGGCAGTCCGGTGGTGCCGCTGGAGTAGGGCAGCACGGCGATATCGGTGGCCGGTTCGATCAGGGGCTGCGGTTCGGGGGCGGTCGAGGCGAGGAGATCGCCGAGCGAGCGATGGCCCTCGGCCTGGTCGCAGAGGAAGATCTCCTGGATCGGATCCCCCTCCGCGGCGAGGACGTCGGCCGCCTGCCTGGCGGTCGCCAGGAAGTGCGAGACGGTGATGATCCAGCGGGCATGGCTGTCGCGCAGCTGCCCGGCCAGCTCCCCGGCGGTGGCCAGGGAGCTGACGGTGGTGACGGTGGCCCCGGCCCGGGTGGCACCGTAGAAGGCGGCCGGGAAGGCGATGCTGTTGGGGCTGTACAGCGCTACCACCTCGCCCTTGCGGACGCCCGCCTCGGCCAGACCGGCCGCGATCCGCCTGCTGGCCGAGTCCAGTTGGGCGTAGCTGACGGACGCTCCGGTGATGCCGTCGACGAGGGCCGGCACGTCGGGGTGCCGGCCCGCACCGGCCAGCACCGCTTCGTGGATCGGCAGGTCGAGGGGCTCGATCTCGGGGTGGTCGCTGCGGAACACCATGCATGCCTCCGGGTCGGCTGGGTGGTACGAGTCCTCCCAGGGTGACCCGAGTCGCGCCGTGAGGACAGAGCGCGAACACGAACCTCGCGTCACACCGGTGCGGTCGGTACCGGTTCAGTACGACTTGGGCAGGCCCAGAGTGTGCTGGGCCACATAGTTGAGCACCATCTCCCGGCTGACCGGTGCCACTCGGGCGACCCTGGTGGCGGCGATCAGTGCGGCGAGACCGTACTCCTGGGTGAGCCCGTTGCCGCCGAGGGTCTGCACGGCCTGGTCGACGGCGCGGCAGGCGGCCTCGCCCGCGGCGTACTTGGCCATGTTGGCGGCCTCGCCCGCCGCCGCGTCGTCGCCGCAGTCGTAGAGGTGCGCGGCCTTCTGCATCATCAGCCGGGCCAGTTCGACCTCGATGGTGCACTGGGCGAGCGGGTGGGAGATGCCCTGGTGGGCGCCGATGGGGGTGTCCCAGACGGTGCGTGTCCTGGCGTACTCCACGGCGGAGTCGAGGGCCTGGCGGGCGAGCCCGAGGGTGAAGGCGGCGGTCATGATGCGCTCGGGGTTGAGCCCGGCGAAGAGTTGCAGCAGACCGGCGTTCTCGTCTCCGACCAGGGAGTCCGCGGGCAGCCGGACCTCGTCCAGGAAGACCTGGAACTGCCGTTCTGCGGTGACGAGTTCCATCGGGATGGGCCGGTATTCGAAGCCGGGGGTGTCGCGGGGGACGACGAAGAGGGCCGGCTTGAGCTTACCGGTGGCGGCGTCCTCGGTGCGGCCGACGAAGAGGACGGCATCGGAGTGGTCGATGCCGGAGACGAAGACCTTGCGGCCGGAGAGCAGCCAGTCGTCGCCGTCACGGCGGGCGATGGTGGCGATGCGGTGGGAGTTGGATCCGGCGTCGGGTTCGGTGATGCCGAAGGCCATCCTGCGGGTGCCGTCGGCCAGTCCGGGGAGCCACCGCTGCTTCTGCTGCTCGGTGCCGAAGCGGGCGATCACGGTTCCGCAGATGGCGGGAGAGACGACGAGCATCAGCAACGGGCTTCCGGCGGCGCCGAGTTCCTCCAGGACGATGGCGAGTTCGCTGATGCCGGCGCCTCCACCGCCGTACTCGGTCGGGAGGTTGACGCCGAGGTAGCCGAGTTTGCCCGCCTCGGACCAGAGTTCCTCGGTGGGCAGCCCCGCGCGGGCCTTGGCCTGGAAGTACGCGGCGCCGTAGCGGCGGCCGAGGTCGGCGACGGCGCGGCGCAGGGTCCGGCGTTCAGGGGATTCGATGAACACGGACATGGGTGGTGTGGTCCTCTCCGTGCGGATCTTCGGACATGTGCTCGGCCGTGCAGGAGCTCAGGGCAGTTGGCCGGCTGCCGTCTGCTGCACGACGGCCAACAGGGCTCCCAGTTCGACCTGCTGGCCGGGGCTGACGCGGAGTTCGGTGAGCAGGCCGTCGGCGGGGGCGCAGACGCGGTGCTCCATCTTCATCGCCTCCAGCCAGAGCAGGGGTTGGCCTGCGGTGACGCGCTCGCCCGGGGCGACGGCGGTGCGGACGACGGTGCCGGGCATGGGGGCGAGCAGTGCACCCGGGTCGGTGTGGACGGCGGGTTCGAGGTGGCGCGGGAGAGCGGTGAGGGTGATGGCGCCGAGCGGGGAGTCGAGGTGGACGGCGTCGCCGTAGGTGGCGATCTCGAAGGTGCGGGTGAGGCCGCCGGTGCGGAGGGTGACGCGTCCGGGCGTGGCGGCGAGGAGCTCGGTGTCCGGGTGGCCTTCGGCGTGCAGGCCCGTGCGGGTGAGGCGGTATCGGACCTCGTGCTCGGTACCGTCGGCGGCGCGGTAGCACTTGAGCTGGGACTGGGAGGGCAGGTTGCGCCAGCCGGAGGGGAAGGCGTTCGGCCGGGCGGCGGCGTCCGCGAGGGCGGCGGCGAGGGCGGCCAGCGGAGCGTGCTTGTCCGGTCCTGCGGGGTTGAGTTCGGCGGCGTGTTCGGCGAGGAAGCCGGTGTGCAGTCGGCCGTCGAGGAAGGCCGGATGCCTCAGGGCGGCGACCAGGAGGTCGCGGTTGGTGGTCAGGCCGTGGATCCGGGCCCGGCCGAGGGCGTCGGCGAGTCGGCGGGCGGCGGCGGCCCGGGTCGGAGCCCAGGCGATCACCTTGGCGAGCATCGCGTCGTAGTGGATGCCGACGGCCGCCGGCCCGGTCACACCGGAGTCCAGCCGCAGCCCGCCCTCCCGGCCTGTGGTGGTGAACTCTGCGCATGCATCGGCCAGTTGGAGCAGGTGCAGGGTGCCGGCCTGCGGCCGCCAGTCGTGTTCGGGGTCCTCGGCGTAGAGGCGGGCCTCGATCGCGTGGCCTCGGATCTGCGGCTGCCCGGACGGGAGCGCTTCGCCCTCGGCGATGCGCAGTTGGAGGGCGACGAGATCGAGTCCGGTGACGCACTCGGTGACGGGGTGTTCGACCTGGAGGCGGGTGTTCATCTCCAGGAAGAAGATCCGACCGTCGGGTGCGAGCAGGAACTCGGCCGTACCGGCGCCGGTGTAGCCGATGGCGCGGGCGGCCGCCACGGCGGCGCGGTGGAGTCCGGCGCGGCCCTCGTCCGAGAGGCCGGGTGCCGGGGCCTCCTCGATGACCTTCTGGTGCCGCCGTTGCAGCGAGCAGTCCCGTTCGCCGAGGGTCCAGACGGAGCCGTGCTCGTCGGCCAGCAGCTGGACTTCGACATGGCGTCCCGTCGGAAGGTAGGGCTCGCAGAACACCTCGTCGCTTCCGAACGCTTTGGCCGCCTCCGCCCGTGCGGACTCCAGTGCTCCTTCGAGCTCCGCCAGTCGGCGGACGATCCGCATGCCGCGCCCGCCACCGCCGGCCGCCGCCTTGACCAGGAGCGGCAGGTCGGCCTCGGTGGGCTGTGCCGCCACCGTCAGGACGGGGACCCCGGCGGTGGCCATCAGCCGCTTGGCCTCGGTCTTGGACCCCATCGCGGCGATCGCCGAGGCCGAGGGTCCGATCCAGGTCAGTCCGGCCTCCTGGACGGCGCTCGCGAACTCGGCGTTCTCGGACAGGAATCCGTAGCCGGGGTGGACGGCGTCCGCCCCGGCGGCCAGAGCCGCCTGGATGATCAGGTCCGCGCGCAGATAGGTGTCCGCCGGCGCGGCGCCCGGCAGCCGTACGGCGGTGTCGGCCTCGTGGACGTGCGGGGCGTCGGTATCGGGGTCGGAGTGGACGGCAACGGTGGCGATGCCGAGTTCACGGCAGGTGCGGAAGATCCGGCGGGCGATCTCGCCACGGTTCGCGACCAGGAGTGAGGTGATCATAGGTCTGCTCTCTCCAACTACATTCGGAAGACGCCGTATCCGCGCGCGCCCTCGACCGGGGCGCTGTGGATCGCGGAGAGGCAGAGGCCGAGGACGGTGCGGGTGTCGCGGGGGTCGATGACGCCGTCGTCGTAGAGCCGGCCGGAGAGGAAGACGGGCAGCGACTCCGCCTCGATCTGCTGCTCGACCATGGCCCGGATCGCGGCGTCCGCGTCCTCGTCGTACGGCTGCCCCTTGGCCGCGGCCGACTGCCGGGCGACGATGGAGAGCACCCCGGCGAGCTGCTGCGGGCCCATCACCGCCGACTTGGCGCTCGGCCACGCGAACAGGAAGCGCGGGTCGTACGCCCGTCCGCACATACCGTAGTGCCCGGCCCCGTAGGAGGCGCCCATCAGTACCGACAGGTGCGGGACGCGGCTGTTGGAGACCGCGTTGATCATCATCGCACCGTGTTTGATGATGCCGCCCTGCTCGTACGCCTGACCGACCATGTAGCCGGTGGTGTTGTGCAGGAAGAGCAGCGGGAGGTCGCGCTGGTTGGCCAACTGGATGAACTGGGCGGCCTTCTGGGACTCGGCGCTGAACAGCACACCCTGGGCGTTGGCCAGGATGCCCACGGGGTAGCCGTGCAGGGTGGCCCAGCCGGTGGCCAGGCTGGCGCCGTAGAGCGGCTTGAACTCGTCGAAGTCGGAGCCGTCGACCAGCCTGGCGATCACCTCGCGCGGGTCGAAGGGGACTTTGAGGTCGCCGGGGACGATGCCGAGCAGTTCCTCCTCGTCGTACTTGGGCGCCGGCGCGGCCGGCTCCGGGTCCGCGCCCGCCTTGCGCCAGTGCAGGCGGTGGACGATCCGGCGGGCGATCCGCAGGGCGTCCGGCTCGTCCAGGGCGAAGTGGTCGGCCAGCCCGGAGGTTCGGGCGTGCATCTCGGCGCCGCCGAGCGACTCGTCGTCGGCCTCCTCGCCGGTGGCCATCCTCACCAGTGGCGGACCGCCCAGGAAGACCTTGGCGCGTTCCTTGACCATCACCGTGTGGTCCGACATGCCGGGCACGTACGCGCCACCGGCGGTGGAGTTGCCGAACACGACGGCGACGGTGGGAATCCCGGCGGCGGAGAGCCGGGTCAGGTCGCGGAAGAGGGCACCGCCGGGGATGAAGATCTCCTTCTGGCTGGGCAGGTCCGCGCCGCCGGACTCGACCAGGTTGACCAGCGGGAGGCGGTTGCGGAGCGCGATCTCGTTGGCGCGCAGGGCCTTTCGCAGCGTCCAGGGGTTGCTGGCACCGCCCCGGACGGTCGGGTCGTTGGCGGTGATGACACACTCGGTGCCCTCGATCACGCCGATACCGGTGACCAGCGCGGCGCCGACCGGATAGTCACTGCCCCAGGCGGCCAGCGGGGAGAGTTCGAGGAAGGGCGAGTCCGGGTCGATCAGCAGCTCTATCCGCTCACGCGGCAGCAGTTTGCCCCGGCTGCGGTGCCGTTCGACGTACTTCGGGCCGCCCCCGGCGAGTGCCTTGGCATGCTCGGTGTCGAGTTCGGCCAGCTTGGCGAGCATCGCGTCCCGGTTGGCGGTGTACTCGGGCCCGGTCGGGTCCAGCCGGGTGGACAGGACGGTCACAGCAGGGCCTCCGGAAGGTCGAGGTGGCGGGCGCGCAGCCACTCCCCCAGTGCCTTGGCCTGCGGATCGAACCGAGCCTGTGCGGCGACGCCCTGGCCGAGCAGTCCTTCGATGGTGAAGTTGACCGCGCGGAGATTGGGGAGGAGGTGTCGGGTGATGGTCAAGTCCGAGGTCTCCGGCAGGAGTTGGCGCAGCACGTCGACGGTCAGGGCGTGCGCGAGCCAGCGCCAGCCCGGTTCGGTGCGGGCCCAGACGCCGAGGTTGGCGTCACCGCCCTTGTCGCCGCTACGGGCCCCGACCAGCAGGCCGAGCGGCGCCCGCCGGGTGGGTCCTGACGGCAACGGGCTCGGCAGCGCAGGCTGTTCGAGCTGGACGAGCTCCCGGGTGCTGGTCGGCGGCGGTACCGCGCGGCTGGTGCCGTCGGGGAGAACGGCCGTGTGGGCGACCTCGCGGGTGTCGACATGGGCCGTCTCGAACACTCCGTAGGGCGTGCCGGGACCGGGCGGAGCGGTGAGATGGAAGCCCGGGTAGCTCGCCAGGCCCAGCTCGACCGCCGCGCTGCCCAGAGAGCGCCCGACCAGGCGCTGGTCGGCGTCCCGGACGGTCAGCCGGAGCAGGGCGGAGGCCGTCTCCTCGGTGTCGGCGTCGGGGTGGTCGGTGCGGGCGAGGGTCCAGCGCAGCTCGGCCGGGCGCGGATCGAGGGCCTGCTCCAACTGCTCCTGCAGAAGAGCCGACTTGGCCTCCGCGTCCAGGCCGGTCAGGACGAAGACGACCTCGTTGCGCCAGCCGCCCAGCCGGTTGAGTCCGACCTTGAGGGTGGGCGGTGGCTCCTCACCCCGGACGCCGCTGATCCGGACCCGGTCGGGGCCGTCCTGGCCCAGTCGGACGGTGTCCAGTCGCGCGGTCGCATCAGGCCCGGCGTAGCGCGCACCGGCGGTCTCGTACAGCAGTTGGGCGGTGACGGTCTCGACGGTGACGGCGCCGCCCGTGCCGGGGTGCTTGGTGATGACGCTGCTGCCGTCGGCCTCGATCTCGGCGATCGGAAAGCCCGGACGGCGTACGTCGTGCTCGCGGAAGAAGGCGTAGTTGCCTCCGGTGGCCTGCGCTCCGCACTCCAGGACGTGCCCTGCGACGACCGCTCCGGCGAGCGCGTCGAAGTCCTGCGGACCCCAGCCGAAATGCGCGATGGCCGGTCCCACCACCAGTGCGGCGTCGGTGACCCGGCCGGTCACCACGAGGTCGGCACCGCCGCGCAGGCACTCGGCGATACCCTGGGCGCCGAGGTAGGCGTTGGCGGCCAGCAGCCCACCGGGGAGCGCCAACTCCTCGGCCCTCGGCAGCAGATCGTCTCCGCCTACCCGGCCGACGCGCAGCGGGATACCCTGCTTGTCCGCCAACTCGTGCAGTGCGTCGGCCAGTCGGGCCGGGTTGAGTCCGCCCGCATTGACCACGATCCGCACGCCGGCCTCGTGCGCCAGGCCGAGACACTCCTCCATCTGGCGCAGGAAGGTCTTGGCGTAACCGAGTTGGGGATCCTTCAGCCGGTCGCGGGCGAGGATCAGCATGGTCAGTTCGGCCAGGTAGTCGCCGGTGAGGACGTCCAGCGCGCCGCCTGTGAGCATCTCCCGGAACGCGGAGAACCTGTCCCCGTAGAAGCCGGACGCATTGCCGATCCGCAGCACCGTATGCCTCCCCTGCCGCCGCCCGCTCTCGCGGTGCCGCCTGCCAACGGCCAGCAGCCTGGCACCGGGCGGGCGATAAAGCAAGCATGCATGCTTGTTTTCATTCCGGCCAAGTCTCTTGACCTGAAGTGCACTTGATCTCATACGGTCACAGACATGGTCTTCACTCCCAAGGAACGCGCATACCTGGCCGGTCAGCAGCTGGGGCGCCTCGCCACCGTCACTCCGGCCGGTGCACCGCAGGTCAGGCCCGTCGGCTTCAGGCTGAACGAGGACGGGACGATCGACATCGGCGGCCCGAAGCTGAGCAGCTCCCAGAAGTACCGCAATGCCCTGACCAACCCCCAGGTGTCCTTCCTGGTGGACGACATGACGCCCGAGGACGACCCCGAGGCGGTCGCGCCAGGCTGGGGCCGGGGCGTCGAGATCCGGGGCCGGGCGGAACTGCTGGTTCTCGACCAACCGCCGCTCATGCCCGGGTTCTTCAGCAACGAGGCCATCCGGATCCACCCCGAGCGCATCATCCCGTGGAACCTGGAGTCCAAGGGCAGCACTCCGCGCAACGTCGGCTGAGCCGCCGGCGGGACCGCCTGAGCGGACACGGTCGCAGGGCTGTTCGCGTTGTCCGAGCGGACACGGTCGCAAGGCTGTTCGCGTTGTCCGAGCGCTCAGAGGGCGCCGACGAGCTTCTGGTGCAGGCCGTCCAGCCCCGGCGCGGCGAGTGAACGGGCCGCCAGCCAGGCGGCGGCACCGGCCGCGTTGCCGGCGAAGGTGATCTCGGCCCCCGGCCACTGCTCGGCGATCCGTCCGCCGACGGCCGCAGCGAGCGGCGAGGACGGCGACAGCACCCCGCCCGCCAGCACCACCGGGTCCACCGACCCCACCGCACGGACCGTCCCCAAGGTCGCGAGGAGATGCCCGGCGGCCTCCTCGACCAGGGCGAGTGCCTCGGGTTCGCCCGCCTCGGCCGCCCGCAGCACCATCGGCGCGAGCCGGGCGAGCCGTACCGGGGCCTCGGCGTGCACGGCTTTGATCAGTGCGGACCGCAGGTTGCCGGCCTCGCCGACCCCCAGCAGTCCGTCGACCACCGCGCGGGCCGGCCCGGTCAGCCGCTCGCCCCGGTCGATCCGGGCCAGCGCGAGCCGGACGGCCGCATGCCCGAGCCAGTAGCCCGAACCCCGGTCGCCGAGCAGCCATCCGTGCCCGTCGGCGAGGCGGACCGGGTTGAAGTCCCGGCACTCCCCCGCCACCGCACCCGTCCCACTGATCAGGACCGAGCCGACCGGGCTGCTGGTGCCCGCCGCGAAGGCGAGTTCCACATCGGTGACCTGCCGGGGTGCGACGGTCAGTCCGGCTGCCGACCAGACCTCCGTCAGGTCGGCAGCCGAGACCAGGCCACCCGCAAGGCCGAGCACTCCGGCGGCGACCCGGGCCGGATCCACCCCGGCCAGCGCCCTGTCCAACGAGTCGGCGATGCTGCGGGAGGCGGCGGCGCCACCGTGCGAGACGGGATTGCCGCCGTCGCCGCGCGCCGCCCCGACCACCCGGCCGTCCAGGTCCGCGACCACCACCCGGGTGGCAGTGCCTCCGACATCCAGACCCAGGACCAGCGGTGTGCTCATGCGTCCACCTCGCCGTGTTCACTCATACCGCCGCCGTACCGGACCGCGCTGCGACCACGCCCCTCGGGCACGACGCCAGCCTCGCACTGTTCGGGGGGCTCGGGGCAGTACACGGTCACCAACCACCGAAAGATCTCTCCGAAACCTTGTCGAAAGAAATGTTTCGAGCGTAGTGTTTCGAGACATGGCTCCCGAAGAATCCCTGCCGCCTCCGGGCGACGGCAAGGGCACCGAGCGACCCCTGCGACAGCTCCGCGATCCACGGACCATGCGGGCGATAGCGCATCCGACCCGCCTCGCACTCCTGGAGGCACTCGGCCACCACGAGCGGCTCACCGCGACCGAGGCCGCCGAGATCATCGGCGAATCACCGACGAACTGCGCATTCCACCTGCGCACACTGGCCAAGTACGGCTTCGTCGAGGAGGCCGGAGACGCCCCGGGCCGACGCCGGCCCTGGCGGCTGAGGAACATCGGCTTCGCCTTCAACGGCACCGCCGAGGACGCGGAGACCGCGAGCGCCGCCGAGGCCCTGACCAGACTGCTGTGGGACACCTGGCTCGGACGGGCCGGTGTGGTGAACGCCCGCCGAGCCGGATTCCACGGGACCTGGCAGCAGGTCACCAGCGCCCAGCAGACCGTCGCATACATGACGCCCGACGAGGCCGACCAGTTCATGGCCGACCTCGGCCGGCTCCTGGGACGCTACCGGGACCGCCTGGAGAATCCCGCCCTCCGACCGCCGGACGGTCTGCCGATCGAACTGCTCCTGTTCAGCTACCCGCTCGACGCGACCAATTCGGAGGACTGAGCCGTGCGACTGCTGCTGGCCAACCGGAACGCCAGGCTCTACATCCTCGGCCAGAGCCTGTCGTCCCTCGGCGACTCCGCGCTCTGGCTGGCCCTTGGCATCTGGATCAAGATGCTCACCGGCAGCGCCTCCGCAGCCGGCCTGTCCTTCTTCATGTTCACGCTCGGCGGCCTGGGCGGCCCGCTCGGTGGCCTGCTCGCCGACCGGGTACGGCGGCGCCCCCTGCTGATCGTGGTCAATCTGGCCACCGCGGCACTCGTCCTGTTCCTGCTCCTGGTCGGCGGCCGGCAGCAGGTCTGGCTGATCTACGCGGTCATGTTCGGCTACGGCCTGTCCGCCGCGGTTCTCGGCCCGGCCCAGAGTGCGCTGCTCCAGACCGTGATACCCGAGGAACTGCTCGGCGAGGCGAACAGCGTCATGCAGACCCTTCGGGAGGGAATGCGGCTGATCACTCCCCTGCTCGGCGCGGGTCTGCTCACCGCGTTCGGCCCGACCCCGGTGATCGTGGCCGACGCGGTCACGTTCCTGATAGCCGTCGCCGCCCTGCTTGCCATGCAGGTACACGAGGAGCGGCCGAAGCCGTCCGGGCAACGGCTGATCGCCGAGGCCGTCGCCGGCGCCCGCCACATCCGCCGCACCGCCGTACTACGGCAGGTGACCTTGGCAGCCGGTCTGGCGATCGTCGCGTTCGGGCTCGCCGAGACGGCCGTCTTCGCTGTCGTCGGCCAAGGACTGCACCGTCCCGACGGCTTCATCGGGGTGGTGGTCTCGACACAGGGCGTCGGTGCGATCGTCGCCGGGCTGACCGCGACCGCGCTGATGCGGCGCCTCGGGGAAGGCCGCCTGGTCGCCCTGGGGCTGGCCAACGCGACGCTCGGCTTCCTCCTGCTCGCCACCTCCTCGACGGCAGCAGCGCTCGCGGGCGCCGCGTTCGTCGGCTCGAGCCTCCCCCTGATCACGGTCGGTCTCATGACGCTCTTTCAGCGGCGTACACCCCCGGAACTGATGGGCAGGACCGATGCCGCGCTCGGCCTCGTTCTCTCCACCCCGCAGACGATCGCGATCGCCCTCGGCGCCGCTCTGATCTCCGTAGTGGACTACCGGATCCTCCTGCTCGGCGTCGCGGGCCTGGTCCTGCTGGCCTCGGGCTACCTCTTCACCCGCGCCGAACTGCGCTCACCGGACCGGGCCTTGGCCGCCAGCGCCGCCGCGCCGGCATGCAGCCGGGACACACCGGCCGCCGCCCCCTCGCAGAGCACCTCCAAGCCGAGTCCGGTCGCGTCCGGTCGTAGCGGGAAGGTGTAGTACGACTGGTAGAGCAGATAGGGGAGATGAGCGTCCGCGCCGTCCCGGCCGATCGTGAGCGTGGCGACGAGGACCGATCCGTTCGAGCTCGGGTGCGGCTCGGAGAGGGTCAGCTCCCACTCGTACGGCTCCGGTTCCACCGGAAGGTCCAGGACAGCCTGCGCGAACTCCCCTACCTTCTCGGCCCCTTGGAAGGGCAGGGTCTCCTGCCACCTCGGCGATCCGGCATCCAGCACCCACTCCCCTGCGGGCCCGCGCCCGACCGCCAGCACCCACTCGCCGCCCTCGTCGTCGCGCCAGCGGTGGTCGAACACCCGGTTCAGCTCCGTACCACCACTCTCTCAGCGCCGCGGTAGTGCCGATGGCCCATTGCGCGCGCGAAGGCACACTCGGGCGGGTGAACGGTAGGTGTGCTTGCCCGGCAGTGGGGACGGTGATGCGAAAAATTGCTGCGGGACGGACCACCCTGGCGCAGGCCGGAGGCGGTGGTTCCCGCACGACCAGGCACCATCCCACCAGGAATGGAGAAGACTGTGAAGGACATCCGTAGGGCCCTCGTGCTTTCCGGGGCAGCCTGTGCACTCGTACTCGGATCGGCCGGAGCGGCCTCCGCCTCCGCCACCGCCACGGGCACGGCCGTCGGCTCGCCGAGCGTGCTGTCCGGCAATGTCATCCAGATTCCGATCCACGTCCCGATCAACATCTGCGGCAACACCGTCAACCCGATCGGCCTGCTCAACCCCGCCACCGGCAACACCTGCTCCAACGTGGGCTGACCTTCTCCGCCTGACCGGCCGACGGGAACCGGTGCCGCCTCCGCTGCGGCACCGGTTCCCGTCGTCTCTCCTGTCGTCTCTCCTGAAGCCCGCTCCGGCGAGGAACGCGTCGAGCGTCACGACGTCCAGGAAGCGCAAACTCGTGTGGTCGACGCGCAGCACGGTACATCCGTCGCAGGTAGCCAGAGCACGGCGGCTCCCGTGCAGGCGACTCTCCACCACCGCCGGACACCTCGGCACGGAGGCTGCCGCAATTCCAGCTCGGCCACGGCCAGGTCGCCGGCCCCGCGCTCGCTGGGCTCACTTGACAGAGGCCGACCCGCCATGGACGCGCCAAGGCCCACCGGGGCAGCGTGCTCGCAACCTCCGTCGGCCTGCTACTTCCCCACCCGCTCGACGATCAGCTCGCAGAGTTCGTGGGTGCGCAGGGCGTCGCGGGCGGAGACGGTGCGGCCGGTGCGGACGGCGTCGAGGAAAGCGAGGACGACCTGCTCGATCCCGCGCTGGCGGGCCACCGACACCCAGTCGCCGCGACGGCGGAGGGTCGGCTGGCCCTTGTGGTCGATCACCTCGGCGAGGTTGACCACCACGCGCTTGGAGTCACCGCCGGAGACCTCCAGGACCTCCTCCGTGGAGCCGCTGACCCGGTTCATGATGCCGAGAGCCGTGAAACCCTCCCCGGACAACGTCAGCACCAGGTGCTCCAACAGCCCGTCCCGGGTGCGCGAACGGACATCCACATGCTCGACCTCGCCCGGCACCAGGAAGCGGAGCGTGTCCACGACGTGGATGAAGTCGTCGAAGACCAGTGTGCGGGCTGCCTCCGGCAGGCCCTCGCGGTTCTTCTGCAGCAGGATCAGGTCGCGCGGACGCTCCTTGGCCAGCAGGTAACCGGGCGCGTGACGGCGGTTGAAGCCGACCATCAGCGAACGGCCGGTCCGCTCGGCCAGGTCCACCAGATGCCGGGCACCGGCCAGGTGGTGGTCGAGCGGCTTGTCCACGTAGACGTCCACGCCCGCGTTGAGCAGCTGCTCGACGATCGGGACGTGCTGGTCCGTCGCGGCATGGACGAAGGCGGCGCGCAGCCCGCTGCCGATCAGCTCGCCGAGGTCGGTGAAACGGTGGGCGGCCGGGATGCGGTACGTCTCGCCGAGGCGGTCCAGCTTGGCGCGGTCGCGGGTCATCAGACGCAGGTCCAGGCCGGGCAGGGCGGTGAGGACCGGCAGGTAGGCCTTCTGCGCGATGTCGCCGAGGCCGATCACTCCTACCGGCATCGGCCCGGTCGCGGGGTCGAGGGTGTTGGCCTGCTCGCTCATCGGGTGCTCCTGCCGAGGGGATCCGGTTCGGGTGGCCTCGCAGCAGTGCGGCCGACCGAGTCAGCAGCATATGCCAGAAGCGGTGTTGAGCAGCTCCGATGCACAGAGGCCCCGCAGCCACGGCCGAAGGAGACACGGATCCGGCTGAGAACAGGCCGAGTTCGGGGCGGATCCGGCTGGGGACGAGGCAGAATGGCCGTATGGCCATTGCGCGTTGGAACGACGAGATCCTCGCCGAGAGCTCGGAGACCACGGTCGTCGAGGGCAACCACTACTTCCCGCTCGCCTCGGTGCGGACGGCGTTCCTGACGCCCTCGCCGACCACCACCGTGTGCCCCTGGAAGGGCACCGCCTCCTACTACACGGTGCAGGTCGCGGGCGCCGAGAACCCGGACGCAGCCTGGTACTACGCCGACCCGAGCCCGGCGGCCGCGCAGATCGCCGGGCATGTGGCGTTCTGGCGGGGTGTCGAGGTCACCGACGACTAGCGCCGCTGTGGCCGCTCCGGGGTCGACCTCGGCCAGGCACTGACACGAGCACCGGAACACTCATGGCGAACACACGCAGTGGAGAGCCAGTTGACCATCCGTCAGTCCGCCGAGAGTCCCTGCGCCGCCGCCGTCAGCGCGTCCAGGACGGGCCGGATCAGCGGGTGCTGCTCGGCGCCGCTTCGGACGGCGGCGAAGACCTTGCGGGTGGCCAGCGCGCTGTCCACCGGGCGGACCGCGACCAGGGAGAGATCGACGCCGCGCAGCGCCGAGCGCGGGACGAGCGCCACACCGGCGCCCGCCGAGGCCAGCGCCACCACCGCCCGGAAGTCGTCGGAGGAGTGCACCAGCCGAGGCTGGAAACCCGCGTACTCGCAGGCGAGCAGCACCACGTCGTGGCAGGGGTTGCCCGGGTAGGGGCCGATCCAGGGCTCGGCGGCCAGGTCGGCGACGGCCACCGGACCGTGCCCAGCGGCCAGCGGATGGCCGAGCGGGAGCACAGCCTCGAACGGTTCGGCGTAGAGCGGCACCCTGGTGAGCCGCTGGTCGTCGGCGCGCGGCGCGCCCCGGTACTCGACGGCGACGGCGAGGTCCGCCAGGCCGTCCAGCAGCATCGGCAGACTGGCGTCGCCCTCGGCGTCCAGCACCTTGATCCGGACACCGGGCACGCTCTTGGCCAGCGCGCTGATCGCCGGAGCGAGTACCAGCGCGATTCCGGTCGCGAACGCCGCCACCGTGACCTCGCCCGCAACGCCCTCGCTGTAGGCGGCGAGGTCGGCCTCGGCCCGTTCGAGCTGGGCGAGCACCGCATCGGCGTGCCCGAGCAGGATCTCCCCGGCCGCGGTGAGGCGGACGCCCCTTCCGTCGCGGGCCAGCAGGTCGTGGCCGGTCTCCTGTTCGAGAGCGGCGAGCTGCTGGGAGACGGCGGAGGGGGTGAGGTAGAGGGCTGCGGCAGCGGCCGTTACCGTGCGGTGGTCGGCCACGGCCCGCAGGGTCCGCAGCCGTCGTACGTCGATCACTCGGCCATTCTGCCAGGGCAGCGGTGGTGCTGAGACCGGGCGCCGCTGCTGGGACGGCAGTGCACTGCCGGCGCGGCCGTACTGTCCGGGTCCGGCCGCACCGGCAGAGCCTGTGGGCTGCCCCGCCGACGGCCGAAACAGCGCCGACGGGGCAGGTCTATGGGGGGCTGATCCCCCGGTCCACGGGGTTACTCCCCGATCCATGGGGATCCATGGGGCTGTTCCCGGGCCCGGGGAGCAACTCCCCGGGCCCGGGAGGCTACTCGCCGAGCGCCGAGCGGGCGTCGATGAAGGCGGCCACGGCGCGCTCGACGTCCTCGGTGGAGTGGGCGGCCGAGAGCTGCACGCGGATCCGGGCCTGGCCGTGCGGGACGACGGGGTACGAGAAGCCGATCACGTACACGCCGCGCTCCAGCAGCAGATCGGCAAGGCGGGCCGCCTTGGCGGCGTCGCCGATCATCACCGGGGCGATGGCGTGCTCGCCGGGCAGGATCTCGAACCCGGCCTCGGTCATCTTCGTCCGGAACAGCTTGGTGTTCGCGGCCAGGCGCTCCCGCAGGTCGCCGGACTCCTCCAGCAGGTCGAGCACGGTCAGCGAGGCCGCCGCGATCACCGGTGCGAGCGAGTTGGAGAACAGGTACGGGCGCGAGCGCTGGCGCAGCAGCGCGACGATCTCGCGGCGCGCGGCGACGTAACCGCCGGAGGCACCGCCGAGGGCCTTGCCGAGGGTGCCGGTGATGATGTCCACGCGGTCCATCACGCCGTGCAGTTCGGGGGTGCCGCGACCGCCGGGGCCGACGAAGCCGACGGCGTGCGAGTCGTCGACCATCACCATGGCGTCGTAGCGGTCGGCGAGGTCGCAGATCTCGCGCAGCGGGGCGATGTAGCCGTCCATCGAGAAGACGCCGTCGGTGACGATCAGTCGGCGGCGGGCGTCCTGGGTGGCCTTGAGCTGCTCTTCGAGCTCGGCCAGGTCGCGGTTGGCGTAGCGGTGGCGGCGGGCCTTGCACAGGCGGATGCCGTCGATGATGCTCGCGTGGTTGAGCGCGTCGGAGATGACGGCGTCGCGCTCGTCCAGCAGGGTCTCGAAGACGCCGCCGTTGGCGTCGAAGCAGGAGGAGTACAGGATGGTGTCCTCCTGGCCGAGGAAGGCGGAGAGCCGCTCCTCCAGCTGCTTGTGGACATCCTGCGTACCGCAGATGAAGCGGACGGAGGCCATGCCGTAGCCCCAGCGGTCGAGCGCGTCCTTGGCGGCGGCGACGACGGCGGGGTGGTCGGCGAGGCCGAGGTAGTTGTTGGCGCAGAAGTTCAGCACCTCGCCGGGGCGGCCACCGCCGGTGACGGTGACGGCGGCGCTCTGCGGGCTGCCGATCACCCGCTCGGGCTTGAAGAGGCCGGCCTCGCGGATCTCGTCCATGGTGGTGGCGAGGTCCTCGCGCACGTTGTCGAACACGGTGTCTCCTAGCAGGGTGTCAGACGGTCGGATCTCAGACGGTCCAGTCGAGGATGACCTTGCCGCAGTTGCCGCTTGCCGCCTCGTCGAAGGCATCGGCGAAGTCCTCGGCGGCGTAGCGGCCGGTGATCACCGGGCTGAGGTCGAGACCGCCCTCCAGCAGGACGGACATCGCGTACCAGGTCTCGAACATCTCGCGGCCGTAGATGCCCTTGATCGTGATCATCGAGGTGACGATCCGCGCCCAGTCCACCGGGAAGTCGTCGGCGGGCAGGCCGAGCATGGCGATCTTGCCGCCGTGGGTCATGTTGGCGATCATCGACTGCATCGCCTCGGGACGGCCGGACATCTCCAGGCCCACGTCGAAGCCCTCGCGCAGGCCCAGCTGCTGCTGGCCCTCCTCGATGCTGTGCTCGGCGACGTTGAGCGCGAGCGTGACGCCGACCTTGCGCGCCAGGTCGAGGCGGTACGGGGAGACGTCGGTGATCATCACGTTGCGGGCGCCCGCGTGCTTGGCGACGGCGGCCGCCATGATGCCGATCGGGCCCGCGCCGGTGATCAGCACGTCCTCGCCGACCATCGGGAAGGAGAGCGCGGTGTGCACGGCGTTGCCGAACGGGTCGAAGATCGCGGCGACATCGAGGTCCACCGGCACCCGGTGAACCCAGACATTGGAGGCGGGCAGCGCGACGTACTCGGCGAAGGCACCGTCGCGCCCGACGCCCAGGCCGACGGTGTTGCGGCACAGATGACGGCGCCCGGCCAGACAGTTGCGGCACTTGCCGCAGACCAGGTGGCCCTCGCCGCTGACCCGGTCGCCCACGTTGACGTCGGCCACCGCGGCACCGATCGCCGCGACCTCGCCGACGAACTCGTGACCGAGCGTCAGCGGGGTCTTGATGGTGTGCTGCGCCCAGCCGTCCCACTTGCGGATGTGCAGGTCGGTGCCGCAGATGCCGGTGCGCAGCACCTTGATCAGCACGTCGGACGGACCGATCTCCGGCATGGGAACGTCCATCAGCCAGAGTCCGGGCTCGGCCTTCTGCTTGACGAGTGCCTTCACGGCGAGGACTCCTGACGCACGGTGGAACGGACTGCTTCTGGACAGGCCGAGGTAAGCCCGGCATACGGCCCCTGCCGGGCCGGGCAGAGTGAAATCTGCCTGGTCGGAGCGGGTGCGGTCCATCGAGGAATTCTTAACGGCCGCCACAGCTGGGCTTCACGATCGTGCCCGAGCGGTGCCCCACGGCCTCCGGCGGCCCGCCGAGGCCCACCCGTACGGCCCAACGCGGCGGCCCGACGCGGCGGCGCAACGGCTCGAAGCACGGCGGCTCAGGGGCACAGCCGCTCAGGAGCATGGGCGCTCAGGGGCCGAGCAGCTCCCCGAGGTCGTAGGAGACCGGCTCCTCCAGCTGCTCGTACGTGCAGTCGGCCGGTTCACGGTCGGGCCGCCAGCGGCGGAACTGGGTGGTGTGCCGGAAGCGGGTGCCTTCCATGTGGTCGTAGGCGACCTCGCAGACCCGCTCGGGGCGCAGCGGTACCCAGGAGAGGTCCTTCTTGCCGGTCCAGCGGCTGACGGCGCCGGGGAGGCGAGAGCCGGCCTGGGCGGCCTCGTCCGTCCAGGCCGCCCAGGGGTGGCCGGTGAGGTCGGTCATCCGCAAGGGCTGGAGCTCATCGGCGAGTTGGCGGCGGCGAGCCATCGGGAAGGAGGCGCTGACGCCCACATGCTGCAACCGGCCGGTGGAGTCGTACAGGCCGAGCAGCAGCGAGCCGACCACCGGGCCGCTCTTGTGCTCGCGGTAGCCGGCCAGCACGCAGTCGGCGGTCCGCTGGTGCTTGACCTTGAACATGGTGCGCTGTCCCGGGCGGTAGGGCTGGTCCAGCGGCTTGGCCACCACACCGTCGAGACCGGCGCCCTCGAACTGCGCGAACCAGGTGCGGGCCTGGTCGAGTTCGGTGGTGGCGGGGGCGACATGGACGGGCGGCCGGGCCCTGCCGAGCGCCGCGAGCAAGGCGGTGCGCCGTTCGGCGAGCGGCAGTTCGGCCAGTTCGTCGGGGCCGAGCGCGAGCAGGTCGAAGGCGATGAAGGAGGCTGGTGTGCGTTCGGCCAGCGTACGGACTCGACTGGCCGCCGGGTGGATGCGTTCCAGCAGTTCCTCGAAGTACAGCCGCCCGTCGTGCGCGATCACGATCTCGCCGTCCACCACGCAGCGGTCGGGCAGCTCGGTGCGGAAGGCGGCGACCAGCTCGGGGAAGTAGCGGGTGAGCGGCTTGGAGGTGCGGCTGCCGATCTCGATGTCGTCGCCGTCCCGGAAGACGATCGCCCGGAAGCCGTCCCACTTCGCCTCGTACTGCATGCCGGGCGGGATCTCGCCCACCGCCTTCGCCAGCATCGGCGAGACCGGAGGCATCACGGGAAGGTCCATGCTCCGATGGTGGCTGGCCACCCGCCCGCCCGCGTGCCGGACACGGCGGCCGGGGCCCGCTCGGCCTAGCGTGGAGACCATGGCAGGAACGGCGGGAGCGATGGAACTGGTGGTGGACGGCCGGACGGTGCGGCTGTCCAACCCCGAGAAGGTGTACTACCCGGCGCGGGGCTTCACCAAGCTGGACGTGGCCCGGTACTACCTGGCGGTCGCGCCCGGTGTGCTGCGCGGGCTGCGCGACCGGCCGACCACGCTGCAACGCTTCCCGGATGGTGTGGAGGGCGAGTTCTTCTACCAGAAGCGCGCCCCGAAGAGCGTCCCGGACTGGCTGCCGACCGCGCGGATCGCCTTCCCCAGCGGGCGGACGGCGGACGAGATCTGCCCGACCGAGCCAGCCGCCGTGCTCTGGGCCGCCAACCTGGGGTGCCTGACCTTCCACCCGTGGCCGGTCCGCCGCAACGACACCGAGCACCCGGACGAGCTGCGGATCGACCTGGACCCGCAGCCCGGCACGGACTTCGGCGACGCCGTCCGGGCGGCCCACGAACTGCGCGGGCTGCTGGACGAGCACGGCCTGCGCGGCTGGCCCAAGACCTCCGGCGGGCGCGGGATCCATGTGTACGTACCGGTGGAGCCGCGCTGGACCTTCACCGACTGCCGGCACGCCGTGATCGCCCTCGGACGCGAGCTGGAACGGCGGATGCCCGGCCGGGTCACCACCGCCTGGTGGAAGGAGGAGCGCGGCGAGCGCATCTTCGTCGACTACAACCAGATGGCCAGGGACCGCACCATCGCCTCCCCCTACTCCCTGCGCGCCCGCCCCGAGGCCACCGCCTCCGCCCCGCTGCGCTGGGAGGAACTGGACGAGGTCGCCCCCACCGACTTCGACCTGCGAACCCTGCCCGAGCGCTTCGCCGAACTCGGCGACGTGCACGCCGACCTGGACGAACACGCCTTCTCGCTGGACTCCCTGCTGGAACTGTCGGCCCGTCAGGCCCGCGACGACGGCCTGGGCGACCTGCCCTACCCGCCCGACCACCCCAAGATGCCGGGCGAGCCCGCCCGCGTCCAGCCCAGCCGGGCACGCAAGCAGTAGGCCCGGTCCGGCGGGTCCTTCCGCAGGCGGTGACCGTGGGCCGGCCCCACCCCCCGACGAGAGTGTGGTCGACATCGCACCTGGGCGGGCCCGGGGGGACGTCAGGACCGGCAGAGCGCCGTGACCTCGGCCGACGACCAGGAGCCGGCCGCGCCGGGGCGGCTGCTCAGGTAGTCCGCGATCCGCGCCACGCTCCAGCCATGGGCCTCGGCCAGACCTGCGGCGAAGTAGCGCAGGTAGGCGGCCGAAGGGCGGTTCAGCTGCGCCCGCGCCCGGCGCCCGGGCGCGGTGAAGGTCAGCACCGGGTAACCGTCCAGGACGCCCGGGCACACCAGCGTCTCGTATCGGCCGAGACCGAGCTGCTCACTGCCGTTGGCCAGCGCGCCGCCCAGCTCCAGATCCGTTCCCGGCATGCGGTACATCTCCTGGGCGGCGATGTCCGAGAACTGGCCGACGGTCAGCAGATAGGCACGAGCGGGTAGTTCACCGCTCCCCAGCGGATCGTAGAAACCCATTCCGCCTCTCCAGGTCCGCGACTCCATCGCGAAGTACAGCTCCCCGCGCAGGTGGATCGGCAGCACCCGCTCGGGAGCCCTCCCGTCCCGGCAGCCCGGGTAGGTCCGTGTTGCACCGGGCGGACGGCCGCCGACCAGGTAGTAGGTCAGCCGGTCGAAATGCATGTTCGAGCCGTACGCCGCGTACCAGACCCGCTTCGGGTAAGGGTGCGCGGCACCTTCGGACCACGGCTCCGGCCGGACGGGCTCGCGCGGACTCGGCATAGGCCGAGGATAGCCCGGGGTCTGCTCCGTCCTGGCGTGCGACTCCACGGCGCTCTGCCGCTGCCCCGGCTCCGGAACCCGATCGGGCGTGATCGAATTCGGTCGCCGGGAGAGGCAACCCGATTCCCGAGGTCGGTGGTCTGGTGGGGTGAAAGGGGGTGCGCTCCGATGCGCGCGGAAGACGAGACGGAGTTCAGGGAGTTCGTCCAGGGGCGGTGGCCGGCCCTGGTGCGGACGGCCTATCTGCTCACGGGGGACCGCCACCACGCGGAGGATGTGGCACAGACCGCACTCGCCAAGGCGTACGCGTCCTGGCGGCGGGTCAGGGACAGCGACAGCCCGGATGCGTACCTTCGGCGGATCCTGGTGACCAGCAACGCCGACCGGTTCCGTAAACGCCGTCCCCCCGAGTACCTGACCCAGACGCTTCCGGAGCGGCCGCGGCACGACGAGAGCGATCCCAGCGGGCGGCTCGACCAGCGCCATGTCCTGCTGAGCGCGCTGGACGAACTCCCCGACCGCCAGCGGGCCGTGGTGGTCCTGCGGTACTGGGAGGACCTCTCCGAGGCCGAAGTCGCCTCGATCCTCGGCTGCTCGGTCGGGACCGTCAAGAGCCAGGCCTCCAAGGGACTCGCGAAGCTCCGCGTCCACCCCCAACTCACCGATCACACATGGCAGACCACCCAACCGGAGGTGCTCAATGGCCGACTTCGATGAGACCGACCTCCAACTGACACTCACCCACTGGGCGAACGACCTGGCCGTAGGACCCGCACCGGTCGAGGCGATCGTGCGCGAGGGCGGCAGGCTCCGCCGTCGACGCACCATCACCCGGGCCGCTCTCAGCCTGGTCGTCGCCGGGGCGATGGCCTCCGGCCTGGTCCTCGTACAGTCCGCAGTGCGAGGGCCCTCGGCCGCCACACCGGCGGAGTCCGGACCGTCCACCGAGGGGCCCGCAGAGGAGGGGCCGGCGCCGGCCGGGCCGGCAACGGGACCGACTGGGACCGGGGCGACGGGCAGGGCCCAGCAGTCGCAGGCAGCCGCCGCGAAGCAGGAGTTCAAGCCCGTCCAGGGCATGCCCACCGTGCCGGCGGACGAGCCATAGGATCAGGGCATGCTGAAGAAGATCTTGGACGAGGCCGCCGCCGGGGTGTTCCCACCCGCCACCGGATCGGTGACGGTGGTACCGCAGCCGCACGAGCGCGAGGCCGGGGTGATCGCGTTCAGCGCCCACGCCGTCGTCTTCACGGACGAGGACCCGGACTGGATCCGGGAGACGATCGCGGCCTCCCCCGCCGATCGACTGGCGGCGCCGCACTCCCCGTCCTTCCTGAGTGCCTTCGCCGAGCGGACCGGGCGGGTCGTCAACACCATCGACCTGCTGACCGTGTCCACCAGGCTGCCGGGCGAGCCCCCGCTTCCCGTCCGGCCCATCGAGGACCGCGAACACCCGCGGATCGCCCGGGCGCTGCTCTTCCGCGACGATGTCCGGGCCTGGACGACACCGGGTGGGGTACTGGTCCTCGGCCGGGGCGTGGCCGGGCGCTGGGAGGTGGCGATCGAGGTCGATCCGCAGGCCCGGGGCCGGGGCCTCGGGCGAGCACTGGCGGTGACGGCCCGCCACCTGCTGCCGGAGGGCGAGCACCTCTGGTCGCAGCAGTCCGCAGGCAATGCGACCAGTGTCCGCGCCTTCCAGGCCGCCGGGTACCGCCCGGTCGGCGCCGAGGCGCTGCTGGTCCGCCACGCAGGCTGAGGCGCCGCGCGGGCTATGCGGGCGCCGTCGCGCCGACGATCCGTACCGCCTCGGAGATCTGAGTGTCCGTCAGATCACCTCGGGCCGTCAGCCGGAGGCGGGAGATGCCGTCGGGGACGGACGGGGGCCGGAAGCAGCCCACTGCGAGGCCCGCGGTGCGGCAGTCGGCGGCCCACCGCACGGCGGCCTCCGGCCCGGGGGCCCGGACCGAGACGACGGCGGCGTCCGGAGTGCTGGCGTGCAGACCGGCGGCGGTGAGCCGCTCGGCGAGGGTGCGGGCGACTTCGCGAGCGCGGTCGGCGCGGTGCGGTTCGGCGCGCAGCAGGCGCAGCGCACCGAGAGCGGCGCCGACGGCGGCCGGAGCAAGGCCGGTGTCGAAGATGAAGGTGCGAGCGGTCTCGACCAGGTGTCTGACGACCCGTCGGGGGCCGAGTACGGCGCCGCCCTGGGAGCCGAGCGACTTGGAGAGGGTGACCGTGGCGACCACGTCCGGCTGTCCGGCGAGTCCGGCGGCGGCCAGGGCGCCGCTGCCGCCCGCACCGAGCACGCCGAGCCCGTGCGCGTCGTCCACCAGCAGCGCGGCACCGTGCGCACGGGCGGCGGCGGAGAGTCCGGCCAGCGGAGCGGCATTGCCGTCCACCGAGAACACGGAGTCGCTGACGACCAGCGCCCGGCGGTGCGAACGGGCGGCGAGGGTCTTCGCGACCGACGCCGGGTCGCTGTGCGGGGCGCGGTGGACGTCGCTGCGGGAGAGACGGCAACCGTCGATCAGCGAGGCGTGGTTGTACGCGTCGGAGACGATCAGCGTGTCGGGGTCGGTGAGTGCGGTGAGCGCGGCGAGGTTGGCCGCGTACCCGGAGGAGAAGACCAGCGCCGCCTCGAAGCCGCAGAACTCGGCCAGTTCCCGCTCCAGTTCGGTGTGCAGGGCGGTCGTGCCCGTGACCAGGCGGGAGCCGGTGGAGCCGCCGCCCCAGCGCAGCGCGGCCTCGGCTGCGGCGCGGGTGACGGCCGGGTGGTGTACCAGGCCGAGGTAGTCGTTGCTCGCCAGGTCCAGTACCGGGTCCTCGGCGGGACGGCTGCGCAGGGTACGGGTCAGCCCGGCCCGGGCGCGGAGTTCGGCCGCCTCGTCGAGCCAGTCGAAGACGGCGGCGGGAGCGGGGGCCTGCTGCTGCTCGGGCGCGGAGGAGATGACCATGGTCCGCACTCTGTCATCCCCGGTGCAGGGTGGGCAATGTGCGTCGCCGCACAGCAGCGGACTGCGCGCGGGCGGTGCAACTTGCTCACCGGAGGTCGGTACGGTCCGGCGCCTTCCGATTCGCGCACGCAGTTGATCAAGCAGAGCCCCGCGCCCCTGAAAATAACGTGCCGCCGCCCCCGAAGCAGCAGGCGCCAGCCGCGTCACCGCTAGACTCCCGCAGCACCGGAAGGGGAGATCTTGCGAGCTGAGGTCCGGTGAGTGGCGGGGAAGCGGCGGCGCGGCTGACCGTCCGGGACGTGCTGCGGCTGGAGTTGGTGGCGCGGTGGGACGCCGAGGTGGTGGCCTGCCCGGAGCGGCTGGACCGGCCGGTGCGGTGGCTGCATGTGGCGGAGGCACCGGATGTGGCGGTGATGCTGGCCGGGGGCGAGATGGTGCTGACCACCGGGCTGCTGCTGGCCGGTGACGAGCGGGCGCAGGCGGAGTACGTCGAGTCCATGCGGCGGGCGGATGCCGCGGCAGTGGTGCTCGGGCTCGGCCGGGCCTTCCGGAGCACGCCGGAGGCGATGCGGCGGGCCGCCGAACGGTGCGGGGTGCCGCTGATCGTGCTGCACCGGCCAGCGCCGTTCGCCCGGCTGACCGAGGAGGTGCACGCGCGTCTGGTGCACGGCCGGTTCGCGGCGCTGGACCTCTCGGAGCGGATGCGCAGTTCGCTGACCGCGCTCAACCTCTCCGGGGTGCCGCTGCAACGGCTGCTGGACGAGATCGCCACCTACAGCGGCGGCCCCCTGGTGCTGGTGAACCTCGCGCACCGGGTGCTGGCGACGGCGGGGGGACGGGCCGCGCGCGACGATCTGCTGCGCGACTGGGACCGGATCTCGCGCCAGGTGGCCGGGCTGCTGGGCGACGGTCCGGTGAGCGTGGGCCCTGACGGCTGGGTGGTCGCCCGCCTGGAGGCGCGCGGCCGGCAGTGGGGGCACCTGGTCCTGTTCGGGCACCCGGGAGAGGCCGAGGCAGGGCTGGTGCTCGCGCAACGGGCAGCCGAGGCACTGGCGGTGCACCGGCTGCTTGGTGAGTGCGAGGGCGGTGAACGGGCTCGGGACTGGGAGGACCAGGCGGCCGAGGTGCTGCTGACCGAGCTGGCCTCGGGGACGGCCCGTCCGGAGCAGCTGCTCCCCCGGGCCCGCGCGGCCGGGCTGCCGGTGGACCGGCGCCGCTTCGTACCGGTGGTGTTCCGCTCGGACGATGCCGACGCACTCCGGGAGTCGATCGAGCGGGCGCTGGCCGATGCGCGGACGCTGACGGACCAGGGTGGCCCGGCACATCGGCGGCCGCCGGCCGAGGAGGGTCCGGCCGCGCTGGTCGCGCGGATCGGCCGGGACGCGATGGCGGTGCTGCTCAGCATCCCGAACCAGCGGGAGGCGGACTCCGAGGTACGGCGGTTCGCGGAGCGGGTGCACGAGCGGCTGGCCGTACGGGGCTCGGGCGCGGTGGCGGGCGCCGGATTCGCCTGCCCGGTACTGGACGAGGTCCGGCGCTCCTTCCTGGAGGCGGTCCATGTGGCCGACGCGGCGCTGGCCGCTCCCCCGACGGGCCCGTTCGCCCGGCTCAGGGACGTACGACTGCGGGGTCTGGTGCGGCTGCTGCGGGACGAGCCGGAGCTCCAGGCTTTCATCGAACGGGAGTTGGGCCCGCTGCTCGGCCGACCGGAGCTGCTGGACGTGCTGCGTACCTATCTGAGGACCGGCCGGAACAAGTCCCTGGCCGCGCAGGAGCACCACATCAGCAGGCCGGCGCTCTACCGGAGACTGCAGAGCATCGAGGACCTGCTCGGTACCGACCTGGACGACCTGGAGCAGCTGACCTCGCTGTACGTCGCACTGCTGGCGCACGACGCGCAGGGTGCATAGGCCGGTCCGCCGGCTGTGCCGCGTACGCCCATCTGCGGTACCCGTTTAGGGCGTTTCGGTGGCTTTTGGGGCATGGTCCGCGTGTGCCTCCACGGGGCCCGGCAGGATCGGGCCGGGCTGCGGGATCCGGACCGGGCCCGGAAAGGGCCGAGCGATGACCGTCAGACCGTCTTCCGTGCCACCTTCCACGCCTGCCGAGCAGACGGACGTGGTGCACCTTTCGTCTCTGCTGAAGCGCCCGGTGACGGATCGGGGCGGCCGGTCGCTGGGGCGGCTGGCAGATGTGATCGTGCGTCTCAGGGGCGAGGACTACCCGGTGGTGACGGGGTTGGTGGCCAGCGTCGGCGGCCGTGAACTCTTCGTGCCGATCCACCAGGTGAGCTCGTTCGGCCAGGAGGCGCTGAGGCTCAACAGCGCGAAGGTGGATCTGCGACCGTTCGAACGGCGCGAGGGTGAGGTGCTGCTCCGCGCCGACGTGCTCGGGCACCGTCTGATCGACGTGGCCGAAGCCCGTCTGGTGCGGGCCTCGGACGTGGAGCTCGCCCGGCGCGGGAGCCGCTGGCTGCTCTCCGGCCTGGACACCCACCGCCACCACAGGTTCCCGGGGCTGTTCGGCGGCCGGCCGAGGGAGCACACCTGCCGGGACTGGAAGGCGTTCGAGCCGCTGATCGGCCACGACCGCAGTCTGAAGGCGCGCGGCCCGGCCGGCCGGATCCGTCGGATGAGGCCGGCGCAGATCGCGGACCTGCTGGAGGATGCCTCGGCGGCGGAGAAGCACGAGATCCTCGGCCGGGTCCACCAGGACCCGGAGCTGGAGGCCGATGTCTTCGAGGAGTTGGAGGAGGACCACGCGTCCCGGCTGCTCGGTGCGCGCACCGACGCCGAGATCGCCGACGTCCTGGCGCGGATGCGTGCGGACGACGCCGCCGACGCCATCGGCGAGCTGCCGCAGCGCCGACGCCGCCCGGTGCTGGACCGGCTTCCGGCCGCACAGCGGGGCAGAGTCCTGACCCTGATGGGGTACAGCCCCGACAGCGCGGGCGGTCTGATGGCCGTGGACTTCCTGCCCCTCACCGCGGACGTGCCGGTGCGCGAGGCACTCACGGCCGTCAGGAACGCCCGCAGCCTCCAGGCCGAGGCGCTGACCAGCGTCTACGGCGTCGACGAGAACGGCCGGCTGCTCGCGGTCGTCAAGCTGGTCACGCTGCTCCAGTCCGATCCCGACGCCACGCTGGGTTCGGTGAGCGAGCCCGACCCCGTCCGGGTCGGGCCGGACACCGACCTGGTGGACGTCGTCCTGCTGATGGTGGACTACAACCTGCTCACCATGCCCGTGGTGGACGAGCAGCGGATCCTGCTCGGCGTCATCACCGTGGACGACGTGCTGGAGGCGACGCTGCCCGAGGACTGGCGGCGCCGCGAGGTCGCCCCACCACCGGACCTCCGTCACGGGACACGGACTCCTCCGACGCCGTCCGGCCCGGCCGACTCCCGGCAGGAGCCGAGCTGATGAGCGACCAGCCCACCCCGCCCGGACCCCGACACGACCAACCCGGCGGCCCTGGGCGCCCCGCTCCACAGCACGACCGGCCCGCCGCCCCACAACGCCCCGCTCCACAGCACGACCGGCCCGCCGCCCCACAACGCCCCGCTCCACAGCACGACCGGCCCGCTGCACCGGCTGCCGCACCGCCCGCCGCACCGCAACGCCCGGGCCCGCCGCCCGCCGCCCCGGCTGCCGCCCCGGCTGCCAAGCCTTCCGCGCACCGGCCCGGGCCCGCCGCCGTCCCGCATCCGCCCGCCGCCGCGACCGAGGTCCACGCGAGCGCCGTACTGGACGAGGCCCACCTCGGCGACATCGAAGGTGCCCTGGGCCGTATCCGCCTCGACGAGGACGACTCCACCCGCAGCCTGAAGAGACGGCTGCTCACCTTCCTCGCGATCATCGGCCCCGGCCTTATCGTCATGGTCGGCGACAACGACGCGGGAGGTGTCTCCACCTACGCGCAGGCCGGCCAGAACTACGGCTACAGCCTGCTGTGGGTCCTGCTCCTGCTCGTCCCTGTGCTGATCGTCAACCAGGAGATGGTGGTGCGGCTGGGTGCGGTCACCGGTGTCGGGCATGCCCGGCTCATCAACGAGCGGTTCGGGCGGTTCTGGGGCTGGTTCAGCGTCGGCGACCTGTTCGTGCTGAACTTCCTCACCATCGTGACCGAGTTCATCGGCGTCTCGCTCGCGCTGAGCTATTTCGGGATCAGCAAGTACATCGCCGTGCCCGTCGCGGCCCTGGCGCTGATCGCCATCACCGCCAGCGGAAGCTTCCGCCGCTGGGAGCGGGCGATGCTGACGTTCATCGCCGTCAGCCTGGTGCTGGTGCCGCTGGCCCTGCTGTCCCGGCCGCGCTACGGATCGGTCTTCTACCACCTGGTCGTGCCCGGGATCCAGGGCGGCGTCTCCTCGGACGCGGTGCTGCTGATCATCGCGATCGTCGGCACCACCGTCGCCCCCTGGCAGCTGTTCTTCCAGCAGTCCAACATCATCGACAAACGCATCACGCCGCGTTTCATCGGCCATGAGCGTCTCGACACCGTCATCGGCTCCCTGGTCGTCGTCCTCGGGGCCGTCGCGATCATCATCGCCGCCGACTACGCGGTCCGCGGCACCAGCGCCGCCGGTCACTTCACCGACGCGCTCGGCGTCGCCGAGGCGCTCGGCGACCGCAGCACCACCCTGGGGGCGCTGTTCGCGATCATGCTGCTCGATGCCTCGATCGTCGGTGCCGCCGCGGTCACCCTGGCCACCAGCTACGCCTTCGGGGACGTGTTCAACCTGCGGCACTCGCTGCACCGCAGCTTCGGCGAGGCCAAGGCCTTCTACGGCAGCTACACCGCGATGGTGCTGCTGGCGGCCGCGATCGTCCTCGTCCCCGGTGCCCCGCTCGGTCTGATCACCACCGCTGTGCAGGCCCTGGCGGGCCTGCTGCTGCCCTCCGCCAGCGTCTTCCTGCTCCTGCTGTGCAACGACCGTGCGGTGCTCGGCCCCTGGACCAACCCGCGCTGGCTCAACCTGCTGGCCTCCCTGATCATCTCGGTCCTGCTCATGCTCTCCGGGGTCCTGGTGGCCACCACCCTGTTTCCCGGTCTGAACACCACGCTGGTCGCCGAGTACCTCTCCGCCGCGTTCGCCCTCGGGCTGCTCGCGGCCGCCCTCGGACTGCGCACCAGCCGCGCCCGGCACCGCCCCGCCCGGCCCAGCGCCCCCGAAGTCGCCCGCTCGGAGCGGGACACCTGGCGGATGCCGCCTCTGGCACTGCTGGAGCCTGTCGTCTGGTCGCCGGGTCTGCGGCTGGGGATGGGCCTGCTGCGCGGCTACCTGGTCGTCGCCGCACTGCTGCTGATCGTCAAGGCCGTGCAACTGGGCGGATGACAGCGACAGCTGACGTGATGTCCGATGACCGTCTCTCACCGGCGACGAGTTCCGAGCCCCGAACTCGGCCCGGCACGCTTGTTGACAGCGCTTCCAGCAGAGGCGCAGCATCTCTGTGCCGGAGGGCCACAACCGATCCAACTCACGCCGCGTGCAGGGATGTTGCGGGGCCAGTGCGGTTCGTGGCCGTCCCACCGGAACCAGCCTGTTCAGATCCGTCCCCCCGAAGGGATCGACATGGCTCCACGGTTGCTCCGCCACAGGATCGTCAGTGCCCTCGCACCATCGGACATCCGGCTGCCGCACCCCCGGCGGCGGCCGGATCCGCCGGACCGTCACTGACGGGCTGGTCACGGTCTTCTGAACGGGTGACAGGCGGTGGGCCCGGCCTCGGCCCGAAGCCGCGCTCTCCTTGCGAAGTTCACCGTCTCGCCAGTCCACCGACAACTAAGGGGTGCCTACGGCACCTACGTTGTACGCGGCACCGAAGCCGGGCGCACCTTCGCCCGGCGCCCCCGCATCGGTCCGCGGCCGCACCACGAGGCCCTGTGCGGCGGGCTCCCGAACCTCCCCCATGAGCCGGGCACGCAGGCCCGGCTCGTTCCTCCCTGGAGTCTCCATGCGTTCGAGGTCGCGTTTTGCCGGACTGTCCGCCGTCGCAGTGGCAGCCGCCGTCGTGGGGTCCGTCGCCCTGGCCCCGTACAGCTCGGCCGTCGCCGCCAAGCCGGCGGCAAGCACCGTTCCCGCCCCCGCGCACGTCGTGGTCGTGATGGAGGAGAACCACTCCTACGACGACATCATCGGCGACACCAACGACGCTCCCTACATCAACTCCCTGGCATCCCAGGGTGCGCTGATGACCTCCTCGTTCGGGGTCAGCCACCCCAGCGAGCCGAACTACATGGCGCTCTTCGCCGGCAGCACCTTCGGTCTGAAGTCCGACGCCTGCCCGGTCAACAAGGGCAACACGGCGAACCTCGGCTCCGAACTGCTGGCCGCCGGCTACACCTTCAAGGGCTACTCGGAGGATCTGCCGAAGGCCGGCTCCACCACCTGCACCTCGGGCGGCTACGCGCGCAAGCACTCCCCGTGGGTCAACTTCAGCAACGTCCCGGGCGCCGACTCGCAGCCGTTCTCCTCGTTCCCCACGGACTACAGCACCCTGCCCACGGTGTCGTTCGTGATCCCGAACCTCAACGACGACATGCACGACGGCACCATCGCCGACGGTGACTCCTGGTTGCAGAACAACCTGGCGAACTACGCGACCTGGGCCCAGCAGAACAACAGCCTGCTGATCGTCACCTGGGACGAGGACGACTACACCGAGAGCAACCAGATCCCCACGCTGATCACCGGCGCGCACGTCCAGCCCGGCCAGTACAGCGAGACCATCAACCACTACAACCTGCTCGCCACCCTGGAGCAGATGTACGGTCTCGCCCCCGTCGGCCAGAGCAGCAGTGCGGCTCCCATCACCGACATCTGGAACTGAGTCCGACCGGCAGCACACCACCGTCCAGGTGCCCCGGCCCCGCGCGCGGGCGGCGCGATCCGCGACCGTCCAGGGGCCGGGGCGCCTGCCCGACCGAAGGACCGCCCGAAGCCATGTCGGCGCGAACACCGTCCGCACCCCCTGCCCGCCCGGCCCGCAAGCGCGCGGCGCTGGCCGGGCTGCTCCTCCTGAGTGCCACCGCCCTGATCGGCTCCGCGCCGGCCGGTGGCAGCGCGGCACCACCCGGCGGGAAGCTGCGGGTGGACACGAACTCCTGCGGCACGCCCGGCGAGCGGCTGCCCGCCGGCCCGCTCGCCTTCTCCGTCACCAACGACTCCAAGGTCTTCGCCACGCTCTACCTGATCTCGACCGACGGGAAGCTGGCCTACGCGGAGATTCCCTGGCTCGGCCCCGGTAAGACACTGTCGTTGGCAACGACCCTGACGGGTGGTCAGTACGCGGTGCGCTGTGTCTTCTCCAGCGGCCCTGTGCTCACCTCGGGACCCGTGGCGGTCGTCGGAACCGCGACCGGCGCCGTGGCGGGCTACCAGCCGATGGGCGACCTGGAGATGACCGCACCCGTCAAGGCGTACCGCGCCTACGTACGGACGGCGCTGCCGGAGCTGCTCTCGTCAGGCCGCACCCTGGACGCGGACGTGGCCCGTGGCGACCTGGCCGCAGCCCGGACCGACTGGCTCACCGCGCACCTCGACTACGAGCGGCTCGGCGCCGCCTACAGCTCCTTCGGCGACTTCGACCAGTCCCTGAACGGCCTGGCCAACGGCCTGCCCCAGGGCGTCGACACCCCGGGCTGGACGGGCTTCTTCGCCCTGGAGCACGGCCTGTGGCACGGCTGGGGCGCGGACCGGCTGCGCCCCGTCACCCAGCAGCTGGTGACGGACATCGACGGCCTGGTCCAGGACTTCCCCAGCGAGGACACCGACCCGGGCGACCTGCCGCTACGGGCCCACGAGATCCTGGAGAACGCGCTCCAGTCCCAGCTGGGCGGCATCGCCGACTACGGCAGCGGCACCACCCTGGCCACCCTCGACGCCAACGTCCAGGGAACGGAGAAGGTGCTGGACATCCTCGCTCCGCTGATCCGCCCACGGGATCCCGGCCTGCTGGACCAGTTGAATCGGCAGCTTCCCGCCTTCCAGGCCGAGGTGACGGCCTGTCGGGCCGCCGACGGCTCCTGGACCCCGTCCTCCCGCCTCGCCACGGCGCAGCGCCAGCGCCTCGACGGCGACCTCGGCCGGCTCCTGGAGGAACTGGCCGTCCTGCCCAATCTGCTCACCCCGAGGAACCACGCATGATCACGCCCGACGCCTCCGACGCCGACCACCGCGCCCCGGCCGAGCGCACCGCTTCGGCCCAGGCCCTGCGCCGCCGCGCCTTCCTGCGCGGTGCCACGGTCGGCGCCGCCGTCGGATCGGGCGCGCTGGCCGGGGCGTTCGCGGCCGCCGCCGAGCCCGAGCCCGACCTCGGCCCGTCCGGCCGGCGCGTCCCGTTCCACGGCCCGCACCAGGCCGGGATCACCACCCCGATCCAGGCTGCCGCGTCCTTCGTCTCGTTCAACGTCATCGCGCCCGACCGGGCCGCCCTGGAGAACCTCTTCCGGACGCTGACCGAGCGCATCCGCGCGCTGACCGCCGGCGGTCCGGTGCCCGCCACCGACCTCGCGTCACCGCCCACCGACAGTGCCACCCTCGGTCCGGTCCTGCCCGCCGACGGGCTGACCGTCACCGTGAGCGTCGGCGCCTCCCTCTTCGACGGCCGCTACGGGCTGGCCGCGCGCAAGCCCGCCCGACTCGACCCGATGCCTGTCTTCCCCGACGACAACCTGGTCGGTTCGAAGGAGCTGCACGGCGACCTCTCACTGCAGATCTGCGCCGACTCCCGCGACACCGTGATGCACGCGCTGCGCGACATCACCAGACACACCCGCAGCGGTATGCAGCCGAACTGGAAGGTCGACGGCTTCCACGCCGCCCCGCGCCCGTCCGGGACCCCGCGCAACCAGTTGGGTTTCAAGGACGGCATCGCCAATTCCGACGTCGGCAAGGCGGCCGTGGCGGACGCCGTGCTGTGGACGCACGGCGGCGCGGCCGGCGAACCGGCCTGGGTCGAGGGCGGTTCCTACCAGGTGGTGCGGATCATCCGGATGCTCGTCGAGTTCTGGGACCGGGTCTCGCTGCACGAGCAGGAGAAGATGATCGGCCGCCGTCGTGAATCGGGTGCGCCGCTGGACGGCACAGCGGAGTCCGACCTCCCCGACTACCGGGCCGACTCCCAGGGCCTGCTGATTCCGATGAACGCGCACATCCGGCTCGCCAATCCGCGCACCCCCGAGTCGGCGGACCAGCAGATCCTCCGCCGCGGCTACAACTACGACCGCGGCCTCGACACCGACGGCAACCTGGACGTCGGGCTGATCTTCTGCTGCTACCAGCAGGATGTGGCCCGGCAGTTCCAGACCGTGCAGCAGCGGCTGGCCGGTGAGCCCCTGGTCGACTACATCTCGCCCACGGGCGGCGGGTACTTCTTCACACTCCCCGGGGTCAGGGACCAGAGCGACCGGCTCGGTTCGGCGCTCTTCGCCTGAGCGTCGGGCGGGGGGGGCGGGGGGGGGCGGGCCCCCCCCCCCCCCCCCCGCGGCGCCGGGCGCCCCCCCCGGGGGCGAGCGCCCACACCACCCCCCCGGGGTACTGCGCGGCGCGGCGGGGGGTGAGCAGGGTCGGGGCGTGGGCGGGGGGGGTTTGGGTTGGGGGGGGGGCGGGGGGGGGCCCGCGGGGGGGGGGGTGGGGGGGGGGGGGGGGGGCGTGGGCGGGGGGGGGGGGGGGGGGGGGGGGGGGGGGCCCCCCCCCCCCCCCCCGACGCCGAGCTCGAAATCCCCGGACTATCGGGCTCATCCGCTCACACCTCCCGCAGGGCTTCCTGCGCGTCGCGGATGGCGTTCAGCAGGATCGTGCAGGCCGTATCGACGGTGTCGGCGCTGACGTTGAGCGGGGGCATCAGCCGCACCACGCAGTCCTGGCGGCCGCCCACCTCGACGATCAGTCCGCGCCGGAGCGCGGCCGACTGCACCGCCGACGCAAGCCGGCCGGCGGGGTCGCCGTTGGTGGGGTCCGCGAACTCGATGCCCCACATCAGACCGCGCCCGCGCACCTCGGCCACCCACGGGTTCTCCAGCAGCGCCTTGAGCCGGTCCGCGACCTGCTCGCCCCGGCGGGCGACGTTGCCGAGGATGTCGTCGCGACGGACGATACGCACCGCCTCCACCCCGGCGGCGAAGGCCAGTTGGTTGCCCCGGAAGGTTCCGGTGTGGGCACCGGGGGCCCAGGTGTCCAGCTTGGCGTCGTACATGATGAGCGCGACCGGGGTACCGATACCGCTCAGCGCCTTGGAGGCGATGATGACGTCGGGCTCGATACCGTGCTCCTCGAACGCGAACCACGTCCCGGTGCGCCCGCAGCCGGTCTGGACCTCGTCGACCACCAGGGGGATGTCGAGTTCGCTGGTCAGGGCGCGCACCCTGCGGACGAAGTCGGTACGGGCGGGAATGATGCCGCCCTCGCCCTGCACCATCTCGATGACCACCGCGGCGGGCAGCTGCACCCCGCCGTTGCCGTCGCCCAGTGTCCGTTCGAGGTATTCGACGCAGTTGGTGGCGCAGGTGTCCGGTGCCAGGCCCAGCGGGCACCTGGTGCAGTAGGAGTACGGGAAGAAGTGGACACCGGGGACGCCGTTGAGGATCGGCTGCTTCTGCGAGACCAGTCCGGTGAGCGCCATGGCGGCGTGGCTGCTGCCGTGGAAGCCGCCCTGGAAGGAGATGACCTCGCCACGGCCGGTCGCGGTCTTGCAGAGCTTGAGCGCGGCATCGACGGCGTTGGCCCCGGTCGGGCCGCAGAAGTGGATCTTCGTCCGGTCCCTCATCCCCTTTGGCAGCATGGACAGTTGGGCCTCGACGAAGGCTTCCTTCACGGGGGTGGGGAAGTCGAGGCCGTGGGTCAGCACACCGAGCTGCGCGGTCACGGCCGCCACCAGCTCGGGGTGGTTGTGCCCGAGGGAGAGCACGCCCGCGCCCGCCAGGAAGTCGATGAAGACATTGCCGTCCATGTCCCGGATCAGGCTGCCCGAGGCCTCGGCGATGGCGATGGGAAGCCGCCGGGGGTAGCTGCGGGCGTTGGACTCGTACTGCTGCTGACGGGCCAGGAACTCGGCCGAGATGGGCCCCGGCAGGTCACCGGCGACCTTCGGTCCTGTCCATGCACCGAGTTGGTCGAGCGAGATCATGCTTGTCTCCAGGGGGAGGTGGGTCCGAGAGCGGCGGGGGCCGTCCCGGCGGGGGCGGTGGTGGGCACGGTGGTCAGCAGGGGCGGGCCGGGATACCGCGCCACCGGCTGTCGCGCGGGAGCCGTTCGCCCTTCATGACCAGCGACAGGGCGTCCAGGGCGGCGCCGTCGCCGACCTCGGCGTCGTACAGGACGACACATCGCGGGCCGATCGAACTTCCCTGTCCGACGGTGACCTTGGACATCTTCATGACCCGGTCCTCGAACAGGTGGGTCTGGAGGGAGGTGACCTCCCCGACGCACGCGTCGTCGCCGACCTCGACAAGGTCGAACTCGGTCAGGTAGGTCGTCGCCAGCCAGACCCGGCGGCCGATCCGCGCACCGAAGAGCCGCATCACCCACGGCGCCAGCGGTGTGCCGGTGAGGTAGCTCAGCAGGCCCGGCACGACCAGGTTCTCGAACAGCCCGGTGATCAGCTCGGTCCGCCGGACCCAGATGCTCCACAGCGGTTCGACGCGCGCCCGGTAGCGACCGATGACCAGCCACTTGAGCAGCACCACGAGCAGCGTGGTGAACAGGCCCGCCCCCAGCAGCAGCACCGGGCCGAGGAGGAAGACCTGGAGCGGCGAGCCGGCGGTGGCCAGTCGGATACCGACGTACAGGGCGCCCACGGCGGTGAAGAAGGCGAACGTCGAGGGCAGGGTCACCCGCAGGTACTCGATGGCCAGGCGGGCGGCGATCAGCCCGGGGCTCGGGGCGTAGGTGTACTTCGACGGGAAGGGCCGGCTCTCCTCGCGGCGGGGCAGGAAGATCGCCGGTGAGCCCAGCCAGGTCGTCTCCGGGTCGATCGGCCTGCTGGGAGCCACGGAGTGCACGCCGAGCAGACTGTTGTCGCCCATCCGGCACGAGCCGGGCAGCAGCGCGCCGTTGCCGACGAAGCTGCGCCGGCCCACCTCCGCCGGTGCCAGTGCGATCCGGCCCCGGTGGAAGACCGCGGGGCCCACCACGCTGATGTCCGCGACGAAACTGCGCTCGCCGATGATGAGCATGTCCGGGTCGACGAAACTGACGGTCGCCACCTCCGACCAGCGTCCGGTCCGCGCGCCGAGCAGCCGCAGGAACGGGACCAGGTAGAGCGTGGAGTAGAGCGAGTGGGTCAGTGTCAGACTGGTCGTCAGCAGGCCGTCGCCGATCCACTTGCGGACCCCGAACCCGCTGCGCTCCGCATGGATCCCGGCCCGCACCCTGGGCAGCACCGCACGCTTGACCAGGACCACCATGGTGCAGGTGGCCAGGACGAACGCCGGTCCGGCCAGCAGCGTGGAGGCCAGCGCCCAGTCGAACCCGTCCTGCCAGAGCACCACGCCGATGACCGCCGCACCCACTGCGGCGATCACCAGCGGCACCAGGGCGAGCAGCAGCGCCGCCCCGACGTAGCCGGCCAGCAGGCGGAGCGGCCAGGGTCCGCTGTCGGGCTGTTCGGCCATCGCCTGGAGGACGGGCGGGGCCGCCTCCTGGGGTGTGGCGGGCGATCCGGCCCAGTGCTCGCCTTCGGGTACGACGTAGTCCGCCGGAATGAGGGACTGCTCGCCGACGGAGGCGCCTGCGCCGATCACGGCGCCTGGCAGCACGACGCTGTTGGTCCCCAGGAAGCTGCCGTCCCCGAGCCGGACCGGAGCCAGCCGAAACCAGCCGCTCTCGATCGAGTACGACTGGACCCGTGCGCCGTAGCCGATGCTCACCTCGTCGCCGAGCTCCACGAAGCGCGGCAGGCCGAACGGGATCGAGATGTGGCAGCCGCGCCCGATCCTGGCGCCGAACAGCCGCAGGAACGGCGGCAGCAGGGGCGAGCCCGCCAGTACGGTGACCGCCGACAGCGCCATCACCTTGCTGTACAGCCAGTAGCGGAGATAGGTGACACCCCAGAGCGGGTACCAGCCCGGACGGACGCCGGCCATCAGCAGCCGGCAGCCGAGCAGCGGGATCAGTGTGAGGTCCAGCAGGGTCCAGGCGATCTGCAAGGGGACGAACTGCGCGGCGGGCAGATGGGCCAGGTACCCGAGGGCTCCGCCGGGATCCACCCCCCGCAGGGGCATCCGCCAGGCGGCCAGCACCCGGTAGAGCAGTACCAGGCCGGGCAGGCCGAACAGCAGCAACCATCCGTACAACAGGCCGAGTTGGGCGGTGCCGCAGGCCATGACCCGGGCGGTGGAGTGGCGGAGGGGCGCGGGCGTCACGAGCCTTGTCCCCTGCGGGGCGGGTGCGGCGGCGGTCTCGACGAACGCTGCGAGGCCACGCACCGTGGGGTGGGCGTACAGGTCGGGCATCGCCAGGCGCTCCAGCTCCGGCATCCGGCGCAGCCTGGACATCAGCCGGGCCGCCGCCATGGAGTGGCCGCCGAGGTCGCAGAAGAAGTCGTCCTCCACGGAGATGTCCCGGGCCCCCAGGACCTCCTGCCAGACCTCCGCCATCCGACGCTCCAGCACGGTGCCGGCGGCCGTGTGCGAGCGCGAGCGCCGGGCCAGCGGCGGCGAGGCGGGCGCGGGCAGGGCCTTGCGGTCCACCTTGTCCGCCGCCAGCAGCGGGAACTCGGCGAGTACCTCGACGAAGGAAGGGATCATGTAGTCGGGCAGACGGCGGCGCAGCGAGGTGTGCAGGCGCGTCCGCAGTTCCTCGTGGCCGGCTTCACCACGGTCCGTCAGCGTGACGTAGCCGACCAGGTCCTGGACGACGCCGTCCTGTTCCCTCGGGACGACCACCGCGTTCTCCACGGCGGGGTCCTCGCGGAGCACCTCCTCGATCTCCGCCAGTTCGATGCGGTAGCCGCGGATCTTGACCTGGGTGTCGATCCGGCCGAGGAACTCGATCTCCCCGGTGGAGTTGAGCCGTCCCAGATCGCCGCTGCGGTAGATCCGCGGGCTCTCCTCGCGGTGGTGCTCCACGGGGTTGGTGACGAACCGTTCGGCGGTGAGCTCCGGCCGGTTGAGGTAGCCGATCGCCACGCCCGGTCCGCCGATGCAGATCTCACCGCTCTCGCCGTCCGGGACGGGGCGCAGTTGCTCGTCCAGGATGTAGACCCGGTAGGTGGGCAGCGGTACTCCGATGGTCACCGGGCGGCTGGGGGACAGCTCGGTCCAGGTCGCGGTGACCGTCGACTCCGTGGGGCCGTAGACGTTGAGAATACGGCGGCCGGGGCGGGACCAGCGGCGGACCAGGTCGGGCGGGCAGGCCTCACCGCTGACCAGCAGGCTGCGCAGGCCGGCCACCTCGGCCTCGATGGTGGTCAGCAGGGTTGGCACGCAGCACAGCACCGTGATCGCCTGCTCGACGAGGAAGGCGGCGAGGCCCTCCCCCACCCGCCGGTCGTCGGTCGGCCCCGCCACCAGCGTCGCGCCCGCGACCCAGGCCGGCCAGATCTCCTCGACGGAGAAGTCGAAGGCGATGGAGAGGCCCTGGTAGACCCGGTCCTCCTCGGCGACCTGGTAGATCGGGGCCACCGAGCGGACGAAGTTGACGATGTTGGCGTGCGAGACGGCCACGCCCTTGGGCCGACCGGTGGTACCCGAGGTGTAGATGACGTAGCAGACCGACGACGGGTCGGTGTCGACGGCCGGGCGGTCGTCCGGCTGTGCGGCCAACTGCTCTTCCGCTGTGTCGAGTTCGAGAATCCGGCAGGACAGGCCGGCCGTCCTCTCCCCCATCGTGGAGGTGGTGAGAAGGTCGCACAGGCCCGAGTCCTGGGCGATGAAGGCGACCCGGTCGGCGGGGAAGGAGGGGTCCAGCGGGACGAAGGCCGCTCCGCTCTTGAGCACCGCGAGCAGGGCGACGTAGGTGTCGAGCGACCGTTCGAGCAGGATCCCCACGCACTGGCCCTCACCGGCGCCCCGCTGCCTGAGTAACCGGGCCAGCCGGTTGGCCCGCCGGTCGAGGTCGGCATAGGTCAGGCAGAGGGTGCCGCAGCTGACCGCCGTGTTCTCCGGGACCCGGTCACAGGTCCGCTCGAAGTACTGGGCCAGCCGCTGGACCGGCGGCAGCACCCAGAGGTGTGATGACTTCGGGACACCCGGCGCACCAACGGGCTCCGTCGTGCCCGAAGTCGGTTCCACTCGTGACACAGCTCCTCCTGTCCGGCTTTCACAGAGAACGGCTTCAATAGCCCTCGAACTCGTCCGGGCGGCAAACCCTATTCGGAACGCCCGGAGCGGCGGTCTGCCGAGACGACAGGAAATCGGATCGGGTCGCGAATTCGTGGGTAGCGGTCGGCCATGATCCCAGATTGGCAGGCCCGCCCATCACCTGGCGATCGACACACCGAGGCTGCCACCGGGTACCGCGCCCCTGCCGGTGGCAGCAGAGCTGTCACGGTGAACGGTTTCTTCACCCCTGCACGACCGGGATCCCCGCGGCCACGACTGCGGTCCCGGCAGCCGGGAGGCTGCATGTGCCGTGGCCGCGGTGGGACGGAAGAGGGGCCGACCGGATTCCAGGGAATTCTCATAATTGGCTCGGTGAGATCGCGGTGCACGGAGGGAATGGTCAGGCCGGTACTGCGACAGCGCACACATATTCGGCGGGGAGCGCGCTTTCGGCGGGAAATCGGCCCACGGTTGCGGGGGAACCCTTTGAGTCCTGGCACTCGGACGGCCCGGGTGCCGGACGCAGCCGAGACCTGACGGCACGCCGGCTCGGTCCCGGTTCCCTACAGATTTCACTAGTCCGGTCCCCCGTAGGTTGGAGAACCGACACGAACCCGGCTGACCGGTGGAAGGGTGACCTATGGCCTCGGTGGGGGGTACCGCCTCGCAGGGCCTCCTGGCCTGGGTGGCCGAACTCCACTCGCTCACCGACGTCCTGCAACTGAGGTCCGGCGAGACGGCACCCGAACGGCACGGTTCCTGCGGCGAACTGACGGCGCAGGAAGGACTCGGCCTCCTCTTCGACGAAGGGACCTTCCGCCGGATCGAGCCCCCTCGCCGCCGCACCGACGGCATCGGCCCGGGCGGCCCGCAGACCGCCGCCGGGGTGATCACCGGCTGCGGAAGGGTCGGCGGACGGACCGTCTTCGCCTGCGCGCACGACCTTCGCAGGTGCGGCGGTTCCTCGGGCAGGGCCCATGCCGAGGAGATCCGCACCCTGATGGATCTCGCCGAGGCGGCGGGCGCGCCACTGGTCGGTCTCAGCCTCGGCGTCGGCACCCGGGGCGAGCAGAGTGCCACCACCGTCGCGGAGCACGGGCGGATCTTCTGCCGCAGCGCTCAGGCGTCGGGGGTGATCCCGCAGATCAGCGTGGTGCTGGGCGCCGTCCGGCCGGGCACGGACGGGGCGGTCCGTCCACCGCTGGTCGCCGACTTCGTCTTCACCGCGCACACCGCCGTCTGCGGCAGGGCGGCCTCCTCCCGCTGCGCCCGCGACGCCGAGTGTCTGCGACAGGTGCGGCGCCTGCTGACCTTCCTTCCCGCCGGCGGTCGGGAGCTGCCGCCCGTGGCGGTCACCGTCACCTCCACCCACCGCGCCAACCAGCGCCTGGCGGACCTGGTACCACTCGAAGGCGCCCACCCGTACGCCATTCGCGCCGTGATCGACGAGATCGTCGACGAGGGGGGTCTGCTGGAGGTCCACGGCTGGTGGGCGGCGAACGTCGTCTGCGGCCTGGCCCGGCTGGACGGCCGTGTCGTGGGCATCGTCGCGAACCAACCCGCCGTGCTGGACGGGATGCTGGACTCCCCGGCCGCGCGGAAGATCGCCCGGTTCGTGCGGACCTGCGACGCGTTCTCCATTCCGCTGGTCACCCTGGTCGACGCGCCCGGTCTGCTGCGGGGCCTCGGCGGTCAAAAGCGGCCGGGCGTCCTGCCCTACGGGGCACAGCTGCTGTATGCGTACAGCACGGCGACGGTGCCACGTGTGCAGCTGATCCTGCGCTCGGCGCACGGCGTGTCCTGCCTGGTCATGAACTCCCGGTCGATCGGCGCCGGCCTGTCCCTGGCGTGGCCGGCCAAGGGGATCGGGGCCGTGGATCGGGTGATCGATCCGATCCTGACCCGTTCGGCGCTGGTGGACGCCCTGGCCACGCTGCGTGCCGAGGACACCCGCAGGCACGGGCATCGGCCGCTGTGGCCGATATGACGATCGACCGGACAGTGCCCAGAATCGAGAGTCCCAGTGATAGAGCGCATCCTTCCGCCCGGCGTGGTGAGTTCCGAGGCCTTCGGCGATCCGCCGCAGGCCCTGCTGCACCGGGAGGAGGCCTTCGTGGTCCGGAACTCCGTCGAGAAGCGCAGGCGCGAGTTCGCCACCGGGCGGTGGTGCGCGCGACGTGCCCTCGTCCAGCTCGGGCTGCCGCCGGTACCTCTGCTGCCCGGTGAGCTCGGGGCTCCGCGATGGCCCGACTCCGTCGTGGGAAGTATCACCCACTGCGCCGGCTACCGGGCGGCCGCGCTCGCCCGTGGCACGGAGATGAGCATGGTCGGTATCGACGCGGAGCCGCACCACGCGCTGCCCGAGGGGATTCTGGAGGCGATCTCGCTCCCCGAGGAGCGGGTGTGGGTGCGGAAGTTGCGGACGGCCGTGCCGGGGACGCACTGGGACCGGCTGCTCTTCAGTCTGAAGGAGGCGGTCTACAAGGCGTGGTACCCGGTCACCGCCCTGCGGATCGGGTTCGAGGACGCGAGGATCACCGTGGACGCGGCCGCGTCGACGTTCTCCGCGCGGATCCTGGTGCCGTCGCCGGTGCAGCGACGGGGACGGCCCATGGACACCCTCTCGGGTCGATGGCTGATCAGCGGCGGGCTGGTGCTCGCCGCGATCGCCGTACCCGCCGAGTCCTGAACCGTCCCCGGCCCGCCCTCACTCCTCTCGGTGATCGGCGGCACCCCAGCGGACCGGAAGCCGTTCGGGCGGACTCTCGGACGAGCAGGTGCGCAGTACCAGCCGCTCGGGCGCAACCGCCAGACACAGCTGCGGCAGGCGCGCCGACAGGCGTTCGAGCGCGACGTCGAGCTGGATGCGCGCGAAGGCGGCGCCCGGGCAGTAGTGCACGCCTTGGCCGAAGGCCAGCTGTCGGCCGCAGCCGCGCAGTCGACGGCCGGGCAGCAGGCGGTCGGGGTCGGTGAAGACGTCCTCGTCGCGGTTGGCGGAGGCGATCGAGACCAGGACGACGTCACCGGCGGGGATCAGTACGCCGCCGAGGCGCACGTCCTCGGTGGCCCTGCGGGAGCGCAGGGCGTCCTGGAAGGTTCCCAGCCGCAGCAGTTCCTCGACCAGTTCGCCGGACGCCGCGGGCCACGGCGCCGGTATGCCTCCCTGTGTGAGCAGCACCAGCACCGCGTTGGCGATCGCGGCGACCATCGTCTCGTACCCGGTCACCAGGATCGTAGCGACGAGGGAGGCGACCGCGGAGGCATCGGCACAGGACAGCGCGGAGACCAGGTCGTCCGCCGGCCGCGCACGGCGCGCGGCGGCCAACTCCGCACTGTAGGCGAGCAGATCGCGCTGGGCCAGGTCGACCTCGGTGCCGTCGAAACCTTCGACGGCGAGCACCACCTCGGCCCAGTACGCGAACCGGTCGCGGTCGGCCGGGGAGACGCCGAGCAGCCGGCACACGACCCGCATCGCCAGTGGGCGCGCGAAGGACGCGACGAGGTCGGCCCGGCCCGCCGGGCCCAGCACGTCCAGCAGTTCGTCGGCGATGTCCGCCACCATCGGCCGCAGGGTGGGAATCCGGGGCCTCAGGAGGGCGTCCATCCGGGAGCGCAGCACGGTGTGCTCGGGCGGATCGGTGGTGAACAGCAGGCCGGGCGGCAGCGTCCCGGGCCGGATGCGCGGCGCGTCGGGTTCCAGGAGCGCCGCCTTGCTGAAGCGACGGTCGGACAGCACGGCCCGCGCGTCCTGGTAGCGGGTGACCAGCCAGGCCGGATCTCCGGAGCGCATCCGCACCCGGCAGACCGGCTGCTCGCGGCGCAACCTTCGGTAGCAGGAAGGCGGTTCGGCCGGCGGACCGCCGGCCAGCGGCAGCACGAGCGGCACGGGCAGCGGGTGATCGGCCTGCCGGGTCATGTCGTCGGCCGGACGGTGACCGACCATCCCGCGCGCTCAAGGCGGCGGGTGGTGCCGGCGATGACCGGGTCGAGCCAGCCGGTGCACATCACCACGGGGGTCGCGGCAGGCCCGAGGGGAACCGGCGCGGTCACCGCCGTGGCACCGAAGAACGCCGGCGACCGGCCCGCCCGCACGATGCTGGTGAACACGACCCGTCTGACCGGCGAGTGCCCGCGCCACCAGAGGCAGGCGGCATGCGCCATCGCGGTCGTCACCTCGCTGCCACGACGGCCCGGGACCACGAGCTCCCTGGCGAACGACAGGAAGTCCCCGCTGTCGCCCAGGAGTTCGTCGGCCTGCGGGAAGTCCTCGTACATGTCCCCCAGCCCCCGCCGGTTGAGCGTGACCCGCAGGCTGCCCACCGGTACCGTGCCTTCGACGCACAGCAGGTGGACGGCCGTCTCGTCGTGGTCGTCCCACACGGAGACGCCCAGCCGGGTCAGCGTGCTCCGGTAGTACGACTCGCGCATCCGCAGTACCTCGGCCCGGCTCGGCGTCGTACCGGCGAGCCGTACGGTGCGGGTGACACCGTCACGGGTGTAGTCGGCGATCGGTACGTCCATGATTGCCAGGCTGCGCCGGGTCTCCTCCGCCTTCGAGCGGTGGCGTGGGCCGAGATTGCCGACCTCGGGCCGACCCGCCGCCATCACTTGACGAAGTCCTGTACGACCTTGGGCGGCCAGACGCCCACCTTGAGCACGCCCATGGAGTACGCGCGCGAGACGAGGGCGGCCCGGTTGGGGACCCTGAGCTTTCGCAGCAGACACGTCACGTGGTACTCGACGCCCTGGCGGCTCAGGTACAGCCGTGAGGCCAGCGGGACGGTGGACACGCCGGCGGCTATCCCTTCGAGGATGCGGGCGTCGATCTCGCTGAGGATCTTCTTGCGGCCGGCGACCATCCCCGGCTCCGCCGAACCACCGTCAGCCGTCATCATGACCAGGATCGCCGAGACATCGGGCGAACCACCCCGCACGGCAACTGCCGTGAGAGGCACGGTGAACGCCGAGTCGTCAGGACCCACGGCGATCACGTCGGCGGCGAACCGGTCGCGCCGGCCCTCCAGGAGTCCGGAGAACTGACGCATCAGCGGCTGCCGGACACCGGGATGCACCAGATCGCCGAACGCACGCCCGCACAGGCCCGCAGAGGATCCTCCGAACCTGCGGAAGAACTCCTGGTTCGCCTGCTGGATGGTGAGAGTCCGATCGAGACAGGCCATGTTCAGACCCGGTTGCCCGGAGAGCGGATGATCCTCCGCCGACCCGGCGTACTCGGACGCCAGGTCGTGCGCCACCGTCTGCGCCAAGTCCACCGGTGCGGGAGCGGAAATCGCCAAGGAACTCATATCTCCTCATGGCTTTCGAAGAGTGCGGGGCGCGCTGCCCGCGCCGTCACTGCACCCTTGTACGAACGGGCTTGCCGAATGAAGTCTGAAATGAACCCTAGATAAGCGCCGCCAGGATGGTCAACGGCACCCGAACCATCCGCCGCCAATCCTGCGGTCGTCCGACCGGAAGGTTCGGTCCGCACCCGCTGCTTCGGTGGTTCGGTACGGTACGGCCCGATCTCCCAGAGGATACGGCCGGATCTGCGGGTTTTACCGGGCCCTTGCGGTTCGGTCCGCCCGGCCTGCCGAAGCAGCCGAAGGGGCGGACCGAACCATCGCGCGGCAACCGAAGGAATAGCGGACCCCCGCCATCACCGCACGGCCGGAGCCGTCCCCTCCAGGACTGCCACGAGCTGACGTCGCCCCGATATCCCGAGTTTTCGATAGGAATTCGTAAGATGTTTTTCCACCGCGCGGCAACTCACACCGAGTTCACGGGCGATCTCCTGGTTGGTGAGGCCGCTGCCGACCAGCCCGGCCACCCGGGACTCGGTACGGGTCAGTACGGCCTCCGGCGGCGCACCGGACACGCCGTCACCAGCGGTGGCCACCCGCTCCACCCGCCACGGCGCCGCACAGGCCCGCGCGAGCTCACCGGCCTCCCGCAGCAGCGCCTCGGCCTCGGCCCCCTGCCCCAACCGCCTGCCCAGCGAACGCAGGGCGCGGGCGAGTTCCAGCTCATTCGCCGAGTTCCGCAGGACACCGACCGCCTCGCGCAGCATCTCGGTGCCCGCGCGGCCGTCCCGCAGCCCGCCGCCCAGCCGCAGAGCCCGGCCCACCCCGACGGGCGCCCCCCACGCGGCGGCCTGCGCGTACTCCTCCTCCGCGAGGGCCAGTGCCGAGCGGGGGTCACCGAGCCGCTGGTACAGGCCGACGGCCCGGTACCGCCAGGGGAACAGCACGGAGTTGTGCCAGCCCGCCACCTCCAGCTGCCGACCGCAGGTCAGCACCGTGTCCAGGGCTCCGGTCCAGTCGCCGCGCTGCGCCTGCACCATGCCCCCCAGGAGCCGCAGCATCGAGGCGGAGATCAGGCTCGCCGGTCGGCGCCGACCGGCGTAGACCAGTACCCGGTCGCTGAACGCGAGGTCACCCGTCTCCAGAGCCACCCAGGCGAGGGCGGCGGTGGAGATGACCCCGGCCTCCTGCCAGTGGGCGTCGGCCAGGTCGAAGACGCGCTCCGCGTGGTCGCGCGCGGGTGCCAGCCGTCCTCGGGCGACGGAGACCAGGGCATGCTCCGCGTGGACGACCGGGTCGGCGACGACGCGGCTCTGCCTGCGGGTCTGCTCCTCGGCCGCCAGCCAGGATCCGATGGACCGCAGCGAGTCCGCACCGACGAAGCTGAGCACCAGCAGCGGCAGCACGGACTGGGCACGGGTGGAAGTGGCCGGTTCGCGTTCCAGAATCCGGTCGGCCTGGTGCGCGACCTCCGCCGCCGACGGACTGCCGCTGAGTGTCGCGGCGTTGAGGAGGACGGCCAGCAGTTCGCGCTCCGCACCGGAGCACACCGGCAGGTCCCCTTCGTGCCGCCGCAGGCGCTCGACGGCGGCCGCCAGTTCACCGGCGTCCTCGCGGGCACGGTGGCGCAGGCGGGCCTCCAGCCGCAGGGCCGCATCGCGTGCCGGTCCCTTCAGCAGGCCCGGGGAGCCGAGGTCTGCGGCGACCTGGCGAAGGATGTCGACGGCCGAGGGCGCCACCGTTCCCAGGAAGCCGGGCGAGATCCGCAGGGCGGCGGCGGCCCGGTCCCTGGACGTGCTCAGCAGGGGGATCGCCTGGGAGATGTGCCGCTCGCAGGCGGAGGGGTCGAAGGCGCGCTCCACCGTGGCGAGGTCGATCAGCAGCCGCGCCCGGTCCTCCCCCTGCTCCGAGCTGTCCAGCAGCGCACGCCGCAGATAGCGGGCCGCCATGTCGGGCGCGCCCCTGCGCAGCGCGGTGTCGGCGGCGGTCCGCAGCACGGCCGCCGACCAGGGCCTGCTGGAGGTGGCGACGGCCATGAGCTGCGCGGCGACCTGCTCCGCCGGACGTCCGCTGCTGTACAGCAGACTCGCCGCGGACTCGTGCCAGTGCTGACGCTCCGCCATGGTCATCGAGTACTCGACCGCGTCCTGCACGACCCGGTGGATGAACCTCGGTTCGCGCTCGTCGGCCAGCAGTCCCAGTTGGTGGAGCACCCGCAGCGCCCCCGCGGAGCCGATGGCGTCGAGTCCGGCGAGGCGGGCGGCGAGTGCGGGATCGCCCGGCTCCCCCAGGGTCGCGATCGCGGCGGCCAGGTCCCGTACCGGCTGCGACTGGGTGCGCAGACAGCCTGCCAGCCGCTCCTTCAACTGCCGGGGGCGGAGCGAGCGGGCGGTGTCGGCCTGGTCGGCCGTCGGCCGGTAGCCGCTCACCACCAGGCCCAGCAGGACCGACATCAGGAAGACCGGGTTGCCCGCGGATATCTCGTGGCAGGCCCGGACGAACTCCTCGTCCCCCGGCTCTTCGAACTGCTCGCGGACCATGGCCTCGGTCGCCTCCAGCGACAACGGCCCGGGACGCAGCACCCGGGTCGCGGTCTCCGTCACCTCCCTCATCAGCGGTTCCTGTGCCCTGGGGTCACCGTCGCGCAGTGAGCAGACCAGCACCACCCGCAGTCCGTGCAGCCGCTTGCCCAGGTAGGCGAGCCAGCGCAGCGAGGAGGCGTCCGCCCACTGCAGATCGTCCACCAGGACCAACAGCGGTGTGTCCGCACTGATCCGGGCCAGGAGCGAGCGCAGGTCGTGCAGGACGAGGTCGGACGCACAGACCGTGGGGCTCTGTTCGAGCGGCAGGTCGTGGTCGGCGAAGACCGGCCGCGCGGAACCGGCCTCCCGCAGCCACCGCTCGCGGACGTCGTCCGGTGTCACGGCCAGCAGGCTGTCGAACAACTGCCGCACCACGCCGAAGGCGAAGTCCTGCTCCATCGGAGCCGCGTTGGCCCGCAGCACATGCATCTCGTCGGTGGCGCACGACGGCAGCTCCCGCAGGAGCGCCGAACGACCGACCCCCATCGGTCCGGTGAGCAGGACCAGTGCGGATCTGCCCTCCGCGGCGGCCAGCAGCGTCTCCCGGACCAGCGCCAACTCGGGACCTCGTTCGAGCAGCATCCGTTCAGCTTCCTTCCATCACACGCACCAGCGCACGCAGTTCCTGACGGCCGTCGATCCGAAGCTTGTGGTACGCCCGACTCAGCCTGAGCTCCACAGTGCGCCGCGACACCGACAGCAGGTCGGCGATGTGCTGGTTGCTGTGGCCGCGGCCGGCGAGGACCGCGGTGTGCCGTTCGGACTGCGACAGCGCGTCCCAGGCCGGAAGCGGTTCGGTCCGCGGTGCCGACGGCGGCCCGGGCCGCACCTCCTCCCGAGCGCTGGCCAGGTGCTCCCTGACCAGCTGACGGGCGGTCGACTCGGCTCGGCCCAGCGTGCTCGGGGCTCCCCAGCGCCGGGCCAGCGAGAGCTCCTCGCAGCTGCTGCGCAGTGCCTCCTCGGACCGCCCGGCCGCCTGCCAGCTCCGCGCGGCCAGCGATCGCCAGGGCAGCACGGCCGGGTTGACGTGATGGCGGCTCAGCAGTCGTCGGCCGCACTCCTGGAGCAGTTCGCCCGCCTCCGGCAGCCGGCCGTCGGCCGTGGCCACCAGAGCCCTGGCGTAGAGCAGGTGCGACCAGTGCGCGCTGTCCTGGGCGCCGGGGGCGGTCGGTGCGTCGGCGAGCGACCGGGCCCGGTCGCGGCGGCCGCTCCTCAGGTCGACGATGATGCGTACCGCCATCAGGTGCGAAGCAGCCGGGTGGGGGCGGGAGTTCGTCGCCGGCAGCCGCTCCGCTTCGGCGAGGTCCTGCTCGGCGGCGGCGAGGCGGCCGCGGCGCAGATTCAGTGCGGCGCGCACGGCCAGCACCTGCGGGACACCGATGTCCAGGTGGCTGCCGCGCAGTTCGGCGAGCAGTGCGCTCAGGCCCGCGTCGGCCTCCGCGTAGTCCTCGGTCAGACACAGCGACCTGCAGGCCGCCAGCCGTGGCAGGATCGGCGTGCCGCCCACCGTCTGCCGGTCGAGGGCCCTGCGGGCCAGTGTCCTGACCGTTTCCAATTCGACGCCGCGCACGGCGAGTTGCCAGGCCCGTGCCCCGGCCTGGGCCGGCGGGAGCGGGTCGTTGGACAGCGGGGGGACCTCCGGCAGGAACAGTTCGGTGTCGTCCCGCCCGCTCTGATCGGCCGACCAGTACAGGGCGATGAGGTTGTCCCGCTCGGTGCCACGGGCCGCGGGCAGCGCTTCGGCCACGGCTCGGCGCATTCCCTCGGTGTTGCCACAGGTGAGTTTGAGGTCGATGGCCCGGACCCGCAGCCCGGCGTGGTCACCGGTCCCGTCCCGGAGGATCCCGTCGAGTCGGCGGTCGCCCGCCTCGGGCGCGTCCACCAACTCCACGGCGGCCAACTCGAAGGTGAGCTGGGCGCGTTGGGCCGGATCCAGCGGCTCCTCCAGGGCCCGGGACAGATAGGCGGCCGCGCGCTGGTGGTTGCCCTGCCGAAGCGCGTCCGCGCAGCTGCGGCGCAGCGCGAGGAGCGCCCAGTCCGCTGCGATCGGCCGGGCGCGCAGCAGCAGTCCTGCGACGGCCCGGTCGTCCACGCCGGCACGGTGGACGAGTTCCGCGGCGCGGGCGTACAGGCAGGAGCGCTCATCGGCGGTCATCTCCTCCAGTACCCGGGCGCGCACCGCCGGGTCCATACGCCGGCCCGTGTCCGCCGGGGAGACGATCCCGGTCGCCTCCAGCTCCGCTCGCAGCCGCGCCTCGCCCAGGGAGGACAGTCCGGCGAGCATACAGACGACCGGCAGGTCGAGCAGGTCTCCGCAGACGGCCAGCGCCCGCACCACGGCCACCCCCTCGGCACACAGTCCGCGCAGCGCGCCCACGGTGTGCTCGGCCCGGACGGCCGCGCTGATCGCCCGCAGCTCCGGCACCCGTGCGGCGACCGGTCGGTGACCGTGCCGGGCGAACCGCGCGAGTGTCTCGTGCAGCACCGAGGGACTGCCCGTGCTGCTCTTGCGGGCCTCGACGGTGAACCGGTCCTCGCCCGCCGTGGCGCAGAACCGCTCCACCGCGACCGCGACCTCACCCAGGCTCAGCTCGGGGAGGACGAGCTCATGGGCGCCGGCCGGCTCCGGGGAGCAGGACGCCACGCTCAGCCAGTCCGCGCCCGCGGCCGAGACACCGCTGCCGCTCGCCAGCAGTGCCACCGGAACACCGGGTGACCGGCGCACCAGCGCCTGCAGCCAGGACAGCGACTCGGGATCGAGCCACTGGGCGTTCTCGACGACCAGGAGGGTCGGACGCTCCCGTGCGGTGGCCAGCAGTTCGGCCAGACCCGCCGGCCGCGTCGGCCGCGCCCGCCCGGCCAGGGCGCGCAGCGCGTCGTCGCCGAGCTCCAGCGGGGTCAGGAGCTGGGCGACCACCCCGTGCCACAGCTCGCACTCGACCGGGGTCGCGCGGGCACGCAGGACCCGCAGTCCGCGCTCCTCGGCCCGCCGGGAGGCCCAGCGCGCCAGGGCGTTCTGCCCGAAGCCCGGTCGGCCGGTCACGGTGACCACCGAGGGGCGGCCGGCTGCCAGTCGGGCAAGTACGGAGGTCAGCACCGCCTGTTCGCGGTCCCGGTGGAGCAGAAGTGGTTCCGTCGGCCCTGGGTAGGGGCCATTGGTTCCGGCCGAGGTGAGTCGGTAAGGCAGGTGCATGGTCGTACCAGGTCTTCGGTCGCCGTACGGTCCGTTCCTCGCAGCCCTCGACGGCGCGTCAGGGAACCCGTGCCAGGGCTCGCCCGGCGGCCGGGGTGCTGTTCAGGGCCGAGGCCAGTCCGGCGCGCCCGCTGACGCCCAACTTGCGGTACACGCTGGTCAGATGCATCTCCACGGTGCGTACGGTGACGAACAGCGATGCCGCGATCTGACGGTTGCTTGCCCCTTGCAGCGCGAGCGCCGCGACCTTTCGTTCCATTCCGGTGAGCATGTCGGCCCGGGCCGGGGTGATCTCCTGCATACGCCCTCCTGCGGTGATCAGTCGGTGCCGGGCCTCCTTCGCGAGCGCGAGCGCTCCGCAACTCCGGGCGAGGTCCGCGGCGATCCGCAGGTGTGCGCGTGCGCCCTGCGGGTGACCCGTCGTCAGCAAGGCTCGGCCGAGGACGAGTTCGGCCCTGGCCTGCTCGGTCCTGGCCGGGGAGCCGGAGAGCTTCTCGACCGCCTCGGTGAGCAGCTCGACGCCCGCCTGTCCCGGGGTGGTCGCACCGTGCGCGAGCGCCGCGAGTCCAAGTGCGCGGGCGCTGCCCCACTGCCGCGCGAGAGCGCTGCCGTGGGCCGCGATCCTCTCGGCCTCCTGGGTCCGGTTCAGGGCCGCCAGGATGTGGGTGGCGTCCGACCACCACGGCGCGAACACCGGGTTCGCCAGACCGGCCCTTTCCTGGGCGCTGCCGCAGTCGAACAGCAGCCGCAGTGCCGTCTCGCCGTCGCCCACGGCCCAGCGGGCCCGCGCACGGGCCATCAGGTACAGGTGGTACTCCAGGGCGGAGCCGTCCGGTGCCGGCTGCTCGACCCGGGCGAGCACGGCCTCGGCGCCGTCGGCCTCGCCGCAGTCGATCAGCACCGACGCCAGCGCCAGTTGCGGCATCGGCTGACAAGCGCACCGGCTCTCGGCTGCGATGCTCTCGACTGCAACCCTGGCGTCGGCCAACGCATCGGGTATCGCGCCGACGCTGTGCAGCACCAGGGCCCGGTTGGACAGGGCGAGGGCTCGAAGCCATACCGCCCCGGCCTCGGTGCTGTGCGCGAGGACGCGGTCCAGGGCCGCGAGGGCGTCCGCCGTCTCGTCGGCAAGGCCCAGGGTGACGGCCGAGGTGATCAGGGGCCAGCTGTTCGGGGCGGTACCGGAGGCGTCGAGGACACCGCGGGCGCGTTCGACCGCCCGCCGCAGCGAGCGGCCGTCCAACGCCGTCAGCAGTGCGGTCAGCGCCTCTCCCTGGAGCTGTACGGGGGTGTCGGCACAGGCCGCCGGCAGCCGTGTGGCGCGTTCGCGGATCGAGGCGGCCGCCGTCCCTGCGCGGGTGGATCCGACGATCAGGCTCGCCGCCTCCATGAGCCTGCGAAGTTCGTGGTCGGCGGGGCGGGCGGCGGGCCCGGGGTCGGCCCGGAACGCCTCCTGGAGCTCGTCGAGTTCCTTCCTGGCGGCGGCTGTCCGATGGAGCGTCAGACAGGTCATCGCGTACTGGACCGCGAACCTGGCCCTGGCCGACAGGTCGGCGGCGCCTTCCAGCGCCTCCCTGAGAAGTGCGGCCGCCCGGAAGGGATCGGTCTCGGCCAGCGATACGGCGAGCCGCAACCGCGTGGGGACGTCGTTCGGTTCCGCCTTCAGCACCCGGTACAGGTACCTGGCCGCGGTCGCCGGGGCGCCGCGGCCGTCGGCGAGCCGGGCCGCGTCCCGCAGCAGCGCGAGCATCCACGGCTCGGAAGGTCCGGGCACCTGTAGCAGGTGGCGGGCGACCTCCTCGGACGGGCGGCCGGCGTCGCTGAGCAACAGGGCCGCCCTGGTGCGCAGTTCGGCGAGTTCCCGGGGGTCGACGGGTTCGAGCACCGCGCGGCGGACCTCGTCGTGCACCAGGTCGACTCGGCCGGGAGCCACCGCCTTGGCGCGGCGCAGCAAGGTCAGGGCGTCCTCGACGAGCGCGATGGAGACTCCCGCCAGCGCGCCGACGTGGACGAGGGAGTCCTCGCCGAGTACCGCGATCGCCGTGGCCACCCTGCCGACCCAGGGGACCTGACTGTCCAGCAGCTCGCGCACGGACCGTGCGACCAGCCGTCCGCCGATCTCGGTGGCCCGGTGGCCGCCCTCCGCGTTCGGCAGCACACCGTCGCTTCGCAGTTCGTGCAGCAGACGGGTGACCGTGCGGGGGTTGCCGCCGGAGACGGCTGCCACGCGCTCGGTGAAGGCCGGGGTAACAGCCGGTCCGAAGACCTGCTGCGCCATGGCCCCGATGTCCGTCCGGGTCATGGGGCGCAGGCACAGGGTCGTGGTCAGGCGCTGTCCGGCCAAGTCCGCCCAGGCCCCGGGTACGGCGGGTTCCGGGCCGATGCGGCGGGCCAGTACCACGAGCAGCGGCAGATCGCCCGTCCGCCGGAGCAGGAAGTCCAGCCAGCGCAGCGAATGCTCGTCGCACTCATGGGCGTCGTCCAGGACGAGCGCGACCGGGCGGTGTGCCATCAGGTTCACGGTGAGGCGATAGAGCCCGTGCAGCACCTGGTAGGCGGAGGCGGGGGTGAACGGCCGCTCGTCGCCGGGTCCTGGCCGCAGTGCGGGGAGGGCGTGGCAGGCGCTGCCGTTCAGCAGCGGGTGTCCCCGCGCTTCCTCGTCCAGCAGGCCCAGCGGGCCGAAGAGTGCCCGCACCGCGGCGTAGGCACTCCGGTCGGCGTCCTCGCCGCACACCCCGTGCAGCACCGTCATCGCCCGGCATTCCTCACCGGCCAGGAATTCCCGGAGGAGGCTGGTCCTGCCCATTCCGGCGGGGCCGGCCAGAAGCGTCAGCCCCGACCTTCCGGAGCGGGCGGCCGCGGCTGCGGCGTTGAGTGCTGCGAGCTCGCCGGTGCGGCCGATAAAGATGTTGGGCGAACCAGGTATATCAGCCCGATCCAGCAAAGAAAGCCCCCCCTCGCACCGCAGAACGCCATGAACCAGACATGAACGGAAAGCGACGATTAACCTGCACCAGCCTACCCGAACCGGACTGTTATGAGCATAAGAGAACTGTCAAGAACACCCTACCGTCCCCCACGGATCCACCCTGCGGCGCGGCATTCCGGCCACCTGGAGACCCCCGAGCCGGGCTTGCTCCGACAACATCAACAAATCTGGACATACCAGGACCAAAGCGATCGAGATGCGCCTGCATACGCACGGGAATCTAAGGGTTTCCCGGCACGCCCCATGAGACCAAGAAGTCGTGCACCCAACAGACCCGCCCATCACGGGGCGCAGCTTCCGCCGGCGTCCGCGCAGGACAGGCCCCACGACTCCCGGCAGCCACCTCTCGGAGGGATTGCGATGAGCTCCGCACAACGGCCGATTCTTTTCGTCAGCCTTCCGGAAAGCGGTCTGCTCAACCCGCTGCTCGTGCTCGCGGCCGAGCTTTCCCGCCGAGAAGTGCCCGACCTGTGGTTCGCCACCGACGAGCCCAGGCGCGAGGAGGTGGGCAGCCTCGCCGTGGCGGCCCCGGTGGAGTTCGCCTCGCTCGGTGAGGTCACCCCCGAGCTGTCGGCGGTGAGTTGGGGCGACGAGGTCTACCGCGAGGTCACCCAGTCCTCCCGCTTCAAGGCGCACCGCGCGGTCATCAGGCAGTCGTACAAGCCCGCCCTCCAGGCCCGGAAGTTCCGACGGCTCGAAACCGTGGTGGACAAGGTCCGGCCGGCGCTGATGGTCATCGACTGTATGAGCAGCTTTGCCGTCGACCTGGCGCTGACCAGGGAGATCCCCTTCGTGCTGAGCGTTCCGTTCCTGCCGAGCAACGTGCTGACCTCGCACAACCCGTTCGGGAAGTCGTACACGCCGCAGCACTTCCCGGTCCCGCACTCCGGTCTGCCCTTTCCCATGAATTTCACCCAGCGCATGAGCAATCGGATGTTCAAGCTGCGGACCCTGGCGATGTTCTTCAATCCCGCCATGGGAAAGGTTCTCTCCGAGGATTCGAAAATCCGCAAGGAGCTCCGGCTCCCCCCGCCCGACCTGATGACCAGGATCGACCGTGCCGAAATGGTCCTGTGCAATTCGATTCCCGAGCTGGACTATCCGTTCGAGATTCCCGGGAAACTGAAGCTGGTCGGGGCGATGACGCCGCCGCTGCCGGAGACCGAGGTCGACGGCGGGCTGTCCCGGTGGCTCGACGCCCAGTCGTCCGTCGTCTACATGGGGTTCGGCACCATCACCCGGCTGACCAGGGAGCAGGTCGGCTCGCTGGTGGAGGTCGCCCGGCGACTGGACGGCCGGCATCAGTTCCTGTGGAAACTGCCCAAGGAACAGCAGCACCTCCTGCCCCCCGTCGAATCGCTTCCGGGCAATCTCCGGATCGAGAACTGGGTGCCCTCGCAGCTCGATGTCCTCGCCCATCCGAAGGTCGAGCTGTTCTTCACCCACGGCGGCGGCAACGGTTTCCACGAGGGCCTGTACTTCGGCAAACCCCTGGTGGTGCGGCCGCTCTGGGTGGACTGTTTCGACCAGGCCGTTCGCGGCCGGGACTTCGGCGTCAGTCTGACCCTGGACCGGCCGCAGGAGGTCGACCCGGACGATGTCGTGGACAAGCTCACCCGGGTGCTCGGCGATCCGGCCTTCCGTCAGCGGGCGCAGCGGCTCGGTGAGTTGCAGCGGGCCGCAGGGGGACGCGTCGCCGCGGCGGACCTGCTGCTCGGCCTCCCGGCCCTGACGTGACCGGGCCCCGCACCGCGCCTTCGGCGCACGGATCCCGAACTGACCAGCGACGGAACGAGGATGGAATGTCGTTCAAGTACCCCGTTTCCCGGCCGGGTCTCGACGGCCGGGAACTCGAATACGTCACCGAGACGATCAAAGAGGGCTGGATCTCCTCCCAAGGACCGTTCGTCCAGCGGTTCGAGCGGGCCTTCGCGGACTACAACCGGATCGCGCACGGCGTCGCCTGCTCGTCCGGGACGGCCGCGCTCACACTGGCACTGCGCGCGCTCGGCATCGGCCCGGGCGACGAGGTGATCGTCCCGGAGTTCACCATGGTCGCCTCCGCCTGGGCGGTCACGTACACCGGTGCGACGCCGGTCTTCGTCGACTGCGCCGACGATCTCAACATCGACGTCCGGCGGATCGAGGAGAAGATCACGCCACGGACGAAGGCCATCATGCCCGTCCATGTCTACGGACGCCGCTGCGACATGGACACGATCATGGATATCGCGTTCCAGTACAACCTCCGGGTGGTGGAGGACTCCGCCGAGGCGCACGGCATCCGCCCGGTGGGCGACATCGCCTGCTACTCGCTGTTCGCCAACAAGATCATCACTGCGGGCGAGGGCGGAATCTGCCTCACCGACGACGCCAGGCTCGCGGGGCAGCTGGCCCATCTGCGGGGAATGGCCTTCACCACGGACCACAGCTTCGTCCACAAGAAGCTCGCCTACAACTTCCGGATGACGGCCATGCAGGCGGCCGTCGCACTCGCCCAGGTGGAGCGGCTGGACGAACTCCTCGCCACCCGGCGGGAGATCGAACACCGCTACGACCAGGGCCTCAAGAACATCCCCGAGGTCACCCTGATGCCCTCGCGCGACGTGCTGTGGATGTACGACCTCCGCGTCCAACGGCGTGCGGAGCTGTGCGCGTTCCTGGCCGGCGAGGGCATCGAGACACGGCTCTTCTTCAAGCCGATGAGCCGTCAGCCCGGCTACCTCGACCCCCGCTGGCCCTCGCTCAACGCCAGCCGGTTCAGTGAGGACGGCCTGTACCTGCCGACGTACACCGCGCTGACCGCCGCCGACCAGGACTTCGTGACCGGCAGGATCCGCGCCTTCTACGACGCCCTCTGACCGGTCGTCACCGAGACAGGCACGGCAACCGCCAGGACCGGCACGGCCGCCGAGAGAGACACGGCCGCCGAGAGAGACATGGACAAGATGACGAGTACCGAACCGCGAGTGGTCGGCTTTCCACTGCGCACTCCGGGCGAACCGTTCCCACCGCCCCGTTACGAGGAGTACCGCCGGGACACCGGGCTGGTCCTCTCCTACCTGCCCAACGGCAACAAGGTCTGGCTGGTCACCCGGCACGAGGACGTGCGTGCCGTGCTGACGAACCGGAAGATCAGCTCCAACCCCGACCACAGGGGCTTCCCCAACATCAGCGACACCATGGGTGTGCCCCGGCAGGAGCAGATCCCCGGCTGGTTCGTGGGGCTCGACTCCCCCGAGCACGACCGCTTCCGCAAGGCGCTCATCCCGGAGTTCACCGTCCGGCGGGTGCGCGAGATGCGTCCGGCGATCGAGCGCACCGTGGAGGAGCGCATCGACGCGATGCTGGCCGCTGGAAACAGTGCCGACCTGGTGGCCGACTTCGCCCTTCCCGTGCCCTCGCTGGTGATCTCGACACTGCTCGGTGTCCCCCCGGTCGACCGCGACTTCTTCGAGTCCCGCACGCGCACCCTGGTGGCCATCCGTTCCTCGACCGACCAGCAGCGGGACACCGCCACCAAGGAGCTGCTGCGCTACATCAACAGGCTGGTCGCCATCAAGGAGAAGTGGCCCGGCGACGACCTCATCAGCAGGCTGCTGGCCACCGGCACGCTGCACAGCCAGGAGCTGTCCGGGGTGCTGATGCTCCTGCTGATCGCGGGCCACGAGACGACGGCCAACAACATCGCGCTCGGGGTGGTGACGCTGCTGCTGAACCCGGAGTGGATCGGCGACGACCGCGCCGTCGAGGAGACGCTGCGCTTCCACTCGGTCGCCGACCTGGTGTCCCTGCGGGTGGCCGTGGAGGACGTCGAGATCTCCGGTCAGCTCGTCAGGGCGGGCGAGGGCATCATCCCGCTGGTCGCGGCGGCCAACCACGACACGGACGCCTTCGAGTGCCCGCACAGGTTCGACCCGGCCAGGACCGAACGCCACCATGTGGCATTCGGCTACGGCGTGCACCAGTGCCTCGGGCAGAACCTCGTCCGGGTCGAGATGGAGATCGCCTACCGGAAGCTCTTCGAGCGCATCCCGGACCTGCAACTCGCCGTCCCGGTCGAGGAACTGCCGCTCAAGTACGACGGTGTGCTGTGCGGACTGCACGAGCTGCCGGTCCGCTGGTAGCACCCGCTGCCGGGATCCGCCCACAGGCCATCCGCCGTAGGAGCGTCCGCCAGTAGGCGACCCATCAGGACAGCGCAACCGGCTCCGGTGACTGCCTACCGGCGGAGCCTCTGAGAAGGAAGATCATGCGTATCACCGTTGACTCCCACCGCTGCGTCGGAGCGGGCCAGTGCGTGCTGTCCGCGCCCGAGGTGTTCGACCAGGACGAGGACGGACTCGTCACCGTCCTCACCCACCGGCCCGGCGCCGAGGAGCAGCAGGCCGTCCGGCGGGCCGACACGCTCTGCCCGTCCCGCGCCATCACCGTCCACGAGGACTGACGGACCGCCACCACACCGGCTCCCTGGCCGACCGAGAAAGGACCGAACCCCTTGAACAGCACGGACACTTCGACCGCCCTGTGGCTGCGGCGTTTCCACCCGGCGGTGGACAGCCCCGTCCGGCTGATCTGCTTTCCCCACGCGGGTGGTTCCGCCACCTTCTACCACCCCGTGTCGGCGAGGTTCTCCCCCGCCGTCGACGTGCTCGCCCTCCAGTACCCCGGGCGGCAGGACCGCCGGCGGGAGCCGTGCGTCGAGGACATCGGCACCCTGGCCGACCTCATCACCGACGAACTCCTCGCCCTGGACGAGAAGCCCACGGTCTTCTTCGGCCACAGCATGGGAGCCGTCCTCGCCTTCGAGACGGCCTGGCGGCTGGAGCAGAAGGGGCAGCACGCACCGAGGTCGGTCATCGCCTCCGGCCGCCGTGCCCCCTCCACCACCCGCACCGAGACGGTGCACAACCGCGACGACGACGGCATCCTCGCCGAACTCAGGCTGCTCAACGGTACCAACCCGCAGCTGCTGGGCGACGAGGAGATCGTCCGGATGGCGATGCCGGCGATCCGTGGCGACTACCGCGCGATCGAGAAGTACGGCTGCGCGGCGGACCGCAGGCTGCGCTGCCCGATCACCGCACTGACCGGGGACGCCGACCCGCGGACCTCGCTCGCGGAGGCGCAGTCCTGGAGCCTCCACACCGAAGGGGCGTTCCGGCTCAAGGTGTTCCCCGGCGGCCACTTCTTCCTCGCCGAGCACCAGACCGCGGTGAACGAGGAGATCTCGCGCGAACTCGGCCTGGGATGACCTCGCCTCCCGCCGTCACGCTCCCCGTCCAAGGCACGTGGAGGACAAGGACCTTCTGATGCGCACACTACTCGTCGACAACTACGACTCCTTCACCTACAACCTCTTCCACTACCTCGCCCGGGTGAACGGGCAGGAACCCGAGGTGATCCGCAACGACGACCCGTCCTGGCGGCCGAAGCTGCTCGACGCCTTCGACAACGTCGTCCTGTCCCCCGGACCCGGCACACCCCACCGCCCCGCCGACTTCGGCCTCTGCCAGGGGATCGCCGAGGAGGGGCGGCTCCCGGTGCTGGGTGTCTGCCTCGGGCACCAGGGGCTGGCCCTGGCCCACGGCGCCCGCGTGGGTCGCGCACCCGAGCCCCGGCACGGGCGCAGCTCCATGGTCCGGCACGACGGCACCGGGCTGTTCCGCGGACTGCCCGACCCGCTGGAGGTCGTCCGCTACCACTCGCTCGCCGTCACCGGTCTCTCCCCCGCCCTGGAGCCGACCGCCTGGGCCGAGGACGGTGTGGTCATGGCGCTGCGCCACCGCAGCCTTCCCCTGTGGGGGGTGCAGTTCCACCCGGAGTCGATAGGCACCGAGAACGGCCACCAACTACTGGCCAACTTCCGTGATTTGACGAAGCAGCACGGCAAACCGCGGAAGCGCAGGGATCCGGCGGCACGGCAGGGGCGCAGCGAGTCCGGGCGCACCGCCGACACCACCCGTGAGCCGGAGGTACGCCAACTGCGCGTGCTGGCCGGGCAACTGCCCACCCGCTGGGACCCCGAGGTCGTCTTCGACCAGCTGTTCCGCTCCGGCAGCCACTCCTTCTGGCTGGACAGCAGCCAGGCCGGCGGCCCGCTCGGACGTTTCTCCATCATGGGTAACGCCTCGGGGCCCCTCGCCCGGGTCGCCACCACCGATGTGTTCCGGGGCGAGGTGACCGTGGCATCCGCCGGCTCGACGCGGGTCGTCCCCGGCGAGTTCCTGGAGTGGCTGGACCGCGACCTGCGGTCGATCCAGGTCGAGGCGCCCGACCTGCCCTTCGACTTCGCGCTCGGCTGGGTCGGCTGCCTCGGCTACGAGCTGAAGGCCGAGTGCGAGGGCGACCGGGTCCACCGCTCACCCGACCCCGACGCGGTCATGGTCTTCGCCGACCGCGCGGCCGTCTTCGACCACCTCACCGGCACGACCCACCTGCTGGCCCTGGCCGAGGAGAACCACCAGGAGGCGGCCCGCAGCTGGCTGCGCGACACGGCGACGGACCTGGCGGCCCTCACCGACCGGGTGCCGGGCCCCTGCGAAGCACCCGCCGCGCACACGGGCGCGGAGCTTCGGCTCCGCCACGACCGCGAGAGCTATCTGCGGCTCATCGACGTCTGCCAGGAGGAGATCAGGGCCGGTGAGACCTACGAGGTCTGCCTCACCAACATGATCGAGACCGAGACCGGGCTCGACCCCTGGCAGTCCTACCGCTTCCTGCGCCGCGCCAGTCCCGCCCCGTTCGCCGCCTTCCTCGGCTTCGCCGAGCTGTCCGTGCTGAGCACCTCGCCCGAGCGCTTCCTGCGGATCGACCGGCACGGGCTGATGGAGTCCAAGCCCATCAAGGGGACCCGCCCCCGGGGTGCGACCCCCGAGGAGGACGCGCTGCTGGTCGCGGACCTGACGACCAGTGAGAAGGACCGGGCCGAGAACCTGATGATCGTGGATCTCGTCCGGCACGACCTCGGGCGCTCCGCCGAGGTCGGGACGGTCGTGGCCGACCCGGTCTTCCAGGTGGAGACGTACGCCACCGTCCACCAGCTGGTCAGTACGGTCCGGGCACGGCTGCGCCCCGGTACGAGCGCGGTGGCGGGGGTGCGGGCGGCGTTCCCCGGCGGTTCGATGACCGGTGCCCCGAAGATCAGGACCATGCAGATCATCGACCGTCTCGAAGCCGGGCCCCGGGGCATCTACTCCGGAGCCATCGGCTACTTCTCGCTGACCGGGGCGGCCGATCTGAGCATCACCATCCGCACCGTGGTGCTCAGCAACGGCCTGCTGCGCTACGGGGTCGGCGGCGCGATCATCGCGCTGTCGGACCCGGAGGCGGAGTTCGACGAGACGGTGGTGAAGGCGACGCCGCTGCTCACGCTCCTGGGGGCCGAGATCCCGGGACAGCGGGTCGCGTCGGGTGCTTCCGGGCCCGGGCACTTCCAGGGTGCTTCCGGGACCGGGCACTTCTAGGGCTTTCCCGGCGGCCGGCGGTCGAGCATGGAGCGGCAGACCGCCCAGTGACCTCCCGGGAGTGATGGTGTCCGTCCACAGCGATGACTACGCGATCGAAGCGGCCTCCGACTCCCAGCGGCCCGGCGGCCTCGACGGACCCGGCCTCGCGCTGAGCGGCCTCACGCTGCCGGGTGTCTTCGAGGCCGCCGTCAACGCGGCACCGGACGCCGTCGCGCTCACGGACGGGGACCGCTCACGCACCTGGCGGCAGTGGAAGTCGGAGGTCGACGCACTGGCATACGGTCTCCAGGAGCTCGGCGTCGGCATCGGCGACGTGGTGGCGATACAGCTCCCGAACTGCTGGGAGTTCGAGACCCTGCACCTCGCCGTCGCAGCCGTCGGCGCCGTCATGATGCCCATCCACCAGGGCAACGGCAGCGCCGATGTACGCGCGCTGCTGGAGCGGGTGGAGCCGGTGGTCGTCGTACTGCCCGGCGGCTCGGCCCGGGACGAGGGGGCTCCGGCCTGGCAGTCCCTCCGGTCGGCCGTCCCCTCACTGCGGGCCGTGCTGGTCGCCGGGGAGTACGACGACAGCCCGGACGTGCTCTCGGTGGACCGACTACTGGCGAGCCGGCTGGGCAGCTCGCCGCGGCCGGTCGACGTACGGCCCGAGCTGCCGTTCGTCCTCATCCCCTCCTCCGGCACCACATCGGCGCGGCCCAAGCTCTGCCTGCACAGCCACGACGGTCTGCTGTCAAACATCGAGGCCGTCGCGGCCCAGGGCGCCGACGCCTTCGGCGACGCCGTTCTGACGGCCTGCCCGCTCACCCATCTGTTCGGCCTCCAGTCGATGCACTCCGCGCTCTTCAGGGCGTGCCGCCAGGTCCTGCTGCGCAGCTGGGACCCGGACCGCTTCCTCGACCTGGCCAGGGCCGCAGGCCCCAGCACCGTCTTCGCCGTTCCGGCCCAACTGCACGACATCGTCGCGAGGTTGGCGGAGAGCCAGGAGCCCGCCGGATTCCGGCCGCGCGAGGTGAGAACCGCTGGCGCGGCGATCCCCGGCGCACTCGTCGCCGAGGTCCGGGCCGCCCTGGACACCGCCCTCGTCGTGGTCTGGGGGATGTCCGAACTCGGCACCGGCACCTGCACCGAGGCCGGTGATCCGGCCGAGGTCGCCGCGCAGAGCGTGGGACGGCCGACCCGGGGTGCGCGAGTGCGGATCGTCGACGAGGACGGGACTGAACTGCCCCCGGGCGAGTCGGGCGAACTCCAGTACCACAGCCCGAGCATGTTCCGCGGCTACTACGGCGAGGCCGAGCTGACCCGCTCGGCGGTGACGGCGGACGGCTGGCTGCGCACCGGCGACCTCGCAAGCCTCGACGAGGACGGCCGCCTCCACTTCGACGGACGCTCGGCCGAGCTGATCAATGTGGGCGGACGGAAGTTCAACGCCACCGAGATCCAGGGCCTGCTGGCCGACCTGCCGGGCATCGGCCCGCTGGCCGTGGTCGGAATGAAGGACCGCCGTCTTGGCGAGCTGCCGTGCCTGGTCGTCACCGGCCGCGCGAGCAGGTCGATCGGCCTCACCGAGGTGACCGCGTTCCTGCGGGAGCGAGGGGTCGCCGACTACAAGATCCCGCTGGAGCTGGTGACGGTCGACGACCTCCCCCGGACACCGGCGGGAAAGCTCCACCGGCGGGCGCTGGAGGCGCTGCTGGCCACCAACGCCGTCGCGGCCGACCCTGCCGGCCCCCCGGCGGCGCAACCGATCAGCTTCGGCCGGGCCCTGGACCTCGTGCGCTCGTGCGTCACCGAGGTGCTGGGCCCCGACGCCGAGGTCTCCCCCATCCAGCCGGGGGCGACCTTCCGCAGCCACGGCCTGGACTCGATCCGGAGCATCCGGCTGCGCAACCTGCTGGTCGAGGCGACCGGCCTGCCACTCCCGGTCAGTCTGGCCTTCGACTACCCCAACCCGGCGGCGGTGGCCCGGGTGCTGACCGGTCAGGCCGACGAGGCCGGTAGCCGCGAGGCCGGTGACGGCAACCTCCCGCTGCTCACGGGCGAGGCACCGGGCGAAGGAGGGGCCGAGCCGGTGGCCATCGTCGGGATGGCCTGCCGACTGCCCGGCGAAGTGGCCTCCCCGGACGACCTCTGGACGCTCCTGGTGGGCGAGGGCGACGCGATCTCCCCCTTCCCGGCCGACCGCGGCTGGGAGCTCGACCGGCTGTTCCACCCGGACCCGGAGCACCGGGGCACCTCGTACGTCCAGGAGGGCGGATTCCTCCACGACGCGGGCCACTTCGACGCCGGTTTCTTCGGGCTCTCGCAGCGGGAGGCGCTGGCGACCGATCCGCAGCAGCGGCTGCTGCTGGAGACGGCCTGGGAGGCACTGGAGCGGGCCGAGATCGACCCGACGACGCTGCACGGCAGCCAGACCGGCGTCTTCACCGGCGCGATGTACCACGACTACGGCATGAACTCTCCCGTCGGCAAGGGCGAGTTGGAGGGACTCATCGGGATCGGTACGACCAGCAGCGCGCTGGCCGGGCGGATCTCGTACACCTTCGGCTTCGAGGGCCCGGCACTGACGGTCGACACGTCCTGCTCGTCCTCGCTGGTCGCCCTGCACCTGGCGTGCCGGTCACTGCGTTCGGGCGAGTCGTCGCTCGCCCTCGCCGGCGGTGTCGCCGTCATGGCGACACCGTCGCCCTTCGTGGAGTTCTCCAGGCTGCGCGGGCTGTCCCCGGACGGCCGCTGCAAGTCCTTCGCGGATGCCGCCGACGGCGCGGCCTGGTCGGAAGGCGTCGGGCTGCTCGTCCTGGAACGCCTGAGCGACGCCCAGCGCAACGGACACCGGGTACTGGCCGTCGTCCGCGGCACCGCCGTCAACCAGGACGGTGCCTCCAACGGGCTCACCGCACCGAACGGGCCCGCACAGCGGCGCGTCATCCGCCGCGCCCTGGCCGACGCGCGGCTGACCCCGGCCGAGGTGGACGTGGTGGAGGCCCACGGCACGGGGACGATGCTGGGCGACCCGATCGAGGCCCAGGCCCTGCTCGCGACCTACGGTCAGGGCCGGTCGCAGGACCGGCCGCTGTGGCTGGGGTCGGTGAAGTCGAACATCGGGCATGCGCAGGCCGCCGCCGGGGTCGCCGGAGTGATCAAGATGGTGCTGGCTATGCAGCACGGCCTCCTTCCGAGGACGCTGCATGTGGACGCACCGTCGTCCAAGGTGGACTGGTCCGCCGGCGCCGTGAGGCTGCTGACCGCTTCTCAGCCCTGGCCACGGGAGGACGGCCGGGCACGCCGGGCGGGTGTGTCCTCGTTCGGGGTCAGCGGCACCAACGCGCATCTGGTCCTGGAAGAGGCTCCGACGCGGTCCGTGCCCGAGACGGTCGCTGCGGCGGGGACCGGTGGCGGCGCCGTGCCGTGGATACTGTCCGCCCGCAGCCCGTCCGCGCTGCGCGCGCAGGCCCGACGGCTGGCCGGCCATGCGGCGGCGCACCCCGAACTGTCCGCCCGTGACATCGCCTACGCGCTGGCCACCACCCGCGCCCCGCACGACCACGGCACCTTCGTCGTCGGCTCCGGCCGGGACGAGCTGATCGCGGCGGTGGCGGCCCTCGGCGACGACGAGTCGTCCCCGGTGGTCCTGCCGGAGCGTGCGGGTGGCGGAAAACTGGCCTTCGTCCTCACCGGGCAGGGCAGCCAGCGCCTCGGTATGGGCCGCGGGCTCGCCGAGTCGTTCCCGGTGTTCGACGCGGCGCTGCGCGAGGTCTGCGCCGTGCTCGACCCGCTGCTGGACCGGCCGCTGGCATCCGTGATGTGGGGCGGCCCCGGGACCGGAGCCGATGCCGGGACCGCGGGCCTCCTCGACGGCACCCGGTACGCGCAGCCCGCGCTCTTCGCCTTCGAGGTCGCGCTGTTCCGGCTGTTCGAGTCCTGGGGAGTGACCCCGGACCACCTGGTGGGCCATTCGGTCGGCGAGATCGCCGCCGCCCATGTCGCGGGAGTGCTCTCCCTCCCGGACGCCTGCACGCTGGTCGAGGCCCGGGGAAGGCTGATGCAGGCCCTCCCCCCGGGCGGGACGATGCTGGCGGTGGGCATGGCGGAGGACGACCTCGCCCGATGGCTGACGGACCAGAGCGATCTGCCGGACCTGGCAGACCTGGTGTCGATCGCGGCGGTGAACGGCCCGCGCTCCGCCGTCCTCTCCGGTGCGCAGGCTCCCCTCGCGGAACTCGCCGACCGGCTGCGTACCGCCGGGCACCGGATCAGAGGGCTCGTGGTCAGCCACGCCTTCCACTCCCCGCTGATGACCCCCATGCTGGCGGACTTCCGGGCCGTGATCGAGCGCCTCTCCTTCGCCGCTCCCACCATCCCGCTGGTCTCCGGCCTCACCGGGCGCCCGCTGACCGAGCAGGAAGCCCGGGACCCCGGCTACTGGGTGCGGCACGTCCGGGAGCCGGTCAGGTTCAAGGACGCGATCGAGCACCTGCGAGATGAACAGACAGACTGCTTCGTGGAGTTGGGCCCCGACGCGGCGCTCGCTCCGATGGTCGACGAGTGCCTGGCCGCCGCCCGCGCGAACGGGCCGGCGGCGGCCGTCGCACCTGCCGTCGTACCCACCCTGAGTCGCGACGAGGACGAAGAGCGGGCGGTGCTCACGGCGGTCGGCCGACTGCACCTGCGAGGAGTACCCGTCGCGTGGGCGTCGGTCCTGCCCGGGGCCGAGCCGGTGCCCCTGCCCACGTACCCGTTCCAGCGTCAGGGGTACTGGATCCCCCAGGAGTTCGGGGCCGGCGGTGCACCCGTCGAAGGCGAGGCGGTCGAAGGTGACGCGGTCGAACGCCGGTCGGCCGAGCGCGAGTCGCTGCTGACCCTGGCCGCACGGCTGACCGGGCTGGACGACGACGAACAGGACGCTCTCGTGCTGCGCATCGTCCTGGCCGAGACCGGAGCCGTTCTCGGCGGTCGTAAGCCGAACGACTCGGACGCCGCCAGGTCCTTCTCGGACATGGGCATCAACTCGGTGAAGGCGATCGAACTGCGCAACCGGCTCATCGCGGCCACCGGAGTGCGTCTGCCCGCCACCCTCGTGTTCGACCGTCCCACGCCCGCCGCCGTCGTCCGCCTCGTACGAGAGGGCCTCGCCGGGTCTGCGACGGGATCCCCTCGTTCCGCTGCCGAGCGCTCCGCCGCCGAGCTCGTGGACGAACTGGAGAGTCTGCTCTCGGCGGGAGCGGGCGTCGACACGGACACCGCCGCCCGGCTCAAGGACATCGCAAGGCGCTGGGGCCAGGACCAGGTCGCGGCGAGCCCCGCTTTCGACCTCGACACGGCCACCGACGAGGACCTCTTCCGCCTCATGGACGGCGCCAACGGCTAGGGCCTGCCCTGTCCACCCGATCGCATCGTCACCCAAGCCCACCACCGACCAACCGCTGGAGGTCATCCATGACCGGGCTCGCCGCGCCTCCCCCCGACTCCCGGGCGACAACCGGGGAGATCATGATCGAGGCGCAGGACGTCAGCAAGGTCTTCGGTTCCGTACGCGCACTGGACTCGGTGAACATCTCCGTGCCCAGGGGGACCGTACTCGCGCTGCTCGGCCACAACGGAGCAGGCAAGACCACGCTCGTCGGCGTGCTCACCGCCGCGCTGCCGCTCACCTCGGGGCGGGCCGCGGTCGCCGGGTTCGACGTGGCGCGCCAGCCGCAGGAGATCCGCCGGCGTATCGGTCTCACCGGCCAGTTCGCCTCGGTCGACGGCCAGTTGAGCGGCCGGGACAACCTCCTCCTGATCGCCCGGCTGCTGGGTGCGGGCCGCAGGGCCGCGCAGGCGCGGGCCGACGAGCTGCTGGAGCTGTTCGCGCTCGGCGAGGTCGCCACGCGCCGTGCCCGCACCTACTCCGGGGGGCTTCGAAGGCGCCTCGACCTCGCCGCGAGTCTGGTCGGCCGGCCCGAGGTCATCTTCCTGGACGAGCCCACCACGGGACTCGACCCGTCGAGCCGGCTCAACCTGTGGGAGATCGTGGAGAACCTCGTCGCCGACGGGACCACCGTTCTGCTCACAACGCAGTACCTGGACGAGGCGGACCGGCTCGCGGACAGCATCGCGGTGCTGTCCGCCGGGTCGGTGATCGCGAGCGGGACCGCAGCGGAGCTGAAGGCCAAGGTCGGTCAGCGCACCGTGACCGTCACCCTCGACGGCCAGGACGACCCGGCCGCCGCCGTCGAGGCACTGCGGCGCGCGTCCATGGAGCCGGTGACCGGCCTCGACAACGGCGCGATCATCATCCCGATCGGCGCCTCGAAGGAGATCGCGGCCGTGATCCGAGCGCTCGACCGCGTAGGGATCGAGGCAGCCGAACTGTCGTTCGGCGAACCGAGCCTGGACGACGTCTACCTCACCCTGGCCGAACAGCCCTCGCTGCTCGCGCCGCTGTCCGAAAGGCCGAGCGCATGAGTACGACGACCACAACCCGGACGGCCGACCCGATCGACCCGGCCCCCGCGGCCGCCACGCCACCGGTGTGGCACGGCAGTTCGGTGCTCCTCCAGATCCGGGTGCTCACCGGGCGGTCCCTGCGTGCGCTGGTGACCGACCCGGGCGTGGTGCTGTTCGGACTGCTGCAACCGGTGGTCATCCTCGTCGTACTGACCCAGGTCTTCAGCAAGATGGGGCAGCCGCCCCACTTCCCTGCCGGGGTCACCTACCTCGACTTCGTCCTGCCCGCCGTCCTGATCGACAACGCCGTGCAGTCCGCGGTGCAGTCCGGGGTCGGGCTGGTCGACGACCTCAAGAACGGGATCGTCGCCCGGCTGCGGTCCCTGCCGATCGTCCCCAGCTCGCTGCTGATCGCCCGGAGCCTCGCCAACCTGGTCCGCAGCGCGGTCCAGGCGGTCATCCTGCTGGCGCTGGCCATCGGCGTGCTCGGCTACTCCCCGCGCGGTGGCGCGACCGAGCTCGCGGCATCGGTCGGGCTGACGCTGTTCATCAGCTGGTCCCTTGGGTGGGCGTTCATCGCCGCAGGTGCCTGGCTGCGGCGCGCGGAGCCGATGCAGAACCTCGCGGTCATCGCGATCCTCCCGCTGATGTTCGCCTCCAGCGCCTACATCCCCGTCGCCGACCTGCCGGCCTGGCTGGCCGCAGTCGCGAAGGTCAACCCACTGACGTACGCGATCGACGCGACCCGCGCCCTCGCCCTCGGCATCCCCGGTGTCGATGCCGCAGTGCCCGCCCTGCTGTTCGGCGGCGCCATCGCGGTGGTGGGCGCGACGTTCGCGGTACTGGGGTTCCGCCGTCCCATGTAGGACGGCGGTCTGCGCGCGGCGACGGAACGGGCGGCGCGAGGATCACGGCTTCACGGGCCTTCGCCACCGATGGTGCTCACGTCGTCGCGATCGGGCGGCGGGCCGAGCCGCTGAAGGAGACCGCAGCCGGGCAGCGGGCCTGGCCCGGCAGCTCGGTCTACGCGGCCACCAAAACCGCCCTGGAGCTGCTGACCCGCAGCTGGGCGGTCGAGCTGGCACCCCGCGGGATCCGGGTGGTGGCGGTCGCTCCGGGCGCGGTCGACACCCCGATCGGCGAGCACCAGGGACTGACCCCGGAGCGGATGGCGGCGGTGCGGCAGTGGCAGTTGGCGCACACCCCGCTGGGCCGGATCGGCCGACCGGAGGAGGTGGCCTGGGCGATCACCCAGCTTGCTTCCCCGGCCGCCTCGTTCGTCACCGGGGTGGTACTCCCGGTCGACGGCGGGGCGGTGGTGGCGTGATAGAGGTAGTCGGGGAGGTGAAGGCGATGCTGATCGGCGAGCTCGCCAAGGCGACCGGGACGACCAGCCGCGCGCTGCGGCACTACGAGCAGGCCGGGCTGATCTCCTCGGAGCGAGCCCCCAACGGCTACCGCAGCTACGAAGAGCAGGCGGTGGTGCGGGTCCGCAACATCCGCTACCTGCTGGCCGCCGGGCTCACCCTGGACGACGTGCAGGTGTTCCTGCCGTGCCTGGACGGAGACGTGGCTGCGGCACCGACCTCCGACAAGGGCCTGCGGGTCGCACTGGAGCGGCTGGCCGTGCTCAACGAACGCATCGCCGCCCAGACCGAGGCCCGAGACCGGCTGGAGGCGGCGCTTCAGCAGAGAACCGGCGAACGGATCCGTTCGGCGGCCTGACCGCCGCCCCCGGTCGAGATCCAGCGGATGCCGAGTGGTTGACGGTACGTCGGTCGGCGCCGAGCAGGTGACGCGCAGTGCCCGGGCGGACAAAGTGCCCGCTCCGCCCGGGTGAGCCGGAGCGCACCGGTGACGGCGTCCGGGCTCCGCGGCGCCGGGTGCGGTCCCCGGGCCTGCTCAATGCGGGCGTAGTACCAAGTTTCTGTCTCCCTATTCGCCACCTCCCTGAGTTCCGGGTATCGGCTGCACCTGGATCGGCCGATCTGTCGGCGGCATCGTCGACGCTGCGGTCAGTTCCGCAGCACTCGTCACCGGTGCCAGACCCCTGGGGGCCCGGCTTCTGTTGAAGTCCGGTCCCCCAGGGGCGGGTTGTGCGGCTCACGAGGTGACGGTCACGACAGGCCCAGCTCGTTGTCGAGGAGGTCGAAGACCTCTTCGTCGGAGGCGGCGTCGAAGTCGAACCCGCCACTCTCGGAGGTCGAGACCTCACTGCCTCGGAGAGTCCCCCACTTCGCCCTGAGGACCTCCAGGCGGCCGGCGACCTGCTCGTACACTTCCTCGCTGACCTCCAGGTCTCCGAAGGCCCGCTCCAGCTTCTCCAGTTCGGCCAGGATCGCTCCCGGCCCGGCCGGCTCCTGCGGCGCGAGCGCGAGCTGGGTGAACAGGTGATCCACGAGTTCCACGGGCGTCGGGTAGTCGAAGACCAGGGTGGCCGGCAGGCGGACCCCGGCGAGCGTGCTCAGCCGGTTCCGCAGCTCGACCGCGGTCAGCGAGTCGAATCCGAGCTCCTGGAAGGCCCGTTCCGGATCCACGTCCGTCGCCCTGGCGTGCCCGAGGACGATCGCGACCTGGCCGCGCACCGCCTCCAGCAGGCCCTCGCGCCGCTCGGCCTCTGGCAGCGCCGACAGGCGCTGGACGAGGTCGCTGCCTGCGCCGGTGCCTCCCGCGGTCGCGCTACGGCGTACAGGCGTGCGGATCAGCCCGCGCAGCAGCGCCGGTACTTCACCCCGGGCGCGAAGCGCCGCGAGGTCCAGCTGCACGGGCAGCACGCTCGGCTCCGCGCCGACCACGGCCCTGTCGAACAGCGCCAGCCCCTGTTCCGGGGAGAGCGGCGGCATCCCGGCACGTGCCATCCGCTGGGCTTCGGCCTCGCTCAGCTCGCCGGTCATACCGGCGCTCTGAGCCCAGGGACCCCAGGCGAGCGAGAGTCCGGGCAGGTCCTGCGCCCGGCGATACCGTGCGAGCGCGTCCAGGAAGGCGTTGGCCGCCGCGTAGTTCGCCTGCCCCGGATTGCCGAGCGTGCCCGCTGCGGAGGAGAAGACGACGAAGGCGTCGAGGTCGAGTCCGGCGGTGGCCTCGTGGAGGTTCCACGCGGCGTCCACCTTAGGCCGCAGCACGGCCGCCACACGCTCGGGAGTGAGCGATGCGATCACACCGTCGTCCAGCACACCCGCCGTGTGCACCACAGCCCGGACGGGGTAACGGGCGATCAGATCGGCCACGGCCGAACGGTCCGCGACATCACACGCCTCGACGACCACCTCGGCCCCGAGAGCAGCGAGCTCTGCGATGAGTTCGCCAACACCGTCGGCCTCCGCCCCACGACGGCTCACCAGCAGCAGACTCCGCACCCCGTGCTCAACCACCAGATGACGGGCCACCACCCGGCCCAGACCACCCGTACCACCCGTGACCAGCACCGTTCCCCCGGCACCCCACACCGGCCCGCCGACCGACTCAGACACGGCCACCCGCGCCAGCCGGGCCACCAGCACCTCACCATCCCGGACCATCACCTGCGGCTCATCCAGAGCGAGAACCTGCGAAAGCACCGCCTGGCACGCCCGGTCGTCACCATCGAGATCCACCAGACCGAACCGGCCCGGATTCTCCGACAACGCCGACCGCACCAGACCCCACACCGACGCCCCGGCCAAATCCACACCGGAAACCGCACCACGCGTCACAAACACCAGACGAGAATCAGCGAACCGCTCATCCGCCAACCACGACTGCACCAGACCCAGCACCCGCGACACCAGCGCATGCACCGACTCCACCACACCACCGGAACCGGCAGCGGCCAACGCAACCAGCACAGTGCTCGGAACATCGACAGCGAGCTCCGCCAGAGCGGCCGTCTCCAGCTCGATCTCGGCATACGGCGCAGACACACCGTCCATCAACTGAACAGGCGCCCAGTCGAGCCGGAACAGCGAATCGCGGGAGACCACACCCTCGTTCAGCTGGTCGGCGGATATCGGCCGTACCGCCAGGGAGTCCACGGAGGCAACCATGGCGCCCGAGGTGTCAGCGATCGCCAGCGACAGCGCACCGCCGTCACCGGACCGCGTCAACCGCACCCGCACCGCCGAAGCACCCGCCGCATACAGCGACACCCCGGCCCACGAGAACGGCACACCACCCGAAGCACCATCCTCATCGCCCATGAACGCCGAGGTGTGCAGACCGGCGTCGAACAGCGCCGGGTGCAGACCGAACGCACCACCGTCGACGCCCTCGGGAAGCGCGACCTCCGCGAACACCTCGTCGTCTAGGCGCCAGGCAGCCCGCAAGCCCTGGAACACCGGGCCGTACTCGAAGCCGCCCTCGGCCATCCGGCCGTAGAGGCCGCTCACGTCCAGCTGCTCAGCACCCGCCGGCGGCCACACCGACGCATCGAACGACACCGGCACCGCGCCAGACGCCAGCACACCACTCGCATGCTGTGTCCAAGTCGCCTGCTGGCTGCCCCCAGGCCGGGAGTGAACACTCACCGCACGCCGTCCCGATTCGTCCGGCGCACCCACGCTCACCTGTAGCTGCACGCTGCCCTGCTCGGGCAGCACCAGCGGCGCGGCCAGCGTCAACTCCTCCACCACATCACAGCCGACCTCGTCACCGGCCCGCACCGCGAGTTCAAGCAGCGCCGTACCCGGCACCAACACCGAACCCATCACCACATGATCCGCCAGCCACGGATGCGACTGCACCGACAGACGGCCCGTGAACAAGAACCCGTCGGAACCCGCCAGTTCCACAGCACCCGTCAGCAACGGATGCTCCGCCGCCTTCATCCCGACGGACTCCGCGCCCCGACCCACAGACGCAGAACTCGGCCAGAAGCGCTGGTGCTGGAACGCGTAGGTGGGCAGTTCCACGCTGCGGGCACCCGTCCCGGCGAAGAGCGCGGTCCAGTCCACCTTCGCGCCGTGGACGTGCAGCTGCGCCAGCGCGTGAAGCGCCGAGGACTCCTCAGGCCTGCCCTTCCGCAGCACCGGAACCAGCACGGTCGCGGTAGCGTCGTCAGGAACCGAGTCGGCGGCCAACGCGGACAGCACACCGTCCGGGCCCACCTCCAGGAACCGGGACACACCCTCAGCGTGCAGCGTCCGCACACCGTCCGCGAAACGCACCGCCTCGCGGACGTGCTCCACCCAGTACTGCGGAGAGCACAGCTGCTCGCTCGTGGCCAACGCACCCGTCAGGTTCGACACCACAGGGATCTCGGGCGTCTGAAGCGACAGGCCCTCCAGGACCCGGCCGAACTCTTCGAGCATCGGGTCCATCAACGGCGAGTGGAACGCATGCGAGACCCGCAGCCGCGACACCTTCCGCCCCTGCGCCTCGAAGTGGGCACGAACCGCCTCCACCGCCTCCTCGGCACCGGAGACCACCACCGACGACGGCCCGTTAACCGCCGCAACCGACACCAACTCACCCAGCAACGGCAGAACTTCATCCTCACCGGCCTGAACCGCCAGCATCGCCCCACCCGCCGGCAACGCCTGCATCAACCGACCCCGAGCCGCCACCAACGCACACGCATCCGCCAGCGAGAACACCCCGGCCACATACGCCGCAGCCACCTCACCGATCGAATGCCCCGCCACGAAGTCCGGCCGCACACCCCACGACCGAACCAGCCGGAACAACGCCACCTCGACCGCGA
>NZ_JARZAJ010000010.1 GCF_029892105.1 Kitasatospora sp. GP82 | reverse complement strand
TGCTGCCCAAGCACCTGGACGAGAAGGTGGCGCGTCTGCACCTGGACGCCCTGGGCGTCAGGCTGACCACGCTGACCCAGGACCAGGCCGACTACCTCGGTGTCCCGGTCGAGGGCCCGTACAAGGCCGACCAGTACCGCTACTGACGATCGGTCGTCTGCCGGCGGGGGAGGAAGGCATGCAGCAGCGAAGAGAGAGAAGACAAGTACCGATGCCGCCCATCGAGGAGATCGGAGGATTCTCCGTGATTACAGCCCGCGACCCCGAGCGCCCCGGCCGTCTGCTGCTCGCCGAGCGGGAGGAACTGCTGCCGCTGCTGCGCAGAACGCCCGAGTCCGAGTTCGACCGCCCGACCTCCTGCCCGGACTGGACCGTACGGGAGGTGCTCGCCCACTGCGGCGCCGCGTTGCTGCGGATCGTGGAGGGGCGACTGCCGGGCTTCACGCCCGAGAACAACGCGGCCGATGTCCGCGAGCGCAGCGACTGGTCGCTCGGCCGGGTGCTGGACGAGCTGGAGCAGGGCATGGCCGAGGCGGGCCCGATGATCGCGGCGGCGGGCGGGGAGTTGGACGTCATCGCCCTGGGGGAGTGGGTGCACGCCGGGGACGTGCGCGAGGCGCTCGGCCAGCCGGGTGCGTACGAGAGCGTGGGGATGGACGATGCGCTCGCCCTCCTCTCCACGGTGAGCCGGGAGCGCAGCACGCCGCGGGTGTACGCCTCGACGCCGATCGGCGGCCTGGTCTTCGGCAACGTGGTCGAAGGCCGGGCCCCGGCCAGGCTGGAGGCCGACGCCGGGACACTCATCAGGATGTACTGCGGCCGTCCGGCAGACCCCGCGCGCTACCGGCTCACCGGGGCCACCGACCGGGAGCTCGTCATCTACGGGTAATCCCAGCAGGGTTGGCATGTGGTCGGCCACGCACCACCCGGGATGCGGGGAGCAATGCGAACAACCATTCGGCTCCGTAGCGGGTCTGTCGCGCTCGCAGTTGCTCAACCGGAGACCCGCGTCCCTGGGTGACTCCCGTGTGCGTGGCCATCCGCATTACGCCGCCGCCCCGGTGAGGCAGTCCGCCTCGTCGGAGGCGTCACACCGGACGCCACGAGGGAGGGCCGATGGATCTGAACAACCGACCACTGCGGTTGGATGGTCGACTTAATTCATTCATCCTCGGTCCCGCCTGCCGCAACCGTCTGCCTGCCGGACGAGCCTGTTCCAGATCCCATGGCGTCCCCCTGTGGATCGTCGGTTCTGCTGCAGCCGTGCTGCCCTCGAAGACTTTCCCACTCCTGGCCGACAGAACCCGACCGGGCAGCACTCTTCGGACCGCAGAGGAGTCACCCCAGCCGGACGACCTGGAATGCCTCGGCAAGCCTGCCGGGGCCCAGGCCGCCCTGGGTGGCGTGCTCGGTCTGCCAGCGGGTCAACAGGGCCTCCAGCTCGGCGAGATGGGCGGTCTGCGAGGTGTGCAGGCGCAGGGCGGCGAGCTTGCGGGGGAAGACCTCGGTGATGTCGACCCAGTGGTTGGGGGACGGGCCGGTGATCAGCCAGATCTCGGGCACCTCCCAGGTGGCCAGGTTCTGCTCGCGGTAGAGGGTCGGGTGGGCGAAGGGGTTGCGCGCGTCGGGGTACACGGCGCGCAGGGCGGCGTCCCCGGCGGCCCGGTGGTCGGGGTGGACGTCCGCGATCCGGTCCCAGTTGATCTCGGGGCTGGGGAGGATCACCAGGTCGGGTCGGGTCTGCCGGATCACCCGGGTGATGTCGCGGCGCAGCTGCATGCTCGGCTCAAGGCGCCCGTCCGGATAACCGAGGAACCTGACGTCGTGCACGCCGGCCGCCCGGGCCGCCGCCTTCTGCTCGGCCCGGCGCAGCGGTGCGACGGTCTGGCGGGGGAGGGCCTCGTCGAAGCCCCCGTTGTCGCCGTCGGTGAGTACGCAGTAGGTGACCGAGGCGCCCTGGTCCGTCCACTGCATGACCGTTCCGGCTGCGCAGAACTCGACGTCGTCGGGATGAGCGGTGATCACCAGGACCCGGTCGGGCCTGGCCGCCGCCCCGGCCGTCACTGCCGTCCCCTCTGCAGCGGCCGTGCGGCCGTCCTGCTGCGGTGCCGTCGGCGACTTGGCTGGCGTCATGGTGTGTGTCCTCGTCCTGGTAGCGCACCGGCCTCGGAGGCTCTGGGCCTGAAAGGCTGTCGGGTCCGGTCGGTCAGCAGCATCACGTCCCGGCGCGCGCGGTCACAACGGGATCCGGGCGGCGTACACCCGCCATGGCATGGGTGCGCCGCCCGTCGCCGCCGCCGGGGGCCGCCGGATGCGGGTAATTTGAGATGGCAAAAACAATGGACGGCCCAGAAGTACGGCCAGTGATCTGACAACACCCGTACCGGGCCATGATCTTGAGGTCGGTGAGACGCGGTGTGCAGGATCTTCGGGCACTTCGGCACCCAGGTCTCCGCGCTGCAACTGGCGGCTGTCGGAGGCCGGCAGCTGAGCGGCGGCCCCGATGCGCAGACACTCGTCCGCGGTGCCGACTGGTCGCTCGGCTGCAACCGGCTCGCCGTCACCGACCCGTCCGGCGGTGCACAGCCGTACCGGTCGGGCGGTGACGGCGGAATCACGGTGGTGTTCAACGGTGAGATCTACAACCACCGCGAGCTGCGCCGCCGGCTGACCGCACGCGGGCATGTCTTCGCCGACGACTGCGACGGCTCTGTCCTGCCCGCGTTGTACGCCGTGTACGGGCCGGAGTTCGCCGAGCAGCTCGACGGTATGTACGCCATCGCCGTCGTCGACCTGCGCGCCGAGCCGACGCTGCTGCTGGCCGTGGACCCGATCGGGATGAAGCCGCTCTACTACCACTGGGATCCGGCGCGCGGGGCGCTCTGCTTCGCCTCCGAACTCCCCGCACTGCTGGCCTTTCCCGGGGTTTCGTCGACGCCGTGGGAGCCGGGGCTCGACGCCTGTCTGACGACGCGCACACCACTCGGTGAGCAGACCATGTTCCGCGACGTCCGCGCTCTGCCGCCGGGGGCTCTCGCCCGGCTCACCCGTGCCGACGGCCTCCGGTCGACCCGGCGCACCGGTGAACCGGCGAGCGACGTGGGCACGTTCGCCGAGGCGGCCGGAACGGCGCGGCGGCTGCTCGCTCACGAGGTGGCCCGGCTGAGCCGGGCCGATGTGCCCGTGTGCGTGATCACCAGCGGTGGCCTCGACTCGGGGCTGGTCACCGCCCTGGCCGCCGGGCACCTGCCCGAGCTGCACTCCTTCAACCTTTCCTACCGGGGGAGCTGGCCGTCCGACGAGCGCGCCTTCGCGCGTGAGACCGCCGAGTACTGCGGCGCGACCTACCACCAGGTCGAGGTGGACCCGGCGACCTTCCCCGACCTCCTGCCCGCCGTCGTCGACCACCTCGGCCAGCCGAACGCCGACCCGATCACGCTGAGCAGCTACGCCCTCTTCCGGGCCGTCCGCGAGGCGGGATTCACCGTCGCGCTCACCGGGGACGGCGCCGACGAACTCTTCGGCGGCTACGACCGGATGGCCGCCGCGGTGCGCACCCCTGTCGGGCAGCCGTGGATCCCGGCCTATCTGGATGCGCTCGCCGTAGCCCCGCGACAGCTGCGCGAGTGGCTCTACACCGACGACTACCGGGCGTTCGTGGCGAGCGATCCGGAGGGCAGCACCGAGCAGCGGTTGGCGGCGGAGCTGGGGAAGGGAGACCGGATGCCGGCGCTCACCCGTTTCGAGACCGGCTCCCGGCTGCCCGGCTACCACCTCCGCCGGGTGGACCACCTCAGCATGGCCTGGGGCGTGGAGGCCCGACTCCCGTACTGCCAGCCCTCGGTGGCCGGGCACGCCCGCTCGCTGCCGGACCGGTTCAAGATCTCGGAAGGCGCCGTGAAGCGGACCCTCCACGGTGCGGCGGCCGGGCTGCTGCCGAGTTCGGTGCTCGCGCGACCCAAGCAGCCGTTCACCCTGCCGGTCACGGCGATGCTCGCCTCCGGTCAGCCGCTGATGGACTTCGCCTGCGAGGTGCTGAGCCCGCAGGCGTTGCGGCGCGGCGGTCGGCTGGAGCCCCGGCGGGTCGTCGAGCTGCTGGAGCGGCAGCGGACGGTGCCGGACCACCGGACGGCCCTGGTGCTCTGGGCGCTGCTGATCCACCAGCTCTGGGAGGACCGCTGCCGCGCTGCTGCGGGTCCGGCCCGGACCGCGCGGTGATCGCGCACACCGCCCAGGCCGTCGGCGCCCCCTGCCCGACGCTGGTGCTGGACGCCGACCTGTTGCCCGCCGAGGAGGCCGCCCTGCGGCCGGTGCTCACCCGCATCCGGGAGTGGCTCCAGGCGACGGGATCGGGCGGGGTGCTGAAGTTCGCCCTGATCGCCGTCTCCGCCCACCCGCTCTTCGACCTCGACTTCCGCTTCGTCCAGTGCCTGCCGGGCGGTGCCGACCGCTTCGACTTCGCGGCCAACTGCGGGCACTCGATCCTGGCGGCGGTGGTCGTCGCCGAACAGCAGGGTCTGCTGCCCAGGCTCGCACCGGGTGGCCGCGTCCGCGTACGGGTACTCAACAACGGCGATCTCGTGGTCTGCGAACTGGCCGAAGCCCGCAGCCTCAGCCGTGACTTCACCGTGCACTTCGTGCAGTCCCCGTCCGTGCCGCTGGCCGATCTGCTGCCCACCGGCCGGGCCGTGGACCTGCTGGCGATCGAGCGGGCCGAGGCCGGGATCGGGGCGGCGCAGGAGGTCTCCCTGGTCTCGCTCGGCAACTCTTACGCCTTCCTGGACGCCTCCTCACTCGGCATTCTGACGGAGCATCAGCTCTTTGGGGCGGGGGACGGGCTGTTCGCCCAGCTGGCCGACGTACGGGCGGCAGCGGCGCGCAGGCTTGGGCGGCCCGCCGACGGGGCGCTGCCGAAGATCGCGGTGGTGGGCGCGTTCCGCCCCGGCCGACTGCACGTCAGGGCGGTGGCGGTGCCGTCCTGGCATCCGACCCTCGCGGTCACCGGTGCGATCTGCCTGGCGGCCGCCATGGCCATCCCCGGTACGGTGCCGCAGCGGGCGGCCGCGCGAGTGGCCGCGACCGGTCCACGGGTGGCGGTGGAGACCCCCGGCGGGCGGACCACCGTGACCGGCGCCATCCGGCGCTCGCCCGGCGGGGACCTCCTGGAATGGGTCAGCGTCGGCCACAAGATGGCCCATCCGACCGGCTCGGCCGACCTCGGCCGTGTCCGAGGCGCACCGCTCGTACCCGGGCTGGACCCGGGCGCACCCGACGCGCTTGCGACGGGTGCAGGTACGCCCGCAGTCCTGCCGCGGGCCTGACCCTCGCCCGAAGGTCCGTTCGTATCCGTGGCGTCCACACGCCACGGCGTGAATGCGCAGGCCGGAACGGTCGAGCGGGCCGCTCGGCGCTGACAGGATGGCCAGGACACACCGTACGACCCACCTGTCGGGAGCACGGGAGACCCTCTGTCGTCGAGGCCCACCCGTGCTCCCGGCGGCGGATCCGCCCGGCCCGTCCCATCCGGCGCCGCGTCAGAGCGTCGTGCCCAAAGGCGTCGGGGCATCCCGGCACCCGGCGCCCCGGCACCGACGGGGGCGAAAGGTCCGCAGCCGGCGGACCGAGCCCACTCACCCACCCTGTGCGCTCGCCGCACCCGCAAGCCCCCGACTCCTGAGGATTCCGCGATGAGATTCGAGAACCTGCGCGTCGTGGTCACCGGCGCCTCCCGGGACTTCGGCCGCTCACTGGCCGTCGGCTTCGCCCACCTCGGAGCCGAGGTCTTCGTCTCGGCCCGCACCAAGGAGGCCGCGGACCGGACGGGCGAGCAGATCATGGGCGCCGCCCGGGACCGCATCCACGCCTTCGGCTGCGATCTGAGCCGCCCGGCCGAGATCCGCGACTTCGCCCGCCAGGTGGCCGGGCACACCGACCGCGTCGACCTGCTGATCAACAACGGTGCCCGCTGGCTCGACGGCGTCGAGCTGGAGTCCGCCTCCGACGCGCAGATCGTCGACACCATCGAATCCACGGCCGCCGGCACCGTCCTGATGGTGAAGCACTTCCTGCCGCTGCTGCGTGCCTCCGACCGCCCGGACATCATCAACATGGTCTCCGTCTGCGGCCTGGGCGGCACCGCCTCGTCCACCGCGCACGACGCCTTCTACGTCGCCAAGAGCGCCCAGGCCGGGTTCGCCGACATCCTCGCCCGCCGCCTCGGGCCCACCGGCGTCCGGGTCATGGCGCTCTACCCGCCGGACTTCTCCACCTCGGACCCCGGCACCCGCGAGTGGGAGGGCGTCGCCCGCTCACCCCAGGAGAAGCTCACCACCCAGGCCCTCTTCGACTGCATCGCCTTCGCGGTCGACCAGCCACGGGACTGTTTCATCCGCTCCTTCCACTTCGAACCCCGGTAAGCGAGCCACGAGCACGAGGAGGTCCAACCGTGTCCGCTCCCCTATGGATCACCGCGACCCCGGCCACACCCAACGGAGAACTGCACGTCGGGCACCTGGCCGGTCCCTATGTCGCCGCCGACGTGCTGCGCCGCTTCCTCAGAGCGGACGGCCACCCGGTCCGCCTCACCGGCGGCCTGGCCGACCACGAGAGCGCGGTCGAGCTGTGCGCCCTCAAACAGGGCCGTAAGGCGGAGGAGGTGGCCGACGGCTACGGCGAGGCGATCACGGTGGACTGGCGCCGGGCCGGAGTCGAGTTCGACCGGGTCGTCCGACCCGGCCAGGACCAGGGTTACCGCGAGTTCGTGACATCGCTCTTCGGCCGGCTCCACGCCGACGGCGTCCTGGTGGCGCGCACCCGGCTGCTCCCGTACTGCGGGCCGTGCGAACGCGCGCTGTACGGGAAGTACGTCCGGGGCGGCTGCCCCTCCTGCGGTGCCCAGGCCGACGGCAGCCTCTGCCGGACCTGCGCCCGCCCCAATGACTGCGGCGACCTGCTCGGACCGGTCTGCGTACTCTGCGACACCCCTGCCACGCTGCGCCAGTGCCGACGGCTCTACCTGCCGCTGGAGGCGCACCGCAAGGAACTGGCCGAGTACTGGGACTCGGTACCGATGCCGCCTCGCCTCGCCGCCTTCCGCGACGGCCTGGCCCACGACGGGCTGCCGGACGTGGCGGTGAGCCATCCCGCGCAGTGGGGGATCACGGTGCCGGTCGAGGGCTTCGAGGACCAGCGCATCGCGCCGGCCGTGGAGGCCGTCGCGGGCTACCTGCTGTCGGCCGGTCAGGAGTCCGCGGAGGCAGGACCGCTGCAGTTCTTCGGCATCGACCGGGCCGCCTTCCACCTCGCCGTACTGCCCGCCCTGGTGCTGGCGTCCGGTGGGCCGCTGCCCTCCGGCTTCCAGGTCAACGAGTACTACCGGCTCGGCGGGCGGAAGCTCTCCACCACCGAACGGCACGCCGTCTGGGCGCTGGACGTGCTCACCGACGCGGGCTCCGACACGCTGCGCCGCCATGTCCTCTCCGACCGCCCCGAGGGACGGCCGACCGAGTTCCGGCTGGACGAGCTGGACGGGACCCGTTCACACCTGCACGCGACCTGGAACGCCTGGCTGGGGCGCCTGTTCGCCGCGCTGCGCGAGGACTGCGCCGGGCTCAGCCCCGAGGAGCGGCCCGGCGGCGCCGGTTGGGACGTGCTCCGGGACCGGCTGGACTTTTCCGCTCGTGAATTACGAAGCTCCTACGGAGAGTCGGGGTTCGCGCCCCGGCGGGCGGTCGCGCTGCTGGACGAAGTCGTCCGGCTCGCCGACGACTTCCACCAGGTCAACGCCCACCAGCGGGACCACCGATCCGATCGGTCCGGCTACCGGGCCGTACTGGCAGCCGAGTTGGCTATCGCCTGCGCCCTCACCGCCTGGGCCTGGCCGGTCATGCCCGAGGGTGCGGAGCGGCTGGCGGGTGCCCTGGGCGTCACGGCCGGCGGACCGGTCACGGCGGGTGCGCTGGCGGGGCCCGCACCCGGGGTGCGCCTGGCTCCGCCGACCGGACCGGTGTTCGGCTTCTGAGGAGGCCGGGCACTGCCGGGCCGGCCTCGCGGTCGGCCGGCTTCGCGGTCGGTCGGCCGGTCGAGCTCGGGACTGTCCGAGGCATCGGCCGGTCGATCGTGATCCACTCCTTCCGTGTGCACCCGGACGGACCGGGTGCACACGGATTCCCTTCTGGCCATGACGAATTCGAGGAGGCCCGGTGACGATCGCTGCCGTCCGCACGTCGTTCCCCCCGCTCGGCCGTACGGTTGCAGGCTCGACGCCCGTCGAGACGCCAGGCCGGGTGCGCCGGATCGCCATGCTGAGCGTGCACACCTCCCCGCTGCACCAGCCGGGTACCGGCGACGCCGGGGGTATGAACGTCTATGTCGTAGAACTCGCCCGCTGCCTCGCCGACCTCTCGATCGAGGTGGACATCTACACCCGCCGTACCGGCCGCGACCAGCCCCTGGAGGTCGAGCCCGTCCCCGGGGTGCGGGTCCGGCACGTTGCGGCCGGGCCGGTGGACGGGCTGAGAAAGGAGCAGCTCCCGTCCGTACTGGGCGAGTTCGCGGAGTGGATGCAGCGAGCGGTGGCACGGTACGGCCCGGGCCACTACGACGCCGTCCACTCGCACTACTGGCTCTCCGGCCAGGTCGGGCGTGCAGTGGCTGGGAGTTGGGGCGTCCCGCTCGTGCACACCATGCACACCATGGCCAAGGTGAAGAACGCCGCTCTCGCAGCCGGTGACACCCCCGAGCCGCCGGCCAGGCTGATCGGTGAGAACGCGCTGGTGGACCGGGCCGACCGTCTGATCGCCAACACCTCGTCGGAGGCAGGGGAGTTGGTCCGCCACTACGGCGCGCCGCCCGACCGGATCGACGTCGTCCACCCCGGCGTCGACCTCGGCATCTTCCGCCCGCTGGACGGCCGTACGGCCGCCCGCCGGCGACTCGGGCTCCGGCCGGACGCGCTGGTCGTCCTGTTCGCAGGACGGATCCAGCCGCTCAAGGCCCCCCGACGTCCTGTTGCGTGCGGCTGCCGAACTCGTCCGGCTGCGCCCGGGCCTGCGGGATCGGCTGGTGGTACCGGTGATCGGCGGACTGAGCGGCAGCGGCGCCGAGTTCCCCGCACGGTGTCGGCAACTGGCGGACCGGCTCGGCATATCCGATCTGGTCCGGTTCCGGCCTCCGGTGGGACAGCGCGAGCTCGCCGACTGGTACCGGGCCGCCACAGTGCTGGCGATGCCCTCGCACAGCGAGTCCTTCGGGCTGGCCGCGCTGGAGGCGCAGGCCTGCGGAACCCCCGTGCTGGCGGCCGAGGTCGGCGGTCTGACGGTCGCCGTCAGGGACGGTGTCACCGGCCGGCTGGTACGCGGCCACGACCCGGCCGACTATGCGGGGGTGCTGGCCGAGCTCGGCGACCGGCCCGGGCTGGCCGACCGGTTGGGCATGGCGGCGACACGCCACGCGGAGCGGTTCGGCTGGGAGAGCTGCGCGGCGGCGACCGCGCGGGTGTACGCCAAGGCGCTGCGGACCCGGAGGGCCGAGCAGCTGCTGGCGGCTGCCACCGTCTGACGGGGATCTCCGACAGACCGGGGCGGGGAAGAGGATGGGCAGGGGCGACGGCACGCCCCTGCCCTCGGCATGTGCCCCATCCTGGAGGAACAGGGGCGCATGCCGGTTCAGAAGGCTGCCACGGTGCGGGCCGCCGGGCAGCCGACGACACCTGTGCCACCTTCATCTTCTCCGAGGCTAGCACGACATTTTGTCCAACAAAATATCCGCCCTTCCAAAAAGAACGGCGGATCGCTTCGGCATGCCCTCAACCGCCAAAGCGGAGAGGGGAATTCCGGCACACTGGCACATCCACGCCATGGCTTGGGGACGACGCCGAATGGGCTGGATCTCCGTCGGGATACCGGCAAATATCGAGTCATCTCCTCCGGCGCCGACGGCACGGCAGCCGGGGAGCGCACCAACCCGCACCCATATTCCTGGAGGAATCATGTCCGCAACCATCTCCACCACCGGCCGCACCGTCCTGCGTCGCGTCGCCCCGGCCGTGGCCGCCCTGGCCCTGGCGGCCTGCGGGCTCTGGTCGGCACAGGGCGGCGGCACCGCGGGGGAGCACGGCACCTCGTTCGCGGACGGCACCGTCTGGCCCGCCGCCCCGGCCCCGGCCGGTGCGATCCTGGCGGACCCGGCCAACAGCGGCACCGTCTGGCCCGCCCCCATCCCCGTCGCCCCGGTCCAGGGCTGAGCCCGGCCCCACGGCTCGGCCGTCCCACCCGACCGGACAACGGCCCGACTGGACTGGTCCGACCGGCGCCCCGATGACGACGACCGCCGGCCGAACCGCACTGCGACGCACTGCGGTTCGGCCGGCGCTCTGCTGACCGCCACCACTTCGCTCACCAGCCCTGGAGGGTGCCATGACCACAGCCGTACGCCCCACCGGGCCCGCCTCTCCCGCCGCCGCCCACCCGCCGTTCCCCCCGAGCGCGGCTCCTCGCGAAGCCGTACGCCCCGCAGGGCCTGCAGTGGGCCCGGCAGCCGTGGATGCGGTTCACCGTGGAGCACCGCTGCCCCGGTCCGGTCCGTCCGCGCCCAGGCCGACGCACGCGTCGGCGCCGTCACGCCACCGGGTGGGTCTGGGCTTCGCTCCCGGCTACCACGGGGAGCTGGTCTCGGGGGTGTTCACGGCCCCGGACGGCACCCCTCGCATCGGCGTCCTGCGGCTGCCGTGGCCCGGACGCGGCGCCCGGGCGGAGTTCGCCCCGCACTCGGGAGCGCGGCTCCGGGTACACGCCTCGCCCGAGGCCGTGGCGCCGGCCCGCCGAGCGGCCGAGTCGGCGCTGGCCGACCTTCAGCCGCCCTGGCACGGCGGACAGCTGACGGTCCGCACCGGTACCGAGGCTCCCCTCTGGCCCATCGCCCCGGCCGTTGCCCGGGCCGTCGCCGATGCCTGGGGCCTGCATCCCGGCCGGACCGCCCTCGACTCCGCCGGCGCAGCCGATGCACCTCCCGGCGCGGCCCACGGCGGCACGGGACTGGTGGACGCCACGGACGGCACCCGGGCGGCGGGCGACCACGCCGCCCAGGACGCCTTCAACCTCGGCTGCCGGCCCACCGTCGTTGCCGAGGCGACCGCCATGCGTGCCCTGACCGCACCCGCCGGCAGCACCGTGCCCGCCGGCACCCTCCAGACGGCGAGCCTGGCCACCATCGCCGACCTCTTCGACGGTGGTCCCCACCGTCGAACACCTCACCAGCTGACCCGGCCGGACAGGCGGCGGCCCTCGCGCACAAGGGCCGCAGCCCACCGGGCGGATCGGAACACCTGGGTGTGGCAGCGCCGGAGGAGCCGAAGGCGGGGCGTGCGGGAGCAGAGGGGCCGCGCACCGTCGTCCACCGGCGATATTCCGCTTATGCCTTGCGGCAGGTGGGGCATTCGCCGAGGAAGACCAGTTCGGTCTCTTCGATTCGCCAGCCGCGCAGGCCCTTGCGCGGAGGGTCGGGGACCGGGGTCTCGACGTTGGCGACCTGGCCGCAGCGGGTGCAGAGGGCATGGTGGTGTTCGCCGGCGGAGAGTTCGAAGACGGCGGGGCGGCCCGGGCGTTCGAACTTCCGGACCAGGCCCGTCTCCATGAAGTGCCGCAGCATCTCGTAGACGGCCTGGCTGGTCAGGGTGCCGAGTCGGGCACGGGCGGCCTCGGTGATCGACTCGACGTCCAGGTGTGCCTGGGCGGAGAGGATCTGCAGGACCTCAAGTCTGGGGCCCGTCACACGGAGACCGACGTCGCGCAGCCGCTGGACCGCTGCCTCCCGGCCCGCGGGCGCCTTACCGTGTTCCATGGGAGTCCGCCATCGGGTCGGTGGGCCGCTTCTGGTCCAAACAAAGATTTGGTCCAAGCGTACCTCTTGCCGGTTCGAAACTCCCGGGACCGGCCGCGCAGGGCCGTCCACGGCCCCGCGCCGGGCTCAGTCCAGCCAGCCGAGCCTGGCAGCCCGTACACCGGCCTCGAAGCGGCTGGAGGTGCCCAGTTCCTGCATCACCTCGGACATCAGGCGGCTGAGCGTGCGCAGCGAGACGCCCAGCGAGCGGGCGATCTTCTCGTCCTTCATGCCCGCCGCCAGCATCCTGATCGCCGCGTGCTGCTGCTCGGTCAGGCGCTCGCCGCCGCGACGCTGTTCGGTGTGGCCGAAGGCGGACGAGGTCTGCCAGCAGTACTCGTAGAGCGCCAGGTACGAGCGGACCAGGGCGGAGCCTCGGGCGAGTACGGCACCGGCCGCGTGATTGTCGGGGTCGATGGGGAGCAGGGCGAAGCGGCGGTCGCTCAGGATCATGTTCAGCGGGACCACCGGGGCCAGCCGGACCTCGACGCCCAGCTCGACCTGGCGGCTGAAGTACTCGGCGAGGGCGGGCACCGCGACGAAGCGCTGCTGGTAGATGGCGCGGACCCGGGCACCGCTCTCCAGTAAGCGGCGGTCGCGGGCCAGACCCCGTTCCAGGAACTCGCCGATCGGGAGCGCTCCCGGGTGCATCGAGGCGCTCTCGTCCTTGACGGTCTCGGACAGGTCCTCCAGGGCCTGCTGGATGCGTCTTCTGCTGGTCAGGACCTCGACCTCGACCTCGGCGTGGGTGGCGCCCCCGCCGCGCATGTAGCGGCCGGCCAGGTCCTCGATCGCGGCGTACCGGTCCTCGGCGCGCAGTTGGCGCTGGCGCATGTCGCGCTGTTCCTGGGCGAGTGTCCGCAGCAGGGCCACCTCGGGGTCGACCACGGCCACGGTGCCAGGACTGTCGTCCGACGCGGGTTCGGCGAGCAGCCCCAGCTGGGTGAGCTCGACCCAGCAGGACTGCGCCTCGGCGTCGGAGAGGCCGAGTTCAGCCGTCAGCTCGCCGTAGTTGGACGATCCCCGGTTGCGTAACTCCTGGTAGACGGCCAGGGCCTGGTCCGAAGACTTGCCGTCGGTCGGCCTTGACACGCGACACCGCCATCCCCGGTTTGAATTGCCTACGTACTCCCCGTCGAGATCGTTTCACGGGCGGTATGGCCGGAGAGGGGCGATTGCGGCAAATGTGACTCGCATCACGCCATGATCGACGATTCGGGTCGGACTATGTCGAGTCGGCGGGCGACGGGGCGTCGGTCAAGTCGAGTGTCGCGGCGCTCGCAGAGGAGGAAGACGCTGTCGGTACGGGCGTCGAGCGGACGGCTGTCGCGGGCCAGGATCCGCAGGCCCGCCTGCCGTAGCTCGATGGCGAGCGCGTCCGGGTCCACGATCCATTTGCTGGTGCCGAACTCCTGCCGCAGGACACCCTGTGCCCCGAACTGCTCTGTACGGAAGAGGACTTCCTCGCGCATCGTCGAGGGCTCGAAGCGCTGTCGGGCGAACGCCGTCTCGTCGATGCCGTCGAATCTCGGCACTCGGAAGGTCCAGCTGCGCTCCGGCTCACCGAGCAGCTCGGCCCGATGGTGGGCGGTGAAGTCCAGGGCGAGTGCCCCGCCGGGGTGCAGGTGGGCGGTCACCTCGTCGAGAAGCGCCGCCCGGACGCACGGCGAGAGCGCCGCGACCATCGCCCCGGCGAGCATCACGAAGCCGTAGGTTCCCTCCAGTTGGAGTCTGCTCAACTCGGTACAGGTGGTGATGACGGACTGTTCAGTCCGGCGGCCGCCTCGGGCCGCCCACTCGCGGAGCATGGTCAGGCCGGCTGCGTCCCGGTCCACTGCCTCGACCCTGAAGCCGTGGTGGGCGAAGGGGACGGTCAGCCGTCCGGCCCCGGCGCCCAGGTCGAGGACCGGACCACCGGCGCTGCGGGCCGCTCTGAGGTAGCCGACGATATCGGCGGCGTGCGGGTTGAGCAGAAAGTCCTGCAACCAGGTGGTGTGGGGGGTGGGGGGTTCCATCGACTCCAGGCCGGGGGCCCAGCGGGTGGCGGCGGTCCGCCCGTTGTCGCGTGCACGGTGGGCGGGTGCCGCGATCGGAACGTACCCGGGCAGGCTGCGCGTGGCCATGGCTCCTCCAGGGGGTGTGCTCAACTGCCCCGCCGCGAACGGTCGGTGCCACGAGAGCACCCGGGGTCGCCTCGATCCTCCCCGGAGCTGCTGCGCCCTACCAGTGACCGGTGCGGCGAGTCCACGCGTTGGCGCGTGGCCGCCACTGTCCGGCCCGATGGGCTCCGGGGTCGCAGGGCAGGTTTCTCGAAAGCCTCGGATCGTGCATTGGCCAAAGATAGGCATATAAAAAGGTGAATGCGCCCTGAGATGTCGGCGCTCCGGTCTGGATAAGGCCGTTCGGGTCAATGACCAGACCGATGTGTTGATCGGCCTGCGTGGTACGCGTCGAGGAATTCGACCGTTGTTGTAGACAGGGAATCCGTTTTGACGATCACCTTGGGAGCATTATGAAGACCCGCGCAGCCGGTCTCGTCGTGTCGGGACTGACCTCGCTCGCCTTGGTCGTGCTGGGCAGCAGCACAGCGCATGCCTACAGCGACTGGTCCTCGGAGGTAACGGCCAGTGGCTGGGGGATGAGTGGCTCCCCCTTGGTGGTCGCACTCCTTGGCCAAGCCGGAGGCGGAAACAGCACCGGCAACGCGTGGGCCCTCGAATTCATCATGCCTGAAAGAGGCGGCGAGGCTGCACCGGCATGGGGCGAGGACTCGGCCTCGATGGCTCCGCCCGGAGAGCACGCATAGCCGGCCGGCGCCCCGCAGGACAGCCCCCGAGGAGACGGTGGCGGGCAGTCATGTGGCTGCGGCCAAGGGGCGCACGGCAACCCGGACGACTCGTCGAACGGTAAGCCCCGTAACGGGCACGGCAATGAGCACCGCAACGAAAACGGCAATGAGCAGGGTCAGGGCCAGGGCCAGAGTTCCGGTCAGAACCAGAACCAGAACCAGAACCAGGTCCAGGACGCCAACGCGAACTCGAACCAGGCTGAGGACGCGAATTCGAACCAGACCCAGGTTCAGGCGACGAGCTCGACCTCGAACCCGAACGTCGTGCTGACCGTCGTGAACGACAACCACCCCACGGTGACGGTCACCGGGAACAACAATCCTTCGATTTCCAACGTGAACGGCAGCCAGCCGGCGCTGTCCAACAACAGCTCCAGCTCGAGCAGCAACACGAGCACGAACTCGACCACCAACTCGACCAGTAACTCGACCACCAAGAACAGCGCGAACTCGAGCGCGAACAATCTGCTGAGCGAGAACGAGCTCAGCCAGCGTCAGGAGGGCAACAAGGTCACGGTCCACCAGCACGCCCAGCAGAAGGGAGGCAGCGGTCACCACTCGTTCGGTCACGAGTCGCACCGCCGCCACCACCACGGGGAGCTGGCCGAGACCGGGTCGGAGCAGATGCCGCTGGCGTTCGCCGCCATGAGCCTCGTGCTCCTCGGTGCATCCATGGTCGGGCTCCGGCGGTTCATGCGGGGCTGAGGCCGAAGAACGGTCGGGGGGGGGGGGGGGGGGGCGGGGGGGGGGCGGGGGCGCGGGCCCCCCCCCCCCAGGGGGGGGGGGGGCCGGGGGGGGGGCGGGGGGGGGGGGGGGGGGCGGGGGGGGGGGGGGGGCGGGGGGGGGGGGGGGGGGCCCGGGCCCCCCCCCCCCCCCCGCCGACATGTCCGGGGGCTGGCCCGGGGCGGGTACGGTGGGTTGCTTCCTCTAGGCTCGCAGGGCTCGAAGGACGGCGGCAGGTCGCCGTGCAACCGTTTCTCCCGCGCTCGCTGTCTGTCGGTCGTGGGAAGCGGGCCGAGCGGGGACGGCCGAGCCGACGACCGGTGCGGCGTCCGGTACGACTTCAGGGGGAGGACTCGATGAACAAGCGCATGGCGACAGGTGTGGCGGTCGCGGTGGGTGTGGTGCTGTCGGTGAGCGGCTGTGGGCCGGCCGACGACGGCCAGTCGGCGTCGGCGGCGGGTTCGGCCGCCGGCCAGGCGTCGTCCACCGGATCCGCCACCGCCGCCGTGTCGACATCGGCTTCCGGCACAGCCGCTTCCGGTGTGAGCGCATCCGCCGGTTCGACGGCCGGCACGGCTGCCCCTACGGGCAGCGGGGTACCGGCGAGCCCGTTGGCCGCGTCCGGCACGGCATCGGCGGCGGCACCGGCGGCGGCACCGGCGCAGTCGGCGACGAGCGTGCAGTCCCCGTCCGGGTCGGCCGCTCTGCCGACCTCGGACAAGGCGGCCGCCAACTGTGTTGCCGGGCACCTGCGATGGACCCTCATCCACCTGGATCAGGCCGCGACCACCCCGGGAGACCCGGCTCCGGCGCGGCTGACGGCGGTGAACACCGGCGGCTCGCCCTGTGCCTTCGACGGCTACCCGGGGTTCCGGGTACATGTCGGCAAGGGGCCTGAGGTGGTCGCGGTCGGCGCCAGGACGGTGCCGTCGCGGCTGGTGCTGGCCCCGGGGCGTTCGGTGGTCGTCGACCTGCACTACGCCGAGGTCCCGGACACGAGCGGTTACTGCTTCCTCTCGACGGGCACGCTGGCGCAGGCCCAGGTCCTTCCCCCGCACGCCGCTCCGCACGAGGTCGGCACCGGGCTGCCGATGACCGACTCCCACGGCAAGCGGGTGCCGATGACGGTCTGCGGCGAGAACATGTGGATGAGCGCACCCGTCCTGCACTGATCGCAACCGGGGCCTCTCCGGCCGGTGTTGGCTGCCGTGTGGGACATGAACTGTGCGGGGACTGGTTCGGCGCAGGCCGGAACCGGCCGAGTAGGCAGGGACGGCAGCGGGACGCCGACTCGGCAGCTGCTCCTGCCGATGCCGAGTCGGCGTCCCGCCGCCCCGCAGCGCACCGAAGGCCCAACGTCTCCCGGTACCAGCCGAGTTGATCGAAGCGCACCGGACGCACGCGTGTGTGACCGGCCCAAGTACGGCCCGGCGAAGGCCCTCAGACGGCGCGGCGGATGCGTACGAGCGCGGGGGCGCCGTCCTTGTACTCCGCAGGATCGGCCGACCGCTCGGCCGGCCGAGCCGCCGACCGCCCGGCCGTCGACTCGGCGGGCTGGACCGGCGTGAAGCCGTGTTTGGTGAAGAAGCCGAAGGTCGGGTCCTCGGGGCCGTACAGCCCGACCCACTGCTCGGTGGCGCCACGGGCCCGCTGCTGCTCCGTCGCGGCGCCGATCAGAGCGGTGGCGATGCCTCTGCGGCCGTGCGCGGCAGCGGTACAGAGTGTGTAGATCTCGCCCGAGCCGATCGTGGTGATACCGCCCGCAGCGGCTCCGGCGAGTTCGCCGCCGCTGCGGGCGACCAGCCAGCCGAGCCAGCCGTCACCGGCTCCGGCTGCGCCAATCTCGGCGGAAATACGCCCGACCCGACAGTATTCTGCGACCAGGCGCTCCGTGCGGTATCCGCCGAGCAGCTCGGCGTAGTTCTCCCGCCATGAGCGCGCGAGAAGGGCGGCGATCTCTGCGGCCTCGTCCTCGGCAGCCGCTCTCAGCTCCACCTTGTGATCCATCTCTCATCCCCTGGTCGGCGCAGTGGCCCGAGGGCCGACGGCTGTGGCTGCCGACCCCGAGGGAGGGGTAGTCGTTGCCCGGCAGGTCGTCGGGAGCCAGTCAAGTCATTCTATTGAGGGAAATCAAGATCGGTCATGAAGTTGGAATATTTCCCATTCAGTTCCGACGAGTCTGATCGGGTGTGCCGCGCCGGGCGCGAGTGTTTCTGCGCCATGTCGGGCCGATGGTGATTCTGCGAAATTACTAAGGAATGTGGTAGGACGCGGCTGCATTTCCGTACGGGCGCAGCGAGCCGTCCGGACGCCATTGCCCGGACGGCCGCGAGGCCGCCGGACCGGCTGGTCCGACGGCCTCGCAGGGCTGGGGGCGGGGTGGAGGCAGGCGGTCCGTCAGGCGGCCGGTGCCGGGGTGCGGTTGTCGGGGAGGGCGGCGAAGCGCCGCAGCCGCAGGCTGTTGGAGACGACGAACACCGAGGAGAACGCCATCGCCGCCCCGGCGATCATCGGGTTGAGCAGCCCGGCGGCCGCCAGCGGGAGAGCGGCCACGTTGTAGGCGAAGGCCCAGAAGAGGTTGCTCTTGATGGTGGCCAGGGTGCGCCGGGCCAGCCGGATGGCGTCCGCCGCGATCCGCAGGTCGCCACGGACCAGGGTCAGGTCGGCCGCTTCGATCGCGGCGTCCGTCCCGGTGCCCATCGCGAGCCCGAGGTCGGCCTGGGCCAGGGCCGCCGCGTCGTTGACGCCGTCGCCGACCATCGCCACCCGGCGGCCCTCCGCCTGAAGGCGCTTGACCACGTCCACCTTGTCGGCGGGCATCACCTCGGCGATCACCTCCTCGATGCCGACCTCGTCGGCCACCGCGCGGGCCGCCGAGGCGTTGTCACCGGTCAGCAGGACCGGACGCAGCCCGAGGTCGCGCAGCTGGCGGATGGCGGCGGCCGAGGTGGGCTTGACCGCGTCGGCGACCACCACGATGCCCCGTGCCCGGCCGTCCCAGCCGACCGCGACGGCCGTACGACCCTTGGCCTCGGCCTCGGCCTTGGCCTGCTCAAGTGCGGGGCTCAGGTGCTGGCTCCACTCCTCCAGCAGCCGGGTGCGGCCGACCAGAACGGCGTGGCTGGTGCCGTCGCCGGCCACCACGCCCTGCACGCCCAGGCCCTCGATGTTGGCGAAGTCCTCGACCTGCGGCAGGATGCCGACCCGCTGGGTCGCGCCCTTGGCGATCGCCTGGGCGATCGGGTGCTCGGAGGCGTCCTCCAGGGCACCGGCCAGACGCAGGATCTGCTCAGTGTCCTCGCCGTCGGCCGGGACGACCTCGACCAGGGTCATCTGACCGGTCGTCACCGTGCCGGTCTTGTCCAGCACCACGGTGTCCACGCCCTTGGTCGACTCCAGCACCTCCGGACCCTTGATCAGGATGCCGAGCTGGGCGCCGCGCCCGGTGCCGACCATCAGTGCGGTCGGAGTGGCCAGGCCGAGGGCGCACGGGCAGGCGATGATCAGCACCGCAACGGCTGCCGTGAAGGCCGAGCTGAAGCCCTCTCCCGTGCCCAGCCAGAAGCCGAGGGTCGCGACGGCCAGTGTGATGACCACCGGCACGAAGATCCCGGAGACCTTGTCGGCGAGGCGCTGCACCTCGGCCTTGCCGTTCTGCGCGTCCTCCACCAGGCGTGCCATCTGGGCCAGTTGGGTGTCCGCGCCGACCTTGACGGCTCGTACCAGCAGTCGGCCACCGGCGTTGACCGTGGCGCCCACCACGGCGTCGCCGGGGGAGACCTCGACCGGTACCGACTCGCCGGTCAGCATGCTGGCGTCGATCGCCGAGGTGCCCTCGATGATCACACCGTCGGTGGCCACCTTCTCTCCGGGACGGACCACGAAGACGTCGTCTGCCGCCAGCTGCCCGATCGGGATGCGCTCCTCACGCCCGTCCCGTACCACCGCGACGTCCTTGGAGCCCAGCTCCAGCAGCGCTCGCAGCGCGGAGCCCGCCCGCCGCTTGGAGCGGACCTCGAAGTAGCGGCCCGCCAGGATGAAGGTGGTGACTCCGGCGGCCGCCTCCAGGTAGATGTTGCCCGCGCCGTCGCTGCGCCCGATGGTCAGCTCGAACGGGTGCGTCATGCCCGGCGTACCGGCGGTGCCCCAGAACAGCGCGTACAGCGACCAGCCCATGGCGGCCAGCGTGCCGACCGAGATCAGGGTGTCCATGGTCGCCGCGCCGTGCCTGAGGTTGGTCCACGCGGCGCGGTGGAACGGCCAGGCGCCGTACGCGACGACCGGGGCGGCGAGGGTGAGCGAGAGCCACTGCCAGAACTGGAACTGCAGCGCCGGGACCATCGCCATCGCTATCACCGGGACGGTCAGTACCGCCGAGATCAGCAGCCGCTGACGCAGCGCCCGGGTGGGGTCGTCGGCCTCGGCGGGCTCGGCCGGCTCCGCGCCCTCGGCGGCCGGGGGCCTGGGGAGAGCGGCGGTGTAGCCGGCCTTCTCCACCTCGGCCACCAGGGCCTGCGGCTCGATCGCACCGAGGTAGGTGACCTTCGCCTTCTCGGTGGCGTAGTTGACGGTGGCGGTGACGCCCTCCATCTTGTTCAGCCGCTTCTCGATCCGGGCGGCGCACGAGGCGCAGGTCATGCCGCCGATTTCGAGTTCGATCTGCTCACTGCCGGCCGGCAGGGTCCTGTCTTGGGTTGCGGAGCTCATCACCCCTCCTCGGGGTTACTGCTGTCGGGCACGTTATGCGGTGCGGGTGGTACGGGCCGAGTACGGGTAGGGGGTATCGACCCGCTGTCGACCCGGTACTCGGGTGACGTGCGGTCAGTGCTGGTGGTCGCCGTGGTCGCCGTGGTCGGTCGCCTCGCCCTGGCCGGCGGTGGCGGACCCGGCCGGAGCGGCCTCGGCACGGGCGGTGAAGGCGGCGGTGTGCACGGTGTCGCCGTGCTTGAAGTCGAGGAAGAGCCGGTAGTCCCCGGCGCTCGGCACGGTGGCGTAGAAGGTGATGCCGGGGCCGGGCGCGGTGCGGCCGTCGCCGGGGCTGCCGTCCGGGTGCACATGCAGGTAGGCGAGGTCGCCGGAGCGCAGGGCCACCAGGTGTCCGTACGCGGCGAGGTAGGGCTGGAGGTCGGTGACGGGCTTGCCGTCCTTGCTGACGGTGAGGGTCAGCTTCGAGGTCCGGCCGGCCTCCAGGGTGCCGTCCAGGGTGACGGTGTAGCCGTCGGTCTCGACGCTGGCGGCCGGGGCGGGAAGCGGCTGAGGGGTGAAGTTCCCGGCGGCCCGGAGGTCGGCGCCGAGGGTCAGCCCCTTGCCGTCGGCCGGGGCGAAGTCGGTGAACATCCGGTACTCACCGGCGGTCGGCAGGGTCAGCGGGATGCTCCAGGTGCCGGCTGCGTCGCGGGTCGGGTGCAGGTGCTGGAAGCTCGTCAGGTCCCGCCGCACCACGATGAGATGGAGGTCCTTCTCGTGGGTGGGGGAGTAGTCGGTGACGGGCTTGCCGTCCGGGCCGCGGACGGCGAAGGAGAGGGTCTGGGGCTCGCCGGCGGTCAGGCTGCGAGTGGCGGGCTCCAGGGTGTAGCCGTGCTGCGAGACCATCAGTCCTCCGGGTGTTTCCTCGGTCGCGGTTCCGCTGCCGGTCATGTCGTGACTCCCGTGCCCGGCGGCGGAGTCGGCGCCGTGGGCTGCCGATCCGGTCGCGGTGGCGTGGTGCATCCCGGAGCTTGCGGTGCTGCCGGAGCTGCCGATCGGGCCGACGGCGTGGCCGATGCCGGCCGCCCCGCCGAGGGTGGCCGCCAGCCCCAGCGCGAAGGTGGCGAGTTTGGTCGGGGTGTTCAAGGGGTGTCTCCTTCGGGCGGTGGTCGGTTCAGGAGCGCAGCAGTCGCGCGATGGCCGCCGAAGCCTCCTGCAGCTTCGCGTCGGCCTCGGGTCCGCCTGCTCCGGCCGCCGCGACCAGGCAGTGGTTCATGTGCTCGTCGAGCAGTCCGAGGGCGACCGCCTGCAGTGCCCTGGTGGTCGCCGAGACCTGGGTCAGGATGTCGATGCAGTAGGTGTCGGTCTCGACCATCCGCTGGAGGCCGCGAATCTGGCCCTCGACGCGGCGCAAGCGCTTGGTGAACCCGCTCTTGGACTCGATGTACCCGGCCATGCCGTGACCTCCCGTCTGTCGTCGTGGCGGTGCCAACGTACCCCCCCAGGGTATAAACGGCAAGTACCCCCCAGGGGTTTACTTGGACCTGATGCCGATCCCAACCTCCGCTCGGGTGCTCATCGTTCGTTCCGTATGTTCCTCTCGGCCGAGCGGTGCTATGTTCAACCGGCGATATACCCCCAACCGGTATGGAGTATCTGCGATGTCCGCACCCGGAACCCCGTCCACCACCAGCCGCGGGAAGGCCCTCTGGCTGATCGCGGCAGCCCAGTTCATGGTCATCATGGACACGTCGATCATCGGCGTCGCGCTGCCCAAGATGCAGGGCGATCTCGGCTTCACCCAGGAGAACCTGTCCTGGGTCTTCAATGCCTACGTGGTCGCCTTCGGCGGTCTGCTGCTGCTCGGCGGCCGCCTCTCCGACCTCTTCGGGGCGCGCAAGCTGTTCAGCGCCGGCTGGGCCATCCTGGCCGTCGGCTCGCTGACCGCCGGGCTGGCGAACAACGTCACCGTCGAGCTGGTCAGCCGCGCGGTCCAGGGAGCAGGGGCGGCGCTCATCGCCCCGTCCGCGCTCACCCTGCTGATGATGCTCTTCGGCCACGACCCCAAGGAGCTCACCAAGGCGTTCGCCCTCTACGGCGCCGCGGCACCGGCTGGTGGCACCGCCGGTGTCTTCCTCGGCGGCGCCATCACCCAGTACATCAGCTGGCCCTGGGTCTTCTACATCAACATCCCGGTCGCCGTCATCGCACTGATCGCGACCCCGAAGCTGATGCCCGCCACCGGTCGCCGCGCCGGCCGGATCGACCTGCTCGGCGCACTCACCGTCACGGTCGGCCTCGCCGCCGCCGTCTATGCCATCGTCCGTGCGCCCGAGGCCGGTTGGGGCTCTGCCTCCACCCTGCTGGTGCTGGCCGCCGCGGTCGTCCTCCTCGCGGTCTTCGTCGTCATCCAGTCCAAGCGCCGTGAGCCGCTGATGCGCCTGGACATCTTCAAGGCCCCCAACCTGGCCGCTGCCAACGTCGCCCAGCTGCTGCTGGCCGCCGCCTGGGTGCCGATGTGGTTCTTCCTCAACCTCTATCTCCAGCAGGTCCTCGGCCTGAGCGCCTTCCCGAGCGGGGCGGCGCTGCTCCCGATGACCGTGGCCATCATGCTCATCATGATCACCACGGCGCCGCGCCTGATCGCCAGGTTCGGCCCCAAGCCGCTGATCGTGGCCGGCCTCTTCCTGCTGGCCGCCGGCCTGTTCTGGCTCTCCCTGGTCCGCCCGGACGGCAACTTCTGGGTCGACGTGCTGCCCGCCTCGCTGGTCTCCGCAATCGGTATGGCGCTCGCCTTCATCCCCTCGCTCGGCACCGCCATCTCCAGTGCCCGCCCGGAGGAGGGCGGACTGGCCTCGGGCATCGTCAACACCAGCTACCAGGTCGGCTCGGCGCTCGGACTCGCCGCGATGACCGCCCTCGCCGCGTCCAAGGGCGCGGGCAGGCTCGGTGACGCCACCGCGCTCACCGACGGCTTCTCGGCGGCCTTCGTCGGCGCTGCCGTGATCGCCGTCGTCGGCGGTGTGCTGGCGATCGCGATGCTCCGGACGCCCGAGCCGCAGCAGCAGTCGGCGACGGTGGAGGCTGGTGAGCCCGCGCACAGCGCGTGAGCAGCACTCGCAACACCGGCTGCACCGACAGCACCCGCAGCGCCGGGCCGGTACGCACCCCGCGTACCGGCCCGGCGCCGTACCCGGTCCCGTACCGCTGCCCCGCGGCAGATACCCGCGGGTACCCGATGGAGGTAGTCCGATGAACGTCAGCCAGGCCGTGGCACTTCTGCGGCAGGCCGCCGCCCACCCGGCGGTCCGCTGCGCCGCAGGCTGTCTGCTCGCCCTCGCCGCCGCCGAACCCCGCGACCGGTCCGCCCTCGCCGGTGCGGCCCGCCCCACCACGCGGACGCCGGGCACCTGCGGATGATCCGGAGACTGCCGACCGCCCTCCCCGGGCAGTATGCACACGCGCGATCCGAGGCGGGGGTGGCTGTCGCGGCATCGGTTCGGGAGGGGATGGGGGCGGACCCCGGTCCGGTCCGCCGGGGGTCGGGGGGCGTTGAAGGCCGTGTTGACCTGCGATGATTCTGCGAAACAGCACAACCGGTAAACGGACACAAGATGGCAACGATCGAACGATTTGAGCTTGATATGAGCATTTCGTCCGACTTGGTCGCCTATTCTGCTCCGCGTTGCCTGGCCGAGGTTTGTACACACTCCGGGGCCGGTGCTGATCAGGACAGGAGCCTCACCCGGAGGCCCTGGCGACCAAGCGAAGAAGGGGCGACACATTGAGCGCGCCTGAGCCGACTACACGGTCAGACCAGAACTATCGCCGTTCACTCGGCACCATCAGCCTGACGGCGGTCGGCCTCGGTTCGATCATCGGATCCGGGTGGCTTTTCGGTGCCGAGCGAGCCGCCAAACTGGCAGGCCCCGCGGCGACGATCGCCTGGGTGATCGGTGCGGCCGTGGCTCTGGTGATCGCCCTCACCTACAGCGAGCTCGGCTCGATGTTCCCCAAGGCCGGCGGCATGGTCCGGTACGGGCAGTACTCGCACGGCTCGCTGGCGGGCTACCTCGCCGCCTGGGCGAACTGGATCGCCATCGTCTCGGTGATCCCCGGTGAGGCGACCGCCTCCGTGCAGTACATGAGCTCGTGGGACTTCGCCTGGACGAAGGGGCTGTACAACGGCACGGAGCTCACCGTCAGCGGTGTGGCGCTGGCCAGCGTGCTGCTGGTCGGGTACTTCCTGCTCAACTGGTTCGCGATCACGCTCTTCGCCAAGACCAACACGGCGATCACCGTCTTCAAGGTGGTCGTGCCGACGCTCACCGCGGGCGCCCTGCTGCTGTCGCACTTCGACACCCACAACCTCCAGGACCACGGCGGCTTCGCCCCGAACGGCTGGAGCTCGGTGTTCACGGCGGTCGCCGTCTCCGGCATCGTCTGGGCCTACAACGGCTTCCAGTCGCCACTGAACATGGCCGGCGAGGCCCGCAACCCGGGCAAGTCGCTGCCCAAGGCAGTGATCAGCTCGATCCTGATCGCGCTGGTGATCTACGTCGGACTGCAGCTCGCCTTCCTGCTCGCCGTCCCGTCCGGTGACCTGGCGCACGGCTGGTCCAGCCTCTCCTACAAGTCCCCGCTCGCCGACCTCGCGGTCGCCTGGGGCCTGAACTGGCTCGCCATGCTGCTCTACGCGGATGCCTTCATCTCCCCGAGCGGCACCGGCATGATCTACGCCGCCACCACCTCCCGGATGATCCAGGGCGTGCAGGAGAACGGCCACCTGCCGTCGATCTTCGGCCGGGTCGACCGCAAGACCGGTATCCCGCGTCCGGCGCTGGTGCTCAACCTGTTCATCGCCTTCCTCTTCCTCGCGGTCTTCCGCGGCTGGGGCTCGCTCGCCGAGATCGTCTCGGTCGCCACCGTGATCTCGTACATCACCGGCCCGGTAGCCGTGATGTCGCTGCGCCGCCTGGCGCCGGACCTGCCGCGCCCGGTCAAGCTGCGCGCCATGCCGATCATCGCGCCGGTCGCGATGGTCTTCGGCTCGCTGGTCCTGTACTGGGCCCGCTGGCCGCTCACCGGCAAGGTCATCCTGCTGATGGCCGCCGGTCTGCCGATCTGGGCCTGGTACGAGCTGCGCAAGCCGTGGGCCGTGCTCAAACCGCACCTGCTTGCCGGCTGCTGGATGGTCGCCTACCTGCTGGTGATGTCTGCCGTCTCGTGGGCGGGCAGCGCGGACTTCGGCGGTCACGGCTACCTCCCCGAGGGCTGGGACCTGCTGATCGTCGCCGCGATCGGACTCGCCTTCTACTTCTGGGGCGTCCGCAGCTCCTGGCAGAACCCCTCGCTCGCCCAGGTGCGCGAGGAGCTCGTCGCCGCGTCCGAGGCGGACAGCGCGAAGCCGGACGAGTTCGAGCCCGCCGTTCGTTAGTCGGACAGAGTCGCGTCGGACCGGAACGGACCGGACCGGTCGGATCGACTCGGACAGAGTTCAAGGCCGTCGGCCGGGGCCGGCAGTTGCCGCCCCGGCCGACGGCCTTTCGCGTGCCCGGAGACCGGGCCCGCAGGTGCTGTCGCAGATCACGTGGACCGCCGGGCCGGGTTCGCTCCGGCGCTCGACCTCGTTCGGGAAGTGCCGGAAGTCCACCGACGGCTTCCGGGACAGCTCACCGGGCGGTCGGAGCCGGGTAGTCGTGCACGGGACGTCGACGCCATCCTCACCAGCTCACCGAGGAGGCCCGGGGCGACCAGGAGGAGTTCCCCCAGGGCCTGACCCACCAGATCGCCGACGCCCTCTTCCTGCCGCCGGGACGGGCCGGCTCGGATCCGACGTCCTGGGGTCACTCCGGGCGGTCCTGGATAAGACGCCGGCCGCGCGCCTGGACAGCGCAGGTCACCGTCGGCCGAGAGAGCGGCCGGAGAGGATCCGGTGGTAGCGCGCCGGGAAAAGGGCTGAGCCCCCGGGAGTCTTCCTTCGCTTCCGGGGGCTCAGTCGTCGGGTCTGTCTCGGCCCGGGCCGGTCGGTCAGTGGTGCTGCGGCGACGGGGCCGGGGTGGCCGAGGGGGAGGGCCCCGGGGACGGGCTGGTGGAGGCGCTCGGGGACGGGCTGGGGGTCGGGCAGCCGGGGGGCACGGTCGGGGTCGGCGAGGCGGTGGCGGACGGCGTGCCGCTCGGGCTGCCCGAGGGGGTCGGCGTCGGCGACGGGGACGGCGAGGCGCTCGCGCTGCCGCTCGGCGTCGGGGAGGGCGACCCGCTGGGGGTCGGGCAGGTGGAACCCGAGGGCGACGGGGACGGCGAGCCGGTGGGGCTCGCGGACGGGCTGGCCGACGGGCTCGCGCTGCCGCTCGGGCTCGGCTTGGCGGTCGCACTGCTGCTCGGGCCCGGTGACGGGGTCGCCGAGGCGCTCGCGGACGGGCTGGCCGAGGGGGAGGGGGTCGGCGACGCCGTCGGGGTCGGCGTGGGCGACGGGCTGGGCGAAGCCGGGGTGGTGCCCGGGGGTGTCGGTACGGGCTTCGGCTTCGGTGCCGTCCACGGGTCGCCCGGCCGGTCGGGCGTCACCGACGTGCCGGACTCGAAGTGCCGCATCCAGTTCTTGACGGTGTTCAGGTAGTCCGTCGAGGAGTTGTAGCTGAGGACGGCCCGGTCGAGCTGTGCCGGGTCGGCGAGGTCGCGCCCGCCCGCGCACAGGTAGCGGCCGGCCGTGAGCGCGGCGTCGAAGATGTTGTTGGGGTCGGCCTTGCCGTCGTGGTTGGCGTCCACGCCCCAGGAGGCCCAGGTGGAGGGGATGAACTGCATCGGTCCGACCGCGCGGTCCCAGAGTGAACTGCCGTCGAACACACCGGCGTCGGTGTCCGGGATCGCGGCGAAGCCGTTGCCGTCCAGGATCGGGCCGAGGATCGGGGTGTAGGTGGTGCCGTTGGCGTCCACCTGGCCGCCGTTGGCCTGGCCGGACTCCACCTGCCCGATGCCCGCGAGCAGTTGCCACTTGAGGTGGCAGCCGGGGCTGGTGAGGGCGAGGCTGTTCTCCGCGTTGCGATATGCGGCGAAGACCGTGCCGGGCAGCGAAGCCGCGTTGGGGTCGGTGCTGGTGGCGGTCGTCGGGTTGGTCCCGGGCAGGGGGGTGGCCGGTGCCGCCGGGGGCTGCGGAAGGGCCCGGGTGCCGCCACCGTCGGCCGAGCGGCCGGGATCCGAGGTGCCGGCGCCGTTCGTGCCGTCGGTGACCGCTGCCGCAGGGGCCAGTTGCAAGGTCTGCGAACCCGTCAGGGCGGCGGCGGCCGTCAGGGCAGCGAGGGCCCAACTGGCCCGTTTCGATGCCCTTGTCCGGTTGAACGCGATCAATCCGATTCCCCCCTTGGTGTCCGATTAGCCCGCTTTGCGGACCGACGGCAGGTCAATGCCGGGTCAGCTTAACCCGGTTGTCTGACTATTCGGTGAGCGCTGTCCGAAGTCCAGACGGCGGCGGCCCGCCCGAGGTCAGGGGCGGACAGCGCCCATGTACGGCATGACGTCGATGGGGACGATCATGACGTTCTTTCCGGTTCTCGGTGCGTGCAGCAACTTGCCGTCGCCGACGTGGATTCCGACGTGGTGCAGGTCGTTGAAGTAGAAGACCAGGTCGCCGGGCTGGAGGTCGGCCTTCGCGACATGCCGGCCGGCGTTCCACTGTTCCTCGGATGTGCGAGGCAGGGACACCCCGCCCGCGCGCCAGGCGGCCTGGGTGAGTCCGGAGCAGTCGAAGGTGCCGGGCCCTCCGCGCCCGGCTCGTAGGGCTTGCCCAGCTGGGCGTACGCGAAGTCGAGCATGGCCTTGGCCCGGCCGCTCGCGGGGCCGGTGTGGCTGCCACCCGAACCACCGGCGGCGGAGGTGCCCGGACCGCCGGGGGAGGTGCGGCCCGAACTCCGGGAGGCGGCCTGGTCGTTCTCGTCGGCGAGGACCTTGGCCCGGTCGGCGGCCTTGAGGCCGTCGAGTATGGACTCGGCCTCGGCCGGCTTCGCCTTGGCCTCGGCCTTCTTCTCGCTCAGGGTCGCATGGTTGTCCGGGTGCGGCCGGCAGGTTTGGGACGGCGGTGGTTCCCCGTCGGGGCGTCACTCCTCGTTCGAGGTCAGGGCATGGTCGGGTGCACGTATGCAGCACGAGGCCGCCCGGCCCTGATCGCGGGTCTGGCAGGGCGGTCTGCGACCATGACTGAAAAAAATTAGTATTTACCAGGTCTTGGTGCAAGCCTTACCCGAAACGGGTGCGCGCTCAGTGGTGCTCGTGGCGATCGGTCAGATCGCCGTCGCTGCCGCCGTGGTGGCCGGGTCCGTGCTGTTCGTGCTGGTGGGCGGCGTCGTTCGGTGAGCCGCCCATCATCCGCAGCATGGCGATCCCGCCGGTCCGTACGAAGCGGACCGCCAGTGCGGCGGCGAGCAGCAGGAAGGCGATGTTCAGCCAGGTCGTGTAGTTCCAACGGACGCCGCCCATGGGGACCGTGGCCGTCGCGTGGTCGGGGACGAGGCCGAGTCCGCCGAAGAGGATCTCCACGGTGTAGCCCGCGAGGACCATCGCCGTGTAGAAGGTGCCGAGGAGGAAGAGCGCCATCCGTGCCCCGTAGTACTTCCGGTAGATGTTCAGGATCGGCAGGATCAGCAGGTCGGCGAAGATGAAGGCGACGACCCCGCCGAAGCTGATCCCGCCCTTCCAGAGGACCACCGCCAGCGGCACGTTGCCGATCGAGCAGACGAAGGACCCGATCGCGACCAGCGGACCGATCAGCGGGCCCCAGATCCTCGAGGCGAGCGGGTGGCTGTCCAGGAACAGTGCCTGCCAGAAGGAGTCCGGCACCCAGGCGGCGATCGCACCCGCGATCAGCAGCCCGCCCACCAGGTCCTTCCAGATCGCGGCCCACTCCATGGCGAAGACGTGCGAGGTCGAGGTCAGGCCGTCCCGGGAGAGCAGTCGCCGCCAGAACGGGCCGCTCCCGGCCACCGACATGTCCATCGCGGCATGGCCCTCCATCGACCCGGCGAGGCCGCGGTCGGCCTGCGCCCTGGCCCGGTCGAGCAGGCGGCTGCGCAGGAAGAGCCGGAACATCACCGCCAACAGGATGATCATGACGGGTCCGCCGACGAACTCCGCCGCAGTGAACTGCCACCCCATCAACAGGGCCAGAAGCACCCCCAGTTCGACCACGAGATTGGTGGACGCGATCTCGAAGGCCATCGCGGCCGTGAAGTCGGCGCCCTTGCGGAAGAGCGAGCGGGCCAGCGCGACGGCCGCGTACGAGCAGGAGGACGAGGCCGCGCCGAACAGCGAGGAGAGCGCGAGCGTACGCGGCCGGTCGTCGCCCATCAGCCCGGAGACGGTCGACTTGTGGACCACCGCCTGGACGACGGCGGAGAGCAGGAAGCCGAGGATCAGCGCCCAGGTGATCTCCCAGGTCATCGACCCGGTGATGGCGAGGGCATGCAGCACCGCATGGACGGCGGACATGGCAGAGGGAACTCCCTTGCGTGGGACGGCGCATCGGAGAGGGGGAGAGGTGCTGCGGGGTGGGGTGCCGGCACCGGTGCCGGCACCCCACCCGCTCACGGTGCTGCTCAGCCTGCGGTGATGAGCTTCTTCATCTCGGTGATCTCGGCCGTCTGCGAGGTGCTGATCGAGTCGGCCAGAGTCTTGGCGGGCTGGTACGCGCCCTTGGCGATCTCGTCCTTCGCCATGGTCACGGCGCCCTCGTGATGGGCGACCATCATGGCGAGGAACGCCTCGTCGAAGTCCGCGCCGGAGGCCGACTTCAGCTTCGCCATCTCCTCGTCACTCATCATCCCGGCCATCGAGTGTCCCGGGGACGCGGAGTGGTCCATGCCCGGCATCGAGGCCATGCCGTCGTTGCCGGGTACCTGCCGGCCCCAGCCCGTCAGCCAGCCGCTCATCCGGGCGATCTCTGGGTCCTGAGCGCCCTTGATCTTCGTGGCCAGCTCCTTGACCTGCGCGGACGAGGCCCGGTCGGCGGCCAGTTCGGCCATCGCGACCGCCTGGCGGTGGTGCGGGATCATCTGCTCCGCGAAGGACACGTCGGTGGCGTTGTGCTCGCCGGCCGCCGTCGAGCCCGTCGAGCCCGTCGAGGCGTTCGGGGTGGCGGACATCGACATGGACGGCACGGCGGACGAACCGGCCTGGTCCATCGCGGACTTGCCGCTGGAGCACGCGGCCAGGACGAGAGCCGCCAGCGAAGTGGCGCCCAGCACGGCGACGCGACGGGCGTGGCGACGGGCACGCGAGGCGGTGCGGGCGGCGGTACGGGTGGTGGTGCGGGTGGAAGCGGACATGCCTGAAGACTCCTGCGTTCGGAGAGGAAGGAAAAGGACGCGGACGTGCACGCGCAGGTGCACAGGCCGGCCTATATACGCAGGAGTTGGAGAGCCGAGAGAGAGGGCGGGCCGCGTCCGGCCGCCGGCTGGGCGGGGGCGTCCGCGATGGACCGGGCCGAGTCGCAGAAGGACCGGTCGAGTACCGGCCGGAGCGGCGGTACGTCGGGTGCCGAACCCAGGCCGGGGGCCTGGCAGATGCTTCCGGCGTGCGCATGGTGGTGCTCGTCGCAGTCGCACGGACCGTGATCGGCCCTGATGGACGGTCCGGGCGCCATGGACATCCGCACGACCTGCTGGGACCTGGACTGTCCGGTGTGCGCCGGATCCGCCATGGCGCCGCCGGGATCGGCCAGCCCGTGCATACCGAGCAGCCCCAGCAGCAGCACCAGCACCGCCAACGTCCGCGCACCGGTCCACCGGCCGTGGCCGGTCACCGGGAGTCGGGGCGTCAGCGTGTCCATCGCGCACACTCTAGGCCAGCCCGGCGGATCCTGGGCAGATGGCCCGGCCATGCACGGTGCTCTGTCGGATTTCGAACCGTGCCGCTCGGTCCTGGTCCCGGTCCCGGTCCGGCGTCACGCGGCCGCAGTGGACGTGCGTCAAGGTCTCGTCAAGGACGACCGGTTCTGCGTAGTCCATGCATCAAGTCCGGATGCCGACGGGCCGGAGTGGGGCTGCACTGGAGCTGTGGCCGATCCGGCCCACTGGAGCAGGACCATCCGGAAGGAAGCGAAGCACCATGATCGAGGGCACCCGACTCGCCGTCGTCGTCAACGGCTCGCCGAACGGCCGTCCGGTCACCCGCCCGTCGGCGGTACCGGCGCGGGCCGGCCTCGGCCTGCTGCCGACGGACCTCGCCGCCGTCCGGCAGCAGGATGCGACGGAGACCGGGCAGGAGGACCGGCCCCCGGTCTCGGGAGCACGCTGCCGACTCGCCATGTCCTACCTCGACTGACGGCCCGTCGGGTCCTGGTGCCCTGATCCAACCGCCGTGACGAGCACCGCTCAGCGGGCTGCCAAGGTCCGCTCCAGGAAGTCCCGGACCGTCCCCGCGCCGTCCTCGGCGTTGATCCGGGTCGCGACCTCCCGTGCCCGGCGGCGGTAGCGCGGCTCGTCCACGGCCTGCCGCAGCGCGGACGCCAGGCGCTCGGCCGTGAGCTCGCGGAGCGGTACGGCCTGCGGGCCCACACCGAGCCGGGTCAGCCGGGCGGCCCAGAACGGGGCGTCCAGCTGCGCCGGTACCGGGATCTGCGGTACGCCCGCGCGCAGCCCGGCGGAGGAAGTCGGCGAGTTCGGCGGGCGGTTGCCAGTCGGGTGCGTAGTGCGGCCACCAGTAGCCGGTGACCGTCATCTCCTGCCCCCAGTCGGCCGGTTGCGGGATGACGCTGGGGGAGAAGCCGTGCACGATCGGCCACCCTGCCCGGGAGTGGGCGCGGCGTTGCACAGCTGTACGCCTTCTGGGCAGGCCGAGTTGACGGCGCAGGTCGCGCACCGCGGGTGCGAAGAGCCGGTCCAGGGCGAGTGCGCCGCATGCGCGGCGGTCTCGAATCGCGCGTGGGTGGCGAGCGAGACCTCATGGCCCGCCTCCCGCAGGCGTGCCCCGAGGCCGGTGAACGGGGCGACATCGCCCTGGGAGCCCGCAGTCGCGATCAGGATGCGCACGATCCCCAGTCTTGCGCCCGTGCCCCGTCCTGGACGGGACGCCACGCCCCGTTCGCATCCACACCGGCGGCTACACGCTGAACCGCTGCAGGACCCGCCATCCGCTGGCCGCGCCTGGAGCGAGCGAAGCCGTCGCCACGTCCGGGGGCTGTGGCCGCACCCCGCGTACGGGCCGAGCAGCGCCGACCGCAACAACGTCGCCGCTCACGACTTCTCCGGGCTCACCCGGGCGCGCGGCGCCGCGCCTGCGGCTGCCGAGGCCGGGGCGTTGGGGCCAGGGCGTCGAGGCAAGGCTCGGCGGTGTCCGGCTAGGCGCTGCCGGGCTCGGCGGTATCCGGCTCGGTGGTGTCGAGATCGGCCGTGTCGAGATCGGCGGTGTCGAGGGCGGCCGTGACCCGGTGGAGCAGGGTCTGGAGGGCGGCGATGTCGGTGAGCGGGAGCCCGGTGGCCGCGACGATCCTGCGCGGGACGCACAGTGCCTGCTCGCGCAGGGCCGTGCCCGCCTCGGTGAGACGGACGGTGACGGAGCGCTCGTCCTCGCTGCTGCGCTCGCGCCGAACGAGCCCGGCCGCTTCGAGACGCTTCAGCAGGGGGGAGAGGGTGCCCGAGTCCAGGCGCAGATGATCACCGATCTGCTTGACGGGCAGTGCTCCGTGCTCCCAGAGCACCAGCATGACGAGGTACTGCGGATAGGTGAGCCCGAGGTCCTTGAGGGCGACCCGGTAGACGCTGCCGAAGGCGCGCGAGGCGGCGTGCAGTGAGAAGCAGATCTGGTGGTCGAGGCGGAGCAGCTCCCCGTCGGGCACCTGTGACAGGTCGGGCACCTGTGACAGTTCGGGTGCCTGTGACAGGTCGGGCGCTGGCTGGGCGGTCGGGACGGTCGGGGCGGTCCCGGGCTGGGCGGTCATGCCTCCAGGGTATCCGCACCGCACCCATTTTAGTTGTGCGCAATTTAGTTGTGTGCTCTACTTGTCCTGCAGGGCAGCCCGGAGGCCGGGTCGCCGAACCGATGAGGGAAGGGGCGGGTCCCATGGACGCGCTGTACACCGCTGTTGCCACCGCGAACGGCCGAGAAGGCCGTGCCGTGAGCTCCGACGGCCGACTGGACCTGCCGCTCGCGATGCCGACGGCGCTCGGCGGCAGTGGCGAGGGCACCAACCCGGAGCAGCTGTTCGCCGCGGGCTACGCGGCGTGCTTCGCCAGTGCCCTGGGCCTGGTGGGCCGGCAGGCGAAGGTCGACACCGGTGACGTCTCGGTGACGGCCGAGGTCGGGATCGGCAAGGACGAGGCCGGCTTCGGCCTCGCCGTCACCCTGCGGGTCGAGCTGCCCGAGGCGCTGCAGAACGAGACGGGCGAGCTGCTGATCAAGAAGGCGCACGAGGTCTGCCCGTACTCCAGGGCGACCCGCGGCAACATCCCGGTCGAGCTCGTCGTCGAGTAGGGAACCTCCCGGCGCAGGCCCTGCGGGGTGCGATGCGCCCGGGCCCTCTTGCGCGGTGAGTGCCCGACCGCCTTGACTGGCGACGCCAGTCAAGGCGGTCGTCGTGCTGTCGGCCGAAGGCACCAGGGTGGGCGGGTCCGCGTTGCGGGCCGGCGGCGAGGGAGAGGGCGGACCGGTGCAGGAGTACTCGGATCAGTACATCGGCGGTGAGTGGCGGCCGACTCTGGCAGCCGAGTCCATCGCCGTGCTGAACCCGGCGACGGAGCAGGTCATCGCCTCCGTGCCGGCCGGTGGGGCCGAAGATGTGGACGCGGCCGTCCGCGCCGCCAGGGCCGCCGCTCGCGCCTGGGGCGCGACCAGCCGTGAGGAGCGCCTGGCGCCGCTCACCCGCCTGCGGGACGGCCTGGCCGCCCGGCAACAGGAGATGGCCGAGACCGTCGTCGCCGAACTGGGCTCGCCGATCGGCTTCGCGACGGCCGTGCAGGCGGGTCTGCCGCTCGGGGTCGCCGGTTCGTACCTGGACATCCTGGCGGGGTACGAGTTCGAGGAGCGGGTCGGGACGTCCACGGTGTTCGCGGAGCCCGCCGGGGTCGTCGCCGCCATCACCCCGTGGAACTACCCGTTGCACCAGATCGTCGCGAAGGTCGTCCCGGCGCTGGCCGCCGGCTGCACGGTCGTCCTCAAGCCCGCCGAGGACACCCCGCTGGTCGCCCGGCTGTTCGCGCAGCTCGTCCATGAAGCGGGCTTTCCTGCGGGCGTGTTCAACCTGGTGACCGGCCGCGGGCCGGACGCGGGCGCGGCGCTTGCCGCGCACCCCGGGGTGGACCTGGTCTCCTTCACCGGTTCCACCGCCGTCGGGCGGCGGATCGCCGAGGTGGCCGGGCGCGGTATCAAGCGGGTGGCTCTGGAGCTCGGGGGCAAGTCCGCCAATGTCGTGCTGCCCGGCGCCGACCTGACCCGCGCAGTGAACGTCAACGTGGCCAACGTCGTCGCCAACTCCGGCCAGACCTGTAGCGCCTGGACCAGGCTGCTGGTGCACGAGGACCAGTACGAGGAGGCCGTGGCCATCGCGGCCAAGGCCGCCGGGAAGTACGTCCCGGGTGACCCCACCGAGTCGTCCACCGGGCTCGGCCCGGTCGTCAACGCCAAGCAGCGCGAGCGCGTACGCGGTTACATCACCGGCGCACTCGCCGAGGGCGCGCGGCTGGTCGTGGGTGGTGCGGAGGCTCCCGAGGGGCTCGCGCAGGGTTACTACGTGCGCCCGACCGTGCTCGCGGACGTCACCCCCGACATGGCGGTCGCTCAGGAGGAGGTCTTCGGGCCGGTGCTCTCGATCCTTGCCTACCGCGACGAGGAGCACGCCCTGGAGATCGCCAACGGCACCGAGTACGGCCTGGCCGGCAGCGTCTGGGCAGCCGACGACGAGACCGCCGCCGCCTTCGCCCGCCGGATGGACACCGGGCAGGTCCACATCAACGGCGGCCGCTTCAACCCGTTGGCACCGTTCGGGGGTTACAAGAAGTCCGGCGTGGGGCGGGAACTCGGGCGGCACGGGCTGGAGGAGTTTCTGCAGACCAAGTCCCTGCAGTTCTGACGCTCTGACTCTGCGGGGCCTGCTGTACTGGCGGGGTCTGCTGGGCCTGCCGGAGTTGCCGGATTTCCCGGACCGGCTGTGCCTGGTGAGCCCCCCGCGTCCACCGCGTTCGTGGGGGGCTCTGTACCGTCTACACCCTTGCCTCGCCGTCGCCTCCCGGTCCTGCCGACCTTCGGCCGCCGTTCACCCGCCACCCGCCACCCGCGTAAGGAGCATCATGGTCCGCGCCGCCCTGCTCACCGCCGTCGGAGCCCCGCTCGAGCTCACCGAGATCGACCTGCCCGAGCCCGGACCCGGGCAGGTCCGGGTCAAGCTGGCCGCCGCCGGGGTCTGCCACTCGGACCTCTCGCTCTCCAACGGCACCCTGCGCACCGCCACGCCGACCGTCCTCGGCCACGAGGGCGCGGGCACCGTGACCGCCGTCGGCGAGGGCGTGAACTCGGTGCGGCCCGGGGATGCGGTAGTACTCAACTGGGCGCCCGCCTGCGGCGATTGCCACCTGTGCGGCCTCGGCGAGCCGTGGCTGTGCGAGCGCTCCGCCGAAGGCTCCGCAGCGACCTACGCCTCGCTCGGCGACGGCACCGGCGTGTACCCGGGGCTGGGCGTCGCGGCCTTCGCGGAGGAGACCCTGGTCGCCGAACGGGCGCTGGTCCCGCTGCCTTCGGGTGTGCCGCTGACCTCGGCCGCCCTGCTCGGCTGCGCCGTGCTCACCGGCTACGGCGCGGTGCACAACGCCGCCCGGGTCCGGGCGGGCGAGTCGGTCGTGGTCTACGGCCTGGGCGGGGTTGGCCTGGCCACCCTTCAGGCGGCCCGGATCGCCGGCGCCGGTCCGATCATCGCAGTGGACGTCAGCCCGGAGAAGGAGGAACTCGCCCGCCGCCACGGGGCGACGGAGTTCCTGCTCGCCGACGACCGCACCGCCAAGGCCGTGCGGGGTCTGACGGGCGGTCATGGCGCTGACCACGCCTTCGAGTGCGTCGGACGGGCCGCCACCATCCGTGCCGCGTGGTCGGCGACCCGGCGCGGCGGCCGGACGACGGTGGTCGGGATCGGCGGCAAGGAGGAGCTGGTGTCCTTCTCCGCCCTGGAGATCTTCTACTTCGCTCGCACCCTCACCGCCTGCGTCTACGGCAACAGCGACCCGGCGAAGGACATCCCGGTCCTCGCGGAGCACGTCCGGGCCGGGCGTCTGGACCTGGAGGCGCTGATCACCGACCGGATCACTCTCGGGGAGATCCCGGACGCCTTCGAGCGGATGGCGCAGGGGCGCGGCGGGCGCTCGCTGGTGGTTTTCTGATCGGTGATCGGTGATCGCTTCGGTGGATCGGATCGGTGAGCAGCTCGGTGGATCAGGTCGGTGATCGGGTGGTCGAGAGCCTGAGCAGAAGCTCTTCGACCCCGTTGGACCGGTAGCCTGCGTTACCGCTCAACGGGTACCCCTATCACTCGAACGAGTGATCGTTGCTGTGTTCGATAGTCGTGCGTGGGTGCACTGTCCTAGCGTCTGGGCCGGAGCTGACGGCGAGCTGGGCCATGGGGGGAACCATGACTGACGAACGGCACGACGGCACCGGGCGGAGCCGCTCGGAGGACGGCCTGCGGGCAGGGGCGAGCGGTGGCGGTGGCCTGACCAGGCGCGGGGTGCTCGCGGCCTCCGCCGCACTCGGCGGCGCCGTCTGGCTGCTGCGCGGAACGGTGGGTGCGGACAGCGCCAGAGCGGTGGGGAGCGCACCGCCCGGCCTCCCCTCGGGGATCGAGCCCTACCAGCGGGTCTTCGAGAACTGGGCGGGCGAGATCCGTACCGAGCAGCTGTGGACGTGCGCGCCGAGCAGCCCGCAGCAGGTGGCCCAACTGGCCGACTGGGCGCGGTCGGCCGGCTGGCGGCTGCGTGCGCAGGGCCACCGGCACGGCTGGGCCCCGCTCACCGTCGCCGACGGCACACCGGCCTCCGCCCGTGTGCTGCTGGTCGAAACCAGCCAGTACCTCACCGGGATGTCCCTGGTGGATTCCTCGACCGTGCGGGTGCAGGCGGGCGCCGGGATGGAGGAGCTGCTGGTCTTCCTGGGGCAGCGCGGTCTCGGGGTCGCCGCCTGCCCGGCACCCGGGGATCTGACGGTCGGCGGGGTCCTCGCCATCGGCGGTCACGGCACCGCCGTACCCGCCACCGGCGAGACACCCCAGCCGGGCCACGGCTACGGCTCGCTGAGCAACCAGGTCACCTCGCTCACCGCCGTCGTCCACGACGGCGCGAGCGATCGGTACGTGCTGCGCACCTTCGACCGCTCGGAGGCCGACAGCGCGGCCTTCCTGGTCAACCTCGGCCGGGCCTTCCTCACCGAGGTACAGCTGCGCGTCGGGGCCGACCAGCAGCTGCGCTGCACCAGCCGACTGGACATCCCGGCCGCCGAACTCTTCGCCGCACCCGGCAGCTCCACCGCCTCCGGCGGCCGTACGTTCGCCGATTTCGTCGACCGGGACGGCAGGGCCGAGGCGATCTGGTTCGCCTACACGGCGAACCCCTGGCTGAAGACCTGGCGCGTCACGCCCAGCAAGCCCTTCGCCGCACGCGCCGTCAGCGAGCCGTACAACTACCCGTTCTCGGACAACGTCCCGAAGCCGGTGGCGCAGCTGGCGGGCCAACTGATCGGCGGCTCCTGGGGCCTGGCGCCGCTGTACGGGCAACTCCAGTACCTGATCAGCAAGATCGGGCTCACCGGTGACCTCACCGACGTACTGCTCTCCGGCGGCCTGCTGCGCGATCTGCTCACCGGCGACAGCATCACCCACCTGCTGGCCGGTGGCCTGGGCTCGGACCTCTGGGGAGCTTCCCGCCATCTGCTCCAGTACGTCCGGCCCACCACCATGCGGGTGACGGCGAACGGCTATGCGGTGCTCGCCCGGAGGGCCGATCTGCAGTGGGTGCTCAGCGAGTTCAGCCGGTACTACCAGCAGCTGGTGGCGGAGTACCAGGCCCGTGGCGAGTACCCGATCAACGGCGCGGTCGAGATCAGGACGACCGGCCTCGACGACCCGGCCCGCTCGGGCGTGCCCGGGGCTCGTCCGCCGCTGCTCTCCGCCCTGCGGCCCCGCCAGGACCGGCCCGAGTGGGACACGGCGGTCTGGCTGGACATCCTGAGCTTCCCCAACACGCCCGGCCTGCACCGTTTCTGTCGAGACCTGGAGGGCTTCCTGAAAAGCACCTTCGACGGGAGCCGGGCCGGGCTGCGGGTGGAGTGGTCCAAGGGCTGGGCGTACACCGCCGACGCCGCCTGGTCCGACCCGGACATGCTGGGCCGGTTCATCCCCGACAGCCTCCGAGCGGGCGGCGGCCCCGGCTGGGACGAGGCCGTCGCCACACTCGACCGCTACGACCCGTACCGGGTGTTCGGCAACCCCTTCCTGGACGGCCTGCTCAGGTAAGCCCGCCTGCCCGCCCACCCGGTCGTTCGAGGTCCGCGGCCGGCCGAGGGCAACGGGCCCAGCCGCTGGGGCAGGTTGCGTCCTGCCCCACCGGAACGAACCCGCCCCACCGGGACGAAAAGTTTCACCGAGTGCGGGAACCCGGGGCGGGATCCGTACGACTACCTGGTCCGGGCCGCAGCGGCGGCCTGTGTGCACCCGGATTTCCAGGAGAGTTCCATGCGTTCTCGCGTTCTGTGCGGCCTGGCCGCCGCCGTGGCCCTGCTCGCCACGGGCTGTGGCGGCGGCGGCTCGTCGGACGGCCCGGCCGCCGACGCGACCGGTAGGGCGACCGGGTCGGCGGGGGCCGCAGGGGCCACGGCCGGGGCCTACCCGGTGAAGGTCACGGACTGCGGTGGCGCGGAGACCACCTTCACGGCGCCGCCCAAACGGATCGTCACCAGCAACGCGTCCAGCCTGGAGATGCTGCTCCGGCTCGGTGCCGGGGGCCAGGTGATAGGCACCGGCTTCCCGCCCGGCAAGGGTGCCATGCCGGAGGACCTCGCCGCCCAGGCTGCCAAGGTGCCGGTGCTCGGCCAGATGGTGATCGCCAAGGAGAAGCTGCTCGGTTCGGGCGCCGATCTCTACATCGACACCTTCGCCGCGATGAACGGCATGGGCGGTATGGGCGGCGCGATGGGTTCGGCGCCGACCGAGCAGGAGTTCGCGGCGGCCGGGATCAAGCACGTCTACCTGCACTCCACCGCCTGCGCGACGATGCGTCAGGGCCCACAGCAGGACCTCTCCGAGGTCGAGGCGGACATCAAGCGCCTGGGCGCCGTCACCGGCACGGCCGCCAGGGCGGAGGAACTGGCCGCCGGTATGGAGCAGAAGACCGGCGCCGTCCAGGCGGCCGTCAAGGGCATCCCGACGGACCAGCGCCCGACGTACTTCTTCTTCGACTTCGACGCCGGGACCAAGCAGCCGATGGCGGTCTGCGGCAAGCAGGTGGCCAACGCGGTGATCACGCTGGCCGGGGCGCGCAACGTGTTCGCCGACTGCGACGGCGACTTCAAGCCGGTCGCCTGGGAGGACGTGGTCGCCAAGAACCCCGACTGGATCCAGCTCGGCGTCCGCAACCGGGGCAGCGAGGCCGAGAACACCAAGGCCTTCGACGAGGCCGCCCAGTTCCTCCGGGACTTCCCCGCGACCAAGGGGCTGAAGGCCGTCAAGGAGAGCCACTTCGTACGGATCGGCTCCGAGGTCACCACCATCGCCGGAGTCCGCAACGCCGACACCGTGCAGCAGATCGCCCGCACCCTCCACCCCGACCTGGTGAAGTGATGGCGGCACCTGCCCCGCCCCGGACGGGAGTCGCGGGCGAGGACGAGCCCGGGAGCACCACCGGGACGGTACGGACCGTGCGGGCGGGCGTGGCCGCCGCGCTGCTCGGCGTGGCCCTGCTCGCCGGGCTGACCGCCGCCGTCTCGCTGGGCTCGGTGGACATCCCGGTCGGTGAGGTCTGGTCGGTGGTCGGCCGCAGACTGACCGGAGGGGCCGCCGAGCCGGGCTCGCGTGATCTCATCGTCTGGCAACTGCGCGCCCCCCGCGCGCTGTTGGCCGCCATCGTCGGTGCCGGACTCGGCCTGGTCGGTGCCGCCGTCCAGGCCCTGGTACGCAATCCGCTGGCCGACCCCTACCTGCTCGGTATCTCCTCCGGCGCCTCGCTCGGCGCGGTCGCGGCCGTCGTCCTCGGGACGGGCGCCGGGTCCGCGGTCGGGTTCGGCGCCTCCGGGGCGGCCTTCGCCGGGGCACTCGCGGCCTTCGCCCTGGTGTGGACGATGGCCAGGCGCGGCGGGGGCTTCTCCCCGCTGCGGCTGGTGCTGGCGGGAGTCGGGATCGGCCAGTTCCTCTCCGGGTTCACCAGCTACCTGGTCCTCCAGGCCGGGGACGAACAGCGGACCAGGGGCGTGCTGTTCTGGCTGATGGGCAGCCTCAGTGGCGCCCAGTGGAGCCAACTCGCCATCCCCGCAGGGGCGGTAGCGCTCGGGCTGCTGGTCCTCCAGGCCCGTGCCCGCGCGCTCAACGCCCTGCTGATGGGCGACGAGACGGCCGCCGGTCTCGGCGTGGACGTGGTCCGGCTGCGCCGCGAACTCTTCGTCGTCACCAGCCTGCTCACCGGTGTGCTGGTCGCGGTCTCCGGCGCGATCGGCTTTGTCGGCCTGCTCGTCCCGCATGCCTGCCGACTGGTCGTCGGCGGCGACCACCGCCGACTGCTGCCGCTCTCCGCCCTGGCCGGCGCGGTGCTGCTGGTGGCCGTGGACACCGTCGCCCGGACCGCGCTGGACAACCAGGAGGTCCCGATCGGCGTCGTCACCGCGCTGATCGGTGCCCCCGCCCTGCTCTACCTGCTCGACCGACGCTTGGAGCGCTGAACCGATGATGCGAATCGCCGTTGACGCCGTGTCCGTCACCCTCTCCGGCCGCAGCATCCTCTCCGGCATCCACCTGGTCGCCGAGGAGGGCGAGATCGCCGGCCTGATCGGGCCCAACGGCAGCGGCAAGTCCACCCTGCTGCGCACCGTCTACCGCCACCTCAAGCCGCAGTCCGGGCGCGTCCTGCTCGCCGACCGGGACGTCCGGGAACTCGCCCCCGCCGAGGCCGCCCGGCATCTCGCGGCGCTGCCCCAGGAACGCGGCAGTGACTTCGAGTTCACCGTCCGCGAGGTGGTGGCGATGGGCCGCTCGCCCTACCAGCGGGCCTTCGCCGGGGAGAGCGCCCAGGATCGGACGGCGGTGACCGACGCACTCGCCCAGGTCGGCCTGGCCGGCCACGAGCGTCGCAGCTTCGCCGCCCTCTCCGGCGGCGAACGCCAACGCGTACTGCTGGCAAGGGCGTTCGCCCAGCAGCCGGACGTCCTGGTACTGGACGAGCCGACCAACCACCTCGACGTCCAGCACCAGGTGGAACTGCTCGCCCTGCTGCGCGCCCAGCGCCGCACCACCCTGATCTCGCTGCACGACCTCAACGCTGCGGCCTCGCTCTGCGACCGCCTGCACGTCCTGCACCAGGGCACGGTGGTGGCCTCGGGCAAGCCACGCGACGTCCTCACCCCGGACCTGCTGGCCGAAGTCTTCGGCGTAAGGGCGGTGGTGGTCGACCACCCGCTCACCGGTGACCCGCTGATCGCCTTCGACCACCGCAGCCCGGTCGGCACGGCACCGCTCTCCTGAGCGGTCCCGCATAATGCTCGCACGCACGGGGAGGATGGCGATATGACTGCCGACCATGGATGTGAGCCGAGCGTGCTGCTCGACCGGGTCGTGGCCGCGCTCGCCTCGCGCCATGACACCCCCTCGATGCGCCTGTAGGCCACCGCCACCGCCACCGCCACCGCCACCGCCACCGCCACCGGCGGCCGGCACGAGCTCGGCACCGCAGGCCGGACGGTGACGGTCCACGGCAGGCAGACCTCGCTGCCGGCCTGGCTGATGGGCCGCTCGGAGGGCACCGACCTGCTCACTCCCGATGGCGCGCCGCTCCCCGCACCCCCATTGCTGTACTGACACACGTTCAGGGAGGCGAGGGACAGTCGGCGTTCCTCGCCCCCTTCACCGTGCACGGGCGGGACCTAGCGGGTCTCGTAGTGGCTGGGGCGGCCGTCTCTCAGGACCAGGCGTCCGGCCTGTTCGGCGGCCTGGCGCTTGAGCAACTCCCAGCTGCCGTCGGGCCGGTGCAGCACGCAGGAGTGCCACGGCGTCGTCCAGGCGTCGGGCGAGTCGAGCAGGCTGATACCGAACTTGGCCGCTCCGCGTCGCTGCGGGTGGATGGAGAGTCGGACCGAACGCGGATGGTGGTCGGCGATCAGATCGCCCCAGGCCCGGCTGCGCTGGATCACCCCGTACGCGCGCCGCCGGCACTCGCGTTGCAGTGCGGACCGGCTGCCGGGAAAGTCGGCGGTGTCGTCCACCAGGAACCGGGTGATGCCGCAGTAGAGCCGCTCGGTGTCCACGTCCGAGCGTATCTCGGCACGCAGTTGGTCCACCGTCGGTGCGTACCGCTCGTGCACCTGTCGGCGCTTCTCGTCGTGCGGCAGGTCGCCGAGGACGTCGCGTAGGTCGAAGACGGAGAGGCGGCGCAGCTCCTCGCGCTGGATGATGGCCTTCAGCTCGTCCGAGTAGGCGTCGATATGGGCGTCCGGAACGCGGATCAGATCACCGAAGACATGGCCGTCCGAGCAGATCACCATCCGGGCGCCGGGCTGGTGGACCTCGCCGACAGCCGCGCACAGCTCGTCCAGGAAGCCGAGTGAGAGCCGCTCGCCCTCGTCCGGAAGGTGGCTCAGGACCTTGGCGGGGTTGGGCGACTTGCAGGGGAAGCCCGGCAGGGTGAAGACGATCGGGTCGCCGACGGCCACGAAGGAGGCCAGTTGGCGCAGTTGGTGCGGGAAAGCCTCGACCGCAGCCGGGCTCTCGGGATCCGAGGCCCGGCGGTGGGGGAGCAGCAGCTCCAGGACGGCGGCGCAGGTGCGTTCGACGCGATCGGTGGTCTGCGGGGTAGGCGCGGCCGGCGGCTGGGACTGCGCGGACGGTTCGGGTGCGGCGATGGCGCCGACGGGCGGCATGCGGTCCTCCACGAGGGCATGGCGGTATGGCGTCCGGGCGGCCGGGAACTCCGCGCGGACGCAAGGGAATCAGGGCAGAGAAGGGGAAGCCGGCGGTCAGTCGCGCTTGTCGTAGGCGACGGGCAGCCGGTTGACACCACGGGCGAGGACGGCCGGGATCCACTCGATCTCGGACTCGTCCACGGCGGGGTGCAGGCCGGGCAGGCGGGCGAGCAGCGTGCCGATGGCGATCTGGAGCTCGGCGCGGGCCAGGGCCGCGCCGGGGCAGAAGTGGATGCCGTGGCCGAAGGCCAGGTGCGCGTTGGGCGTTCGGTCGAAGTCGAGGCCGTCGGCGTCCGGGAACTGCTCGGGATCGCGGTTGGCCGCGCAGAGCGAGACGATGACCGAGTCCCCGGCGGGGATCCGGGTGCCGTGCAGCTCGCTGTCCTCGGCGAAGAAGCGCCAGGTGGTCAGCTCGAACGCGCTGTCGTAGCGCATGAGTTCCTCGATCGCCCGGGGCAGCAGGGCGGGCTCGCGGCGCAGCCGCTCCAGTTGGTCGGGGTGGCGCAGCAGGGTCATCAGCATGGTGCTGATCTGGTTGGTGACCGGTTCCTGGCCGGCGACCAGCAGCTGGAAGATCATGGAGTCCAGCTCCTCCGGGCTCAGCTCCCCGCTGTCCCGCGCGACCACCAGCCGTCCGAGCAGGTCGTCGTCCGCCTGCTCCCCGCGCTTGGCCGCGACCACATCGGCGATGTAGCCCTGGAGTGCGCGCAGTCGGCCCTCGTAGGCGGGGCGGCCGGGGTCGTCGGGGCCGACCGGTTGCACGACCTTGCCCCAGTCGCGGTCGAAGCGGCGCGCCAACTCATCGGGCAGGCCGATGACTTCGGCCAGTACCCGGAACGGGAAGTGCGCGGCGAAGCCGCCGATCAGATCGGCACCGCCGGTGGCCGGGAGGGTGTCCACCAGGGCGTCGGCCAGCTGCTGGAAGCGAGGGCGCAGCGAGTCGATGCGACGGGGCGCGAAGGCGTCCAGTACGAGTCGGCGCATTCCGGTGTGCTTGGGCGGATCCTGGTGCAGCAGGTGGGCCTGGAGCTGGGAGTGCTGGGGCTCGGGCATGATCGAGGCCAGCTTGCGCCAGTTGTCGTTGCCGAGCGAGTGGTTCTTGCCCAGTCGCGGGTCGTTGAGCGCCTGGTGCGCGGCCTGGTAGCCGGTCACCAGCCAGGCGGCTATGCCGCTGGGGAAGCGGACCCGGTGCACGGGGCCGGTCTCGCGCAGTTGGCGGTAGAGCGGGTACGGATCTCTCTTGTAGTCGCTTCCGTACAGCGGCAACGGCTCGGCGCCGTGCGCCACCGGGCAGCGCGAGGCCGCCGGAGGCAGCGGGTCGGGCGAGGTCATCGGGCAGTCCTTCGGGTGGGGAGGTCGGGTCGGTCGGGAATTGCGGGGACAGTGGGGTTCGCAGGGACAGCGGGGATCGCGGGTTTCCGGGTTTCCGGGTTTCCGGGTTTCCGGGTTTCCGGGTTTCCGGGTTCGGGGTCAGAGGGTGATCGTCGGCCGGTGGTGGTCGAGCCAGAGGGAGAGGTCCACCACCCGTTCCAGGCGCAGGCGTTGGCCCCAGGACAGCTGCTCCGGGGTGGCGTCGAGGGCGGGCTTCAGTGCGGCGGCGTCGGCGAGCCCGGCCACCCCGGGTGCGTCGAGGGCCTCACGGGCGAGCTGCTGCAATCCCCGCGTGTAGTCGGGGTGGTGGGTGGCCGGATAGTGGTTCTTGGGCCGGTGGAGTACGGATGCGGGGGCGATGCCGGTGCCCACGTCGCGCAGCAGGCTCTTCTCCCGTCCGTCGTGGCTCTTCATCGTCCAGGGTGCGTTGAAGACGTACTCGACCAATCGGTGATCGCAGTAGGGGACCCGGACCTCCAAGCCCTGCGCCATGCTCAACCTGTCCTTGCGGTGCAGGAGTTGGCGCAGCCAGCGGGTCAGGGAGAAGTGCTGGAGCTCACGCCTGCGGAGTTCGGCCGCGTCCTCGCCGTCCAGGTGCGGCACGGCGGCGAGGGCGTCGCGGTAGGTGGCGGCGCGGAACTCGCCGATGCGCAGCTCGGCGGCCAGCTCGGGATTGAGCGGCATCGCGGCCTGGTCGCCGGTGACCAGCAGCCAGGGGAAGGTCTCGGCGGCGAGGGCAGCGGGGCTGTGGAACCACGGGTAGCCGCCGAAGACCTCGTCGGCCGCCTCGCCGGAGACGGCGACGGTGGAGTGGCCCCGGATCTCGCCGAAGAGCAGGTAGAGCGAGGTGTCCATGTCCCCGACTCCGATCGGCGAGTCCCGCGCGACGACCACGGCGCGACGGTGCTCCAGGTCGAGCAGCGCGTGCGGGTCTAGGACCACCGTGCTGTGGTCGGTGCCGATGAACCGGCCTGCCTCGGCGGCGAACGGGGTGTCGTGGCCGGTGCGCAGGACATCGCCGGTGAAGCCTTCGGCCTGGTCGCTGTAGTCCACCGCGTAGGAGCGCAGGCGCGTCTGCGGGCCTTCGGCGAGCCGGAGTTCGTCGGCGGCGAGAGCCGTCAGCACGGTGGAGTCCAGGCCACCGGAGAGCAGGCTGCACAGCGGGACGTCGGCCTCCAGCTGGGCGCGGGTGGTGCGGTTCACCAGGGAACGCACCCGCTCGATCGTCCCGGGCAGGTCGTCGGTGTGCGGGCGTGCCGTCAACTGCCAGTACTGGCACTCCCGTACACCGTCCCGGCCGACGGTGATCAGCCCGCCGGGCCGGACCTCGTGCACTCCGGCCCAGAGCGTCGGCCCGGTGTTGAACAGCAGGCTGTACGCCTCGCGGAGTCCGTCCGCGTCCACCCGGGGGCTCAGCTCGGGGTGGGCGAACAGGGCCTTGGGTTCGGAGCCGAAGGCGATGCCGCCGTCGATCCGCGCCCAGTACAGCGGCTTGACGCCCAAGCGGTCGCGCACGAGCAGGAGTTGCTCCCGGAGCTCGTCCCAGATCGCGAAGGCGTACATGCCCTCAAGGCGGTCGACGATGCCCTCGCCCCACTGCTGGTAGCCGCGCAGCACCACCTCGGTGTCGCTGCGGGTACGGAACTCGTGGCCCAGACGGCGGAGTTCGGCACGCAGCCGGTGGTGGTTGTACACCTCTCCGCTGTAGCTGAGTACGACGCCGGGGCGATCGGGCCTGTCCGTCATGGGCTGGACGCCGCCGGCCAGGTCGAGGACGGAGAGTCTGCGGTGGCCGAGAGCGGCATGGGTACCGAGCCAGACGCCCCCGGCGTCGGGGCCGCGCCGGGCAATGGTGGCGGTCATCGCCTCGATGACCTGGGTGAGCCGGGACGTGGCCCGGGGCTCGGGGGCGTCCGAGGCGTTCGGGCGGAAGGACACCCAGCCGGTGATGCCGCACATATGACTACTCCTTGGTGCGAGCTGCGTTCTGGTTCGGGTGAGTGGTGGGCCGGGTACCGGGGTGGCGCCTGGCCGTCAGTCGGCCGGGGAGGCGAGCACCGCCGGGCGTCGGCCCGGGCGGATCAGCAGGACGGCGGCCGCGCAGGCCGCACCGGCGGCGAGCGCCAGGCCGGCCCGGACACCGCCGGTGCCGGCGCCGCCCAGACCCCAGGCGGCGGTGGCCAGCGCGGGGCCGAGGGTGAACCCGAGGCTACGGGCGAGCTGGACGGCCGATCCTGCCGTGGCCATCCGTTCGGGCGGCGCGGCACTCATCACCAGAGCCTGCACGGGACCGCCGTACAACCCCGTCCCGAACCCGGCGAGCGCGAGCCGCCACGCGATGTCCACGGGCGTCCAACCGGCCCCGAGCGGTACGAGCAGCAGCAGGCCGAGCGCGGTGAGCGTGGCTCCGGCGGCAGCCGGGGGGCGGGCGCCGAAGCGATCGGCGAGCCGTCCGCCGAGCGGCCCGGCCAGGCCCATGGCGGCCGGGAAGCAGAGCACGGTCAGACCGGTCGTGGTCGCGCTCAGCGCATCATCGCGCTGGAGGTGGAGCGCGATCAGGTAGTGCATCGCGGCGAAGCCCGCCGCCAGCGCCAGCACCGCGCCATGGACCCCGTACGTCCCGGCCTCCCGCAGCACCGAGACCAGCCGCTGCCCGCCCGGACGGCGCAGCCAGCGGACGGCGAGCGGCACGGCGGGTACGGCGAGCAGCAGCCGGGCGGGCGAGCCGGGGGAGAGGCTGAGCGCCAGCAGGACGGCGGCCACGGTGCCTCCGACCAGGCCCGCGTCGGCGAGGGTACGGCGGTCGGGCAGGCGCAGCGCACCGCCCGGCGGGGCGCTGCGACGGGCGATCAGCAGGGCGGCCAGGCAGACCGGAAGCTTGACCAGGAAGAGTGCCCGCCAGCCGAGGTGGTCCAGCAGCAGCCCGCCGAGCGCGGGACCGGTCACCGCGCCGAGCGGCCCGAGCGTGGCGGGCACGCTCATCGCCCGGCCGCGCAGCTCGGGCCGGACCGAGCGGGCCGCCAGCACCGGCATCAGCACGAACAGCACCGCGCCGAAGGCTCCCTGCACCAGCCGGGCGGCGATCAGCCAGGCCGCAAAGGGCGCGGCCGCAGCGGCCGCACTGGCCAGCGCGAACCCGCAGACGGCGAGCAGCAGCGCAGGCCGCAGCCCCACCCGGTCCAGCCACTGGCCGGCGGGCAGCAGCAGGGCCACCACCGGCAACTGGTAGCCCAGCACCGCCCATTGGGCGGTCTCGACGGAGACCCCGAAGCTGCGCGAGAGCGAGGAGACGGCGATGTTGACGATGTTCATGTCGAGCATCGCCGTAAAGGCGAGCAGACCGGCGACGACCACCAGACTCCACCGGTCGGGCGTTTCGCCACGACTTGCGGACCCGGCGGTGCCCGGGGACCGATCGGTGCCCGGGGCCGACCGGGTTACCGGCTCTCGTGGGGGCATGCTCGCCTCTCCCTCCGTGGTGACGGACGCCGCCGGGCGGCGGCATCCGTCACAGCAGTCGGGCGGCGGCGCCCGGGAGTTCCCGAACAGATTGCTGATTCTCGGGAGTGGCGGCCGATCACGGCGAGCGGGCCCGTCCGCCACTCGGCGCCGTCAGCCCGTCAGCCCGTCAGCCCGTCAGCCCTCAGCCCGTCAGAACCGGCGAGCGGGCACGCCCGGCCCAGAACGTCCGCCCGGAACCCTGCCGCGTCCCGGCGCCACCGCGCTGCGCCGACCCGCCCGCCGCGGAGGTGTCCGCGGCTGCGCCACCGCTGGTCGAGTCGCCCTCGGCCGAGCGCAGCAGCATGACCAGTTCGTCCCGCGCCCGCGCCACCCGGGACCGTACGGTGCCGATCGGGCACCCCGTCACCGCGGCCGCCTCGGCGTAACTGAGCCCGACCACCTGGGTCAGTACGAACGCCTCCCGTCGCTGTGCCGGTACGCGCTCCAGCAGGTCGCTCAGCACGACCTCGTTCTCGAACCGCGGCACCTCGTCGGGCCGTTGCTGCTGTTCGGCCGCCGCCTGCCAGTCCGGCAGCGGAGCGCACTGCGGTCGGGCCGCCGCGCTGCGGTAGCGGTCCACCACCACGCGCCGGGCGATCGACAGCAGCCAGGTGCGGGCCGAGGAGCGCCCGGCGAACCCGGGCAGGCTGCGCAGCGCCCGCAGAAAGGTCTCCTGTGCGAGGTCGTCGGCCGACTGGACGTCGGTGAGGTGTGCCACGAACCGCCACACATCGCGCTGGGTGGCCCGGACGAACGCCTCGATGTCGGCGGGCCGGCCGCTACGGGCACGCAGGGCCACGGCCGTCAGCTGCTCGTCATCCACGGTGCGCTCCCTGCTTTCCCGTGCGGCTGGTGTGGATGGTGCGTGTCGCGTGGAGGGTACGGGCGGTGCTGGTGGGTGCTACCGCACACACGGTTGAGTGAGAGACCATGGCGGCATGACCTGTGCCGACTACCGAGCCGCGATGTCCGCCCACCTCGACGGTGAGAACGCGGACACCGCAGCGGCGGTCGGCGGCCCCGAGGCTCTGGCCGCGCACGGAGAGCAGTGCGCCGACTGCCGTGACTGGCTGGCGGCGGCCCGCGGTCTGCAGACACTGGCCGCCACGGCGCAGGGACCGTCCGAGGAGTGGGCCGACGGCCTGCTGGCCCGGCTGCTGAGCTCCGAAGAGGCGGGCCGCGACCGCGCGGGATGAGCGGGTCGGCCCCGTTGCCCGGGCGGGCGCGTGGATGGGTACGACGGTCCGGCCGTCGTCGATGAGAGGTCCTGAGGTCATGACGTGTCCTGAGGGCAGGAGTGGCTGCGGCCCCGCGACCAGCGGTACCGCCAGGTGAGCGCCCGTCACCACGCCGTCCGGAGAACCTGCCGCCGCCCGTCGTCAGGGGCGAACGGCGGTGCGACCGCAGACCCGGAGGAGTCGGTCCGGGGGCGTCGTCCGTCGCGGTGGCGCGGGCCGGCCCCTGTGCCTGCTTCCCCGAAGGGAGCGGGCACCCAGGGGCGACCTGCCCGCCGGTGCCGAGCGGAACCCGGCCCGGGCCACGGCGCCGAGCGGCGCGTGAGAACTCCGGGGTCAGATGTACAGGGCTCGGCCCGGGCGGGCACTGTGCACAGCGGCGGCGGCCGGTGGTCCGCGCCGTACGACGGCATGCGTCAGCACTGCCGATCTGGGCTGCCCCGTCCGACGGAGCGTCGGAAGGCCCGGCACGGAGGGCTCCGGGCTGCGCGGTACGAACAGCAGGAACAGCGGTACCAGGACGGCCGCCAGCGTCCGCACCAGCTCGAACAGACCGACCACCGCCGCCTCGCCGCGCCAGAGCAGCAGCGCGCAGGCGAGAGCGGCGAGCAGGTGGGCGAGGAACATGCCGGTCGAGAGCCCGTGCGCCATCGACACCGGTTCGGCCATGGACTGCGACATCGACTGTGACATCGAGTGCGACATCATCGACACGTCCGACATACCGGCTGCCCCGCCGTACAGCTGACCCGCCGATTCCGGGCCGTAGGGCGGCAGCCCGGCGGCCGACAGGGCGTCAGGGTCGAGCCCCGCCGTACGCGCCAGATCCGTCGGCTGCATACCGCCGGGGAGCCCGTTGGGGAGTCCGTCGGGGGCGCAGAGGAGCAGCCGAGCCCAGTCGAGAGCGCCGTGTCCCTGCCCGGGGGCCGCCCCGGCCGCCCCGGCCATCGCCATCGGCGAGCTGCGCTCGAACATCAGGTGCAGGGCGGCCTGAGCGGCAGTCATCCACAGGCTGATCACCGCAAGACCTCGTCGCTGCCCGGCCAGCAGCCAGGTGACCCCGGCCGTTCCGGCGAAGGCGGCGAGCAGTACGTACCCGGAGAGCCCGGTTTCGGACATGCTGAGGTGCGCGGTGGCGGACATCGCCACGCACAGGGTGGCGAAGACCACGGCGCGGATGGTGCGGAGCTGCCAGGTCGTCACGATGCCGACCATCGTCGCATCTGCCGATCCCGGCTGTCCGACCGGCTCGGGGTTCAGTCGTGTTCGGCCGGTATTCGACCGTCGCGCGGCGGCTGACCGACCGTCGTGCGGCGGTCCCGCCCCCGCCGCCGGCAGCCCCCGGAACGGGCCCGCGCCCCGGGTGTCCGGCGGCCGGGGCGCGGAGCTGGACGGTCGGTCTCAGAGCCCGGCGGGCTCGTGCCAGATCGCTGTCGGGTCCTGACGGGTCGGCTGCTGGTGGGAGGTGCCGGAGAGCTGTGGCGCAGCGTGGCGTTCCGGCCGGTGCTGTGCCGGGTCGCCGATCACGCCGGTGCGCGGTCGGGTCGGCTCCTCGTCCGGAAGCGGGACCAGCCGACGGGCGGTGAGGTGGCCGACCCAGTGTCGGTGGCACCCGGGGCAGGCCGGTGCGCCGTCGGGCGAGTAGGGGGAGGCGACGGGGATGCCGTCGTGGGAGAAGTACTCCCAGTCGTTGCCTTCCTCGTCGCGGTAGTGCTGCACGTCGTAGTCCGCACTCCAGCTGTGCCAGCAGTGTCCGCAGGTGAATTCGACTCGTTCCACAGCCAGTTCGGTGATCATGGCGCCTGCCTTTCCATAGGTGGTTCGGCGGTGGCGGCTCGGTTCGGGCCCGGTGGGGCCGCTACGCGGGCTGGGCGGTGGGCATCGGGGGAATCGGGGGAGTCGTTGCAGGCGGTGCGGGCGCGGGGACGGGAAGGAGGGGGACGGGCAGAAGCGTCGCAAGCGGTACGGGGGCGGTGGCGGTGGAGCGGAAGACGGCCTCGCGGACCGTCGGGAACACCGGCAGCAGCAGGTCGAGTCCGGTTAGCCGGAGCAGACGCCGCACCCGGCCCTCGGGGACGGCGAGGCAGAACACTCCGCCGTGCCGCCGCGCGGTGTTGTACGCGTCGACGAGCGCGCTCGCCCCGCAGGCGTCGCAGAACGTGAGCTCGGAGAGGTCGGCGATCACCCGCGCTCGCGGTCCCCGCCGGGCGATGACTCCGGTGACCTGCAGGCGCAGCTGCTCGGCCGTGGCGATGTCGAGTTCGCCGGCCACGTGCACGACCGACCAGCTGCCCTCCCGGTGCGATGACAGCTGCAGATACATCTCATGTCCTCCCAGCTGTGTGGGGGCCATCGTGGTACCCGTCTTTCCGCTGCGGGGGTAGTCCGCCGTCGCCGATCGGAGTTCGCCCGCCGGGCCGGGCCGGGCCAGGGGCCCGGCGGACTGCCCTCCGGGAGCCGGACCGGTCGCCGTCGGCCGCGGGCCGAGGGCTCCCGTCCGGTTGCCCGGATATATCGGTCATATAACCCAAACTACACAGGGTTGACAAGACCCTGGCGTGCTCGGGTTCAGCCCTCCTGCTCGCGAGCCGCGCGCAACGCGGCACGGTGGGCCTGCCAGCGCGTCTGGATGCCCGCCAGCTCGCCCCGGAGGAACTCGAAGAAGGCCAGTGACTCCGCCATCCGCGCCCCGGCCGGACTGTCCGCCCCGAGTGCCGCGATGCCCTCCTGCAGGCTGCTCTCCCAGCGCACCAGCATCTGATCGCGGCGCACGCTGGCCTCGTACCAGACGTCGTCGTGCACCCGGAACCGGTCGCGGCGCGAGCCGGGGTCGCGCTCGCGGCTGACCAGGTTGACCTGCTCCAGGTAGCGGACGCCGCCGGAGACCGCGGCCGGACTGACCTGGAGCGCCTCGGACAGCCCGGCCGCCGTCAGCCGGCCGGAGTCGGTGGCCAGCAGGGCGGCGAAGATCCGTGCGGGCATCCGGGGAATCCCGGAGTCGGTGAGCACGTTGGCGAACCGCTCGACGAAGGTGCTGACGGCCCGCTCGTCCCGCCCGCGTTCGTGGGGCATCCCGCGTTCGTGGGGCATCCGCTCTCCGGGTGTCTGCTCGTCCTGCGTGTGCCCGTTCCGTGCCTGCATGGCACCTCCTGCCGCCTCCGTGATCACCGCCGCATCATCCCGTACCGCTGCGAATCCTGCGAAAGTCCACAGAGTTCAGAACATTCACGATTCTGTGAAACAAGAGTACCGTGACAGGCATGACTACCGCCATCACGGTGTCCGGCCTGGTCAAGACCTACGGCCGGACACGCGCCCTGGACGGGCTCGACCTCACGGTCGCCCAGGGCGAGGTGCACGGCTTCCTCGGGCCCAACGGAGCCGGGAAGTCCACGACCATCAGGGTCCTGCTCGGCCTGCTGCGCGCCGACTCCGGAACCGCCCGGCTGCTCGGCGGCGACCCCTGGCGGGACGCGGTCGAGCTGCACCGCAGGCTCGCCTACGTCCCCGGGGACGTCACGCTCTGGCGCAACCTCACCGGCGGCGAGACCATCGACCTGCTCGGACGGCTGCGCGGCGGACTCGACCAGGACCGCCGTGCCGAGCTGCTGGAGCGTTTCGAGCTCGACCCCACCAAGAAGGGCCGCAGCTACTCCAAGGGCAACCGGCAGAAGGTCGCACTGGTCGCCGCCTTCTCCTCCGACGTCGAACTGCTCGTCCTGGACGAGCCGACCTCCGGCCTCGACCCGCTGATGGAGGAGGTCTTCCGCGCCTGCGTCGCCGAGGAGCGCGAGCGCGGACGCACCGTCCTGCTCTCCAGCCACATCCTCTCCGAGGTCGAGGCGCTCTGTGACCGGGTGAGCATCATCCGCGCCGGACGCACCGTCGAGACCGGCACCCTCGCCGAGCTGCGCCACCTGACCCGCACCTCCATCGAGGCCGAACTGGCAAGTGTGCCGACCGGCTTGGCCGGCCTGCCCGGCGTGTACGACGCGGAGGTCCGGGGCGGACGGCTTCGCTGCCAGGTGGAGACCGGGCAACTCGACGCCCTGCTGCGACAGCTGACGTCGGCAGGGGTGCGCTCACTGGTCAGCAGGCCGCCGACGCTGGAGGAGCTGTTCCTGCGCCACTACCAGGCCGACGGGGCCAGCGAATCCGGTGGCGGTGCTGGCAGTGGTGGTGGCAGCGGCGGCAGCGGCGGCAGCGATGGCGGCGACCGCCGCGACGAGGGCGAACGGGTGCGGCCATGAACAGCCTTGCGGGAACGGGCACTCTGCTCCGCCTGGCCCTGCGCCGTGACCGGATCATGCTGCCGGCCTGGGTCTATGTGCTCACCGCTGCGGCGGTCTCCACCGCGTACAGCTTCGGAAGGCTCTACGCGACGGCCGCCGCCCGTGAACAGTTCGCGGCGGGCATGAACACCAACAGTTCACTGCGCGCCCTCTACGGGCCGGTGTACGACGCGAGCCTCGGCGGGCTGACGGCCTGGCGGATGGGCGCGTTCGGGGCCCTGCTCGCCGGGCTGATGAGCATTCTGCTGGTCGTCCGGCACACCCGGGCCGAGGAGGAGGACGGACGGCTGGAGCTGGTCGGCGCCGGAGCGGTCGGCCGACGCGCCCCGCTCACCGCCGCGCTGCTGGCCGCGCTCTCGGCGAACCTGCTGCTCGCGGTGCTGGTCACGGCGGGGCTCGCCGTACTCGGCCAACCCCTCGGTGGCGCAGCCGCGTTCGGATCCGCGCTGGCGGCCTGCGGGCTCGTCTTCGCCGGGGTCGCCGCCGTGACCGCCCAGGTGGCCGAGACCGGGCGGGCCGCCAACGGTGCCGCCGGTGCGGTACTCGGCGCCGCCTTCGTCCTGCGCGCGGCCGGTGACTCCGCCGCAGACTCGGCGAACTCCACAACGGGACGGTTGAGTTGGCTCTCGCCGATCGGCTGGGCCGAGCAGGTGAGGCCGTTCGCGAGCGACCGGTGGTGGGTCGTCGCACTCGGGCTCCTCACGGCCTGCCTACTGGCCGCAGCGGCCTACGTGCTGGTCGGCCACCGCGACCTGGGCGCCGGGCTACTGCCCCAACGGCCGGGTCCGGCGAACGCGGCGCCCGCACTCCGGACCCACCTGGCCCTCGCATGGCGGCTCCAGCGCGGCACCCTGTACGGCTGGTGCGCCGCCTTCGCGGTGGCGGGCGCGGTCTTCGGGGGAGTGGCGGGCGGCGTGGCCTCACTGATCGGCGACAACCGGCAGGTGAGCGACATCCTGCGCCGGATCGGTGGCCAACAGGCCATCTCCGACGCCTACTTGGCGACCATCCTCGGCCTGCTCGGAATGGTCGCCGCAGTCTACGCCGTCCAGTCCGTGCAGCGGCTGCGCGGCGAGGAGCTCGGCGGTCGGGCGGAGCCCGTCCTGGCGACGGCGGTCTCCCGGACCGCCTGGGCGGGCGGTCATCTGCTGTTCCCGCTGCTCGGCTCGGCGGCGCTGCTCACCATCGGAGGGCTGACCGCCGGGCTGACGTCAGGCGCGTCCCTGGGCAATCTGCCGGGCCACCTCGGCAGCCTGCTTGGTGGAGCGCTGGTACAGCTTCCTGCGGTGTGGCTGGCGGCCGGCGTGACACTGGCGCTCCTCGGGCTGCGGCCCCGGTGGACCTCGGCGGGCTGGGGGGTGCTGGCCGCGTTCCTGGTGATCGGCTGGCTCGGCCCCGTCCTCCGCTTCGGCCGCCCCATCCTGGACCTCTCGCCCTTCACCCATCTGCCGCACCTGCCCGGCGGCGCATTCGACCTGCAACCCCTGCTCTGGCTCACGGCCCTCGCCGCCGCCCTGGCCGTGAGCGGTCTCGCTGCCCTGCGCCGGCGCGACCTGGACTGACCCGGCGTCAGGCAGGCAGAACCCGCGCTGTGTCCGTCGCACTTCTTCGGATCTGACACAGAATCACGAGCGGTCGGGCGAATGCTCGTCAGGCCTTCGCCGATGCGCTGACCTCGGGCAGAACGCCCTCGGTCCCTCGGGCTCTTCGTCCGGCCGCACCTGGTCGCTGAAACTCCGCCGGGAGGGCACTTTCGTTCGCCATGTGATGTGTGCCATTGTACATGACACACTCCCCACCGGGCGGGCGGGAAGTCCCCCAACTCCCGTTGCCGCCACGGTCCGCACCCTTCCTCGGGCGCGCCGACAGGCGTGCCCGCAGACCGGCCGGGAGGCCCCCACATGAGTACCGCCTCCATACGGAGAGACCTGCTCAGGCTGCTGATAGCGGCCCTGGCGTGCTGCCTGGGCATCAGCCTGTTCGCACCGGCGAGCCAGGCCCGTGCGCTGACCGGCCCCGCCGTCGGCGTCCCGCGTCCCACCACCCCCTCCGGGCTGCCGCCGCAGTCGGTGACCAAGCCCGCGACGCCCGACGCCGCCGCAGAGGAGAGCCACTCGGGCGCCCGGCCGGTGGACGCCGCCCATCGCGCCCCGCTCAAGGTGACCGCCGACCCCGCCTGGCACAGCAGCCCTGCAACCGCACCGCACGCGGACGCCGCCTGCAGCGTCTCCGACTTCACCAGCCGCTCCGGCAGTGCCCTCGTCCAGCAGGTCGAGTCGGCCACCGTCGACTGCGTCAACAGCCTCTTCAGCGTCACCGGTGACGACGCCTACCAGGCGTTCCGCGAGCCGCAGATGGTCAGCGTCGCCGATGCCCTGCGTGACGTCTCGGCCAACTACGCCGGTGACGACAGCACTTCGGCCGAACAGCTGGTGCTCTACCTGCGCGCCGGCTACTACGTCCAGTGGAACAACGCCTCCACCGTCGGCAGCTACGGCACCGCCCTGCAGACGGCCGTCCGGGGCGCCCTGGACGCCTTCTACGCCAACTCCCGCTCCAGCGACGTGAACGACGCCAACGGCGCCGTGCTGGCCGAGGCTGTGACGCTGATCGACAGCGCCCAGGAGAACGCCCGCTACCTCTACGTGGTCAAGCGCCTGCTCAGCGGCTACGACAGCAGCACGTACAACTCCTCGTACTGGATGCTGACCGCCGTCAACAACACCTACACCGTGCTCTTCCGCGGCCACCAACTGCCCGAGTTCACCGCGGCAGTTCAGGCGGACCCCAGCCTGCTCGACACCCTGCGCGACTTCGCCGTCGCCAATGACGCGCTGCTCGGCACCGCCCAGTCCTACCTCACCGCCAACGCGGGCCACGAGCTCGGCCGCTTCCTCCAGCACGCCGAACTCATCGACAGGACAAGGCCGCTGGTCAAGGACCTGCTCGGCCGCAGCGCCATGACCGGCCGGACGGCGCCGCTGTGGACGGGCCTCGCCGACACGACCCAGAACTACGACCAGGCCAACTGTGCGTACTACGGCACCTGCGACCTCGCCGCCCGGCTGCGCGCAGCAGTCCTGACCACGGACTACACGTGCAGCCCGAGCATCCGAATCGTCGCCCAGCAGATGAGCCCGACCGACCTCGACGCCACCTGCACCAGCCTGCGCGGCGAGGACGCCTACGTCCACGGCATCGTCCGGGACAACGGCCCGGTCGCCGACGACCACAACTCGACCATCGAGGTCGTGGTCTTCCACTCCAGTGCCGACTACCAGACCTACGCGGGCCTGATCTTCGGTATCAGCACCGACAACGGCGGCATGTACATCGAGGGTGACCCGGCGGCCGCCGGAAACCAGCCGCGCTTCGTCGCCTACGAGGCGGAGTGGGTGCGGCCGGTCTTCCAGATCTGGAACCTCAACCACGAGTACACCCACTACCTCGACGGCCGCTTCGACATGTACGGCGACTTCAACGCCGGGACCTCCACGCCGACCGTCTGGTGGATCGAGGGTTTCGCCGAGTACGTCTCCTACTCCTACCGCAACGTCGACTACACCGACGCGATCGCCCAGGCGGCCAAGGGCACGTACAAGCTCAGCACCCTCTTCGACACCACCTACGACAACGACAGGACCCGGATCTACAACTGGGGCTACCTGGCCGTCCGGTACATGCTGCAGTCGCACCGCGCCGATGTCGACACGCTGCTCGGCTACTACCGGGTGGGCGACTGGGCCGCCGCCAGGACGCTGTTGACCAGCACCATCGGCACCCGCTACGACAGCGACTGGTCCGCCTGGCTGTCCGCCTGCGCCGCCGGGAACTGCGGCGCTACGACCGCGCCCCCGGTGGCCGAGTGCACCGCCACCGACACCCGCGAGCTGGGCCAGGACTGCGGTCGCAGCAACCTGGCCGCGAACACCGGGAATTACAGCTACCTGTACCTGCGAGTCCCGGCGGGCACCAGCCGGCTGACCATCACCTCGTCCGGCGGCACCGGTGACGCCGACCTGTACTACAGCGCCGACGGCTGGGCCACCATGAGCAACTGGACCGCCCGCTCGACGCAGTCCGGCAACGGCGAGACGCTCACCATCAGCAACCCGCCCGCCGGCATCGTGTACATCAGCCTGTACGCCAAGTCCGGCTTCGCCTCGGTGAACCTGTCCACGGCGTTCTGACCGGCAGATGCCCGGCGCGGAGGGTCTCGGTTTCCCCCTCCGCGCCGGGCACGTACGTCAGTTCGCGGGTTCGCCTTCCTCGCTCAGGCGATGCCCCTGGATCTCGGGGCGGTTGCTGTCCCAGAGCACCTCCCAGACCTTGAAGACGGTGTGGAAGGTGCGGCGCTGCCCCTGGGACACCAGGAGGTAGGAGTCGCCGTCCCGGTAGAGGGTGCGCTGCCTGCTCGACATCGGGTGGCGGGGGGTGTAGCCGGGCACGAGCTGCTTCAGCGCGGCGACCGCCTCCTCGCGGGTGCCCTCGACCTCGGTGAGTACCCGGGGAGACCAGGTCATGTACTGGCCGGCCCCCTCGTTCTCCTCCACCACCAGCGCCCAACGAGCCATGGTCTGCCTCTGTTCCGTCCCGCCGTTCCATCAGGTCGGCGTCAGCCTATGCGAGCTGCGCAGCCTCGGTCCGAGCAGGGGCGGCCGTGCGCTTTCAGGCGGCACGGGGCCCTGTTGCGTGGCTTCAACCGTGTGCGCGGCGTCGGGTGGCCATCGAGTACAGCGGCCAGCCGTACTGGTCCAGGTGGCCGGACACCTCCTCGAATCGGTCGTCCGCCCGCAGCAGGACGGGGACCGTCTCCGCATGCAGGTGTCCGTGTTCGACGACGAGCCGGCCGCCCGGCCCCAGCAGCCTCGCCGCCGCGTCCGCGACATGCCGGATGACATGCAGACCGTCGGGGCCGCCGAAGACGGCCTGCCTCGGCTGGTGGACGCCGAACTCGGCGGGCACCTCGGCGTCGTCGGGCATGAAGGGAGGATTCGCCAGTACCAGGTCCGCCCGGCCACTGAGCCCGCTCAGCATCCCGGGCCGGGTGACATCGGCCTGGTGCAGCACGATGGCGGTGTCGCCGAGCGCCGTCCGGTCGGCACTGTTGCGGCGGGCGAAATCGAGTGCCACCGGGTCGCACTCCACGGCGTGGACCGTGGCGTCGGGCCGGTGGTGCGCGATGGCGAGCGCGACAGCCCCGGAACCCGTGCAGAGGTCGACCACCAGTGGGCCGGTCAGGTCCGCTATCGCGCGCAGTCCGGTGGAGAGCACCGCTTCACTCTGCGCCCGTGGTACGAACACTCCCGGACCGACCGTCACCTCGATGCCGCCGAGTGCCGCCACCCCGGTGAGGTGGCCCAGCGGAACCCCGTCGGCCCGCCGGTCCACGAGCGTGCGGTACTCCGCAGCCAGCCGGCCGTCAAGCTCGCCGTCCGACGGCCGGCCGACTGCGTCGGGACCGAAGACATGGGCGGCCAGAGCCTCGGCGTCCTCCCTCGGGGCGATCACGGTGCCCGTCCGGATCAGGATCTGCACCGCGTCCTCGACAAGTGCCCCGAATGATGTCCCCGTCATGGTTGCCACGTCCTTTTCCGGCCGCTCGGTTCCTGGGCCGCACCGGACGCGTTCGCACGCTCGGCGCGGCCGGTGCGTGGCAACCATGCACCGGGCAGCCCTAGGTGAGACCCGAGAGTTTTGGGGCGTGGCGAGCCTCCTGGGACGGCTGGGTCACTCGGCCCGCAGATCCGCGAGGTGCCTGCGGCGGGAGACGATCCGCAGAGCGGCCTCCGACGGGGAGTCCGGCTCCACGGTGTGCAGGAGCAGTGACTGGTCCGGGTCGTCCGGCAGCCTCAGCGTCTCGAAGGAGAGGGTGAACTCGCCGACCGCCGGGTGGCGGAGGTGGTAGCTGCCATGGGTCTTGTCCTTGACCTCCTGGTCCTCCCAGAGCCGCCGGAAGTCCGTGCTGGACTCCGACAGCTGCCCGATCAACGCCGTGAACGCCGGGTCGCACGGATGCCGCCCGAAGTCCATCCGCAGGTAGGCGACCAGGTCGCGGGCCTTGGCCTGCCAGTCGACGAACCGGTCGCGCGCCTCCGGATGGCAGAAGACCAGCCAGGCCAGGTTGCGCTGCTCGGGCCGGAGTTCGGCGATATCGACCAGCAGGGCGCAGATCAGGTCGTTCCAGGCCAGGATGTCCGTCCGCCGCCCGATCACATACGCGGGAACGTCCGGCATCGACTCCAGCAGCCGCAGCAGACCCGGGCGGACCACCTGGGCCGTCGGTACGACAGGTCCGCAGCCGCCGACGGTGTGCAGCCGGGCCAGCCGGTACAGGTGGGCCCGTTCGTCGTGGTCCAACCGCAGCGCGGCCGCCACGGCGTCGATCACCGCATCCGAGACGTTCTCCGAGCGGCCCTGCTCGAACCGCACGTAGTAGTCCACGCTGACCCCCGCAAGCTGGGCCAGCTCCTCCCGGCGCAGCCCCGGTACCCGGCGGCGCTCTCCGTACTGCCGCAGACCTGCCTGCTCGGGCTTCAGCCTGGCCCGACGGGACCTGAGAAAGGTGGTCAGCTCAGCTCGATTCCCCATGCCCTCGATCCTAAGGGGGGTTCTGCCAGACCCAGGTCTGCCGGTTCCCAGGACAACTCTCGCCCTGGGTGAAATCTTCCGCCCGTCGCAGGATTGGGACCGACACCGAAAACGACACGGGTACGGTGCCGTTCGCCGTGTCAGGAAGCGCACGGCTTCGCGCCCGCGGCCGCACCGGACCAGCAGAGGACATCCCCCATGACCACCACCGTCACCGCCTATGCCGCACCGGCCCCCAAGGCCCCGCTGGAGCGCACCACCGTCACCCGCCGTACGGTCGGCGAGCACGATGTCCTGATCGAGATCAAGTACGCGGGTATCTGCCACTCCGACATCCACCAGGTCAACGAGGACTGGGGTCAGTCGCTCTTCCCGATGGTCCCCGGTCACGAGATCGCCGGTGTGGTCACCGAGGTCGGCCCCGGCGTCACCCGCCACGCCGTCGGCGACCGGGTCGGCGTCGGCTGCTTCGTCGACTCCTGCCGCACCTGTGAGAACTGCCTGGCCGGCAACGAGCAGTACTGCCTCAACGGCATGACCGCCACCTACCCGGCCGGTCCCGACGGCCGGCCCACCTACGGCGGCTACAGCACCCACATCGTCGTCGACGAGAACTACGTCCTGCGCATCCCCGAGGGCATCGACCTCGACGTGGCCGCGCCCCTGCTCTGCGCCGGGATCACCCTCTACTCGCCGCTCAGCCACTGGCAGGCGGGCCCCGGCAAGCGCGTCGCCATCATCGGCCTGGGCGGCCTCGGGCACATGGGCGTGAAGATCGCCCACGCGATGGGCGCCGAGGTCACCGTGCTCAGCCAGTCCCTGCGCAAGCAGGAGGACGGCCTCCGGCTGGGCGCGGACCACTTCTACGCCACCTCCGACCCGGCCACCTTCACCGAGCTCGCTGGCTCCTTCGACCTGATCGTCAGCACCGTCTCCGCCAACCTCGACATGGACGCCTACCTCGGCCTGCTCGCGGTCGACGGCACCCTGGTGAACGTCGGCGCCCCCGGGGAGCCAAACTCCGTCAGCATGTTCTCCCTGATCATGGGCCGCAAGACGCTGGCCGGCTCGATGATCGGCGGTATCCGCGAGACCCAGGAGATGCTCGACTTCTGCGCCGCCCACGGCCTCGGCGCCGAGATCGAGAAGATCGGCGCCGACCGGATCAACGAGGCCTACCAGCGGGTTCTCGCCAGCGACGTCCGCTACCGCTTCGTCATCGACATCGCCACCCTCACCTCCTGACCGCCGCCACACCCGACCAGCGGCCCGCCGCCCCCGCGTACGAACCGGGGACGGCGGGCCGTCGGCGTTGCCGGCGCGGGACGGTCCGGTGGATCGTCACCGGAACTCCGAGCGTCCGGCACTTGAAGCTTCCGCAGCGTCAACGCCTACGGTCGTTGTCGGGGCCGGAAGGACCGGCCCGAGTGAGGGGGACGGCGATGGCCTGGCAGATCGCGGAAGTGGCTCGGATATCGGGGGTGACGGCCCGGACGCTGCGGCACTACGACGAGATCGGACTGCTGCCGCCTGCGGGGACCGGCGTCAACGGTCACCGCTACTACGAGGAGAGCCAGCTGCTGCGACTCCAGCAGATCCTCGTGCTCCGGGAGTTGGGCCTGGGCCTTCGCGAGATCGCCGGCATCCTCGGCGAACAGGGGGACGAGCTGGAGTCCCTGCGCGCACACCACCTGCGACTGGTCCAGGAGCGCAAGAGGCTCGACACCCTGGCGAGGACCGTTGCCCGCACGATCGTCGAACTGCAGAAGTCGAAGGAGGACGACATGGTGCCAAGGATCAACCGGCCGGAGAATCTGTTCGAGGGATTCGATCCTTCGCAGTACGAAACCGAACTGCGCGAGGAGTGGCCCCAGTTGGCGGAGCAGGCCGCGCGGCTGGCCGCCTCGATGACCGAGGCCGAGATCGAACGCGGTCAGCGGGAGCGGACCGCGCAGCTGATCCGCATGGCCGAGTTCATGATTGCCGGGACACCGGTCGACGACCCGGCGGTGCAGGCCGAGATCGACAGCCAGTACCAGGTGCTGGCCCAGGTCCCGACGATGGGGGCGGACGAGTTCCGGGCCGTCGGCCGGGCCTGCGTCGACAACGAACAGTGGCGCGCCGCCTACGAGGAGATCGCCGTCGGCCTGGCCGAGTACCAGCGTGACGCCGTCCTGGCCTACGTGGACACCCACCTGGGCTGACGCGGCCCGCGCCTCGGGAGGGCTTCGTACTCCCCGCACCCGCTGCGGGGAGTACGAGCTCACTTCAGCAGGCGGGACAGCCGGCGGTCGGCCAGGATCCGGCCGCCGGTCTGGCAAGTGGGGCAGTACTGGAGGGACTTGTCGGCGAAGATCACCGATCGGACGGGTGTGCCGCAGCGGGGGCAGGGTTCGCCGGAGCGGCCGTGGACGGCGAGACCCGCCTTCTTCTCGGACTTCAGGGTGGCCGCCGTGGCCGTACGGGCGTGTTCCAGAGCCGTGCCGAGCACGTCGCGGACGGCCGTGTACAACTGGGCCAGTTGATCCTCGTGCAGCGACGAGGCGATCGCGTACGGGGACAGCCGGGCCGCGTGGAGGATCTCGTCGGAGTAGGCGTTGCCGATGCCGGCGAGGACGGACTGGTCGGTGAGGAAGGTCTTCAGCCGCCGGCGCGATCCGGATGCCAGTCCGGCCAGGACGGGCAGTGTGAAGCCGTCGCCGAGCGGGTCGACGCCGAGCCCGGCGACACCCGGTACCAGGAGCGGGTCGGTGACCACGTACGCGGCCAGCCGCTTGGTGGTGCCCTGCTCGGTGATGTCGAAGCCCGAGCCGTCGTCCAGGACGAGGCGGAGGGCGAGCGGGCCGCGCCCCGGGTGGGCGGACCCGGGGACGAGCGAGGCCCGAGGCCGTACCCAGCCCGCGCGGGCCAGATGCACGACCAGGTGCGGACCGCCGCTCTCCGTCCGCAGGTCGAGGAACTTACCGAACCGGCCGACCCCTTCGATCGCCAGGCCCTCCAAGGCGCTCACCGGCGGATCGAAGGTCTTGAGCACCTGGACGGAGAGCACTTCCACACGGGCGACGGACCGGCCGATGCACGCCTGTGCGATGCGTTCGGCCAGGGCCTGGACCTCGGGCAACTCCGGCACACCGCCAGTCTGGGCCGGTGCAGGGCAGGGCCGCTACTTGATTCCCATCGCGCTACAGGCGTCCGCGTACTGCTGGTCGCACACGTCTGCCGCCTTGTAGAGGCCACCGGCAATCACGGTCCCGGCGACCTTCTGCTTGGTCACGACCACCGGGGTGAGCAGGATCGACGGTATCCGGTTGCCGTTGCTGACGGTCACCGTGCTGGCCACCGAGGTGACGTCAAGACCCTGGAGCAGGTAGACGGCGAGGTTGGCGGCGGCGTCCGTCTCCGGCCGGTACGGCTTGTAGATGGTGAACGCCTGCTCGCCCGCGAGCACTCGGCGGACGGCGTCGATCGACGCGTCCTGGCCGCCGACCGGGACGTTCTTGATCCCGGCGGACTGGAGGGCGCTGACGATCGCTGAGGACATGCCGTCGTTGGCGGAGTAGACCGCCTGGAAGCCGTCCTTGCCGAAGGTCTGGATCGCCTCGTTCATCTTCTGGGCGGCGACGGCGGGCTTCCACTCGCCGGACTGCTCGTAGACGATCTTCTTGACCTTGCCGTCGAGTGCTCGGTGTGCACCGGTCTTGAAGGAGGCGGCGTTGGGATCGGCGTCGGCACCGTTGATCATGACGATGTTGGCGCTCGATGCCTTGCTGCCCAGCGCGTCGAGCAGAGCCTGGCCCTGGAGCTCGCCGGTCCGTTCGTTGTCGAAGGACACGTACGCGGCAGGCTTGCCGGCGGCCAGCCGGTCGTATGCGATGACCTTGGCGCCCTTGGCGTTGGCCTCGTCGATCCAGGAGGCGGTGCCCTTGGCGTTGACGGGGTCGAGCAGGATGACCTTGACGCCCTTGTTGAGCAGGCTGTCGAACTGCTGCTTCTGGGTCTGCTCGTCGCCGTTCGCATTGGTGTAGTCGACGCTGCACTTGGTGCACAGTCCGGTGATCGCCGACTCGATCAGCGGCTTGTCGAACGCCTCGTACCGGGTGGACGAAGCATTCTCGGGCAGCAGCAGACCGATGGTCTTCTTGCCCGCGGCCGAGCCGTTGCTGCCGCTGCCGTTCTGGCCGCAGGCGGCCAGTGCCAGCGTCATCGACACAGCGGCCGTGCCGACGATGATCCGACGCGTCATCGCGTTCATGGTGGGTGGTGCCTCCCTGAGAGCGCCGCACCGTCGCGGCGGAGAAGGGAGTCAAGCGGCCGCGCCGAGTTAGCGTCAAGAATTAAACCATCAGGGTGAGGATGCTCGGAAAGGCCGTCGGCTTGTGAAGAATCTATGCGGGCAGCCCGGACGAGTCGGACACATCTCCGCCAAGCCTTCAACGGGTGGGCCGGTCCACGGGATTCGCCGTCCAGGGGCCCCGCTCGGGCCGGGCCTCGGTGTCGTTGCCCGGCCACGGCGGCATGGTGACGGCGGTGATCTGCAGCGGCGGGGAGTCCTGGTCGGCGCGGAACTGGAAGGCCGTGCCGAGCGGGATCGTCAGCACGGAGCCCGGCCGCAGCGGCACGACCTCCTCGCGGCTGCCCTGGCGGCGCCAGATCCGACCGGTGCCCTGGGTGATGTGCCACATCTCCTGCACGGTGGCGTGCGAGACCGCCTGCGAGATCCCGCCGGGCGGCAGCTCGAACTGGGCCAGGCTGCCCTGCCCCGCCAGTACGGCCAGCGGTCGGACGGTCGCACCGTCGGGTGCGCGGACCGCGAGGGCCCGCTCCACCGTCGAGGTCTCGAACGCGGGGTGTTCCATCAGGCGACTCCTCCGGGCAATGGGTTGACTGCCAGTCAATACGCTCGGACAGTCCCGCTCCTACTCACCGCGCCCTGCGCACCGCCCCTGCTCACCTCTCGCTGCGGACGACCAGGAACACGCCGCCCACGACGATCGCGCCGCCCAGCACGATCGGCCAGCTGAGCGGCTCGGCGAGGACCAGCCAGCCCAGGAAGACCGCGACCACCGGGTTCACGTACGCATACGTGGCCACCAGCGGCAGCGGGGCGGACTGGAGCAGCCAGGCGTACGCGCTGAAGGCGACCACCGAGCCGAAGAGGATCAGGTACCCGAGGGCCAGCCACGAGTGCGTGGAGACGGCCGCCAGGTCCAGCGAGTGGAGTTCGCCCTTGGCGGCGGAGACCAGCAGACAGCAGAGGCCGCCCGCGAGCATCTCGTACGCGCTTGCGGCGAACGCGTTGCGCGGCATCGGCAGCCGTCCGGCGAGGAAGGAGCCGGTCGACCACGACAGGGTGGCACCGATCACGGTGAGCAGTCCGCCCAGCCCCACCTCCCCGCTCAGGCCAGGGGCGGTCAGCACCCCGAGTCCGACCAGGCCGACCAGTACGCCCGCGATGGTCGCCCCCGAGGTGTGCCGGCCGGACGCCCGCCGCAGCAGGACCACCCAGAGCGGAACGGCGGCCACCAGCAGCGCCGCCAGTCCGGACGGCACCGACTGCTCGGCCAGCACCACCAGGCCGTTGCCGCCGAGCAGCAGCAGCACGCCGACCAGGACGGCCGAGCCGAGCCGGCGCTTCGTCACGCGCAGTGCGGAAGGCCCCTGCCGCAGTGCCAGCAGGGTGGCCAGCAGTAGCCCGGCGCCGATGAACCGGGCCGCCGCCGAGAAGAACGGGGGCATGGTCTCGACGGCTATGCGGATGGCGAGATAGGTCGAGCCCCAGACGATGTAGACGATGCCGAGGGCGGCCCAGGCGGCGCCGCTCAGTCGGGTGCGCATGGTCGGGGCGGAGCGGGGGTTGTCGGTGAGGTCGGAGAGGTTCGTGGGAGGGGAGGGGTCGGTGGGGGCTGGCTGCCGTCGCGCAGCGGTCATGTGTGTCTCCCGGTGTTGGTGCTGTACCAGGTATGGCACCACAGCGAGGGCGGCCGGCGCGAGAGGAATTGGCCGGCCGTTTCGGGCTCCGTCCGGTTTCCGGAAGGCGCGCCCGGCATCGGCCGGAGATCGTGAGCGCCCCGGTGACGGGCGTCTCTCCATCGGGCCGGGCGCCGGCGGTCGCGCGTCTGCGCCGAGTGGCTGAACCCGGCGCCGCCCGCCGCTCGCCGTGTCCCGCCGGGGCTCGGCAGATGGTAGGCATGACCCCCGGAAGGCCTGGGAGGAGCAGCCGGCGTGGAGTGGTTCGCGGCGCCCGAGTACTGGTTGGGCCGACTGGTCTTCCAACGACTGGTCGCCGTCTGCTACTTGCTCGGTTTTCTGGGCGCCGTCAACCAGTTCCGCGCTCTGATCGGCGAACACGGCATGCTGCCCGTTCCGCGCTTCACCGCCCGGGTGGGGATGAGCCGTTCGCCCAGCCTCTTCCATCTGCACTACTCCGACCGCGCATTCGCCACCGTCTCCTGGAGCGGTGCCGCGCTGGCCGCGGCCGTCCTCGCGGGTGCGCTGGACCTGGTCCCGCTCTGGGCCGCGCTGCTCGGTTGGGCGCTGCTGTGGGTGCTCTACCTCTCGATCGTCAACGTCGGTCAGACCTGGTACGCCTTCGGGTGGGAGTCGCTGCTGCTGGAGTCGGGTTTCCTGGCCGCCCTTCTCGGAAACGCCGAGGTCGCGCCGCCGGTGCTCGTGCTGTGGCTGCTGCGGTGGCTGCTGTTCCGGGTCGAGTTCGGCGCCGGGCTGATCAAATGGCGCGGCGACCCCTGCTGGCGGAACCTGACCTGTCTGAAGTACCACCACGAGACACAGCCGATGCCGGGACCGTTCAGCTGGTTCTTCCACCGGCTGCCCGCGCCGCTGCACAAGGCCGAGGTGGCGGCCAACCACTTCGTCCAACTGGTCGTCCCCTTCTGCCTCTTCCTGCCCCAGCCGGTCGCCGGCGCGGCCGCCCTGCTGATCGTGGTCACCCAGCTCTGGCTGGTGACCTCCGGCAACTTCGCCTGGCTCAACTGGCTGACCATCGCCCTCGCGCTCTCCGCCGTCGACACCGCGACGATCGGCGTACTCCTCCCACTGCCGGCGTCGGCCGAACTGCACTCGGACCCGCTCTGGTTCGAGGTGCTGGTACTCGGCGTGACGGCACTCTTCGCCGTACTGAGTTACTGGCCCGCCCTCAACCTGGTCTCGCGCCGCCAGCTGATGAACCGCTCATACAACCGGTTCCATCTCGTCAATGCGTACGGTGCTTTCGGCTCGATCAACCGGATTCGGTTCGAGGTGGTGGTGCAGGGCACCCGCGCGCGGGAGCTCGGACCCGGCGTGGAGTGGCGCGAGTACGCGTTCAAGGGCAAACCGGGCGACCTACGGCGGATGCCACGCCAGTTCGCGCCCTACCACCTGCGGCTGGACTGGCTGATGTGGTTCGCCGCGATCTCCTCCTCCTACGCGCGGCCCTGGTTCACGGCCTTCGTCGCCCGCCTGCTGGTCAACGACCGGGACACCCTCGAACTGCTGCGGCACAACCCGTTCCCCGACGAGCCGCCACAACACGTACGGGCGTTGCTCTACCGCTACCGCTTCACCGACTGGCGTACATTGCGCAGGACGGGTGCATGGTGGGAGCGAACGCTGATCCGTGAGTACCTGCCCCCCGTGACCTACCGCGATCTGGCCTACCTGGTCCCGCACGCGGCGGGTTCGGCCCGCCGCCGGGCGGCGCATCGCCGGGCCGCGGGAGGGGACCGGGACCAGTGAGATACGTCCGTCGCTGCCGCCGTACCCGGCCGAGTGCCCCGCGCCGGTGCGCCAATGGGGTGCGTCGCGTGCGGGCTCACCGGACCGGGTGCGTGCACGCCTCGAACGCCCACCCGTATCCTGGTCGCCCGCGCCGGGCACCGCGCTCCTGCCGCCCGCGCCGCCGGACGATGCCCGTCCCGTCCCTGTCTGCCCTGCCACGAACCGGACGTCACCATGACTGTGCGTTACCAGAACGACACCGAAGCCGCGTCGGCGGACGACCCAGCGGTCACGCCCGCCGCCGGCACCGCGAGCTCCCGGCCGGGTCCGCGTGAGGACCTCGGCCGGTACGCCGAACTCGGCGGCTTCACACTGACCGCCGACACCCACCCCTGGTACGCGGCCATCGAGGCCATCGGCAGCCCCGATGACGCCCGCGCCGCCTCCACCGTCCTTGCCGAACTGCGCAGCCGGGACGTCCTCGCCACCCGCGCCGCCGTCACCGGGCTCGTCGCGCAGGGCAGTCTGGACGAGCCGGACAGTGTTGTCGCCCTCGGACTGGTCGTCGGCGTCCTGCGACGCGTGCATAGCACGTCGGCCAAGCTCCGGGCCGAGGCGTACGACGCGGACCTCGAGGCGCTCACCGCCGCCACGGCGGACTCCCGGTGGCGCCGCGAGCAGGGCGTCAAGCTCTCCTGGGGACGCCGCCGCGCCCTCCGCGCCCAGGCCAAGCTGCTCACCCTCGGCGGACGCACCCGCCGGGCCGACCTGCACGAGGCCCTCGCGGCGGCAGTGAAGGAACGAGCCGACTGGACGGCGCTCGCCGGCGCTGCTGCCGACACGTCTGCGGTGCGCCCGGTCGTCACCGCCGACGCCGCGCGGCTCGCCGAGGCCGCCCAGGCGGTGGAGGCCCTCGCGGAGGCGGTCCGTGCGCTCGGGCGCCTGCTGCCCGGACGCGAACTGGAGACCACGCCGCTGGCCGAACTCGCCGACCTGGTCGACCGCCTGGCCGCCGACGAGGGCACCCTCTACCGCCTGCCGACCCTCGGCTCCCTCCGCACCGAGCTGGAGAACGTCGGACTCGCCGAGCTGTTCGACGAGTTGACGGAAAGCCGGGCCGACCGCGAGGCCGCCCTGGCCGTGTACGACCGGCGCACCGCCATCGACCCCGCGGACACGGCCGACGGCGCCGACACCGAGGAAGACGCCGTGGAGGCGGCTCGCCAGGCCCTCGCCGCCGGCCCGCGCACCGGTACCGAGGAGGCCCCGGCCGTCGAGCCCGAGATTCCGGCTGCCCGTCCGGAGGCTGTGATCACCGCTGCGGAGAGCCCGGTGGCGGAGGTCGAGGTCGAGGTCGTTGCCGAGGTCGAGGCTGCTGTCGACGCGGCTGTCGAGCCCGAGATTCCGGCGGCCCGTCCGGAGGCTGTGATCACCGCTGCGGAGGACCCGGGAGTGGAGGCCGAGGTCGTCACCGAGGTCGAGGCTGTCCTCGCCCCGGCTCCCGAGGTGGAGATTCCGGCGGCCCGCCCCGAGGTTGCTGCTGAGCCCGCTGCTGAGACCTCCGCCGTCGTGGCGGCCGGGGAGAGCACCGAGGAGCCGGCCGCAGCACCCGTGGCCGAGGTCGCCGAGCCGGCCGATCCCGTGGCCGAGACCGGCGAGAAGGAGCGCCCCAAGCGCGTCCGCCGCCCGAAGAAGCCCTCGCTCACCGTCGGGCAGCCCATCACCGCCTACACGCCGGGCGAACTCCGCTCCCTGGTCCGCTGGATCGACAGCGACGGCGTCGAGCGCACCGACGACCAGCTGCTCCGCGCCGCCACGAAGGAGCTCGGGTTCGCCCGCCTCGGGCCCCGTATCAAGGAGGCCCTCGGCGCGGCCGTCACCGAGGCCCGCAACTGACGGACCCGCCACCGCGCCACCACCTCTGCCCTCCGCCCGGCGTGCCCCGCCGGGCGGAGGCATGTGAGGCGTCCGGCATGGTCAGACCCTAATGGCCGCTCGGCGTGGATCGCTCCGGACCACAGCAGGCGGCGCGCCAGGGCGATGGAAGTTCACAATGATCGCCATGAGTCCAAGCAGCGCGCACCAGCAGCCCGACGTCCCCGAGTCACCCGCCACGGCATCCGGCGCACCGGCCGCAGCACCCGGTACCACCCAGGAGCTCGCCGCCGCACTCCACAAACGCCTCGACGGCATCGAATCGCACCTCGCCGCAGCCGTTGCCGCCCCGGCAGCCGGCAGTGCGGTGCCCACGCGTCCCGCCTGGCGCCGTGAGACCGAGGCCGAGCAGCGCTGGGCGGTGAGCGCCGTGATCCTGGTCGCGGTCGGTCTCCAGCTCTTCCTGCCGCCCCGGCTGACGATCCATCCGCACTGGATGCTGCCGGCGCTGGAGCTCGTCCTGCTCGTCGCCCTGGTGGCGATGAACCCCCACCGTCGGCTGGACCGCAGTTCGCGGGCCCTGCGCGCGGTCAGCCTCAGCCTGGTGGCGGCCATCAGCCTCGCCAACGGCTGGTCGGCGGTGAAGCTGGTGCGTGAACTGGTGCACGGCGCCAGCGGATCCGACGCCGTCCAGCTCCTCGGCACGGGTGGGGCGATCTGGGCGACCAACGTCATCGCCTTCGCACTCTGGTACTGGGAATGGGACCGCGGCGGTCCCGCTGCCCGCGCCCTGGGCGCCGCCGACTACCCGGACCTGCTCTTCCCGCAGATGCAGCAGACGGGAATCGCCCCGGCCGACTGGGAACCCGGCTTCCTCGACTACCTCTACGTCGCCTGGACCAACGCCACCGCGTTCAGCCCGACCGACACCATGCCGCTCTCGCGCTGGGCCAAGATGCTGATGCTGCTCCAGTCGGCGGTCTCACTGCTGACCGTTGTGCTGGTGGTCGCCCGCGCGGTCAACATCCTTCAGTGACCGGCGTTCCGGCTCGGCCGCTGCGCCGCCTGCTCGGTGGTGACGGCGGAGCGCAGCATCACCAGGAGGCCGAACTGCGACACTGAAGCGCTCGGTTGTCACGGTACGGGGTCCCCCGCGATCACGGGCACGGCGACGTACGCTGGGCCGCCCGACAACCTACGGAGCCCCGATGACCTGTCAGGACCGGCTGCCCACGGCACGAACGGATGCCTGGGCAACAGTCTCCACCCACCTCGCCCTGCTCAGCGATCGCCGGCTCGGCCGGCTTGTCGACGGGGCGACCCCGCTGGGGTCCGGGATCGGCGGTGCGTCGGCCGCGCTGGAGATCGAGGGCGTGCGGGTCTTCGTCAAGAGAGTGCCCTTGACCGAGCTGGAGCTGCGCCCCGAGAACGTGATGTCCACGGCGAACCTCTTCGGCCTGCCGGGCTTCTACCAGTACGGCGTGGGATCGGCGGGGTTCGGGGCCTGGCGCGAGCTGGCCGCCCACACCATGGCGACCAACTGGGTCCTGGGGAACGAGTACCAGGGCTTCCCGCTGATGTACCACTGGCGGGTGCTGCCAGGCCCGCCTCCCGCCGCCACCGCCGTGTTCTCCGAGTTCGGCGACCTGGAGGGCGCGGTCGGCCACTGGGAAGGCTCACCGGCCGTGCGCGAGCGGCTGGAGGCGATCCACCGCTCCTCCGCGAGCGTCGTCCTCTTCCTTGAGCACATCCCGCAGACCCTCGGCGCCTGGCTGGCCGGCCAGGACTCCTCGGCCTTCGCGCGAGTGGACGAGGAACTGGCGCAGACGGCCGCCTTCATGAGGAGTCGGGGTCTGGTCCACTTCGACGCCCACTTCCACAACATCCTGACGGACGGCCACCGCCTCTACTTCTCCGACTTCGGCCTCGCTCTCAGCTCCCGCTTCGAACTCTCGCCCGAGGAGGCGGACTTCCTCGCACGGCACCGGGGCTATGACCACGGCTACACCGCCGCGCACCTGGTCAACCACCATCTGGTCGAACGCGTGCGCGGCAGCCTGGACCGTCGCCGGTTCGTACGCGAGTGGGCCGAGGGCAGGAGGCCCGAAGGCGTCCCTGCCGCCATGGCCTCAGTCCTCACCCGACATGCCAGGACAGCCGTTGTGATGGACGAATTCCACCGACGCCTCTGCGACGAGAGCAAGGAAGTCCCCTATCCGGCGGCCGAGCTCGCCCGGTGCGCCGCCGTCCCCGACGTGCCGCTGCACCAGGTCGCGGACGGCGGACGCGGCATCACCGGCTGAGACCGGCGCCGCCTGTGCCGTCGGCCGGGGTATCAACGGCCGGGCGGTTCGCCGATGTCCTCGTACCAGAGGTCGGGATGGGCGGCGATGAAGTCCGTCATCAGACGGATGCACTCCTGGTCGTCCAGCAGCGTGATCCGTACGCCGTGCCGGGCCAGCCAGTCGTGGCCGCCGGTGAAGGTACGGGACTCGCCGATCACGACCTCGCCGATCCCGAACTGCCGTACCAGACCGGAGCAGTACCAGCACGGCGAGAGGGTGGTCACCATCGTGGTGCGGGCGTAGCCGCGAAGGCGGCCTGCCGCTCGGAAGGCCGCCGTCTCGGCGTGCATGGACGGATCGCCGTCCTGGACACGGCGGTTGTGGCCGCGGCCGAGGAGTTCACCGTCCGGACCGAAGAGGGCGGCTCCGACGGGGATACCGCCCTCGGCCAGTCCGGCCCTGGCCTCCTCGACCGCGACCGCCAGCATCTGCTGTGGATCCATCGCCGCACCTCACTCCGTCCCGGTGCTTGGAACGTACCCCCGGCAGGCCGGCTCAGGCACCGAGGCGCAGCGGTGTCAGATGCCCGGGTGGCACGGTCCGGCTCTTCGGCGGGTTGCCGGACTTCGGTGAGGAAGCCGGGGAGGTCGGCCGCCAAGTCGCTGACGGCCGGGTCGGCCGGGTCGGCCGGGGGTCAGTCCCGGTCGAAGGCTGCCAGGATCGCCTTCAGCGCATCGGCGTCGCCGAAGGTCTCCAGCTGCTCGACGGTGCGGCGCTGCCAGAGCAGGAGCAGCAGGTCGGAGGCAGTGCCCTTGACGGCTGCCGCACCCTTGCCGTGCTCCAGGCTCACCTGCCAGGTGCCGTCCACCGCGCGGACCGACCACTCGCCCGGGCCGTCGGTGGCGTGCAGGTGGAGACCGGCGTCCGGGAAGTCGGCCGGCGGGGTCGCGGAGCGGAAGTGGGCGAGGAACTCGGCCACGCCGTCCACGGCCAGCTCGCGTTCGATCGGTTCGTCCCGGCCGACGGCGGCGAGAGCGTCCCAGGCGTGGACGGCCGTCTCCTGCGCCATCCGCCGCTGGATGAAGCCGACGTCCTTGCGACTGGCCCAACTCCACCGGGGGAGTGCCGGGTCGAGCTGCTCCAGGGCGGCCGCGCACTGCTCGACCCCCTCGGTGAACCAGGCGAGCAGTGCGTCCGCTGGCGGCCGCTCCGGCTCGATGTAGTCATCGGGACTGCTCAGCTCTCCGTTGGCGATCAGCGTCCAGAACCAGTGGACCTCGCCCGTGTGCCAGACGAGGTCGGCGATCGTCCAGCCCGGGCAGCTGGGCACGGGCAGGCCGAGGTTTCCCGAGGCGGCCTCCGCCAGCCGGGCTCCGTCGCGGCGAAGAGCGTACGCATAGTCAGTTCGGTTCATACAGAAAGACGTTACTGGGATTGCGCAATGGATTCGCGCAGAGGCCGGGCACGGGACGCGTGGACTGGTTCGGCCGGGACGACGGCCGGGACGACGGCCGGGGTTCGGGCCGTCCGAGGCCTGTCGCAGGCGTCGCGGTACACCCCCGTAGGCTCTGCGCATGCGAGATTTTGCGGCGGGGGTCGGCCTCCTGTTCAGGGGCCAGCGGTGGGTGGCGGGACACGGCCGGTGGTGGGGATTCGGGATGATTCCCGCGCTGATCACCCTGGTCGGGTACGTGGCGGCGCTGACCGCTCTCGCCGTCCGGTCGGGCGACCTGGCCCACTGGGCCACCCCGTTCGCGGACGGTTGGAGCTCGCCGTGGCAGGGCCTGCTGCGTGCGGTGTTCGTGGCGGTGCTGCTCGGTGTCGGGATGCTGCTGGCGCTGATCACCTTCACGGCGGTCACGACGCTGATCGGACAGCCGTTCTACGAGTCCCTGTGCGCCAAGGTGGACGAGACCGAGGGCGGTGGGCCCGCCTCGCCCGAGCGGCCGCTCTGGCGGGAACTGGTGGCGGCGGCCAGGGACAGCCTCCACGTACTCGTCCGGTCGGCGGGGCTCGGACTGCTGCTGTTCCTCTGCGGGTTCGTCCCCGTCGTTGGCCAGACCGTTGTCCCGGTGGTGGGCGTGGGCGTGGCGGGGTTCTTCCTGACCGTCGAGCTGACCTCGGTCGCGATGCAGCGGCGGGGTGTCTCGCAGCGCGAGCAGCTACGGCTGCTGCGCGGACGGCTCGGGCTGGCGCTGGGCTTCGGGGCGCCGCTGGTGCTGCTGTTCCTGGTGCCGATGCTGACGGTGCCGGCGATGCCGGGTGCGGTCGCGGGGGCGACGCTGCTGGTCCGAGAGCTGGTCCCGGTGGCGGCCGCCGAAGTCGAGACCGAGACCGAGCCTCGGCTCGAAACCGAGCTCGCCGGTATCTCTGAAAAGTAATCCAATATCAGAATAAAAGAATTCGAGCTGAATTTGACATTCAGCAGATAACTGACGATAACTTCCACATGAGCGCACTGGCGGGCACCGCCTCGCACACGGACTTCCGGACCGCCGGGACCAACCCCGCCCACCCGGAGTTCTGGAGCCTCCCCGCCTCGGAGCGGGCCGCCGCATTCGCCCGCCTGCGCGCCCTGGACCGGCCGGTGTTCTGTACCGACCCCCGCACCGGCAAGGGCTTCCACGCTCTCGTCCGCCACGCCGACGTGGTCGCCGCCAGTCGTACGCCGGACGTCTTCATCAGTGCCCCGGGCGTCACCACCCCCGAACCGGCGCGCTGGGTGCGCGCGGTGTTCGGCGACTCCATGGTCAACCTCGACGACCCCCGCCACGCCGACCTGCGCAGGATCGTCTCCCGCGCCTTCACACCCCGGCTGATCGCCAAGGTCGAGGACGACATCCGCCGGGTGGCGACGCAGATCGTGGACGAGCTCCTCTCGCGGCGGGCGGGCGGCGGGGACGACTTCGTCAGCGCCGTCGCCGCCGAACTGCCCTACCAGGTCATCTGCAACATGATGGGCATTCCGGAGAAGCAGCGCCGCCGGATTCTCGAACAGATCAACCACGCCTCCGAGCGCACCGGCGTAGCACGCAGCCGACTGCGCGTCCCCGGGCTCGGCTTGCGCGCCCTTGCCCGGATGCAGGGCGTGATCGCCGCCCTCGGGCGGGAACGGCGCCGACGGCCGACCGACGACCTGATCTCCGCCCTGGTCACCGCAGATGTGGACGGCAAGCACCTCAACTCCCGTGAACTCGGCGCCTTCTTCTCCTTCCTCCTGGTCGCCGGGGTCGAGACCACCCGCAACGCGCTCGCCCACGGTCTGCACCTGCTCACCGAGCACCCCGACCAGCGTGAACTGCTGCTCTCCGACCTCGACACCCACCTCGGCGGCGCGGTCGAGGAGATCGTCCGGTACTCGACCCCGATCATCCAGTTCCGCCGCACCCTGGCCGTCGACCACGACCTCGACGGCACGCCCCTCGCCCAGGGCGACAAGGTGGTGCTCTTCTTCGGCTCGGCCAACCGCGACGAGGCGGTCTTCACCGAACCCGACGTCTTCGACATCACCCGCTCGCCCAACCCCCACCTCGGATTCGGCGGTGGCGGACCGCACTTCTGCCTCGGCGCCTACCTCGCCCGCCAGAAGATGAAGGTCCTGCTGCGCGAGCTGTACACCCGTCTGCCCGACCTCTCCTCGGTCGGCGGACCCGAGCTGATCCCGTCCAGCTTCGACAACCGGGTCAGGTCGCTGCGCTTCACCTTCACGCAGCCCGCCTGAGCTCCGCCGAGCGGAGATCCACGGCGGTGAACGCCGCGAAGCCCGGTGGCCGTCCGGATCGGCACGGGTGACGACCCGGCTGCCGAGACGGGCCCGGTGATCGACCGGGCGAACGCCGAGCGCGTGGACACCTTTGTCGACAAGTCGCTCGCGGATGGAACCCGCCCGGTCGTTCGCGGCGGCCGGATCCGTCAGGGTGACCGGTCGGTGCGGTCAGCTGGGGTGGGCGCCGACGGCGTCGCGGATCTGCTCGCCGAGGCCGCCGTCGCGGCGGGCGCAGTTCGCGCAGCAGAAGAACTTGCCCGAGACCTCGACCCCGTGCCCGACGATCCGCACCTGGCAGTACTCGCAACGCGGCGCCAGTTTCTCCATGGCGCACTCGAAGCTGTCGAACATGTAGCTGTCACCGGTGACAGTCCGGATCTCGAAGGCCAGCCAGTAGTCGTTGTTGCACACCACGCAGACCGCCATGGGGGAGGTCCCCTTCCGTGCCGTGAGGAGCCGGCCGCGAGGAGCCGGCATCGGGAAGTCGCCGGGCCGGACTCGGCCGGGCGCTTCCGAGTCTCGGGCGGACCAGGACCGGCAGCAATCGGCGCGCGGCCGAACGATGGTCCGGCCGCGGTGGTGGGCGTCGAGCGGATAATGGTGGAGCACGCCTCGTGAGGAGGTCACCATGATCGTCCGGATCTGGGAGGCGAAGGTTCTGCCGAGGCGGAACGACGAATTCTGCGCCATGCTCGCCGCCGAGGTGTTCCAGAGCCTCGACGGGGCCGACGGCTTCGAGGGCGCCGAGCTGCTGCGCTCCGTGAGCGAGGACGACCATCGGGTCCTGGTGATCACCCGCTGGCGGGACGAGGCCGCGGTGCGCGCGTACGCGGGCCCGATGTGGCGGATCCGTCCGGTCTGGGCCGAGGGCGAGTTCGGCTACCTGGAACACCCGCCCACCGTCTGGCACTTCGCCCCGATCGCGCCCGGCGGGTAGCAGGCATCCCCGGGGGCAGCTCCCGAGCGTTCAGACGCCGGTCGGGATGCCCCGATCCGCCTTCACCCGCTTCATCGTGAGGTGCGAGTTGACCTGGGCGATGCCCGGCAGGCCGGAGAGGACGTCGGTGATGAAGCGCTCGTACGCGGCGATGTCGGTGACCGCGATGCGCAGCAGGTAGTCCGGGTCGCCGAACAGCCGGTGTGCCTCGACCACCTCGGGCAGGGCGGCCACCCGCTGTTCGTCTGCACCCCGGGCCCGGACCGCGGTCTCCGCCATGCTGCTGGTGGTCGCCGGAGTGACGGCGAGCGCCTGAGGTCCGCCGAACCTCGGCCTGGCCAAGGTGACATGAGGAACGATCAGTTACCCCATAGGTCATCTGTCCGCCCATTCGGATCAGTACAATCCGACGATGATTCAAGAAGGGCAGGGGGACCCTCCTGACGAGCAGTTCGCCAACCACTACGTCGTGTGCGGCGGCAATGCGCTCGCACACCGGCTGATCCGCGAACTCATCGAGCAGTACGACGTCCCGGTGGTGGTCCTGGTACCGGATCTCGCCCGGGACCACGGCCCGCAGATCCTGCAACTACCGGGCGTCACCGCCGTCCTGGAGTACGCGACCGTCACGGAGGAGGCGCTGCGCGCCGTCCGGGCGGACAGTGCGCGGGGAATCGCCCTGGTGGACGGTTCGGACCAGGAGAACATCCACGCCGCGCTGAGCGCGCAGGGCCACAACCCCGGAATCCGGGTGGTGGTACGGATGTTCAACCAGCGGCTCGGCGAGCACATCGAGCGGTTGCTGGACAACTGCTCCGCGCTCTCCGGCTCGGCCACCGCCGCGCCCGCCTTCGCCAACGGTGCGCTCGGACGGCCCAACTCGGTGCAGGTGGGCGACCGTTACCTCTATGTCGCATACAACGAGGACATCCACGCCAACCAGATCTGTGTGGTCGCGGACCGGATCGACCGCCGGGATCTGAGCCGGCTGCGGCTGTTGCCCGACACGGCAGGGCGGGCCGCCGAATTCATTGCGCTGGCCAGCCGGTTCGGCGCGGAGGGCCCGGTCGAGGTGGAGTCGCGGCCGGGCGGCACCGGTGAGCGGGAGCCGGCCGGGGTCGCCGCGTTGCAGACGCTGACCAGCGAACCGCCGCTGGCCATCCCCTGGTGGACCAGGATGCGCTGGGGAGTGCTGGACGCCCTGCGGTTCTTCACCAGCGCCCGGCTGCGGCTGGTGCTGATCACCGCTCTGGTGGCGGTCCTGCTCGGCGCGATGGTGATCTGGTACTTCAACGGGAGCCTCGCCTGGGCCTCCTACTTCACCCTGCTGGACATGGCGGGCGCGGCCCAGCCGGACCAGCCCGGGGTTGTGGTGCCGGGAGCGCTCTGGCAGCGGGTGGCCCAGGTGGTGATCACCTTCTGCGGGATCACCTTCGTGCCCGTCCTCACCGCGATCGTGGTGGACGCGCTCTCCACCGGGCGGCGCGGACTGCCGAGGGCTCCGGGTGCGGGCACCAGGGACCATGTGATCGTGGTCGGCCTCGGCAATGTCGGTACCCGGGTGGCGGCTCTGGTCCGGGAGGCCGGGGTGCCGGTGGTCTGCGTCGAGCGCGACCCGCAGGCCCGGGGCATCGCGGCGGTCCGGGCACTGGGCATCCCGGTGGTGGTGGGCGACGGCCCGTTGGAGAGCCAGCTGCGGCGGGCCCGGGTCCAGTACAGCCGGGCAGTGGTGGCGGTCACCAACGACGACGCGACCAACCTGGAGGCGGCGCTGGAGTCGCGGGCCGTGCGCCGCGAGGTGCGGATCGGAGTCCGGCTCTTCAACGACGACTTCGCCCACCATGTCTACGCCACCCTGGGCAATGTGGCCTCGCGCTCGGTCTCCTATCTCGCCGCGCCCGCCTTCGCCGCCTCCCTGATGGGCCGGGATGTGCTGGGCACCCTCTCGGTCTACCGGCATGTGCTGCTGATAGCCGAACTCACCGCCGGGGACGACACCGGACTCGTCGGCCGGAACCTGCACGACATCGAGGAGCCGGGCGGTATCCGGGTGATCGCCGTACGGCTGGCCCGGCGGCCCGAGGACTACCAGTGGAACTACGCGGACCGGGCGCGGCGGCTGGTGCCGGGCGACCGGATCGTGGTCGCCGCCACCCGGTCCGGGCTGGCCCGGATCAACGCGCCGGTACCGGTGGAGGGTTGAGACCCTCCGGGGGTTCCTGGGGCCGGTCTGAAGAGGCGAGGGCTCTGCTCGACCAGCCGCGTGCACGATCGGCCCGCTACGGATGTACGGGCCGGTCGCGCACGCGAGCGATCGAGCAGAGCCCTGTGGCGTCAGCGGTTCTGGAAGGAGGGCTTGCGCTTCTCGGCGAAGGCGGCCATGCCTTCCTTCTGGTCCGCCGTGGCGAACGCGGCGTGGAAGAGACGGCGTTCGAAGCGGACGCCCTCGGCGAGGGTGGTCTCGAAGGCCCGGTTGACGCTCTCCTTCATCATCACGGCGGCCGGGGCGGACATCGCGGCGATCTTCTCGGCGGTGGCCAGCGCCTCGGTGAGCAGGTCGGCGGCGGGGACGATCCGGGAGACCAGGCCGGCCCGTTCGGCCTCCTCGGCATCCATCATCCGGCCGGTCAGGCACAGTTCCATCGCCTTGGCCTTGCCGACCGCCCGGGTGAGCCGCTGCGAGCCGCCGATACCCGGGATGACGCCCAGCTTGATCTCCGGCTGGCCGAACTTCGCGGTGTCGGCCGCCAGCAGGATGTCGCAGAGCATCGCCAACTCGCAGCCACCGCCCAGCGCGTAGCCCGCCACGGCCGCGACCACCGGCTTGCGCAGCCGGCCCAACTCGTCCCAGGGGCCGAGCCAGTCGTCCAGGTAGACGTCGGGGAAGCGGTTGTCCTGCATCTCCTTGATGTCCGCGCCCGCCGCGAACGCCTTCTCCGAACCGGTGATCACCAGAGCACCGATCTCCGGATCGCGGTCGAAGGCGCGGGCCGCCTCGACCATCTCGTTCATCAGCCGGGTGTTCAGCGCATTCAGCGCCTCGGGCCGGTTGAGCGTGATCAGCCCGACCCGGCCCTTGCGCTCCACCAGGATCGTCTCGTACTCGGTCATCGCCTTTGACTCCCACTACAGCTCGACGGCATACGCCCTGACGAGCCAACAATCGCGGACCGGGCCCACCGAGCGCCAGTCTCGACAGGCGAGACGATGGTCACCCGAGTCGGACGGCCGGCCCCAGACCGCCCTCCGGACGCGGCGCGAAGAAGCGCGCGACCTCTTCCTCGGTGACAGCGGCGAGGGTGGCCGGGGACCAGCGCGGACTGCGGTCCTTGTCCACCACCTGGGCACGGATGCCCTCGACCAGGTCGGGCACGGTGAGCGCGGTGCAGGACACCCGGTACTCCTGCTCCAGCGTCTCGGCCAGGGTGGAGTGCTCACGGGCCCGGCGCAGCGCGGCCAGCGTGACCTTGAGCGCGGTCGGCGACTTGGCCAGGATCTGCTCGGCGGCCTCCTTGGCCTCCGGGACGCCGCTGCCGAGCAGCCGGTCGAGGATCTCCTCCACGGTGTCGGCCGCGTAGCAGTGGTCGATCCACTCCCGCTGGACGGCGATCGCGGCATCGGGGGCCTCGGTCGCGTACGCCCGGACGGCCTCGGCCGCGTCGTGTTCGGCCAGTGCGGCGGTGAGGGAGCCGAGTGCCTCGGCGGGCACGAAGGTGTCGGCGAAGCCGAGCAGAATCGCGTCGCCGGGGCCCATCGAGGCGGCGGTCAGACCGAAGTGGGTGCCGAGTTCACCGGGGGCGTGGGCGAGCAGGTGGCTGCCGCCGACATCCGGGACGAGACCGATCCTGGTCTCGGGCATCGCCACCTGGGAGCGCTCGGTGACCACCCGGATGCTGCCGTGCGCGGCGAGGCCGACGCCGCCGCCCATGGTGATGCCGTCCATGACCGAGACGTAGGGCTTGGCGTAGGCCGCGATCGCGGCGTTGAGCAGGTACTCGTCCCTGAAGAACTGCCGGGCCCCGGCGCCGCCGAGCTTGGCATCGTCGTGCAGGGCCCGGATGTCGGCCCCGGCGCACAGTCCGCGCTCGCCCGCGCCCGACAGGACGACGGTGCTGATGCCGCTGTCCTCGGCCCAGCTGTCCAGGGCCTCGTGGATCCGCAGCAGCATCTCGTGGGTGAGGGCGTTGAGTGCCTTCGGGCGGTTGAGCAGGATCCGGGCGGCGCGGCCGTCGGTGTGCAGCAGTACGTCCGTGGTCATGGCGCGTCCGTCTCCTCGCTGTCTGGTCAGGATCGCCGGCGGGCAGGATCCCCGGACACGGTACTCGGACACGGCGGATCACGGGCACCCTGGTCAGCCGTTGCAAGGGCTGACCAGGGCGCCGGAGATCGGCTGGACGGGCCATAGCGACCGAAGGGGTCAGGCGCAGGTGAAGGGCTGGTAGGTGGTGAGGCGTTCGAAGTCCCGGACCAGCGCATCGAAGTCCCGGTTCCGGACCAGGAAGGTGCCGCCGACCGTGACCAGGTCCGAGGTCTGCTCGACCCGCTGTCCCGGCGCCGTCCGGGGGTGCGGTCAACCGTGCGCACCACCGGGGCGCTACGTGGCTGACGAGGCCCCGGAATCTACGGGACGATGCGGCCGGTGACCTCGCCGAAGCCGATCCGGGTGCCGTCGGGGCCCGGCGCGGTCGCGGTGATGGTGACCTCGTCGCCGTTCTCCAGGAAGGTCCTGGTGGTGCCGTCGGGCAGTTCGACCGGATTCTCACCGTTCCAGGTGAGCTCGATCAGGGCGCCCCGGCTGTCGACCTCGGGTCCGCTGACGGTGCCGGAGGCGAACAGGTCGCCCGGGCGCAGCGAGGCGCCGTTGACGGTGAGGTGCGCGAGCTGCTGCGCCGCCGTCCAGTACATCGCGGCGAAGGGGGGGCGCGAGATCGGGTGCCCGTTGAGCCGCACCTCCAGGGAGAGGTCCAGGCCCCAGGGCTCGGCGTCCCGGTCGTCCAGGTAGGGCAGCGGCTCGACATCGCGTGCCGGCGGAGCCACCCGGGCGTGCTCCAGCGCGTCCAGCGGCACCACCCACGGCGAGACCGAGGTCGCGAAGGACTTGCCGAGGAAGGGGCCCAGCGGCACGTACTCCCACGCCTGGATGTCGCGCGCGGACCAGTCGTTGAGCAGCAGGACGCCGAAGACGTGCTCGCGGAAGCTCTCCAGCGGCACCGGGCTGCCGAGCGTGCTCCCGGCGCCGACGACGAAGCCGACCTCGGCCTCGATGTCGAGCCGCCGGGTCGGGCCGAAGGACGGCATCGGGTCGGCGGGCGCCTTGCGCTGGCCGTGCGGGCGGACCACCGGTGTGCCGGAGACCACCACCGTCCCGGCCCGGCCGTGGTAACCGATCGGCAGATGCTTCCAGTTGGGCGTGAGCGGGTCGGATCCGGGGCGGAAGATCCGGCCGAGGTTGCTCGCGTGGTGCTCGGAGGCGTAGAAGTCGACGTAGTCGGCGACCTCGAACGGCAGGTGCAGCTCGACCTCGCCGCGCTCCAGCAGGCAGGGGCTGACGGCGGCGCGGTACGACTCCTCGCCGAGCCACCGGGTCAGCGAGGCGCGGACCTGCGTCCAGATCGGACGGCCCGCCGCCAGTAGCGGGTTGAGCGAGTCGGCGTCGAGCAGCACCGAGGGCTCGCCGACCGCGCGGGCGGCGGCCCCCACGTCCAGCACGAACCCACCGATGGCGACGCCGATCCGGCGCCGTCCGGGCTGGTCGGGCGCGGTGAAGACGCCGTACGGCAGGTTGTGCGGGCCGAACGGCGAGTCCTGCGGCACGGCGAGCCAGGTGGTGGTCAACGGTTCTCCAAAAGGTGTTCCAGCAGGCCGAGTTCGGCCAGGTCGGCGAGCGGCTCGGCGATGCTGCAGGTGCCGAAGGCGGTGAACGAGCGGCGGATCCCGGCAACCTGGGTGTCCGTCAGTTCGGCGGCGGCGGTGGCGAGTACCTCGCCCGAACGCTCCGCGAGCAGCTCGGCGGCCGCCGTCGGCCGGTCTGCGGCCAGCAGGACGTTCAGGAAGCCGTGGTGCTCGAAGCCGGTGACCGGGTCGGTGTGCCGGACGGCGTTGTGCAGGCCCGCTGTGCACTTGTACCCGAGCCCGCGTTCGGCGCATCCGGAGAGGAACGCCGCCAGCTCGGCCTCGCTCGGGAACGCCTCGGCGCTGAGACCGCCGGTGCGGTACTTGGCCCGGTACGGCGTCCCGGCGAGCGCGTCCAGGGCATCCGCCGCGTTGTCGCGCGGGATCTCCACGGCGGCCGGGACACCCGGCGGCAGCTGGGCGTCGAGGGCGGCCGCCACCTCCCGGACGGGGGAGGTGGCAGCCACCTCGACGCCGACCAGCTCAAGGCCGGACAGTGCCGTCACTGCCTTCAGGGCCGGGCCGAGCTGGGCGACGCCGCCCGGCGCCACCAGCACGACCCGCAGCCCGGTGAGGTCCGTCCCGGAGGCGTGGAGAGCTGCCAGCTCGCCCAGCCGGCCGACCCCGCAGAGGAACGGGCCGACCGCCTCGGCGTACCAGGCGGAGCGGTGCGCCCGGTGCGCGGGCAGCGCCTCGGGCAGCGGCAGATCCCCCGGCGGGAAGATCGCCGCATCGTCGAACAGGCCCCGGATCAGGGCGGGTACCCCTGTCACTGGGCCGGCCCCCTGCCGCCCGACCACGTCCAGGCGTACTTGGGGTCCTCGCTCGCCGTCGCGCCCTCGCCGAGCTCCAGCGGCCGGAAGGTGTCCACCATCACCGCGAGCTCGTCGAAGAACTCGGCGCCGATGCTGCGCTCGTACGCGCCCGGCTGCGGCCCGTGGGTGTGGCCGCCGGGGTGCAGCGAGATCGAACCCTGGCCGATCCCCGAGCCCTTGCGGGCCTCGTAGCTGCCGCCGCAGTAGAACATGACCTCGTCGCTGTCCACATTGGAGTGGTAGTACGGCACCGGGATCGACAGCGGGTGGTAGTCCACCTTGCGCGGCACGAAGTTGCAGATCACGAAGCCTTCGCCCTCGAAGACCTGGTGGGCCGGCGGCGGCTGGTGGATCCGCCCGGTCAGCGGCTCGAAGTCGCTGATGTTGAACGCGTACGGGTAGAGGCAGCCGTCCCAGCCCACTACGTCGAACGGGTGGTGCGGCACCACGTAGCGGGTGCCCGCCACCCCGTTCGGGCCGCGGTGCTTGACCAGGACCTCGACGTCCGTCTCCTCGACCAGCAGCGGCCCGACGGGGCCGCGCAGGTCGCGCTCGCAGTACGGCGCGTGCTCCAGCAGCTGGCCGTACTTCGACAGGTAGCGCTTGGCCGGCACGATGTGGCTGTTGGCCTCGATGCAGTACGCGCGCATCGGGCCGTCACCGGTCGGCACCCAGCGGTGGGTGGTGGCCCGGGGGATGATCGCATAGTCGCCCTCGCCGACCTCCAGCGAGCCGAAGACCGTCTCCAGCGTCGCCGTGCCCGACTCGATGTAGACGCACTCGTCGCCGAGCCCGTTGCGGTAGAGCGAACTCGGCGTACCGGCGGCCACATAGCCGATCCGCACATCACCGTTGCCGAGCACCAGGCGGCGGCCGGTGACGGCATCGGTGTTCTTCCACTCCTCACCCGCGAACAGCTCGTGCAGCTTCAGGTGGCGGGGCTTCAGCGGCAGGTTCGGCGTGGTGGCGAGGCCGGGCAGCTCCCAGGGCGTGGCGTCCACCATCGCCGAGGGGATGCCCTTGTGGTAGAGCAGTGAGGAGTCCGAGAAGAACCCCTCCTCGCCCATCAACTCCTCGTAGTACAGCCCGCCTTCGGGGGTTCGGTGCTGGGTGTGCCGCTTGCGCGGGATGCTCCCCAGCTGCCGGTAGTGCGCCATGGTTCCGGCCCTCTCCTAAATGTGTGGCAGCCCTCGGGAATTGCGGATCAGAGGTTGCCGCGCCTGTCCTGCTCGCGCTCCAGGGACTCGAAGAGCGCCTTGAAGTTGCCCTTCCCGAAGCCCAGCGAACCATGCCGCTCGATGAACTCGAAGAACACCGTCGGCCGGTCGCCCTGCGGCTTGGTGAAGATCTGCAGCAGGTAGCCGTCCTCGTCGCGGTCGACCAGGATGCCGCGCTTCTTGAGCTCCTCGACCGGCACCCGCACCTTGCCGATCCGGGCGCGCAGCTCGGGGTCGTCGTAGTACGAGTCGGGGGTGGAGAGGAACTCCACGCCGTTGCCGCGCAGGATGTCCACCGTGGTCAGGATGTCGTTGGTGGCGAGCGCCAGGTGCTGGCAGCCAGGGCCGCCGTAGAACTCCAGGTACTCGTCGATCTGGGACTTCTTCTTGGCGATGGCCGGCTCGTTGAGCGGGAACTTCACCCGGTGGTTGCCGCTGGCGACGACCTTGCTCATCAGTGCGGAGTACTCGGTGGCGATGTCGTCACCGACGAACTCGGCCATGTTCACAAAGCCCATGACCCGGTTGTAGAAGGAGACCCACTCGTCCATCCGGCCGAGCTCGACATTGCCGACCGCGTGGTCCAGCGCCTGGAACAGCCGCTTCGGGGCACCTTCGCGGCGGGCGACCCTGGTCTCGGCCACGACGTAACCCGGCAGGTAGGGGCCGTGGTAGCGGGAGCGGTCGATCAGGGTGTGCCGGGTCTCGCCGTAGGTGGCGACGGCGGCGCGGCGGACGGTGCCGTTCTCGTCGGAGACGTCGTTCGGCTCCTCAAGGATCGTGGCGCCCTGGGCGCGGGCGTGCTCGATGCACTTGTCCACGTCCGGCACCTCGAGGGCCAGGTCGACCACACCGTCGCCGTGGCGGCGGTGGTGGTCGAGCAGCGGGCTGTCCGGCAGCACACCACCCTTGATCACGAAGCGGCAGGAGCCCGAGCGCAGCACGAACGCCTTGCGGTCGCGGCGGCCGGTCTCCGGGCCCGAGTAGGCGACCAGCTCCATGCCGAACACCGCCTGGTAGAACTGCGCCGTCTGGGTCGCGTTGCCGACCACGAACACGACCGCGTCCTGCGCGGTGACCGGGAAGGGGTCGCCGCCGGCATCGTGCTCGACCAGGCCCACAAGGCGGCGCAGCTGCTCCGCGTCGAGGCCCGCGTCCAGCTCCTCGGGGGTGAGTTCAACAGCGTTGGCGGTCATGGGGGTTCCTCCACGTCGAGGCCTCCGCAGATCAGGGGGGAGTGGTGTGTCTGCGGTTGTGCGCAGAGCTTGCTCCTGGCTGAGTCATTGGGCAACAGTGGGAATTTCGGCTGTTCAATCTGTGCAAGATGAGCAGGTGTCCAAGGCTATGGCTGGGCATATTGCCTAGCAGAATCGCGGAGTCTTGCCTTCCGCTACCGGCATGCGCTATCGGGCCCGTGTGGTCCGTCACCTCCACCGTACGACCGGTGGGCAGCGCACACAGACGGAGCCGGACCGCAGTCCCTGGGCCCGGTGGGAGCGGCTGCGTGGAGGTGGTTCGGCCGTGGCGGAGAAGCTCTCCGGTGGGACGGTGAGCCCCGGGGCCGGGCGATGCCGTACGCGGTTCGCGGCCGCAGGGCGATTCTGAGGAAACCCAGAGGCTGGTGGACCTGGCGAGCAAGGTGATGGGGCATCAGAATTGACCAAGTCACGTCAAGCGTGGTGTGACGCAGATCCCGTGAGTGTTCTCGGTGGCGCCGGAGCGGGCTCGGCACGCGGTTCGCCGCCCTGCTCTGCTCGGGCTCCATGGCCTACGCCTATTTCACCGTCCGCCAGGGCCAGGCGCTGTGGCCCGTCCAGAACGGCGGCGAACTCTGCGTCCTCTTCTGCCGGGCCTTCCTGCTCATCGCCGTCACCGGCCCGGGCAGTCTCGCCGTCGAACACCTCCGGCACTACCTCCCCGGCCGCCCCGCCGCCGGTGCCGTGCCGATCGCGCACCCGGCGGACTGAGAGCACGGCCGGGCGCGGAAAGGGGGCGGGCCGAATCGGCCCGCCCCCGGAGCGCTGGTTACGGCTGCATCTCGTACGAGCCCGAGAGCGCGGCGACCGTCGCCCAGACCCGCTCCGCACGCTCGGTGTCCGCGACCGGACGGCGGACATGAGCCAGCGCCCAGGCGGCCTGCGCCTCGCTGGTCGAGCTCTTGCCGTGCAGCTCGGTGGCGTGGGCGGAGAAGTCACGGACCAGGAAGTCGAAGATCTGGTCCAGCAGATCGGCGTCCACCCCGGTCAACTCGGCCTGCTCCAGCACCAGGTGGCCGTAGACGACCAGCGCGAAGAGCTGGCCGATCTCCAGCAGGAAGTCCAGGTCCTGCTGCTGCGCCGCATCCGGTGCGTGGGTGGCGAGCAGCGTGCACAGGCCGTCGGCCTGCTCACGGAAGCGCGCCACGTTCGGGATGCGGGCGTGCGCGTCGTAGGCGGTGCGCCAGTCGTGGAAGCGGATCGCGCCCAGGCCCCGGGCCGGGCCCTGCTGGAACAGGAAGGTGTCGTCGGCGGTGTCCAGGCGGGTCGGCACGGCCGGGTAGTCGGCGGGGTTGAACAGGTAGTTGGCCATGAACTTGAGGATCAGGGCCAGGTTCACATGGACGGTGCCCTCCAGCTTCGGCAGGCCCCGGATGTCGCGGGCGGCCTTGTCGAAGTAGGTGTCCGCCTCGAAGCCCTTGGCCGCGATGACGTCCCACATCAGGTCGATGACCTTCTCGCCCTCGGTGGTGACCTTCATCTTGGTCATCGGGTTGAACAGCAGGTAGCGGCGGTCCTCGGGGGAGGCCGAGCGGAAGTAGTCCACCGCGCGGTCGCTGAACAGCTTCATCGCGACCAGGCGGGCGTAGGCGTCGGTCAACTCCCGGCGCACATGCGGGAAGTCGGTGACCTTCTTCCCGTACAGCACCCGGTTGTGCGCGTGCGTCACGGCCTCGTACATCGCGTGCTCGCAGATGCCTATGGAGGCGGTGCAGAGGTTGAACTTGCCGACGTTGACGGTGTTCAGCGCGGCGTCGAAGGCCGCCTTGCCGGTGTGCAGCACGTCCTCGGCGCGCACCGGGTAGTTCTCCAGGCGGAACTCGCTGACGTACATCTGCGCGTTCACCACGTTCTTCACCAGGTGGTACGCCTCGTGGCGGCTGTCGGCGGCGAAGAAGACATAGCCCTCGGGGCCCTCGACGTCCGAGCGGCGGCCGAAGACCGAGACCAGGCCGGCCACATTGCCGTTGCCGATGTAGTACTTGGAGCCGCTCGCGGTGAAGCCGCCCTCGCCGTCCGGGGTGAGGATCATGTCGGTCGAGTAGATGTCGGCGCCGTGGGTGCGCTCGGAGAGACCGAAGGCCATCACGTGGCCCTCCGTCAGCAGCCGGGCGGCACGGGCCCGGACGGCCTCGTTCTCGCTCTGCCACACCGGACCCAGGCCCAGGATGGTCACCTGCCAGGTGTACCAGTAGCCGAGGCCGTAGAAGCCCAGGATCTCGTTCAGCTCGGCGATCCTGGCGGTGTCCCAGCGCTTGTCGCCGTCGGCCGAGGAGGGCGTCAGGAACTCCGCGAACAGCCCTTCCTTCGCGGCGAATTCGAGGAAGTCCCCGTACCAGGCGCGGTCGATGTACGAGTCGATCAGAGCCTTCTTCCCGCGCGACTCGAACCAGTCCACGGTGGCGCGCAGCAGCCGGCGGGTGGTGTCGTCGAACTGCGCGGGGTCGTAGGTGCGCGGGTTGAACAGCATGGTTCCATCCCTGGGGAGTTGAGGGGTTCAGTCGGCGAGACGGTGCAGCGTGGCAAGGACGTCGTCCAGCCAGGCGAGGGTCATCCGCTCGTACTCGATGCCACCGCGCAGCACCACGTGCTGGAGCTGCTGCCGGGCGCCGAGCGCGGCCGGGTCCGGGAAGTCGCGCTGCTCGCCGGTCAGATAGCGGGCGAGCAGCGTCGCATGGCTCTCGCGGTGCCGCTCGACCTCGGGGATCAGCAGGGCCGGGTCCTCGAAGGCGGCCGCGCGGATCTTCACGGCAAGCTCGTGCCGGACGGTCTCCGGCTCCACGGGTTCGCGCAGCCAGTCGGCCAGCGCCGTGCGTCCCGGATCGGCGGCGGAGTAGACCTTCTTGTCCGGCCGCCCGTCCTGGACGACCGCTTCGACGGCGATCCAGCCGTCCGTCTCCATTCGCCGCAGCACCCGGTAGATCTGCTGGTGGGTGGCGGTCCAGAAGCGGCCGATCGAGCGGTCGAAGCGCCGGGCCAGCTCGTAGCCGGAGCCGGGTTGCTCCAGCAGCGAGACGAGGATCGCGTGCTCCAGTGCCATGCCCGCATCCTGCTATGCAACGAGTTGCATAGGCAATGGCGGTGCGCCCGGGTGAGACACAGCTCACGCGGGCGCACCCGGAGGACCGCCCCTGCTGTCGCGTTCGCCGGCCGTCAAATCCTCTTCACTGCTTCATCTCTGACGGCCCTGGAGTCCCGGCTCGGACGCCGGCCGCGAGATAGCGGTCAGGGCTTCGTGACTGCGGCCTTCTCGGGCTGGCGGGGTACGGCCCTGGTCCTGGGATGCGTTCGCCCGGCAAGAGGCCGGACGGCGCCCGACGGTGACTGGGGGGTGGAAGCGGCGCGCCAGGGGTGAAGTCATCCGGGTGATAAATCAGGACAAATTGTTACCCGTGCCACAAAATGGGTAGTGGGCAGGCGGTTGCCATGACCCGAACCAAGGAGGTGGTCCTGGTGTCAACCCAGTTGCCGATGGGCATGGAGCACCATCCGGACATCCTGGAAATGCGTGAGCAGTACGAGCGTGTCGCGGCGACACCGCGAGCACAGGGCGTCGAGGCGCTGGCCATGCTGGCCGGCCTCTTCCTGGCGGTCGCACCGTGGGTGGTCGGGTTCACCGGCCTGTCCGCGCTGACCATCAACAACCTGGTGCTCGGTCTCGCCTACACAGTGCTGATGGCGGGCTTCGGCTCCGCCTACGAGCGGACCCACGCACGGGCCTGGGCCGCCACGGCGATCGGGATCTGGACGATCATCGCTCCCTGGGCGACGGTCGGCAACGAGGCGATACGGAGGACGATCCTCACCAACGTGATCACTGGCGGACTGATGACCTGCCTCGCGCTGGCAGCCATCGGCGCGACGCTCGCGCTCACCCGTCCGACGCTGTCCCGCGGCAAGCGCGCGGCTTCCAGCAAGTGACAGCCGAGAGGCCGGGCGTGTCCGGAGCCGGCTCCCGACACGACCTGGCCCGGGCGCAGCCCGGTCACCCCGGTGGCCGGGCTGCGCCTCCGTCTGTCCACCTGCCCACGGCTCGCGGCCCCTCGGGGGCGAGGCGTTCTCAGGGGTGGGTCATCCGAAGGACGTCCAACGCCTCGTCCAGCTGGGCCTCCGTCAGCTTCCCCTCCGCCAGATAGCCGCGCTCCACCACCACCTGCCGGATGGTCTTGCGTTCGGCCAGTGCCTGCTTGGCGACCTTGGCGGCCTCCTCGTAGCCGATGTAGCGGTTGAGCGGTGTCACCACCGAGGGGGAGGACTCCGCGTACTCCCTGGCCCGTTCGACATTGGCGGTGATGCCGTCCACTGTCCGGTCGGCCAGCAGCCGGGCGCTGTTGGCCAGCAGCCGGACGGACTCCAGCACATTGCGGGCGATCACCGGCAGCATCACGTTCAGTTCGAAGTTCCCGCTCGCCCCGGCGACGGTGACGGTGCCGTCGTTGCCGATCACCTGGGCCGCGACCATCAGCACGACCTCGGGCAGCACCGGGTTGACCTTGCCCGGCATGATCGAGGAACCCGGCTGGAGGTCCGGCAGGTTGATCTCGCCGAGGCCGGTGCGCGGGCCCGAACCCATCCAGCGCAGGTCGTTGGCGATCTTCGTGAAGCCGACGGCGATGGTGCGCAGTTGGCCGCTCAGCTCCACCAGGCCGTCCCGGGCGCCCTGGGCCTCGAAGTGGTTGCGCGCCTCCGTCAGCGGCAGGCCGGTGGCCCGGCCGACCTCGGCGATCACGGCGGCGGCGAAGCCGCGCGGGGTGTTGATGCCCGTACCGACGGCGGTGCCGCCCAGCGGCAGCTCGGCCACCCGGGGGAGGACGGCGTGGAGCCGCTCGATCCCGTAGCTGACCTGGGCCGCGTACCCGCCGAACTCCTGGCCGAGGGTGACCGGGGTGGCGTCCATCAGGTGCGTCCTGCCCGACTTGACCACAGTGGAGAAGTCCACCGCCCGGCGCTCCAGCGCCGTCGCGAGCTGCTCGAGTGCCGGGACCAGATCGCCGATCACGGCCGCCGTCGCCGCGATGTGGATCGAGGACGGGAAGACGTCGTTGGACGACTGGCTGGCGTTGACGTGGTCATTGGGGTGCACGGGGCGGCCCAGGCGCTCCCCGGCCAGGGTGGCGATCACCTCGTTGGCGTTCATGTTGGAGGACGTCCCGGAGCCGGTCTGGAACACGTCCACCGGGAACTGGTCGTCCCAGCGGCCCGAGGCGACCTCCCCGGCCGCCTCCTGGATCGCCGTCGCCGTCGCCAGATCCAGCACCCCGAGCTCCGCGTTGACCTTGGCCGCCGCCGCCTTGATCAACGCCAGGGCCTCGATATGCGCGCGCTCGAGGCGCTGGCCGGACACCGGGAAGTTCTCCACCGCCCGCTGCGTCTGCGCCTGCCACTTGGCCGACGCCGGCACCCGGACCTCGCCCATCGAGTCGTGCTCGACCCGGTACTCCTGCTCGCCACCCATGGTGCGACACCTCCTGGTCACCAGCTCCTGATCACCAGAGCTCTCGGGAGGTCCCAGGTATTTCCGTCCGTCCGGACCGGACCCGGCCGAGGCTGCCGGGAGGTGGGCGCGGGCCGCCGTGGTCAGCCGAGGAGGGCTGCGGTGCGGGGGGAGGGCGGGGCGTGGAGCGGCTCCTGGACGAGGACCGGGTCCTCGGCACGGGCGTGGGCCAGGGCTGCCGGGTCCAGGGTGGCGGTGACCAGGCCGGGGTCGGCCGTGCCCGCGTCGGCGAGGAGCGTGCCGTCCGGGCCCCAGATGCCGCTGCTGCCGCAGCCGACGTACGGGCCCGACGGGCCGATGTGGTTGGCCAGCACGGTGTAGAGGGTGTTGTCCATGGCACGCGCCGGGAAGAGCGTGCGGAGCTGGCGCGCGCCGGAGCCCGTGCCGAGGAGCGAGCCGACCAGGTAGGCGTGCGCGCCGTCCAGCGCGGCGGCGCGGGCGTGCTCGGGGAAGCCGCAGTCCCAGCAGACACCGAGCCCGAGGCGCCAGTCGCGGAGCTGGACCGTGCAGCCTTCGGTACCGGCGGAGAAACCGGCGGCACGCTCGCTCGGGGTGGTGAACTGCTTGCGGTAGACGGTCGCCAGGCGGCCGGAGCCGTCCAGTACCAGCGCCGCGATGTGCAGCAGACCGGTGTCCGCCGCCACGACCGGTGCACCCACCACGACCGAGGTACCGGTCTGTGTGCAGGCCGTCGCGAGCGCGTCCAGGCGAGGGTCGTCGGTGGCGATGGCGAGCCGGCCGGGGTCGGCGGCGATGGCCGCGAGTTCGTAGCCGGTGAGGAACAGCTCGGAGAGCAGCAGCAGTTGCGCGCCCTGGTCGCCGGCCCGGAGCACCAGGTCGGCGGCGATGGCGGCGTTCGCCGGCACGTCGAGCGGGGTGAGCGCGGCCTGAGCGGTGGCAATGGTCAGCGGCGCGGTCGGCAGCGCAGTGGCAGGCGGAGTGTGTACAAGGGTGGTCACGGACTCCAATCCTTACCTATAAGGTGCCTCGGACTCAAGATCTTTCGGTGGGCGACCCGTTCCGGTGGGCGACCCGTTCCGGTGGCCGTCCGGTGCGACGTGAGGCGGAGCGGACTGCAGCGGTGCAGCATGGCGGCATGACCGATGCAACAGACAGCACCGAAGCAACCGACACCATCGGCACCACCGACGCGACGGACCCGACCGCCCGCTACGAGGAGATCGCCGAGGAACTCGCACCGCAGGGTGCCCGGCAGTCCCAGATGTTCGGCATGCCCTGCCTCAAGGATGTCAACGGCAGGGCCTTCGCAGGCCTCCACCGGGGCGAACTGGTCTGCCGGCTGGGCCGTGCCACCCCCGCGCACGCCGAGGCGCTCCACCTGCCCGGGGCGCACGTCTTCGACCCGATGGGTGGCCGTCCGATGAAGGACTGGGTGTGTATCCCGCCCACCTCGGCCGGGCACTGGGACAACTTCGCCGAGGCGGCCCTGCGCACTCCCCGCTGAGAACGCCGCAGGCCGCCCTGCAGCGAACGCGGGGCGGCCGACAACGCACGGACCCAGAAGCCCGCCCGGGGCTCAGCCGTGGTACTTGGCCACGACCTTGGTGAACGCGTACGCGGACTGGCCGATCCCGCTGCAGGAGTCCCCGGCGGACGAGCCCGAGGCGCAGGGGCGATCGCGGTTGACGGCCCAGAAGGTGAGTCGGGCCAGGTGGTGAGCGGTGGCGTAGTTGTAGATGGTGGTGAAGTCGCCCGTGGAGACGGTCTCGTCGGCCTCGTCCGTCCTGCCGTTCATCGACGAGATCCCGATGTGCCGGTAGGCCGTCGCGGAGTCGTAGCCGTACGCCTTCGCGACGGCGTTCTTCAGACCGTCGGCCGCCGCCGTGGTGACGGAGCCCATCGAACCGCTGTGGCTGCCGAAGTCGAAGGGCATGATGGTCCAGCCGTCCACCGCGAGACCGGCGGCCGCGCCCTTCCTGATCAGGTCGAACCCGTCCGAGTCCGGGCCGCTGGGGGTGGTACCGAAGGTGACGTACTCCCTGAGGCCGGGGTTGGCGTCCCTGACCGTCTTCAGTGCGCCGATCACCCGCTGGCGCACGGCGGCATCGGAGACCTCGGTGCTCTCGATGTCGATGTCGATCGCCTTGAGCCTGTACGCGTCGACGACCTTCTGGTAGGCCCCGGCCAGTGCGCTCGCCGAACTGCACTTCTCGCCGAGCTTGTTGCCGCTCCAGCCGCCGAAGGAGACCACCACGTCGCCGCCGGCCCCGCGGATGCCGTTGATGGCGCTCTGGTCGCTGCCGCCGGTCAGCGCGCGGGTGCCGTCCCACTTGGGGTTGCAGCCGCCGTCGCTGAGCATGAAGGCGAGCGTGAACTGCTTGACGCCGGTCGCCGCCATCACATCGGTCGGCTTCTGCGGGCTTCCCCAACCCAGGTACTCGTACGGGGCGTTGAGTCCGACCGGGTCGGCTGTGGCGGGTGCTGCGGAGGGCGTCGCAGCCTGGCCGAGCGGCGCCAGGGCGAGGGCGCCCGAGGCCAGCGCCGCGGTGGTTGCGAGGGTGAGGAGCGGGCGGAGCAGAGAACGTGAACGCATGGGTCACCATCCCGGGATTCCGATCCGATTCCGTTAGGAAAGTTTCCTAACAGTGAAGGAAAGCGAACCAGCCCCACGTGCTCGCGTCAAGAGGCCCGGTGGCAACGGGCGGTGGCGACGGCCGGCGGCGGACGTCGAACTCCCGTCAGGTGTGGGCATCGTCTCGTACCTTCCGACGGCCCCGTGCGCAATACTCGTCGCCGTGGCCCACCCAGCCCCACGCCCGACCGCCCACGAGGAGTCCGACATGGCATCCACCCCTGCCCGTCTCGACCCGGCAGACCTGCTCGCCGTCGGCGAGCTGCTCACCGACGAGGAACGGCTGATCCGGGACACCGTGCGGCAGTTCGCCGACGAGCGGATCCGGCCGTACGTGGGCGACTGGTTCGAGCGCGGGGTCTTCCCGGCCCGTGAACTCGCGCCCGAGCTGGGCCGGCTCGGCGTGCTCGGCATGCACCTGGACGGCTACGGCTGCACCGGCTCCTCGGCGGTCGCCTACGGCGTGGCCTGTATGGAGCTGGAGGCCGCCGACTCCGGGCTGCGCAGCTTCGTCTCCGTCCAGGGCTCGCTGGCCATGCGCTCCATCCACGCCTTCGGCTCCGAGGAGCAGAAGCAGCAGTGGCTGCCGGACATGGCGGCAGGGCGGGCGATCGGCTGCTTCGGCCTGACCGAACCGGACTTCGGCTCCGACCCGGCCAATATGCGCACCCGCGCCCGGCGCAAGGGCAGCGACTGGGTGCTCTCCGGCAGCAAGATGTGGATCACCAACGGCAGCATCTCGGATGTCGCGGTGGTGTGGGCGCAGACGGAGGAGGGCGTGCGGGGCTTCCTGGTCCCGCAGGGCACCCCCGGCTTCACGGCCGACGACGTGCACGGGAAGCTCTCCCTGCGCGCCTCCGTCACCAGCGAGTTGGTGTTCGACGAGGTCGTGCTGCCCGCCGACGCGGTGCTGCCCGGAGTGCAGGGCCTGCGCGGCCCGCTCTCCTCGCTGGGCGAGGCCCGGTACGGCATCCTGTGGGGCACCGTCGGCGCGGCCCGCGACTGCTACACCACCGCGCTGGACTACGCCAAGAGCCGGATCCAGTTCGAGCGTCCGATCGCGGGCTTCCAACTCACCCAGCAGAAGCTGGTGGAGATGATGCTGGAGGTCGAGAAGGCGTACCTGGTCGCGGTCCGGATCGGCCGGCTCAAGGACGCGGGCCGGTGCCGCCCCGCCCACATCAGCTTCGGCAAGCTCAACAACGTCCGTACCGCACTGGAGATCGCCCGCAGCGCGCGGACCATCCTGGGCGCCAACGGCATCACCGTCGAGTACCCGGTGCTCCGGCACGCCAACAACCTGGAGTCGGTGCTGACCTACGAGGGCACCGCCGAGATCCACACCCTGGTGCTGGGCGAGACGATCACCGGCGAGGCGGCCTACCGCTGACGCGGCGTCGGCGCATGGACGCAGCCGGACCACGCCGTCAAGATCGCTCGCGACCGGAACGTCCCCGCCTCCGGGGCCGGCCGTGTCACCCGCTTCGAGGTCGTCCACGAGTTCCGGCACCGCCTGAGCGCAGGGCGGCCCGGACGACGGCCTCGACGGTTTCATCACCGGTCCCAGGGGCCGACCGGGGGGTCGGCTCAGGGGAGCGTACGCCTGTAGGTGGAGGCAGATCCGTACCTTGTGCCTACCTCCGGGCCCGCGCCGGCCGGTCAGGATGGAGGGGCAAGGGCAGAGCGGAACGAGAAGAGGTCGGCATCATGGGTATCGCGGGCAAGGTCGTCCTGGGCGTCGCGGCCGGCGGGGCAGCGGCGGCGCTCGTGGCCACTGTGCTGGTGCCGAAGGCCAAGGACGTCCTGGACGGCAGGCACCGTCAGGAAGCCACGTACGCCACCGGCAGCGCCGCCAAGGCCGACCGCTCCTCGATGCCCAGGTGGCTGCCGGACGGGGCGACCAAGGTCTCGTACCTGATGTCCACCACCGGTGGCGACCGCCTCCTCAAGGCATCCCTGCCCGAGGGGAAGCTGCCGGAGGGATGCAGCAGCGGCACGCCCGAGGGCGCGGTGAACCTCAGGGCGTCCTGGTTCCCCAGCGACATCCCCGGCAAGGCGACCGCCCGCTGCGGTCTCTACAACGTGGCCCTGGTCGGCAGCGACCTGTACGGCTGGCAGGACGACGCGGTCGTGATCGCCGCCCGCAAGGCCGGGAAGACCACCGACTGACCGCGAGACCCCGACCGGGGAGGGGACCGCGGCGTCGGGACCGCGGGCTCGGGGCGTCGGGCTACGGGTTCGGGTGGCCGGGACTGGGAACAGTATCGCGGCCGGGTATCGGCGGACCCCGGCACTGCGGTAGGACGGACGTACCCGACCAACCCGCAGAGGAGCCCCATGCCAGGCCCGACCCTGGGCGCCACCGGCGACCAGTCGTCCGCGAGCACCGCCGATACCGCTGCCGGCACCACTGCCGCCCTCGCCGACACCCCGGCCGCCCCGCCGAACAGGGCCACCGTGGTCGTGCTCGGCGGCCTCACCGCCCTCGGCCCGCTCACCACCGACCTCTACCTGCCCGCTGTCCCGGCGCTCACCGGCGACCTCGGCTCCACCGCGGCCACCGTCCAACTGACGCTCACCGGCTCGATGTTCGGCATGGCCTTCGGCCAACTGCTGTTCGGGCCGCTCAGCGACCGGCTGGGCCGCCGACGTCCACTGCTCGTCGGTATGACCGTCTACACCCTGGCCACCGTGGTCTGCGCGCTGGCGAGCTCGGTGCCCATGCTGATCGCGGGACGGCTGCTCCAGGGCTTCGCCGGGGCCGCCGGTCTGGTGATCGCCCGTGCCGTCGCCCGGGACCGGTACGAGGGGGTGGCCATGATCCGCTTCCTGGCCTCGCTCGGTGTGATATCCGGCCTGGCGCCGATCCTCGCACCCGTCCTCGGCGCCCAGTTGCTGCGTTTCACCTCCTGGCGCGGCACCTTCGTCGCCCTCGCCGTGCTCGGCGCGCTGGTCACGGCCGGTGCCGTGCTCGCGCTGCGCGAGTCGCTCCCGCCCGAGCGGCGGCACGCCGACGGCCTCGGCAGTACCGTCCGCGCGATCGGTGGCCTGCTGCGCGACTCCCGCTTCCTCGGCTACACACTCACCAGCACCTTCGGCTTCGGCGCGCTCTTCGCATACGTCAGCGGCTCCTCCTCGGTGCTGCAGAGCGAGTACGCGATCTCGCCGCAGATGTACAGCCTGGTCTTCGCCGTCAACTCCATTGCCGTCGTGGGCTTCACCCAGCTCAATGGGCGACTGCTGGTCCAGAAGCTGCCGCCGCCCACCCTGATGCTGATCGGACTCGGCGGGGCCGGGACCGCCGGAGCGGCGATCGTCCTCTTCACCACGGTCTGGCACCTGGGACTGCCCGGACTCTGGCCCGCGCTCTTCGTACTGATGGGCAGTATGGGCATCGTCCTGCCCAACTCCGGCGCCCAGGCGCTGACCATGGCCCCGCATGCCGCAGGATCGGCCTCGGCGCTGCTGGGCACCGGCACCTTCCTGTGCGGCGCACTGGTCGCCCCGCTCAGCAGCGCGGGCGGCAGGCCCTCGGCGGCGCTGCTCGGCATTGTCGTGCTGAGCTGCGCCGTGCTGGCGAGCGTCGCCTTCACGGTGCTCTGCCGTCCATGGCGGAAGGAGGGCTGACGGTAGGTCAGAAGAGCCGGTTCAGCGGCTGTTGCCGCGCGCCAGCAGTCGCCCCCGGGTGTAGGAGCCGAAGTCGGGCCCGGCCGCTGTCGCGGTGGAGTCTGCGGCGGTGCCGCCCGGCTTGAGCGTCCCGGACACCGTGTAGAAGGCGTAACGTCCCACCGCAGTGTGAGTGTTGGTGCATCCGGTCGAGGTGCAGAACGCGATCGAGCCGGTGGCCACCAGCCCCTGGATCTGGCCCTTGTGCGCGTGCTCCACGGCATCCGCCTGCGTCCGGCTGTCGAAGACGGCGACGCCGACGGTGACCGCGCTGCTGCCGGAGGCGTACGTCGCGCGCAGCACGGTGCGGCAGCTCTGGGCGGCCCACACGTCGCCGAGACCGCCGGTGCTGGCCTTCCAGCAGGGCGAGGTCTCGGCGCTGGTGACGCGGTGCCAGGACTTGCCGTCCGCGCTCAGGGTGGCGGCGGGGAACAGCGTCTCCGGCGTGAGCGGTGCGGTGTCGGTACTCGCCGAGGAGATCACCGTCAGCGGGTCCAGTGGCCCCGGGGCGGCGGTGCCGGATGCCGTAGCGCCCTTGGCGGAGGGATTCGGCGAGCCTGCGGGCTGCTGTCCCGACGGGTTCGCGGAGGCCGGGGCGCCGGCCGAACCCGAGGGGGACGGCCCGGCGGATGCGGACGCGTTCGGGGACGCCGTCGGAACGCCGTCGACCGCGACCCGGGAGGCATCGCCGCCCTTGCCGTTCCTGCCGTCCTTGCCCGGCCCGGCGAGGCTGACGGCGGTGGCGGTGATGCCGCCGACCACCAGGGTCGCGCCGACCGCCGCGGCGATCACCCGGCGCTGCTTGCGGCGGTGGTGCTCCCGTTCTTGCTGGTCGGCCAGCGCAGCCCAGTCCGGCTCGATGCTGTGTCCGGCGGGCTGCTGACCGCCCGGCCGGCCCCACCCGTTGGTGCCCTGCGTCCCCTCGTTCATAAGGCGCGATCCTAGGGCACTCGTCCGAACGTGCGATTCCCGGAGTGGCTGTGCCCTACTGCGTCTCCCGCCGCGTGGACGGCCCGCAGGCGCGTTGCCCGCGGGCCGTCCACCACCGCACGCCGATCGCGTGGTCCCGATCGGCGTTGTCGATCAGGCGTTGTCGATCAGACGTTGTCCATCAGGCGACCGAGAAGTCGTCGCCGTAGACGTTGCCCTGGCCGTACCAGCCGTGCAGGTAGACGGTCACGGTGCCGCCGGCGCCGGTGGTGAACGGGACGGTCAGCTTGGTCCAGCCGCTCGCCGAGGTCCAGGTGCTGGCGGTGGCACCGCCGCTGACGCCGAGGTAGGCGTAGTCGCCCTGTACCCAACCGGTCAGCGTGTACTGGGTGTTGGGGGCCAGCGTGACCGTCTGGTCGCACTCGCCGGTCTGGCTCGGGCCGGCCGCCGCCTGGAGCGCGTAGCTGCCGGAGTGGACCGGGGTGGTGACCACGGCGCCGCCGCTCTGGCAGGTCCACGGGCTGAGGCTGCCGCTCTCGAAGTCGCCGTTGGCCGGAGTCTTTGTGCCTCCGCCGCTGCCGGTCACGGTCAGGGTGTAGACGGTGCTGTGGCTGCCGGAGGGCGCGCTGCCGGTGACGGTGATCGGGTAGGTGCCGGGTGCCACGGCCGAGGTGGTGGCGACGTTCAGGCTCGCGCTGCCACCGGCGTTCACCGAACCGGGGCTGACGGTCGCGGTGACCCCGGCGGGTGCGCCGCTGACGCCGAGGCTGACGGTCTGTGCCGAGCCCGCCGTGACGGCGGTGGCGATGCTCGCCCGCAGGCTGCTGCCGGGGGTGACCGAACCGGAGGCCGGTGAGGCGCTCACCGAGAAGTCGTTGGTGACAGGACCGCCGCCGCCACTGGTGAAGGGCGCGAATACATGGGTGAAGTCCCAGGTGTTCTGGCTGATCCCGGAGCAGCTGTCACTGCCTGCCGTACCGACGCAGCTTCCGTTGTCGCGTTGCAGAGCCCAGAACGACAGGGTGTTGATGCCCTTGCCGGTGGCCCAGTTGTAGACGTTGGTGGCGTCGGCGGTGGTGAAGGTCTCGGCCGCTCCGAAGTCGTCGATGCCGACCATGTCGGTGACGCCGATCGAGTTCCACAGCTGCGCGGGCGTCTTGCTCGGGTACAGCTTCGCCAACTGGTTGTACAGACCGGTCGCGGCGCTCTGGGTGTCGTTGCCCATGTTGTGCGCGGCGTTGTCGTAGTAGTCGAACGTCATGATGTTGACGACGTCGATCCGGGCGTCGTTCTGCACCGCGTTCTTCAGCACGCCCAGACCGGTGTCGCCCAGGCCGCCGGTGGTGGTCGGCAGCGTGTAGGAGAACTGGATGCTGCGGCCGTTGGCGGCGGCCCAGTCCTCGACCAGCTTGACGGCCTTGTTCCGGCGGTCGATACCGGCGGTGTTGGTCAGCGAGTTGTCCTCGATGTCGAGGTCGATCCGGCTGATGTCGTACGTGGTGATGACGGACTCGAAGGCGGCGGCGATCGCGTTCACGTCGGTGCAGCTGTCGGCCAGTTCGGTGCCGGTGTTGTCGGCCGTGTAACCGCCGAAGGACGGGATCACGTCGCCGCCGCCTCCCCGGATGGTGGCGATGTCGGCGCCGAACTGGGCCGAGGAGATGGGCATCTTGCTGTCGCCGTTCCAGTACGGCGTACAAGTGCCCTTGGAGACGGTCTGGATGAACGCCATGGTGAGGTACTTGGCGCCGGACCGGCTCGCCAGCGCGGCCGGGCTCTCGCCGGTCCAGGCCTCGAAGTACGGGGCGAAGACGTGCTGCGGCAGCGGCGTGGCCGCGTGGGCGGCGGTGCTGCCGCCCACGGCGGTCAGCCCGACCGAGGCGGCCAGGGTGGCACAGCCGGTCAGCAGCGCACGGATGGATCTGTGCAGGCGCATGGATGCTCCAACAGACGTGAAGGTGAAGACCGTTGACCCGGAAATGGGCATGACGGAACCTGACGCGGGCTTTGCAGGGGTGGTACGGCGTGCGGCACAACGCGCACAGCCGGCCGGTGTCCACACCCCCACGGTGCATCCCGGTCGGAGTTACATCGCCTATGGTTGGTCTGGACCACTCGCCTGTCAAGAGACCTGGCAGCACGTCAACGACACTGCCAGGTCGGCGACTTGATGCAGAGCTCACTGTCCGGCAGTCCCGGCAGTCAGCAGATGCCCACTGGCGCCGAGCAGCGAAGGCTCGGACTCGGTCCGCCGGATCACGTCCAGGACGACGGCACGCCGCTGAGGGTCGTCCAGCCACTCGTCCACCTCGCCCATCAGCCAGGCGGTGCCTTCAAGACCGTACTGCCCGGTCACCGTCAGCCCGGCCTCGGCGAACTCGGCAGGGACCTCGGCGGGGCGGTGCAGATAGGCGGTGGTGAAGGTGCGGGCGTCGCCGAGCCGTGCGGTGACTCCGGGCAGCTCGCCGGCCTGCTCGACGTGCAGCGGGACCAGGTCGATCAGGTCGACATGGTGCCCGTCCTCGGCCAGCCAGGCGGCGTGGATTCCGGCGCCGATACGGCCCGGCCCCGCACCCGGGAGGGAGGAATCCCCGCCGAGGCGCGGGGCCGAGCCGCGTTCGGGGTCAGCCGAGGTTGTTGCTCTTGAGCCAGTCCTTGGCCACGGTCGACGGGTCCTCCTTGTCGACGGAGACCCGCTTCATCAGCGCGGTCAGGCCCGGCGTGTCCAGCTTGGCCGAGACGGCGTTCAGAGCGCCGGTCGCCGTCGCGTCCACCCCTGCCTTGTTGACCAGCGGGGTGACGTTCTGCGAGCTGAAGAGGTTCTTCGGGTCGGTCAGTGGGACCAGCTTCAGCTGGACGATCTTCGGGTCGGTGGTGAAGACGTTGCCGACCTGGATCGTGCCGTCCTTCAGTGCGTTGGCGGTGGTGTCCCCGGTGGCCTTCCACTCCTTGAAGTTGAGCCCGTAGATGTCCTTGAGCTGCTGCTCGCGGCGCGACTTGAACTCCGGCGGACCGCCGATGGTGAACTCGCCGGCCTTGGCCGCCAGATCGGCGATGCTCTTCAACTGGTACTTGTCCGCCGTGTCCTGAGTGACCGAGAGCGAGTCCTTGTCCTCGGCCGACGCCGAGTCCAGGATCGCCAGTGAGGACGGCAGGGCCTTCTGCAGTGCGGCGTTGACCGCCTCGGTGCCGGTGGCGGTGTTCTTGGCGTCCAGGTAGCCGAGGAGCGAGCCGTTGTACTCGGGCAGGACGGTCAGGCTGCCGTTCTGCAGCTGCCCGTAGAGCACCTCGCGGCTGCCGATGTTGAACTTCTCCTCGACCTTGACCCCCTTGGCCTTGAGGGCCTGCGAGTAGATCGAGGCCAGCAGGACGTTCTCCGGGAAGTTGGCCGAGCCGACCACCACCGTCCTGCTGCCCGCGCCGCCGGGAGTCGCGGTCGAGCCGGACGAGGCGTCGAGCGGGTTGCTGCTGCCGGAGGAGCTGCAGGCCGCCGTGCCGAGCAGCAGCCCGACGGCGGTGACGGTTCTGAGCAGACGGGTGGTCATGGGGTTCCCTTTCGTGGTCCCGCGCCGGGAACGGCGCGGGAGGTGGGTCCTGTCGACGAGCGTTCTCCAGGAGACGCGTGTTCTCCGGGAGATGAGCGTTCTCCGAGAGTGGGCCGGAGCGCTCGGCTCACGAGCTGCGGCCCGTTTCGACCGCCGCCGCCCGCTGGGCGCGCACGCCGCGCGGCAGTGCGTAGCGGATCAGGACGGCGAAGAGCAGCTGGGTGGCGACGGCGAGCAGGACGACCAGCAGGGCGCCGCCCAGCGTCGCCGCGAAGTCCCGGGTGGCCAGCCCGTCGATGACATAGCGCCCGAGTCCGCCGAGGCCGACGTAGGCGGCGACCGTGGCGGTGGCGATCACCTGGACGGCCGCCGTGCGCAGCCCGGCCAGTAGGGCGGGCAGTGCGAGCGGCAGGCAGACCTGAAACAGCACCTGGCGGTGCGTCAGCCCGGTGCCGAGGGCGGCGTCCCGCAGCTCGGGGTCGGTGCCCCGGATGCCTTCGACCGTCGCCACCAGGAGCGGCGGTGCGGCCAGCGCGACCAGTGGCAGCAGGATGGCGGTGTCGCCGACTCCGGCGATCAGCACCGCCAGTGTCACCAGGCCGAGTGTGGGTAGCGCACGGGCGACGCCGGTCAGTGCCGTGACGGCGACGGCGCCGCGCCCGGTGTAGCCGATCAGCAGACCGAGCGGGATCGCCAGCACTGCGGCGTAGAGCAGCCCCTGGCCGGAGAGGACGAGGTGTTCGCCGACCCGGTGCGCGATCGAGTCGGGTCCGCTCTGCCGGGCGGGCGCGGTGAAGAAGGTGTTGAGCCAGTTGATCCAGTTCATCGGGCGGCTCCCGCGCGGACGGCCCACGGGGCGAGCAGCCGCCGGGCCAGTACCAGCAGCAGGTCGGTGACCAGGGCGAGTGCGGCGACCAGCACGATGCCCGAGACGATCGGGGTCGGGAAGGTCCGCTGGAATCCGTCGATGAAGAGATAGCCGAGGCCGCCCCGGCCGATCAGCGCACCGACCGCCGCCAGCGAGATGCTGGACACTGCGGCGACCCGCAGCCCGGCCACCAAGTACGGTACGGCGGCCGGGAGTTCAACGGCGGAAAGGCGGTGCCACGGCCCGTAGCCCATCGCGGTCGCCGCCTGCCGGACCGAGTCCGGCACCGAGCGCAGCCCGTCCACGGTGGTGGGCAGCAGCACGGCGAGGGCGTAGAAGGTGAGTGGCACCATCACGGTGGCGCGGGTGGCCAGCCCGGTGTACGGGATCAGCACGACGAAGACGGCGAGCGAGGGCAGCGCGTACACCACGTTGAAGACGGCGGACAGCGGGTGGTAGAGCCGGGGGAAGCGGACACAGGCCAGGCCCAGCGGCACCGCGATCAGCAGTGCGATCAGCACCGGGACGAGGGCGATCACCGCGTGGTCGAGCGTGAGGTCGCGCAGATATGCGAGATGGTCGCCGATCCAGTACCAGCGGACGAGCGGTTCACCGTCCATGGCTGTTCACCGGCCGCTCGTCCTGGCCTTCAGGGCTGTCCGGGTTCGGGCTGCCGGCCTTCGGGTCGTCAGGTTTCGGGCTGTCCGGCTTCGAGGCGGCCGGCTGGGGCCCGGTCAGTGCGGCGAGGATCGCCTCCCGGGTGGCGATGCCGGTCGCCCTGCCGTCCTTGTCGAGGGCGACGGCGGCACCGGCGGGGGAGAGGATGGCGGCGTCGAGCGCGGTGCGCAGTGTGTCGACACCGGGGTGGAAGGCCGGTGCGGGGCGCGGCTGCGCGTGAAGGCCGGGCTCGACCCAGCCGGTCGGCCGTCCGCCCGCGTCCAGGCGGAGCTCCCAACCACCCTGCCGGGTACCGTCGGTGAGCGGGCGGACGGCGATGTCGCGCGCCGGGAGCAGGCCGAGACCGCGCAGTCCGCGATCACGTCCCAGGAAGGCGGCCACGCCGTCGTCGGCCGGTTCGGTCAACAGGGTGTGCGGGTCGGAGAGTTGGGCGATGTGGCCGTGCTCGCGCAGCACCACGACCTGGTCGCCGAGGCGGACGGCCTCCTCGATGTCATGGGTGACGAAGAGTACCGTTTTGTTCAACTCGCTCTGCAGCCGCAGCAGTTCGTCCTGAAGGCCGGCGCGGACCACCGGATCGACGGCGCTGAACGGCTCGTCCATCAGCAGGACCGGCGGATCGGCCGCCAGCGCGCGGGCCACGCCGACCCGTTGCTGCTGGCCGCCGGACAGCTGGAAGGGGTAGCGCTTTGCCAGCTCGGGCGCCAGGCCGACGAGTTCCAGGAGTTCGGCGGCGCGGGCGCGGGCCTTCTTGCGGTCCCAGCCGAGCAGGTAGGGGACGGTGGCGATGTTGTCGATGACCCGGCGGTGCGGGAAGAGCCCGGCCTGCTGGATGACGTAGCCGATACCCCGGCGGAGCTTGGCGGCGGGCAGCTCGGCGACGTCGGTGCCGTCCAGCAGCACCCGGCCGGCGGTCGGTTCGACCATACGGTTGACCATCCGCAGGATGGTCGTCTTGCCGCATCCGGACGGTCCGACCAGGACCGTGGTGCGGCCGGCCGGTATGTCCAGGTCGAGGCCCTCGACGGCGATCGTGCCGTCGGGGTGGCGCTTGGCGGCGCCGTCGAATCTGATCACGGAAGGGATCCTAGCTTCGGCGCCTGGGCGCCGTTCGGTTCTTGGAGCGGATGTCGGACGCGGTGGAGCACGCCAGACTCGAACTGGTCTTCGGATCGTGACGGCCTTCCCTGTCTCGGCCGGGCACAAACCTTTTCGGGCCTTTCCGCTACGAATCCCTGCCGTTCCCGGCGTGTCCGCACTCGGGTGAGGTCCTGTTCCCGGGCCCTTCGGCAGCCCCGTCGACGGTCGGCAGACCAGCCGCCGCCCAGGCGACGAAGCCACCGTCCAGGTCCGTCGCCCGATGCAGCCCCAGCTCGCGCAGGCTCGCTGCGGCCAGACTGGACGCGTACCCCTCCGAGCAGACCACGATCACCGCCAGCTCATGGCCGCTCGCCTCCGGGATGCGGTGACTTCCGGTCGGATCAAGCCGCCACTCCAGCACATTGCGCTCGATGATCAGCGCGCCCGGAATCCCGCCCTCCCGGGCCCGCTGCGCTGCCGGGCGGATGTCCACCAGCAGCGCACCCTCCGCGGCCGCCCGGTACGCCTGGGCCGGACTCGGCCGGTGCACCCCGGCCCGCGACCGCTCCAGCAGCTCGTCGATCGTGGTCACCACTGCTCCGGCCCCTCCGACGCGGTCTGCACCAGGCCCTCCGCGCGCAGTTCGTAACGGGACATCGAGTCCAGCGGCGGCGAGTACGCGTGGATGGTGACCGCAAGGCCGGTGGCGGTGTTCCGTACGTCGTGCAGGAAATCGGGCCCGAAGGCGCGGGCGGTGCCCGAGGTCACCCGACGGATCAGCAGGCCCTGCCCCGGGCCGCCCAGTGACAGCTCCTCAAGCTCACCCAGCGTCACCGCGAAGGCGCCGCGCGAACCGCCGTGGTCGTGAAAGCCGGTGGACTGGCCGGGCAGCCAGCTGATCAGCCAGACCTCGTAGTCCTCGGTGCGTTCCAGCCGTTCGTACCACCGCTCCTCGGCGGAGAGCCGGACGCGGTGCAGCCACCGGTCGGGTTGCTCGGCCAGCTCGCGGACGATCTTGCGCAGCGCGTTCGGCGAGAGCGGGGCCGCTGCGGTGGATGCGCTCGCCGGGGTGGGTGCGGCAACGGTGGGGGCGAGATCAAGGCTCATGGGGCATCCTCGGGTAGGCCGAAGGAGGCTGCCGCAGACGAGTGCCAGGGGCACCGGCGGGCGCGGCAGGCGGAAGGAAGCGAAGGAGGGGGCGCGGGAACGGGCTCAGACCCCGGGGGACATCACAGGGTGAGGAAAATCCGTCAGCAGGCACACATGTCGCTCGCCTGGCGTCGCAGATCGACGTGCAGGCGGCAGACCAGGGCGGTGCCGGTGTCCATGGGCTGATCGTCGCGGAGCCGGGCCCGCCGCGTCAAGCGCGGACCGCATGCCGAGCAGCACGCCACCGCCGGAGATCACCCGGGCCGCCCGGACCGTGCGCACCGGACGTCACGGAATCCGACCCGTCGTCGCCGAATGCGAAACCGGGGTTGAGGACCGGCGCTACCGGACCCGGCCCGGACGCCGGGACGAGTGGGTCCGCTGCGTGGAAGAAGTCGTCATCCCGTTCCAGACGTCGAAGGGGATGTCGGTAACCGCGTCCTTCATCGAGGAGGAGGACCAGGACGGTTGCGTCTGGATCCGCCGGTTCGACGACGAGGCGCAGCGCCAGGAGCTGTACGCCGCCGTCTACGAGAGCGACCGCTGGCGAGGCGAGATCAGCCCGGTCGTCCAGGACCTGCCGATCGCGGAGAAGTCCGTGGTCACCCGCGCGGTCCCGACACCGCGGTCCGTGCTCCGCTGACGCCAGGACCCGCCCCCGCGGTCTGCGGCAGAAGCGGCACCCATCCAAGAAACGTCCCGCTCACCAGAGAAGCTCCTGATGAACGGCGCAACGCAGGCGAAAGTCCCTGCCCGCACCGTCGATCACCCGCTCCGCCGCTCGCTCGGCTTCGAGATCCCGGCCTGAGGACTTCACCTCCAAGGACTGCCCGTCCGCCGCCGAGCCGCTCGGTGGTGAACAGGCGAGCCCACCAGTATCAAGCCCTGGATCCGGCCTGCCCCGGGGGAGACGGGGCAGGCCGGATCCGGCGACGACGGTTGTCCGGGCGGCCGGCGGGTCAGTTGTCCTTGCCTGCGTCGGCGTCCGCCTGGGCGGCCGCGCTGTCGGCGGCGTCCACCTTCTGCTGCATCTCCGTCACCTGCGCGTCCTGGGCACCGCCGGCCGGCTGTGCCGACTGTGCCGGCTGTGTCGCCTGCGCGGTCTGCGCGGCCTGTGCGGGCGCGGGTGCGGCACTGGTAGGCCCGCAGGCAGTGAGCAGCGGAGCCGCACCCAGAACCACCGCGACCAGTGCGGCCGTGGTCACCGATCGCCGAGCGGTCACTTGGCCGCCGCCGAGTCGGCGCCCTGGGCACTGCACCAGGTGGCCACGGACTTGAGGTCGGCCTGCCGGGTCTGGAGGGTCGGCAGCAGGCTCTTGCGGAAGGTGAGCCGGTCGGCCAGGTACTTCTCGATCTCGGTGTGACCGACTGCCTTGGCGTTGTCCACGCGCTGCTCAAGGCGGGCGATCGAGCCGGGCACGGTCGCGTCACCGTTCAGCCGGGTGATCGAGGCGGCGACCCGCTGCTCGGTCTTGGGCAGGCGCTTGCAGATGGCCTTCGCGCCGTCCCCCTTCGGGGCCGGCTTGGTCGCCGCCTGCGCCGGGGCGGCTGCGAACAGTGCGCCGGCCAGGGTGAGCGCGCCGAGTGCGGCGGTGGCCTTGCGGTTCGGGAACATGGCTGAATCTCCTTCAGTGCCACGAGGTGCCGACCCGTGGGCAGGTCGACTGGGCAGGAAGGTAACGGTGGTTCTTGTGGATTCCCTGTGAGTCGGCAGCTTCCGCGAGCACACCCGGTCAGCCCTGGTCGGGGCGGCCCCGGACCGTGCTCTCCCGGCTGCCCCGGCTGTCCCGGTCGCCTTCGTGGCCGTCCTCGGCCGAGAGCCAGTCACGTCGGGCAGGGAGCTGCGGGGTGGGGGCGTCCGTCACCGGCAGCGGCAGCCGCACCTCGAACCGGCAGCCCACCCCGTCGGGCGGCGTCCCGACCAGCACCGTCCCCCGGTGCAGCGCCACCTGCTGGGCGACCAGCGTCAGTCCGAGTCCCGAGCCCGGGCTGCCGGGCCTGCGGCGGAACCGGTGGAAGACCTCCGCCCGTTCGGCCTCCGGGATCCCCGGGCCGCAGTCGTCCACGGTGAGTACCGCGCAGTGGCCCTCGGCGCGCAGCCGTACCGCGATCCTGGCCGCGCCTTCCGGCGATTCGGTCGAACGGCCGTGCACCACAGCGTTGTTGAACAGGTTGACCAGCAGAATCCGCAGGCCCGCCTCCCAGCCGAACATCCGCAGCTCGGGCGGCAGGTCCGTGGTCAGTACGGCCTCGGGGTTGTGCCGGGCCGTTTCGCCCGCGGCCGAGTCCGTCAACTCGGCCAGATCCAGCGGACCGAAGGCCGACAGTTCGACCAGATCGCCCTGGGCGAGGGAGCGCAGTGCCGTCAGCAGCTCCAGAAGCCGTGCGTGCTCGCTCTGCAAGTCCGCTACGACCTCCGCCTTTTCCTCGGCCGGGAGGTCGGGGTGCGCGGCCAGCACGTCCAGGTTGGTGCGCATGCTCATCAGCGGGGTGCGCAGCTCGTGCGAGGCGGCGGAGGAGAACGACCGTGCGGTGTCCAGCGCCTGCGCCGTTCGTCCCGCCTGTTCCTCGTAGCGGCTGAGCAACTGGGCGATCGAGGTGGCGAGTTCGTCCACCTCGGCGACATTGGCCCGTTCGGTGGCGAAGCCCGCCGTGCCCGCGCCGGGGTCCAACTCGGCTGCCCGGCGGCTGAGTCGGCGCAGCGAGGCGGTGGCCCGGCCGGCCAGGGCGTAGGCCAGCAGGCCGGAGGCCGGTGCGGTGACCAGGGCCACCAGCAGCACCCTTTGGCGCACGGCCGCGAGTTGCGAATCGGTGGCCGAGGCGGGCGCCAGCAGCCAGAGCGTCCCAGGTGCCTGGCCGTCCAGCTGCACGGCCAGGACCCGCGAGGAGCGGCCTCTGTCCCGTACGGTGACCGGACCACCGGGCGTCCGGGCGGGCAGCCGGGCGGAGTCGGCGAGCTGGGGGCCGCCCGCCAGGACGAGCGTGCCGTCGGCGGCCTGGACCCGGATGCCCGCGTCGAGGGCGTCGGCGAGCACCTTGCGGTGCTGGTTCTGCTCGACCTTGGGGCGGCCGTTCCGATCGGCCGTCAGCAGCGCGCGGGCGTCCGGCTGCACGGCGGCGGCACGGTCCTGGAGGTGAGTGTCCTGCTGGTGCCGCAGGTCGCGGCCGACGAGGCCGAGCACCAGCAACCCGGCGGTCAGGACCAGCAGCGGCACCAGGACGGTGACCGAGAGTGCGATGCGGGTGGAGAGTCTCATGGCGAGTGCGCCTCCGCTGTCCCGCCCGTGGGCCGTTCGGGCGGAGGCAGACGCAGCACGAAGCCGACGCCCCGCACGGTGTGGATCAGTCGGGCTCGCCCGCCCTCCTCCAGCTTGCGGCGCAGATAGCTGATGAAGGTGTCCACGGCGTCGGTCCGTACCTCGAAGTCGTAACCCCAGACCCGGTCGAGCAGCTGGTCCCTGGTGAGCACCAGCCCGGCGTTCCTGGCGAACTGCACCAGAAGATCGAACTCCCTTCTGGTGAGATGGAGTTCGATCCCGTCGAGGCTGACCTGCCGGGTGTCCCGGTCGATGAGCAAGGGCCCCGCGCGCAGCACCTGTGACGGCGGCGGGCCGGCGGGCTCCACCGCAGCGGGCGCGGTCCTGCGCCGGAGCAGTGCGTGCAGCCGTAGGACGAGCTCCTCCAGCGCAAACGGCTTGACCAGGTAGTCGTCCGCCCCGGCCTGGAGCCCGGCGACCCGGTCCGCCACCTCGTCCAGCGCCGAGAGCATCAGTACGGGAGTGTCGTCGCCCTTCGCCCGCAGCGCGCGGCACACCTCGGTGCCCGTCAGGCCTGGCATCGAGACGTCGAGCACCACGACGTCCGGCGGCTGGCCGCCGAGCAGCCGCAGCGCGCTGGGCCCGTCCTCGGCGAGCAGCACCGTGAAGCCGCTCAGCCGCAGGCCGCGTTCCAGCGAGCGACGGATGGCGGCGTCGTCGTCCGCGACCAGCACCCGTCCCGTGGTCATAGTTCCTCCGTGTGGTGTGGGGCGGCCCGACCCTCTCATATCTCCATGAAGGCGCCGGGCGGGCCCTTGCGGCGGAGGTCGTCGACGGGCACTGTGGTCGGCGTCTCTCGGCGTTCCCTGGCGTTCAGGGGTGCCCCTCGGCGTTCCGGGGCGGCCGCAGGCGGTGGTGGAACCGGGGTGCCGACGTCGGGCGTCCTTGATGGCAGTGCGGCCGCATTGCGGCAGCTGGCGTTGAGCAGGAGAAACGTATGAGCATCATCGGCTGGATCATCCTCGGCCTGATGGCCGGGGCCATCGCAAAGATCCTGCTGCCCGGACGTGACCCGGGCGGCCTCATCGTGACGACCCTGATCGGCATCGCCGGTTCCTTCGTGGGCGGTTGGCTCTCGGCGACCTTCCTGCACCGGCCGGTAGCCACGAACTTCTTCGACCTCACCACCTGGGTGGCGGCGGTCGCCGGTGCCCTGGTGCTGCTGATCGCCTACCGTCTCCTCTTCGGCAACTCCCGGGACTGACAAGGTCGGTGGGTCCGGGGACGAGCGGCTCCCGCCATGGAGGCTGCAGGCCAGCCGCCTGCCGCCGTGAACCGAGCTGAACCGCCCACCGGTAGCCGCTCATTGGCAGCCGGTCATGGGCAGCAGGTGGGCGGTGGACCGTTGGTCGTGGGCCGTTGGTCGTGGCGGTCCGGAGCCGGTGGGGGAAGTCCGGGGCGGGATGCCTCAGCGGGAGCGGAGGCCGGTGAGGAGGAGGTTCCACAGGGCCTCGAAGTCGGCCTCGCACTTCGGGTCGGCCCACTCCGAGGCATGGGCCGGGTCGTGGAAGTGGGCGGTGGCCTGGAAGACCGCGCGGGCCACGGTGTCGACCTCGGTCGAACGGAACTCGCCCTGGCGGATACCGTCCTGGACGATCGTGGCGATCTGTGCGGTCAGGGTCTCGATATGGGCCTCGACCGTGGCACTGAGCTCGTTCACCAAGGTCATGTAGGTGGCGAACATCTCGGGATCGTCCAACGCCTTCTTGCGCTTGGCCGCGAAGAGTGTCGCCAGCCAGCGGTACAGGCGCTCGGTGGCCGAGCCGCGCTCCACGGTGATCGCCGCGAGCGAGTGGTGCGCCTGGTCGAGCCACCGCTGGGTGACGGCCTCGCGGAGTGCGACCTTGCTGGGGAAGTGGCGGTAGACACTGCCGTGGCTGACCCCGAGCGTGCGGGCGATGTCCACCACGGTGGCCTTGGCCGGTCCGAACCGCCGCAGGACGTCCTCCGCCGCGCTCAGGATCTGCTCGGGGGTGAGTGTGCTGTCCGTGGTCACGGCGGGGTACGTCCTTCGGTGCGGTTGCGGGCCGGCGGTCGGGTAGGAGCTGGCCTTCCCGTGCGGGATGACCGGTCGGTCAGTGCTCGCTGTCGAGGTGAGCCATCTGAGCGGCAGCGTACCGCTCGCCTGCGGCGGCACCGGCGGGGACCGCTGCCTCGATGGCGGCGAGATCGGCCGGGCCGAGGGTGACCTCCAGGGAGCCGAGGGCCTCGGCCAGGCGCTCCCGGCGGCGGGCGCCGACCAGCGGCACGATGTCCGAACCGCGCGAGGCGACCCAGGCGATCGCGATCTGGGCGACGGTGGCGCCCTTTGCCTCGGCGATGGCCCGCAGGGCCTCGACCAGGTTGAGGTTGTGCGTCAGGTTCTCACCCTGGAATCGCGGGCTGTGGCCGCGGAAGTCGGCCGCGTTCACCTCGCGGTTGCTGCTCCAGTGGCCGCTGAGCAGGCCGCGGGAGAGCACACCGTACGCGGTCACGCCGATGCCAAGGGAGCGGGCGGCGGGCAGGACCTCGGACTCCAGGCCGCGGGAGATCAGCGAGTACTCGATCTGAAGGTCGCTGATCGGGTGCACCGCGGCGGCCCGGCGCAGGGTCTCGGCCCCGACCTCGGAGAGGCCGATGTGGCGGACATAGCCGGCCTCGACCAGCTCGGCGATGGCGCCGACGGTCTCCTCGATCGGGACGTTCGGGTCCAGCCGGGCCGGGCGGTAGACGTCGATGTAGTCCGTGCGCAGGCGGCGGAGCGTGTAGGCGAGGGCGGTCTTGGTGGCGGCCGGGCTGGCGTCATAGCCGATCCAGCTGCCGCCCGGGGCTCGCTGGGCGCCGAACTTGACGCTGATCTCGACGTCCTCGCGCTTGCGTCCGCGCAGTGCCTCGTGGATCAGGAGCTCGTTGTGGCCCATGCCGTAGAAGTCGCCGGTGTCGAGCAGGGTGACGCCGGCGTCCAGAGCGGCGTGGATGGTGGCGATGCTCTCGGCCTCGTCGGCGGGGCCGTAGAGATCTGACATGCCCATGCAGCCAAGGCCGAGGGTGGAGGTGGTGAAGGCGCTGGCGCCGAGGGTGGCACGGGCGGGGGTGGTGGTCACGGGGTGCTCCTGGGGGGTTTCTCGGATTTCTCCGGCGGGCTGCCGTGGCTCAACTGTGGCATGTCGGATGACAGATTTCAATATCTGTCATCCGACATCTGTCATCTGATGTCCGTCACCTTTACTTCGTTGTCCGTCAGCCGGTCGCTGCTCGCTGCCCTGGCCGGTCGACTGGCTGCTGGCCGGCGGTGGTCAGTCGGTCACCTGGCTCCGGTTCTCGTATGCCAGGTCCGCGTACTCGGGGTGCCGGAGCATCCAGCCCTTGATGAAGGGGCGGGTTGCCAGGACCGGCAGTCCGCGTTTGCGGGCGTCGTCCAGTGCGGCCCGCGCCAGTGCGCTGCCGACGCTCTGGCCCTCGAAGGCCGACTCGACCACCGTGTGTGGATAGACCATCAGCTCTCCGCTTCGCAGGTACTCGGCGAAACCGGCCGCTTCGACGCCGATCCATGCCTCGAAGCGGCTGTCGGCCGCCGAATCCGTCACTGTCAGCGACTCGGTCATGTGCAAGCTCCTCGTCTCTCGTCTCGTTCGGTCCTGCCCGTGTCCGTCCGCGAGTCCGATCGGATCCCGAGCTCGCGGCCTACGGCGCCGTGCCGCGCTCGATCCCTCCGGTGATGGTTCGAATCGGCGGGTATCGGCGCGAGCCGGCCCCGAGTTCATGATCGAGCCGCCCGCGCTGCGCCGCCCGCGCGCCGCGCCCGCCGGTCGTCCCTCCGTCGATCGCCCAACTGGTGCCAAAGGCTGAGTCGTCATCACCCATCGTGCGTGGATCGGCCGAGCCTTACGGCTTCGCGGTGCAGCGGAGTCGATAGAGGTCCATCGTGGAATCGGGCGCGATCCTGCGACCGCGCTCGCGCCGTCGCCCCTGGCCCGAGCTCCGTGCCCGACCGGGTACCGTCCCGATGGGCGCGCCGCCCCCGACCGGTGGCCGACGCGATGAAGTACTTGGGCCACCTCGCAAGGGAACGAACGAATCTTCTAGGCTCATCCCTCGGCTTCCCCTGCACCGGTGTTCCGAACACACCGACGTACCGAGGCCGCCGTCCACGGGCCCCGGGTCGAGCCGGGGTCGCAGGACCGAGCGAGGAGGACGCAGTGTTGCCCAGCCCGAGGTCGCACCATCTGGCGTTGCCCGACCGAGTTTGCGGCCGCCGCAGGCGGTATACCGGCGGCTTTCGGGGAGGCGCCCGATGAGTCCTAGTCCTAGTCCCAGTCCCGGCCCGAGTCCGAGCCCTGGCCCGAGTCCGAGTCCGAGCCCGAGTCCCGGCCCTGGCTCGGTGCCCGGCCTCAGCGCCACTTCCGGCTCCCGGTCCGCGAGTTCCCGACCCGTCGGCCCGCAGACCGTGACCGCGTACGTGGCGGCGGGCGCTCAGTCCGCCGGCCCTCGCAGCGCCGGCCTCCGCAGCGGTGGCGCCAACGCCGTTGGTATACATCCCATTGGCGCCCGCACAGCCGGTGCTCACGCGGCCGCCCCGCGCCCCGCAGGCCCCCGAGCTGCCGCTCGTACGGTGACCGCCTTCCTGCCCGGCGTCGGTGCCGGCCCCGGTGCCGGCCCCGGCGTCACAGCCGGAGCCGCAGCCGGAACCGGAGCCGGAGCCGACAGCGCGGCCGAGGTCGGGGAACTCGTCGGCACGGCCGCACTTCCGGGGCTTCCCCAGGCGTTGAGTGCACGGGCCCGTACGCTGGCCGGCGCCGTCCGCCGCCGCTGCGCCGATCTGGCCCGGATGGAGTCGCCGTCCGGGGATGCGCCCCGTCTGGACGCCCTGGCCGAGGAGTTGGCGGCCGGGTTCCGCGCCACCGGTGCCGAGGTCTGCCGGGAGAAGGGGCCGGCCGGGGATCACCTGCTGCTCACCTGGGCCGGTCGGGACGAGAGCCTCCCGCACCTTCTCGTGGTGGGCCACCACGACACCGTCTGGCCGGTCGGCACACTCGCCGACTGGCCGGTTCAGGAGCGGGACGGAGTTCTCAGCGGACCCGGAGTGCTGGACATGAAGGCCGGTCTCGCGCTGCTGGAGGGCGCGTTCGCGCTGCTCGCGGACCTCGGTCAGCGGCCGCACCGGCCGGTCCGGCTGGTGGTCGTCGCCGACGAGGAGATCGGCAGTCCGGACGGCCGAAGGCTGGTCGAGCGCCAACTGCCGGGCGCGGCAGCCGTTCTGGGTCTGGAACCGCCGCACCCGGACGGTCGGCTCAAGACGGCCCGACGCGGCAGCACCCGGGTACGTCTGACGGTCACCGGCCGCGAGGCGCATGCAGGCAACCATGCAGCCCAGGGCGTGTCAGCCGTAGACGAACTGGTCGACCAGCTGGTCGCCGTACGCAGTCTGGCCCGGCTGCCCGGTACCGAACTCAACGCCGGCCGGATCACCGGCGGCACCCGGGCCAATGTGGTCGCGGGCCTGGCGGAGGCGGAACTCGGCCTGCGTTTCTCCACCGCCGAGGCGCAGCGCCGCACTCTCGACAACCTCGCCCACCTCACCGCGCTCAGGCCCGGTGCCCGGGTGCGGACCGAGGTTCTCTCCAGCCGTCCGGCCTGGCCCGAGCGTGCGGGCAACCCGCTGCTGCGGCACGTACGGTCGCTGGCCGCAGTGCTCGGCCAGAAGCTGGACGGCGCCCCGGCGGGCGGCGCAGGCGACACCAATCTCGCCGGTGCGCGCGGACTGCCCACGCTGGACGGCCTGGGTGCGGTCGGCGCGGGCCCGCATGCGCGCGACGAGCACATCCAGGTGGACCAACTCGCCCCGCGCATCGCCCTGCTGGCCGCCCTGCTGGCCGTTCCGCTGCCTCGTCTGCGCGAACGCCCGTAGCTCCGGTCCGGCGGATCCTGCGCACATGGTCGGCCCGGCACGATGTGGGGGCGTGGGGCTCTGCTTGATCGACTGTGCGTGCGACCGGCCGTCTGCGGACGTGCAGGTCGCTCGCGCACTCAGTTGATCAAGCAGAGCCCCACGCCCCTGCGGCATTGCCTGCAATCGCCTGCGGAGCCTCTCGGAGTAGCCCACAGCGCGCATCAGCGGCCGCGTCGCACCCTCCCGCACCTCAGCCGACTGCGGCCAGCCGACTGCGGCCCGCCAGTCCAGGAGTCCCGGCGCGGCAGGCTTGGACCCTCGCGGTGTCGGCTGTTCCGGGCCAGCCGTCCTGGGCGGGCGGACGGGCTCGGTCGAGCCGTCGTGCGGTGGTGTCCGGCGGGCCGCTGATCGCGATCCCTTGTCATTCCGGGTCCCGGCGCACACAATGGTACCGACCGAACGGTCAGTCGGGAGGTGGGTCGAGTGTCGGCACCGCAGATTGCCGAGCAGCCCCTGGAGGGGCACTTCGAGACGGTGGTGGCCGCCGAGCAGCGGATCGAGCCACGGGACTGGATGCCGGACGCCTATCGGGCGACGCTCGTCCGGCAGATCGCCCAGCACGCGCACTCCGAGATCATCGGAATGCAACCGGAGGGCAACTGGCTGACCCGGGCGCCCTCGCTGCGCCGCAAGGCGATCCTGCTGGCCAAGGCGCAGGACGAGGCGGGCCACGGGCTCTACCTCTACGCCGCCGCCGAGACCCTCGGGGTGGACCGGGCCGAGCTCACGGAGAAGCTGATCTCCGGTCGCCAGAAGTACTCCTCGATCTTCAACTACCCCACCCTCACCTTCGCCGACGTCGGCGTGATCGGCTGGCTGGTGGACGGCGCGGCGATCTGCAACCAGGTACCGCTCTGCCGTTGCAGTTATGGCCCGTACGCCCGCGCGATGGTCCGGATCTGCAAGGAGGAGTCCTTCCACCAGCGGCAGGGCTACGAGCTGCTGATGACCCTGATGCGCGGCACCGAGGCCCAGCGCCGCATGGTGCAGGACGCGGTGGACCGCTGGTGGTGGCCGTCGCTGATGATGTTCGGCCCGCCGGACGACGACTCGCCGAACACCGCCCGGTCGATGGCCTGGCGGATCAAGCGCCACACCAACGACGAGCTGCGTCAGCGATTTGTCGACATGACCGTCCCGCAGGCCCAGCACCTGGGCGTCACCCTCCCCGATCCGGCCCTGAACTGGAACGAGGAGCGCGGCAGTTGGGACTTCGGCGAGCCGGACTGGTCGGAGCTCAAGCAGGTGATCAAGGGCCAGGGCCCGTGCAACACCCAGCGCATCGAGCGCCGCCGTGCCGCCCACGAGGACGGCGAGTGGGTGCGCGAGGCGGCTGCCGCGTACGCCGCCAAGCGCAGGGCCGACGGCAGCAGCACGGACGGGCACAAGGGGCAGGGCGATGCACAAGGGGCAGGGCGATGACTGAGACCAAGGCCGAGTGGCCGCTGTACGAGGTGTTCGTGCGCCCCCGGCGCGGCCTCAACCATGTGCACGTCGGCTCGCTGCACGCCTCCGACGACCGGATGGCGCTGCTGGCCGCGCGCGATCTCTACACCCGCCGCAACGAAGGCGTCAGCCTCTGGGTGGTCCGCTCGGACGCGATCACCGCCTCCACCCCGGACGAGCAGGACCCGTTCTTCGCCCCCAGCGGCGACAAGGTCTACCGCCACCCGACCTTCTACGACATCCCCGAGGATGTCCCGCACATCTGACGGGGGAGACGCACGTCATGACCCATGCGACCACTGACCCGACCAGCGACGACGACCACGTCTACCTGACCCTCTCCGAGGCCTCCCCGGGGCCGGAGGGCGAGGCCCGCTGGGCCTACGGGACGGGCTTCGCCGACCCGCTGCTCGGCGTGGACACCGCCCTTCCGGACGGTGTCGACGGCGCCGACCTCGGCGCCTACTGCCTGATGCTGGGCGACGACGCCCTGATCCTGGCCCAGCGGCTGATCGAGTGGTGCACCCGGGCCCCGGAGCTGGAGGAGGAGGTGGCGCTCGCCAACCTCGGCCTGGACCTGCTCGGCCAGGCCCGCCAACTGCTCACCCGGGCCGGTCAGGTGGACGGCAGCGGACGCAGCGAGGACGAGTTCGCCTACTGGCGCGAGGAGCACGACTTCCGCAACGTCCGCCTGGTCGAGACCCCGAACGGCGACTTCGCACACTGCATCGCCCGACTTCTGCTCTTCTCCACCGCCCGCCACGCGCTCTACGAGCTGCTCGGAGGCCACCCGGACCAGGTCCTCGCGGCCGTTGCGGCGCGCGGCGTCAAGGAGTTGGCGTACCACCGCGAGTACGCCACCGCCTGGACGCTGCGACTCGGCGACGGTACCGAGCACTCGGCCCGGCGGATGCAGGCGGCGCTGGAGGCCCTCTGGCCGCTGCTGGACGAACTGTTCACCGCGCATCCGGTGGAACTGCGGCTCGGCGTGGACCCGGCGCAGCTGCGCGAGCCCTTCCTGCGGGCCCTCGGCGAGGTGATCGCCGAGGCCGGGCTGACCGTGCCGGAGGCCGCACCGCTCGCCTACGTCGGCGGCCGGGCCGGACGCGACGGCGTCCACACCGAGGCGCTCGGCCCACTGCTCGCCGAACTGCAGGTGGTGGCCCGCGCCCACCCGGGGGCGAACTGGTGATGTCCCCGACCAGTCACGGAAGCTCAGCGCACGGAAGCTCAGCGCACGGAAGCTCAGCGCACGGAAGCCCTGTGGCAACACCCGCTGCGCCCGCCCACTCCGCGCGTGCGGGCGGCGCCTGGGAGGTCGCGGCGGCCGTGCCCGACCCGGAACTGCCGATGCTCACCCTGGCCGACCTCGGTGTCCTGGCCGAGGTCGAGGAGGACGAGGGCACCGTCACCGCCTGGCTGACGCCGACCTACTCGGGCTGCCCTGCGGTCGCCGAGATGGCCGCCGACGTCGATGCCCGACTGCGCGCGGCCGGGTACCCCAGCGTGCACGTACGGCTGCGCCTGGACCCGCCGTGGTCCACCGACCTGATCAGCGAGACGGGGCGGCGCAAGCTGGCCGAGGCCGGAATCGCGCCGCCGCAGCCGGGTTCCGTGGGGTCGGGGGCCGTTCGCCAGGGCGTGCTGCGGCTCGGGCCGACCCGACACGTCGTCCACTGCCCGCAGTGCGGTTCCACGGACACCGAGGAGCTTTCCCGTTTCGGCTCCACCGCCTGCAAGGCGCTCTGGCGCTGCCGCAGCTGCCGCGAGCCCTTCGACCGGATCAAGGAGATCTGAATGACCGTCCGCCGACCGGCCTTTCACGAGCTGCGTATCGCCGCGGTGGAGCCGCTCTGCGAGGACGCGGTCGCGGTCACCTTCGAGGTGCCGCCGGACCTGGCCGCCGACTTCGCCTTCCGCCCCGGTCAGACACTGACCCTCCGCCGGATCGTGGACGGCGCGGACGAGCGCCGCTCGTACTCGATCTGCTCGCCGGTCGGCGGGCCGCTGCGGATCGCCGTCCGGGAGGTGCCCGGTGGCCTGTTCTCGCGCTGGCTGGTGCGCGAGGCCGGCGCGGGCGACCGGATCGAGGTGCTGCCGCCGTCCGGTCTGTTCAGCCCCGAACTGGGCACCGCCGCCCGGCATGTGCTGCTGGCCGCAGGCTCGGGCATCACGCCGATGGTCTCCATCGCGGGCTCGGTGCTGGCCGCCGACGAGGGTTCGGAGGTCATCCTGCTCTACGGGAACCGGCGCAGCGACACGGTGATGTTCGCCGACGAGCTGGCCGACCTGAAGGACCGTCACCTGGACCGCTTCCAACTCCTGCACGTCCTCTCCCGGGAGACCCGGGACGCCGAGCTGCTCAGCGGACGCCTCGACCCGGAGCGGGTCAAGGCGCTGGTCGACGCCCTGGTGGACGTCGAGCACATCGACCACTGGTGGCTCTGCGGCCCCTACGGCATGGTCGCGGGCGCCAAGGAACTGCTCGCCGACCTCGGGGTGCCGGCCGAGCGGGTGCACCAGGAGCTGTTCCACGCGGAGGACGAGCCGATCGCCGAACGCCCTGAGGAGGACGGGGCGGTGGACGGCAGGTCGAGCGAGGTCACGGTGGTCCTCGACGGCCGTTCGGGCACCCTCGCCCTGCCACGGGACCGTTCGATCCTGGACGGCGCCCAGCGGGCCCGCCCCGACCTGCCCTTCGCCTGCAAGGGCGGTGTCTGCGGCACCTGCAGAGCACTGGTCACCGAGGGAGAGGTCAGCATGCGCCGCAACTTCGCCCTGGAGGACAAGGAGGTCGCCGCCGGCTACGTCCTGACCTGCCAGGCCCGCCCGGTCTCCGACCGGGTCACCGTGGACTACGACCGCTGAGCACCGTGTCCGAGCGGGCGGCCGGCTGACCGTCCGCCTGCTCGCGGCGTGCCGTCGATCACAACGGCTGCACCCGGACCGGCGCTTCGGACGGCTCCCCGAGGAGCTTCACGATCGCGTTGACGGCGGACCGGCCGGCCCGGTTGGCGCCGACGGTGCTGGCGGAGGGGCCGTAGCCGACGAGGTGGACACGGGGGTCGGCGGCGGCCTGGGTGCCGTCCGTCCTGATACCGCCGCCGGGGCTGCGCAGGCCGAGCGGGGCGAGGTGGGCGATCTCGGGGCGGAAGCCGGTGGCCCAGACGATCGCGTCGGCCGTCAGCTCCCGGTCGCCCCAGGCGATGCCGTGCTCGGTGAGGCGGTCGAACATCGGTCGGCGGTCGAGCGCGCCCAGCTCCTCGGCGCGCCTGTACGCGACCGAGGGGCCGAGGCCGGTCACGCTCACCACGCTGCGTACGGGCAGGCCCTGGCGGACCCGTTCCTCGACCTTGGCCACGACGGCGCGCCCGACCTCGGGGGTGAAGGGACCGTCGTGGTAGACGGGGGGAGTCCGGGTCACCCAGACCGTCTCGGCGACCTCGGCGACCTCCGAGAGCACCTGGATCGCCGAGGCGCCGCCGCCGACCACCACCACACGCTGCCCGGCGAAGGACCCGGGCCCCCGGTAGTCGGCGTAGTGCAGCTGTCGCCCGGCGAAGTGGCCGGGGTAGTGGGGGAGGAAGGGGCGCGTCCAGGTGCCGGTGGCGTTGATCAGCGCCCGGGCCGACCAGTCGCCCGCATCCGTCTCGATCAGCAGTCGCCCGTCCGGCCGGGGCTGCACGGCGCGTACGCGAACCGGGCGGACGACAGGCAGCGCGTGCTTGGCCTCGTACGCCGCGAAGTACCCCGGCACCACCTCACGCGCCGGGGCACCCGGGTCGGGCGTGGGCAGCTCGAAGTCCGGCAGGTCGTGGAAGCCGTGCACGGTGGCCATCCGCAGTGAGGGGGAGCGGTGTGCCCAGGCGCCGCCGGGCGCACTGTCGGCATCCAGCACCACGAAACCCCGGTACGGTGCGAAACCGCGCCGCCGCAGGTGATAGGCGGCGGACAGACCGGCCTGGCCGGCACCTGTCACCACGACATCGACGTTCGTTGCACCGTAAACAGTCACGCCCGTGAAACATCGGGCCCGGCGGGAGTGTTCCCCGTGGGCCCGAGGTTTCACGGGCGCGCGAAATCCGCTCTCAGGACGCCGGGGAGATCACCACGGCCGTGCCGTAGGCGCAGATCTCCGTCCCCAGATCCGCAGCCTCCGTGACGTCGAACCGCATCATCAGCACCGCGTTGCCACCGCGTGCCTTGGTCTGCTCGATCAGCCGTTCCATCGCCTGGTTCCGGCTGTCCACCAGAGTCTTCGTCAGGCCCTTCAACTCGCCCCCCATCAGCGACTTCAGCGAGGCACCGATCTGGGTGCCGATATGGCGACTGCGCACCGTCAGGCCGAAGACCTCGCCGATCACCCGCTCGACCCGGTACCCGGGCACGTCATTGGTGGTCACCACCAGCACGCCCGAGCTCTGTTCCTGCCCACCGCCGTACTCCGCGAGATTGCTCATAGCGCCATCCTGTACGGCCGGGGGCCGACACGCCGCAGGCTTGGCCGAATGGGCAGAAGATCCTCTCACGGCACCGGTGAACCGCCACCCGAAAAGGCCGTACGGTAGCCCCATGGGCGAGCGAAGCGATCATCCACAGGGGCCGGGTGCGGCGGAGGACTCCGAGGCGCAGGAGATCGAGGCCACCGTGGTCCTCGGTATCCGAATCACCGACTGGCCTGCCCTGCGCGCGGCCGCGCGGGCGATTGTCGAGGACCTGGTCTTCGAGGGCGTCGACCCCGAGGGCCAGCGCGAGGCGCTGCTGCGCGAGGTCTCCGAAGACCCCAACGCCGCACTCGGCGCCTTGCTCCATCCGGACCGCCTGGTCTCGGCCATTCCCGGCGTCGAGGCGCTCGGCGGCACCCTGGAGATCAGCCTCACCGAGGACTTCGCGCCCGATTTCGCCGAGCTCTTCCCGCTCGACCTGGACGCCGAGGACGGCGGTGGCGGTGTCGGCGACTGGACGCTCACCCCGCGCACCGCCTGTCTGCTGCACACCCAGCTGATCACCCTGGCCGACGCCGCGTACGACGACCTGGAGGAGCACGAGGGCGAGCCGGTCACCGACGACGAGGAACAGGACTGGGCCGTCTTCGGCCGTCTCCCGCACCGGACCTGGGGCATGCACCGCAGCTGGCGCCGCGCCATGGCCAGGACCTTCGACGACCTCGCCGAGGATCTGGCCCTCGGCGAGTGGCCGCTGCCCCGGTGCCTCGCCGAGGAGCTGGCCCTGCGGCTGGCCCTGGTCGACGCCCGGGAGCTGCTCGGCGCCCAGCCGCAGGCCGTCGCGGACATGATGGGCGAGCTGCCCGTCGACCTGTACGACTACGACTGGGACGGCTGCGTGGACGAACTCTTCGGCGTCTACGGCCCCGACGACGGCGACCCCGAGATGGACGCCGCAGACCGCACCGACCAACTCCTCGCCGCCACCCACCCGGAGGGATGGTTCCTCACCTACGAGGACGCCGAGGAGCGCGACTCCGCACGCGGCTACCGGCGCTGACACCACGGAGCTCGAAGGGCGGGCGGGCGTGGAGGGCGTCGGAGGGCGGCGCGGGCGGCCTGGCATCCTGGTGGGGTGACCTCAGCAAGTGAAACCCCCGCCCCCCAGGCCGCAGTCGATCCTCGCGACGACCTCCCGCAGTATGTGCTCCCGCTCGTGGTCCGGCTGGAGCGGGCGACGCCTCCGGCCCGTACCGATGCGCTGGAGACCTCGGCGCGTGCCGTCCTGACGCTGCTCGCAGACCCCAGGGTCACGGCCGCCGACGGCGAGTGGGCGGAGCTGGTCGCCGCCTGGGAGGACGCCCGGATCCGCAAGGTGGTCCGGCGGGCCAGGGGCGGCGAGTGGCGGAAGGCGGGCGAGCTGCCGGGCATCACGGTGACCGGGGAGAGCGCCGAAGTCCGGGTCTTCCCACCGGTGCCGCTGGACGGCTGGCCGAAGGAGCTGGCCAAGCTCCAGGTCTCCGGGACCGACCTGGACGGCCCCGAACCGCCGGTGCAGCCGGCCCCCGGGACCCCTGTCCTCTGGCTCAATCCAGAGCTGGAGATGAGCGCGGGCAAGACCATGGCGCAGACCGGGCACGCCGCCCAGCTGGCATGGTGGCGCCTGGACGACACCCGGCGCAAGGAGTGGGCCGAGGCCGGATTCCCGCTCGCCGTCCGCACGGCGACCCCCGGTGCCTGGGTCGAGCTGACGGACGGTGACCTCCCGGTGGTCCGCGACGCGGGCTTCACCGAAATCGCCCCCGGCAGCTGCACTGTTGTCGCCGATCATCCAGCTCTGCGGCTGAGTTGACGAAGAAAACCGGTCGTACTCGGCCATTTCTGATGGCGCGTCATATTCTCGATTCCTGTGCTGCAACCGGCGTTTACCCTTACCCGTCTCCGTTGGTGACAGTCACTCACATTCTCGTCAGGAAGCGGATCATGCGACGTTGGATCACCGTGCCGATGGCACTCGTCCTTGCCGCCGCGGCCACGGCCGCGGTACCGGCTGCAGCCTCCGCGGCCACCCGCTCCGCGGCCGTGGCGGAGTGCTCGACCGACTGGGGTAGCCTGCCCAAGTACGACCGGACCCCCGGCTCCAACCAGTTGGTCGATGTCCGGACCGGTGCCACCCCGTGCTACGACCGGATCGTCCTCGATGTGCCCGGCGCGTCGGCCGCCCACCCGCTCGGCTACCAGGTCCAGTACGTGGACACCCTCCTCCAGCAGGCATCCGGCAACCCGATACCCGTCAACGGAGGGGCGATCATCGAGATCGTCGTCACGGCAGCCTCCTACGACCACACGGCCGGGAAGCCGAGCTACCCGGGCCGAGCCGGGGAGCCGCTGCACGGGGTGGACCTCGGCGGCTACCGCACGTTCACGGACACGCGGTTCGCCGGAAGCTTCGAGGGATACACCCAGATCGGGCTCGGCGTGCGGGCCCGGCTGCCCTTCCGCGTCTTCCAGCTCGACAACCGCGTGGTGGTCGACGTGGCCCACGGCTGGGGCGCCACCAGCTGACCCCTGCCCGATGCGATCCCGCCCCGTGCGACCCCTGCTCCGGGTGATCCCGTCCGGGCGGCCCGGCGGACGAGCCCCCCCGGCCCGCCCGCCGGGCCGCTCAGGCGTCGTGCCGCCGCAGTGCGCGCCAGCCGCCGCAGGCCGCGGCGGCGGACCAGGCGGCCATCAGGGCGAGGCCCGTCCAGTGGCCGTAGTGGATCTGCGGATCGTCCAGGTTGCGCAGCGCCACCTGGCTGAAGTTGAGGCCGTAGAAGACTCCCACGCTCTGATCGCGGGTGAGGTTGTCGTCCACCCTCCCGAGGGCGGCATTGGCGGCGTACGTCGCACCGACGGTGAGGAGCAGCGAGCTCAGCGGGGTGACCCACTGGGAGCGCAGCGTGGTGAGTTTGCCCAACTCGGCGCGCAGTGCGGCCGGCCCGGGGGGCGCGGCGCCGGGCCGGCCGGGGTGACGGTGCTCATGCCGTCACCGCCCGGTACTCGACGGAGGCCGACGTCATGCGCATGAACGCCTCCTCCAAGGCGTCCTGCTGGACCGCCAGTTCGTAGAGCGCCACCCGCCTGCGGCGGCGAGGGCGCCGATCCTGGCGGGCTCGACGCCGGTGACCTCCCAGGCGCCGTCGGCGGCGGGCTCGGCGGCAAGACCGGAGCCGCGCAGCAGGGCGGCGAGCTTGTCCGGGCCGGGCTGCGCGCGGTCCTGGAGGCCCAGGACGGGCTGACGGTGGTCGGTGAGGCGGGCGACGGAACGCAGGCGCTGGGGCTGGTGCACTCACTGCGGCCCGACGTGGTGCTGATGGACGTCCGGATGCCCGACATGGACGTCTCACCGCCACCCGGGCCATCCTCGACCCGGCCGGGAGATCCACCGGGCACTTCGCCGGGCAGCCTGCCGGGCGGTCGGCCACCGAGCCGCCGAAGATCCTGGTCATCACCACCTTCGAGAACGACGGCTACGTCTACGAGGCGCTGCGCGCCGGTGCCGACGGTTTCCTGCTCAAGCGCGCCCGCCCGGCCGAGATCGTGCAGGCCGTACGGCTGGTCGCGGCAGGGGAGTCGCTGCTCTTCCCGGCTGCGATCCGCGGGCTGGCCGCCGGGCGCGGCAGCCGGTCCGCCCGCGACGGCATGGCCCGTGCGGCGCTTACCGAACGCGAGGCCGAGGTACTGCGCCTGATGTCCCGTGGGCTCTCCAGCGGTGAGATCGCCGAACAGCTCTTCCTCGGGCTGCAGACCGTCAAGACGCATGTCAGCAGCGTGCTCGGCAAGCTGGGTGCCCGCGACCGTACCCAGGCCGTGATCGCCGCGTACGAGTCCGGGTTCGTCTCGCCGAACTGACCGGACCGAGTGAACCGGGCGAACCGACGGACAGGGCCAACCGGCCGGGCTGGTTGGCCGGCGGAGGATCAGGCCGGATAGGCGTGTGTCTGGGCGGCCTTCACGGAGGCCCAGACCTTCGTCCCGGGGGCCAGGTCGAGTTCGGCCACGGCGGCCGGGGTCAGGTCGGCGGCGAGCGGGAGCGGACCGGTCAGGTCCGCCCGGACCTGGTCGCCGTGCAGGTCGAGCCCCCCGACCTCCAGCTGCCAGACGTTGCGGGCGCTGGACTCCGGGCGGGTACGGTGCAGAACCACGGCCGAGGGCGGGAAGGCGACGAACGCGGCACCGGTCAACTCCTCGGTGGTGAAAAGTTGTTCACCGTCGGGGAGGGTGACGGTGCGGCCCTCGGCGGTGCCCTGGTAGAGGTTGAGGCCGACCAGGCGGGCGATGTAGTCGGTCCGCGGGTGGCGGGAGATCTCGGAGGGCGTGCCGGACTGCACCACCTGTCCGTCCTCGATCACCACCAGACGGTCGGCCAGCACCATGGCGTCCAGCGGATCGTGGGTGACCAGCACCGCGACCGCCTCGAACTCCGCGAGGTGGCGGCGCAGCTGCGCCCGCACCTCGAGCCGGGTACGGGCGTCCAGCGCGGCCAGCGGCTCGTCCAGCAGCAGCAGGCGGGGTCGGACGGCGAGGGCGCGGGCGAGCGCGACGCGCTGGGCCTGGCCGCCGGAGAGCGCGCGGGGCTTGCTCTCGGCGTACTCGGCCAGCCCCATCCGCTCCAGCCAGGGCCTGGCCTCGGTGCGAGAGGTCTTCTTGTCGGCGCCCCGGCAACGCAGGCCGAAGGCGACGTTGTCGAGCGCGCTGAGGTGGGGGAAGAGCAGGTAGTCCTGGAAGACCACGCCGACCGGACGGGACTCGGCAGGGGTGTGCAGGCCGGTGGCCGGATCCTCCAGGGTGGTGCTGTCGAGCCTTAGATGGCCCGCGGTGAGGGGGAGCAGTCCGGCGAGGGCGCGCAGCGCGGTGGACTTGCCGGCGCCGTTGGGGCCGAGCAGGGCGAGGACCTCGCCGGGTGCGGCGGTCAGGGGCAGGTCCAGGCGGAAGGCGGCGCGGTCGATCCGCAGGTGGGCGTCCAGGGCGTGGGGCGATGCCGGCGGTGCCGGCGGTGTAGGCGGTGTCATGGGCTGCTCTCCGGGGTGTGCCGGTGTCGGTAGGAGAGTCCCCCTCCGCCTCTCCTGCCGACACCGGCTGGTCTGTTGGTACGGGCCGGCCGCGCAACGCCCCGGAGGGTGTGGGGACCGGGGGCCGGCTACGGGGAGGAGATCCAGCGGTCGCGCAGACCTGCGAGGACGGCGATCGAGACCGCGAGCAGGACCAGGCTGAGCGCGATGGCGGCCTCGGGGTCGGACTCCATGGCCAGGTAGACCGCGAGCGGCATGGTCTGGGTCTGGCCGGGGAAGTTCCCGGCGAAGGTGATGGTGGCCCCGAACTCGCCGAGGGCCCTTGCCCAGGCCAGTACGGCACCCGCCCCGATCCCGGGTGCGATCAGTGGCAGCGTGACCCGCCGGAAGGCCGTCAGCCGGGAGGCGCCCAGGGTGGCGGCGGCCTCCTCGTAGCGGGGGTCGGCGGCGCGTAGCGCGCCCTCGACGCTGATCACCAGGAAGGGCATCGCGACGAACGCCTCCGCCAGCACCACGCCCGAGGTGTGGAACGGCAGGGTGATCCCGAAGGCGGTGTCGAGCCAGCGTCCGACGAGGCCGTTGCGTCCGAGGACCAGCAGCAGTGCGACACCGCCGACCACCGGCGGTAGCACCAGCGGCAGGGTGACCAGCGAGCGGACGAACCGGCGGCCGGGGAAGTCGGTCCTGGCCAGCAGCCAGGCCAGCGGCACACCGAGCAGCAGCGACAGGCCGGTTGCGGCCGTGGCGCAGATCAGCGACAGGCGCAGTGCCTCCCAGACCTCGCTGCTGGAGAGCTGGCTCGGCAGGGTGCTCCACGGTGCCCGGACGAGCAGACCCGCCAGCGGCAGGACGAGGAATGCGAGTCCCAGCAGGGCGGGCAGCAGCAGGGCGTACGGGATGTGCGGCGAGCGCCGCCGCGCCCGAGTCCGTGAGGAGACGGCCGTATCGGGCGCGGCGGCAGTGGGAGGGGCGGAGCTCACGGGGCCTGGAAGCCCGCTGCGGTGAGCACCTGCTTGGCCTCGGCGGACTGGATGTAGGCCACGAAGGCCGCGGCACCGTTGGTGTTCGGGGCCTTGGCGAGCGTGGCGATCGGGTAGTCGTTCACGGCCTTGGCGGCCTCGGGGAAGTCCACGCCGTCGATCTTCGCAGCATCGGCCTGGACGTCGGTCCTGTACACGAGCGAGGCGTCGACCTCGCCGAGCTCGACCTTGGTGAGCGCGCCCTTGACGTCCGGCTCCAGGGTGACCGGGGTGAGGTTCACGGCGCCCGCCTTGAGGGCGGTGAGGGCGGCGGCCCCGCACGGCACCTCCTTGGCGCACAGGGCGACCTTCACACCGGAGCCGGCCAGGTCCTTGAGCGAGGAGATGTGCTTCGGGTTGCCCTTGGGGACCGCGATCTCCAGCGTGTTGCGGACGAAGACCTTGGGGTCCGAGGCGGCGTCCTTGGCATCGGTGACGGTCTTCATGGTCGCCGGGCTGGCGGCGGCGAAGACGTCGGCCGGGGCGCCGGAGACGATGGACTGGGCGAGTGCGGAGCTGCCGCCGAAGTTGAACTTGACCTTGACGCCCGGGTAGGCGGCCTCGAACTTCTTGCCGAGGTCGGTGAAGGCGCCCTGGAGGGAGGCAGCGGCGAAGACCGTGACGGTCCCGGAGAGCTTGGGGCCGGCGGTGGCGGAGGAGGAGGCCGGGCCGCTCTCGCTGCCGGATGCGCTCTTGGAGCCGCTGCTGCCGCAGGCGCTGAGCCCGCCGGCGAGGGCGAGGGCGGCGACGGAGGCGACTGCGGCGCGGCGCATGGTGCTGGTCATTCGATGTTTCCCCTCTGCCGCGCCATGGCCGACGCGGGAGCTCATACGGTGAGGCGATCATAGTGCCGCAGCTACGGCCTCAAAAGCCTCTGTTTCATTGCACAGGCCAGGTCCGACGGCAGGTGATCCCCGCATGTGCGAAGACTCAAACCATCCCTGCCGGGGGGCTGACGTTCAAGGTCGGAGCCGAGTACGAGTGAGTGCTGCGTGGAGCGCCGCCGTGATCGACCGAGCGCCGAGGGGGCGTGCCGTGATCGAATTCGCGCCCCCGCGAGCCCCTTATGTGCTGATGTCACGTCAGCTAGCTTGGGCGGACACTACACTCGTCCCATCCGGAGCTCGCATTGCCTGCTACTCGAATACCCGGACCGAGCGGACTGCCGCTGATCGGTTCCATGCTCGACCTCAAGCGCGACACGCTTCAGGTCTATCTGAACGCCCGCCGGGATCACGGTGACGTGGTGCGGATCAGTGCCGGGCCGCCCGGAGTGCGGGCCGAGTTCTACATGGTGTTCTCGCCGGAGGGGGTCCAGCAGGTGCTGGCCACCCAGGCGGCGAACTTCCGCAAGGAGAACACCATCTACGAGGAGATCAGGCAGAGCTTCGGCAACGGCCTGCTCACCGCCCAGGACGGCGACTACCAGCGGCAGCGGCGGCTGGTCCAGCCGTTGTTCACCCGCCGCCGGGTGGACGGCTACGCGGACGCGATCGGCATCGAGTCCGAGGCGCTGGCCGAGCGCTGGGCGGCGTTGCCCGACGGTGTGGTGGACGCGACCGAGGAGATGTCCCGCTTCGCCCTGCGCACGGTCGCCCGGATCCTCTTCGGGGCGGACGTCGAGGACGCCATCAAGGCCGTGCGCAGCAGCTTCCCCGTGCTGGGCAACTACATCGTGACGCGCGGCTTCTCGCCGCTGCGCATCCCGCGCGAGTGGCCGACCCCGGGCAACCGGCAGGCGATGGCGGCCGAGCGGACGCTCTACGAGGTCTGCGACGCGATCATCGCCCGGCGGGGCGGGCAGGAGTCGGACGACCTGCTCGGGCTGCTCGCGGCGGCTCGGGACGAGGACGGCGAGCAGCTGGATCCGACCGAACTGCGCGAGCAGGTCCTGATCTTCCTGCTGGCCGGGCACGAGACCACCGCCACCTCGCTCACGTTCGCGCTGTACCTGCTCGGGATGCACCCCGACGAGCAGAAGCTCGCCCGCGCGGAGGTGGACTCGGTTCTCACCGACGGCCGCCGCCCGCAGGCGAGTGACCTGGCCGCCCTGCCTTACCTCAACCAGGTGCTCAAGGAGGCGATGCGGCTCTATCCGGCCGCTCCCGCCGTCGGGCGGCGCTCGGTGGCCGAGTGCACGGTGGAAGGGATGGTGATCCCCGCCGGATCGGACGTGCTGGTCGCTCCCTATGTGACGCACCGTCACCCACTGCACTGGGAGGACCCGGATCGCTTCGACCCGGACCGTTTCACCCCCGAGCGGGAGGCCGAGCGGCACCGCTACGCCTGGTTCCCCTTCGGCGGCGGCCCCAGGGCCTGCATCGGTCAGCACTTCTCGATGCTGGAGTCGGTGCTCGGACTCGCCGCGATCCTGCGCTCCTTCGAGATCGAGACGGTGGACACCGAGGTGTCCCTCGGTCAGGGCATCACCCTGGAGGTGAAGGGCCCGGTCCGGATCAGGCTCACGCCGCGCTGACGGCCTCGGGGCCGGGGCGGGGCGTACGAGCACCTCGTGCGCCCCAGCCGCCGTCCAGAGGGTGACGGGTAACCGGATCACGGAGTCACGGACAGGACGATCTTTCCTGCGGTGCGCCCGGTCTCGCCCCTGGCGTGTGCCTCGGCGGCCTCCGCCAGCGGGACGACCGTGTCGACCACGACCCTCAGCTGCCCGTTCTCGGCCAGTGAGGCGATTGCGCACAGCCCGGCAAGATCGGGCCCGACCAGCATGAACACGGCCCGGATCCGCGCCTGCCCGGCCTGCTCGGCGGGGAAGTCCGGGTCGAGCGGGAGGACGGAGACCAGGGTGCCGCCGGGGCGCAGGGTGCGCAGCGAGCGGGCCCCGTACTCGCCACCGATGGTGTCGAGGACGACGTCGAGGTCCTTGACGGTCACGGCGAAGTCCTGTCGCGTGTAGTCGACGACCTCGTCCGCAGCCAGCCCGCGCACGAACTCGTGCTTGACCTCGCGGGCCGTCCCGACCACATACGCGCCACGGGCCTTGGCGATCTGCACCGGTGCGTACGTACTGGCGGCAGCCGGGCTGCTCGACCAGCGTCCGGCCACCACCCACTGGCGTGAGGCGGAGCGGCTGCAACGGCTGTTCACCTCCGTGCGCGTCGACCCCGACGTGCTGTTCGTCGACGACGGGGACGTCCTCACCTCCGCCGGTGTGGCGGCCGGGGTGGACCTGGTCGCCCACCGGGCAGGGTTCGGCACCGGCGCTTCGCTGCGCCAGCACCTGCACAGCGCCATCGGGGTCTCCCCGCTGGCGTATCGGCGAGCTTTCGGCATTCCAGCGTGTCCGGAGGCAGTTTGACGGTACGTCAGCTCGAACGGAGCGTACTCGCCGCACCATTCGAGCACACTCGCGGGCCTTCGTGGGCAGCTTTTCACATCTTCTGGTGACCAGTTCCGGACGCTGGGTAGCGTCCAGCGCATCCGAGACCGAAAGCGCTTATGCGAAAGGCATATGACCTGACGTCAGCCGGTCGACACTCCGTCGAACACCGGCCCGGCCAGACGGTCCATGCCGCCCGGAGGCCCGATGGGAACCCTGAACCACTTCAGCTTCGGCTGGCTCACACCGACCCTCTCGTACGTGATGGCCTGCGCGGGCGCAGCCCTCGGCCTGCGCTGCATGCTGCGGGCCCTGTCCGCGACCGGCGCGTCCCGGCGCAACTGGCTGCTCACCGCCGCCGCCGCGATCGGCTCGGGCATCTGGACCATGCACTTCATCGCCATGTTCGGCTTCAGCGTCAGCGGTACCGAACTGCGCTACAACGTCCCGCTCACCATCCTCAGCCTGCTGGTCGCCGTCCTGGTGGTCGGTGCCGGGGTCTTCGCTGTCGGCTACGGCAGCCACCGGGGCTGGGCGCTGGCCCTGGGGGGACTCACCACCGGACTCGGCGTCGCCGCCATGCACTACCTCGGCATGGCGGCCATCCGCTTCCACGGTGCGATCAACTACGACCCCGGGACCGTCGGCCTCTCCGTACTGATCGCCGTCGCCGCGGCCACCGCCGCGCTCTGGGCCGCCATCACCATTCGCAACGTGTACGCCGCCGGTGCGGCCTCGCTGGTCATGGGCATCGCGGTGAGCTGTATGCACTACACCGGTATGGCCGCCGTCCACGTCCATATGCACCCCGCGCGCACCGGCCTCGACGGCGCCACCCCGATGCAGTTCATCTTCCCGCTCGCCGTCTGCCTCGGCTCCTTCCTCTTCCTCACCTCCGCCTTCGTCGCGCTCTCCCCGACGGCCCAGGAGCGGGCCGCATACCGCGAGGCCGGCGAGCTCACCGTGGAGGACCTCCGCACCTCCGAGCTCGACCGTGCCGCCTGACGTTCCCTCACCACCCCCCGAGTCCCGCCGGACAGGTCCCAGTACCAGCATCGAAAGGCCCTTACCCATGCGAGTACGCCGCGGTAGCACCCGCAGCGCACCGGCAGCCACCACCCCGAGCAGCGCCGCCCGGGGCCCCGTCCGGCCCGGTGGCACCGGGCAGCGCAGGGGCGCCCACGCGGGTCCGCCCGCCCGCGAGGCCGTACCCGTTCCGCTGCCGCCCCCGCCGCAGCCCGGGCCCGCCGTCCGCGCCCCCCGGCTGCGGCTGCGCCCGCGCACGGTACGCGCCAGGATCGTCGCGCTGCTGATGGTCCCGGTGGTCTCCGTGATGGCCCTCTGGTCCTTCGCCACCGTCACCACCGCGCAGAACGTCTGGGACCTGCTCAGCCTCCAGCAGGTCCACCGCACCCTGCTCGGCCCGGTCGACGCCACCATCACCGGACTTCAGGCCGAACGCAGCGCCGCCGGGCAGCTGCTCGCCGCCCCCGGCGCCGCCCGCGAGAGCACCCTGCGCGACGCCACCGCCGCCACCGACCGAGCGGTCGCGCCGCTCAACCTGGGCGAGCACTACAACAGTGCCGACGCGCAGGGCCTGGGCACCGAAGCCGCCGCCCGGGTGGACGCGCTCGGCGCCGCCGTCACCTCCCTCGGCCAGCTGCGCAGCCGGGTGCTCACCCGCTCGGTCGGCTGGGCCGAGACCTACGCCGCCTACACCGCCGCGATCGACCGGGCCTTCGACGTCACCGGCGCCGTCACCCAGCTCCAGGACCACCAGGCGGCCTCCGACGCCAGGGTGCTGATGGAGTTCGCCCGCTCCCGCGAGCTGCTCGCCCGCGAGGACTCCCTGCTGCGCAGCGGTCAGACCGCAGGCAGCCTGACGGACCAGCAGCTGCGCGAGTTCGACGCCGCCGTCTACGCTCGCCGCCTCTTCGCGCAGAGCGCCGGGGGAGACCTGCGCACCGCCGACCGCAGTGCGCTCGCCGCCATCACCTCGGGCACCTCGGGTTCCTCCGGCACCGACTACCGCGACCTCACCCGCTACGAGGACGCCGTCCGCACCGCCTCCGGCGGCCAGGGCGCCCTGGCCGCCGTCAGCGCCGACCAGTGGGCCGTGGCCTCCGACAACGTCGCCCGCGCCCTCATGGCCGTCGAGACCACCGCCGGAAGCGCGGCCGCCGAGCGCGTAGACCCTTACGCACTAGGCCTGTTCACCCCCTCCGGTGCCGCAGTGCTGCTCGGACTGGGCGCGGTCGTCGCCTCCCTGCTGATCTCCGTCCAGATCGGACGCGGCCTGGTCACCGAGCTGATCGGCCTGCGCAACTCCGCCCTCGAACTCGCCGGCCGCAAACTCCCCGCCACCATGCGGCGGTTGCGCGCCGGCCAGGAGATCGACATCGAGGCCGAGGCCCCGCTGCGCCCGCACGGGGAGGACGAGATCGGCCAGGTGCACGGCGCCCTCGGTACCGTGCAGCGCGCGGCCGTCACGGCGGCCGTCGAGCGAGCCGAGGTGCTGAGCGGCGTCTCCGGGGTCTTCGTCAACCTCGCCCGGCGCAGCCAGGTCCTGGTGCACCGTCAGCTGACCCTGCTGGACGCCATGGAACGCCGCACCGAGGACCCGGCCGAACTGGAGGACCTGTTCCGCCTCGACCACCTGACCACCCGGATGCGGCGGCACGCCGAGGGTCTGATCATCCTGTCCGGTGCCGTGCCCGGGCGCGCCTGGCGCAAGCCCGTACCGCTGATGGACGTGGTCCGCGCGGCGGTCGCCGAGGTCGAGGAGTACGCCCGGGTCGAGGTGCACCGGCTGCCGCACGCGGCCCTCACCGGTCCGGCCGTCGCCGACCTCACCCATCTGATCGCCGAACTGGTCGAGAACGCGACCGGGTTCTCGCCGCCGCACACCAAGGTGCACATCAGGGGCGAGCAGGTCGGCAACGGCTACGCACTGGAGATCGAGGACCGGGGCCTTGGCATGGGCCCCGAGGCGCTCGCCGACGCCAACCGGAGGATCGCGGCCGCCGAGGAGGTGGACCTCTTCGACAGCGACCGGCTCGGACTGTTCGTGGTGAGCCGACTGGCCAAGCGCCAGCGGGTCGGTGTCGCACTGCGGCCGTCGGCGTACGGCGGCACCACAGCGGTCGTACTGCTGCCGAACGCGCTGCTGGAGGCACATCCGGAGCGTGCGCCCGAGCCCGAGGACCTGTCGTCCCTGCTGGATGACGCCGGGTCGGCTCAGACGCACACCCGGACGCAGCTGCATACCCAGGTGCGGACCCCGGCGCCACCGCCTCCGCCGGCCGCGCCTCCGGTCGCACCTTTGCCGGCGCCGCCCACCGCGCCGCCGTCCGTGGCGCCCGCTGCCGCGAGGGGTCCGTTGCCGCCGGGCGCGGTGGAGCCGTTCGGCGCGAGCGGGAACCACCCGGGGGTGCTGCGGCCGACCCCGTTCAGCGCGGACGGCAGCCGTCCGCCCCGGCTCCCGGTCGTCCGTCCGCTCGGGGCCGGCCAGGCTCCGCCCGCACAGCGGCCGCGCCCGGCTCAGGCGCCCGGTGCGCCTGGGCCCCGGACAGTCGGTGCGGCCCCGGCTGCCATCGGCGACGAACTCCCGCGCCGGGTCCGCCAGGCCAGCCTGGCCCCGCAGCTGCGCGAGGCCCCGCCCCGACCGCAGCCCGGTGCCCGCCCCCGCGGCCCGGTCGCCGCCGGGCGCAACCCCGAGGAGGCGCGCGCCGCGATGTCCGCCTACCAGCAGGGGTGGGCGCGCGGCAAGAGCCAGCGCCCGCAGCGCCCCGGTGCCACCGGCGGCCCCTCGGCTTCCCCCACCGGCTCGGCTTCGAGCTCCCCCTCAGGTTCCACCAACGCGGAAGGACGGCATTGATGATCGGCAGCACCCACCACGCCGGAGAGCTCAACTGGTTGCTCGACGAACTGGTATCCCGGGTCGCGCAGGTCAGATTCGCCGTGATCCTCTCCGCAGACGGTCTGGCCATGGGCACCTCCGCCGGTCTCGGTCGCGAGGACGGTGAGCACCTGGCCGCCGTAGCCTCCGGCTTCCACAGCCTGGCGAAGGGTGCCGGGCGGCACTTCGACGCGGGCGAAGTCCGGCAGACCATGGTCGAGTTGGAACACGGCTTCCTCTTCGTCGCTGCGGCGGGCGAGGGCACCTGCCTGTCCGTCTTCTCCACCGCCGAGGCCGACCTCGGCCTGATCGCGTACGAGATGGCCCGGCTGGTCCGCCGGGTCGGCGAGCACCTCTACACCCCGCCACGCAGCGCGGTCGGGGGGTGAGCGCGATGCCCTACCCACCGCGCCACTACCTCCCCGACTCGGCGTTCGGCTACCCGCCGCCGCCGCCGCAGCAGCCCACCCAGTGGTACGACGACGCGGCCGGTCCGATGGTCCGCCCGTACGCGATGACCAAGGGCCGCACCAGGCCGACCGGCCGGGAGTTCGATCTGATCGCCCTGGTGGTCAGTGATGTGGTGGACGCGATGGAGCTGCCCGTCGGACCCGAGCAGGGCCTGATCCTGGAGCTCTGCCGGAACAACGCGCTCTCCGTCGCCGAGATCGCCGCCGAGATCGACCTGCCGCTCGGGGTGGTGCGCGTCCTGCTGGGTGACCTGCTGGATGCCGAGTACATCCGGGTCAGCCGTCCCGTACCGCCCGCCCTGCTCCCCGACGAGCACATTCTCCAGGAGGTCATCAATGGACTCCGCGCTCTCTGACACTCCAGGGTCCGACACTCCGGTACTCGCTCTCAAGATCCTGGTGGCCGGGGGCTTCGGGGTGGGCAAGACCACGCTGGTCGGTTCGGTCAGCGAGATACGGCCGCTGCGCACCGAGGAGCAACTGACCGCCGCGAGCCGGGGCGTGGACGATCTCGGCGGGGTCGAGCAGAAGAGCACCACCACGGTGGCGATGGACTTCGGCCGGATCACCATCCGCGACGGTCTGTCCGTCTACCTCTTCGGCACGCCGGGACAGGACCGCTTCTGGTTCCTCTGGGACGAACTCGCACAGGGCGCGCTCGGTGCCGTGGTGCTGGCCGACACCCGGCGGCTGACCGACTGCTTCCCGGCGGTGGACTTCTTCGAGCACCGGGGCATCCCCTTCGTGGTCGCCGTCAACCGGTTCGCGGGCACCCGCGACTTCCGTCCCGAGGAGGTCAGCCGCGCGCTCGACCTCGACGGGGACACACCGGTGGTTATGTGCGATGCGCGGCACCGGAGTTCGGGCAAGAACGTCCTGATCAACCTGGTCGAGTACGCCGGACGGGTGCACGCCGCCCGCCTGCTCGCGGACGTGGGGTGATCGCCGTCCGGCGGACCGTCACCTGATTGGTCATCACTTCATCCTGGTATTCCGCTCCCGTCCTCCTGTTGTTCGCGTCGATTCCGCCGGGCCTTGCCCGTCTGCGGCTTGGGTGATCAATGACCGACCAGCGGCCCGCGTCCCGGACGGTCGCGGTGAAGGGGTTCCGCGTACGGCCGGAGACCAGGAGGGCAGCACCATGGCGAGGCGATCCGAACCGTCGGCGAGACGGCTCGCGCACGAGGGGCAGCAGTCGTCCGACGGATCGCGTCCCGGTGCGGTTCGCCGCCGGGCCGGGGCCATGGCCGCCGTACTGGTCGTGCTCCCCGGCCTGCTGGCCACCTCGGCCTGCGGCGGCCCGGCGGCGGCCGGTGGCGGTGACGGCGGCGACTACACCGTGATGACCTGGGCCCCGTCCGGCTCCGGTGCCGCCGACCGGCACGGGGTGACCGCGGTGGCCGAGGCGATCGGCCGGTCCGTCGATGCGAAGGGCGGCGTCGGCGGGCGGAAGCTGAAGGTGCTCACCTGCAACGAACAGAACACCGTGGAAGGCGCCACCGCCTGCGCCCGGCAGGCGGTCGACGCTCATGCGGTGGCGGTGATCGGCTCGTACAGCCAGTACGGCGACACCTTCATGCCCGCGCTGGAGAGCGCCCGGATCCCCTACCTCGGCGGATTCGGCCTCTCCAGCGCCGAGTTCAGCAGCCCGGACTCCTACCCCGTGGCCGGCGGCACGCCGACGCTGATCGCGGGCAGTGGACGCCAGCTCGCGGCGGCCGGCTGCCGCAGCGTCGCGCTGATCCGGCCCGACACCAGGGCGGGGGACACCCTGACCCGGTATCTGAGCGGGGCGCTCCAGCCCTCGGGGGTCAAGCTGTCCGACGTCAAGGTGGCGGAGAAGGCCACCGACCTCACCGCCGCCGCGCAGCGGGCGATCGGCGACGACAGGACCGGCTCCTGCGTGACCAACGCGCTCGGCCCCGACCAGACCCTGAGCCTGATCGAGGCCTACCGGCGGGTGGGCCCCAAGCGCACCCTGCTGGCCTCGCTGCTCGGCAGCGTCCAGCAGTCCGTGATCGACGCCACGGGCGGTGCCGACAGCCCGCTCAACGAGAGCTACGCGACCGGCTGGTACCCGCCGGAGGCCTCGCGGGTCTGGGACGACCTGCGGGCCACCGTCCAGTCCGGCAGCGACCAGCGCATCGACATCTCCGACCTGGGCGTGCAGAACACCTGGGTCGCCTACCAGGTCTTCTTCCAGGCCGCCGACCGTATCCGCTCGGCCGGTCAGCCGCTCACCGCCAAGTCCCTGCGGACCCAGCTGGACAGCGGCGACTCCCTCGACCCCGGTGGTGCCACACCTCCGCTCAACTGGGGCATGACCGACATGCTGCCCAGCGCGGAGACCCCCCGACTGGTCAACACCTGGGTGACCTTCCAGCAGGTCAAGGCAGGGCGCCTGACCGAACAGCAGCGCGGCTTCTCCGACATCCGCTGGGCCCTGACGGGCGGCAAGCCCCCGCAGTGACCGATCCCGCTGTGGCCGAGCCTGCTGCGCCCGACCATCCGGCTCGTCGGGCGCGGCTCGTCGGGCGCCGCCTCGAACCGGGTGTCCGGGCAGCGGACCGTACGACGCACCGCACTGACGATGTGTCAGCTGATGACGGGTTTCCGGACGTACGCTGCAAAATGTGATCACGTACGAGGAGCGCAGACTGCGCGCCCTGGCCGACGAGGGCCGCTGGCCCGAGCTGCTCGGCCTGTACCGGCGCACCCGGGCGGAGGCTGCGGCCCGCAGTGGCGAGGCGCGGGCGGCGGTCGAGGCCGCACCGCTGGGCCACCTTCTCGCGTACGGTGCACCGCCCGAGATCGCGGCGCGGCTCTTCGACTCTGACGGCGCCCCCGGTACCGCCGCCGGCCCGGCCGACCACGATGCCGGGCCGCTGTGGGAGGTACTGGCGACGCGCCACTCCTGGCGCCGGCTGGCCCCGCTGCTCGGCCCGGCCCCGGTCCGCCGGCTGGTCGCGCACACCCGGGTACTGCTCGGCGAGGACCTCTCGTACGGGGCGGAGCCCGATCAGGACGGCGTACCGTTGGCGCTCGAACCGTGGGAGGTGCCCGGCTGGGACGAGCGGTGCCGGGTCCGCGAGTACCTGCGTACGGGCGGTGCGCGCCGCGCCCTACTGGCCCTGCCCGCCACCCGGGAGGGGCTCGGACCTGTCGATCTGCCTCCGCCCGGCCGCCAGGCCCCGAGGTTGACGGCCACTCGGCTGCTGGCCGGGCTCGTCCCATGGCTGGAGGCGGCCTGCGTACGCGGCTCCGCGCTGGATGCGGCGGCACAGCTGGTGTCGGGCTGCCGGCCCTTTGGCCGTTCGGCGTCCGCCGGTTGGGCGGCGGGTCTGCCGGGGCCGGGCGAGTTCGGTATGGAGCGGCTCGGGCCCGGGCTGTGGGCCACGAACCGCCGGATGCCCGAGCGGCCGACGACGGACGGGACCGGTCCGGACCGGCGCGCGGTGGATCGCGGTGCGGTGGACCGGCGTGCGGTGGACCGGCCGCTGCCGGACCGGTCCGCGCCGGGCCGCTCGGTGTCCGAGAGTCTGCTCGGCAGCACCGGCAGCACCGGCAGCACCGGCAGCACCGGCAGCACCGGCAGCACCGGCAGCGCCCGCCGCGCCGGTCCGTCCGGGAGCCGGGTGCCGTTGCGGCGGGTGATCGGCGGCCACGTCGCCTTCGGTGCCGCGTACCCCGCCCTGGTGCAAGCCGCATCCGGCAGCCCGGCGCATGGCGCGGCGCACGGTCGACTCGCGCTCTGGCGGGTGCTGTCCGCGATGACCGGCGAGCCCCGGACCTCCGTACCCGAGGTCAACGCGCTGGTGGCGCGCCTGCGTTGCTTCGTCTGGTGCGAGCCGGCCGACGAGCTGTGGTATCTCCATCTGGCCCTGGAGGACCCGGCGACCGGCCTCGCCTGGGCCCTCAGCGGTGCCGAACTCGACATCCCCGTACCGGACTTCCCCGCCCAGGGCTGAACTGCTCCGGATTCGCGCCAAGTCGGCCGCCGGGAACCGGTGTTGGTATCGCCGTCCCTGAGCGCAACGGTGTCACCACCGTGCCGGCGCCGGTCGGCCACCTGGCCCCCTGCTCGCCCGTGGCGGGGCAAGGCCCCGGCCCGGGGCCGCGCCGGGGTGGCGGCCCCGGGCCGGGGTGTGAGGGGAGAGGAGCGGTCAGGCGGTGGTGCGTTCGGCGGCCGGGATCTCGGGTTGGGCCGGGACGGGCTGGGCGGGGTGGCTGGTGTCGATCAGTGTGGTCTCATCGAAGGGCAGTCGGCCTGCCAGGACCTGGCCGAGGCGCTCGTGGTCGAGTTCCTTCGTCCAGTGCCCGATCAGGACGGTGGCGACGGCGTTGCCTGCGAAGTTGGTCAGCGCGCGGGCCTCGGACATGAAGCGGTCGATGCCGACGATCAGGCCGACACCGTCGACCAGTTCGGGCCGGTGGGACTGGAGTCCGCCCGCCAGGGTGGCCAGGCCCGCGCCGGTGACTCCGGCGGCGCCCTTGCTGGCGATCACCATGAAGACGAGCAGCGAGAGCTGCTGGGCGATCGACATCGGCTTGTCCATCGCCTCGGAGATGAAGATCGACGCCATGGTCAGGTAGATCGCGGTGCCGTCGAGGTTGAAGGAGTAGCCGGTCGGCACGGTGATGCCGACCACCGGACGGCTGACGCCGAGGTGCTCCATCTTGGCGATCAGCCGCGGCAGCGCGCTCTCCGAGGAGGAGGTGGAGAGGATCAGCAGGAACTCCCGGCCGAGGTAGCGCAGCAGGGCGAAGACGTTCACTCCGGCGATCAGCCGCAGCATCAGGCCGAGTACCACCACGACGAAGAGCGCGCAGGTCAGGTAGAAGCCGATCATGATGACGGCGAGGCTCTTGAGTGCGGCCGTCCCGGTTGCCCCGACCACCGCGGCCATCGCGCCGAAGGCACCGATCGGTGCCACCCACATGATCATCGACATGATCCGGAACACCAGCCGCTGGAGGTGCTCGATGCCGCGCAGGACGGGCGCTCCGACCGGTCCCATGGCCTGCAGCGCGAAGCCGGCGAGCAGCGCGACCAGCAGGGTCTGGAGCACCTTGCCCTCGGTGAGGGCCGAGAAGGCGGTGGTGGGGATGATGCCGAGCAGGAAGTCCGCCGTCCCCTCCGAGCCGCCTGCGGCCTGCGCGTGGCCGGTCTTGGCGAGTGCCTGGGTCAGGTGCAGACCGGAGCCCGGGTCGAGCAGGTTGCCGATCACCAGGCCGATCGCGAGGGCGACGGTGGACATCACCAGGAAGTAGCCGAGGGCCAGTCCGCCGACCCGGCCGACCTTGGCCGCCTTGGTGACCGAACCGATGCCCAGCACGATGGTGCAGAAGATCACCGGGCTGATCATCATCTTGATCAGATTGACGAATCCGGTCCCGATCGGCTTCAGCTCCACCGCTACGCCGGGCGCGGCCAGACCGAGCACGACGCCCGCCACGACCGCCGCGATGACCGCGAGGTACAGGCGGTGTGTGCGGTCGGGTCTCTTGGATCCTGCTTCTGCGGTCGCCATGCCGTGGCTCCTTTGCCCTGTCGTCCCTGGCGGCCCCGGGTGGTGGGCCGATCCGACTATGGGCGCCGCGGTGACGGCCGTCACGTTTGCGTTCATAGAGTTCACGCGGGTCCGCGCCGTCGCGTCGGCAAGGCACACTGTCCGACATGAACATGCGCCCGGACCCCGTGCCGCGCCGCCGCCTGCGCAGTCTGGCGGGGCAGCTGTTCGTGGTGCAGATCGTGATCGTCGCGGTCGTGGTCGCCGGCGGCGCGGTGCTCGCGTATCTGCTCACCGAGGGGCGCGCCGAGGACTCCGCCCGCCGCCAGGTCACCGCCGCGGCCTGGGCGGTCGCCGACTCGCCGACCGTACGGGAGGCCGCGACCGGGCCCGACCCCGCGCGGATGCTCCAGCCCTACGCGGAGCAGGTCCGCAGCGACACCGGCGTGGACTTCGTGACCGTGATGGACACCCACGGAATCCGCTGGACCCATCGCGACCCCGCCCAGATCGGCAAGCCTTTTCTGGGTCACACCGAGCAGGCGCTCGCCGGGGGGACCGTCACCGAGACCTACACCGGCACCCTCGGGCCGTCCGTCCGTGTGGTCGTGCCCGTGAGCGACGGACAGCACCACGTGATCGCGCTGGTCAGCGCGGGCATCACGGTGGAGTCCATCAGCGAGCGGCTGCGCGGGCCGCTGTTCGCCCTGGTCGGGGTCGCCCTCGCCGCCCTCGCGGTCGGCGGTCTCGGCAGTTACCTCGTGGGTGCCCGGCTGCGCCGCCACACCCACGGCATGGGCGCCACCGAACTGAGCCACCTGTACGAGTACCACCAGGCGACACTGCGCTCGGTGCGCGAGGGGCTGGTGCTGTTCGACGGTGCGCAACGGGTGGTCCTCTGCAATGACGCCGCACGCGAACTGCTCGGCCTGTCCGGCACGTTGGAGGGGCTGGCGGTGGCCGACCTCGGTCTGCCCGAGTCGCTCACGCTGGCCCTGCTCCAGCCGGCGCCCGTCCGGGACGAGGTCCACCTCACCGCCGAGCGGGTGGTGGTGCTCAACACCTCGGCCGTCGGACCGGGGCTCGGCACCGTGGTGACCCTTCGCGACCACACCGAACTCCAGTCGCTGAGCGGTGAACTGGACTCGGTACGAGGCTTCGCCGATGCGCTCGGCGCCCAGGCGCACGAGGCGTCCAACCGGCTGCACGCCGTTGTCTCGCTGATCGAACTCGGCCGCCACCGTGAGGCGGTGGACTTCGCCACCGCTGAACTCGCCCTCGCCCAGCAGCTCACCGACCGGGTGGTGGCCGCAGTCGGTGAACCGGTGCTGGCCGCACTGCTGTTGGGCAAGGCGTCGCAGGCGGCGGAGCGAGGGGTCGACCTCACCCTCACCGAGGACAGCCGGATCGACGACGGAGTCCTGCCTGCCGAGCTCGGCCCGCGGGACCTGGTGACCATCCTCGGCAACCTGATCGACAACGCGGTGGACGCCGCGATCGAGGGCGCCGCCGTACATCCCGGACCGGCCGAAGTCACCGTCACCGCACGGGCGGACGGTGGCGAACTGCTGCTCAGGGTCGCCGACACCGGCCCCGGTATCGACCCGCAGGCCGTCACCGAGGTCTTTCGGCGCGGCTGGACCACCAAGCGAAACGGCTCCCCCCGGTCGGAGGCCCGGGGAGGCCGGGGACTCGGGCTGGCCCTGGTCGCCCAGGCGGCCCGCCGCAACGGAGGCTCCGTCGAGGTGGCCCGCGAACGCGGGGCGGTGCTGACCGTACGGCTGCCGCTGCGGCGGGACCCGGCAGGGCCGCAGCGGACGGCCGAGCAGAGGGAGGCCGTCGGATGATCGACGTGCTGGTGGTCGAGGACGACCCGGTGGCGGCCGCCGCCCACACCCTGTACGTGCGGCGCACTCCCGGCTTCCGGGTGGCCGACACGGTGCACACCTGCACCGACGCCCTGCGCCGCCTGGAGCGGGCCCGCGCCGCCGGCACGCCGGTCGACCTCGTCCTGCTGGACCTCTACCTTCCGGACGGCCACGGCCTTCAGCTCTGCCGCACCATGCGCGCCGCCGGACACAGCGCGGACATCATCGCCGTCACCTCGGCGCGCGACCTGGCGATGGTCAGGCAGGCGGTGTCGGCGGGAGTGGTGCAGTACCTGTTGAAGCCGTTCAGCGGCGCGGCCCTGCACGACCGGCTTGAGCGCTACGCCCGTTACCGCGACACCCTGGCCCGCACCGGTGAGGCTACCGGCCAGGACGAGGTGGACCAGGCTCTCGCCGCCCTGAGGGCCGCGCCCGATCGCAGTGCGCTCCCCAAGGGCCTGAGCGCCCCGACCCTGGAGGCCGTCGCCGCCGTGCTGCGCGACGCGGAGACCGGACTCTCCTCCGCAGCGGCGGGCGCGGCGGCAGGCGTCTCCCGGATCACCGCCCGCCGCTACCTGGAGCACCTCGTCGACACCGGCCTCGCCGTCCGCGAACCCCAGTACGGCCAGGTCGGCCGCCCCGAACTCTGCTACCGCTGGCGCGGAGCGGCAACGCGCTGACCCGCCCGTGGTCTTCGGTCATGCACTGCGCTGGACCACACGACCACGGTGGCGTCCGTGGGGAGGTTGCTGGCCGCCGTCCCGAGCAGCCGTACGCCTCCGGCTCCGCGCTCCTGGTCGAGCACGACGAAGCCGACCTCGAATTCGACGGCACGACTTACCAACTGACGATGCGCCGTCAGTTGAGGAACCACCGGAACCGAGCCCATCACCCGCTGCTGCCCAGGCGGTGATCGACGAACTGTTCACTGCAGTCGAACAGATCGGCCGCGTCCACTCTTTCGCCAAGGGCATGGGCCTCGCGGCCCCGCAGATCGGCACTCCCCGCGCCGCCGCGATCGTCCTGCCGCCGACCCCGAACGCAGAGCCGATCATCCTGCTCAACCCGAGGGTCACCACCGTCTCCGACGAGACCGACGAACGGTACGAGGGCTGCCTCAGCTTCTTCGACGTCCGCGGCATGGTCCCCCGCCCCCTCCGGATGGACATCACCTCCACCAGCCTCGACGGCACCGTGACGGCCACGGTGTACGAGTTCGGCCTGGCCCGCCTCATCGCCCATGAAATCGACCACCTCGACGGCCTGCTCTACACCGACCGCATGCGCCCCGACGTGCACCCGATCCCGGTGGAGGAGTACCGGGGCACGGGGACGAGCTGGGCCTACTGAGTACGCAGGGCGCAGGAGTCGGCGATGCCCCGGTGCTGTTTCAGCCGAGGCGGGTTGCCAGGGCGAGGTAGTGGTCGTCGGTGTCGGTGTAGGTGGTGAGCCGCCAGCCCGTGGAGGCGAGCAGGGGGCGGAGGTTGGGTTCGGCGCGGAGGTCGTCGGGGGTGATCTCGCGGCCGTGGCGGGCGGCGAGGGCGGCGCGGCCGATGGGGTGGAAGAGGGCCAGCAGGCCGCCGGGGCGGGTGACGCGGGCGAGTTCGCACAGGTTGGCCGATGGCTCGGGCAGGTGGGAGATCAGTCCGGCGCCGAAGACCGCGTCCAGTCCGCCGTCGCGCAGCGGGAGCCGGCCGACGTCGCCGTTGACGAGTTCGGCCTCGGCGCGGTGAGCGGTGGCCTGTCGGAGCATCTCCGGGGTCAGGTCCAGGCCGAGCACCACCCCGTCCGCGCCCACGGCGGCCCGCAGGTAGGGCAGCGCCCGGCCGGTGCCGCAGCCGGCGTCGAGGACGAACTGTCCGGGGCGGAGCCCGAGTTCGGCGATGGCGGCGGCATAGCGCGGGCCGTCGTCGGGGAAGCGCTCGTCCCAGTCGGCGGCGCGGGCGGCGAAGAACTCCCGGGTGCGGGCGCGTTCGGCCCGCTCGGTGGGCTGGGTCATCTGCGGCTCCTTGCTCCGGCGGGTTGCGGGATCTCTCGGCGGCAGCGTACGTGACCTCGGGCAGGGGCGGTCGTTGGGGAGGTGAGCCCGCGTCACCCGGTCGAGTGGAGTTCGCGGGTACGGGAGGGCGGAGCATACCGAGCGAGTAAAGTTAGCCTAACCTAACTTCACTCGGGAGCTCCCCTTGACCATGACCGCCCACACCGCCGGGCCCGCGGCCGGCGACGGGATCCTGCGCCGCCAGCGCATCCGTGAGTCGGCCGCCCGTACGTACGCGCGCTCGTTCCCCATCGTGCCGGTGCGCGCCAACGGGATGACCGTCGAGGGGGCGGACGGGCGGCGCTATCTCGACTGCCTCTCCGGTGCGGGCACGCTGGCGCTCGGCCACAGCCACCCGGTGGTGCTGGAGGCGATCCGCCGCACCCTCGACAGTGGCGCCCCGCTGCACCTGCTCGACCTCGCCACCGCCGAGAAGGACGACTTCACCACCGCCCTCTTCGAAAGCCTGCCGCGCGAGTTCGCCGAGCAGGGCCGGGTGCACTTCTGCGGCCCCGCCGGGACGGACGCGGTCGAGGCCGCGCTCAAGCTGATGCAGACCGCCACCGGTCGGCGCAGCGCGCTCGCCTTCACCGGTGCGTACCACGGGATGACGGCGGGTGCGCTGGCGGTCACCGGCAACGTCGGCGTCAAGTCCCCGCTGCCCAGTGGGGGAGAGGTCGCCAGGCTGCCGTACCCGTACGCCTACCGCTGCCCGTTCGGCCTCGGGGAGCAGGGTGCGCAGCTGGGCGCGACCTACGTCGAGCGCCTGCTGGACGATCCGTCGGGGGGCGTGCTGCCACCCGCCGCGATGATCCTGGAGGCGGTGCAGGGCGAGGGCGGCGTCGTACCCGCGCCCGACGGCTGGCTGCGCGAGATGCGCCGGATCACCGCCGAGCGCGGCATCCCGCTGATCGTGGACGAAGTGCAGACGGGGGTCGGCCGGACCGGTGCGATGTGGGCGGTCGAGCACAGCGGTGTCCTCCCGGACGCCATGGTGCTCTCCAAGGCCATCGGCGGCAGCCTGCCGCTCGCGGTCGTGCTCTACCGCGCGGAGTACGACGGTTGGCTTCCCGGGGCACACACCGGCACCTTCCGGGGCAACACCCTCGCGATGGCCGCCGGGGCGGCGACCCTGCGGTACGTGGCCGCCAACGGTCTGGTCGAGCGGGCCGCCCTGGTCGGTGCCCGGATGGCGGCGCGGCTGCGCGAACTCGGGGACCGGCTGCCGGTGATCGGCGACGTACGCGGGCGCGGGCTGATGCTCGGCGTCGAACTCGTCGACCCCGGCGGCGAGCCGGACGCCTGCGGAGCGCACCCGGCCGACCCGCAGCTGGCCGTCCGGGTCAGGGCGGCCTGCCTCCAGCGCGGACTGATCGTGGAACTCGGCGGTCGCCACGACGCCGTGCTGCGCCTGCTACCACCGCTGACCATCACCGACGAGCAGGCCGAGGCCGTTCTCGACCGCCTGGCCGACGCCATCGAGGCCGCTGCGGGCGAGGGAGCTGCTCTTGCGGCCCCCGTACCCAGGAGCGTGACGAACGGCGGGGCGGGTCGCGAAGTCATGGTGTGAGCGCGCAGCAGGCAGTGTCCGTCCGCCCCCATCACCGCATCGGGAACGCGCGCAACCCTGCACCCGCGCCATCCTGCACCCGCGCAGCGCGCCGGTGGTGCACGCAGTCGGACGGGCCGGGCGGTGGATACCTTGCTGACCGCGCACCCAGGACCGGCCGGACGGACCGTAGGGTCGGACGGACCGTAGGGTCAACGGAGCTACGACGAACGGGATCTCGGCATGAACTCCTCCGAACACTCCGCCGATTCTGGTGACGCCCGCTCCGGGAGCGGCGGTCGGATCCCGCTGTCCGGCGGTGTGCACGGCCCGGCAGCCCTGCGCGAACTGGTCGAACTGACGCTGACCGCCCTGGAGGTGGGAGCCGAGCGCCGGGGCGGGCCGATCCCGGCCGGTGAGCCGGAGCAGCTCGCCCGGCAGTTCGAGGGCGTCTTCCGCTACGGCAGGGACCTCGGCGACAAGCCGGACGAGGACGCCCTGCTGCGCCTCACCGAACTGCTCGCCTACGGCAGCGCCGACCCCGCCGACCCGTCCTGCGCGGCGCATCTGCACGGTCCGCCGCTGGCCGTCGCGGTCGCCGCCGACCTCGCCGTCTCCGCACTCAACCCCTCCCTGGACTCCTGGGACCAGGCACCTGCCGCGACCGTCATGGAGACCGCCCTGGTCGCCGAACTCGCCGAACTCGTCGGCTTCCACCCGGGCCAGGCCGCCGGTGTCCTCACCTCGGGCGGAACGGAGTCCAACCTGATGGGCCTGATGCTGGCGCGCGACCGGATCCTCGGCCGCGAGGTGGAGCTGGACGGCCTGCCCGCAGGCGTACGGCCCAGGATTCTCGCCTCCGAGGCGGCGCACTTCTCCGTCCAGCGGGCGGCTGCGCTCCTCGGCCTCGGCGAACGCGCCGTGCACGCCGTCCCCGTCGACCGTGAACTGCGGATGGATCCCGAGCGCCTCGCCGCCGCCCTGGCCCTGAGCGCGCGGGAGGGGGCGAGGCCGATCGCCGTGGTGGCCACGGCCGGGACCACCGACACCGGCGCGATCGACCCCCTGCACCGGATCGCCGACCTGGCCGCCGAGTACGGTGCCTGGCTGCACGTGGACGCCGCGTACGGTGGTGGCGCACTTTTCTCCGACCGCCTCGCCCCGCTGCTCGACGGGATCGCCCGCGCCGACTCCGTCTCGCTCGACTGGCACAAACTGGGCTGGCAGCCCACTGCCGCCGGGGTCTTCCTGGTCCGCCGGGCGCACACCTACGCCTCGCTGGCCCGCCGTGCCGCCTACCTCAACCCTGCCGACGACGAGCAGGCCGGCTACCCGAGCCTGCTCGGCCTCTCGCTGCGCACCACCCGCCGGGCCGACGCCTTCAAGATCGCCGTCACGCTACGGACCCTCGGCCGCGCCGGACTCGGCCGACTTGTCGACATCTGCCACGACCTGGCGCGCTCCGCCGCCGAGGCCGTCCGTGTCCGACCGGCTCTCGAACTGCACTGCGAACCCGTCCTCACCACCGTGGTCTTCCGCTACCTCCCGTCCTCGGCCACGGACCCCGCCGCCGCGGCAACCCCCTCCGCAACACCCGCCGCGGACCCCGCCGCCGTCGACCGGCTCAACGCCGAGCTGCGCCGCGTACTGCTCCGCGAGGGCCGCGCCGTGGTGGGCCGCACCGAGCTGCCCGGCGCCGGCGCCGGGCGGGTGCGACTGAAGCTGACCCTGCTCAACCCGAACACCTCGGCGGCCGACATCGCCGCGCTGCTCGACACGGTGGTCCGGGCGGGGAAGGCCCTGGAGGACGCCGAAGCCGTCAGCTGACGGGTGGTCAGAACAACTTCCAGGCCACAGACTTTTCCCTCCTGCGCCGGTCTCGTCTGGAGGAATGCACACTGGTGGGAGCCGCTCCGGTATGGGATCGGCCCCCGCCGACGGGTGATCCGCCAAGCCTTCGTGGACACACTTCCCCGGCGCCTGTCCAGCCGATTCCGGCCGTAGAGGGATCGGATCTCGCCAACCGCCCGACCGGGCTTGCGGATCCGACGAACACCAGCGGTAACTTCTTGTAGCCGCCGCCACACCAGGAGCACACGCCCCTCGGGCTTGCAGCGGCGCAGCAACCGCTCATCGGTACCCCTGGTGCGCGCCCTCACGCGGACCACCCGCACATACCCTCCTGTCGGCAGCCCGGCCCCCACGCCGGCCCGTCCGGCGCGGCACCCTGCCCCGGACCGGCCAGTGCCCCCGCCTGTCCGGACTCACCCCAACCCGGTGATCCGGCACGCCCGTTGGCGACCGGCTGCACAGAACTCCCCAGCCCACCGCACCCGCCAGTGCCAACTTCAGCCCGCCCGGAACCACTTCAGTGCACCCAGTCCTGCGACGCGGAGGCCACGGCATGAGCAATACGCTTCTGAGCACCACACCCACCGGCACTGTCGGCACACTGCCACTCTTCGAGGGCCTGCCGTTCTCCGGCCGCTGCCGTACCGTATGGGAGCGCGGCTGATCGACCGACTGGTACAGCAGGGCCCGCCCGCCGACCTGCGCGACGGCTTCACCGAACCGTACTCGGCCGCGCCGCCAACCCGCACCTCGCCTTCGGTGCGGGACGGCACTTCTGCCCGGCCTCCGCACTGGGGCGAACGCACGCCGAGATCGCGTTCCAGGTGCTGGTGGACCGGCTGCCCGGGCTGCGCCCTGCGCTGCCGATCGAGCAGTTGGCCTGGCGGCCGGGCTTCATCAAGCGCCTGCCGGAGCGGCTCCCGGTGCTCTGGTGAGCCGACGGCCGGGTGAGCCGATCGTCGGGTAGTCGATCGTCGGGTGGGACCAGGACCGGGACCGGGACCGGGGCCAGGGCCAGGGCCAGGACCGGGGGCGCGGGCGTCGGCGATGCCCGCGCCCGGGGCGCGGCTGTGCGGCCGGTAGCCCGGGCTCAGCGGCCGAGCAGGACGTCCCGGGTGTGCTCCCAGGTCGCCTGGTCGCAGGCGACCAGCAGGCCGTCCTCGCCACCGGGCGGGTCGGGGCGGTAGGGAGAGCCGTTCAGTCGGGCGGAGACGCCGCCCGACTCGGTGATCAGCAGCGAGCCGGGGGCGTGGTCCCAGGGCAGGGTGCGCCAGTAGAGGATGAACTCCTGCTCGCCCTCGGCGATCAGCGGGTACTCCATCCCGGCCGAGCGCAGGCCGTTGGTGATGTGGCCGAAGACCCGTGCGTTGCTCTGCATCCGATGGTGCTCGCGCGGATCGAGGTAGCGGCTCTTGAGCGTGCCGCGCCACTTCTCCGGTGCGTCGGTGGCGGGCGACCGGACCAGCCGGTGCCCGTCCCGCCAGGCGCCCGAACCGAGTTCGGCGCTGTATGCCGTCCCGGTCATCGGCTGCCAGATCCAGGAGGCGACGGTCTGTCCGGAGCGGACCAGCGAGGCCATCACGGCGAAGTCGGGGCAGCCCGCGACGAAGTTCGAGGTCCCGTCCACCGGGTCCACCAGCCAGACTGCCGGCTCCTCGCGCAGGGCCTGCGCCAGCGAGGGGTCGGCGGCCACCGCCTCCTCGCCGACCACCGGTACGGGGAGCAGCTCGCGCAGCCTGCGGGCGATGATCACCTCGGCCTCCCGGTCGGCTATGGTCACCAGATCCCCGGGGGCCTTCTCCATCACCTCGCCGTCGGCAAGTGCCCGGAAACGGGGTTCGACCGCCTCCGCCGACGCCTCGGCGAGGATCTCCGCCACCTTCTCCATCAGCACTTGAGCGCTCCCTTCCGCTGCTACCACTCTCGCACGTCCGTGCGGCCCCGACCTGCGCCGGGCCCTGCCCCTGTCACCTGTGCACCGGTGGCCGCATCTCCTGGGCCCGGGGGCTTGCGGTCCGTGCGATGGGCGCCGTGCGGGATGCAGTGTGGTTCGCGTGCCACGGGACGGCCGACAGCGCTGCTCCCCGACCTCGCGGGAGGTTCAGCGCTGCGGAGCCAACTCGGCCGACAGCAGCGGAGATCCGCTGCCCGGCGGGCGGCCGTGCGTTGCCTCGTCAACTGAGCACCTCTCGGCTGAGTCTGACGCCTCGACGGGTCGGCTGGCCTACCGTGCGAACACGGCACGGCACGGGCCGTCGCCGAGGATCCGACGGCCCGTGCCGCGTTTCGGGCGGGAACCCTATGCTGGCCGCCGCAGCCGGCGGTGTCGGCTGATGTTGCCCTCCAGCAGTTCCAGGGCCTCGGACACGCCCACCGAATCCTCCGTCATCTCGGGCAGGCGGCCGTCGGCACGCCGGAGTTCCCTGAGTGCCCTGTCCATCGCTGACTGGGCCGAGAACAGGCAAGGCGTGCTGTAGATCGCGACGTCGACTCCCAGGTCCTCCAGCTCCGGCAGCGACAACCGTGGCGACTTGCCCCCCGCGATCTGGTTGAACAGAAGCGGCTTGTCGCCGATCACACTGCGGACCTTGCGGATCCATTCAACGCTGCGTACCCCGTCGACCAGGAGGACGTCGGCGGTGGTCTCGGCCAGAGCCTCGGCTCTGCGCAGGATCTCCGACTCCTCCGTGGCATCGGTGCGCGCCACCACCACCAGGTCCTGTCGTGTTTCCAGGACCAGGTTCAGCTTCTCCAGGTAGTCCTCCAGCGGGAGAATCTGCTTGCCGTCCACATGGCCGCAGCGCCGGGGGCGTTTCTGATCCTCCAGGATGACGCCCGAGGCGCCGATCCTCTCAAGGTGTTCGACCACGTGGCAGGCGACCTCCGGATCCACGTAGCCGTCGTCGATGTCGACGAGCAGATGCTGGGCGGGGAACGCCAGGCGGAGCCGCTGCACGAAGTCGACCATGTCGGGCCAGGCGATGAACCCGATGTCGGGTAACCCGTAATGAGAGGCGGCGAACCCGAACCCGGACACGAACATGCCGTCGTAGTGCCGGGCTGAAACCGAAGCCGAGAACATGTCGAAGACCCCGATGAGCGGAGTGATCCTCTCGGCCTCCACGCTCTCGCGAAGAGCTGTTCCGTATCCCATTCTGCGATCCTTTTCCTCTACTGTGCGTCAGGACTCCGACGGTGTGCCGGCAGAGCTCACTAAAGCCGGTCGATCGGCACCGCCGGAAGTAGGCCGGGCGTGCTTCGCGCGTGCCTCCAACAGTCCCGCCAGGCAGTGCAGGAGTTCGTCCGGGGTCCATCCGGTGCAGTTCTTCGGTCTGCGCCGGTAAATGATCCTGCGGGCGAGTGGGGCGAGGGCTTCACATGGGTCGCGTGTGGCTTCCGGTGGACGGTGGGGTGTTTCTGAACCGGTTGATCGGGGCGGGGAATTGATCGACGACGTATCGGGTTCGAGGTCGAGGAACAAGTCCGGATTGAATGTTCACCGTCATGATGGCTGTTCATCGACAGTCGGTTGCCTCCGCAATGGAAGGTGCCCCCATGACACGGCCTCCGCATCCTTTGGCGTTTCTGCGCGCCCTGAGCGGCGATACGCAGGTCTCCTATGCGCGACTGGTAGCCGCGACCCACGAGGACCTGGGCTTCGGAAAGCTGTGCGCGCGCCGGGAGAAGGTGTCGCGCTGGGAGACGCAGGACACTCCGCCCGACCGCAGCACCCAGCTCGCCATCGCGCACATTCACCGGGTGCCCGAGGAGGAGGTGCAGCGCCTGGCATGGCCACACTGGCTGCACCTGGGGACCGCCGCATCCTCGAGAGCCGGCAGATCACGGCCCCGCGACGTGACCCCGGGGGCCGTACCGGCATGGGACCTGCCGGCGCTTCATCCGGCTCGCTCCCGCCTTGCCCTCGGCGGCGCCGCCCTGGCGAGCTTCACCCGGCAGACCCTGGCCGCCCTGGCGGACCCGCCGCTGCTGCCGGCCCGGGACGGCAACCGCATCGCTCCCGACACCGTCGCCCTGATAGAAGCCCGAGTGAACGCGCTGACCGAGATGGTGCCGGTCGTCAACCCGGTGGACCTCCTGCGGGTCGCCCGCGCCGAATTCGGCCTGGCCACCGCGCTGCTGACCGGCGACGAGTACGAGCAGCCGGCCGGAGCCCGGCTGTTCTGCGCCACTTCGCAGATCGCCGACCTGTGCGGCACGCTCAGCGGCGCTCTCGGCGAGGAGGCCAGGGCCGAGCGGTACCGCCTGGCCGCAGTGCGCGCCGCCGCGCTGGCGGGCTCACGCCTGCTGGCTTCCGTCTGCCTGGCCGACCTGGCGGTGAACCATGTCAAGGCCGGTGACCCCGCGGACGCGTTCCTCCTGACCGGGGCGGCAAGGACCGCGACCCCGGCCTCCCCGCCCCGGCTGAGGGCCCTGTTGCATGCGCGAGAGGCCCGAGCGCACGCCCGGCTCGGGGAGGTCATCGCCGGCGCCCGAGCCCTCGACCGCGCGGCCGACGCCCTGACCGCCGTCGAAGCGGCCGACGAGGACGCCCCGATGTGCCGGAACGTCGACGAGGAATGGCTCTCCCGGGTCGCGGGGAAGGCCTGGCTCGATGCGGGCCAGCCCGGGCGGGCGCTGAAGCACTTCGCCGCCCTCCTCGACGACGGCCCCCGCTCGTGGACCGAAACCCAGCCGCCCGTGCTGACGGCCAACAGTCTGCTGGATGCCGTCGACGCGCAGCTGGCGCTCGGCGAGGTGGAAGCCGCGATCCACAGCACCCGCCGGGCCACCGCTCTGTTCGACAGGATGCCCGCCGGCCTCGTCCGCCAGTACCGTCAGCGATTCGTCGCCCATGCCGGCATCGCGGCCGTGCGGAGCCTCCTCGACCTCCTCACCGAAACACCGTCCGCCTGAACGCGCGAGAAGGAGCGTCGGCCCCCGTGACGAGGGGTGCGCATCGGTCACCGGGCACCGGAAGCGGTCCGGTCGTCGCCCGGTCGCGCGACGCCGCCCCCGAGGCCAGCCGCACGTGCTCCGGGCGATCAGGCGTCCCGGCTCAGCACCGCGTCGTACTCGGCGTGCACCCGCCGGTCCATGGCCAGGGTGAACTGGGCGTCGGCAACGGTGCGGGCGAGCGGGCGGATGCGGCGGATCTGCTCGGTCAGCCGGGCGGCCTCGCCGGGAGCCAGGTCCTCGGTATGGCTGAGGGCGCCGAGCAGCTCGTCCCGGATCAGGGCGGTGAACACCTCGGCGACGGCGTCCGCGTACTCCTGCGCCTTGCGGCTGGCGGCGAGTACGGCGGCCAGCGGCACGCCCTCGCCTACCAGGGAGACGGTGGCGTCCATCAGGCGGCGGCTGATATGGGTGATGCCGTCCTCCTGGACGGTGATGTAGCCCTGGTCGATGGACTCCGCGGTGTTGGCCTCGGTGAGCTGGTCGCCGAAGGCCGCGGTGAGATCCGCCCAGCTGAGGTGGACGGGGGTCTCGTCGGACCAGGGCTCGGTGATCGCGGCCTGAAGCCCGATCAGCTCGGCGACGTCCCGGCCGCTCTCGCCCGCGCCGATCAGCTCGGTGATACCGCCGAGGGTGTGTCCGCGTTCCAGCAGTTCGGCGATCATGCGCAGCCGGGCCAGGTGCTCCTCGCCGTACCAGGCGATCCGGCCCTCCTTGCGCGGCGGCGGGAGCAGCTTGCGCTCGCGGTAGAAGCGCAGGGTGCGCGTGGTGATGCCGGCGGCCTCGGCCAGTTCCTCGACCCGGTACTCCCGTGCCGCACCGCCTGCCGCGCCTGCGCCTGTGCTCTCGCTCTCCGCCACGTCGATCAGCATAGAGCGGGTGCGGGAGGGGCGAAGGTGTCGCAAAAGGATGCCGTCCGCCTTCTTCCATGGACTGCCGGCAAGGACTACTCTGCCAATCGCGCCAGTGATTGCTGGCGCGATCCAATGGCTCGGTATCAACGGCTCGGTATAAACGGATCTGCACTCTTGCCGCCCCACAGCACCAGGAGGCCGCCGCATGGCATCCAGCCCCAAGCGCACCAAGCATCCCTCGGGCCCCGACGGGTCGGCGACCACGCCGCATGTCCGGGTCGCCGTCGTCGGCTCCGGATTCGGCGGCCTCGGCGCGGGGGTGCGCCTGCGCCGCGCCGGGATCACCGACTTCGTCATCCTGGAACGGGCCGACTCGGTCGGCGGCACCTGGCGTGACAACAGCTATCCGGGCTGCGCCTGCGACGTGCCCTCGCACCTGTACTCCTTCTCGTTCGCGCCCAACCCCGAGTGGCCGCGCAGCTTCTCCTTCCAGCCGGACATCCGCGCCTATCTGGAGCGGGTCACCGACACCTTCGGCCTCCGCCCCCACCTGCGCTTCAACGCCGAGGTCACCGAACTGCGCTGGGAGGAGGAGCAGTTCCGCTGGCGGATCACCACCAGCGTCGGCACCTGGACCGCCGACGCCGTCGTCTCCGCCACCGGACCGCTCGCCGACCCGCAGATCCCCGAGCTGCCCGGACTCGCCGAATTCCCCGGCCGGGTCTTCCACTCCTCGCGCTGGGACCACGACTACGACCTCGAAGGCAAGCGCATCGCGGTGGTCGGCACCGGCGCCTCGGCCGCCCAGATCATCCCCGCGATCCAGCCCCTGGTGAAGAAACTGACCGTCTTCCAGCGAACTCCCGGCTGGGTCCTGCCGCGCGCCGACCGGGAGATCTCCGCCGTCGAGAAGTGGCTGCACAGCAGGATCCCGCCCACCGGCGCGCTGCGCCGCGCCTCGCTCTTCGCCCTGCGCGAGCTCCAGGTGGACGCCTTCGTCCGCCGCCCCGGCACACTCCGCCTGGTCCAGCAGCTGGCCCAGCGCAACATCGAACGCGGCATCACAGACCCCGAGTTGCGCGCCAAGCTGACCCCGGACTACCGGATCGGCTGCAAGCGCATCCTGCTCAGCAACACCTACTACCCGGCACTCGCCGCCCCCAATGCCGAGGTGGTCGCCGCCGGTCTGGCCGAGGTGCGCGGCTCCACCCTGGTGGCCACCGACGGCACCGAGTCCGAGGTCGACGCCGTTGTCTTCGGCACCGGCTTCCACGTCACCGACATGCCCATCGCCGAGCAGGTGTTCGGCCTCTCGGGCCGCAGCCTCGCCGAGGAGTGGAAGGGCGGGATGGAGGCGCTGCGCGGGTCGACCGTGCACGGCTTCCCCAACCTCTTCTTTGTGATCGGCCCCAACACCGGCCTCGGCAACAACTCGATGATCCTGATGATCGAGTCCCAACTCAACTACATCATCGACGCGTTGAAGACTCTCGAAGCGGTCGGCGCCACCGCGTTGCAGCCCACCGTCCGTGCCCAGCGGCACTGGAACCTCGAACTCCAGCACCGGATGGAACGCACCGTCTGGTCCACCGGTGGCTGCCGGAGCTGGTACCTCGACGCCGGTGGCAAGAACACCGTCCTGTGGCCCGGCTCCACCACCAGCTTCCGCCGCGCCACCCGCCGGGTGGACCTCGCCGAGTACGAACTCCTCAAGCGCACCGCCCCCGTGGCCCAGGAGGTCGCCGCATGACGTCCAACCGCGTCCCGGCCGGCCGGATGCTCGCCGCCGACTGCGCCCTCCCGGCACCCGCCGGGGAGTACCGCATCCGCTCCGCCGACGGCCATTGGATCCACGCCGAGGCGTACGGCCCCGAAGGAGCGCCGCTGGTGGTACTCGCCCACGGCTGGACCTGCTCGATCGCCTTCTGGGCCCCGGTGATCCACCAACTCACCGCCGGCCACAGGGTGGTGGCGTACGACCAGCGCGGCCACGGCCGCAGCGACATCCCGGCTACCGCAACCGGCTACTCCACCGCCAAACTGGCCGACGATCTGGAGGCAGTCCTCACCCGGCTCGTCCCGGCGGGGGAGCGCGCCGTCCTGGCCGGACACAGCATGGGCGGCATAACCATCATGGCCGCCGCCGACCGGGACGGCGTGGCCACCAGGACCGCCGCCACCGTCCTGATCAGCACCGGCCCGGGCGACCTGCTCACCGAGCTGAAGGTCGTCCCGGCCGGCATCCGCTCCACCCGCCTGCGCCGCTTCCTGCACCGCCGGCTGCTGCAGTCCCGGTTGCCGCTCGGCTCGGTGAACGCCGTGAGCAAGGCGATGCTCAAGTACGGCACCATGGGCCCGGCCACGCCGGACGCCCGGGTGGAGGCGACCGCCCGGGTGGTGCACGCCTGTCCGACCGGCGTCCGCTACCAATGGTCCCGTGTGCTGGACGAGTTGGACGTCAAGCAGCAGCTCGCCGGACTGGCCGCGCCCACCATCGTGGTCGTCGGCACCCACGACCGGCTGACCCCGCCCGTGCACGCCCGGCGTATCCTGGCCGCGCTGCCCGATCCGCAGGGGCTGCTGGAACTGCCCGGCATCGGTCATATGGCACCCGTGGAGCGACCGGCCGAGGTCGCCGCCGAGATCCGGCGTGCCGTCAAGCTCGCCGCAGAGAAGGCAGAGAAGGCAGAGATGACAGGGAGCGTGACCGAATGAGTGCCACTCCACCGCTCTCCGCCCAGGTCGTGGTGATCACCGGGGCCGCCCGTGGGGTCGGCGCGCTGCTGGCGCGCAAACTGGCCCGGCGCGGGGCCGAGGTGGCTCTGGTCGGCCTGGAACCGGAGGAGCTGAAGGCCGTCGCCGCCGAGTGCGGTCCCGCCGCCACCTCCTGGGAGGCGGATGTGACCGACCTGGAGGCGCTGCGCGCCGTCGCGCGGCAGATCCAGGACCGCTACGGCCGGATCGACACCGTGGTGGCCAATGCCGGGATCGCCATCGGCGGGCCGCTCCAGGACAGCGACCCCCGAGCCTTCGACCGGGTCATCGAGGTCAACCTGCTCGGCAGTGTGGCCACCGCCCGCGCCTTCCTGCCCGCACTCGTCGAGAGCGGCGGCTACCTGCTGCAGATCGCCTCCCTGGCGGCGATCACCCCGGCACCGCTGATGTCCGCGTACTGCGCCAGCAAGGCGGGAGTGGAGGCGTTCGCCCACTCGCTGCGCGCCGAGGTCGCCTACCAGGGTGTCAAGGTCGGTGTCGGTTACCTGAGTTGGACCGACACCGACATGGTGCGCGGTGCCGACCAGGACACCGTCCTGGCCCAGATGCGCTCCCACCTCCCCTGGCCGGCCAACAAGACCTACCCGCTGGACCCGGCCGTGGAGCGCCTGGTCGCCGGGATCGGCCGCCGCTCGCCGCACGTCTACGCCCAGGCGTGGCTGCGCGGCATGCAGCCGATCCGCTGGGCCCTGCCCGGCCTGATCGCCGCCGTCGGCTCCCGTGAAGTCGCCCGCCTGGCCCCACAGTTGAAGGCCACCATGACCGCCCGCCTGCGCCCGGTCGGAGCCGGCGGCGCCGCCGACTCGGCCGCGAGGAGCGCGGCGACCGAATAGGCCGATCCTGATCACGCCGCCAGCCACGCAATCTCAAGGGGCGCGGGACTCTGCTTGATCAACTGCATGCGAAAAACCGTGCACTTTGGTAGAGGGTTGAGCACAGGCCCACCATGCACTACCCAGGGGCGCGGGGGACTGCGCGAGCAACCGTGCACTTTGGTAGAGGGCCGGTCGCGCAGTTCCCCGCGCTCCGGGACAGTGCACGGCTGGCTGCGTGATCAATGCCCTGGCAGGGCGCGAGGCTGGTCGCACACGCAGTTGATCAAGCAGAGCCCCGTGCCCCCAGGGTGTTGCAGGGCCGGTCGGGCAGGTCTGTCGTAGGCGGTGCATGGTTGCTCTCCGCCGCCCGCCGGGCGGGCCTGTGCAGGGCCGCTACCAGCGAGTACCGTCTGCACATGACGACTGCCCTTATCACCGGCGCGACCGCCGGAATCGGCGCGGCTTTCGCCCGCCGCCTTGCCAGGGAAGGCCGCGACCTCGTCCTGGTCGCCCGGAACACGGAGCGGCTGGAGTCCTCCGCCGCCGAGCTCGGCAAGCGTTATGGCGTCCAGGTGGAGATCCTGACCGCCGACCTGGCCACCGACGCGGGGATCGCCGCCGTCGAGGATCGGCTGCGTGACTCCGAGCGGCCGGTGGACATCCTGATCAACAACGCCGGTTTCGGGAACAAGGGCGCCTTCCTCAGCGTCCCGCTCCAGGACGAGCTGGACATGGTCAAGGTGCATATCGAGGCCGTGCTGCGGCTGACCATGGCCGCCATCCCGGGCATGCGCGACCGCGGCTTCGGCGGCATCATCAACGTCGCCTCGGTCGCGGCCTTCCTGCCGCGCGGCACCTACGGGGCGAGCAAGGCGTGGATGGTCAGCTTCACCCAGGGCATCGCCCGCGATCTGGGTGGCACGGGCGTCCGCCTGCTTGCCCTCTGCCCCGGCTTCACCCGTACCGAGTTCCATGAGCGCGCGGGCATGGGCACCTCCAACATCCCCGGCTGGGCCTGGCTCTCCGCCGACCGCGTGGTGGACGAGGCGCTGCTCGACCTCTCGCGCGGTCGCACGCTCTCGGTGCCGAGCAAGCGCTACAAGGCGGCCGTCGCCATCGGCCGGATGCTGCCCCCGGGCAAGCTGGGCGGGATCTCCTCGAAGGCGGCCCGCACCTACCGCACCAACTGAGGGCGTCGGGGGCGGACTGCCGGCAAGCGGGAATAGGACCTCTCTCATTATTAGTTTTGCTAACTATGAGCTGTCCTCTGTAAGCTGGCAGTCCGGCCGCACCCGAACCTCAGGAGGTTGCCTATGAAGCCCGACGGGCTCGACTGGACCCCACCCCCACGCACCAAGGACGAACCGCAGCCACCGGCCCAGCTGCGCCGGATTCTCGCCCTGTTCCGCCCCTACGCGGCCCGCCTCGCCTCCGTCGGGCTGCTGGTCGCGGCCTCGGCCGTGGTCTCCGTCGCGACGCCCTTCCTGCTCCGCGCGGTACTGGACACGGCCATTCCGCAGGGCCGCACCGGGCTGCTCAGCCTGCTGGTGCTCGGCATGATCGCGGCGGCCGTGGTCAACAGCATCTTCAATGTGCTGCAGACCCTGATCTCCACCACCGTCGGCCAGCACGTGATGCACGACCTGCGGACGGCCGTCTACAGCCACCTTCAGCGGATGTCGCTGGCCTTCTTCACCCGGACCCGCACCGGCGAGGTGCAGTCCCGGATCGCCAACGACATCGGCGGTATGCAGTCCACCGTCACCTCCACCGCGACCTCGCTGGTCTCCAACCTCACCAGCGTGATCGCCACCGTGGTCGCGATGGTCGCCCTGGACTGGCGGCTGACCATCGTCTCGCTCCTGCTGCTCCCGCTCTTCGTCTGGATCAGCCGCAGGGTCGGCAACGAGCGCAAGCGGATCACCGGGGAGCGGCAGAAGCAGCTCGCCCTGATGAGCTCGGCCGTCCAGGAGTCGCTCTCGGTGAGCGGCGTCCTGCTCGGCCGCACCATGGGCCGTTCCGACTCGCTCTCCACGGACTTCACCGAGCAGTCCCACCGGCTCGCCCGGCTGGAGGTGCAGTCCAGCATGGCCGGGCGCTGGCGGATGTCCACCATCGGGATTGTGATGGCCGCGATGCCGGCCGTCATCTACTGGGCCGCCGGTCTGGCCTCTGCGAGCGGCGCGCCGATCGTCTCGATCGGCACCCTGGTCGCCTTCGTCTCGCTCCAGCAGGGCCTGTTCCGGCCTACCGTCAGCCTGCTCTCCACCGGTGTGGACGTACAGACCTCGCTGGCGCTGTTCCACCGGATCTTCGAGTACCTCGACCTGCCCGTGGAGATCCAGGAGCCCGAACACCCCGTAAGGATCGACCGCATCCGGGGCGACGTCAGCTTCGAGAACGTCGAGTTCCGCTACCACCCGGAGCAGCCCAGGCCCACCCTCACCGGCATCGACCTCACCGTGCCGGCCGGGACGTCACTCGCGGTGGTCGGCGAGACCGGTTCCGGCAAGACCACGCTCAGCTACCTGGTGCCCAGGCTCTACGACGTCACCGGTGGCCGGGTCGCCATCGACGGCACCGACGTACGCGAAGTCTCCTTCGAGACGCTGGCCGAGACCATCGGTGTGGTCTCCCAGGAGACCTATCTCTTCCACGCCTCCGTCGCCGACAACCTGCGCTTCGCCAAGCCGGACGCCACCGACGCCGAACTGGTCGCCGCCGCCGAGGCCGCCCAGATCCACCACATGATCGCCGCGCTCCCCGAGGGGTACGACACGGTCGTCGGCGAGCGCGGCTACCGGTTCTCGGGCGGGGAGAAGCAGCGGCTGGCGATTGCCAGGACCATCCTGCGCAACCCGCCGGTACTGATCCTCGACGAGGCCACCAGCGCGCTGGACAACCAGACCGAACGGGCCGTCCAGCAGGCCATCGACGCACTCGCGGTCGGCCGGACCACCATCACCATCGCGCACCGGCTCTCCACCGTCCGCCGCGCCGACCAGATCGCCGTCCTCGACGGCGGGCGGGTGGCCGAGCTGGGCACCCATGAGCAACTGCTCGCCCTCGGCGGCCGCTACGCGGCACTGCTGCGCCGCGAGCAGCCGACGGCGGCTCAGCCCGGAACGGCGACAGGGCCGGCCGGCGCTCGGACGGTCGGTGCACGGACGGTCAGCGGTCGGAGGGTGAACGGTCAGGCCGTCAACGGCACGGTGGTGAGCGGTCAGGCCGCCATCGGACGCTCGTTGTAGGCGTCGGCGAGCTCCTGGCCGGAGAGCTCGTGGATCGCCGCCATCACCTCGTCGGTGACCTGGCGGCGGGCCCTGGCGTTGCGGGCCTGGCCGTGCAGCGCGGAGAAGTCCAGCGGCTCGCCGAAACGTACCGTCACCTTCCGCAGCCTCGGGATCCGCTTGCCGACCGGGAGGATGTCCGCCGGTCCCTCCAGCGCCACCGGCACCACCGGCACACCCGCCGTCAGTGCCAGCCAGGCGACGCCGGTCTTGCCCTTGTAGAGCCGGCCGTCCAGCGAGCGCGTGCCCTCGGGGTAGATGCCGAACGCCTTGCCGTCCCGCAGGATGTCCAGAGCCTGCTCCAGCGAGGCCTGCGCGGAGCGGTAGGTGCCGCGCTCGACGGGGACGGCGTTGATGACGCTGGTGAAGAAGCTCCGTGAGATCGCGCCCTTGAGACCGGTGCCGGTGAAGTACTCGGCCTTGGCCAGGAAGTACACCTGACGCGGTGCGGTCAGTGGGATGACCACACTGTCGATGAAGGACAGGTGGTTGCTGGCCAGGATCACCCCACCCTTGCGCGGCACGTGCTCCAGGCCCTCGATGACGGGGCGGTAGAGCGCCTTCGCCACGGGCTTGAGCACGAGCTTGGTGATGAGGTTGAGCATGGGCCCTCCCTGGCCGAACGACATCCCCGGACTCGTGACTGGGCCGAGGTCAGACCGCAGGTTACGTCATGTACCCCCGCGGCCGTCCACTGCGACGGTCCGTGGACGGCTGCGATCCTCGTCACGCGCTGCGTATGGTTGTACGCGAAACCGATGATAAAAGGGGGGTGACACCGCGTCGGCCCCCGCTGTCCCGAGCCCGGAGGCCCGCGCAGGTGAGTCTGCCAATACCCAGAGCCGCGCACCGCGAGAACGACCGATGAGCGGTGTCACGACCGTCCTGCTGCTGGTGGTGCTGGCCACGGCCGTTGCCACCGGCGCCCGACGGTGGAGCATTCCCGCGCCGTCGCTGCTGGTGGTGGCCGGAGTGCTGGTCGGGACACTGCCGTTCGTCCCGACCGTCCGGGTGCCGCCCGAGGTCATCAGTGTGGCCGTGCTGCCGCCACTGCTCTACGCCTCGGCCGAGGAGATCTCCTGGCGCGAGCTGCGCGCGGTCTGGCGGCCCGTCACGGTGCTGGCGCTCGGCCTGGTGCTGGCCTCCGCGTTCAGCGTCGGTGCGATCGCCAGTGCCATCACGCCGCTCCCGCCGGCGATGGCCTTCGTACTGGGTGCCGTCCTGGCCTCCACCGACCCTGTCGCGGTCACCGCGCTGGGGCGGAGACTGGCGCTGCCGCCCCGGGTCCAGACCCTGGTGCAGTCCGAGAGTCTGTTCAACGACGCAACCAGCCTGGTGTTGTTCAAGGTGGCCGTCTCGATGGCGGTCGCGGCCGGTTCGGTCTCGCTGTCGTCCGCCGCCGGGGAGTTCCTGCTGCTGGCCGGCGGTGGCGCGGTGGCCGGCGGCGCGGTGGCGGCCGTCGTGGCGTACATCCGCAGCAGGACCGAGGATCCGGTGCTGGAGACCGTCACCGCACTGGTCACCCCGTACGCGGCGTATGTGATCGCCGAGGACCTGCACACCTCCGGTGTCACGGCCGTGGTGGTGGCGGGGGTCGCGCTGGGTGCGCAGAGCCACCGGCTGACCAATGCCCATATCCGCCTCCAGGTGCACGCGGTGTACGGGACGGTGGTGTTCGTGCTTGAGAGCGTGGTCTTCGCCCTGATCGGCCTCGAACTGCCCGGGATGCTGGAACTGCTCGCAACGACAGGGGACCTGGGTGGGCAGCGGTGGGCCTGGACCTGGCAGGCCCTGTTGATCGCCCTCGCGGTGATCGTCATCCGGCTGCTCTGGATCGGTCCGACGGCCTGGTTCATGCACCGCCACCGTGTGCAGCAGCAGGGGCAGTCGGCGGGACGGCTCTCCTGGCGGGTGCCTGCCGTGATGACCTGGGCCGGTACGCGCGGTGTGATGCCGCTCGCCGCCGCGCTCACCGTTCCACTGGTCGCCGACGACGGCACACGGCTGCCCTACCGGGAGTTGGTCCTGGTCCTCACCACGTCGGTGGTCGCCTTCACCCTGGTGGTCCAGGGCTTCACCCTGGCCCCGGTGGTCCGGGCCTCGGGCATCGCGCTGGAGCCCGAGGACAGCGAGCGCGAGGAGGCACAGGCGGTCAACCGGATCCTGGTCGCCGCGCTGGACCGCCTGGAGGAGATGACGGAGACCGACGGCGTCTCACCCGTGGTCGCCGACCGGATGCGCCGCGACCTCCAGTTCAGGATCGACCAGGCCCAACTCGCCACCACCGACCCCGCGTCCGACGCGGACGCGGCCACCGTCTCCGACTACCGCCGCCTGCGCCGGGACCTGATCGCGGTCGAGTCGGCAACCCTTCAAGAGTTGTACGCGGAGAACAGGGTCAGCGACTCGGTACGCGGCAACCTCCAGCGCACCCTGGACCTCGAAGAAGCCTGGCTGGGGCAGTTCTAGACCCTGTCGGGCGGACCTGGGCCCGGGCGGACCTTCGAGCGGCGGGCAGAGCCCCGCGCCCCTGGACGGTGCAAGACCGACGTCGTATCAGGGAGGGGCCGCAGAGAACCCGGAGGGAACTCAGACGGTTTCCCCGTGACCGACGGCGGCCGGGTGCGGCGAACTCCGCTCGGTGCTCTGCCCGGTGGGCTCGGCCAGCGGGAAGATCCGGCGGACCACGCGCTCGGCCGCCCGGCCGTCGTCCCAGGGACAGAACCGCTCGCGGAAGGCCGCTCGCGCCGCCGCCTCCGGGTCGCCGGCCAGCAGCGCGTCGGCCACCTGGGCGGTGTCGGTGGTGACGGCGCCCGGGGGAGCGGTGAGCAGGTCGAAGTACACGCCCCGGACGCGGCAGTACTCCGCCCAGTCCGGGGCGAAGACCACCATCGGACGGTCGAGGACGGCGTAGTCGAACATCAGTGAGGAGTAGTCGGTCACCAGTGCGTCGGCGGCCAGACAGAGATCCTCGACGGTGGGGTGTGCCGAGACGTCGACGATCCGCGCGGCACCCGCACCGGTCGTCAACTCCCCGGTGCCGCCGGTGTGGAAGTAGTGGGTGCGCAGCAGCAGCGTGTACCGGGAGCCGAGCCGCCCGGCGAGCTCACGCAGGTCGAGCCGGGGCACGTACCCGCCCTCGCCCTCACGGTGCGTCGGCGCGTACAGCACGGCTCGCTCGCCCTCCGCCAGGCCGAAGCGCTCGCGCACCGCCGCGACCTCGGCGGCCGTCGCGTTGGCGAGTCGGTCGTTGCGCGGATAGCCGGTCTCCAGCAGCTCGTAGCGGCCGGGGAAGGCGCGGCTGAAGTGTTCGCTGGTGTGCGGGTTGGGGGAGACCAGGAAGTCCCACCGCGCCACGGCCTCGCGCAGCCGGTCGAAGTCCATGCCCTCGGCCGCGATCGGATGGTCCCGCAGGTCCATGCCCATGCTCTTGAGCGGAGTGCCGTGCTGGGTCTGCACATGCACCGTGCCCGGCCGCTTGGCCATCGTGTGCGGGAAGTTGACATTGTTGACGAAGTACTTGGCGGTCGCCATCACCCGCAGGTAGGCCGGGGTGTTCACCAGTACGTACGGCACCCCGGCGGGCAGTGCGGCCGCCTGCGCCCTGGTCTCCACCACCCAGACCCCGCGCACCTGCGGGGCCAGTTCGCGGGCCTTCTCGTAGATCGCGGCGGGATTGCAGGCGTAACCCCGGTGCCAGTACGCGGCGTAGACCGCCAGCTGCTCGTCGAGCGGCAGCCGCCGCAGCGTGCTGTACACCGCGTGCCTGGCTCCGCTGCGCATCCCCTTGCGGACGGCCGGGACCATCGCCCCGGCCCGGCGGCGCAGGGCGCGCGGAATCCGCCTGGTGCGGCGCAGTTCGCCGTACGCGCGCCGGGAGCCGGAGGCCAGCACCCGGTACTGGATGCCGCGCAGACCCGAGGGGTAGCGGTAACCGGGCGGGCGATGGCGACCGAAGTGTTCGCCGATCCGGTGGAAGAAGTCGCCGCGCAGCGCGGTCGGGACCAGGCCGGGTGTGTCGTAGATGGTCAGGGCCTGTTTGACCGTGCGGTCGAAGACCAGGTTGCGCAGTGCGTCCTGGCCCGCGGTGCCGATGCCCCGACGGTCCAGGAAGGCGAAGATCGCGTCGTACTGGGCGAAGGCGTCCGCGTGCTTGGGGGACGCCGTGCTGGTGATCGCGCCGGGCCGCCCGCGCCGGTAGGTGTAGCAGGGGCGGTCGAGGTACCGCAGGCGGCGGGCGGTGACCAGGGCCGGATAGGTGACGGAGATGTCCTCGTAGTAGCCGCGTCCGAAGCAGACTCCCAGATCCAGCAGGAACTCGCGGCGGAAGACCTTGTTCCAGACGGCCATCACGGTCTGCATCAGGGCCGGGTGCTCGCGTGCGGTGCAGCCCTCGACGAGCGGGGATCCGGCCAGCAGGCGGCGCCAGGGGTTGGGTTCGGTGACGCCGTCGGGATAGACGTGGGTGAAGTCGGTGAGCAGGACGTCCACGGGCGGGTCGGAGCCCTCGTCCTTGAGCAGCTCGGCGGTGACCGCGGCCAGGGCGCCCTCGGGCAGCCAGTCGTCGCTGTCCACGAACCAGACGTACCGTCCGCGGGCCTCGGCCAGGCCCCTGGTGCGGGCGCCGCCGAGGCCCTGGTTCTCGGCGAGGTGCAGGACTCGCAGCCTCGGGTCCCGGGCCGCGTAGTCGTCCAGGATCGCGCCGCAGCCGTCTGGAGAGCGGTCGTCCACCGCGATCACCTCGATCGCGCCCGCCGGCGCCGGGTCGTCCGTGGCCGAGCCGGGGGCGCCCACGCCGAGTGAGTCGAGGCAGTGAGGGAGGAAGAGCTCCACTCCGTGGACTGGCAGCACGATGCTCAGGAGGGGACTCACGCTGGTTCACTCCGCTTAATGGGTGCTGGGCCGTCAGCAGGCCGCTCGGTACCGCTCGTATCACTGTACTGAGCTGTGATGCACGCAGAGTGGGCGTTCGGTGACGCTCGGGCAACGGAGAGGTGGCGCAAAGACGGCGCAGGTGGCGGAAAAAGCGACCGCCGGTGCCGCGCCGTTCGAGCGGCGGCACCGGCAGTCCGGTGGCGGCCGGACCGACCCTCAACGGTCGGCCGCCGGTCCGTACGCCAGCTGTAGCCGGGCCGCCGCAGCGTCGAGGCGGCCGGACAGTGACTTATAGCTGGCGTCGGAAGTTCTTCAGCTGTCGAATTCAGTTGGGCTCGGACGAATTCATCCGACCGGGGGACGCCGGGAGTGTGGTCCGGGCGTCCGCGTTGGTAGAGATATTGCTTGTAAGGAGCGAAGGCGTCAATCCCTTCGTTGTGTTCATTTCCTGAAGCATCCGTCCCCGATCCCGTTCAGGCCGTTGCCGGGGCCGGATCGGGCTTCGGTATTGACACGAAGTCTTACAGTGGCTGCGCCGGCCCGGCGTGCCCTCCCTCCTCCCGCCCCTGGGGGCGCCCGTGAGCTCGCAGTCGAACGCCTCCCCGATCACGTCCCCGACGGTCGGCCCGGTGCTGAAGGGCTGATGCCTGACCGCGCTCGGCGCGCAGTGGCGGCGCAACGGGCGGTGGCAGGCGTACAGGAGGCAGTGGCCGACCCGCGCGCCAGGAGGTCGGGGTCGGGCGGCGGCCCGAGTGTGCGCCCGGCGCACAGTGCTTGAACCATGCGCCCTGCACGCGGAGTTCACTGTGATTCGCCGAAGTCCGGGATCGTCGGCCCATCGGTGCGCTGACCTGGTCTCCTCGGGCCCGTCGGTCCGTCAGGTTGATGCGCAGTCGTGACCGAAGCCACGGCCTCCTGGTGAAGCGTCAGTTCGCTTCGCACGATACGGTGGCAGGACACCAGGACGGTTGCGCGAAGGCCGTCTCTCACGGATAGTCTTCGCCACGGCCCTGGCGCCTCGTAGGGGTGGGAAACAGATGGAACAGATGCAAGTGCGGAGTCGGCCTCGGGTGCCGGCGATCCAGTGCGGAGTCGGCGCGACCGGCCGTCGGATCGACCGTCACCTGTCGGTGCTGGGGGCTCCGGCGCTCTCGACAGTGGACACAGCGGAGGCGCTGTGTCTGATAAGAGAGCTGACACCACGTGGTACGACCAGTCCGGCCTCCCGGCGCCGCACCACGCGGGTACTGCTGCTGGCACCGCTGCGCAGGCTGAAGCGCAGCCTGTTCGGCAGTCGGGGCTGACGGTCCGGTCCGCTCCGTGCGGACTCGGTCGGCCCGACCCGATGGACCTGAAGGTCCGTCGGGTCTCAGTGCTGTCCGGGCACCGTGATCTGCCTGAGGTGATCGGTCCAAGTCGATCTGCCCGAAGTCTCGGCCGAGCCGATGTGTCGCGATGCCCGGGGCGGTGTGCGGCGTCGGCGGAGTCGACCTGACGAACGGCGAGCCCCGGTGCCCGCGGCGGTGCGCGGTGAGCCAGGATGGCACCATGGCGGACACCTTCCATTCCATCACCTTCGAGATCACCACCGGCACCGGCGAGGTCGCCCTCGACATCACCGACCGCTGTGCGGCCTTCCTGGACACGGCCGCAAGGGGGCGGGACGGCCTCCTCAACGTCTTCGTCCCGCATGCCACCGCCGGAGTCGCGGTGATCGAGACCGGCGCCGGAAGCGACGACGACCTGCTCGCGATCCTGCGCGACCTGCTCCCGGCCGACGACCGCTGGCGCCACCGCCACGGCAGCCCCGGCCACGGCCGCGACCATGTGCTCCCCGGGCTGATCGCCCCGCATGCCACCCTGCCGGTCATCGGAGGGCAGCTGGCGCTGGGCGTCTGGCAGTCGATCGTCCTGGTCGACACCAACGGGGACAACCCACGCCGCACCGTACGGCTCTCCTTCCTCGGCTAGGGCTGCCCGCCCGCCCGCGAGGGTTCGCGTGCCCGCCCGCTCACTGCTTGCCGGAGGCCGGGCGGGCGGGGTAGGAAGGCGGCATGACGGACGACACCCAGCAGTGCGCACTCGCCCCGGACACGGACGCCGTCCAGGCGCTCACCCACGACCCGGGACTCACCGGGCCGCGCGCCGACTGCGTCCAGTGCGGCGAACCGACCGAACTGCCCGCCGACCACCCAGGGATCACCCTCTGCCCGGTCTGCACCTGGCAGCAGGCCCAGCGCATCGCCTGCTCCGGCTGAACGGGGCCCGCACGGCAGGCGTGCCCTGACGCCCAGCGCTCGCAGCCCGCCCGCTAGCCGTCCGCGCGGGCGGTCAGGCGGAGGGTGGAGCCGTGGCGGCCCTTGCGGACCAGGAGCTGCGTGGGAATCCGGGACCGCAGATCGGCGACATGGCTCACGATGCCGACCGCCCGGTCCCGCTCGCGCAGACCGTCCAGGACGTCCATCACCTCCTCCAGCGCCTGCTCGTCGAGGCTGCCGAAGCCCTCGTCGATGAAGAGCGTGTCCAGCGGCATCCCGCCCGCCTCGTCCGTCACCACATCGGCCAGGCCGAGTGCCAGGGCGAGCGAGGCGAAGAAGCTCTCCCCACCGGAGAGTGTCGCCGTGTCCCGGTCGATGCCCGTCCAGGCGTCCACCACCCGCAGCGCCAGGCCGGAGCGCCGGTTGCCCGCCACCCGGTCGTCACTGTGGACGAGGGTGTAGCGACCGCCGGACATCCGCACCAGCCGGTCGCTCGCCCGCTGTGCCACCTGCTCCAGCCTCGCCGCCAGCACGTACGACTCCAGGCGCATCCGCAGCACGTTCTCCGACGAGGTGCCGGAAGCGAGACCGGCCAGCCGGCTGATCCGCCCGTACCGCTCCAGCGCCGGGGTCAGACCGGTGGCCAGTGCCGCCAGCTCACGGCCGATCCGCGCCAGCGCGGCGCAGCGCTCGACGGCGGTGCTCTCCACGGCCGAAGTCGCCCTGAGCCGGACGGTGGCCGACCGGAGCTCCGCCGAGACCGCGCCGGGATCGACCGCAGGCAGGGCAGCCGCCGCAACCAGCTCCGGATCGGTCAGCACACGCTCGACCGCATCGCGGGCCGTGCGTTGCTGCTCCAGGCGCGCCTGCAACGCCAGGCGTTCGGCGGCGGGCAGCAGCGCCGCGCGGGCCGCCTCGGGGGCGGCGAAGCCTGCCTCCAGGCTCGTCCGGACCAGCTCCGCCTCGGCCTCCGCCAGCCGGGCCGCGGCCTCGGTCGAGCCACGGACGGCGGCCAGGGCCGCCACCACCGCATCCGCGAGCGAGGTGAGCGCGGCGGCCCGGGCGGCAACCGACGGGGCGTCGGCTCGCGCCGCACTGACGCGCTGCTCCAACTCGCGCTGCTCCCCGGCGACTGCCTGCTCCCTGGCCGCCAGGGCCGCACTGCTCGCCCCCGCCTGCCGCAACTGGGCCTGCCGCCGGGACTGCTCATCCGTCAGCCGGGCGATCCGCTGCTCCAGCCGCTCAAGCCCCTCGGTCGCGCGCAGTGCCGAACGACGATGCTGCTCGGACTCCGCCAGAGCCGCCTCCAACGCGGCAACCCCCTGCGCCCCCGCGGCGCCCGAGGCCGCCGCCTCCTCGACCCGCAGCATCGTCAGGGCCGACTCCGCCGCCGACAGGGTCTGCTCGGCCCGCGACTGGACGGCACGGGCCGATGCCTCGTCCGCCGCACCCACCGACGCGTCGCCCGGCTGCGCCGGGGCGGGGTGCGCCTGGGAGCCGCAGACCCGGCAGGGCTCGTCCTGGCGCAGCTGCCCCGCCAACTCCGCTGCCATGCCCGCCAGACGGCGCTCCCGCAGGTCCAGACTGTGCTCGCGCGCATCCTGAGCCCTGCCGCGCAGGCCGGACAACTCCGCCTCCGCCCCGGCGATCCGGGCGTGCAGCTCGTCCCGGCGGACGGCCGCGGTGAGACGGGCACCCAACTCGGCACAGCGGGAATCCAGTTGCTCGACCCTGGCCCCGGCCGCCCGGGCGGCCTCCTGCTCCTCCTGCAACGACTTCAGTCTGCCGTCGAAGTCCAACAGCCAGTCCTGGGCCTCCTCCGCGAGCTCCTCCGCTCGCGCCCGCTCGGCCACGAGCTGTGCCTGCTCCCGGCTCAGCTCGGCCTGGCGCCGCTCATCGGCCCGTGCCGCCTCCAGCCGGCCGAGCTGCGCCTGCAACAGCCGCTCGGCCTCTGCGAGTTCCGCCTCCCCGGGCCGGTACCCGGAGTCACCCGCAGCGGCGGAGCGGTCGGTGCCGTGCCAGGGTGTGGAGTGCTCGGCGGGCCAGGGGATGGCGAGGCGTGCGAGGGCTGCGCGACGGTCTCGTTCGGCCTGCAGGGCAGCCTGCTGCGCGGCTGCCGCACTGTCGCGCAGCCGCAGGACCGACTCCACACCCAGCGCCGCCTGGGCGGCAGCCAGGCGCCGCTCGTCCAAGGTCAGTTGCTCGGCCGACTCGTGCAGGCGACGGGCCTCCACGGCGGCTGCCCGATGGCGGCGCTGACGGTCGGCCAGCTCGTCGGCCCGCTGCTGACGGCGCTGAGCAGTCGTCTGGGCGGCCTCGGCCTCGGCCAGGGCCGAGCGCGCCACCGCCAACTGCTCTGCGGCGTCGTTGCGCAGGATCGCGGCCCAGCCGAGCACCCCTGCGGCCAGCCCCCCGGCTGCCGACGCGGACCCGGCAGCGTCCTCACCCGGCACCCAGTCGGTCGGCGGCTCGGCGTCCGGGCCCGCCGCCTCCTGAGCGCGGCTGGCGAGATCGCGCAGCCGCAGCCGGCCGTCCTGTACCGCTGCCTCGTGCTTGCGCCGCTGCTCGCCGAGCCAGCGCTCGACCAGGTCGAACCGCCCGGTGTCGAAAAGCTGCCGCAGCAGCGCCGCCCGGTCGTTGGCGTCGGCACGCAGAAAGCGGGCGAAGTCGCCCTGCGGCAGCAGCACCACCTGGCAGAACTGCTCGCGGCTCATCCCGATCAGCCGCCGGATCTCCTCCCCGGCCTCCTGGTGCGAGCGGCTGAGCGCCCGCCAGCCCGGCGTGCCGTCACCGAGGTCGGCGGACCATTCGCGCAGCAGCGTCTGCGGCTTCTCGACGGTCGTACCGGTGCCCCGGCGCTTGGGGCGCCGCTGCTCGGGGCTGCGGGTGATCTCCAGGCGGCGCCCGCCCAGGGTCAGCTCCAGGCGGACCTCGGTGAGCACCAGCGGCTCGGCGTGGTCGCTGCGCAGCGGATTGCCCTTCCGCGCGCCGGGCACCTCGCCGTAGAGCGCGAAGCAGACCGCGTCCAGCACGCTGCTCTTCCCGGCACCGGTGGCGCCGCGCAGCAGGAAGAGACCGCCGGAGGCGAGGTGGTCGAAGTCCACCTGCTCCGTGCCCGCGAACGGGCCGAAGGCGGTGACCGTCAGCTGGTGCAGTCTCATCGGGGCAGCTCCTGCTCGTGCTCGGTGGCCAGGCGGACGCTCTCGAATGCCTCCCGCAGCCAGCCCTGCTCCAGCTCGTCCAGCTCGCCACCGGGACGTACATGGCGGACGAAACCCTCGGCGATCTCCAAGTCCGCACGCCCGCTGACCCGGTCCGCGTACGACTGCTGCTCCTCGCCGGGGGGCCGCTCCGGCTCGAAGAGCAGCTGGAGGGTGTGCGGGAAGCGCCGCCGCAACTCCTCCATCGGATTGGCCGGGCGGGCCGGGTCGGTGAGGGTGACCTGCACCCAGGACTCCTCGTGCACCGCCAGCTCGGGGTCGTCCAGGAGCTGCTCCAGCCGCCCTCTGAGCCTGGCCAGCGGCCGGGGCACCGGGCAGTCGATCCGCTCGGCCGAGACCGAACCGTCGGCGGCGAGATCGACCAGCCACATGGTCTTGCGCTGATGCACCTCGGAGAAGGAGTACGCCAGCGGGGAGCCGCTGTAGCGCAGGTGCGGGGCCAGGGTCTGGCAGCCGTGCAGATGGCCGAGCGCCGCGTAGTGCACGCCGTCGAAGACCGAGGCCGGGACGCTCGCCACACCGCCGACCGTGATGTCGCGCTCGCTGTCGCTCGGCTCGCCGCCCGTGACGAAGGCGTGTGCCAGCACCACCGCCCTGGTACCGGGCGGGCGGGCCGCCAGGTCGGCCCTGACCCGCTCCATCGCTGCGTGGAGCACTTCGGCGTGGCCCCCCTTGTCCAGCCCGAACCGCTCACGGGTGAGCGCAGGCTCCAGGTACGGCAGCCCGTAGACGGCGACCGGGCCGTGCTCGTCGGCCAGCAGCACGGGAACGGCGCACCCCTGGGGGTCGGTGCGCAGATGGATACCGGCCTTCTCGATCAGGCCGGCGCCCACACCGAGTCGCCGCGCCGAATCGTGGTTGCCGCTGATGAAGACCGTGGGTACGCCCGACTCGGCGAGCCGGTGCAGCACGTCGTCGAAGAGCGCGACCGCCTCCAGCCCCGGCAGCGCCCGGTCGTACACATCGCCCGAGACCAGCACCGCCTCGACCCCGTACTCCTCGACCACCGCCACCAGGTGGTCGAGGAAGGCGCGCTGGGCATCGTGCAGGCTCTCCCGGTGGAAGGAGCGCCCCAGGTGCCAGTCGGAGGTATGCAGCAGTCTCACCGAACTGCCCTCACCTGCATGTTTGCCACTTCTGCTCCCTCCGGGTCAGCACGCAGCCAGCACGGGTTCAACCGGTCGGCACCGAGTATCACAGCTGCCTCTGACAACGCCCCGTCCATCACGACCCTCAGCCTCTCACCCGCACCGGGGGACGGGTGACCGTAGATCTCCGCAGTGATCTCGACGGAGCTGCGCCCGAGCCACCGGGGGACCTCCGGCAAGGACACCCCGCCGACGACGGCGCCGCCGGCCAAGAAGGGGCGGAGGCGGTGGGCCGTCCTACGAGGCGCTCGACAGCGGCCTGCACCACCGGCGGTACTGGACCTCGCGCCACTCGCAGCGCACAGGACGCCGCAGCGTTGGCTCTCGCTCACGGCTGCACCCGCTACCTCCATGACGGACGGGAGGCGTGGTGACAGCTGCGCCGAAACCCACCTGGTCTGCCGCCGGGAGAAGTTGCGGCAACACATTGTGAGCGAATGAGGAAGCCTCATGCGTTTGGGAGATCGGCCATCGGTCCGCTAATCTTTCGGTGCGGCAAGGGCCTATAGCTCAGACGGTTAGAGCGCTTCCCTGATAAGGAAGAGGCCACAGGTTCAAGTCCTGTTAGGCCCACCGGCGCAGAAGGCCCGGAGTGGACATCCACTCCGGGCCTTCTGGCGTTCCGGCTGCTCGTCCTGCCCGCAGGCGTGTCCATTCCGCCGCGGGCTCGTGGGATCACTGACCATGCTGGTCCGAGCGGTGGGGCAGAACACAGTTGTGCCCGGGCAGGCCGACGCCCGGAGAGCGGGAAAATCATTTCTCGGGGGCGTGAGATGACCTTTAGGGTGCACCGGGGCACGGGGGCAGTGATCGTATCGGCACGTCCACGTACGTGTGCCCGGCTGCCATCCGAGAGCGACAACACGAAAGAGGAGCGCGATGAGCGAGCGGCACGGAGAAACGTCCGGCGGGGGCCGGGTCTGGTTCATCACCGGGACCAGCTCCGGCTTCGGACGAGAGCTCACCCGGGCCGTCGTCGCCCACGGCGACCGGGTTGTTGCCACCGCCCGGGACATCGCCGGCCTCGATGATCTGGTGGCGCTCGCGCCGGACCGGGTCCGGGCCGTCAGGCTGGACGTGACAGACGCAGACTCGATTCGCCTTGCGGTGGCCGAAGCCGAGAGGGCCTTCGGCCGGATCGACGTGCTGGTGAACAACGCCGGATCCGGGCTGCTCGGCGCGTTCGAGGAGCTGAGCGAGAGCGATCTGCGGCACAACTTCGAGACGAACGTCTTCGGCGCGATGACGGTCACCCGCGCCGTCCTGCCGCTTCTTCGACGGCAGCGGTCGGGCCGTATCGTGCAGATGTCGTCGGTCATCGGTGTGCTGGCGGGGCCGGGTGGCACCGCGTACGCCGGGACGAAGTTCGCCCTGGAAGGGATGTCCGAGGCCCTCGCGGCCGAAGTCGCCCACCTCGGCATTCGCGTCACCATCGTGGAACCCGGCCCCTTCCGCACCGACTTCGGCGGGCGATCGCTGCAGTGGGGCGAGCCGATGGAGGACTACGCCGAGCTCATCGCCCCGGCACGCAAGGCGCTCGAAGCTTCGCACGGCACCCAGCCGGGCGACCCCTACCGCGGCGCCGAGGCCATCATCGCCGCGGTCGGCCTCGACGACCCGCCGCTCCGACTCCCCCTGGGGGCGGAGGCCTTCCTCTGGATCCGCACCCATCTCCAGTCCCGGCTGGACGAGTTGGACGCGGTGGAGGCCATTGGAGCGGACACCGCATTCCGCTGACCCCGGCACGTCCCGGGCCGAAGTGACGCCGCCTGGCAGGACCAGCCGTGCATCATGCGCGAGTCGGCCCTGCCTACGGCCTGAGGCCCTGCCCTGTGCCCCGACCGGCCGGTTGGACAGCGACCGGTCGGGGTCGGTGGTCGGCGCCAGTGCCGTGACCGTGAAGGTTCACCGGGTTACTGGTCTTCCCTGCCGGGTCGGTGTGTTGAGACTTCCAGGGCGCCCGCAGTCGGTTCGTGCTAGGAACGTCGTCATGCTGTTTCTCGTGTTTCTCCTAGCCTCGTTGTCCGGAATCGCCGCAGCAGTGGTCCTGACTGTCCGTGGGTTCGTAGCCGTGTTCAAGAGCGGCGGGCGTTCCCAACCGGTGTGGCTGCGTGCAACGGCGTTCCTTACCGGTGCGGGTGCCGTCGCCGTCTACGCGTGGGGAGTGCTCCACGTCGGCTTCGCGGTCCTGGATGCGGAGGACGGGGGAACCGACTCCTCCCCAATCAGGCCGTGCCGCGAAGGCGGGTTGGAGAGAGCGCTGCATGTCGACGGGTACCGAGTCGGCTACGTGCCGCTCCGTTTTGAATGCCGCCTCGAAAGCGGCGGCACTTACGCAACCTCATCCGTGCCCGGGTACGTCAACCCCGCGGCAGCGGTCCTCGGGCTGACCGCTGCCACGTGCGGCATCCTCGCCGCCGCGGCTGCAGATCGCGCCAACCGTCAGCCGCACACACCTGATGGAGGGGCAGCAGGGCCCGCTCGCATTTGAAGTCCTCGATCCAACTCGCAAGCCGGAACGGCGCTGGACTCATCGACAAGAAGCCGGCAGCGGGAGGCGGACTCGGACATTTTCGGGTACATCGAGAAGATCGTCTGACAGATCGTCCAAGTTGACGGCTGACACCGAGGCGGCCCCACCAGGCATGGCGGGGCCGCCTTTCCGACGTCGTCGGTTGATCACGGGAGAGGCCGGTTCCAGCTGACTCGGCACCGTCTGCGTCCTCGCCGTGCAGTCGCAGCCGTATGCGGCAGTTGTCTGGTCCCCGGTCTTGAGAGGGAGTCACTGAACGGTGCGGGCGCGCGGTGTGACGAGCAGTCGGATCTGCTGCGGAGAGTGGATTGTCAGTGACGCTCTGTATGGTCGCGAGTGTCGGTGGCCTGCTGTCGGCGGGTGCTCCGGCGGTTGCGTTCCCAAGGGAGGGGCTATGTCGTCCACGTCGAAGCCGAGTGTGTCGAAGCCGAGTGTGTCGAGGGTGAAGAAGTCGGGCGGGAGGAGGCCGGGCGGGAGAAAGCCGGACGGGCTGAGGCGCACGGCCGGGACCCGGCCGGGTGGTGCGGGCGGGTCGTCGGGGGGTGAGGAGTCCCGGGGCGGCCGTGAGCGGGGGCGGGGGCGCCGGGGGACGGGCGGGGTGCTGCGGCAGGCGGTGGCGCTCGCGCTGGCCGCAGACCCGGACGACTTCGCCCGGCTGCGCGGGCAGGGCCTGTTCGGCGAGGCCGACTACGCCGAGTACCTGTGCCGCACCGAGGGCCAGCTGCGGGCCCTGCGAGGCGAGGGTCTGGATGTTCACCTGCGCGTCCTGGAGCCGACCGACTACGCGGACTTCTGCGAGCAGAACCTGCTCGACCAGGACGACCCGGTGGCCCGGGTCGCCTACGCGGCGGACCCGGAGCTGGTCGGCGAGCCGTTCGTCTACCGGGGCGAGCGCCTGGCCGAGCTGATCCCGGCCCTGCTCGCGGACCACCTGGTCAGGGTGCGGATCTCCATCGGCTGCTCCTCGCTGCTGGCCGCCGTCGGCTGGGAGGACTGCCCCGAGGATCGCCTGGCCGCCGTGCTGCAGTACGTGTCCGGGGTGTACCTGGCGCTCGGGGCGGGCGCGGGCGAGGGGCGGCAGCTGCTGACGCTGCGCTCGGTCGGCCTGGTGGACGGGGAGCAGCTGGCCGCGCGGGCCGAGCTGGGTGTGGAGCGCGGGGCCTTCACGACCTCCGGCCGGGAGGTGGAGGCGTTCTGCGTCACGCTCGCCGCCGCGGTGGCCGGGTACGGGTCGGGGGAGTTGCTGCTGCACACCCTGGACGGGCCGGAAGGGAGCCGTGAGGTGCGGGGCTGGGCGCTGGTGGACGGCTGGCTGCGGCCGATGTCGGCGCTGGAGACCGCTGCGGCGCTGGCCGTCGATCCGCCGGAGGGCGCACCGGGGCGATCGGCGGCCCGGGAGGGGTTCCCGCTGTCGCTCCGGCAGACGGGGTGGGACGACCCGCCGACGGGCGGTGGGGCCGGTGAGGCCGGACGGGGAGGTGGGTGAGATCGGACACTGATCCGACAACCGCAGGAGGCCGGCCCGACGAATCGGTTCTGATGAGATCAGTCCCGGTGCGGCGGCAATCAGGCTGCGGCGGGCCTTCCGGCCGGCCTCCGGCGCGGCTGCGGGTGGGCTTTCGGCGGGTCTCCCGCGTGCACTTCGGCCGGCTGGCGGCATGCCCCGTGCGGCGGTCAGGGCTGTTCATCGACCGGATGTTCGGGGAAGATCAACAGGTCGGAGCGCGCCTCGGCACCATCCTGCCCGGTCGTCCCCCGACCTGAACCGACCACGCACCGCAACACCCGGCGGGCCCGACCACCGGAGGGGGACGAATGAGCCGCATCGAGTACAGCGCGGAGATTGCCGAGTTGCTCGGCCGCGTGCGGCGTCGTCCCACCGCCGGCTGGCCGTGGCGGCCGGGCGAGGCGGTACCCGAGGCCCTGCCGGTGAAGCAGTCCTGGGGCTGGCTCTTCGTTCCGGACGGCCGGGTGCTGACGCTGGTCAACCCGAGGGACGGCGTGGTCAGCCTGCCGGGTGGCTCACTGGAGCCGGAGGACGCTGGCGATCCTGGCGCCGCGCTGGCGCGCGAGGCGTACGAGGAGGCGCAGGCGGTCATCGGTCCGCCGCACTACCTCGGCTACCTCTACGATCGGGTCGGCTCGGCCAACGGCGGCCACGAGTGCGCGCGGGTACGGATGGCGGCGGCCCTGCGCGCGGTCGGGCCGACCGCACCCGACCCGGCCTCAGGCCGGCACTACCGGCGGCTGCTGGTCGCGCCCGGCCTGGCTGTCGAGCTGCTCGGCTGGGGCGAGATCGGGCTGCGCCAGGCCCGGGCGGCGGTCACCGCAGCCGTGATCGAGCTGGGTGTCCCGGCCGCCGCCAACGAGACGATCGAGGAACTCCCGCCGACCGGTTCGGCCTTCCCCCGCTGATCCGGCCGGTCCGGCAGCCAGTGCGGCAGTCGGTAGAAGCTGAGTCAGCGACAGCTGAGCCCGTCGGAGCTGAGCCCGTCGGAGCTGAGCCCGTCGGAGCTGAGCCTGCGACGGCTGGGTCAGCGGCGGCCGGGTGTGCGGGTGGGGCCGAGGGCTGCGGGGGTGAGAACGCGACCCGGAAAGTTGACGTCTCGTTCATCTGACGATGTCACAAGGGCCTTGGTCTTCAACAATTTTGGCATGAGCACTATTCGCGGTAGCTACTGCCTGGTATCACGAATGTGACCCCCGTCACTTTTCGTGGAGGTGCTTCATGCGCCCTGCTCGTGCCGCGTCCGCCATCGCCCTGTCGGCTCTCCTCTCGCTGACCACCCTGGTCGGTGCGACCGCCGCCCACGCCGCGACCGTCAACTACGTCGCGCTGGGGGACTCGTACTCCTCCGGCGTCGGCGCAGGCAGTTACACCAGTGAGAGTGGAAGCTGCAAGCGCAGCACCAACGCCTACCCGTACCTCTGGAAGAACGCCCACTCGACGTCCTCGTTCACCTTCTCGGCCTGCTCCGCGGCGAGGACCGGGGATGTGCTGAACAGTCAGCTCTCCGGGCTCAACTCGAGCACCACGCTGGTGAGCATCACCATAGGCGGCAACGACGCGGGTTTCGCGAGCACGATGGAGACCTGCGTGCTGAACACCGAGAGCGCCTGCCTCGATGCCGTCTCGACGGCGGAGGCGTACGCGACCGACACCCTGCCGGGGCTGCTCGACCAGGTCTACTCGGCGATACAGGGCAAGGCGCCCAATGCCCATGTGGTGGTGCTCGGCTATCCGCACCTCTACCAGATCGACGGCAGCTGCATCTTCGGCATCGGTGACACCAAGCGTGCCGCGATCAACGGTGCGGCGGACGTGCTCGATGACGTGATAGCGAAGAGAGCCGCCAATGCGGGCTTCACCTTCGAGGATGTCCGCGGTCTGTTCACCGGTCACGAGATCTGCGCGAGTGGCACGGTGTGGCTCAACAGTACGACCTTCCCGATCGACGAGAGCTACCACCCCAAGGCGTCCGGCCAGGCGGGCGGCTACCTGCCCGCCTTCTCCGCCGGAGCCTGACGGGTCTGACGGGTCTATCGGGTCTCGCAGGTCCGCACGGTCCGCCAGACCGACAGATCCCATGAGCGGACGTCGGCCGTGTCCCGACCCGGAGTGGGTGGGGAGACGGCCGACGACGCGCCCGTGCGGTGACGAGCCGGTCGTCAGCAGGGGCCGTCGTCGGCCCAGGGACCCCACTGGCCGCCAGCGCTCGGGTTCTCGTTCTGCGTCCACCACTTGGCGTGCCAGGTGTGACCGATCGGCGAAGTCCCGCCCCAGGCGGGGGTGCAGCTGCCGCCGTCCAGAATGAAGGCGAGCTGGAACGCCTTCTGGCCGGTCGCGTCCATCACGGCGGCCGGGTCCTGCGGGTTGTTGTCCTCGGGCATCAAGTACGGTGCACCGGCGTACCAGTTGCTGCCGAGCGCGGCGGTGGCAGGCGCGGTGGTGGTCACGGCGGCGGCGTCCGGGCCGGCCGTGAAGGCGGTGACGAGCCCGCCGGTCAGCAGGGCGAGGCCGAGGCCGACGGCGAGCGGCGCACGGGCGCGGGGTTGGCGGCGTCTGCCGGGGGTGGGCGGCTGGATCAGGGCCCGTTCCATGTGAACCTCCTGGTGTGTCGGGGAGGGCCGCCCCCGCGCGGACTTCGACCGGGTGCGCGGGGCGGTGGCGCTGATCTTCGGGCGACGGTCGGGTCGCGGGCGGACGGTCAGGTTCGGGTACGGGGCAGGTCGGTGGAGTTCGGCGCAGGTAGTCGACGAGCCCGGCCGGCTTGAGCCCCGCGGCGTCGGCGGCGGCGAGGGCGCGTTGCAGGTCGCTCGGCAGGGTGTCGGTGAAGTGCATCAGGATCACGTCGCCGGGCTGGAGCGGGCCGCCGTGGTAGATGTTCGACTGCCCCCGGCTGAAGTCGGCCGTCGCGGTGAGGACCGTCCGGATGCCGCAGTCGGCGGCGGCCTGGAGGGTGCCGGCGTTCCAGCTGAAGTACGGCGGCCGGAAGACGGTCGGCGGGCGGCCAGCCGCCGCAGGGGCGTGGACACGAGTGAACTCCTGTGTGGAGGAAGGCCGGAGAACTCCCCGAGGGGAGCGGGACGTCGGCATGCCGCACACGGGCCGGAGCCATACATTGGACTGGACCAGAGGCCTCGTCAAGGGTTCGACGGCCTCACTGGAGAGCTTCTGGCGAGTCTTTACCGGCCCAAGACCCTTGCTTCCCGGTCCCGTTGGAGGGCCTGCCATGGTCGTGGCACCCGCGCAGCCGTCGCCGGCGTCCAGGGGAGGTTCAGGGGCGGTAGAGCTCGTCGATGTCGTCCGCGTAGTGCCGGATGATGGCCTGGCGGCGGAGCTTCAGCGAAGGGGTCAGCAGACCCTGGTCGGTGCTGAACTCTCCGGGGAGCAGGCGGAAGGCGCGGATGGACTCGGCGCGGGAGACGGCGGTGTTGGCGACGGCGACGGCGCGCTGGATCTCGGCCAGGAGGTCCTCGTCGGTCAACACGGCCCGGCTGTCGAGCTGTTCGCGGCCCCGGCTCTTGAGCCAGTGGGCGAGGGCGAGCGGGTCGAGAGCGATCAGGGCGGCGACGTAGGGGCGGTTGTCGCCGACGATCAGGCACTGGGAGACCAGCGGGTGGGCCCGGACGCGTTCCTCCAGGGCAGCGGGGGCGAGGTTCTTGCCGCTGCTGGTGACGATCAGCTCCTTCTTGCGGCCGGTGATGGTGAGGTAGCCGTCCTCGTCGAGGGAGCCCAGGTCGCCGGTGGCCAGCCAGCCTTCGTGCAGGGCCTCCTCGGTACAGCGAGGGTGGTTGAGGTAGCCCGTGAAGACCGTGGCGCCGCGTACCCAGACCTCGCCGTCCTCGGCGATCGCCACCGTTGCGCCGGGCACTGGGGGGCCGACGGTGCCGAACTTTGGTCTGCGCGGCGGGTTGGCGGTGATCGCGGCGCTGGTCTCGGTCAGCCCGTACCCCTCGTACACCGTCATACCGGCGCCCGCGAAGAAGAGTCCCAACTCCCGCCCCAGTGCCGAGCCTCCGCTGATCACATTGCGAACCCGGCCGCCCAGCACGGCGCGCAGCCGCTGGTACACCAGCCGGTCGTACGCGCTGTGCCGCAGACGCAGCGCGGCGCTGGGTCCCGGCCCGCGTCCGAAGGCGCGCTGCTCACGGGCGGCGGCCCACTGGATGGCGACTTCGCGTGCCTGCGCGAAGAGTTCACCGCGTCCGGCCTCCTCGGCGGCCTCCCTGGCCCGCTGGTGGATCTTCTCGAAGACGTACGGCACTGCGTGCAGGAAGGTCGGCCGGAAGGAGGCGAGGGCGGGCAGCAGGGTGTCGGTGGAGAGGGTGCCGTGGTGGCCGACCCGGATGCCGCCTCGGAGCGCCGCGATCTGCACGATCCGGCCGTAGACGTGGGCCAGTGGCAGGAACATCAGGGTGGCGGGCGGAACCCCGCCGCTGTCCTGGAACACCTCGTCCCAGCCGATGAGCAGGGCGTCCGCCTCGGCGGCGAGGTTGCCGTGGGTGAGCAGACAGCCCTTGGGGTGGCCGGTGGTGCCCGAGGTGTAGATGACGGTGGCGATGGAGTCCGGTGTGACGCCCAGCCGTTGGCGGTGCACCAGGGTGTCGGGTACGCCGCGTCCGTCCTCGACCAGGGCGGCCACACAGTCGCGGTCGAGCTGCCAGATCCCGGTGAGCTCGGGGAGCGCGTCGCAGACCGCGCCGACCGTCATGGCGTGGTCCTCGTTCTCCACCACGCAGGCGACGGCGCGGGTCTCGGCCAGGATCCAGCGCACCTGCTCGGCGGCCGAGGTCGGGTAGACCGGAACCGGGATGGCGCCGATGGACCACAGCGCATAGTCGAAGAGCGTCCACTCGTACCGGGTGCAGGACATCAGCGCGACCCGGTCGCCGTACCGCACGCCCCTGGTCAGCAGGCCCTTCGCCAGGGCGAGCACCTCGTCGCGGAACTGGAGGGCCGTCACACCCAGCCAGGCGGAGCCGGGCCAGCCGTCCTGAGGGGAGCGTGCCGGGGCGAGGCGGGACAGCTGGACCATGCCGGGGGTGCGCTCGGCGGCGTCGTACACCGGGTCGGCCAGACCGCCGGTGGCGGCGACGGTGACGGGAGGGCTGCTGAACTCGCGCACGCTGCCCCCGATCCTCGTCGCCCGATGCTCGTGGTCCGATCCCTCTGGTGGATCCGGTGGTCCGCGCCGGTGGTCCGATCCGCGGCTGGCTGCGAAGCTACCCGATTGATGCAGGACTTCCCAGGGTTGTCGCGATCCCCGACGAGAACCGGCACATGCCAGGGTCTGCGGTGCCGACGCCCGCCCTGGACAGAGTCCCCTTTATCCGGCGAAAACGGGATCATCACGGCGGCTGCCCCCGGACAATGGATTCGACCCTTCGAACGGATGGTCAGTGAGTAGTAAGCTCGCGCAGATCGACCGGGCCGGTGGCACCGCCGAGCCCGGACGATCCGTGGCCCGGCATGTTGTCCTGCACGGATGCCCCGACAGACACCGTGACCGCAACCCGAGCAGCACAGCCGAAGTACCGTCCCCGTCCGCGCCCGGCCCATCCCGACCGAGGACTCCATGCGTCTGCGCCGCAGTTCGATCCGCGCGAAGATCATCGCGCTGCTCATGGTGCCCATCGTCGCCCTCACCGCTCTCTGGGCCTACGCGACCCTGGTGACCACCGGTGACGTCTGGCAGCAGCTGGGCCTCACGGCCGCCTACCGCTCCTTCGGCAGCGCGACCGACCAGTACGCGCAGGACGTCCAGGCGGAGCGCCGGGCGGCCGTGCTCCGGCTCGCCGGCCCCGGCTCAGACGCGCTCAGGGACGCCTACCAGCAGGCGCAGGCGGTCACCGACCGGGACCTCCAGTCCCTCCGCGCCAAGGCGGACGACTCGAAGGCGGGGCGGCTCGCCGCCAACCAGCAAAGGCGCCTGAACGACATCCTCAACAGCTCCGACCAACTCGCTCCGATCCGGAGTCAGGTGGGCCGCGAGGCCAACAGCTGGGGGTACGTCCTCGACCAGTACAGCGCGCTGATCCAGCCGGTCTTCAGCTTCCGCTCCGCCTTCGTGAGCCGGCAGAGCGGACAACTGCCCAGGCAGGGCACCATCCTGACGGAGCTGGTCCGGGCGCGCGAGTACCTCTCCCGCGAGGATGCGGCGATGGAGGGCCTGCGGCTCACCGAGAAGCCCGACAGCGCGATGCTCCAGCAGGCTCTCGACGGCCTGCACAACCAGCGGGCGCTGTTCGACGTGTACATCGACGAACTGGACCCGCAGGACCAGACCGACTACCGCAACCTGCGCACCGGCAACAACTGGATGGCGCTGGTCAGCGCGGAGGCGTTCTTCGAGGACTCACCGGATCACGCCGGAGCGGTCAAGAAGCTCTCCGACAACTCCTGGCGCGAGGCCGCCGACCGGGCACTCTCCGACCTCGCCTCCCTCAACAGCCGGCTGGACGCGACCATCGGCGAGCGGGCCCGCTCGTACGCGATCAACCAGCTGGTGCGTGGTGGGATCGCCGGTGTGATCGGCCTGGTCGCGGTGGTGCTCTCGATCATGATCTCGTACCGGATCGGCCGGGGGCTGGCGCGCGAGCTGATCGCGCTGCGCAATGCCGCCCAGGAGCTGTCCGGGACCCGGCTGCCGTCGGTGATGCTCCGGCTGCGCCGGGGCGAGGCCGTGGACGTGGCGGCGGAGGCACCCGCGCTGGACCTGGGACCGGCCGAGATCGGCCAGGTCGGACGGGCCTTCAACGCTGTGCAGCGCGCGGCCGTCGAGGCTGCCGTGGAACAGGCCGAACTGCGCCGGGGAGTGTCGGCGGTCTTCGTCAACCTGGCCCGCCGCAACCAGGTCCTGCTGCACCGTCAGCTCACCCTGCTCGACACCATGGAGCGGCGCACCGAGAACCCGGCCGAGCTGGAGGACCTCTTCCGTCTCGACCACATGACCACCAGGATGCGGCGGCACGCCGAGGGTCTGATCATCCTCGCCGGCGGCTCGCCGGGCCGCGCCTGGCGCAAGCCCGTCCGGATGGTGGATGTGGTCCGGGCGGCCGTCGGTGAGGTCGAGGACTACGCACGCGTCATCGTCCGGCCGTTCCCCGGCACCGGGCTGCTCGGCAGCGCGGTCGCCGACGTCACCCACCTGGTCGCCGAGCTGGTCGAGAACGCCACGGTCTATTCCCCGCCGCAGACCCAGGTCACCATCCAGGGCGAGGTGGTGGCCCACGGATTCTGTCTGGAGATCGACGACCGGGGTCTCGGGCTGAGCGAGCAGGCGCTCGCGGAGATCAACCAACGGCTCTCGGTGGAGCAGGAGTTCGACCTCGCGGACACCGACCGCCTCGGCCTGTTCGTGGTCAGCCGACTGGCGCTGCGGCACGGCATCCGGGTGCACCTGCGGCCCTCTCCGTACGGCGGCACCTCGGCGGTCGTGCTGATCCCGCGTGAACTCCTCGCGGAGGCGCCGGACCTGGTGGGCGACGGGAGGCCCTCCGGCGCCGGTTCGCCCGGCGCGGGACGGACCGCGCCCGGTGCGGAGTCGGGTGCGGCTCCGGCCGGAGCGCCGTCCGCGCGGCGCGGGCAGCGTGAACTGGTCGCCGTACCGGCGCTGCCCGAGGACGACGGTGCCCCGCACAATGCGGGGGCGCCCATCTCGGGCGAGGGGCCTGTGCGCGCCGCCGAGCGCCCGCGCGGCGGGCCGCGCCCCTCGGTGCCCGAGCCCGCCCGTACACCCGGCGGACTGCCCCGGCGCCGTGCCGCGGCTTCCGGAGGACCGTCGCTGGTTCCTGCGGACGCCGTGCGCGGTACGGCTGCCGACGGTGCTGCCGTCGCCCCCGACGCAGCCGGCGCCGGCTCGGTCGGCACCGGGACGGGGCATGACCCGGACGCCGACAGCGCGGCCGGTACCGGTCGGCACCGCCGGGCGGACAGCCCGGCCGAGCGAGAGCCCGCAGATGGCGCGGCAGGTGCCGTCACCGCGCCCCCGGCGCACGCTGCTCCGGCCCCGGCAGAGGCGGCCGCAGCTCCGGCGGCGGCCGCACCACCTCCGGCGGGCGGTCTGCTGCCCCGGCGGGTCCGGCAGGCCAACCTCGCACCCCAGCTGAAGGCTGCTGCCGCCGAGGCCGCAGCGGCTGCCGCCGCAGGGGTGGACGGAGCGGCTGCGGCGCGCGAGTCGGTACGCGAGCGCTCGCCGGAGGAGGCCCGGTCGACCTTCGCCTCGTTCCAGCGCGGTTACAAGCGCGGTCGAGGCGACCGGGTCCAGCCGGCCTCGCTGACCGTCGTCCCGGACCCGGACCCGGACCCGGACCCGGACCCGGACCCGGACCCGGACCCGAAGCCGAACCGGGAGTCGAACCCGAACCGGGAGCCGGGCCCGAAGCGGAGCCTCAACCCGAAGCGGAGCCTCAGGCTGAAGCCGGGCCCGAACCCGGACACGAACCCACCCGCGTCCGCCGGGACGGCCGGGCCCGGCACGCAAGCTGCGCCGTCGGCTGCCCCACCGTCCGGCGAAGCCGTCCCCCCGCGCTCGGCGCTGCCCCCGGCACCGGCCCCGGCTGCCCTGCCCGCGCCGCGCGTCCGGCCGGCGCTGTCGGCCCGGCCCGTGCCGCCGCCGCAACCCGCCAAGCCCGTATCACCTGCACGACAAGCTCAGCCTGCACCAGCGGAAGGAACCGAATCATGACCGCAACGACACAGCCCTCCGGAGATCTCAACTGGCTCCTGGACGACCTGGTGGGACGAGTCGCGGCCCTGAGGCATGCGGTCATCCTGTCCAGCGACGGGCTGGCGACCGGCACGTCCAGCGACCTCGCCCGAGAGGATGCCGAGCACCTCGCCGCCGTCGCGGCGGGCTTCCACAGCCTGGCCAAGGGCGCCGGAAGGCACTTCAAGGTCGGTGGGGTCCGGCAGACCATGGTCGAGCTGGACGAGGCCTTCCTCTTCATCACGGCCGCCGGTGACGGCAGTTGCCTCGCCGTGCTGAGCGACGCCGAGTCAGACGTCGGTCAGATCGCCTACGAGATGGCACTGTTGGTCAAGCGGGTCGGCGAACACCTGTCGGCCGAGCCGCGCAACGAGGCCACTCCGCCCGGGAGATGAGTGAGTCGATGAGCATCGAGGACGCCGCACCCGAACCCCTCGCCGCGCTGCCGGCGACGGATCCGTTCGAGCTGCGCCCGCCCGAGGAGGACCGCTGGTTCGACGCCGAAGCGGGCCCGCTGGTGCGGCTGTTCTCGATGACGCGTGGCCGGGTCCGGCCGGTCGAGGACGGTCTGTTCGACCTGATCTCGCTGATCAGAGCGGTCGATCAGACCGAACGGCCGGGCGCGGAGCCCGCCATGGGTCCTGAGCACCATGCCCTGCTGGCGCTCTGCCGCGACGAACCGCTGAGCGTCGCGGAGTTGGGCTCCTACACCGACCTGCCCGTCAGCGTGGTGCGGGTCCTGCTCGGCGACCTCCACGAAGCCGAACTGATCAGCGTCGTCCGACCCGTCCCGCTCGCCCAACTGCCGGACGAGCGCCTGCTGCGAGACGTGATCAATGGCCTCCGTGCACTCTGACCTGTCCGTGTCCGCCGCTGCCTCGCCCTGGGGCGCGGTCGCGCTGAAGATCCTGGTGGCCGGCGGCTTCGGTGCCGGCAAGACGACGCTGGTCGGCGCGCTGAGCGAGATTCGGCCGCTGCGCACCGAGGAGCAACTCAGCGAGCTGGGGCGCCCGTTGGACGACACCTCGGGTGTGGAGGCGAAGCGGACCACCACGGTGGCGATGGACTTCGGCAGGATCGACCTGCGGCCCGGCCTCGCCCTCTACCTCTTCGGCACGCCGGGTCAGGACCGCTTCTGGTTCGTCTGGGACGAGCTGGCGCAGGGCGCACTCGGTGCCGTGGTGCTGGCCGACACCCGGCGGCTGTCGGACTGCTTCCCCTCGGTTGACTTCTTCGAGCAGCGCGGCATCCCGTTCGTGATCGCGGTGAACTGCTTCGAGGGCACCGAGGCGTACGCCCCGGACGACGTGCGGGAGGCGCTCGACCTGGATCCCGGCGTGCCCGTGCTGCTCTGCGACGCCCGCCGCCGCGAGGACGGCAGGGAACTGCTGATCCAGCTCGTCGAACACGCCGCAGCCCGCCGCTGACCGTCTCGGCCGAGCGCCGCACGCCGGTGTTCACCGCTCCACCGTCCCGACAGGTGGGATCACAGTCCGCATATCGGGACGGCCGTCGGATCCGGGTTGCTTCGGACGGCCTGGCCATGGAACGCTCTTTGCCGACAGACACATCGCCGGGCGTCACGTCCGGACCAGTCGGGCCCAGCGCCCGCACCATCCGGGGGGAGGGCAGTGCCGTGACCACAACACGCGTGCTCGGCGTCATGGCCGCCCCTGCCCCGGTCCTCACAGCGTTGACGGTCCGCCGGTTCATCGACCTCGCGCTCAGCTCCAGCGCTCGCTGTCGTTCCTGCCGTTGCGACAGTGCCTGCCGTTGCGACGGTGCCTGCTGTCGCGGTACCTGCTGTCGCGGTACCTGCTGTCGCTGAACTCCTCCTCCAGTCGCACCGACCGTTCCCACCCGCGCACCCACCCACCCCGCGGGATGCGGACGCCAGGTGCGCACCCGGCCACACGCACCGCACATCGAACCTCTCCCGGATCGGGCGAAATGAGCCGTACGCAAGCACCACCGCACCGAACGCTGCGCCAAGGGACAGGGCGCGGCACCCCGTTGAGCCGGTTCAACGGGTGCATGAACCCCGCCGTGGACAGCAGCGCCGAAGGACGCTCCGACCTGGAGCCCTTCTGGCCGTCCCGGCAGCCGCACCTCTTCGACCAGACGTGTCCGGGCTCGCCTCGCGTGTCCCGGTCCTCCGCCCGCTGACCCAGGGTCAGCCGCGGCAGTACGGTCCGGTGGACGCGCAGACGAATCCCTTCATCCGTCACGCGCGAAAGAGCGGCACCATGTCTTCCTCCTCCACTGCCACCCTGTCCATTCCCTCCGCGACCCCGCATCTGCGTGCGGTCCGGTCCATTCCCTCGACGGCCGAGCGCCGGCACTCCACCGGAGCCCAGCACCCCGGCCCCGCGGCCGCCCGCCCCGCCGCCGTACCGCAGCAGGCGGTGCCGCAGCCCGCGCAGGCACTGCTGAAGGCGCTCCCCGAGGGAGCCGCGGTGGTTGCGGCGCTTCCGCAGTCGGCGCTTCCGCAGGGCCTGCTCGCCCAGTACAGCGCACAGTTCGGCACCGCGGTCGGCGCCGACAGTCCGCTGGTCGGATACCTGGTGCTCGTCCCCACGGGGCCGGCCGAACCCGTCGAGGGCCAGTCGCTCCTCGGTCAGCCGACCGTCGGCCAGCCGGTTGCGGCGGCGACGCCCGGGGCCGGGTCCGCCCGGCCCGCCGCCCGTGGCATCAGCGTGGACGTCGAGCGCCGAAGCGCCTATGTGGACGGCAGGCTGCTCGACCTCACGTACCTGGAGTTCGAGCTGCTCGCCCACCTCACCCAGCACCCGCAGCGGGTGCACACCCGCGACCACCTGGTCTCCGCGGTCTGGGGCTACGGCCACGTCGGTGACGGCCGGACCGTGGATGTGCACGTGGCCCGGCTGCGCCGCAAGCTCGGCGCGGCGTACCGGGACAGCATCGTGACTGTCCGTCGGGTGGGATACAAGTACACGCCGGTGGCGTAACGCAGATGAGCAGTACGCGGGCCGACCCGCCGTCAGGCAGGTCGGCCCGCCTGCGTCGGTCCTGGTGATCCTGGTACGACGTCAGCTCGCGAGGAGGCCGCCCGGGCCGGCGTCAGCGGCTCAGCCGGTCGATCTCCGCGAGCTCCTCCGCCGACAGCGGAGTGCCGCCGAGCGCGTCCAGGTTCTGGTCGAGCTGGGCGACGCTGCTGGCACCGATGATCACCGAGACCACCCGCGAGTCCCGCAGTACCCAGGAGAGCGCCAACTGCGCCAGGCTCTGCCCGCGTTGCTCGGCGACCTTCGCCAGCGCCCGCAGCTGCTCCAGCTTGGCGCCGGTCAGCGCCTCCTCGCGCAGGAAGTGCCCCACCGACATCCGGGAGCCGGCCGGTACCTCGCCGCTGAGGTAGCGGTCCGTCAGCAGGCCCTGGGCCAGCGGGGAGTAGGCGATCAGTGCGGTCTGGGTGTCGCCGACGGCGTCCAGCAGGCCGCCGTCCTCCGGCTCCCGGTTCAGGATCGAGTACGATGCCTGGTTCAGCAGCACCGGCGTGCCCAGCTCGCGCAGGATCGCCACCGCCTCCCGGTGCTGCTCGGCCGGGTAGTTGGAGATGCCCGCGTACAGCGCCTTGCCGGAGCGGACCGCCGAGTCCAGCGCCCCCATGGTCTCCTCCAGCGGGGTGGCCGGGTCGTGGCGGTGCGAGTAGAACACGTCCACGTACTCCAGGCCCATCCGCGACAGCGACTGGTCCAGGCTCGCCAGCAGGTACTTGCGCGAACCGCCGTCCCCGTAGGGTCCGGGCCACATGTCCCAGCCGGCCTTGGAGGCGATGAACAGCTCGTCCCGGTAGGGGCGGAAGTCCTGGGCGAAGAGCGTGCCGAAGTTCCGCTCGGCGCTGCCGTACGGCGGGCCGTAGTTGTTGGCCAGGTCGAAGTGCGTGACGCCCCGGTCGAAGGCGCGGCGCAGCACCGCGCGCTGCACCTCCAGCGGCTGGGTGTCACCGAAGTTGTGCCACAGGCCGAGCGAGACGGCGGGCAGCTGCACACCGCTGCGCCCGGCGCGGCGGTAGGTCATCGAGGAGTAGCGGTCATCGGCGGCGAGGTACGTCATGACCCGCATCCTGCCAGTTCACGGCCTGCACAGCGGACCGCTCGCCGAGCGACACCGGCGCGGGCGCCGGGGGCTGCTCAGTGCGATCGCCTCGCGCACCGGCACCATACGGCTCTTCACCACCGTGACGGTGCTCTCCGTCCTGGACCCGGTGCGGGTGGCGGAGGACTACGCGCTGTTGGACCAACTCTCGGCACTGGTCGACCACTACCGACAGGGTGGCCCTTTCCTCTCGCATTCTGTACCTACTGGTATGTACAGTGAGCTCATGGCGACCTCGGAACGACTGATCGAGACCACCCAGGAACTGCTCTGGGAGCGCGGATACGTCGGCACCAGCCCCAAGGCGATCCAGCAGCGCTCCGGTGTCGGCCAGGGCAGCATGTACCACCACTTCGGTGGCAAGACCGACCTCGCCGCCGCCGCGCTGCGCCGCAGTGCCGAGCAGCTCAAGGCGCTGGCCGAGGAGCAGTTCTCCGGCCCCGGCACGGTCTACGAGCGCATCGAGGCGTACCTGCTGCGCGACCGTGAGGTGCTGCGCGGCTGCCGGATCGGGCGGATGGCGCAGGACCCGGAGGTGATCGCCGAGCCGCAGCTGCGCCGTCCGGTCGAGGACACCTTCGACTGGCTGCGCGGCCGGATCGCCGAGCTCGTCGCCGAGGGCCAGGCGGCAGGGGAGTTCGCCACCGGGCCCGACCCGGCCGAGGTCGCGGCGGCCATCGCTGCCGTCGTCCAGGGCGGCTATGTGCTGGCCCGGGCCGCGGACTCGCCCGAGCCCTTCCACCAGGCCGTCCGGGGCGCCCTCGCGCTGTTGCGCACCCACTGAGACCGCGCCGCGGCCGTTCCGTACGCGCCCGTTCCGTACACGCCTGTGCCATAAGCGCCGAAACTGCCCAGTCAGCACCGAAGGCTCCGCAGTCGCCGAGCGCAGCCGAACCGACCACCAGCGCCGAAGGGCCCGCCCGTGCAAGCGATGCAGTACGAGATCACCCTCCCCGCCGACTACGACATGCAGATCATCCGGCGCCGTGTCGCCACCAAGGGCCACCTGCTGGACAAGCTCCCCGGCCTCGGCCTCAAGGCGTACCTGATCCGCGAACGCGGCCAAGAGGGTTCGCCGGTCAACCAGTACGCGCCGTTCTACCTCTGGCGCACCGCCGAGGCGATGGCCGGTTTCCTGCAGGGGCCCGGCTTCGCGGGCCTCAGTGCGGACTTCGGCCGCCCGCCCGTCCGGCACTGGGCCGGCACCGCACTGCGCCCCGGGCCCGCCCGCGAGCTGCCGCCACGAACGGCCACCCGTCACATCGAGCGGCTGGCCGAGGGCGCCGACCCGGCCGAGGCCGCCGCCCGCCTGCTCGCCGACCTGCCGGCCGGGCCGGGTCTGCACTCCGTGGCCGTCGCCCTCGACCCCTACCGCTGGGAGCTGCTGCGCTTCGCCCTGTGGGAGCGGGACGCCCCGGCCGACGAGCAGACGCGCTACCAGGTCCTGCACCTCTCGGCACCCGAATTCGCCACCCTCGCGGCCGCCCCGGCAGGAGCAGCATGAGCATCCCCGTCATCCGCACCGTCCTCGGTGACCTCGCCCCCGCCGAACTCGGCGTCTGCGACGCACACGACCACCTCTTCATGCGCAGCCGGGCGCTCCCCGGCCAGGAGTTGGACGACCCGCTCGCGGCCGAGGCCGAGCTGCGCACCTTCGCCGCGCTCGGCGGCCGGGCAGTCGTCCAGTGGACCCCGCACGGGATGGGACGGCGAATCGCGGACCTGGCCGCGCTCTCCCGTGCCACCGGCGTCCACCTGGTCGCCGCGACCGGTCTGCACCAGGCCGCGCACTACCTGCCGGAGCTCCTTGAGCGGCTGCACGCCCTGGATCTGGCCCAGCTGTTCGTCACCGAGCTCACCGAGCTCACCGAGCTCACCGAGCTCAGTGAGGGTGCCGGGGGTGCCGGGCAGGCCGCCCGCGCCGGTCTGATCAAGGTGGCCGGCGGCTACCACGGCCTGGACGAGCACGCCCGCTGGACCATGGCGGCGGCAGCCGAGGCCCACCATGCCACCGGTGCGCCGATCGCGGTCCACCACGAGCTGGGTACGGGCTCCCTCGACGTCCTCGACCTGCTCTGCGGCCGTCTCGGAGTGCCGCCCCACCGGGTGATCCTCGGCCACCTGAACCGCTTCCCGGACCTGCGCCTCCAGCGCCAAGCCGCCGAATCCGGCGCGTACATCGCCCTGGACGGACCGTCACGGATCAACCACGCCACCGACCACCACCTGTTCGACACCCTTGCCGCGCTCATCGAGGCGGGCCACGCCGAGCGTCTGCTGCTCGGCGGCGACACCACCACCTCGGCCGCCCGTGGCACACCCGGGATGCCGTACCTGCTGGCAACGCTGCGCCCGCGCCTGGTCAGGGAGTTCGGGCCGGAGCCGGCCGAGCTGGTGTTCCGGGCCAACCCGGCCCGTGCGCTCGCCTTCGCACCGAGGTGACCTGCGACAGTGCGTCGCCCGATCGGTGAGGCGGCGGAGCGGCGTGCCGGTGGCCGGAGTGCCGGTGGCGGGGCCCACCCCGACCACCGGCCGGCCCCGGTCTCGGCCGGCTGGTCGCCCGGGCGCAGGCCCGATGGCTCCCGCGGCGGCGCCCGGCAATCCGCGGCCCGCCTTCGCCGGTTCGCCGGTGTCTCCAAGGCAGGCCCGGCGGTGCATCCTGGTACCAGGGCCTTGGACCACGGTCCGAACCGGAGAGGTGCGGAGCGGGCCGGACGAAGGCGTGGAGCACTCCGGGAGCCGATCATGAACAGCAGATCCCCCGCAGGCATCGTCGCCGGGGTGGACGGTTCGCCCCAGGCAGCGGCCGCCGCCGAGTGGGCGGCCCAGGAGGCCGAGCGGCGCGACTGCGCCCTTCACCTGGTGCACGCGGTCAACACCGGCACCGTCACGCTCTCCCCGCGCACCGGCGAGGCCGTGACCGACCTCATCCTCAAGAACGCCCAGAGTGTCCTGGACGAGGCCCTCGGCAAGCTCTCCGCCGCGCACCCCGGTCTACGGATGACCGGCGACGTCGTCCCCCGGGACGCGGCGGTAGCCGTGCTCAACGCCGCCGAGCACGCCGAACTCGTCGTCGTCGGCTCGCGCGGCCACGGAGGCTTCGCCTCCCTGCTGCTGGGCTCGGTCAGCCTGCGGGTCAGTGCCCACTCCACCTGCCCGACCGTCGTGGTGCGGCAGACGCCGTCGGTGAGCGAGCACATCCTGGTGGCGATCAGGGACGAGCGGGACGGCGAGACGCTCCGCTTCGCACTCCGCGAGGCCGAGACCTGCGGGCTGCCGGTGCAGGCCCTGCACTCCTGGTCGCCGGTGGTGGCCGATGTCGCCCACGCGGCGCCGATGATCGACGAACTGGGGGAGGAGGCCAGGCTGCACGAGCAGTTGCTGCGCCGCACCTGCGACCCCGTCCGGGAGGAGTTCCCGGACGTCGTCGTCCACATGGAACAGCGTGCGGGAGCCACCGCCGCCACCCTGGTCGAGGCATCCCGGCAGGCTGCCCTCCTGGTCATCGCCAGGCACCAGCCCGCCCCGCACTTCGGCCTCCGCCTCGGCACCGCCGTCCATGCCGTCCTCCACCACGCCCACTGCCCGGTCGTGGTGGTCCCGTGCTGACCTGGAGATGACGGTCGGTCAGTTCTGCCGAGTTCGTCAGTTCGACGGCCTGGCCGTCGTCCAGAGGTGCAGGCCCGCCGTCAGCTCCCGGATGCATCGCGCCGCCAGCTCGGCGGCCGCCTCGGGCGGTGCCTCCGATGCGGCCCAGGACTCCATGGCCACCCGCATGCCCGTGTTGGCGGCGGCCGCGACCAGCCGGAGCTCCAGCGGGTCCACGTCCGTCCCGGCCAGCTCGGCCAGGACGGGGGCGAGTTCAAGCTCGGAGTCATGGTGTACCCGGTGCCAGACGGCGAGCAGGTCGGGGTCGTGCTGCGCCGCGCGCAGGATCCCGCGCATCAGCTCCAGTGCCGCCGCAGGACGCTCGGGCGCGGGTGTGAGTGCGAGTCCGGCCGAGCGCTCCAGTGCCTGAGGCACTGTCAACTCACCAGGGCCGGCGGTTAGTTCGTCCAGCCAGTGCTGCACGCCGTTGGCCAGCAGTGGGGCGACGGCGTCCTCCTTGGTGCGGAAGTACCGGTAGAAGGTGCGCAGTGAGACACCCGCCGAGCGCGCGATGTCCTCGGCGGTGGTGCTCTCGGCCCCCTGGTGGGCGAAGAGCTGCGCGGCGGCCAGCGAGATCTCGTTCAGGGTGGCGGCCTTGCGGCGTTCGGTCAGCGACGGTCGCGGTGTGGTCACGAGTGCAGCCTACCGCCAGCAGGGCGCGATGTGCGGATATGGCACAACGTGCCATCCAGGCGTAACGTGAAGCCCGAACCGTCAGTACCGTTCCCACAGGGAGAGCACCATGAACCGCTTCGAGGGCCGCCGCGCACTGATCACCGGCGCGGGCTCGGGTATCGGCCAGGCCACCGCCCGCCGCATGCTGCAGGAGGGCGGCACCGTCGTGGCCGCTGACGTTGCCGAGTCCGGCCTGACGGCCACCCGTGAGCTGGCGCTCGCCGACGGCACCGCCGACCGCCTGCTCACCAAGGTCCTCGACATCTCCGACGAGGCTTCGGTCAAGACCGGTGTCGCCGAGGCGGTCGGCGAGCTGGGCGGACTGGACGCGCTGGTCAACGCGGCGGGAATCCTGCGGTCCGCGCACACCGAGCAGACCACGCTGGACTTCTGGAACCGCGTGCTGGCCGTCAACCTCACCGGCACCTTCCTGATGACCCGCGAGTCGCTGCCCGCCCTGCTGTCCACGGGCCGAGGCGTCGTGGTCAACTTCAGCTCGACCTCGGCGAGCTTCGCGCACCCGTACATGGCGGCGTACGCGGCGAGCAAGGGCGGTATCCAGTCCTTCACCCACGCCATCGCGCTGGAGTACGCCAAGCAGGGACTGCGCGCGGTCTGCGTCGCACCGGGCTCGATCAGCAGCGGTATGACCGACGCCTCCGGTGCCAGCGGCCAGAACCGCGGCCCCGGAATCCCCGGGGACGCGGACATGTCCCTGTTCGCCAAGCTCAGCCCGGCCCTCCGGGCGGGCAACGCGTACGGCTTCGCGGGCCCGGAGACGGTGGCCGCCGTGGTCGCGATGCTGGCCTCGGACGACGGCGCCTTCGTCACCGGCACCGAGATCCGGATCGACGGCGGCACCCACGCCTGACCGCGCCCAGGGCCTGTCCGGCCGATCCTTCCGCAGACGGTGCGTATGCACCGTCCCGGGCCCCGCACCCCTGAAGAGTGCATGGCCGGCGTCGTGCCCAAGATCGTCCGGACCGGCCCGTGGGCCCGTGCGGCGACCCCCGTGATCCGGCGTGGAGACGGAGTGCATACTTGAGCCCCGGCGGGGAATTGCCGGGAGTTTCCTGGGCGTCCCCAGCGACCTGACCGCAACCGAGCGTCCCCCTCTCGGCGTAGGTTCGTCCGGGAGCCGCCGCAGTGCCTCCCGCCGGGTCGGAGTTCCGGGTCTGCGGGCCCGGCGGAGCGTACGGGAGCAAGCAGGCGATGGGGCTGACGAGCCACAAGGTGCTGGCGCTGGCGATACTGGTCGCGGTGCTGGCGATGACCGCGACGGTGTGGCTGTGGCCGAGGCTGGCCAGGACGAGCTGGCAGTCGGTGCTCGGCCGGATCGGTGCACTGCTGGTCACCCAGCTGACGGTGCTCTGCGCACTGGCCCTGGTGGCCAACAACTACTTCGCCTTCTACAGCAGTTGGAGCGATCTGCTGGGCACCGGCAACCAGGGTCCGGTGATCGTCCAGAACAAGGCCGAAGCGGGCGGTGACGGGCACAAGTCCCAGGCGTCCGGTGTGCAGTTGCTCGGCAAGGAGGCAGTCCAGGGCGGCGGTGCCGTCAGTCGCGACCCCAAGCAGGTCGGCCAGATCGACGCGGTGCGCATCCCGGGACCGGCCAGCGGGCTGAGCACCGACGGCTACGTCTACCTGCCCCCGCAGTACTTCGACCCCGAGCACGCGCACAGCAGGTTCCCCGCCGCGATCGTGATGACCGGCTTCCCCGGGGACGCCAAGAACCTGATCACCCGGCTCAACTACCCGGGCGCCGCGCTGGCCCTGATGCAGTCCGGGAAGATGCAGCCGACCGTCCTGGTCCTGATGCGCCCCTCCCCGGCGATGCCGACCGACACCGAGTGCGAGGACATCCCGGGCGGCCCGCAGTCCGAGACGTACTTCGCCAAGGACGTGCCCAAGGTGATCGGGACCAGCTACCGGGTGATCGCCGATCCGCACGCCTGGGGCGTGGTGGGCGACTCCACCGGCGGTTACTGCGCGCTCAAGCTGACGATGCGCAACCCCGGGGCCTTCCTGACCGGGGTCTCGCTCTCCGGCTACTACAAGGCGGCCGAGGACGCCACCACCGGCGACCTGTTCAAGGGCAGCCAGCAGCGCCGCAACGAGGCCGACCTGGTGTGGCGGCTGAAGAACCTGCCCAAGCCGGCGGTCTCGGTGATGGTGGCCGGCACCGAGGAGGGCGACGGCAGCTACAAGCAGCAGACCGCCGCCTTCGTGGCCGCCGTCCAGGCCCCGATGACGGTGGCGACCGCCACGCTGCCGAGCGGCGGCCACAACTTCAAGACCTGGGGCCGACTGCTGTCCCCGGCACTGGAGTTCCTCTCCCAGCACCTGGTGGCGCCGACCGCGTAACGGGCCCCGGGCCAGGTCCGGCTGTCCGGCCGACCGTCCGGCCGACCGAGGTACGCCTTCGGCAGTGCCCGGACACCGTCCGCGGAACGGTCAGGAGATCTGCTCCAGCGTGCCGGTGTGCAGCTCGCCGACCCGGCCGCCCTCGCCCTCGTACGTCCAGAAGGCGCGGACCGTCAGCTTGCCGAGGTCCATCACATGGCTGACGGTGAGCCCGCTCGCCTCCGTCCAGCTGACGAAGTACAGCTGCGGGCCGACCTCGGCGACGTGCAGGGCCACGTCCTCCCACTGCCCGGCCGACTCGCCGAGGCCCTCCCAGCGCAGCCGCGTCCCGTCGGCCGAGTAGGCGTTGCGGAAGGCGGCGCCGTTGTCGACCTGGAACAGGTAGGTGTGTCCGGCGAAGCCTGGCAGGGGCGCGGTCATCGTGTGGGTGTTCCTCTGGCAACTCGGCTGGTGGGTGCGACCGCGGTTCGGCCGCACCCACCAACCTATCCGACGCCGCCCCTGATTCGCCGTTGGGTTTCGAAGCGGATCGCCGTGCCGGTTGCTCGGGTGGGCCCGGTCAGCAGCCGAAGTCGATCAGGCGGAACGTCGCGTAGTGGTCGGAGGTGTAGTAATCCTCGTGGTCCGCCTGGCCGGTGATGATCCGCCGGGTGCCTCTGGTGCGGGCGCCGGGAGTTATCACGGTGTACTCGTGGTAGTAGCCGTAGTCCTCCGAGGGCAGCACGCCCTCGCGGTTCGTGAAGACGACGCCGTCCTGCGAGTACGGGAACGGCCCGTCACTGTCGATCAGGGCGAGGGTGTCGTCCGCCTGGCTCGGCAGAGCGGTAAGACAGACGCTGCCGCTGACGTCGGCGTGGGCCTCGGTGGCGACAACGGTGGGGGCCAGGGTCAGCAGAGCGACGGTGGCGACGGAAGCGGCGCGGGTCTTCCACGCGCGTAGAGTGTTTGTCATGGCAGCAGTGTGACGCCACGTCAGTGCAGTTCGGAAGGGCTGACCGAGGTCATGACAAAGACTTCACCTGCAGGTTACTGACGCAAAACCTGCCTGCCTTGTGCCGTATCGCCACCCGTCCCGGACACTCTGTGGTGAACCACCCCGTGGGTGCCCGCAAGGCCGGCCCCGGGATCTCGACGAGAGCCGCAGGCCCGGCGGCGGTATCGTCTTCACAGGCCCACGGCGTTGCCGCCACCACCCGGGACAGGCCGGGGACGGTCTCGGCGACGGCCGCTCCACCGATCCCCGGCCTGTCATTGACCTGGTCGGACGAGTTCACCGACGGTATCGCCTGGGGCTCCAAGTGGGCCGGCGGCAGGACCACCGCCTACCGCTACGACAACCACGTCAACGGGGTCAAGGTCTACGAGGACCACGCCGGTGTCGGTGCCGGCTGGTCCGCGTACCTGGTCCTCAACCTCTCGATATCCGCCGGCCTCTACCACCCGGCGCCCTCGGGCACCGCGCCGATCACCTTCGCCGCGGACTGCGTACGGGTCTACCGCTGACCGGTCGGGCCCGGCCCAGCCCGGCCTGGCGACCCACCGCTTGCCCGAGCAGGGCACCGGGCCTGCGGCGTAGCCTGGATCTGCGGAGGTGATCGCGATGTCCGGACGGGTGTTGAGCGAGGTCAGCGCCGTGGTGGCGGCCGAGCGGGAAGCCGATTTGGTGGACTCCTACCGGGAGTTGGTCGCAGGTCCGCTCCCGGAAGGGCTGATCAGGACCGAGCTGCTGCGCGGCCCCGGCGGGCGCTGGCGGGTGCAGTCCCTGTGGCGGGACCGGGAGTCCCTGGAGGCGGTCCGGGCGAACCCGAAGCTCGCCGCCGCACCCCGGCTCTTCGCCTACGTGGGCGCCGAGCCCGAGCTGACGGTGTTCCAGGTCACGGTCACGCAGGTCGGCACACCGATCCTGGACTAGCGCCCGGGGGCGGGCCTTCGGAGCCCCGCGCCCCCGAGGCTGTCCGAGCCCCCGCAGGGGTTGCTCAGGGGGCAAGAACCTGACCGAGTCGAGTCGCGATCTGGCTCATCACCGGGACGAGCGAGGTGTCGCCCGCCTGTGCCTCCAGCGCTCGGATCCGCGCCTCGGGGCCGGAGACCGAGAGGGCGGTCGGCGTCGGCGCGCCGGGCACCGCCACCGCGATACAGCGAACCCCGATCTCCTGCTCCTGGTCGTCCACCACGTAGCCGCGCTCGCGGGCCACGGCGAGCTGCTCGAAGAGCTGCGCCGGGTCCGTCACGGTGAACGCGGTGTGCGACTGCAGCGGCTGGGTGCCGAGCACGGCGCGGGCCTCGTCCTCGGGCAGCTGTGCCAGCAGGGCCTTGCCCACACCGGTGCAGTGCGGCTGGACCCGCCGTCCGACCTCGGTGAACATCCGCATCGAGCGCCGCGACTGGACCTGGCCGACGTAGACGACCTCGCCGCCCTCCAGGACGGCCAGGTTGGCGGTCTCGCCGGTGGCCTCCATCAGCTCGGCCAGGTAGGGGCGTGCCCAGCTGCCCAGCAGGCGCCCGGCGGTCTCGCCGAGCCGGATGAGGCGGGGGCCGAGGGTGTAGCGGCGGGCGGTGTCCTGCCTCACATAACCCTGCTGGACGAGGGTACGGATCAGACGGTGGATGGTCGGCATCGGCAGACCGGAGGTGGTGGACAGCTCACTGAGGGTGGCGATGCCGCCGGAGTCGGCCAGGGCCTCCAGCAGCTGGAAGGCGCGTTCGACGGACTGTACGCCGCCGGCCGCGCGGTCGGTCCCTGTGGGCGCTGTGGACGGGGTGCTGGCCACCGGCGTTCCCTTCGCTGTCGGAGGAGGAGTAGAGTCCCAGCGATCTCTCAACAAACCGTTGAAATTCTGTATCGCGGAAACTACTCTCCACCTTACAGAACAGAACCCGCCAGTACGCGGGTTCAGATCAAGGAAGTTCCCACCGGAACTCCCTTCGCTGGCTCAACCGTCCAAGGAGTGTCCTGCCCATGGCTGCAGAACAGGGACCCGTCGGCGCTTCCCCCGCCGCTCCGGTCGTCACTGTCGCCGGTCCGCGCGTCCCCCGCGCAGAGGAGGTGCTCACCCCGGAGGCGGTCGCCTTCGTGGTCGGGCTCCACCGCGCATTCGAAGGCCGCCGCCAGGAACTCCTGACCCGACGGAAAACCCGCCGCGCCGAGATCGCCAGGGCCGGCACCCTGGACTTCCTCCCCGAGACCGCCGCGATCCGCGAGGGGGACTGGAAGGTCGCCGAGGCCCCGCGCGCGTTGCAGGACCGCCGGGTCGAGATCACCGGCCCGACCGACCGCAAGATGGTCGTCAACGCGCTCAACTCCGGCGCGAAGATCTGGCTCGCCGACTTCGAGGACGCCACCGCGCCGACCTGGGAGAACGCGGTCACCGGCCAGATCAACCTGATCGACGCCTTCGAGGGCCGGATCGACTTCACCTCCCCCCAGGGCAAGGCCTACACCCTCAGGCCCGCCGCCGAGCTCGCGACCGTCGTGGTCCGCCCGCGCGGCTGGCACCTCAACGAGAACCACCTGCTGGTCGACGGCACCCCGGTGGCCGGCGCCTTCCTCGACTTCGGTCTGTACTTCTTCCACAACGCCGCCCGACTGCTCGCCAAGGGTGCGGAGGACCCCAACTCGGGCCCGTACTTCTACCTTCCGAAGACCGAGAGCCACCTTGAGGCCCGGCTCTGGAACGACGTCTTCACCCACGCCCAGGCCGCACTCGGCATCCCCTACGGCACCATCCGGGCCACCGTCCTGATCGAGACCATCACGGCCTCCTTCGAGATGGAGGAGATCCTCTACGAGCTGCGCGACCACGCCGCCGGTCTCAACGCGGGCCGCTGGGACTACCTCTTCTCGATCGTCAAGAACTTCCGCGACGCGGGCGCGCACTACATCCTGCCGGACCGCAACAGCGTCACCATGGCTTCGCCGTTCATGGCCGCCTACACCCGGCTGCTGGTGCAGACCTGCCACCGGCGCGGCGCCCACGCCATCGGCGGTATGGCCGCCTTCATCCCCTCCCGCAAGGACCCGGAGGTCAACGCGGCCGCCCTGGAGAAGGTCAAGGCCGACAAGGACCGCGAGGCCGGCAACGGCTTCGACGGCTCCTGGGTCGCCCACCCGGACCTCGTCCCCGTCGCCCGCGCCTCCTTCGACGCCGTCCTGGGCGAGCGCCCCAACCAGAAGGAGAACCCGGGCCCTGCCGGGAGTGTGACGGCGGCTCAGCTGCTCGACATCGCGGGCGCCGGCGGCAGTTGCACCCGGGCCGGACTGCACAACGCCGTCCAGGTCGGTATCCGCTACATCGAGGCGTGGCTGCGCGGCCTCGGCGCGGTCGGCATCTTCAACATGATGGAGGACGCCGCCACCGCCGAGATCTCCCGCTCGCAGATCTGGCAGTGGATCCACAACGGTGTCATCCTCGCCGACACGGGCGAGAAGGCCACCGCCGAGCTGGTCCACCGGCTCGTGGCCGAGGAACTCACCGCCCTGCGCACCGAACTCGGCGACGTCACCTACGCCGGTGGGCGCTGGGCCGAGGCCGCCAAGCTCTTCGAACAGCTCTCGCTGGCCGAGGAGTTCGTCGACTTCCTCACCCTTCCGGCGTACGAGCTGCTCGGCTGAGCCTCAATCTATCCACCCGCCGCCGGTCGGCCCTCCTTACAGGTCGGCGAATCCGCAGCACCGATTGCTCCGTTCCGTAGGGCGCGCCGCCCGCCAGATACGTCACGGACACAACAGCACGGCTGCGGCCGGGGACTCCTGGGGAGGTTCGCCCCGGCCGCAACCGTTCGTCCCCCGCGCATTCCCTGTCAGGAGAGACCTCTGATGGCCCGTATCTTCTTCAACGGCCAGGCCATGGTCGGCGGCCCCTTCCACCACTCGGTCGCCGACGCCCTGATCGGCCCCGTCACCACCGCTCCCGGCTACCGTTTCTTCTCCATCCGCGACGAGTGTCCCGGGCTGCTGCCCGCGCCCGAGGTCGGCACCGCCATCGAGGGCGAGCTCTACGACGTCACCCTGGAGCACCTGCGCGACGTCATCCTCCCCGGCGAGCCGCGCGAACTCGAACTCGGCATCATCGAGCTCGCGGACGGTTCCCCCTGCCTCTCCATGGTCCTCGCCCGAGGCGAACTGGAGCGCGGCGTCCACAAGGAGATCACCGAGTTCGGCGGCTGGCGCGCCTACCTCGCCACCCTGGGCCGCACCTCCTGACCCCTTGCAGGGCCTGCCGCCTGCGGCGTTGTCAGTGATGATCGCTACGGTCGTGCGCAGCAGAGCAACAAGGAGCGCAGACCCATGAGATCCCCGGCTGAACTGGACGAGGTCCAGTGGCACACCCTGACCCACGCCTACGGTTCGGCATCGGACGTCCCCGAGCTGATCAGGGCGCTCCACTCGACCGACGAGGACACCGTCGCCGAGGCCGTCGACGAGCTCTACGGAAACATCCACCACCAGGGCACGGTCTACCCGGCCTCGGCCCCCGCCGTGCCGTTCCTCGCCCACGCCGCCCGGCACGCCCCGGCCAAGCGGGACGAGGTGCTGATGCTGCTCGCCACCCTCGCCGACCACGACCCCGAGGACATCGACTCGCCGCACTGGCCCACCAGTCCGGTCGCCGCGGTCTGCTCCGAGCTCTGCCGGGTCCTGCCGGAGCTGCTGCCGTGCCTCGACGACCCCGAGCGCGCCATCCGCCGGGCCATGCTCCGAATAGTCGGCGCCGTGGCCGAGCTGCTCCCGGCGCAGCTGCGCAACTCCGTCCTGTCCGGGGCCGAGCAGCTGTACGCCGACGATCCCGTCCCGGTGGTGCGGGCGGACGCGCTGTACGTACTTGCCCGTCTGGGCCGTCGGATCGAGGCGCTCGACAGCCCGCTGCCCGAAGTCCGGCTGGCGGCGGCCATGCTGGCCGTGGAGCAGAGCGAACCACCGTACCCGGCCGAGCCGGTGGCGATCCTTGCCGAGGCCGGTGCCGACCCGGGCGCGGCGAGCGACGAATTCCCCTGGGAGGGCGGGACCACCCAGGACGAACGGCTGCGCCAACTGCTCACCAGGGACCCGGACACCGCACTCGCCGTCGCCGCCCGCTGGATCGAGGACGGCGACCTCGGCTCGCGCGGCTCCTGGTTGGTCGACGACATCGCCGCGACCTGGCGCGACCGCGAGCCGGAGATCGTCGCGCTGCTGATCGCCGCCCTCCCGCACCAGAAGGACGCCACCGGCCTCAACTACCGCCTCCGTCAGGTCACCCGCTGGATCGGGTACCTGCCCAGCCCCGGCGCGGACGTCCGGGACACGCTCCACCGCCACGCCCGATCGCAGGACGAGGGGACGGCCGCCGCCGCGCTCGCCGCCCTGCTGCGCTGCCGGGACTCGCGAGCCCTGCCGCTGGCGCTGAGCCGCCCCACCGCCCAGGCGCTCGGCGCCGCCGCCGAGTTCTTCCCCGAGGCGGCCGATCAGCTGATACCGGCGATCCGCCGCGAACTGGCCCAAGGGGCCACCGACAACGCGGCGATCGCCCTCGTCAACGCCCTCGCACCGATGGGTGCCGCGGCCCGCCAGGCACTGCCCGAACTGGCCGACTGCCTGCGGACCAACCGCGCGGCCGTCGTGGCGGCCCGTCAGCTCGGCCGCTGCGGCATACCGGACCAGGAGATCCTCGCCCTCCTCACCGCGGCCATGCGGAGCGACGACCCGTCGCTCCGCAGCTCGGCCGCCGTGGCCCACTACCAGCTGACCGGCGACGCCGCCCCGGCGCTCACCGCCTTCGAGACACTGCTCACGACCTCGGGCCAGACCCACTGGCACCTCAGTCGCCTCCAACCGCTGGGGCCCTGTGCCGTCGGGCTCCTCCCGCTCGTCGAGCCGCTGCTGACCTCCCCCCAGGACTGGAGCAGAATGGCCGCCGCCGAGGCCCACCACTGGATCACCGGCACCTCCACCCGCGCCGTCCCGGTCCTCGCCGACCTGGTCGCCGCTTCCCCCATCGGCCTCCGAGCCCTCCAGGCCCTCGCCGACACCGGCCGGATCCCCGACCGTCTCCTCCCCACCCTCCGCGCCTTCGCCTTCTCCCCACTCCGCCTCCTCGGCGACACCTGGCCCGCCACGCGAGTCCACCCCGACGAGCAGCTCCGCACCCTGGCCCGCCGCCTGCTCACCGCTTCCCGCTGAGCGCCGTCCCGCCCGGGTGGGACGGAAGCCCCATCCGGCATCCGGCATGCGGGATGCGGAGGCATGGCATCGGCAACTCGGCCCCCGACGCGACCCTGGGATCGCATCGGGGGCCGGCGTACGGCAGCGGGTGGCACCTGGGTCAGAACGCCGTCGTCAGCTCCCGGGGAGCGCGGCGGTCCGCACGGGTGCCGCGTTCGAGATGCTCCAGCGCTGAGCCGTCACACTGGCGCAGTCCCAGACCTGGAGGCGTGTCCCGTTGTCGGTGCTGGCGTTGTTGTCGTCCAGGCAGCGACCAGAGGCCGGGTTGTACAGGCCGCCGGTGCCGGTCGGAAGCCACTGCTGGTTGAGGTTGCCGACGCAACTCCACAGCTGGACGAGGGTGCCGTTCGCCGCCGTTCCGTTGCTGACATCCAGGCAGTGGCCCTGATTGGTGATCGTACCGTTGGCGTTGACGCTCCACTGCTGGTTGGTGTTGGCGGGGTTGCAGTCCCAGATCTGGACGGAGTTGCCGTCGCTGGTCTGGCCGTTGCTGTCGTCGAGGCACTTCGCGGGGCTGGTGGCGCCCTGGATCACTGTCGGCGCGGCGGTGGTCACCGCACTGGCGAACGGGTAGACCGAGACCTCGGCCGCGCTGCCGTTGAAGTAGCTCGCCGACGCGCCGTTGCTCTTGGACCTGCCCAGTACGAGCGGTCCACCGGTCTGGAACATGGAGCGGTGCAGTCCGGTCGAGGCGAGTGAGCCGTTGACGTAGAGCAACAGCTGCTTGGTGTCGGCGTTGTAGGAGGCCGTCAGCTGCTGCCAGGTACCGAACTGCACCCGTGCGGCGGCGTTGCTGGAGTCCGTCTGGTCGATGACGGCGCCGTTGGTGTCGGACGCCGCCATGCCGAATCGCCACTCGGACACGCCGGACCCCCGGTCGATGGGCCAGAGTTGGAGGGTGCTGGCAGCCGTACCCTCCTGGGAAAGGACGACGCCGCCGGAGGTGTTCGCCTTGGCCCAGAGGGAGACGGTGAACGACTGGGTGGTGTCGAGGTTGAAGCCGCCCGTCGTCAGTGTGGAGTCGGTGCCGTTGAACGCGGCGACGTTGGCTGTCCGGCCGCCGACCGGCTCGCTGTGGAAGGCTGTGCCGCCCTGGGCAGTCAACGGGTGGAGCCCAGTGGCGTCGGCTGCGGTGGTGCTGCCGGTCGCTTCGTTGAGCTTCCAGCGGCCGAGCGGCGCGCGGAGGTCGCCCACCGTAAACCGGGTGCCGAAGTCGGTAACCGGTTTGGCGGTTGTGTTGTCGGAGGTATGGCCGGGCCAGACGACCAGCGTCCCGTTGGCGTCCAATGCCCAGAGGTCGGCGATGCCGTCACCAGTGAGATCGCCATTGGAGCCGACCAGGGGGAAGGCGGAGGGGGACACTCCGCCGGTGTTCGCAATGGTGCCGGTGGTCGGATCGGCGAGCGCGCTGAAGTTGGGTGAGCCGTCCGCGTTCTTGGTGATCGGATAGGCGTGGATGGTGCCGTTGATACGGTCGCGTGTCCACAGGGTCGGCTGGTTACCGCCGTTGGCCGGGCCGGGCCCGATCAGGTCGTAGTTATCCCAGTCGCCCTTGGAAACCTGGGTGTCGGTCGGCTTGAGCAGCCGGGCACTGGTGGTGCCGGGAGGGAAGAGCCAGAGCTGGTGGTTGATGACGGCGAGGAGTGAGGTACGGGTGAGGACGTGGTTGCCGTTGGTGTCCGTGGCAACGTTCTCGCCCTCCGGGGTGCCGACGGCGAGGATCTGAGTGGCGTTGGACCAGTCGCTCCCGAAGTCTGAAGGGCAGGCGATGGTCGCGCCGGTGATGTCCTGGCAGGTGACGGGGGTTTTGGCGGTGGTGCCGGACTTGTAGAACGAAGTGCGGGAGACGAGGTTGCCGTGGCCGTCGTTCTGGTAGAGGTACAGCTTGGGGTCGCGGGCAGGGTGGGCGATCAGGTCGTCCACCGCGACGCCGCCGAACAGCGAGGCGCGGTGGGTAATCTGGACCCCCGTCCAGTTACCGGTCGGTGAGGTCGCGGCAGCGCCGCTGATGTTCCCGGCAGAGGTTGCCCCGTCGAGTGCGGGGCGGATCAGCCGAAGGTTGCCGTTGGCGTCCGGCAGCACCACATCGGGTTTCCCGTCTCCCGTGAGGTCGCCGAAGACCGGCAGACTGTTGGGCTTCCACGGTGCGTAGAAGCTGTAAGCTGCGGGCTGGCTGTAGTTACCGGCGTTGTCCTGCGACTGCACATAGAGGATGTTGGTACCCCAAGTGCCCGGTGTGTAGTTGAAGTTGGCCGTACCCGAGGCGTCGGCCGTGACGGTTCCCGCATCACCGCACCGCCAGCCGGTGACCGGCGCGGGGTTGTTGGTCCAGCGGAAGCACGCGACGCCTGAGGCACTGCTGCCGTTCGGAGCCGGATCGGTCCCGCTGATGGTGAAGCTGCCCGCGTCGGTGTTGAACTTGGTCGGGTTGCTGTTCGCCGTGCCCGAGGGGGGAAAGTCGGTGGAGATCACGCTCACCGTCGGGGCGGTCTTGTCGACCCGGAAGTAGCACGAGGCGGAATCCGACGAGGTGAGGACGTCATCGGTGGCGTTGGCCGCCCAATGGTACTGGTGGCCGTCGCTGAGGGACCCGATGCCGATGGAGACGCTCGCCGCGTTGGACGAGCCCTGCCATCCGCTGTCGGCGGACCAGTTGAACTGGCTGTTGTTGTCGTCCCACATCCGGAACCCGGAGTGCAGGTTGAGGCCGGCAGGGGACCAGTTGTTCACCGACAGGGTGACATTCTGGTTGGCGCCCACCCAGCCTGGGTTGTACGAGGCGTTGCCGCCGGGGCTCTGGCAGTCGTTGTGCTGGTTGGTGCTGGCGAAGCCCGGTGCGGGGCTGGTGCGCGGGTACCAGATGCTGGGGGTGATGTCGTAGTTGGTGACGATCTTCGGGTTGTTGGAAAGGTGCTTCCGATAGGTTTTGTCGGTCTCGTCGTCGGGCACGATCGCGACCGTCCAGTTGCTCCACTTCTGAGCGACGGCGCTCTGCATCATGGAGGTCACGTCGTAGGTGATCGGGCCAGTTCCGGTGATCCTGAAGGAGGCCCCGACCTTGTCGCAGCCGCTCATCCCGTCGCCGCACGGCTGGTTGTTCCACGCCGTGTGGCTGTTGATCTGCGGTGTGTCGTAGAGCCCGAGCGGAACCTCGGTGCCGGGGCTGGAGGCGTCGGTCACGTTCCCGTAGAACGTCGAGCTGTAGATGGTCGGCGGTTTGGGTGCGCCGCTCGGCTGAGTGTAGAGGGTCGGGTTGACACCGATCTGGTAGTAGGCCCGGTAACGGCCGTAGCCGGTGCAGTCGTCATAGCCGCAGTAGCCGGTGCCGAGGTTGGTCACCGCGTTGTAGTTCTCGATGTCCGGGTAGTTCTCCTGGACCTGGACGGAGGCCTGCGTGCTGCTGGCCCCGCTGCTGAGCGTCGGGTCGAGATACCAGGGACCGGTGCCCTTGCCGAATGTCGCGGTGTCGGGGGTGAGGTCGATCGCGGTGTCGGTGGCCTTGACTCCGATCCGGGTGACGGTGGCGCCCGCACCTGGTGCTGTCGCGCTGGACCGGCCATCGGCTGGCGGAGCTGCCGCCGTGATTCGCGGGCTCGCTTTGGCGGCCCTGGCGGCAGCGACGGGCGCAGCGGAGTCCCACTGGAATGGCGTTGGGGCGTGCAGACGCACCTTCCCGTCGGTGTCCTTGAGGCTGATGTTGCCGACTGTGTCGGTCGTCACGCTCAGGCCGGTGGCGCTGAGCGGGAAGTGCAGGGTCTTCAGCTTCGGATCGGCGGCTGCGGTCGCGGTGCGCACGATGACGACGTCCCGCCAGCCACCGTCCGGCAGGGCGGTCAGCTGTAGATCGACGTCGGGCAGGACCGCGGGATAGGTGGCGGTGTCACCGGCCAGCGTGGGTGCGGGCAGCGTGAACGGGGCGGTGACGGCGAGCTTCTTGCCGTCGGCGGTGGTGATGGTGGCCAGCGGGTTGCCACCACCGCCGGAGATTGTCAGTCCGTTCGTGGTGACTGCCGGGCTGATCGTCCCGTCGGCATTCCTACGCAGCGTGGTGTCCAGGTCTGCCCAGTTCGTACCGCGCCTGGCCCGCACGGGTGCGACGTAGTCGGAGCTTGTCAGTGTTCCATTCGGGTTGGCCAGTGTCTGCGAGGTCTCGGTGGTCAGTGCGTCCACCACGACAGCCTTGCCAGTGGACTTCGCCCCCAGGCGGGCGTTCAGGATGGCCTGATCCCGATCCGTCGGAGTGGCCTGGACGGCAGCCGAAGGCGTCGACCCGGTGGCGCCGACGGCCGGAATGGTCGGCAGCCCTATAGCCAGCACGGTGGTCACTGCCAGAGCCACCAGCCGTGAGGTTCGTCGTTGCGGTGCGCCTGGTGTTTTCGGCACCGGATTTGTCGGTTTTGTATACAGCATGATGGTGATTCGCTCCCCTCTCAGCACTCGCGGACTTCGCGCAGCTGTTCGGAGCGGAACGATGTGGGTTCCATAGGGGTGCCGTCAAATGACAAATCGCGATATCGCCATATGTCCTGATTGATAGTCAGCTAATCGGTAAAGAATTTGCAAATCACTGGCCCTGTCGTGTCCGTGGACAGACGGATCGTCGGTGACGGCTTCTAAGGTCTGACTGATCTTCGGATCTTTACGTCAACAAGCCCACCCGTTGGGGTGGATAACACTCGGAGTGGTACTTTGAGAGCCGCGTGCGCTCAAGGACCAGTCGGGCGATGGCTGCGTAGTCGGCCTCGCTGGCTGAGTCTCATAAGTCTGCTGGCGGTCCTGATGACCCTTCTGGCGGCGCCGTCCGCCGAGGCGTTGGCAGCCCGTCGGCCCCATGGCAAGGTGTGGACCCCGCTGGGTACACCCCTGGGCAAGGGCATGAAATCGGTCCGCGGCAAGGACCTCGCCATAGGTAAGCTCGGCCCGCCCCAGTTCCCCGTACCGCGCGACTGGAAGCCCTCGGGACATCAACCGGTGGCCGGGTCGGCGATGGTGGCCCTGGGCGCCGACGCAGGCCCTCTCCCCAGGAGTCTCGCCGGTTCGGCTCCCGCAGCGGGAGGCCAAACTCCCATGCAGGCAGGGAAGTTGCCGGTAGCGCTCGCTCCGGCCAAGAGGGCCGACGGCTCGGCCCGGCAGGTGCGTGTCGAGGTGACGGACCCGGCGAAGGGTGAAGCCGCCGGAGTCCGCGGGCCCGTGGTCGCGCTGACGGACACGGCTCCCGTCGAGGGTGTGGCGCACAGCGTCACGGTCGCGATCGACGTGAAAGCTCTTCAGGGCGACGGATGGTCGGACCGCGCCCGCTTGGTGGCCCTGCCTGCCTGCGCGCTGACGACACCGCAGCTGGCCGAGTGCCGCGAGCACACCCCCGTCGCCTCCTCCGTCGACGCGCGTACCGGTGTGGTCACCGCCGAGGTGAAGTTGCCCGGTAAGCAGCCGGCGGATTCCGCGAAAAGCGCGCTCTCCTCCGGCGCCCACCGTGCCGGTACACCGCAGCAGGGCCTGCTCCAGACCGCCGCTGTCGGCTCGTCGTCGGCCACCGTGCTGGCGGCCGAATCCGCAGCAGGCGGAGCCATGGGCAGCTATTCGGCGTCACCGCTCTCGCCGTCCGCGGCCTGGGGCGCCGGATCCAACACAGGCAGCTTCACCTACTCGTATCCGATCCAGACCCCGGCCGCCATCGGTGGCTCGGCGCCGTCGGTCAGCCTCTCGTACGACTCCTCGTCGATCGACGGCAAGACCTCCTCGACCAACGCGCAGGCATCCTGGGTCGGCGAGGGCTGGGACTACCAGCCCGGCTTCATCGAGCGGTCGTACCGGAGCTGCGACAAGGACGGCATCAGTAACTCCGGCGACCAGTGCTGGGCCGGCTGGAATGCCCAGCTGAACCTCGGCGGCCACTCCGGGACGCTGGTGCGCGACGACGCAACCGGTACTTGGCGCCTACAGGGCGACGACGGCTCGAAGGTCGAGCGGTTGACCGGCGCGGCCAACGAGGCGCGCAACGGTGAGTACTGGAAGGTCACCACCACCGACGGTACTGCGTTCTACTTCGGTGCCAACCACCTGCCGGGTGGCGGTAACAGCGACCCGGCGGCCAACTCCGTCGAGTACGAGCCGGTGTACTCGCCCAACAGCGGTGACGACTGCTACGACGCCGCCAAGGGCAAGGCGTCCTGGTGCCAGGAAGGTTGGCGCTGGAACCTCGACTATGTCGTGGACCCGCACCAGAACCTGATCACCTTCGGCTACCAGCAGGAGATGAACAACTACAGCCGCGGTGGCGGCCAGAACAATGGCAACGGCACGCTCACCGCCTATGTCCGAGCCGCCGAGCTGGCCCAGATCGCATACGGGCAGCGCCTGCCCGAGCAGATCGCGGCCAACGGCAGTGCGAAGCCGGCGGCCAAGGTGCTGTTCACTGCCGCCGAACGCTGCACCCCGAACGGCAGCATCACCTGCACCTCTGCCCAGCGCACCACGGCCAACCAGTCGTCCTGGCCGGACACTCCGCTCGACCAGAACTGTGCCGCCACCGGTGCCTGCACCAACTACTCGCCGACGTTCTGGTCCCCGCTGCGGCTGGCGAAGATCGAGACCCAGGTGCTGGTCGGCACTTCCTACACCACGATCGACACCTGGGACCTCAAGTTCAAGTTCCCGGACCCGGGTGACGGGACGAAGCCCTCGCTGTGGCTGAGCTCGATCCAGCGTACCGGCAGCAATGGACAGTCGGCTCAGACGCTGCCCGCAGTCACCTTCACCGAGCGGATGCTGGCCAACCGCGTGGACGGTCTCGTCCCCGCCGAGCCGGCGTTCAACCGGCCGCGCATGCAGCAGATCGTCACGGAGACCGGCGGCAAGATCACGGTCAACTATCAGTCGACCGAGTGCTCACGGATCAACAACACCATGCCATCCTCCGAGGACGGCAACACCAGAGCTTGCATGCCGGTGAAGTGGTATCTGCCCGGCTCGTCCTCGCCGGACCCGGTGAAGGACTGGTTCCACAAGTACCTGGTCTCCTCGCTCTCCGAGCAGGACGCGGTCACCGGACCAAGCCTGGTCAAGTCCACCGACTACAGCTACGGCGGCGGCGCAGCGTGGCACCGCAACGACTCCGAGCTGACCGAGGACAACACCCGGACCTGGGACGAGTTCCGCGGCTACCAGACGGTCACTACCACCACCGGTAGCGCCTACCCCGGCGAGGCCCCGAAGACCCAGCAGGTGAGCACCTACCTGCGTGGCATGGACGGCGACCGCAAGGCTGACGGCAGCACCCGCAGCGTCTCGGTGTCCTTCACCCCGTACCTGGGAGCCACGCCGGTCACCAGAACCGACGACAACTGGCTCGCAGGTGCCGTCCTGGGCCGGCAGACCTACGACAAGTCGGGTGGCGCCGTTGTCGTCGCCGACGCAGCGGTCGCGTCCGGGGATGTGGTCACGGCTACCCACAAGCAGGCCAAGGGCATGCCGGACCTGGTCGCCCGCTTCACGTCCACCCGATCCGACAGCACCTCCTGGGGGCAGAAGGCGGACGGCTCGTGGCGGGCCATCTCATCTGTCGCGACCACGGACCCCACCCACGGGAACCGGCCGCTCCAGGTCGACGACAAGGGCGACGGCACCGCCGCCGTGCCTGAGATCTGCTCCACCAACAGCTACGCGGTCGGCAGCAACCCGATGATGCTCACCCTCGTCTCCCGCGAGCTGACCGTCACTGGCCCCTGCGGCACCACGCCGAACACGTCGAACACCCAGAAGGACAGCCGCACTCTCTTCGACGGCCAGCCGTTCGGCCAGGCAGGCGCGACCGCCGACCCGACCAGCACCCAGACGATCGACTCGTACGGCACCGACGGCAACCCGGTCTACACCACGCTGACCACGGCGACCTTCGACGCCTACGGCCGGCCGAAGACCTCGGCGGGCCCTGACGGCAGGGTCACAACCACCGATCTGACGCCGACCAGCGGCGCGATACCGACCCGGGTCACCCTGACCGGACCGATGGGTGCGGCCTGGGCCACGTCCCAGACCTTCGACCCGGGCCGCAGCCAGCCGCTCGTGTCGACCGATGCCAACGGCCGTACCACGACCAAGCAGTACGACGGCCTCGGGCGCCTGACCTCGGTCTGGAACGCCGATCGCGCGACCAATCTGAAGCCCAACTACACCTTCTCGTACGCAGTCAACGGTCTCACCGCACCGTCGGTGGTCACCTCCAACTCGCTGAACGAGGACGAGTCCTACTCGACCCGCAACGATCTGTACGACGGACTCGGCCGGCTGCGCCAGACCCAGAGCACCTCGGCAGCCGGCCCGGGCTTCGGCCGTCTGATCACGGACACCCTCTACGACTCGCACGGCTGGCCCGTCAAGAAGTCGTCGCCGTACTTCGATGCTGCCAACCAGCCGAATGGGACGGTGTTCGCCCCGCAGGACTCGCAGGTGCCGGCGCAGGACTGGGCCACCTACGACGGCCAGGGCCGGGTCGCTTCCGACGCGTTCGTCTCCTACGGGCAGCAGCAGTGGACGTCCAGCACCGCCTACCCGGGTGTGGACCGGACCGACTCGACGCCGCCGCAGGGCGGACAGCCGAGCAGTACGCTCACCGACGCCCGCGGCCGTACCACCCAGTTGTGGCAGTACCGCACCGCCACTGCCACCGGCGTTGCCTCGGACGCGAACGTGACGTCCTACACATACACGGCGGCCGGCCAGCCGGATAAGCGCACCGACTCCGCCGGGAACGTCTGGTCGTACGTCTTCGACCTGCGCGGCCGGCAGACCTCGGTGACCGACCCGGACAGCGGTACCACCACGACGGCGTACGACGCCAATTCGCGGATCTCTTCCACCACCGATGCCAAGGGCAACACGCTCCTCTACACCTACGACGTGCTCGGTCGTAAGACCGGCATGTATGCGGGCAGTGCGGCGCCGACCAACCAGCTCGCGGGCTGGACGTACGACACGGTGGCGGGCGCCAAGGGCCAGGTCGCCTCGTCCACCCGGTACGTGGGCGGTGCCTCGGGCTCCGCGTACACCCAGGCCGTCACCGGCTACGACACCATGTACCGCCCGCTGGGCACCAGCACCACCATCCCGGCGTCCGAGGGTTCTCTCAAGGGCACGTACACCACGGGCAACCAGTACTCGCCGATCCTCGGATCACTGATCCACACGGATCTGCCAGCGCTGGGGGGCCTGCCCTCGGAAGGCGTCGACTACGCCTATACCAACACCGGTCTGCTGCTCGCCTCCGGCGGCAACAGCACCCTGGTGACGGACGTTCAGCACGACCCACTGGGTCGGCCAACGCGGACCACCATCGGTGACTGGGGAACCCAGGTCGTCTCCACCCAGCAGTACGACTGGGCCACCGGGCGCGTTACACAGTCGTTCGTGGACCGGCAGGTGAGCAAGACCTCGCTCGACCAGACCGGCTACACCTACAACCCCGCCGGCCAGGTCACTTCGGCCACCGACCTGCAGAGCGGATCGGCGACCGACCAGCAGTGCTTCACCTACGACTACCTCGGCCGGCTCACCAACGCCTGGACCGACACCGCAGGCACCACCACCAAGCCCACCGGCACGTGGACAGACACCTCCGGTACGGCCCACGGCTCGGGCACCGCACAGTCGGTCCCCGGCATCGGCGGCTGCACCAACGCCAATGGCCCGGCCTGGACCGGGACTCCGTCCAAGCCGAGCGTCGGTGGCCCCTCGCCGTACTGGCAGACCTACGGCTACGACACCACCGGCAACCGCACCGGCCTCGTCCAGCACGACACCACTGGTGACACCAGCAAGGACGTCACCACCACCCAGACGTTCGGCACCGGGCGTAACACCGCGACCAACGCCCCGAACACGGGTGGCGGCACGGGTGGTCCGCACGCCCTGCTGAGCTCCTCGGTCAAGTCGGCCTCCGGTACCAAGGTGACCTCCTACCAGTACGACGTCGCCGGAAACACCACCGGAATCACTGACACGGCGGGAACGACGGCCCTCACCTGGAATGGTGAGGACAAGCTCGACACCCTTGCCAAGAGCGGCCAGTCGCAGCCCACGTCCTATCTCTACGACGCGGACGGTAGCCAGCTGATCCGCCGCGACCCCGGCAGGACCACGCTCAACCTGGGTGCCGACGAGGTCACTCTCGACACATCGTCAGGAACGATGTCCGACGTGCGCTACTACAGCGCCCCGGGCGGCCTGACGATCACCCGGGTCACGGCGGCCACCGGCGGCGGCAAGCTGGTGTACCAGGTGTCCGACCCGCACGGTACCAACGGTGTGCAGATCGACACCGACGCCGCGCAGACCGTCACCCGCCGCCCGACCGATGCGTTCGGCGACCCGCGCGGCACCCAGCCAGATGCCTCAACGTGGGCCGGAGACAAGGGATTCGTCGGCGGCACCAAGGACGACGTCACCGGCCTGACCAACCTCGGCGCCCGCGAGTACGACCCCGCCCACGGACGCTTCCTCAACCCCGACCCGCTGCTCGCGGAATTCGACCCGCAGCAGTGGAACGGCTACGCCTACAGCGACAACTCGCCGGTCGACAAGGCCGACCCTTCGGGACTCGCGTGGATGTGCATGGACACCTGCGGGGCAAGGGATCGGCCGCGCGACGGCACCCCGTTGTCACCTGTGGCCCAGGCCGAGGTGGACAACGCGCAGATTGCCCACGACCAGTCCGTGGCCACAACGGGCAGCAACGGTTCAGGCCACGGAGGAAACGGAGGTTCTGGCGGCCACTCGAAGAGCAAGTGCGGCGGTTTCGGCGGTTGGCTGAAGTGCAAGGCCCAGAGCGCTGCGCATGCAGTCGTCAAGGTCGTCAGGGAGCATCCGGTCATTGCCGCGATGGTCGTCACAGCCGTCGTCGTTGGTGGCGCAGCGTGCATCATCATGACCACCGGTGCCTGTGCGGGCATGCTGGTTGCCGCAGGTGAAGCCGCGCTGGGTGGTGCGGAGGTCGGCGGTGTGGCCGGTGCCATAACCGGCGCTGCGGTCAGTGTGAGCGTCGAGGGCGGCGTCGCCCTCGGGGGCGCTGCGCTGGCGACCCTCGGGGTGGGCGGTGCCGTGGCGGCCCAGACAGCCCAGAGCGCCGAACAGTCTGCCGGTGGTGTGAGCGCGCGTGCGGCTCAGCCGACGGCCAAGGAGGCCACCGAAACCAGCAAGGGTGCTCGCCCGAGCAGTGAAGGTGAAAGCTCGTGCAACAGCTTCCCGGTAGGTACCCAGGTGAAGCTGGCGGACGGCACCACCAAGCCGATCGACCGCATACAGCTGGGTGACGAGGTCACCGCCACCGATCCGCAGACCGGTGTGACCGCACCCCGTGCGGTCACTGCCACCATCGTTACCCCGAACGACGAGGAGTTCACCGACCTCACCCTCTCGACAGCCGGCCCCCGCGCCCCGCCAGCCGAGCAACAGGCCATCACCTCGACGGCACACCACCCGTACTGGGACATCACCACCCAGCGCTGGACCAACGCCGCCGACCTCAAGCCCGGCGATCACCTTCGCGGTCAGGACGGCACGACCATCGAGGTCGTCGCCGCCCGCCCCTACCACACTGACCCGCACACCGCATACAACCTCACCGTCGCGGACCTGCACACGTACTATGTGCTTGCGGGGGCCACGCCAGTACTGGTCCATAACTGTGGGCCAACGGGAGATGAAGCGGCACAGGAGGCGCAGGAAACGCTGCTCCACGGTCCTTTCCATCGGAAGGCCTCGCCGACTCAGACCGATGAGCATGCACGGCTGCAGCAGGAGAATGGTGAGCTTTGGGGTGGACTCTCGCGCTTGGGGGGAGATGAAGCCGCGAAGGCCCATATTGGCCCGCTTCCTGACGGTGTCCGAGGTGTAGAGTTCTATACCACTATTCGCCCTCGGGAGCCATTCCCCGGATATGCATGGTGGGAAGTTGGAAGGGTTCCTGGGGTGAGGTTGGAGGATGGATTTGCAAAGATTCCAATCGTCATCAGTAAGAATACGCAAATTGGCTAGTCTGTCGACTGGCTGATGTGATCACTGGGCCTACCGGGATTGCCGTACGGTTCAGAGTGATCACGCGCCCGGCCGGTCGCACCAAGCTTCTGCTAGGTGCGGCCGGCCGGGTAAGTTCATAGGGGCTTGGGTCGCGTTGCGGACCTGGGCTGCTTGTGCGAGTTCTAGTTGCGAAGAAAAAGGAAGACTGAATGTCTGGCTGGGAGCAGGTTGGGATCTCGTTCTGGGAGACGGCGCGGGGTGAGAAGGCGGCACTCGCCATGTTTGTGCAAACTGCCCATCAGGAGCCGTTCGCTGATCTGAACTTCGAATATCCAGAAGATGAGGATGGGCTCGGATTTGCAGTAGTGAGACTGCCGTCCCAGGTGCTCGTTGCGGTAATTGACGACCTGGATAATTTGGTCAAGGGGGCGGTGTTGTATCGAGTTGGTGACATCGATGAGCAAGCCGTTCTCCGGGAGTTTACAGAGGTATTCAACATCAGCGCCTCGGATATCAAGTGGGTCGCTGGTCAGTCGATGACCCTTGATTCCTGACCTGATTCACCTTCGATACCTCTGGCAACACTCGGAGCGTCCTGACGGCAGTAGTTGACGGCAACGTCAACAGACGGGTGCTGCACAAAGCGGTGGCTCGTCGCCGTCGTCGGGGCCGGGGGCGGCCTCGGAGGGCTCGCCGAGGGTGCGGCCGAGGAGGTCGATGGCGTCGCGCTGGAGGCGGAGGCGGACGTGTAATGGTGACGTCGGGTATTGGAACTATCCGAATGCCTGCCATGCAGAGCTGCTCGGGGCGGACTTACAGGTAGTCAAAGAAGCGGTCCCACCAGGTTGGTGGGTGCTCAGGCGGGTTGTAGGCAGCGAGGTTGCTGGCGCCGTCGTAGTGCGTCCAGAGCAGGTGCTCGGAGACGGCGATATAGCCGAGCGCTTCGAGTTCGTCGTCGATGCGGTGCCGGTCGGCAGTCTCGAAGAGGAGGCTCTCTTCTTCCTCGTCGTAGCTGCCAGGGTTCCCCAGCGTCACGGCGACGAGGTTGCCGAAGTTGCTGACGCGGATGGCGACGTGGTCGCCGCTGGCCGTCGCGGTGGTGGGGATGACGATCGTCCCGTGGTGACTGGCGTCCTGGACGCCTCGATCGACGGAGCAGGTGCAGTGGAACCGCTGATCCAGCCTGGTTGCGAGCTGGTCGAATCGGGCTCGGGTCGTGGCGTGGTCGTAGTACTGAGGGAACTCCATGTGGTCGGGATCATCGAGGTCTCTCAGCAGAGCCCAGATGTGCTGGTCATCGAGGGGCATGGTGATCATCTCCGTGCTGGTGGGGCTGGTTGATGCGGTGGCTGACCTGGGAGGCGTAGTTGGTCCAGTCGCCTGCGGAGAGTCGTTGCCAGGCGACGGCGACATCGGTGTGGATGCCCAGGGTGCGGGCGAGGATCGCGGCGGGGATCTCGGTGGCGAGTTGAAAGAGCGCGGTGCTGCGGGCCTGATTGGGGCGGATCCCGAGGTTGTTGAGCCGCTGGGTCAGCTGGGTGGTGCTGATCGGGCGTCCGGGTTGGCCGCCGGGGAAGAGCCAGAGCGATGGCGTCAGTGCCCCGATGGTCGCGTGGCCCTTGTGGTTGGCTGAGACGGCGCGTGCGAGTGCAGCTACTGGCTCGGGCAGCTGGATGGGGGCTTGGCCAAGGTGGACGCGCACTCCTTGAGTGTCGGCTTCGACGTCTGCGGTGGTCAGGCGGCTGATCGCTGCCGGTGTTTGGGCGTAGAGGAGGAGAAGCAGGCCGGCCAGCCGGTCCTCGGATTTGAGGGTGCCGTCGTGCAGGAGCCGGCGTGCGGTGTCCCATCGGTGCTGGTCGTCCAGCGGTTGGGTCGGGCCGCTCCAGCGGTGGGCGGGGGCGTGGATGGTGGTCAGCTTGTTGGTGCGGGCCCAGCGGATGAAGTGGCCGGCGGTCCAGCGGTAGGTGGCCGAGTCGTCGGTGAGCCAGCGGTCGAGGTCGCCCTGTCCGCAGGTGGCCAGGGTGAGGTTGTGGGTGGCGAGCCAGCCCAGGAAGGCGACGGCTGCGTGGGTGTGCTGGCGGATGGAGTTGAACTGCTGCGGCGTGGTGGGTCGGCCGTTGTTCTTGCTGCGCAGGCGTCTGACGAGGTGCCAGGTCGTATAGCGGTGGAGGAGGCTGCGCTGGTCAGGGTCTTGCTGAGATGCGAGGAGATCGGCGAGGAAGCGTTCGATGCGGGCCATGTGCTCGTCGCGTTCGGGCAGGGCGCCGACGCTGACGAGTACTTGACGCAGATGCGCGAGGGGCTGGGTGTCGGGCAGTTCGTCGAGGGCTTTGTGGGTGAGTGGTCGTCGGCCGGCAGCGAGGTCGGCGAGGACCGGGGCGACGGACGGCTTGTTCAGCCAGCGCCTGGCGGTGGTGGGGTATTCGGCGGTGGCGATGTTGAGCCGGAGGGCCTGGAGCCCGGGGTGGAGCGTCTCGGTTGGAGGTCCCAGCAGCTTGTTGAGGCGCTGGTTGAGCAGGCAGCGGGCGCACTGGCCTGGGTGCGGATGGTCGGGATCGGTGCAGGTGGGGCAGGTGTGCCAGACCTCGGGGGCGGTGCAGTCGACGCAGAGGGGTTCGGCGAGGGTGCCGGAGATGACCGCTGCGATGCGGCCGCAGGCCGAGCAGGAGGCGGTGCGGCGTTGACAGGTGGGACACCAGGGGCGACCGGTGGCGCGGGAAGTGCCGCAGGGCCTGTTCTCGCCGCAGATGGAGCAGGTCGCGGTGCGAAGAGCGGGGCAGCTCGGACAGATCGGGCCGTCTGGCGTGCGGGTATCCACCAGCCGTCGGCGGCCGCAGTTGATGCAGAGTTCGAGGTTCGCGGGGTCGGTGATCAGGCAGTTCGGACACAACGGCCGGCCCTGGCCGTCGCGGGTGGCGGGTTCACGGTGGGCTCCGCAGCGCGAGCAGTCCTGGAGTCGGCTGTGGGCGATGCAGGTGCGGCAGACCCGCTGTCCGTCGAGTGGTTTGTCGATGCGGACGACTCTGTGGCAGCGGGGACAGGCGGGTGGGACGACTCCGGCGATGCCTGCGGTGTGCAGGAGGTCGATCAGTCGCAGAATGGCGCGAAGGGGTGAGAGGTGCCCGTCCCCGGTGAGCAGGCCGGGGTCGGTTTCCAGGGCCCAGGCGAGTTTCTGCTGGTAGGAGGGGCGTGGTGCCGACCGGCGGACCGCATCGGCGATCGCCTCGCGATCGGCGGCCGGGTCCAGAGCGGTGACCACGGAATGGATGACGGTGATCGGATCCCGATCGTCGAGGTCCGGACACATCTTGCAGCGCGGTCGCCCGGCGCGGTCCCGCGTCGTGATGCGGCGGGTGTTGCCGCAGGCGGCGCAGGGTTCGGGCTGCGGTCTGTAGCTCCAGCAGTACCAGTCCTGCCCGCGGCGCTGGAAGGTTCGCATCGGCTTGCCGCAGTCGGCGCAGCACGGGGACGAGATGTGCGAAGCGCCTGCCTCGCGGAGCGCGATGAGCAGGTCACCGATGGCCCTGGGCGCCGGTGACCGGCCGTCGGTCAGCACGCCGGGACGCTCGGCCAGGTGTGAGGCGAGGCGGCGGGCCTTCGCCCGGCCGCCCGCGAGGCTGGTGACCATGGTGCGGATCTGCTCGATTGCCAGCTGAGGTTCGATGGCTGCGACCAGGTCCGCGATCGTTCCGATCGGGTCGGAGATGGCCCGGCCTGGGTGTCCCGGTGTGGTCACGGTTGCTCGGCACCACGGATGCGGGCGCGCTTGGGTCGAAGGTCACCGACACTGGCCTCGGCGCCAACTGCCTTCTTCATCCGGCTGGTTGTTGCGGCGCCGGCCGCGGGCACGGGTTCGATGAGGTCGTCCATGGTGCAGTCGAGGATGTCGAGCAGGGCCATGAGGATTCTCAGGCTGAGCCGTTCGGGGCGTTCGACGACGAGCCGGTAGACCTGACTGGAGGACAGGGTGATGCCGCGTTTGTCCAGCAGTGGGATGAGGTCGGTGGTGGAGAACAGCCCCCGGTCGGCCATGACCTTGCGCAGGTGCCAGTGGTAGTCGAGCTTGGCGGCCATCAGCGGTCCTTGTCTGCGGAGGTGGTCGGGGCGAGCACGGGCGCGAGCGCCTTGTGGAGCATGGTGTTCATGAAGTCGTCGCTGACGTGGGTGTAGATGGCGGTGGAGCTGTCATTCTCGTGACCGACCTGCTGCTGGATGAAGCGGCGGTCGACGCCGTCCTCGGTGAGGTGGGTGACGTAGGCGTGACGGGCGGAGTGCACGACCAGCTCCTTCGGGAGCTTCAGCGCGTCTCGGTAGGCGACGAACCGGGCGTTGATCTCCGCCGGCTTGATCCGGCCGCCTCGCTCGGTCACCCACAGCGCGGGGTGGTCCTCGCAGCCGAACCGCGGCCGGACGATCTCGACGTAGTCGGCGACCGCCTCCACCGCCCAGTCCATCACCGACAGCACGTTCCGGCGCCGGGGCGGCTGGCCCTTCTTCGCTTTGCCGTAGCGGACGTTGAGTGTGCCGTACCGGCCGAACTGCGGAGCCGAGGCATTGCGGCCGAAGTCCACCAGATCAAGCTTGGCCGCCTCGGTGCGGCGCAGGCCCCACCCGTAGATGACCTTGAAGAGGGTGGCGTCCCGGTAGGCGGCGAGGGCTCCCTTGCGCTTCGCGCGCACCGCGCGGTCGACCTGGTCGTCGGCGTAGTCGAGGAAGAGCTGGATCTCCTCCCGGGTGAACGGCCTCGCCTCCGGCCTGCCCTCGTAGTCGTTGAGGTGGGCGATGGTGTTCCACTCATGGCAGATCGCCACCGGATGGGTGCCGAAGGCGTCCTCGCAGGCCACCGCCCAGCCGTAGCGGCCGTCGATCAGGAACTCACTGAACAGGCGCAGGCCGCCCTGGTAGCTGCGGATCGTGGACGGCGCCAGGTGCTTCTCGCTGGTCAGCCACAGTGACCACTCGTCCACATGCCCCGGCGTCCAGGCCCACGGGTACTCGTTGGTGTGCTCCAGAAACCGGCGCACGAGCCGTTCGCGGGCGGTGACCGTGTCCTCGCGCAGCCCGCGGGCGGCCTGCTGGGCCCGCCACCCCCGCAGCATCGCCTCGACCATCGCGTCCTGCGGACGCAGCTGGACCACCCCGGAGACCAGTTCCAGATGAGCCGCCCCGGCCAGGTCGGCACGTCGCTGTTGACCCACTCCTGCCCTCCCTTCCAGAGGGCAAATCCTGCATCAGATGGGATCTGATCTACAAACTCCCTGATCAGGCCACCAAGTTGTAGGAGGATGGAGCCCCCGTCGGACGCCGCCCTGACCTCGCGACCTGCGGTTTCCCGCCCAGCTGATGCAATTCCCGAGGGTTTGCGTAGACGGTGGCGGTGACGCCGATGTGGGCGTGGCCGAGGAGTTCCTTGATGACGACGAGTTCGACGCCTTGTTCCAGGAGGAGGGTCGCGGTCGAGTGCCTGAGGTCGTGGAAGCGGATCTGGCGGAGGTGTGCGCGGCGGAGGAGTGCGTTGAAGTGGCGGGTGAGGGTGGCAGGCTCGATGGGGTGACCGTCGGGCCGGGTGAAGACGTGGCTGCTGTCCACCCAGCCCGCGCCGGCCTTCTCCTTCTCCTGGGCCTGCTGCTTGCGGTGGGCGCGGAGCGAGAGCAGACAGGGGGCCGGGAGGGCGATGCGGCGTTCGGAGCTAACTGTCTTGGTCGGCAGGGTGGTCAGGCCGCCGCTGCGTGTGCGCTGGAAGGTACGGCGGATGCTGGCGGTGCCGCTGCCGTGGTCGAGGTCTTCCCAGCGCAGGCCGAGGATTTCGCCCTTGCGCAGTCCGGTGCGGAGGGCGAGTTCGAACAGCGCGTGGAGGCGGTGGCCCTGGGCGGCGGTGAGGAGGGTGCGGGCTTCGTCGGCGGTGAGGGGTTCGAAGCGGCGGGGGCGGGGCGTGCCGATGCGGACGTTGCGGGCGACATTGCGGGGGATCTCTTCCTCCCGGACGGCGTGCTCCAGGGCGGACTTGAGCACGGAGTGGACGTAGGCGAGGGTCAGTGGGGAGAGCCGCTTGCCGCAGCACATGCCGGTCGCGCAGCAGCGGGGCTGGTTGCGGGCGGCGTCGAGGCGGCGGGTGCAGCACTGGCAGGTGGTGCGGAGCTGGTTGAGCCAGGTCCGGACGTCCTTGGCGGTGAGCTTGGCGAGCTTCTTCTTTCCGAGGCCGGGGATGAGGTAGCGGTTCGTGCAGGCGGTGTAGCGGGTGTGGGTGTTCTCGCGGAGCTGGTGGACGGCGACGTTCTCCAGCCAGTACGTCAGGTAGGCGCCGACGCTGCCCTGTGCGGTCGGTACGGGGACGCCGCGGTTGCTGGCGGCGGTCTTCTCGGTGAGCTTGGCGAGGGCTTCCTTGCGGGTGATGCCGTAGACGCGGACGCGCTTGCGGGTGTCGCCGGGGGCGAGGACGTAGCCGGCGGCTTCCCAGCGGCCGTCCTTGCGCTGGTAGACGGTGCCGTCGCCGTTGGCGCGGCTGCGGCGGGAGGCGGGGGTGTCGCGGGGTGTGGGCATCAGGCGGCTTCCTGTTCGAGTCGGGTGCGGATGAAGTCGGTGAGGGCGTGGGCGGGGATGCGCCGGGCGCGGCCGAGGGTGATGGAGGCGAGTTGCCGGGAGCGGAGCAGGTCGTAGACGGCGGAGCGGCCGAGTTGGAGGCGGGCCATGACCTGGGGGACCGTCAGCAGGTCTTCGCCCGTGCTCGAAACCGCGAGCAACGTGCTCATCAGCAGCCGCCTTCTGCGGTGAACTGCCGTTCCAGCTCTCTGCGGTGGCACACGGCGGCGGCGAGGAGTTGCGCGCCGGGGCTGTAGCCCGAGCCGTGGTAGGCCCAGTGGCCGATGACGAGGGTCGTGCTCGGGTCGAGGTCGGGCAGGCCGGCGTGCGCGCGGGCCTGTTCGGTGCGCCAGGCGCGGCGGTCGTCGCGCAGTTGGCCGAGGGTGACGGAGTAGCAGCGGGACTTGGTGGAGAAGTGGCCCCGGAAGCCGAGCATGTGCGCCCACTTCCAGAGCTTGAGGCCGGCGAACTCCGGACGCTTGCCCAGTTCCCAGCAGGTGCGGATCATCTGCCGCACGTGGCGTTCGACGGCGAGGCGGGGCAGCGGCCGGGCCTGTCCGGTGCCGCCGCAGGTGGTGCACTGGAGCGGGGTTCCGTGGCCGGTCAGGGTCATGCCGCGTCCCTGGCAGGGGCGGCAGTACAGGGCGCGGTCGAGAGCGCCGGATGAGTCGGCGGACTTGGTGGCGTACTTGGCCACGTAGGCGGCGACCGCGTGATCGGTCAGTTCGGCGTCGGTGCCGAAGGCGGCGATCTCGCGTACGTCGAGCTGTTTGCCCCAGGCGAGTTCGCGTTCCCCGACCGCGTCCGAGACAACGCTGACCGAGACGCGGGCGGCGGCGGCCCGGATGGCGTCGGCGAGCATGGTCACGGTGGCGGACGGGGGCGGGGGCTGGGTGCTGCCGTCAGGGCCGTCGAGGCGGATGACGGCGTGGAAGTGGACCAGGCCGCGCTTCTGGTACTCGGCGACCTTGGCGAAGGAGACGCGCAGCACGGCGCGGGCGGCCTTCTGGGTCAGGCCGAGCCGGGCGGCGATCTCACGGCGCAGGTAGATCGTGAAGCGCGCCCACAGGGCTCCGGCGTGGGCGTTGAACAGCACCGCGCCCGGGTAGTCGTAGGTCTTCGGGTCCAGCGGTGTGCCGAGCAGCGCGTCCGTGGGTTCGTGGCGCTTGCCGCAGCGGCAGGGCCGGAGGCCGCCGGCTGTGTCGGCGGGGCGGTTGTGGACGGGGCCGAAAGAGGGCGCGGTGAGCGTGGCGAACACGCGGGGGTGGGTGCGGACGGTGTCCGGCACGCTCTTGCCGCCGGTCAGGCCCGCGCGGATCAGGTGGAAGGTGTCGGCGGCGTAGACGCGGGAGCAGGCCGGGCAGCGCGAGGCGCGGCGGTTGCCGCAGGCCGTCAGCAGGCTGCCGGTGGGCTCGGCGGTGGTGGTGTAGGAGCGCAGTACCTCGCCGGTTGCCGTGTCGATGGTGGTGGTCTGGCCGAGCAGGCGCACGGGTTCGGTGCAGCCGCCGAGGCGGTCGATCTGCTGGTGGGCGCGGTCGAAGTCGGGCAGGTTGACCAGGTGGATCAGGTCCCGCAGGGCGGGGTTTGCCACGTGGCGCAGGTCCAGGGTGACCATTCGGGGCGTGTCCCTTCTGTGGGTGGGGTGGCCCCGAGCAGCAACCAGCCAGTCAGGAAGGCGTGTTGGTGCTGCTCGGGGCATGGCGAACCGAGCCCGGTAGGGCGGGGTCGGTCAGGTGGGGAAGGGGCCGGCGGGGCTCAGGCGGAGAGCTGAGCGTGTGCGGCGGTGGCCAGCGGCAACGTGACGCCCAGACGGGCCTTCAGCTGACCGGGCGTGATGTGCTCGCCCTGTTCGGCGTGGTGCGTCTCAGCGATGCGCCGGGCAGCGGCCAGCAGAGCCTCAGGGACGACCGGGAGCGTGGCGGACGCGGTCGTCTTGGCCGACACGGGAGCAGGCTCAGCGGTGACGACCACAGCCGGGGCAAGCGCCGGTCCGGAGGGCCGTACGAGAATGGGCTCCGGCGTGGGGTCGAGCGATGCAAGCGGGTCCGCCAGGCGCTCCATAGCCGGGACCAGGACGGGAGCCTCCGCTGGGTTCGGGGCGCTCAGGGCGTGGAAGTGGCGGAGGAACTGCGGGCCGACCTGGCCCCAGCCGAGCAGCAGCAGCGGGGCGACCGCATCGACGGCGGCGCGGCCGTAGTGTTTGGCTACCAGGGGTTCGGCGACGTTCAGGGCCAGGGTCAGCAGGCCGCACAGGTGCATCAACCGGGTTGCGGCCGTCAGCTCCTCCTGCGGGACGCCGCGCAGGGACAGCAAGCGCAGACCGACGAGGAGCCCGATCACGGACAGGTCAACCATGGGGGCGATCAGCGGCGCGACCGGGTGGGGCACCCCGAGACGCAGGGCCAGTGCCCAGACGTTGCCGAAGGAGAATACGAACGCCAGCAGGGCGATGACCGCCATGACCACGGTCACGGTGCGCTGTGTGAGGCGATCCTCGGCCATCAGGCCAACTCTCCTTTCTTGGTGGTGAGTTACCGGAGGCGTCAGGCCGCTTCGGTCATCAGGGTGTCGGCGTCGTCGTCCATGAAGGCGGGCTTCCAGTCGACCGGGCCCGGGTAGACGTCGAGGTACGCGGCCGGGTCTTCGGTCAGGTGGGCGGTGTCGTCGGCGATCCGGGCCGCGTCGGCGTCGGACACGTACGGCGTGCGCACGCGGGTGAAGCCCGGACGGCCCTGCACTCCCATCGAGGCGACCCCGACATAGGCCGGGTCCTGGAGGTTGACCGGGTTCGCGTCCGGCCAGTTGCGAATGTCGTCCCCGAGCGCGGCCACGGAGGCTTCCGCCGTCTTCTGCGCGAAGGACAGCCCCAGCGGGCACACGTCCCGGATGAACGTCGGGATCGCGTCGCCGGTCGCTTTCTGGGTGGCCAGGATGACCATGATCCCGACGCTGCGGCCCTTCTTCACCAGGTCCTCAACCAGCCGGGCGTTCTCCGCCGACAGGGCAGCCAGCTTCTTCGTCTCGGCGTCGTTGCCCTTGTACTCGCGGAAGTAGGTGTGCGCTTCGTCGATGATCAGGATCGTCAGCGGCCAGATGCGGGACGGCCCGACGTGCCACATGTTCTTCACGCCCAGGACGGCGCGGATGGACGAGGACCGGCCCCGTCGCAGCTTCACCATGCGCTTGAACAGCGCGTTCGCTTCCGCCAGGTCGTCACCCGCGAAGGCGAACAGGCGGGGCGTCAGATCGGCGTAGTCCCCTTCGTGGGCAGTGGAGACCTTGCCGTCCGCCACGGCAAACTGGACCGCCTCGGAGGGGGCGAGGTCGCAGATGAGCTTGTTGATCAACGAGGTCTTGCCGAAGCCGGGCAGGCCGGCGACGGTCACGCCGGGAACGTTCGCCAGCGGCAGGCTGACGTCGTCGGCGTACTCGTCCAGCCCGAGCCCCCACGTATCCAGGCTCCTGGGAACCGCGCCTGTGGGGATGTGCTCGGTCGGCGTGATGAGCGGGTCCAGGCGCACGGCCCGGATCACCACCCGCCCTGGACCGTCCGGCAGCACGGACACCCGAGTGCAGCGCCAGGCGTCGGCGAGGAAGCGCGCCGATCGCTGAAACTCCTCCAGCCCCACCTTGGGCAGGCACTTCGCCAGCACCACCACCCCGAACCGGTCCGGCTTCACCTTGATCCGAGGCACCAGGACCCGGGGCTTGGGCGTCTCGCCCTCCCGGCTGACCAACTCGGCGAGGAACGTCGGGGTCTTGTCGGTCACCGACAGGCCCGCCATCTTGGCCAGCCGCTCCCACCCGAACCGGATACGGACCCCCTGCCGGATGCTCGCCCGGGTCTCACGATCGACCCGCAGGTACCGGACCAAGCCGACCGTGGCCCACAGGGCCGCCAGGGCGAGGACCGCCCCGATCACGACTGGGGCGATCTCGTTCACGTCCTTCACTTCACGCCTTCCACGTTGTAGCTAAACCCGAGGGCGAACCGGTTGCCGGTACTGGTTGAAGCGGGCAGTCGGAAAGTCAACGTCGTTACAGTGCAGCTCACTTGACCGAGTCCAAGCGACCTGCCCGGTAGGCGATGCCCTCGGAGAGCTGGCCGTTGAAGATCCGCGCCCACGGGGTAGCGAACAGGTCCACCGGGCGGACCATGACGCCCGGCTTGAGCCCGTCGGGAAGGCCGGACTGGGGGACGGTGAGCTTCATGACCTCCGCGCGCCCCTCCTCCATGAGCATCACCGTGACCGTGAACAGGTGCTCGCCCGTCTCGCGGTCGGTGGCGATTTCCCCGGTCTGCGGGTCCTTGATCTTCGGTGTCGCGTCGGTGCCGGTCATGCAGACGGCAGAGGGCAGCAATCCGACGCGAATCCTGGTCATAGCCATGGCAGTTCCCTTGTTCGGGGGTCACGTGTTCGACCCGCCAGAACCATAGCGCGACGGTCGCACACCCGCAACGGTCATACAGTCGAGCAGTTTGGCGATGCGATACGCCCGTACTGTTGGGCCACTACGCCCACTACAGAGGAGCGCACGGGCGTGTCATCCGTGCGGGACCGCCGCTACCCTCGGTGTATGACGTTGCCGCTCGAAGAGGACCCCAGGCCGCCGTACCTCCAGGCCGCCGATGTGCTGCGTGCCGAGATCCTCGAAGAGCGGATCCGTCCCGGGGAGAAGCTCCCGTCCACGCGCACGCTTCAGGAGCGGTACGGGATCGCCAGCTCCACCGTCCAGAACGCCCTGCGCGTACTCAAGGACGAGGGGCTCGTCTACTCGGTCCAAGGGCGCGGCAGCTACGTCCGGAGCCACGAGAAGGAGCACCGGGAGAAGGCCATCCTGGAGGAGATCCAGCAGATCGCCGACCAGGCCAAGGCCGAGCGGGAGCAGGCCAAGCACAGCACTCAAGACGACCCCGCCGGCCCCGGAAACGCTCAGCCGCCCGTCCTGAAAGCGATCTGGGCCATCCGCGAAGCGATCGTCGAAGGGCGCCTGAAGTTCGAGGACAGGCTCCCCGAGCCCATCAAGCTCCAGCTGATGTTCGCCACCGACAGCGAAACCGTCGAACGGGCTCTGCGGCACCTGGCGCACGAGCACCTCGTCCACCGCACCCCCCGAGGTGCCCTCACAGTCGCCCACACCGGTGGTGGGCGCAACAACCTGCGACGCTCGATGCTCGCCCAAGCCCGCATCGAGTCCCTGCGGCGCGCCGCCGAACGCGAGGGCGAAACACTGGCCGATGACTTCGCACTCGATGAGCCGGTGGAGGAGGACTCCCGGCCGCCTTACATCCAGGTCGCCGATATTTTGCGCAGGGAGATCCTTGACGGCGCGTTGAAGCCCGGCAGCCAACTGCTGGCCGCGCGCGCACTCCAGGAGCGCTTCGGGGTCGCCAGCTCCACCGTTCAGAACGCCCTGCGTCTCCTCAAGGGCGAAGGTCTGATCTACTCCGTCCTCGGCCGTGGCAGCTACGTCCGCAAGACACAGGTGAGCAAGGCCCCGGACCCTGACGCAGCAGTTGAACGTGTCAAGGAGGCCCCGACAGCCGAAGACGATGCCGAGGAACTTGTCCGCCTGCGGAAGCAGGTGGCACAGCTCCAGAAGACACGTCATCAGCTGGAAGCCGAAGTCAGCCGCTTGACCAAGGAACTTGAGAAGCGGGGATAGGCCAGCCCAAGGATGAACAGGGCCGACGGCTGAGCTGTCGAGCTGTTCAGAGTTTCTTTACTGGATCAAGGCGGCCCGCTGTCGCGGGCCGCGCGCGCTCCGGCCCGGCGGGGCCGCCGCCCGCTCCTGTCTCCGCCCCGCTCAGCGACGGCCCCGCCCGTCCGGGCGCGCAACACCAGCGAGAGCAGCGCAGTCCGCAAGGCTCTACCTCACCCCAGGCCCTCCCTCCGAGGGACGGGGGCCGAGCACTGGCGCGGCACCGTCGTGGTGAGAGGTCGCGGGTCGCGGGTCGTGCCCCTCGCCGGCCGGTCCCCGGAGGCGTACCAGGAACCCCCGGGGGCCGCCAAGGCCGAGCGCCAGCGTCACGGTGTGAGCCTTGGCGGCCCCCGGAGAACCCTGGTCCGGCGAAGCTGCCCGACCGACGAGGGACCCGCCCCGCTCAGCCCGCAGCCTGCCGGAGGCTCCGGCGCCGCGCCGTTCCAGTCAACCGCGTGCCCGGCGTCGCGCGTGGCGGTGGGTCACCGTCCCGGGTGGGTATCTGCCCAGAGAGCCCGGTCAGTTCGCCCATCAGGCGTACCGTGGCGCTGGAGGTGGTGAGCAGATGACGATGGAACTCGCGGACAACGTACGGAAGTACCGGCGCCGCGCCGGGATGAGCCAGGAGGAACTCGCCCACGCGGCGGGCCTGTCCCCGGCGACCGTCCGCAAGGTCGAGCAAGGCGGAACGGTCCGCATGGAGACGCTTCACACGCTGGCCCGCGCTCTGGGCATCCCCACGGCGACACTCATCGCGTCCGACGCACCGGAGCCCGTAGGACAGGCGGAGGAGCCGAACCGGCTCAACCTCATCCAGCTTCGCGCCGCCCTCACCCCGGCAGTGGGGCTTGTGGACCAAGACGCCGAGGCCGTGGGCGAGGAACCGAACCTGCGCGCCTACGCTCGAACGGTTCGAGACGCGCGGGTGCTGTACTTCTCCGACAGCTACAAGAGCGTCGCCGCCCAACTGCCCGGCCTGTTGCAGGACGCGGCGCGGGCCGTCGCCCACTACGACAGCGGCGAAGAGCACCAGCAAGCCCTGCTTGCCCGCGCCGAGGCGTTGCGCCTGGCCGGCACCTACCTCACGCAGGTGAGGCAGTACGACATCGCCTACACGGCCCTGCGAGGAGCCATCGCGGACGCCCGGGAGGCTGGGGACCTGCTCGCGGCCGGTTCCGGAGTCGGCTGCATGTGCTGGCTGCTGGTGCGACAGGGCCGGCTGGAGGAGGCGGAACGGATCGCCGCCCAGAGCATGGACGTGGTGGAGCCGAAGATCACCGGCGCCGAGCCGGACCACTACGCGGTGTGGGGAGGGCTGGCCATGGAGGCCGCCGCCGCGGCAGCACGCAACAACCGCCCGGACGAGGCCAAGGAGTACCGCAGGGCGGCGCGGGTGGCGGCAACCGCCGTCGGCACGGCGCACCGCAACGTCTCCCGACACTGGTCCGTCTTCGGACCGGTGACCGCCGCCATCAAGGCACTCGAAGACTCCATGGTCGTCGGCGACGCCCGCGCGGTGGTGCGCAAGGCGAGCGAAGAGGTCGAGCTGTCGCCGACGGCGTGGAAGCGACTGGGCAGGCCCAGCACGAACGACGGGAACCGCTTCACCCTGGACATGGCGCGCGCCCACACGCGAACAGGAGACCTGTCGGCGGCCATGGACGAGCTGACCCGCGCCCGTGAAGCCGCCCCCGAGTGGCTGCGACACCAGAACTCGGCGGCCGAGACCATGCAGGAGATCCTGAGCAAGCGCAAGCGCACGCTGACCGGCGACATGCGCGAGATGGCCGGCTACCTGGGCGTCGTCGGATAGCTGCTACGTAGCGTGGCAGTTCGCAGACCGTGCGTTGCAATCTGCCCTGCTGGGTCCGTGGATTGGCGTGTAGTCAGATCGCTACGGTCGCCGTGTCCTGTTCCAGCGACCGAGGCCGGGGATCCACTGTGGGCATGCCGAGGAGCGACGCGGACCGTCTGCGCCGCAGGGAGTTGCACGAAGCGGCGTCGGGCATGGCGGGACCCCGCCTGCTGCCCTGGACCACCGAGGACGGGCGCCCCTGCTACCTGAGCACCGACGGCAAGGGCTACATCTCGACGCTCGCCGACGGCATCGAAACCGTGCAGCTCGGCATGGGCCAGGAGCTGCTGGAGTACGCCCGAGGTGTCCTGGCCCCCGGAGCCAAGGCACAGTCGGCGATCGAATACCGCTGGCTCGCCCGCCGGCTGACCGAGGCCCTGTCGGACGCGCTCAGGGTCGCCCAGTCGCGTGGAGAGCGCATCCCAGCGCCGCAGGAGGAGGCGGCCGAGGAGGGTGAACCTGCGAGCGACAGCCCCCTTGATGGACAAGGGGAAGGCTGATGGGCAAGGCCACCCGCTACCGCTTCCGCGAGTACCACGTGACCACCGTGACCGACCCCATGGCGCTGCCGACCTTCGAGGCGGTCTGCGTCACCGGCGAAGAGCAGGACTGTGCTGCCGCATCCGGCGAGCTGCACACCCCCGAGGAGCTGACGCGCTGGATCGCCGGCCACTGCGCGCAGACCGGTCACCAGTCGTACGAGCAGACCACGCGCACCGTCGTCCGCGCCGAGCCCGGAGCGTGGCAGTAGGATCACGCGCGCGGCCGACAACAGCACGACTGGTCTACACCTCTGACGGCAGTAGCGACGGCAACAACCACGGACTTCGGCGCACAACCACGGACACCGACGGACCGTCAAACCGCCGTTGACCTGCGAAAAAGCAGGTGGAGAGGGGTCGCGTAGCACACGTACTATGTGCTGGCGGGCGCTACGCCCGTACTTGTGCACAACTGCCCAAGTGGGGGCGGATTCTTCTCGAAGCTTTTTGGGAGAAGTGGCGAGGAGTCGGCGCCTGCCGCCAACGCGACTGTTCGCGATTTGAAGGGAATACCCCATGACAATGTTGGCGAAAATGGAAAGTGGAATTATGACCCCGTGAAGAGGGGCATGCTCCAGGGTCAAGATGATGACCAGCTACTTCGATCTGTATTCCATCCGGATGACAAGTACAAGACCTACATGACCATCCATAGTGATGGCCATATGCTGGAAGGCAATCACCGCATGGCGGAGCTGTTGGAAAGGGCTGAGAACGGGCGCATCGACTGGAATGAGCCTATCTATATCCGTGGATTCGGCGGCTAGTCGGGTGTTCGGAGCGATTCGATCTGCGCTTACCCGGTCTGCCGAACGTAGGGTGAGGAAGGTTTCGCCGAGCTGCTCTGCTGAATTGATGGCGATTGCCTCTGAGTACGGGATGGCTCATCAAGGGAATGCTCAGTGGCTGGCGGATAACCGGGATGCCGTGTCCCGGATCTATCTCGTGCCTGTGCTGAAATACAGCTTGAAGGCGAATAGCGTTCGCTGCATTGTCCTCCTAGTGTTGCGGGAAGGCTCTCCGGCCTGGATGACCTTGGATGTCAATCGTTGGAGGCTTCTTAGGCTGAAACCTGCCGCGGCTCGTGAAGTTGTCGAATTGGTTGGAGAGCTGGCCGCCCGCTATCCTGTGGTAAAGTGGGACGGTTCTCTGGGGGGCGACCCCAAAATGGGGTAATGGAACCTTTTCTGGCCTGAATCTCTTAGGCGCCAATGACCCAGCAGAAGGACCCCGCCGAGTACGCGCCGGTGGGGTCCTTCTGCGCTCTATGACTTGGAGCGGCCCAGGTCTGTTCCGCCTGCACGGTCAGTCCAGAACCGCCATACTGTAGCGGCACGCAAACGCATACGACCTCACCGTCGATCAACTCCACACGTACTATGTGCTGGCGGGGACCACGCCGGTGCTCGTGCATAACTGCCCCGGTGGCGGTGGGTTCTTCTCGCGAATTTTCGGAGGTGGGTCAAAGGCGGCTGATGCTGCCCATGAGCCAAATGCAACAGTCGGCGACCTCCGTGGAATTGGGCACGACAATGTCGACGCCAGTGGGAACTGGCAATCAGACCCTCTCAAGGCTGGAATGGCACGCTCGATGTCAGACGAGCAACTTCTGAGGAGTACAACGCAGCCAACTGGTGGCGAATTCTCTCTCCTGCGGTATCATGCGGAAGACAACTACATGATCGAGGGGAATCATAGAATGGCTGAGCTGCTCAATCGTGCGGCAAATCCAAATCACCCTGGGATCACTTTTGATACACCGATCTACATCCACCTCTGGCCAGGCGCTGGGTGATCGCTAGGCTAGCTGTAGTGAAGTGAATGAGGGGGATGCAGCCTGCATCCCCCTCATTCGTCTGCTATGAGTTCTGTTCACTGGAGAAGGTTGGAGTAGGTGGTGAGGCACTTGGATGACTGGGATGCAGGCTCGTTCTTGAAGAACACGGCCATGCTTGAGATTAGGGCGATGGCGCGGCGGGCAAAGCCTATTGAACTTTGGCCGGATGATGACTATGTGGCTTGTATCGCATGGCTTGCGGACCTCTGCCACAGCATGCCGGATGCTTCTCTTCGGGACGTCGGCCTTCGTGGGATGATTCGACTCCGCAGCTATCGCGAGCGCCCATTTCTTCATGCGTGGGCGGTAGCCGATTCAATGGGGCGAGAATGGATCATTGATCGGCTGAAGCGCGAGGGAATTTCGTGGACTCCTCCAGTGCCGGAGCGATAAATTTCTTGATTCTTGACCATGGGCTGACGCGACGCCGAGTGGAGCCTGTTGAAGACGTGCGGAATCCGCATTGGCAGTCATACTGCGGATAGCCGTCAGCGGCAATGGAAAATATGTCAGAGGCTCCGCCAGGTAGATCCTGGCGGAGCCTCTTTGGGGTCTTGACGGCAGTAGTTGACGGCAAGGTCATCCCTGAAGGGGCGGGGCTGGTCAAGTCCACCGCGGGCCGCTTGGCGGCGGCTTCCGGCTGGTTTTGGGCATGTGTGAACACGGCGTCCTATGGGTCGAGGCGGAGCGCCCGCAGGCGAAGCCGAGGACGAACGGCCTTGGGGCCGGGCCGCTGTGCTCGCGACGATGTTGGTGCCGGAAGTGCTGGTGTGGTTGTGCGGAGTTCCTGGTGGGCTTGTGGTGGGGTGTTTGGTGTCGTCTCCAGGGTCCGGGCGGTGCCGGGGTGGGCAGGCCGTGGGCGTGGCTGCCGGTCATCCCTTCGCCCCGGGGGGTGGGGCATGGAGCGGTTCGGCGTGCGGCCGGGCGGGGTCAATCAGCGGGGCGACCTCGCCGCCTTGAGGCGGGGGTCAGACGTTGCGCGACCTCGCGCCCGGACATGGCAGGGTGCCTGGTCATGCTGTGGCCTTGTTTCGACGTAGGGCGCGGATCTCGCCGTCGCGCGGGCCGTAGTAGACCAGGGTCAGGGGCCTGCGGGCCACCGCGACGGTGGCGATGTTGCGGCCGCGGCGTTCGGTGATGGTGGCCCGGGTGGTGGTGAGCCAGCTGCCGGACGGAATCCTCTGGACAGCCTCGATCGCGGCCCAGCGCACGAGTGTGGAGCCTTGCTTGGTGATGCGTCCTCGGTGGATCTTGGCGTCGGATTCGCGGTGACGTGCTGTCATACCGGCCCAGGAACACAGGTGAGCGGCGTCGGAGAAGCGGTTGACCTCGCCGATCTCGGCCGTGAAAACAGCGGCCAGGGTGGGGCCGACACCGGGCAGGGTCTGCAGGGCGTGGTAGCCGGCGTGGTTGGCGAGGCGGCCTCGCGGCCAGCCGTCGGCCAAGTCGATCTCGAAGTCGTGGGCGTCGATGAGTCGGAGTGTGGCGTTGGCCCGGGCCCGGAAGGGAGGGTCCAGTGGCGCCACGGCGAGGAGGTCCCGACCGCGGACGCCGAAGATGTCGCTGACCGGCAGGGTGATGCCTTGCTTGGCGAGGATGGCATGGATCTCGGCCTTCATGCCGGATCGCAGGGCGACGCACTTGGCCCGGTGCCGGACCAGCTCGCGCAGCTCACGTACGGCGGGCGGGGCGAGATAGGCCTCGGGGAGCCGGCCTATCCGCAGCAGGTCGGCAAGATCCCCTGCGTCGCGCACATCGTTCTTCACCCGGCGGTAGGCGAAGTCCTTGATGCCGAGCGGATGCGCGAGGTGGACGGTCGCGCCGGCGGCCTGGAGCACATCGGCAGCCCAGTACCAGCCGTAGGTTGCCTCCAGTACCACGTCCAGGTCGGGACCCGCCTTGGCGATCTGAAGGGCCAGCGCCACGGGGTCGTTGTCGATCCGGACGGTCTCCAGTAGTTCGCCTTGATCAGTCTGCCTCACGATTACCGAGCGGCGGCGGTGCAGGTCGATACCGACGTACTGCCGCCCGGCGTACTCTGCACGCACAGGGGCCTCCATCGTTGTGCAGGTTGCATGGACAAGCCCAGTGTCGGCTGACGCCGGGAGCGCCCACGAGGAGCGGAGGCCCTGCCCCTTCATCGCATCAGCGGACGGGTGCTGCACATAGTGGCGGACCGTCCCCGTCGGCGGGTCCGGGCGAGCACCGCCCGGAAGCCCGGCTGAGCCCAGCGAGCAGGCTCACCCTGTCGGTTACGGTCGCTCGCTGTTCACACCGGGGTCTTGGCGGGCGGCGTACCGTTGGCGAGGAACGAAGTCGCAGGTGCGGGGGTGGCCATGGCGGAGAGCATCGGGGACCGGATCGGGCGGTTGCGCCGACGCCGGGGCATGACGCAGGAGCAGCTGGCCGAGGCGTCCGGGGTGTCGGTGGCGACCATCCGGAAGCTGGAGCGCAACGACCGCGAGAGCGCCCGCATGGGCACGTTGTGCCAGCTCGCCCAGGCGTTGGGTGTGAAGACGACGGATCTGATGCAGACCGGTCCGATCGAGGCCCCGGTTGCCCCGGAGGTCGATCCGGCTGGGATTCTGGTGATCCGTCGGGTGATCACACCCGCGAGGGGTCTGGGCCGGGTGGCCCACGCTGATGACGCTCACGATGCCCCGACCATCACCGGGGTCCGCGTGTCGGTGCGTGAGGGAAACCGCCTCTACCAGGGTGACGATTACGCGGCCACGCTGGGGGCACTGCCGAGTGTGCTGACCGAGGCCGCTCAGGTCGCCGAACTGGCAGAAGGGGAAGCGCGGTTGGCGGCGCTGGAGGTGCAGGCGCAGGCGTACCAGTTGGCGGGCTCCACGCTGATCCACTTGCGTCATGACGATCTCGCCTACCAGGCGCTGAGCCGGGCCATCGACCTGGCCGAACGGAGCGGGAACCAGGTCCTCGGGGCGTCCGCGGTGGTCTCGCTGTGCTGGCTTCTACTGCGGCAGCGCCGCTTCGACGAGGCCGAAGACGTGGCCGTCGCCACGGCGGACGCCATCGAGCCGTCCTTCCGGCACTCCACCGCCAGCCACCTCGGAACGTGGGGCTGGCTGCTGCTGCGAGGATCGGCTGCGGCCGTGCGCAACAACCGGACCCCGGAGGCGGACGAGATGATCCGGCAGGCCAAGGCCGCCGCCGTCCTGGTCGGCCGGGACGTGATCGACTACCACGAGTACTGGACGACCTTCGGCCCCAACACGGTGGCCATGAAGGAGGTCGAGAACGCCATGGTCCTGCGCGAGTACGGCAAGGCCCTCCAGCTCTCCGGGCAGGTCACCGCCCCTACGCGCTCGACCTCCAACAATCGCAACCGCCATCTGCTCGACCTCGCCGCCGCCCACACCGAGCAGCGCGACTACGCGCCGGCCACCGAGATCCTGATGGGCATCAAGCAGGCCGCCCCCGAGTGGCTGCGCTACCAGCGATACGCCCGGGACATCGCCACCACCCTCGTCACCCGACGCAAGCGCGGTCTGTCCCCACAGCTCGTCGAACTCGCGGACTTCCTCGCTGTCGAACTCTGACCAGGCCGGCAGAGACACTACGTATCAGATCCACATCGGGGGGCAGGCGAACTGACCCCGCATGTTCCTGGGCTACCGGATGCCGACGCCCGACGATCTCAGTAACCGCACGAACGGCATGGACCGACGCAGCGTCACCAACGGTCCCGCGCCGCGCCGAACTGAGATGGGACGAAGAGATGACCAAGCCCGCGAAGCCCACCGCCGTCGTCTACCTGTGCACCGCCAAGGACGAGCCCGTGGTCACCCGGCAGGCGATGTGCGAGCGGATCGCCCGCGAGTCGGGCCTGCACCTCGTGGGCGTGATCCACGACGACGAGGGCGCCACCGAACCCGACCAGCGCCGAGGACTCACCTACGCGCTTCAGATGCTCCTCGACGGCGACGCCGACACCATCATCGTCCCCACCGGCGAGATGCTTTCCGTTCTGCCCGATGAGAAGGCCCGCGTCAGCCGGTCCGTGAGGAGGGCCGGCGGCCGGATCATCGTGGCCAGCGAGGTGAGCGCCCGATAGCTGAGCCCGGCTTCTCCGCCCTCGCACAAGGCTGCCGCCTCGGGATGCAGGGAGCTGGTCTCTCGGCCATCGGCTGTGCCGCAGTTCATTGCGGACATGGCCAGTCCAGTGAACAGCGGTGGTGGACAGGCCGGTTCAGCAGTCCGGCGAGACACGGTCCCGGTAGTGGAGTGCGTCGAAAACGGCCCGGCGTGCGGGCCGCGCGCGCCCGCACGTTCGAGCCGGTCATGGATCGGATCCGGGTCCCCCGGCCGGTGGCCGGTCGGCTCGTACGAAGCCGGACAGCGTCAGCGCGGACAAGGGGTACAGTAATCGCCGTACTCGCGCCTACCTGCGCAAACGCGGTATCCGGCACGTGATTCCGGAGGAGGCAGACCAGGCGGCGAACCGGATCCGGCGGGGAAGTGCCAGCGGTCGACGGCCCGGCTTCGACAAGGAACGCTACAAGAAGCGCAACACCGTCGAGCGGGCGATCAACCATCTGAAGAACTTCCGCGCCGTCACGACCAGGTATGACTGTGAGGATGGTCGGGTGCCGCCCCGGGCGGTGGTCTGGCCCGAGGTACGACTGGCGCTTATGCCTTGAGTTTGATCTGCCGACCACTGCCC
>NZ_JARZAJ010000009.1 GCF_029892105.1 Kitasatospora sp. GP82 | reverse complement strand
CGCCATCTTCGAACACCCCCGACTCGACGACCTCGCCACCCACCTCGACCGACTCCGCACCCCCCACCCCACCGACAGTGCCACCACGGCCGCGCTGATCGAGCTGTGGCAGGACGTCCTCGGCACCGACACCATCACCCCCGATGACTCCTTCTTCGAACTCGGCGGCCACTCCCTCCTCGCCGCCGAACTCGCCGACACCATCTGCCAGCGCCTCGGCATCGACACCCCCGTACGCGCCATCTTCGAACACCCCCGACTCGACGACCTCGCCACCCACCTCGACCGACTCCGCACCCCCCACCCCACCGACAGTGCCACCACGGCCGCGCCGGAGCCCGACGACCACGCCGCAGCCGTGCCGGACGTGGAGCCGCAGTCGTTCCCCGCCTCCGGCTTCCAGGAGCGGATCTGGCTGGCCGAGCGGCTGGAGCCGGGTACCGCCGCCTACAACGTGCCGCTTGCCTGGCGCATACCCGGCGGGTTGGAGACCGCAACACTCGCCCGCGCGCTGGCGCTGCTGGTGTCCCGGCACGAGATCCTGCGCACCTCCTTCGTGGAGCGCGACGGCCGCCTGCGGCAAATCGTCGATGAGCCGTGGTCCCCGCAGCCGGACTTCCTCGACCTGCGGGACCGCGACGACCGGGACGAGGTGCTGCAGGATCGGCTGAACCGTCTGGCGCACCACGAGTTCGACCCCGCCTCCGGGCAGCTGCTGACGGCGGCTCTGGCCCAGCTGGGCGAGGACGACCAGGTGCTGTTCGTCTGCCTGCACCACCTGGTGTGGGACGGCGAGTCGGCCGGGGTCTTCCTGCGCGAACTCGCCGACTGCTACGCCGCCGTCAGCCCGGCCGAGGCGTCCCCGCAGACCCCGCAGACACGGCCCGCCACGCAGCCCCTGCTCACCGAGCCCACCGCCGGGGCGGTCCACCCGGCCTCCGCGCACCAGGGCCGGATGGGCTTCATCGACCACTTCGAGCGAGGTGTGGTCTACGAGGGTTCGCCCGTCTACCACAACCTGCCGCTGTACGTCCGGCTCGACCGGGCGCCCGACCCCGCGCTGCTGCGCGAGGCCGTGACCCGGGTGGAGCTGGCCCATGAGGCGCTGCGGACCAACCTGGTCCTCGTCGACGGCCGGATCGCCCAGCGCGTCAGCGCCGAGGCCCGGGTGGCACCCCGGTGGTTCGAGCAGGTCCCCGCCGACGCCGACACCGTCCCGGCGGCCCTGCGCGACTGGGCTGCCGAGCCCTTCGAGCTGGCCGTCGAGCCGCTGCTGCGCCTGGCCGTCCAGCCGTCCGCCGACGGCGGGGCGTGGCTCGCCCTGGTCGGCCACCAGGCGGTGGTGGACCGGATCTCGCTGACCGTCGTCGCCGAACAGCTGCTGGCCGCTCCCGACGCTCCTTCGGCCGACGCGCCCGGCTACCGCCAGTGGCTCGATGCCATCCCGCAGGACCGCAAGCAGCGCGATCTCGCGGCGCGTGCCCAGGAGTTGAGCGGCGAGATCGACCCGCTGCGGCTGCCCGAGCGCCGCCCCCGCGAGGCGGTGCACATCTACCAGGAGCAGTCCGTACCGCTGCGCCTGCCCGCCACCCTGCCGCTCGCCCGGTTCGCCCAGGAGCAGGGGCTGAGCCAGGAGGAGGTGCTGCTCGCCGCGTTCACCGTCCTGCTGAGCTGGTACTCCGGCCAGGAGGAGATGGTGCTCGGCGTCGCCGACACCGGCCGCCGGGACGGGCACGACGCGGTCGTCGGGCCGTTGGCGAACCTGCTGCCGCTGCGTCTGCGCGCCGCGGTCTCGGCCTCCTTCCGGGAGGTGGCCGCCGAGGCGGGCCAGGCCCTCGGTCTCGCCCGCAGTCACCCGCTGGCGCCCTTCGACGAGCTGGTGGCGCTGGTCGACCCCGACAAGGACATGAGCAGGACCGCCCTGTTCGACGTCTTCTTCTGCTACGCGGCCGGACCGCGCACGCTGAGCTGCCCCGACGGCGCCCGCGCCGTCCTGGTCGAGGAGGGCAGCGGCTACGGCAAGTACGACCTGACGCTCTTCCTGCGCCCTGACGGCGCCGCGCTGGACGGGCGGCTGGTCTTCAACGGCCTGTACTTCGACGAGTCGCAGATCGAGCTGATGGCCGAGCACTACGTGCGGCTGCTCGAGCAGTTGCTGGCCGCGCCGGACCGGCCGGTCGGGGTGGCCGATCCGCTGACCGAGCAGGAGAGGCATACCCAGCTGGCGGTGTGGAACGCCACCGAGGCGGACTACCCGCAGACCACGCTGCACGCGCTGGTGCGCGAGCAGGCCGGGGCACGGCCTCGGGCGGTGGCCCTGTCCTGCGAGGGAGAGCGCCGCAGCTACGCCGAACTGCAGTCGCGCGCCGAGCTGCTGGCCCGCGCCCTGGTGGCGCGCGGTGTCCGGCCGGGCGAGCTGGTGGCCCTGCTGCTGCCCCGGGGGCTGGTGCAGGCCGAGGCGATGCTGGCGGTGCTGCTGGCCGGGGCGGCGTATCTGCCGATCGACCCGACGGTGCCGCCCGAGCGCCAGGCGTTCATCCTCGCCGACTCCGGCACCCGCTGGGCGGTGGCAGCCGACGCGGAGTCTGCGGGTCGACTCGGTTTCAAGGGAAGCGTGGTGACGCCCGAACAGCTCGCGGCGGCTCCGGACGCCGAGGGTGCGGTGCTGCCCGAGACCGGCCCCGACTCGCCCGCCTACTGCATCTACACCTCCGGTACCACAGGCCGCCCCAAGGGCGTCGTGGTCAGCCATCGCAACGCCGTCCGGCTGATCCGCAACGACCGCTTCCCGTTCAGCTTCGGCCCCGCCGACGTCTGGACGATGTTCCACTCGTACGCCTTCGACTTCTCCGTGTGGGAGCTGTTCTGCGGGCTGGCCCACGGCGGCCGGGTCGTCGTCGTCCCCGAGGACCAGGCGCGCGACGCACGGCAGTTCTGGGAGCTGATCCAGCGTGAGCGGGTCACCGTGCTCAACCAGACCCCCAGCGCCTTCCGGCAGCTGCTCGCGGTCGAGGAGGAGGCCCCCGCCCTGCTCGACCACCTGCGCTACGTGATCTTCGGTGGGGAGCAGCTCCAGCCGGCCATGCTCGGCGGTTGGCTGGAGTGCCGACCGCAGGTCCGCCTGGTCAACATGTACGGGATCACCGAGACCACCGTGCACGTGACCGTACGGACCGTCACCCGGGCGGACGCCGACGCCGACCGCAGTGTGATCGGCACACCGATCCCGACCACCACCGTCCACCTGGTCGACCCGCGCGCCCGCGGGCGGCTGCTGCCGGTGGGTGCGGTCGGCGAGATCATGGTCGGCGGCGCGGGCGTCGCCGGCGGCTATCTGGAGCGTCCCGAACTGACCGCCGAGCGCTTCGTGCCCGATCCGTTCGGCGAGGGCACCCTGTTCCGCAGCGGCGACCTGGCCCGCTACCGCGCTGACGGCTCCCTGGAGTACCTGGGCCGCAGTGACTCCCAGGTCCAGCTGCGCGGCTACCGGATCGAGCTCGGCGAGATCCAGTCCTGCCTGCGCGAGCACCCGGCCGTGGCAGAGGCTACGGTGCTGGTCGAGGACGACCGGCTCATCGCCTACCTGCAGCCCGTGGGCGAGCCGCCGACCGGGGCGCAGCTGCGTCTGCATCTGGGCGCCAAGCTGCCCCAGTACATGATCCCCGCCCAGTTCCGCACGGTGGCGGCGATCCGGCTGACCGTCAACGGCAAGCTGGACACGGCGGCCCTGCGCGCCGCCGGCGTGCCGCTGGAGAGCGCCGGGACGAGCGAGCCGCGCACGCCGACGGCACGGGCCCTGGCCGTGATGTGGGCCGAGCTGCTGGCCGTCCCCTCGGTCGGCGCGGAGGACTCGTTCTTCGCCCTCGGCGGGCACTCCCTGCTGGCCGTGCGGCTGCTGAGCCGGATCGCCCGTGACTTCGGCCCCACCCTGCCGCTGCGGACCCTCTTCGAGTGCCCCCGTCTGCAGGACTTCGCCGACCTGGTCGACGGCCAGGGCGGCCGGGTCCCCGAGACCGGCGCCACCGTCGGCCGGGAGCCGACCGGTGATCTGCTGCCGGCCTCCGGCTTCCAGGAACGCATCTGGCTGGCGGAGCGCGCCGCCCCCGACGACGCGCGTTACAACGTGGTGCTCGCCTGGCGGGCCCACGAGGGCCTGGACGCCGGGCTGCTGCGCCGGGCGCTGGACGATCTGATCCGGCGTCAGGAGGTCCTGCGCACCAGCTTCGTGGAGCACCGGGACCGACTGCGCCAGCTGGTCGGCGAGGCCTGGATCCCCGAGATCGAGCTGCTCGACCTGCGGGCCGCCGCCTCGCCCGACGCCGGGCTGCGGGCCTGGCTCGACCAGGCCGCGCGCCGCCCCTTCGATCCGGCCTCGGGCAGGCTGCTGCGGGTGGCCCTGGCCGACACCGGCGGCACGGGCCGCGTCCTGATGCTCTGCCTGCACCACCTGGTGGTCGACGGCGAGTCGGTCCCGGTGCTGCTGCGCGAGTTGGAGCGGTCCTGGAACGCGGCGGCGCAGGGCCGGACGGCCGAGCCGCCCGCCGTCCAGTACCGCGACTTCGTGGCGGACCAGGAGGCCGAGCGGAGCAGCGCCCGACGGGCCGCCGACATCGCTCATGCCACGGACCGGCTCGCCGGAGCCCCGGCGTACGCCCGGCTGCCCGAGCCCGCAGCGGCCGGGCCCAACGGCGCGGTGGCCATCCCACTGCCCGCGGACACCATGACGCGGCTGCGCCGGCTGCAGGCCGAGCAGGGCGTGTCCTGGTTCATGGCGGCCGCCACGGCGCTGGCCGTCCTGCTGCACCGCTGGACCGGCCGTCCGGACGTCACCTTCGGTGTGCCCGTCTCCACCCGCGACCGCGGCCGCTTCGCCGAACTGCTCGGCCCGTGCCTGGACTTGACGGTGCTGCGCTCTCGCCCCGCCGAGGACACCACCCTGCGGGAGCTGCTGCAGGCGATGCGGTCCGAGGTGCTGGACGCCTTCGAGCACCGCAGCGCCCCGTTCGACGAGCTGGTGGAGCGGCTGCAGCCCGAGCGGCGCCCCGGCCGTACGCCCTACGCGGATGTCGCGCTGAACATGAACCTGCTGAGCGGTCGCCGCACCGTGCTCGGCGGCGGCGAGTTGACCCCGCTGTTCTTCGACTCCTTCTGGGAGCAGGAGACCAAGTTCGCGCTGACCGTGACCCTCTCCGAGCAGGACGGCCTGCTGTCCGGAGCGTTCTCCTACCGGGGCGATCGGTTCGCTGCCGAGGACGTCCGCATGCTGGCCGAGGCCTTCGGCCGACTGCTCGCCGGGCTGCCCGAGCTGCTGGACCGGCAGCTGGACGGCCTCGGGCTGCCGGCTCACTCCTCCGACGAGCCGGTCCGGTCGGTACAGGTGACCGGAGCCGGTCTGCCGGAGCCGGTCGTGATCGCCCCTGGCGGGCGGGTCCAGTACCGGGACTACGTCGCGGCCCAGGAGGGCCGGCGGGACAGTGCCGGGCGGGCGGACGACCTCGCCTACTGGGCCGACCACCTGGCCGGGGCACCGCCCTACCTGGACTTCCCCACGCCCCGCAAGAGCGGACCCAACGGCGCCGTGCCGATCCCGCTGGCCGACGGCCTGCTGGAGCGCTGGCGTCCGCTGCAACAGGAGCACGGCTTCACCCCGTACCTGACGGCCGCCACCGCCCTGGCCGCTCTGCTGCACCGCTGGACCGGTCAGGACGACGTGGTGTTCGCGGGGCCGCTCGCCCACCGCGACGCCCCGGAGTTCGCCGATCTGCTGGGCCCGTGCCTGGACACGGTGGCACTGCGCTCGCGTCCCGCCGAGGGCGCGACGGTGCTCGACCTGCTGCACGCGATGCGCGCCGAGTTGCTGGGCGCCTACGAACACCGCGGCGCGCCCTTCGAGGACATCGTGGACCGCCTCAACCCGGCCCGTCGGCCAAGGCGCACCCCGTACGCCGATGTCCAGCTGAGCCTGGAGACCGCCGGAGCCGAGCCGCCCACCCTCGCGGGCCGTCCACTGACCCCGTTCGCCTTCGACCGGCAAGGCGCTGGATTCATCGGCAAGCTCGGTCTGACGGTGGTCCTCACCGTCAAGGACGGCGCGATGAGCGGAGTGCTGACCTACCGCGGCGACCGCTACCGGCCGGCCGACGCTGCCCAGTTCGCCGCGCTGCTCGGTCGGGTGCTGAGCACGCTGCCCGACCGACTGCACGTCCCGATCGGCGAGCTGGACCTGATCGGCACCGACCTCGCACCGCTGCGCGCGGCGGAGCAGGGGCCGGCCGCGTCGCCCGTCACCACGGTGCCCGAGCTGGTGGCCCGCTGGTGCGCGGAGCAGCCCGACGCACCGGCGGTGGAGACGGCGGACGGTGTGCTCGGCTACCGCCGCCTGGCCGAGCGGGCCACCGCGCTCGCCGACCGGATCCGCCCGCACCTGCGCGGCACCGACCCCGTGGTCGCGCTGATGCTGGGACGCGGCGCGGAGCTGCCGGTCGCGATGCTGGCCGCCTGGCAGGCCGGGGCGGCGTTCTGCCCGATCGAGCCGGGGCATCCCTCGGCCCGGGTCGACTTCATCCTGGACGACCTGGACGCCTGCGCCGTGCTGACCGACGACCCGTCGGTCAGCGAAAGGCTCGGCGGCACGGGCCGGACGGTGCTCGGGGTCGCCGGGCACGAAGCCGACGATGCGGGTGCCACCGGATCCCCGGTACCGCTGCGCGCTCCGGCCCCCGAGTCCACGGCCTACGTCATCTACACCTCCGGCACCACCGGCGAGCCCAAGGGGGTCGCCGTCCGCCACCGCGGGCTCGGCCAACTCGTGCTGTGGGGACGCGAGTCCTTCGGTCTGGGACCGGACGACCGGATCGCCCAGGTGCTCAGCCCCGGCTTCGACGCCTCGCAGTGGGACATCTGGTCGGCCCTCGGTTCGGGAGCCTGCCTGGTCCCCCTGGAGGGTCCGATGGTCGTCCCGGAGCTTCCGGGCTGGCTGGACGAGCAGCGGATCACGTCCTGCCTGGTGATGACACCGCTCGCCGAGGCGATGTGGAGCGCCGGCAGCCCCGCCCCCCGTCACCTGCGGCACCTGCTGGTGGGTGGCGCGGCCTTCACCCAGTGGCCGCCGGCCGGCCTCCCGTACCGGGTGCGCAACGTCTACGGCCCCACCGAGAACACGGTGTTGGCGCTGCACCACGAACTGGCCGCCGACGGTGAGGGCCCGCTGAACCGGCTGGGCCGGCCCCTCGCGGGCGTCGAGGCCCTGGTCCTCGACTCCGAGGGCCGGCGCTGCCCGGCCGGTGTGGTGGGCGAGATCTGCCTGGGCGGCGCTCTGGTGGCCGCGGGCTACTGGCGCCGTCCGGAGCTCACCGCTGAGCGCTTCGGCCCCACCGGACCGGACGGCGAGCCCGGGGTGGTCTACCGCACCGGCGACCTCGGCCGACGGCTGACCGACGGGACGCTGGAGTACCTCGGCCGTGCCGACCGGCAGGTGAAGATCCGTGGCTACCGGATCGAACCTGGCGAGATCGAGACCGCCCTGCTGGAACAGCCCGAAGTGGTCCAGGCCCTGGTCCAGGCGGACCCGAGGCGCTCCCCGGCCCTGGCGGCCTACCTGGTCGCGGGAACGGAACCGCGCCCGGCAACCGCCGAGTTGACCCGCCGGCTGCACTCCAGGCTGCCCGCCTTCATGGTCCCCGAGGCCGTGGTCTGGCTGGACGCACTCCCGCTGAAGCCCAACGGCAAGGTCGACGAGGCCAGGCTGCCCCAGCCGCAGCGGGAGGACCTGGCGGCCCCCACCGCCTGGGTGGCGCCCAGCGCGGGTCTGGCGCAGCGGATCGCCGAGGTGTGGTCACAGGTGCTGGGCCTGGCCGAGGTCGGCGCCCACGACAACTTCTACGACCTCGGCGGCAACTCGCTGCTCCTGGCGAAGCTGCACAGCCGGCTGACCGCCGCGCTGGAGCGGGACCTGCCGATCTCGCAGCTGTTCGAGCATCCGACGGTCGCGGCACTGGCGGACGCACTCGCCGACCGCCCGCAGACGGGCACCCGGGCGAAGCCGGACGGCTCCCGGAGCGCTTCCCGGGTCGACATGCGCGACCGGGCTGCCCGGTCCAGGACCGCCGCCGCTCTGCAGGCACAGCGTCTCCGACGATGACGGCGTCCCCTCCCGGCCCGTGCCGCACCCGAGACCTCCTCGGGTCGCGCGGCACGGGCCGGGAGGGGCTCGGGCATCGGCACTCCACCAACCGAAAGGGATGACATGGGATCGACGACTCCCGCCGCTCCACCGGCCCAGGCGGCCGCAGCCGGCCGCCTGGGCACGCTACGAACCCTGCTGTGCGCGGAAGTGCTGTCGATGACGGGATCCCAGTTGAGCGCCGTCGCGCTGCCGTGGTTCGCCCTGCAGAGCACCGGGTCGCCCGCCGCGATGAGCCGGGTGATGGCGGCTCAGATGGTCGCCGTCGCGGTGTTCGGGCTGCTGGGCGCGACCCTGGCGGGACGCCTGGGCCCCAGGAAGGTGCTGCTGTTCTCCGACACCGCCCGCGCACCGCTGGTCGCCCTGGTGCCGCTCCTGCACGCGGCCGGTCTGCTCAGCATGCCGGTGTTCATGGTGCTGCTCTTCGCGATCGGCTCCTTCTTCGCCCCGTACGTGGCCAGCCAGCAGGCCATCCTGCCCGCCCTCGTCGGGGACGACGAGACGCTGCTCAGCAAGGCCAACGCGCGCCTCCAGGGCGCCACCCGCCTCACCATCCTGCTCGGTCCGCCGACCGCCGGACTGCTGATCGCGGTGATGGGGGCCCCGGCCGTGCTGTTCCTGGACGCGCTCAGCTTCATGGCCTCCGCGCTGCTGCTCCGCTGGGGCCTGCCGCGCGACCTCGCCATCGCGGTCGCGCCACGCCGCGGCCGGCTGCGCGACAGCCTGGCCGTACTGGTCAAGGACAAGTTGCTCGGCCGGTGGACGGTGGCCCAGATCCTCGGCGAGGGCGCCTGGCAGGCCCTGTTCGCCCTGATCCCGGTCTTCGTGCTGCTCCGGCACGGCTCGTCGGCCCTGTCCGGTGTCCTGCTGGGTGCCTTCGGCGGTGGCGCGCTGCTGGGCACCTTCCTGGTCGGGCCCGCGCTGCACAGGCTGTCCAATCTGCGCCTGGCCGTCCTCGGCCGCGTCGGCCAGGGCATCGTCTTCCTGACGCTGCTGCTTCCGCTCGGGCCCCTCTCGCTGGCGGTCTTCCTCGCCGTGGTGGGCCTGTTGAACGGCCTGTCGAACGCTCCGATGGTCGCGGTGCGCACCGCCGCGATCCCGGCGCCGCTGCGCTCCTCCACCCTCACCGTGATCGCGGCCAGCGCGCTCTCCGGCGGCACCCTGGGCCTGGCCGCGGTCGGCACCGCAGTGGAGTCCGCGGGCATCGCGCGGACGTTCATGGGCCTGGCCGTCGTCCAGGTCTGCGGGGCCGTGCTCTTCCTGCTGGGCGCCGCGGCCGCACCCCGCCCCAGGGCGGCAGCCGGCTGACCCGCGTCACCGTGCTCACCCTCGGATCATCGCCCGCCATGACGTGATGGCATGTCAGGCCGCTTGTTCCTGAGCCAGTAGCATGTGGCTGGCATCCCAGGTTGATCACGTGAGGAGCGGTTCGTGCGAGACATCGCCGTGTTCAGCGGTAGTGCCCACCCCGAGTTGGCGGCGGAGGTCTGCGCTCAGCTGGGAGTGCCGCTCAGCCCGGTGCGGGTCGACCGATTCGCGAACGACTGCCTGGAAGTCCAGCTGCAGGCCAACTGCCGTGAGCGCGACGTCTTCCTGATCCAGCCGCTGGTCACACCCGTGCAGGAGAACCTCGTCGAGCTGCTGCTGATGTGCGACGCCGCGCGGGGCGCGTCGGCGGGTCGCATCACCGTGGTGATGCCGCACTATGCCTACGCCCGCTCGGACAAGAAGGACGCTCCACGGATCTCGATAGGCGGGCGCCTGGTGGCCGACCTGCTGGCAACCGCCGGTGCCGGCCGGGTACTGGCCGTGACCCTGCACTCGCCGCAGGTGCACGGGTTCTTCTCCGTCCCGGTCGACCACCTGCACGCACTGCGCGAACTGGCCGAGCACTTCCGCCGCTACGACCTGTCCCGGACGACCGTCGTCTCGCCGGATCTGGGCAACGCCAAGGAGGCCGCGGCCTTCGCCCGGCTGCTGGGCGTGCAGGTGGCCGCAGGCGCCAAGCAACGCTTCGCCGATGACCGGGTCACCATCAGCTCCGTCATCGGTGAGGTCGCCGACCGCGACGTCATCGTCCTGGACGACGAGATAGCCAAGGGCAGCACCGTTCTGGAACTCCTGGACCGTCTCCGCGAGTTGGGCGCCCAATCCGTTCGCATCGCCTGCACGCACGGGCTGTTCACCGCCGGTGCGCTCAAGCGCCTGTCCGACCAGCCCGACGTGCTGGAGATCATCTGCACCAACACCGTCCCGATCCCCGCCGAGGACCGCACCGACAAACTGCGGATCCTCTCGATCGCGCCGGCGCTGGCCGAGGCGGTCCGACGCATCCACAACGGCGAATCGGTGAGCGCCCTGTTCGACGCGTCCTGATGGGAGGCTGAAGTCTCCCATCAGGACCGGCCCACCCGGCGTCTCGCCGGCAACGCCACAGCCCCGCAGCCGGCAACGCCGACCGCCGTGATGGCGTGGTGGTTGGGGCAGCCTGTCCGACCCGGACTGCCCCTCCGCAGCGGAGATTCGCCAACCACGGCTATTGGGTGGGGCCGCCCGGAACAGGGGCTGGACGGGCGATCTGGGCCTTCAGGGCGACGCAGAGCCAGTAGTGGGCAGCGCCGGCGGTCGGCTCCGCCGGGCCGGACAGTTCGGCGGCGAGTTGCCAGTAGCGGATGATGACGGGATCGGCGCTCCGGGCGAGCAGGCCGGCGAGCCGGCGGCGGAAGGCGGGGGTGTCCCGCGTGCCGCGTGAGTGGGCGTGGGCGGAGACGAAGCAGTCGAGTGCCTCGCCTTCGTGCGGTGGCCGCTGTGCCCGCAGGTCCATCGAGGCCAGCGCGTACGCCTCGCCGAGACCGTCGTAGAGCACCGCCGGGCGGTAGTCCTCGTCGGGCCGGCGCGGATTGGTGGCAGGGCACGGAGCTGTGGCGATGGCGTGCAGCCGGGCGAAGGCCAGTACCTGGGCCGGGGTCGGATCGGCGGGGAGCTGCGGAACAGCCGCGTCGAGGACCATCGAGGCCAGCCGGGCCGGAAGTCGTGCGGGTAGCGTGCGCCGCCAGAAGCGGGCCAGCGCGGCCGTGTCGGGCGGGGTGGTGACGGCGCCGATCAGGCGCAGTCGGTCGGGGCGTTCGTGAGCGGTGGAGTCGCGGAGGAGCTGGAGGGCGGCTTCGCGCCAGCGCAGGGCGGTCAGTTGGGAGCCGAGTTCGCGCAGTTGCTCCGCGATGACGTCCTCCAGCGTGTCCTCGTGGTCGAGGACCCGGCCCACCTCCGAGACGGGCAGGTCGAGGGTGCGCAGGGAGCGGATCAGGTGGAGTCGGTCGAGGGCTTCGGGACCGTAGCGGCGGTGGCCTCCGGTACTGCGGGTGGTTTCGGGCAGCAGGCCGCGGTCGGAGTAGAAGCGGACGGTCTTGACGGTGACGCCCGCGTGTTCGGCGAGCTCTCCGATGCTCCACATGCCGTCAGGGGACAAGGCTTGAACCTCCCTCAGGGGGAGTTCCTACCGTACTGGTGTGCGCGGGCGGCCCGTGAGGCCGGCCGCGCGGACCGAGGTCTCATTCATCTGGGCCGGTGTCAGCGGCGCCTGGTGATGTGGGCGGCTGGGCCGACAATGGTGAGATGCTGAAGTTGCTGCCTGAGGTTGTTGCGCTGAAGGGCCGGCAGACCCCCTGCGGGCCTGACCGGGCCGGACCCATACGATGACCGCCATGAACACAGGGGGGCCGAACACCCAGCTCATTGATGGTCGCTTCGAAGTCCTGGAGCGGCTCGGCGGCGGAGGCATGGGACTGGTGTGGCGGGCCCGCGACACCGCGTTGCACCGCGAAGTCGCACTGAAGGAGGTACGCCCTCCCGACCCGGCGCTGCTCGAAGGCGACCCGAAGGCCGCGCGCGTGCTGCGCGAGCGGGTGCTTCGCGAGGCCCGTTCGCTGGCCCGTCTCAACAACCCCCACGTGGTGACGATCTATCACATCGTGGACCTGCCCGAATTCCCGCATCCTTGGCTGGTCATGGAGCTGGTGACCGGCGGCTCGCTGCACGAGCGGCTGGCGCGAGGCCCGATGTCGCCGGCCGAGGCGGCCCGGCTCGGCCGAGGTGTGCTGTCCGCGCTGAGCGCCGCTCATGCGGCCGGTATCCAGCACCGCGATGTGAAGCCCGGGAACGTCCTGCTGCGCCCCGACGGCACGCCGGTGCTCACCGACTTCGGCATCGCCGCCCTGCGGGAGTCGACCAGTCTGACCACCACCGGTTCGCTGATCGGCTCACCCGAGTACATCGCCCCCGAGCGGATCCGCGGCGAGGAGGGCAACCCCGCCTCGGACCTCTGGTCGTTGGGGATGATGCTCTATGTCGCCGTCGAGGGCCACCATCCGCTGCGGCGCGCCACCAGCCTCGCCACGCTCGCCGCCGTGCTCGATGAGCCGGTCCCGCCGCCCGTGCGCTCCGGACCGCTCGGCCCCGTGCTCTCCGCGCTGCTGGTCCGGGACACCGCGGCCCGGCCGGACGCCGAGCAACTCGACCGGCTCCTCGCCGCGGCCGAGTCAGCGGCCGGGCCGGGGCCCGGGTCGGCCGCCGGAGCCGTGTCCGAGGCCGAGCGCGCCGCGCTGGAAACCCTGAGGCTGAGCGCGCAGCCCGGCACGCCCTCCCGGACGCGGCTGGACGGCGTGCACCCCGAGCTGCCCGAGGATCTGCCGCCGCCCTCCGGCGGCCCGTCGCAGCGGCACCGGACACCGGCTGGGACGGTCCGGCCCCGCCCGGTCCGGCTCCAGGCCAGGCGCAACGCGATCCGGTCCAGCTGGGCCATGGGCACGGTGCTCGCCGCCGTGGTGGCATACGTGATGCACTACGGCTTCCAGGACTTCGCGCCGAGCAGCACCACGCCGACCCCCTCCGACACCGGCCCGGGCCTGGTCACCCCGCAGGGTGTGCGCTCCGTGGTCCAGGCCATGAGCCCGGTGATGGGAGGCACCCAGGTCGCGAGCTTCGAGGTCTACCAGGACCACGCAGCCGCAGCCGCTCCGACCGCGGCGAATCCGAGGCTCTTCGACCGGTTCGACTACCGCAAGGGCAAGACCACCCACAGTGCACTGGGTGGCGGCACCATGGGCACAGAGGACAGGACGGTGGACCTCCAGTCCGTCAACTGGGACGCACTCCCCGGGCTCCTGCAGCAGGCCGCCACCACCCTCGGCATCCAGCACCCGACCGAGGAGTACGTCGTCGTGCAGTACGACACGTTCAACCCGGGGCCCGCCGTACTGGTCTACGTCACGGACGCGTACGGCAGCGCCTACCTGTCGGCGGACTTCAAGGGCCTGGTGAAGAGGACCAACCCGCGCCCCGGGTGAACCGGTGCGGCCACGCTCCGGGTTCGGCGTGCCGCACCGGCCCCCGGCGGGCGCTACTGCGCGAACGCCTTCAGCTTGCGGAACTCGCGCACCGCGAGGAAGAGGATGAGGAGCGCGATGGCGGCCAGGACGAGGGTGACCGTGGTCTGGCCCAGCCTGTTCATGAGGTTCGCCAGCCAGGCGCCCCGGCCGTGGTGGTGCTCGCCTGCTATCTGGTCGTCCCAGAGCGAGGTGTTGAGGGCGACGGCAAGGCCCACGGTGACGAGGAAACCCATGACGTACCCGTAGAAGCCCGCGCCTCCGTCGTGTTCGTCCTCTTTGTTCTCTTCGTCGTCGATGACTCGGGTGTTGCTGGTGTCGGACATAGGGGCGACTCTAAGCCCCGGCCTTCGGCCCTGCTGACACCCCGTCGAAGCCGGGATCCGAAGCGCTCATGAATCAACTGTGCATTTGTGTCCGGTTTCTGTAGCCTGACGCCCTCATGCTGCACGAACAGCACTACTGGAAAGGCGACAACACGTGTCGCAGAACCCTGGACTGACCAGCAAGCTCGATTCCGTGGAGGGGCTCAAGGAGCTCCTCGGCGGTGGACTCTTCGGGCGACGGGCCAAGAAGAACCACGACCTGTTCTCCCGTGCGAGCACGAAGGGAGTGGCGCGCGCCAGCGTCCTTGCCACGCGTGACTACGGCGACAGCAACGTCTACCACGTCGTGGCGTTCAGCACCGGACCGGACGCCATACCCGAGGCGCGGCTCGCCGGGCTGAGGGAGCAGGCCGAGAGCATCGCCGACGAGCTGCGTACGCATGGCTACTTCTACTACGACACCCCGACGGTGTGGGACGGCGACGACCGGATCTGGATCAGCAAGAAGCCGCTGTTCCGCGATCTCAGTGTGCCGACGGAGGGCGTCTACGTCTTCCCGCTGCAGGAGAGTGGAACCGCGGGGACGCCGTCCGACGTCTCCTGGGCCGTGGTCGACGGCAAGCTGCACATCGCGGTGGTCTCGGCGTAGCAGCGAGCGAGCCGAACCGCTCTGTCCCGGGCCGTCGGCCCGGGGCCTTCGGCAGTTGAGGATTGGTAATTGGCGTCTCCTCAACCGTTGTTCCAGGCGTTTCGGGGACAAGAGCTGCCCGTGCGATGTCACCGATGCCGGCGGCGTGATCGCGTACCGGCGGGCCCCGCGCATACCGCTACTCGACGGATAGATAACGTGCAGCAGGTCGTAACCGCACAGCGCCTGCGAACCGGCTCAGCGCCTCCAGGACCATCCGCACGGTGAGCGCCGGTCAACCGATCAGCGCCGTGTCCGACATCGCGTCGAGCAGCCAGTCGGCGAGGTAGCGCGCGAACGAGCCACGGACGAGCAGTCGGTAGCGCGGCTCGGCGTCCAGTTGGTCGAGCACCACGTTGACCTTGGAGACCAGGGTCTGCGCGCAGCGGCCCGGCGTGAACGCGCGCGGGTGCAGATCCAGGGCGCAGCCCTTCTCGAGCACGGTGCGGGCACCGGGCCCGGACAGTTCGAGCGTGGTCCGGTTGGCGGAGACGTCCACCAGACAGGCGTGCTCGCCCGGCAGGGCGGTGCGGATCCGCCCCTCGGTGTCCGGAGCGGCGCCGTCCGGGCCGACGATCAACCACTCGTCCGGGCCGAGCCAGAGCAGCCGCAGGTCACCGGAGTCGGTGACGGTGTTCGGCTCGGTCGGCAGCGCTGCGCCCAGGACCTCGGCGACGCGGGCAGCGGCTCCGCCGCCGGGTGCGAGGCGGAGGTTCAGCTGGGTGAGGAAGGGGATCTCGCGCAGCCGTACTCCGTGGCCGAGCGTCTCGGGGAGGTCGCCGAGCGGACTGCGCCGGAGGCCGTCAACCGTCACGGCGGGCTCCCTTCGGGTCGAGGAGGACGGGTTCGGTGACGGTGGCGGCGACCAGGCGGCCGTCGGGCAGCGGCGCGTAGACCTTCTCCCCGATCCGGTCCCGGCCGCGCTCGACGAGGGCCAGCGCGAAGGTGCGCCCCAGTGCGGCGCTGCGGTAGCTGGAGGTGACGTGGCCGATCATCCGGACCGGTGGGCCGGTCAACGCGGTTTCGTCGGCGATGAGTTGGGCACCTTCGGGGAGCAGCTCGGCGCGGTCCAGCGGGAGCAGTCCGACGAGCCGGCGGCGGTCGGCGCGGGCGGTGTCCGCGCGGCGGAAGGAGCGTTTGCCGATGAACTGCTTGTGCTTGGCGACGATCCACTCCATGCCGAGGTCCTGCGGGGTGACGGTGCCGTCGGTGTCCTGCCCGACGATGGGGTAGCCCTTCTCGGCGCGCAGCACGTGCATGGTCTCGGTGCCGTACGGGGTGATGCCGTGCCCTTCGCCCGCGGCGAGCACCGCCTCCCAGACGGCGAGGCCGTACCAGCTCGGCACGTTGATCTCGTAGGCGAGTTCACCGGAGAAGGAGATGCGGCAGATCCGGGCCGGGATGCCGTTCGACAGCGTGGCCTGACGTGCCGTCATGAACGGGAAGGCCTCCTTGGACACGTCCAGGTCCGGTGCGAGGTCTGCCAGGACCGCTCGGGACTCGGGCCCGACCACCGCGACCGTGGCCCACTGCTCGGTCACCGAGGTGCAGTGGACCCGCAGTTCGGGCCACTCGGTCTGCAACCACTCCTCCAGCCAGTCGAGCACGGCGGCGGCATTGCCCGTGGTCGTGGTGAGGTAGTAGTGGTCGTCGGCGAGGCGTACGGTGACGCCGTCGTCGAAGACCATGCCGTCGGGGCGGCACATGATGCCGTAACGCGCCGACCCCACGGCCAGTCCGGCGAAGCCGTTGGTGTAGACACGGTCGAGGAACGCTCCGGCGTCTGCGCCGATGACGTCGATCTTGCCGAGCGTGGAGACGTCCATGGCGGCCACAGCGCCACGGGCCGCGCGGCACTCGCGCAGCACGGCGGCGTCCATGTCCTCTCCGGGGCGCGGGTAGTAGCGGGGGCGCTTCCACTGGCCGACGTTCTCGAAGACCGCGCCGTGCTCGGCGTGCCAGGGATGGATCGACGTGGTGCGGACGGGGTCGAAGAGCCCGCCGCGCTCGCGGCCGGCCAGGAGCGCGAAGGAGACCGGGGTGTACGGGCCGCGGAAGGTCGTGGTGCCGACCTCGGCCGGTGAACTCGCGCCCAGGAGCCTGGAGATGACCCCGATCGCGGTGGGCCCGGCGGCCTTGCCCTGGTCGTGCGCGGTGCCGATGGTGGTGTAGCGCTTGATGTGCTCGATGGAGCGCATCCCGGCCCGGATCGCCCGGTGCACGTCCGCGACGGTGGCGTCGCGCTGCGAGTCCACGAAGTGGTCGCGCCAGGTGGCCGGTTCGCCCTCTTCGGCCGGTACCAGCCAGACCGGTCGCGGCAGGGCGGGCCGCGGGTCGCCGACGCTCGGCGGTACCGGCGGGGCGGCGGCTTCGAAACCGGCGAGCGTCGCGGCCTCCGCTCCGGCGGCGGACCCCTCGCGCAGGCAGCCGGCCAGGTCGTAGGTGCCGCGCGCGGCTCCCACGGCCCGGACCTGCTGCGCCGCCTGCGCGGGGACGAAAGCGGCGAGCGCCTCGTCGAAGCGCAGACTGCCGCGGGACTGACTCCACAGGTGCACGGCGGGGCTCCAACCGCCGGAGACGGCGAGCAGGTCGCAGCCCAACTCGCGTACCGGCCCCCGGAGAGTGTCGTCGGGGGCGAGTTCGGCGATGCGGGCCGAGGCGATCCGGGTGTCGCCCGAGGTACCCACCACGGCCGAGCCGGCGAGCACCTCGATCCCGGCCCGGCGGGCGGCTTCGGCCAGGGCGACGGGCGGCTGCGGACGGGTGTCGACCAGCGCGGCCACCTCGACGCCGGCGGCGGCCAGGTCGAGCGCGGTGCCGTAGGCGTGATCGTTGGTGGTGAGGACGACCGCTCGGCGGCCGGGCAGCACGGCGTACCTGTTGAGGTAGCTGCGCACTGCGGCGGCGGACATGACCCCCGGGCGGTCGTTGCCCGCGAACACCATCGGGTGCTCGTGCGCTCCGGTGGCCAGGACCACCTGGCGGGCGCGGACGTGCCAGAGCCTCCCTCGGCCGGCGGCCGGGAGGGGCTGCGGGCCGAGGTGACCGGTACGGCGTTCGGCGATCAGCAGGTAGTTCTGGTCGTGGTAGCCGATCGCCGTGGAGCGGGTGAGGATCCGTACCTCGGCCGTGTCGGACAGCTCGGCACGGACGGCTTCGACCCACTCCAGGGCCGGCCGGCCGCCGATCTCCTCGTGCCCGCTGAGCAGGGCGCCGCCGAGTTCCGGCTGGTCGTCGACCAGGACGGTGCGGGCCCCGGAGCGGGCGGCGGCAAGAGCGGCGGCGAGTCCGGCCGGGCCGCCGCCGATGACCACCACGTCGGCGTGGCCGTACATCTTGTCGTGGACGGCCTCGTCGGACGCCTGATCGAGCCGGCCCAGTCCTGGGAGGCTGGTGGCCGACAGTCCGTCGTGCAGCTCCACCGTGGTGGCCGCCAGCATGGGCTCGGCGACCTGCACCAGCGCGTGGGGCTCGTCGACGCCGGCGGTGGCGATCCCGCGCGGACGCCTGCGGTAGAGGCTGGGCGCGACCTCGATCACGCCGTTGGCGAGCAGCGCCGAGGCGAGGGTGTCGCCCGGGTACCCGGTGTACTCGGTACCGTCGAAGGTGAACCGGACGGGGGTGCTGCGGTCGAGACGTCCGCCGTCGGCGAGGCGGTGGGGCTGGGTCATGCGATCACCGGCTTCGGCCGGCCGGCCGGGTGGACGGCCAGGATCTCGTGGGTGACGGTGTGGCGGACCACGTTGAACCAGCGACGGCACCCGGCGGCGTGCGACCAGCGTTCCGCGAACGGCCCCTTGGGGTTGTCGCGGACGAAGAGGTACTGGGCCCACTCGGCGTCGGAGAGTGCCTCGGGGTCGCTCGGGTAGGCGACATGGGCCTGGCCGCCGTAGTGGAACTCGACCTCGTCACGCTCGCCGCACCAGGGACAGGCGATGAGCAGCATGCGTCCTCCCGCAGGGTCAGTGGGCGACGGCAGCGGCGCCGTGCTCGTCGATGAGGGCCCCGGTGGTGAAACGCTCCAGCGCGAACGGCGCTGCCAGCGGGTGCGGTGTACCGGTGGCGATGGTGTCCGCGTACACCCGGCCGGAGGCCGGAGTCGCCTTGAAACCGCCCGTCCCCCAGCCGCAGTTGAGGTAGAGGTTCTCGATCGGCGTGCTGCCGATGATCGGGGAGGCGTCCGGGGTGACGTCGACGATCCCGCCCCAGGTGCGCAGCACATGCGCACGGGCGAAGATCGGGAACAGTTCGAGGGCGGCGGCCATCTGGTGCTCGATCTGGTGGAACGAGCCGCGCTGGCCGTAGCCGTTGTACGAGTCGATGCCCGCCCCCATGACCAGCTCGCCCTTGTGCGCCTGGCTGACGTAGACGTGCACATGGTTGGACATCACGACGGTCGGGTGTACGGGTTCGAGCAGTTCGGAGACCAGGGCCTGGAGCGGGTGGCTCTGCAGTGGCAGCCGCAGGCCCAGCAGATCGGCCAGGGTGCTGGTGTGCCCGGCTGCGGCGAGCGCGACCCGTCCGGCGCCGATCCGGCCCCGGGTGGTCTCCACTCCGACGACGCGCTCGCCGTCGCGGACGAAGCCGGTCACCTCGCAGCCCTGGATCAGGTCGATGCCGTACGCGTCGGCCTTGCGGGCCAGTGCCCAGGCGACGTGATCGTGCTTGGCGATGCCGGCGCGGGGCTGCAAGGTCGCCCCCAGGACCGGGTACCTGACCTCCGGTGAGGTGTTGACGATCGGGCAGAAGGCACGGACCTCGTCCGGGTCGAGCCACTGGGCGTCGATGCCGCCCAGCCGGTTCGCGTGGACGCGCCGGATGCCCTCGCGGACGTCCTGGAGGGTGTGGGCCAGGTTGAGCACACCGCGCTGGCTGAACAGGAAGTCGTACTCCAGTTCCTCGGGCAGCGTCTCCCACAGCTTGAGCGCGTGCTCGTAGATCGCGGCGCTGGCGTCGCACAGGTAGTTGGAGCGGATGATCGTGGTGTTGCGGGCCATGTTCCCGCCGGCCAGCCACCCGCGTTCCAGCACGGCGACGTCGGTGATGCCGTGGTCGCGGGCGAGGTAGTAGGCGGTGGCGAGTCCATGGCCGCCGGCACCGACGATGACGACGTCGTAGGCCCGCTTCGGGTCGGGGGTGCGCCACAACCAGTCGGGGTGTTCGGGCAGTTCGTGGGACATCGCATCAAGCCCCTCGACAGTGTCTCGGACTACGCACACTGTTGCGCCTACGACAACAGCCGTCAAGGGGCCGTGTACGTCTTGACGCCGTCCGACGCCACCGGAAAACTGTTGCGCCATCAGAAGCCGGTTCCGTATGAGGAAACCTGCCGGTCGACCCATCTGCTCGATCCGTCCGGCCACCAGGCGCCGTTGACCCGACCTCGCAGTACTGAGACCGACCGGCAACAGGGAGCGCGGGTCAAGGAGCGACGCCGGGGCAGGCACCCCGCCCCGGACATCAGCCGCTGACGCGGCGGGCGCTCCTTCACCCACCCCCCATTGCCGGAGGGTCCAAGCCCCGTTCGGTAGCGCACCCGCCGGGTGCCGAAAGAGAGCCAGGGCAGGAACTCACATGACCTTGCAGCAGTACGACTTCATCATCGTCGGCGGGGGTTCGGCGGGCTGCGCCCTCGCGAACCGGCTCAGCGCCGACCCCGGCAACCGGGTGCTGGTCCTGGAGGCCGGGCGACCCGACTACCTGTGGGACGTCCTCATCCACATGCCGGCGGCCCTCACCATGCCGATCGGGAACCGTTTCTACGACTGGAAGTACGAGTCCGAGCCCGAGCCCTTCATGAACGGGCGCCGGATCTACCACGCCCGGGGCAGGGTGCTCGGCGGCTCCAGCAGCATCAACGGCATGATCTTCCAGCGCGGCAACCCGCTGGACTACGAGCGCTGGGGTGCCGACCCCGGCATGAAGACCTGGGACTACGCCCACTGCCTGCCGTACTTCAAGCGGATGGAGAACTGCCTCGCCGACCGGGACGGCGTCTTCCGAGGGCACGAAGGGCCGCTCGTGCTCGAACGCGGGCCGGTCACCAACCCGCTGTTCAGCGCCTTCTTCGAGGCCGTGCAGCAGGCCGGCTACCCGCTGACCGACGATGTCAACGGCCACCGCCAGGAGGGCTTCGCCGCGTTCGACCGCAACCTGCGGCACGGCCGCCGCCTCAGCGCCGCCCGCGCGTACCTCCACCCCGTCCTCCGCCGCCCCAACCTCAGGGTGCTGACCCGGGCGTTCGCCACCCGGGTGCTCCTGGACGGCAGGCGGGCCGTCGGCGTGGAGTTCACCCGCGGCCGCAGCGGCGCGCCGCAGCGCGTACGGGGCGGGAGGGTGATCCTCTGCGGTGGTGCGATCAACTCGCCCCAGCTGCTGCAGCTTTCCGGCCTGGGCAACGCGGACGAGCTGTCGGCGCTCGGTGTCACACCGGTGCACCATCTGCCGGGCGTCGGCGAGAACCTCCAGGACCACCTGGAGGTCTACGTGCAGCACGCCTGCAGGCAGCCCGTCTCGCTGCAGCCCCAACTGAAGCTGTGGCGCAGGCCCTTCATCGGCGCCCAGTGGCTCTTCCTGCGCAAGGGCCCCGGAGCGAGCAACCACTTCGAGGGCGGCGGCTTCGTCCGCAGCAACGAGGACGTCGACTACCCCAACCTGATGTTCCACTTCCTGCCGGTCGCCGTCCGCTACGACGGCTCAGCCCCGGCCGGCGGGCACGGCTACCAGGTGCACATCGGCCCGATGTACTCCGACGCGCGCGGCTCGGTGAAGATCAGGTCGCGCGATCCGCGCCGCCACCCGGCTCTGCGCTTCAACTACCTCTCCACGGAGCAGGATCGCCGCGAGTGGGTGGAGGCGATCCGGGCCACCCGGGACATCCTCGGCCGGCCCGCCTTCGCGGAATTCAGCGGCGGCGAGATCTCCCCCGGCGCGGCCGTCGAGACCGACGAGCAGGTTCTGGACTGGGTCCGCCGCGACGGCGAGACCGCCCTGCACCCCTCCTGCACCTGCCGGATGGGCGTCGACGAGATGTCGGTGGTCGATCCGACGACCATGCAGGTGCACGGAGTCGACGGCCTGCACGTCGTGGACGCCGCCGCGATGCCGTATGTGACCAACGGCAACATCTACGCACCCGTGATGATGCTCGCCGAGAAGGCAGCCGACCTCATCCTCGGCAACACACCGCTCGAACCGGATCACGCCGAGTTCTACCGTCACCACAAGGCGGGGTGATCCGGCTCGCCGACCGTGACGTGCAGCTGGATGTAGCCGTCCGCCACGGTGACCCGGTGGGTACGGAGCGGCTGCCTGGCCGGCGGGCAGGTCGGCTTGCCGGTCCGCAGGTCGAACGAGGCCGCGTGCAGCGGGCATTCGATGAGGCGGCCCTCCAGCCAGCCGTCGGCCAGCGAGGCGTCCTGGTGCGTACAGGTGTCGTCGACGGCGTAGAACTCGCCGTCCGCGTTGAAGACCGCGACCGGAGCCGGGACGCCGTCGGTCACCCGGACGACCTCTCCGGGCGGCAGGTCCTCCGGGCGGCACACCCTGATCATGTGGGAGTCTCCCCTCCGTTGCGCAATAATCAACGCGACGCGGAATGCGCAACTCTGCATCATGGTTTCGGCAGCCTGAACCCCTGTCAAGAGGGCCGCCGAATCCCCTTCACGAGGCCGGAATCCCTGCCTATTGTTGCGCCATGAGCAACAGCTTCAGACCGTCGGGAACCCCGCGCGTGGCAGAGTCCCCGGTGCAGTCCGTGGACCGCGCCGTGACGATCCTTGAACTCCTGGCCGCCCGGGGCGAGGCGGGGGTCACGGAGATAGCCGCCGAGCTCGGCGTGCACAAGTCGACCGCGTTCCGGCTGGTCGCCACCCTGGAGGTCCGCGGCCTCGTCGAGCAGCCGGGTGAGCGCGGCAAGTACCGGCTGGGCCTGGGACTCGTCCGGCTCGCGGGCGCGGCCACGGCCCGGCTGGACCTGTCCCAGCAGAGCCGGCCGATCTGCGAGCGCCTGGCGGTGGACGTCGCGGAGACCATCAACGTGGCGATCCTCGACAGTGACGCCGCCGTCAACATCGACCAGGTGCTGGGCCCTTCGGCCGTCACCACGCACAACTGGGTGGGCCAGCGCACGGCCCTGCACGCCACCTCCAGCGGCAAGGTCCTGCTGGCCCATCTGCCGGAGGCCGCGCTGGAACGCCGCCTCGCCGAGCCGCTGACCGCCTACACCCGGCGGACCATCACCGATCCCCGGAAGCTGCGCGAGCAGCTGGGGAAGGTCCGTGCGGACGGCTTCGCCTGCACCGTCGAGGAGCTTGAGACCGGTCTCAACGCCGTCGCCGCACCGCTCTTCGCCTACCACGGGCAGGTGGTGGCCGCCGTCAGCGCATCGGGGCCCTCCTACCGGCTGACGGAGCGTCGGATCCCGGAGGTGGCGGCTGTGGTGCGGGCCGCCGCCGAGGAGATCTCGGCCCGGCTCGGGTACGTCGGGTGAACGGCGGGTGAGGGGTCTTCGGAGGGTCTTCGGCGCCCGTCACGGACGGCCCGTCAGACCTTCTCCCGCACCGGGCCCGCGGTGGACGGAGCCGGCCCGAGGCTCCGGCGCCGAGCGAGGTACAGGCCCGCGCCCACGGCCGTGATGACGGCGGTGAAGACGACGGCGCCCCACCGGTAGTACCAGTGGTCGCTGCCGTAGACGGCCGCGCGCGGCCAGGCGAGGTTGACGGTCATCGCCCCGCCGTAGAGAACGGCCACCAGGTTCACCGCGGTGCCCCAGCGCCCGAGGTTGAAGTACGGCCCGTGTCCGGGGACCGGCCACCGGCCACGGAGCCGGCGCAGCAGCATCGGTGCGGTGACCATCAGGTAGGGGATGTAGAACAGGATGATGGCGACGGAGGTGAGGATGTAGAACACCCGCTGGTTGCCGATGTTGACCAGGAGCAGGGCGATGGTCAGCACGCCGGTGAGGACGGCGGGCACCACGGGCGTCCTGGAGCGGGGCGAGACCCTGGCGATCGCGTGGCTGAACGGGAGCCCGCCGTCGCGGGCCATGGCGAACAGCAACCGGATCGCGGCGGTCTGAACGGCCAGGCAGCAGACGGTGATCGCGATCGCCGAGCAGACCAGGAAGGCGTCGCCCAGACCCGTGCCGAGGGTGGACTTGATGAGGTAGGGCATGCCCAGGGTGCCCAGTTCCCGGGCGTTGACGTCGCCGACCGCCATCATGCCGACGAGCATCAGCAGGCCTCCCGCGACGAACGCGGTGGTGATCGCGCGGATGATGGCTCGCGGGGCGTGGCGGCGCGGCTCCCTGGTCTCCTCGGCCAGTGATCCCGCGGTGTCGAAGCCGTAGAAGACGTAGGCGCTCATGATGGACGCGACCAGGAAGGCGCCGAGGTAGCCCCAGGAGTGGCCGGCGCCGGCGCCGTGGGTGCGCAGTGCGACCTGCGGGCCGCGGTGGATGTGGATGGCGAGCATGGCGATCAGCAGGGTGACGCCGATGAGTTCGACGGCCACGCCCAGGTTGTTGATCTTCGCCATCAGGCGGACGCCGACGATGTTGACGACGGTGGTGAACACCACCAGGCCGAGGGCGAGCAGGATCGCGTTCTCGGCGCCGTTCGGCGTGGCCGTCTGACCGGCATCGTCGGCACCGCCGACGATCTGGAAGGCCAGCGAGACCTGCGGCAGGATGACCTGGTAGGCGACGGCGACAGCGGCGGCCGTGACGATCGACCCGATGGCCATGATCCAGCCGGACATCCACGAGGTGGCCGGGCGGGCGATCTGCTTCGCCCACTGGTACACGCCACCGGCCAGCGGGAACTGCCCGGCCAGCTCGGCGAAGCAGAGGGCGACGGCGAGCTGGCCCAGGAAGACCGGCGGCCAGGTCCAGATGAAGGCCGGCCCGCCGGAGGCGAACCCGAAGCCGAAGAGCTGGAAGACGCCGGTCATGATGGAGATGTAGCTGAATCCGGCGGCGAAGCTGGAGAAGGAGCCGAGCGAGCGCTCCAACTCCTGGCGGTAGCCGAAGCGTTCGAGGTCGCGGCCGTCCTCGCCCGCCGGCCCTGGCAAGGCGGCGGGCACGGTCTTGGCGCTCGGTCCGGCGTTGCCTGATCGCTCACTCATGGGGACGCTCCAAGGCAGGCAGGATATGGATGGTGCGCTCGGGGGGCTTGCCGCGTCAGCTGGCGAACCAGCGCTGCGGCGCCGGGCTGACGGTGCGCCAGATGTGCTTGGTCTCCTGGTACTCGCGCAGGCCCGACGGGCCGAGCTCGCGGCCGGTACCGGACTGCTTGCGCCCGCCCCACTCGGCCTGCGGGACGTACGGGTGGTAGTCGTTGATCCAGACCGTGCCGAGCCGCAGCCGGGCGGCGAGGCGCTCGCCGCGGCCGGCGTCCCTGGTCCAGACCGCGCCGGCCAGGCCGTAGGGCGTGTCGTTGGCGAGGGCCACCGCCTCGCTCTCGTCCTCGAAGGTCTCGACGGTGAGGACCGGGCCGAAGACCTCCTCGCGCACCACGGCCATCCCCGGGTGGCAGCCGTCGAGGACGGTCGGCCGCAGGAAGTACCCGTTCCTCAGGTCCGGTTCGGTCGGGCGAGTGCCACCCGCGCGGAGGACGGCGCCCTCGGCGAGGGCGCCGGCGAGGTGGCTCTCGACCTTCGCGCGATGCTCGGCGGAGATCAGCGGGCCGGTCTCGGTCTCCTTCGCCAGGCCGCTGCCCAGTCGGATCAGGTCGGCGCGCCGGGCCAGTTCGGCGGTGAACTCCTCGTGCAGGCTGCGGTGCAGAAGCAGCCGGGAGCCCGCCGAGCAGACCTGACCGGAGTGCAGGAAGGCGGCGGTGAGGGCGAAGCCCACGGCCGCGTCCAGGTCGGCATCGGCGAAGACGATGTTGGGGTTCTTGCCGCCGAGTTCCAGCGCCACCCGTTTGACGGTTCCCGCGGCCCCGCGCATCACCGAGCGGCCGGTGGCCAGCCCACCGGTGAAGGAGACCAGGTCCACCATCGGATGCTCGGCGAGGGCCGCCCCGACAACTCCGGGGCCGAGCAGCAGATTTGCGGTGCCGTCCGGGGCACCGGCCTCGGTCAGCCGCTCCTGCAGCAGTTCGAAGAGGCGGATCGTGGTCAGCGGGGTGAGCTCGCTGGGCTTGGCGACCAGCGTGTTACCGGCGGCCAGTGCCGGTGCGACCTTCCAACAGATCTGCAGCAGCGGGTAGTTCCACGGTGTGATCAGGGCACAGACGCCCACGGGCTCGTGGACCACCCGGCTGACCGCGTCCGCCCGCCCGGTGTCCACGGTCCGCCCCGCATCGGCGGTGACGAGCGCCGCGTAGTAGCGCAGTACCGCCGTGGCGTCGTCGACGTCCGTCCGACTCTCGGTCAGCGTCTTGCCGGTGTCGAGGGTCTCCAGCAGGGCCAGCTCCTCGCGGTGCTGTTGCAGCGCCTCCGCGGTGGCGGTGAGCACGCTCGCGCGCCGGACGGCCGGGGCAGCCGCCCAGGAGCCCTCGTCGAAGGCGGCCCGGGCAGCACATACCGCCGACTCGGCCTCCAGTGCCGACGCCTCGGCGACCATGACCAGGTCGGTCGCGTCGTAGGGGTTGACGACACGACGCTCGCGACCGTCCGCGGCGGCGGTCCAGGAGCCGCCGATCAGCAGGGAGTTGGGGTTACTGATGGGCTGCACGCCACCGCCTCCTGAGCTGAGTTGCGCAATACGGGACGTCTGTCCTCATTCGCAACTCGATGCCGCCTCAGCATGGGAGGCGGACCCATCGACGTCAATACAACCGAGTTAATCCGCCGTAAACGTCCGCGAGTTGGCGACGTCGTCTTGACAGCCCTCGACAGCGAGCCCGACGCTGTTCCTCATAGCGAGCTATTTTGCATAATGCGCAACTGTGGCCTACCTCCGGAGAGGACGGACCCAGCGATGGCAGCCCGCCCCGAAGTCGCCCCCGCCCCCGACGTCGCCCCCAAGGGCTCGCCCAGAGTCGTGGTGATCGGTGCCGGCATCGTCGGCTGCGCCCTGAGCGACGAACTCACCGCACGCGGCTGGACGGATGTCACGGTGCTGGAACAGGGCCCCCTGTTCGCCACCGGCGGCTCCACCTCGCACGCCCCCGGCCTGGTCTTCCAGACCAACGCGTCCAGGACGATGACCGCTTTCGCCGCCTGCACCGTCCGCAAGTACAGCGGCCTTGAGCTGGACGGACAGTGGTGCTTCCGCCAGGTCGGCGGCCTTGAGGTGGCCACCACCCCGGAGCGCGTCGAGGAGCTGAAACGCCGTCACGGATACGCCACCGCCTGGGGCGTCGAGAGCCGCCTGCTCGACCCCGCGGAGTGTGCCGAGCTGCACCCGCTGCTCGACCGCGACCGGGTCCTGGCCGGCTTCCACACCCCGGGCGACGGCCTCGCCAACGCGGTCCGGGCCGCCGAGGCGCAGGCCCGCCGGGCAACGGCGCGCGGCGCCCGGTTCCTCCCCCGCCACACCGTCACCGGTATCGAGTCCTCGGGCGGACGGGTCACCGCCGTCGTCACCGACCGGGGCACCTTCGCCGCCGACATCGTGGTCTCGTGCGCCGGATTCTGGGGGCCGAGGATCAGCCGGATGGCCGGCCTGACCCTGCCCCTGCTGCCGATGGCCCACCAGTACGCCAGGACCACCCCGCTGCCCGCGCTCGCCCGCTCGCGCGCCACCGAGGCCGACGAGGCGCTGCTGCCGATCCTCCGCCACCAGGACCGCGACCTGTACTTCCGCGAGCACGCCGACCGGATCGGCATCGGCTCCTACGCCCACCGCCCGATGCCGGTCGACCTCGACCGCCTGGCAGCCGGCGACGTCATGCCCTCGATGCTGCCGTTCACCGAGGAGGACTTCGCCCCCTCCTGGCGGGACGCCCGCGAGCTGCTCCCCCCGCTCGCCCGGAGCAAGGTCGAGGAGGGCTTCAACGGCATCTTCTCCTTCACCCCCGACGGCTTCCCGCTGCTGGGCGAGGCACCGCAGCTGCGCGGCTTCTGGGTCGCCGAGGCGGTCTGGGTGACCCACTCCGCGGGCGTGGCCGCCGCCATGGCCGAGTGGCTGGTCGACGGGCGGCCGCGCACCGACGTCCACGAGTGCGACATCAACCGCTTCGAGGAGGTCCAGCTCGCCCCCTCGTACGTGCACCGGCGCAGCTGCCGGAACTTCGTCGAGGTCTACGACATCCTGCACCCGCTGCAACCCGCCGAGGAGCCACGACCGCTCCGGGTGAGCCCGTTCCACCAGCGGCAGCGCGAACTCGGCGGCTGCTTCCTGGAGTCCGGCGGCTGGGAGCGACCGCACTGGTACGAGGCCAACGCCGGGCTGCCCGCCGTCCGCGGCATCCCGCCGCGCGGTGCGTGGGCCTCGCGCTACTGGTCGCCGATCGCCGGGGCGGAGGCGCTGGCCACCCGGGAACGCGTCGGGCTGTTCGACATGACCCCGCTGCGCCGGCTGGAGGTCACCGGGCCGGGTGCGCTCGCCCTGCTCCAGCGGGCCACCAGCAACCAGCTGGACAAGCCGGTCGGCTCGGTCACCTACACGCTGCTGCTGGACGAGTCCGGCGGGGTCCACAGCGACCTGACCGTGGCCCGGCTCGGCGAACACAGGTTCCAGGTCGGCGCCAACACCCCCCTCGACCTGGACCGGCTCACCCGGCTGCTCCCCGCCGACGGCACCGCGCAGGTCCGCGACATCACGGCGGGCACGTGCTGCATCGGCGTGTGGGGCCCGTTCGCCCGCGACCTGGTCCAACCGCTCACCACCGCGGACTTCTCGCACCGCGGCTTCAGCTACTTCAAGGCGAAGCAGGCGTACCTCGGCGAGGTGCCGGTCACCGCGCTGCGGGTCAGCTACGTCGGCGAGCTCGGCTGGGAGCTGTACACCAGCGCCGACAACGGGCTGCGGCTGTGGGACATGCTCTGGGAGGAGGGCCGGACGCTGGGCGCCGTCGCCGCCGGGCGCAGCGCCTTCAACAGCCTTCGCCTGGAGAAGGGTTACCGAGCCTGGGGCACCGACCTGACCACCGAGCACAACCCGTACGAGGCGGGCCTCGGCTTCGCCGTCCGGCTGGACAAGGGCCCCTTCATCGGACGGGACGCCCTGCTCGCCGCGGCCGGGAGCGAGCCGCTGCGCCGACTGTCCTGCCTGGTGCTGGACGATCCGCACGCGGTGGTGATGGGCAGGGAGCCGGTGTACGCCGCCGGGTCACCCGCCGGGTACGTCACCAGCGCGGCGTACGGCTACACCGTCGGCAAGTCCATCGCCTACGCCTGGCTGCCGGCCCGGGCCACTGTGCCGGGCAACCGGGTCGAGATCGAGTACTTCGGCGAGCGGCTGCCGGCGACCGTCTCCGCCGAGCCGCTCTTCGACCCCCGGATGGCCTGCATCCGCCGCTGACCCCTGAGCCCCCATCAACGAAAGGCGACCGTGGTGACCAGCACCGATCTCCCGGCCAGTCTGCTCCGCACGCTCCCGGGCACCGCGTACACGGACCCGCGGGTCTTCGCGCTGGAGCAGGAGAAGATCTTCGAAGCCATGTGGTTCTGCGCCGTGCGCGCCTCCGAACTCGGTGCACCGGGCAGCTTCCGGACCGTCCAGGTCGGCCGGGAGAGCGTCCTGGTGACCCGCTCCCGCGACCACCGTGTCAGGGCCTTCCTCAACATCTGCCGCCACCGTGGTGCGCGGATCTGCACCGAGGAGTCCGGTGAGGTCAAACGGGCCTTCCAATGCCCGTACCACGCCTGGACGTACGGCCTGGACGGCACGCTGGTGGCCGCGCCCAACCTGACCGGCATGCCGGACGTCGACCGGAAGGCCTACGGCCTCGTCCCGGTGCATGTGCGCGAATGGCTCGGCTACGTCTGGGTGTGCCTGGCGGCGGAGCCGCCGTCCTTCGAGGAGGACGTCGTCTCGGCCGCGACCGAACGGCTGGGCGACCCGCAGGCCATCGGCCGCTACCAGGCCGACGAGCTCGCCGTGGGCCGCCGCATCCGCTACGACGTGCGCGCCAACTGGAAGTTGATCGTCGAGAACTTCATGGAGTGCTATCACTGCGCCACCATCCACCCCGAACTCACCGAGGTGCTGCCCGAGTTCGCCGACGGCTACGCCGCGCAGTACTACGTCGGGCACGGCGCCGAGTTCGCCGCAGAGGCCGAGGGCTTCACGGTGGACGGCGGCCCGGGCGTCGACCGGATCCCCGGTGTCTCGGCGGAACAGGACCGCAGGTACTACGCGATCACGGTCAAGCCGCAGGTGTTCATCAACCTGGTGCCCGACCATGTGATCGTCCTTCGGATGTACCCGCTCGCCGCGGACCACACGCTGGTGGAGTGCGACTGGCTCTTCCTGAGGGACGTCGTCGACTCGGGCAAGGACCTCACCCGCTCGGTGGAGCTCTTCCACCGGGTCAACGTCCAGGACTTCGACGCGTGCGAGCGCTGCCAGCCCGCGATGGACTCCCGCGCCTACGCCGCCGGCGGTGTGCTCGTACCCAGTGAGCACCACATCCGGGCCTTCCACGAGTGGGTCGAGGGCAGGCTCCGACGCTGACACCCGCACTCGCTCCTGACAGCTCGCGCGGACGGCCCCGGGGTAAGACCCGTTCTCACTACCCGCGAGAAACCTGGCAATCCCCTCACCGAGGACGGGCGCCCGCAGCGCACCGGGCGGTGGGCTGCGGGCGGGTTCGGTTCGGTCAGCCTCCGTAGACGTCCTCGACGTACCGGCCCTGGGCGATCAGGGTCTGCAGCCAGTGGTGGGCGCCCGCGCGGTCGGCGCCGGGGATGCGCTCCAGGTAGAGGGTCCGGAACGCGTCGCGGACGCCGGGTGCCATCCGGGCGCCGTCGCCGCAGACGTAGACCCGGGCACCGGCGTCAAGGAGGCTCCACACCCTGTCGGCCTCGGCGGTGATCCGGTCCTGGACGAAGCGCCGGCCCTCGACGGGGGCCGCGCTGAAGGCGGGACGCATGGAGACGGCCCCGGCCCGCTCGGCCGCGTGCAGTTCGGCGGCGTGCAGGTAGTCGGCGTCGGGGGCGTCGCAGCCGAAGTAGCACAGTGCCGGGGCGAGCGGGGTGTCGTCGGTGCCCTGCGCGAGGCGGGCGCGGCGGTCTGCGATGGCGCCGCGGAAGGGGGCCAGTCCGGTTCCCGCCGCGATCATGATCACCGGGGTGTCGGCGCCGTGGTCGATACGGAAGGCCTCGCGGCACGGCTGGATGCGGGCGAGCACGGTGTCGCCGGGCCGCACGGCGCTCAGATAGCCGGAGCCCGTGCCGCGGAAGGTGCCGCGGCCGGAGCGCGCGGGGGCGTGGAGCAGGGAGACCATGAGGTCGACGTGGTGCGGGTCGGTGGCCGGGGAGGACGACACGGAGTAGTGCCGGGGTCTGATCGGAGGCAGCAGCTCCAGCAGTACGGGCCAGGTCAGGGCTTCGCGCAGGGCCGGGTGGTCCTCGATGACGTCCAGCAGGCCGCGGTGGTCGGCACACCGCGCGTCGGCGTCCTCGGCGAGGGCGCGCAGGGCGGCCTGTTCGGGCGGGCAGGGGTTGACCGCCGCAAGGGTGTTCAGCTGTTCGGGGGTCGGGCGGTCCTGCAGCTCGACGTGGTGGGTGAGCAGCTCGCGAACGGTCAGCGGCCGGTCGACGGCGAGGCCGCCGCGGCGCGGACGGTTGGCGACGATGCTGAGGACGGTGTCGAGGTCGGCGTGCAGCAGCCGGGCGGCACGTTCGACGAGGGCGGGGTCGTTGGCAGGGAGCACGGTGAGGTGGTCACCGGTGCGGTAGGCCGTCCCCTCCGGCAGGGCGAGGCGGACCAGGCGCTTGACGCGCGGATAGTCCGGGCGGGTGAGGTCACCGGTCTCGGTGACGGTCATCGCCGCCATACCGTGGCGGGTGGCCAGGGCGTCGAGTGTGCCGCCGGTGACCTCGGTGACGGTGTAGGCGGGACCGTCCCGCTCGGGCCGCTGCCGCGCGGTGCCGGGGTCGCCGTGCCGTTCCAGCAGGGCGGTGCGCAGCGCGGCGGTGAACTCCTTGACGCTGCCGCTCAGATCGCCGGAGGCGTCGGCTTCGGCCCGGTCCAGGATGCGGGTGGCGCCGAGGGCCGCGAGCCGCTCGTCGATCAGGGTGGGGATGCGCTGGTAGGTGGCGGACCAGTTGCGGTCACCGACGCCGAGGACGGCGTAGCTGACGCCCTTCGCGGCACCGGGCTCGGCCGTCTCGAGCCACCGGACGAAGGCTGCGGCGTCGTCGGTGGGCTGTCCGTTGTAGGAGGCGGCGGTGATGACGACGGGCCGGTCGGTGGGCAGTGCGGCGCGGTGGGCGTCGAGCGGCGCCGTGGCGGTGTCGCACCCGAGCTCGGCGGCGGCGTCGGCAAGCCCGGCGGCGAAGCCGCGGCAGGTGCCGTAGTTGGAGCCGTGCAGCAGCAGCACGCCGGTGCCCTGCCGGACGTGGGTGGGCCGATCTGCGGCGTCGGTGGGTGCGCCCTCGGTGGGCGCGGGGGTGTCGGCCGGCAGTGCGGCACGGGTTGCGGCGCGGTCGGCGGGGGTGCGCGGGACAACGGTGAGGGTGAAGCCGTCCGGCTTGATGGTCAGTGACTGCTTCAGCGTCAGCCGGTAGTCGGCGTGGTCGATCAGCCGGTAGCGGCGGACGAGCATGCCGAGCAGCATGGTGGCCTCGTGCAGGGCGAACTGACGGCCGATACAGGCGCGTTCGCCGGTACCGAACGGCTTGAACGCATGCGGGGACCGGGCCGCTTCCGCCTCGGGGGCGAACCTGGCGGGGTCGAACAGCTCCGGATTGTCGCCCCAGGCGGGGTCGCGGTGCAGCATCGGGGTCATGACGATGACGGGCTGCCCGGCGGGCAGCGGGATGCGGCCGCCCAGGACGGTGTCCTGGCGCGCCTGGCGTCCGAATCCGGGAGCGGCGGGCCACAGCCGCAGGGTCTCGTTCAGCACCTGGCGGGTGTAACGCAGGCGGCCGACGTCCTCGAACGTGGGCTCCGGGTCGGCGGTTTCGCCCCACAGCTGGTCCACCTCGCGCTGTACCCGGTGCAGCGCAGCCGGATGCCTGACCAGATTGTGCAGGGCGAAGGCCAGGGTGCCGGAGGTGGTCTCGTGCCCGGCGATCAGGAAGGTGATCACCTGGTTGCGGATGTTCTCCAGGTCCAGGGCGGTGCCGTCACCGGGATGCGTCGCGCTGAGCATCAGGCCGAGGAGGTCCTGCACCTGGTCGCCCGGGCCGACCCCGGCTGCCGTGCGCGCGGTGACGACCTCGTCGACCACCGAGGCGAGGTAGGCGGCGTCGGCGCGCATCGCCTCGTCGTGCTCGCTGTAGTCGAGGCCGGGAGCGCGGCCGAGCCGCTTCATCGCCCAGTCCAGGCAGCGCACCATCGCGCTGACGAACGGGTGCGGCTCGTCGCGGTCGAAGGAGCCGAAGTCGAACCCGAACCCGGCAAGCCCGATGGTGTCCAGGGTCATCCGCGTCATGTCCTCGGGAACGTCCACGGGGGCGCCGGACGCGGCGCGGCGGTCCCAGGAGGTGAGGAGCCGGCGGGCGACCTTCAGCATCACCGGGTGGTAGGTGCGCATCGACCCGAGCGCGAAGGCCGGCATGAGGATGTCGTGGGCCTTGGCCCAGTTGGGCTCGTCGTTGTAGGCCGTGAACAGGCCGTCGCCGGTGAACTCCCGCACGTTCTGCAACGCGGGACCGACGGCCTTGGTGAAGCGCTGCTCGTCGGCCAGCTCGGTGACCAGGTCCAGGCTGCTGACGAACAGGGTGTCGTGGCCGTGCAGGCGCTGGACGAAGGCCGGGCCGTGGCGCCGTGCCAGCTCCATGTGCCGCAGGACCGGCGTCGCGGTCGGGCCTTCGGCGGAGACGTCGATGACGGGAACGCCGTCACCGCTGCCGGCCCGCGGTGGAAGCAGGGTCTCGGTCATGGGTGAACTGCCCTCCGGGGTCAGGGATTCCGGACTACCGCCGCCACGGTGCGGGCGGCTGGCTCCACCCTGGCGCAGCGGGAGTACCGTGTGGTCCACCCCTCCTACATGATTGTGTAGTGACCTCGGGAGCGTCGGTCTTGCGCCGTCCGGCTCCGGGGGTGTAACGGCAGGGGCGACAACACGACGATCAGGGATGCGGCATGGATTCCCACGACATGGATTCCCGAGGACAGTGTCCGGGTGGACCGCCGGACGACGGCGCCCGGACGCCGGATCGGAACCGGGCGGTCGTCTGGCGCAACTGGGCCCTGCTCCTGTTCGACCACCTGCCGGTACCGACCGCCCTCTGCGACGCCTACGGCACCGTACTGCTGGCGAACCCCGCGATGGCCGCGGAATGGGGCACCCTTCCCGGGCGGCTGACCGGACGCAACGCCCTGGACCTCTTCCGCCCGAAGACCCCGCCCCGGCTCCATCCACTCGCCGAGGCCGTACGGCTGCGCCGCAGGTCGCGGTATCCGATCGAGGTGTCCTGGTCCACCGGGACCGGCATCGAACGGCACGGCGAGCTGACCGTCGACCTGGTCAGCGACACACCGGACGCCCTTCCGCACCTGCTCCTGCTGCTGAGCGTGCTGGACGAACCCGCCCCGCCTGCCCCCGAACCCGGCACGCACGCCCGGGTGAGCCCCATGGAAGCGCGGATCCTCGCCCTGGCCGCGGGCGGCTCCACGAACACACAGATCGCCACCGCCGTGGGACTGACCGTGGACGGGGTCAACTACCACCTGGGACGCCTGTCCCGGCGCTGGGGAACGCCGAACAGAACGGCACTGGTCGCGCGCGCCTACGTGACGGGAGTCCTCGCGCCGGGCGCCTGGCCCCCGGAGCCCAGCAGCGCAGCGCCCCCAGCCTCGGCTCCAGGTCCGGCGGCCGTCGCTCCAACCGGCCACCAGGCCACGGGCGCCGCCGTCGGACCAGCGGTCCTGCTGGAGGACGGTGACCACGTGCCGCGGGTCGCGCGGGTCGACGGCAAGGTACGGCAGCGGCCGATGTGACGGTGAATCACCCGGTGCGATGCAGCGCGACGGTCCGGGGCGCCCCGGACCGTCGCGCTGCATCGCACCGACGCTCTACCGCTCACGCTGCCGGTAGCCGCAGACCAGGAAAACCCGGGCGAGCGCCCCGACGCCGTGCGGAAAGTGGAAGAAGCCCAGCTCGCGCTCGCTGCCCCGGCTGCGCAGGGGCAGCGAGGTGTCCAGCACACCGTGGTACAGCCCCTGCCACTCGGCACTCGCCAGGCAGTCGAGCTCGCGGCCGGCGCAGGTGCACTCCGCCCCGTCGGGATGCTCGGCCTCGTGCTCGGTGAGGAATCTGACGCCGAGATCGGCCCGGCAGTCCGGGTCGGCGAGTTGGACGAACAGCTCCAGTCTGGTGATCTCCACCGCCGCGGTGCTGAGCAGGAACGGGAAGTGCTCGCGCGCCAGGCGCAGCGGCAGCAGCGCCCGGCCTCCCCCGCCCGGCCGGCTCGGCCGCAGCCGGTACCAGTCGTCAGGGAAGTCGTGCCGGATGTCGAAGAGCCGAAGTCCGGCACCGGGGAGCCACCGCTGGGCGTCCGCGTTGGCGGCCCGGCGCAGCACCTCCCCGCCTTCGCGGGCGGTGTAGTTGAGATGGAGGACGGCATCGCCGAGCGTGTCCAGGTCGAACCGGTTGTTCTCCGGCGGCAGTTCGATCCGCCAGCGGCTGACCGCCCCGGCGAACTCGAACGGCAGGTACCGCTCGTCCCGGAAGTTGAGCTCGAACAGACCGGAGTCGTTCTGGCCGCTCGACGTCGCGATCGCCTCGGCAGCACCGTAGTTGCGCACCAGCCGGGGGTCGTCCGGCACGGCGCGGTAGCCGTCCGGCACCGCCTCTTCCGACTCGGTGCCGCAGGTGGTGCAACAGGTGCCGGCCGGCCGGCGGTGCCCGGGGCCGGGCCGCTCACCGCCGGCGTGGTCGCAGCACCCGGCGGGTGGCGCGGTCAGTCGCGGATCCACCCGGGTGGTGCTGCTCAGCAGCGTCAACCGGCAGTGCACTCCGGTGTACGGGCCGACCACACACGGGATCGTCATGGTGACGTTCCTGATTCGGCGCAGGTAGTGGCCGGGGTAGTCGAGGTCGAACATCCACTCCGGCACCTCGATCTCCGCCCGGCCGGCCGTCTGCAGATGCAGGAACGCCAACGGGAAGTCCAGCCGCAGCGACAGATGCTTGGTCAGCTCGTACTCGCGGCAGTTGGCGTCCAGGTACGCTCCCTCCATCTGGCGCAGCGCCAGCTGGAGGCGTTCCCCGGCGAGCAGCCCTTCGTGCAGGTTGTCCCAGTCGTCCGAGGGCAGGAACTCCCGCGCCGTGTGGCCGCGTTCGTAGTTGAACGCGCGCTGGGCCCGGCGTGCGGTGTGCCGGGCCAGTTCGTACAACTGGCGGTGCAGCGCCGCGGTCTCCTGCTGGAGGAAGAGGTAGAGCTCCGGGTTGGTGAACTTGCTCCGCAGGAAGTCCTGCACCTCGACGGAGTTCTCGATCTGCTGCTGATGGTTGTTCAGCTCGCGCAGGGCCGCGTCCCGCCGCCGCTCCGCGCCGAGGATCTGACGTTCGATCTGCTCGATCTCGATGCTGGTCACGTCGACCTGGTGGTGCCACTCGTCCAGGCGCCTGTCCCAGCCGCCCTCGGTGAGGCTCAGCCCGGCACTGGTGTTGGCGATCTCCGCCAGTGCGTTCATGATCCGCGCTGCGGTGGAGAACCCGGCGGCGAGCTTGTTGCCCAGCGGCAGTTGCTGGAACTGCAGGGGCGATCCGGCGATCCCTGCGACGCCGAGCCAGAAGTCGGGGATCATCCCGATGCCCTGGGCGATCGCCTCGGACACGTTGCCCGCGACCCGCGAGCCGATCGACACGGCGGTCAGCGCCTGGTACCCGGTCTCCCCCGCGTTCAGGCCGCGCTGGACGAGCTGCTGGTAGTAGCGCAGCCTGGTCTGCGCGCCCTCCTTGGTCCTGTCCAGTGCCTGCACCTGCCAGTCGGCGTCCCGCCACTGGTTCTTCCGGACGTCGAGGGCCAGTTCCAGCAACTGCCGTTCATGCGTGGCGCGCAGTGCGCCGAGTGCTTCCGCGTCTCCCTTCTCGTAGGCCGAGAGCAGCGCGGCGCCGAGCCCGCGTACCTCGCTGGCCAGGTCGATCGCCTTCTGCACGAGGAAGGTGAATCGGTAGGGGCTGGCGCAGCAGCGGCACTCCTGGGCGCCGTCGCAGTCCGCGTCGCAGGGGTCTTCGGACTCCCGTCGGCCGTCGCGCAGTTCGCTCGCACCCCAGTAGTCCGCGTCGCCCCACAGCCTGGTGCCCTGGCGGCGCGCGGGTCGGCGCAGCCGACGGCCGTTCAGACTGTGCCTGACCAGTGCGAGCCGGTCCGCGGTCAGGTCGTACAGGGCGAGCAGCCGGGGGTTGAGCGGCGCGGGGCGGGGCCGGAACCCCGCCACCGTCTGCGCGGTACCGACGGTGTCCCGGGCGAGGACCCGGACGGGCCGTCGGCCGAGCAGCTGGTCAAGGACGCCGAACACCACCGTGGCCTGCTGGTCCGACTCCGGCGTGTTACGGCAGAGCAGCGCGTCGCCCCACTGCCGCAGTGTCTCCAGATAGGCGAGCAGGACAGCCCGGTCGCGTGCGATGTCGTCGCCGACCGGTGACGACGGGCAGCACGCCACGTCGGGCCGGTGCTCGCCGCCCTCGGTCTCCCGCTCCTGGGCCACGCAGCGCGCCCAGGTGTTGTCGCGGTGCAGCGGCGGGTGGGCGATCTCGTACCACTTCAGCGCGGCCTCGTACCGGCAGTGGGTGCGCAGTGTGGCGGCGACGGTCCGCGCGACACTGTGGCCCGAGGGTGGGACCAGGCACGCTCCGGGCGCGACATATGCGAAGTAGGGGTAGGCCGCCAGCCCGCCGATGAAAGGGGACGGGGTCGGCAGTACCGGGAGCTGAGGTCCGGCCACCCGTGGCAGCACCACGGCGGAGTCGGTCGCCAGGTCGTAGCGGAAGCCGGGTGGCGGGATCGCGGGCGGCTGCGGTCTCGGGTATCCGACCGGCACCTGGCCGCCGGAGACCTCGAACCGCAGCGAGTCCAGTGTCCGTCCCTGGAAGAGCAGTTGGGCCGTCGGCGCCGAGTCGACCCGCACGCCCTCGGCCGAGCGCCGCACCGGCTCGAACTCGCCGCGGTGCATCCGGCTCCAGTAGAGGTGGACGACCGGCTCCGGCTCCCACCTCAGCAGCCCGGGCAGCTTGTCCTGGCGGTGCCAGTCGGAGGTCTCGTCGACCTGGCGGTCCGGGTTGGCCGGGTCCGGGTGGGCGACGCCGAGGTCGGCGTCCTGCTGCGCGTCGAAGTCGTCGAAGGCCGCGGAGTCGGCCAGCCAGAAGTAGTACTCGTCGGCGGCCGGCGGGTGGCCGCACCGGCATGGGGCACAGCAGCCGCTCGACGGTGGCTCGGGGTGCTCGGTGAAGGTGCTCGAAGCGGGTGGGATCCCGGCGGCGGCCAGCCGGACGAAGCGGGTGCCCAGGCGCACTGCCGCTTGCAGCCAGAGCGGCGGTCGGTCGGCGGTGAAGGGGGGCGGAGCGGTCGCGGCGGCGGTGGCGGCCGCGACGACGGTCTCCGCATCGCCGCCCGTCGGCCGGAGACCGTCAGGTCGCGGTACGTCCGGCGCGGACGTGGGGGCGGTCGATGGGGCCGCCACCTCGGCGAGCCAGGACGGCCGGGCGGCCCGTTCCGGCATCCCGAACACGTCCAGCCCCTCGTCCGGGGCCTTTCCCGCGGCCACCGGGGGGACGAGGCGGATCTCGGCCGGTTCACGGGCCTGCAACACCGTCAGTCCGGGGTGCTCCGGCGGTGTCCGGTCCGGCCACCATTCCAGCCCGCCCGGGACGGGAACCGTCAGGGTGGCGCGGCGCAGCTCGGCCTCCAGGAAGCGGAACGCCTCGGACTCCCTGGCGGCCCGGAGGTCGTCCCACTCGATCCAGTTCTCCCGGTACACCTCGCGTCGGCGGCAGGACTCCCAGGTGCGGAAGGTCGCGAAGCGGCGCTCCCACAGCAGCACGAAGGCCGGGCCGACCGTGAAGCCCGACGCGTCCTCAAGTCCGAGCCGGGCTCGCTGCACATAGGCCTGGACGGCGCGGACGGCATCCTCGATCCGGCTGGTCCGCTCGTCGATCCCGGCCAGGACGTCCTGGAGCAGCAGGTCCGAGAGATCGCGCGGCTCCCGGGCGAACGCCCCGGGCGTGAACGGCAGCGGTACCCGGTCCATCCCGCAGAGGTAGCCGAGCAGGGCCGTCCTGGCCCGCTCGCGCAGCCCGTCGTTGAGCCGCCGCAGGTCCTCGTAGCGGCGCGGCGCGCCGTTCTCGAAGCAGCCGTTCCGGACGAATGCGGCAAGGTCGGCGTTGCCCGACCGAGGGGGCGTCACCCATGGCGGCGCGTCCACCGGCGTACCCGGATCGTCAGAGGCCCAGAGCGCCACTCGGGCATCGGTGATCCACCGGTCGTCGCCGCGCGCGCCCGGCAGCCCGCACCGGTGCAGTCGCCGCAGCCACGTCTCGCCCTGCCGGATGCGCACCGCCCAGCGCTCGTCGGCCAGATCGAGCGCGGTGGCCGTGTCGAGGACATAGAGCTCGGGGGTGCCGGTGGTGCCGTCGGTGAAGTAGTAGTGCAGCACCTGCTGGGCGTGGCGCAGGTCGACGCCGAGGTGGCGCAGCAGTTCGGCCGGGTCGTCCGGCTGCCGTTCGCAGACCTCGGCGAAGAGCAGCCAGGCCGGGTGCTCCCGTGCGCGCCCGGTCTGGGCGCGCAGGCGTGCGTAGTCGAAGAGCCTCTCCCAGCCGTCGAACAGCGCGGCCTGCCGCCGAGCACTGGGCCGTGCCCGCTGATCGGACGCCGGCTGCGGCGGGTAGGGGTCGCCCACCGGCAGCAGGTCGAGGTCGAGCCAGGCGTGGTGGGTGGCGAAGGCCGTCGTCCCGGTCCTCGGGTAGGACGTCCCCTCGAAGGTCTCGGGATGGTCGAGCAGGTAGCCGAGCTCGGACTGCCGGTACGGGTGCACGGGGTGCGCCGAGAGCGCGAACCGCTCGGCGAGCAGCAGCGCCTTGAACGCCCGCTGGTAGGTCCGGCGGATGTCCCGGAGGGTGCTGGTGTAGCGGGTCTCCAGGTATACGGCGGCGGTCTCGTGGGCGCCGATCCGGGCGGTCGGCCCTTGCTCCTCACCGCCTGCGCCGCCTTCACCGCCTTCACCGTGCCGGACGATGCCCTCGCCGAGCGTGCCGTCCTTCTCCCGCAGGAAGAGCCTGTCGTGCGGGATCTCGCCGAGCACCCCGCCGGTGTCCGGTCCGGTGTACTTGAGCTGGAAGCCGGTGCGGGTCGGGCAGACGTCCTCGGGCCGCGCGAACTCCGGTTGGCACTGCTCGAATTCGACCGTGATCCGGTACGTCCCCCGGCGCAGCGCGAGCGGCCGGGAGGCGGCGGCGGGCGCGTCCTCCCCGGGCATCCCGTGGTTGAGGAGCACCCAGCGCCGCTGGCCGCGCTGGAGCGTCAGCCGCCAGCGGCGGCCGGGCGCCGCGGGGTCGGGCTCGTGGTCGCCCTCGGTCGGGGCACCGGCGTGGAAGCGGTAGCTTCCGCCGTGTTCGACCAGCAGCTCGCCCGTCCAGGTCACCGCGAACGGCTGGGCGCCGCCCAGCGGCGTGCCGTCGGCGTCGCTTCGGGCGAAGCCGTTGTGCACATAGACCTGCCTGCGCTGCTCCACGGTGAGGGCGTGGTCCAGCGCGGGCAGGATGGTCGGCACCGGCGCGTTGTGGGCGTCGCGCACGGCCCCGAAGGCGGTGAGCGGCCCTCTGGTCTCGCGCCAGAGGGGGCCGGGCGAGGCCCCCTGGCCGAGGCCGCGGTACTCGCCGAGCAGTCCGGTGCCGGCGATGCCGAGCAGCGCGGCGAACGCACCGCCACTGGGCTGCGGCTGCCAGGTGGGCACGGGCGGCTCGCCGGAGTCGTCCTCCCAGGGTGTCAGACCGCCGTTCTCGTCGCCGAGCAACCTGCGCAGCACCTGCCTGGCGGCCGCCCGGCCTGCTTCCGAGGGCTGACCGCCGGTCACATCGGCCACATGTGCGGCGAGATGGTCGGCGATTGCGCGACAGCGGTGGTGGAAGAGCGCGAACTGCCGCTGGAAGAAGGCGAACCGCTCCTGTTCGTCGGGCTCGCTCACCAGCCGTTCGATGGCGCTCTCTGCGTTGTCGAACAGGGCGGCGAAGGGGGCCAGCGCGGCTCGGGGCGCGAAGTACAGGTCACGGACGGCGATCTGCTCGGCCTCCCTGAGCGGGCGCAGTTCGCTCAGGGAGGCGATCACCTGCTCGTCCTTCAGCGGCAGTCCGGTCCACAGCTCCCCGGTGTGCCGGTCGTAGCCGAACGGGCCCTCGGGCGGGCCCAGCCACATGTCCGGCGAGGTGTCGTCACCGGCGAGCGGAGTGCGGTACTGGCGCCGGAGCCGGTCCACCGGATGGCCGGCGCGTTCCAGCGTCCGGGGGAAGAAGTGCTCGCCGAGCTCGGCCAACGGATCGGCACCGCCGGGCGGTGGGGCCGGGTAGCCGAACTCCTCGCGCAGCGCCGTGGTGATCCGCGCCCAGCTCCACCGGCGGGCCTCCTCCTCGTCGACCTCCACCGCGAGGACGCTGCGGCGCAGCGACCACAGCGAGGACCGGCCGTCGTCCTCGGCCGGCCCGGACTCGGGCAGCAGCAGCGGGTCGTCGCAGGACTCGTTGCGGTCCGGCAGCGGGAAGGGGTCCGAGCCGTCGAGGTGGTCGTCGACGGTGTAGAGGAACAACAGCTCGCCGACGGTGAAGTCGGAGGCGTAGATCTTGCCCAGGACCTCGGCGAAGCGGAGGGTGTGGGTCGGTAGCGCGTACCAGGTGTCCGACTCGCTGTCAGGAGCGAAGCCGGCCAACCGGGAGAGCGGGGCCAGGTTGTCCGCGACCACCTTCGCGAACTCGGGGCCGCGGCGGCGGCAGGCGTATCGGGCCTCGGCGTGGTCCTCGACCCCGTCGAGCAGCAGCTCCACCGCGCGCTGCCGGCCGGGGCCCGGCTGCTGGGAGCCCCAGAGCGCGAGCAGCGGTACTCCGCCGTCCGGCTGCCCGGGGCCATCGGACGGTTCGGGCAGCGAAAGCCGCAGGTCGGCGCAGAGGATCAGCAGGGCTGCCAGCTGGCGCGGGAAGTCCGGGTTGACCGCGCCGGCGGAGTCGAACAGGTGCAGCACCTCGCCCAGGGCCCGGAGCAGCGCGAACGAGAGCGAGAGCTCGGGCCGTTCGCCGAGTCGTCGCCAGAGCCTGATGAAGACCGCGAGCCGGTGAAGCGCGCTGCTCGGGTCCTGCCGGTCGGCCGGTTCGGTGAACCGGATCCTGAGATCGTCCGGGCAGCAGGGCTCGCAGTCGGGGAACCCCGAACCGGCCTCCCCGTCCGTACGGGCGCCGGGGCCGTCCGCGTCGAAGCCGACCACGCCGCACTTGTGCAGGTCGAGCAGCTCGCAGTAGGTCAGGCCCGTCCGCCGCAGGAACTCCGGCACGGCGAGGACGGTGTCGGCCCACTGCTGCCCGTCGTCGGGGGCGACGCCGTACAGCTCGCGCAGCAACGCGTCGTCGGCCTGGCCGGTCGCGTACAGCCGCTGGTACTCCGGCTCGGAGATCCCGAGGTACTCCAGGGCGAGTTCGAAGCGGACCGGGTAACGCCACCGATGACGCTGGAAGCCGGCCGGTTCGTGCGCGGGGTCGCTGTCGAGGACGAACTCCGTGATGTCCCGCCGGAATCGGCGCATCGCCGCGTACCGGCTCGTCCCGAGACGGCACAGGTAGGAGCGGCAGACGTCGAGCGGCTGGTCGTACGGCAGGACGGGGGCGGAGAGGTCGGAGCGCAGCGCGGCGTACGCCTCCGTCGAGGCGGTCGGCACGTCGACCGTGGCGGGGGAGGAGTGCTCGGGGAGCGCGGCGAAGAGCGTGGCGGGGTCGTGCGCGAAGCCGGCTGCCGGGTGACTCTGCGCGTTGACGCCGTCCGGGGTGGTGCCGTCGGTTCCTGCGGGGTCCGTGGCCGGGTCGTACTGCCGCAGCCGGTGCCCGGCCAACTCGGCCTGGGCCGTGTCGAAGACCGCTCCGGCGATCGAGCCCGAGCCGCCCGGTGCCACCCCGGCGGCCAGTGCCTCCAGGCTCTCGTTGACCAGGTCGATCACCGGCAGCGGCGTCTGAAGGTTGGCCCGGGTGGCGTGCAGGCCGGCGATCGGGCCCCGGCGGTCGGCCAGCGCCTGCGCCAGGCGCCGCGACTCCCCGACGCCCCGGGGGTGGTCGCAGGTGGACGTGGCGGAGGCGGCCAGCAGCTCACTCAGATATGCCACCGGGCCGAACGGCGACAGATGCGGGGGCGGCACACAGTCCGTCAGCGATCCGTCCGGGTTGACCGGGAGGAAGGTGCCGGGGTCCTGGCCCGGGTCCGGTCCGGGACCGCCGGCCTCCTGCTGGATCGCGGCGGCGTACGGGTGGGCGACCGTACCGCTCAGCGCCGCCTGGAACTCCTGTGCGGTGAGCGCGTGCACGGCGGCCCGGCTGGTGAAGCCTCGCGCGTACAGGGCCTCCAGCAGCGAGAAGCGCAGCTCCGCCGGGACGGCTGCCGGCGAGGTCAGCCGGTACAGCTCGTCCAGCGCGTGGAGCGCCTGCCTCAGCCAGGCCTGTGCGTCCGGATCGCCGGGGAAGGTCTCCTGGACGGCTTGCGTCAGTGCGTTCGGGTCCGGGTCGGTACCCAGCGTGAAGGCGCCGACGTTCTGGCCCTGATAGGCCGTCACGAACCGGTCGAACACGTCGTCGACCGATCTCCCCAGCGCCGGGATGACGGTGGTGACCTGCTGCCCGGGAGGCCCCGCCTCGATCGGCACGGTGAAGAACCGGCGCAGGTGGCGCAGGAACGCCTCGACCCGTTGGGCCGGTGTGCCGGGCGCGGCGAAGGCAGGCAGCAGATCGAGGTGCACCGGCGGGCCGAGAAAGAGCTGCCGCCACTGCTGATCGGTCTTCAGAACGAGGTCCGCCACACTGGCTACCCCGAACGCCGGTGCCTTGATCGCGGCGATCAGCGGCTGGAGGTTGCCGGTGACGATCCGCAGCACCAACTCCAGGTAGGCGGCGGGCTGGGCGGCCACCTCGTGGACCCAGAAGCCCTGGTCGATGCCGGCGCTGTCTCCCGGGTGGGCCAGCCAGTCGGTCACCAGGGTCGTGATCGGCGCGTCCAGACTGACGCTGGGCAGTGCCCCCGCCGCACCGCCGAGCGCCCGAAGCCGACGGGCCGCGCGCACCGGCTCGATCGCCCCGAGCCCCGGCGCGGTGGCGCAGCTCTCGACGGCGCCCACGCTCCCGGCCTCGACCGCCGCCCGAAGGGTCTGCAGAACGGTCGACTCGGCGGCGAACCGGGCCGCGTCGTACCGCTGAGCCGCATCCAGCTGCGGCGGGAGGACCGCCCCGAGCGCGTAGAAGTAGGCTGCGGGGACGGCGAAGGCCGGTGCCAGCCCGGTGGCGCCCGTCGGCGCGGTCAGCAGCACGGCGGTGTCCAGGAAGACCGGATGCGCGGCCGGCCCGGTGATCACGGGGAAGGCCAGGGCCGCGCTGTCCGCGGTGGGCGGGTCCGGTGGGGTGCCGGTGACGGCGTCAGGTCCTGCTGTGATCCGCTCGCAGACCATGGCGGCCGAGGCGGAGAAGACGAAGCCCGCCAGCCGGGCCGCCTCGGCGTCGTGCGTGGCGTGGTAGCCGGTCTGCTGCGCCTCGAACTTCTGCCGCTCGTTCTCGGCGTTCTGCGCCGCGTCCGAGGTGTCGCCCGGAGCGTGGGTGTAGATCGCGCCCAGCTCGGCAGGCTCAGCGGGCGGTGGGTAGCGGACGCGGTCCCACACCAGCTCGGCGGCGATCTGCCGGCACTGACCCACCGTCAGCTGCGGCCGCTGGTGCAGGTGCCCGCCGGTGCCCGGGTCCTTGTCGAGGACGTGGTTGACCGCGTTGACGAGCTGGTCGAAGTTGGGCGCCGAGCCGTCCGCGGGCAGCTCGACCCGGTCGGGGACCGGCCCTCCCCCGGTGGGCGGCGCGGGCGGGATCGCCGCATACCCGGCGACCGGCAGGGCGTTGGGATCGGGCGTGAAGAACTCGGCCTGCAGGACGGGCAGGTTGGAGTCACTGATGGTGGTGATGTTGTAGTTGACGGTCGGGTCGGCGATCTCCGTGCCACGTGTGAGCGCCAGCCTGACGTCGTACGACGTCGGGGTCGGGTACTCCGCATGCGGCGTGGCCGGCTGCACCGCCATCACCACCGTGGCGGCGGCCTCCAGGAGCGGATTCCCCGTCAAGGGATCCAGGACCGGGAGGTCGGTCAACGGATCCACCACGAAGTGCTGGACGACGGCGGGCGCCGTCTCGGGCACGGTGACCCCGTCGACCGTGGTGGTCGCCGGAGTGAACACCACCCCCAGGCCCGGCGTCACCACGTCCTTCGCATGTCCGATCGGCACTCCGGCGCTGCTCTGATCGAACGTCATGTCGTAGGCGGTCAACTCCAGCCCGGTGAGCGCGGACGTGAAGAGATCACCGGTCGTCGGCACCGTCGGATGGAGCCGGATGATGATGTAGTCCATTTCCCTGCTCACTCCTTGACGTCAGAGATGCCGGACCCACCGGGCAGAGCCTTCGGCGGGTTGTCCACCAGATCGCGAGCGAGCCGGGTGAATCGGGCGAGATAGAAGCTGTCGTTCACGGTCGCCATCTGTTCGCGGTAGGCGGCCAGCAGCAGGCCGTAGTCCGGCCGTCCGACGAGCCGTGCCACGATGAGCCCGGTCGAGCAGCGCAGCCACGGCATGGGCCGGTTGGGAGTACGACATTCGGGGTGACTGTTCAACTCCCGGTCCACCTCTGCCAGATCGCTGAACCGCGCGAAATAGCGCTCGGCCGGTTCGACGGTGGAGATCAGGCGCCGCACCGCTTCCCCGACATCGCCCGGCGGGGCGATCTCGATCCTGGCCGAAGGGATGCCGGTGACCTCGGCGAAGTCCCCTCCGATCGTCGATGTGCCGGCCTGGTATCTCTTGTCGATCCCCGAGGTCCGGTGGAAGACGGATTCGACGGCATCGTGTCGCACTGCCAGTTCGATACCGACCTCGACCACCGGGGCGTAGTCGACAAACACGAGCTGGAGAAGATGCTGGACACCATCGGTCCGTCGCCGGAACGCACTCCGGCGCGGTGACCAGACGAATCCCCTGGCCTCCAGCACGGGTGCGAGCGCCGACACCAGATCCCGGGTCACCGCGGAGACGGACATCAGATGCCTCCCTTGAGGATCGACGTGCCCGGCCCGGGCCGGTAGACGTCGATCCTGGTGGGCGGGATCGGCGTACCGGCCGGAAACGCCGCGCCTCCCTTCGTGCCCACCACCGTCCCTCCGAACTGCTCGATGAGCGGGTAGCCGGTGGTCTGCCGGGCGGTGAACGGTGCTGTCGCGCTTGCCTTGGCGTCACTGATCCGGAGGTCTCCGCCCTCCAGCCCGAGGAAGTCGACTCGCACCCGGTACGGAGCGGGCGTGCCGTTGGCGTCGATATTCGGGCGGATGCTGACCTGGGCGCGGATATCGGTCTGCCCCTCGACCTGTTCGAGATGAGGACGGACCTGGTTCTCGAACCGGGTGCCCGCCGCCGCCCTCTGCACCACTGGGTCGTTGAGCGACCGGTAGTACGCCTCCGCGGCGTCACGTGCGGTGTTGCCCTGAGGGCCGTAGGCGGTACGCGCCAGCGAAAGCCCGAGCCGCGCCGGAGCGGTGACCGCCGCGCGGACGCCCGGGACCCGCGACAGCGGACTGATCAACGGTCTGACGGCAGGACTCGCCGCCCGCACTCCTCCACCCGCCACGGCGCCCTGGCCCGCCGCGGTGAGCACACGACCGGCATCGAAGCTCTCACCGGCTACCAGCTGGCGGGTCGTCTCACCCGTGGCACCGCCGGCCGCCCCCTGCGTCGCCGCCCGCACCACGGAGCGGGCATATGTACCGGTGTTCCGTGCTGCCGCACCGCTGATTCCGGCCGCAGCGGCTCCCCCCGACGACAGCGAGCCGAGGCCACCGGTCACCGCCCCGGCGGCGGCACCGGAGACCGATGCCCGACCGACTCCGCGCCAGTCCACGCTGCCGCGCTCCGTCGCCTCGCCGCTGGCGACCTGACGGGTGATCTCGCCTGCCGCACCACCCGCGGCGCCCGCCGTAGCACCCACCACGACGCCCGTGGCGACCGTTGCGGCGACGGTCCCGCTTCCGAAGACGGTGGCAGCCGCACCGGCCACCACTGGTCCCGCCGCACCCGCGGTGGCCACGGTCACCGCCACACTGACCACAACCACCGCGGCGATGACGGCGACCGTGCCCCAACTGATCAGCCCCGTGGGGTCGGACCGGTTCACCGGGTTGCCGCGCACATACACATACAGGTTCGCGCCGTCGGCGGCGCCGATCGGATCGCAACTCGTCCACCGCCCCAGCCACGGCGAGTAGTACCGCGCGCCGTGGTAGTAGAGCCCGTTCTCCGGGTCACGCTCCTTGCCGGTGAACCGATAGCGCTTGGGCACCTGTGTCCTACTGCGCACCGCCCGGTAGGCCGTGGTGCCGTACGGGTAGTACTCCTCGTACGTGATCACCCGTGCTGTTCCGTCGAGCTCCAGCACCGACGAGCCGAGGTGGTCGGCGAACTGATAGCGGATCAGCTTCTCGGGGCCCTCGTCGCTGCCTCCGGTACGGGTCTCCACCAGGGCCACGCGCTGCTTGTCGTCCAGGATGTGCAGCGTTTCGCGCTCCAGCGCCGTCTGCCCGTCCGGCCCGTACTCGCGGAGAACCTCGAACGCCCCGAGGTAGATGCGTTCGGACCTCCTGGTCGGCCGCCCACCAGCGGCACAGGCGCGCTCGGTGACCTTCCGCACCCGCTGCCCGGTGGCGTCGTACACGTAGTACGTGGTTTCGGGGATTCCGTCGCTGCCGATCCGCTGACGCGTCGTCCCGGCAAGCTGATCCTCCGGGTCCCAGCGCATCACCGGCAGTTCGGGCAGCGAGGTGATATTGCCGTGCGCGTCGTATCCGAACCGGTGCAGCGCGTTGTCGTCACCGGTGGTCGTACCGGTCAGGCGGTTGCCGAACCGCTCCGGTTCGAGGAGGCTCGGCTCCACATACCGGTAGCTCCGTGTCCAGCCGTCACGGCCGGGCGCGGTGGAGCGATGCGTCATCGACAGGAGATTGCCCGCGCCGTCGTAGGCGTACCGCTGTACATAGCGGCCCACCGCCCCACCGTCGTCGGGCTGGTGTGCCGGCGGACCGTCCGTGGCACCGGGTGGCCTGCTAGGACCGCCGCTCTGTCCGAGGTGCTCCCGTCCGGTGGCCTCCAGCAGCCGGTACAGTGCGTCGTAGATGTAGTCGGCTCCGGGATCCACCACCCGGTTGCGGAAGAACACCGTCTGCTGGGCGTCGTCCTGTAGTCCGCTGATGTTGCCGACGGGGTCGTAGGTGTGGGTGAGATCCTGCAATGTCCGCCCGCCGCGCAGGCTCCGCAGCCGGGTCAGCCGGAAGGTGAGCGGATCATAGGCGTAGGTGGTCCTGGCGCCGTTGCCGTACTCGACCAGCATCCGCTGTCCACGGGCGTTGTAGTCGACATCGGTTACCAACGCTGTCGCTCCGGGCGCATCGCGCAGTTCGCCGTCGAGTGCCTCCAGCAGACCGGCTTCGTTGTACCGGGGACGGACCGTGCTGCCGTCCGGGGTGGTCAGGCTGATGGTCCGGCTGAGCGCGTCGTACCGAGTGCGGCTGACGAAGCAGTCCGCTTCGAGGGTCACCTCGCCGCTCCAGTCGACCACCTCCCGGTATTCGGCCGCCAGTTGCCGCTCGGCGTCGAGCAGGTTGCCTTTGAAGTCGTAGCCCGTGTGCGAGGCGACCCCGGACCCGTCGTACTGGCGATGGACTCGGCTGCGAAGGTTCCGCAGGACGGCATCGGGCTCGTCCTCGCCGTACCGCGTCCGCTGACGGAGCACCTCGGTGGGCAGTCCGCCGCCTTGAACGTAGGACTTCACCGGCCGGTGCAGAGCGTCGTACTCGGTACGGATCCGGAAGCCGCGGCCGTTCCAGGTGAGGACCGGCTTGCCGACGACGTCGGTCAGGAAGCGGCTCTCGCCGGTGTCCATGCCGACCCGGGTCAGCCGGTTGCCCAAAGTGTCGTAGCCGTACCGCATGACCGTACGCCCCAGAGGGTCCTGGACCTCCCGGATGTTCCCCTCGACATCCAGCAGGCTGCGTGTCGCATGGAACTCGTCCACGGCCGGCTCCTGGGCCCGGCGGGGCGGAATCCGGTTGTGCGCCACAGTGAGAAAGGCCCTGCTGAGCGAGTCGTGCCAGTCTCGGGCAGGGGTCCTGGCATGCACCGCGGCCCGCTCGGCCGCGAGCTGCTGTGCGCGGCCGAGTGCACCATCGGCCCGCTGTGCGTACCAGGTGGCCCAACCGCCGTGCTCGGCACTGAGGTGCGCGAGGTAGTGGCGAACGTAACCGCCGATGTCGGGATCCTCGCCCGGATCGGACAGCACCGTGTCGTTGACGTCCCACATGGCTTGGCGCCAGGGGTCGACAACGACCTTCTCGTAGGTGTCGTCCGGCCGCAGCGTTGCGACTACCCGCCCCACCGGATCGTAGAAGCGGACCGAACCGACCCCCGCGCGTCTGTCGAACTCGAATTGGTGGGTGGCGGTGAAGAACGGCTCGAAGGTGCGGATCGGCCTGCCCTTGTTGTTGAACACAGTCCATCCGGTGCCGACCCAGCGCGGGTCGGTGTCCGGGCCGCCCTCGACGAGCGGGCCGGGTTCGGCTCGGCCCTTTCGCTGGACCTCGCGGGCGAAGCCGTCCGAATACGTGAAGCCGTGCTGGATTCGGGTCCGCTCTCCGTCGGCAAGGTCATGCAGGTGGGTTTCGCGGGCCAGCCCGGCCGAGACACACGGACGAGGGTCCGGATCCTGCCGGGTGCGCCAGAAGGCGTCAGCGTCGTACACCGTCCTGGTCGTCGCCTTACCCAGCAGGGCGTACGGGTCGGCGAGGGGGTCGGCCATGTACCGGGCGACCGCATCCGGGTCCGGGTCCGGGTCGAATCCGGAGAGGGAGTCCCCGAGTTGTTCCTCACGCTTACCCATCACCGCGGTACCGGCCACCCTGCCCAGGGCGTCGAAGCAGACCTCGACGCGGTTGCGGTTGGCGTCGGTGGCGAGCCGGGGCTGGAGCACCCGGTAGTCGTTGCCGTTGGTCAGGACCTGGTCGTCCGGGCCGCGCTCACCGGCCGTGACCAGGTTGCCGAGCGGGTCACGGGTACCGGTGACGAGGAGGGTGTACCCGTCGTACGCGACTTCGGCGGTCGCGCCGAACGGGTCGCGGAAGCGGTACGGAAGGAAGAAGTGGTCACGGGCGAAGGCGAGTTCGTCGACCGGGGCGTCATCGGCCCCGGGTGAGTAGAAGACCCGGCCCGACGGGATCCACCAGCCCCCGTCGTGCTCGACATAGCCGGCGGCCGCGAGTTGCACCGTACCCACCCGCTCACCGTAGAGCTCGACGAGCAGCCCCGGCGTGAATGCCTGGCGGTAGTCCTCGTACGGCAGCGCCAGCGGTTCGAGGACGCCGTGAGGCAGCGGACCGGCCAGGTCGTCCCGGCGGAACAGGGTGCGCCTGTGCTCGATCATTCGCCGGGCCGGTCGCTCCAGTCCGGTCGGGTCGGTGTCCCATGCCTCGTACGGAAGTTCGTCTGCGGGCGCGTCCAGCAGGCTGCGCAGCTCCACGAAGCCGAACAGCCGATGGGACGGGGCCAGACCGAGTACCTCGAAAGTCCGGGCCTCGGCCGGCCGAGGAGTCCGGTGGACATCCGCCTGCTCAACCGCGTTGGTGTAGCGGTTCTCGGTGACCACGACGTGCAGCCGGCCCTGGTTCGCGTGGTCGGCGGGGGTGAGCAGCGGGTCCGGATCCCGGTGGCGACGGCCGTACCCGACCTCCGCGGAGCGCAGGACGTCGCCGAAGTCGTCGACCTCCAGGACGACTTCGTGGCCGATCCGAGGGTCGGGCAGCAGCTCCTCGCCCACCGGGTACAGGGCTCGCTCGTAGTGTGCGGTCACCGTCTCGCGCGGGTGGGTGAAGTACACGGCGGGCCGACGGCCCTCCGGGTCGGGGTGCTGTTGGACGGCCGGCTGGAGGAGCTCGACCGTGTAGCTGTGCTCGGCGATGCTGTAGGGGCGGCGCTCGGCCTCGCTGCCGTCGAGTGCGTAGATCTCCTGACGGAGTGTCAGGCCCTTGAGTGCCCGGTACGCCTGGCGGGCCTCGTCGGCGGACAGCCGCCAGGGCAGCTCCGGACCTCCGGGGCGCCGGACGGCGGTGGGAAGCGCGGAGTCGCCGATCGCCCGCTCGTCGGGATGGTACTCGTCGGCCAGGTGCCGGGAGACCTGGCCTTCCATCGGAACGGCACCGGTGTGGAACCACGTCCGCGTCAGCACGGGTGGCACGTACGCGGCCTCGTCCCAGTTGGCCGCGTCGCGCGAGAGATCGGTGCCGAGCACGGTGATCGCCTCGGAGTCCCACTGTTCGACCAGGCCGAAGCCGCGGAACTCCCGCTCCACGGCGTCGAAGTAGCCGTGATGGTACGCATATCGCGTGGTGAACCGGTTGCGGCCGATCCGGTCGACGGTCTCGACGCGCTCGACCACCTGGACGGGGAAGGGCAGTCGGGTGACCCAGGGCCGTCCGGCCTCCTGGTCGGCGCTGTAGAAGCGGGTGGACGGCGCGTATCGCACACACGTCCGGGCACCGAGGTTGTTGCAGGCCGAGGTCAGCAGGTGGGGCTTGGTGCCGCCCATCAGGTCCAGGTAGCGCAGTGGCTGTGCGGCGGCCCCGGGCAGCGGCGAGGACCAGACGAGGCAGGCGGTGCCGTTGCCGAGCAGGTCGCTCACGGAGACCTGCGCCGCACTGTCCGCCCGGGGGAAGGCCACGCCCAGCCGCCGCGCCGGCCCCCAGGCGTTGCCGGACCGGTTGAAGTGGATCAGGACGCCGTCGCGGTGCAGGTAGATCAGGTCGGCCGTGCCCGAGCCGTCGATGTCGGCCACGCGCAGGCGCTGAGGGTCGAACTGGTCCGGATCGTCCAGCCACGGGGCGTCGTCCATCGCCACCTTGGCACCGAACCGGCCGTACCCGAGGTTGGGCCAGTAGCAGATCTCGCCGTTGCGGATGCGCACCAGGTCGGCCAGGCCGTCGCCGGAGACATCGGCCAGGTGGATCGCCTGAGTCCGATCGGCGAACACCAGTCGCGGGCCGCGTTCCTCGTCCAGCGGCACGAACTCGCGGCGTCCGGGGCCGAACCCGTCCTCGCCCAGGGAGGAGTGCCAGGTGAAGGCCTGTTCGCCGGTGATCAACACGTCGGCGCGCCCGTCCCCGTCGAGGTCGACGAAGCGCAGGTTCGGGTCGTCCCAAGCGATGTCCGGCCGGAAGCGGAAGGGCCGGAACTGCTGCCAGGCCCGGCTCTCCGTACGGCCGGTGAACCCGGGGGCGGCCCCCGCGAGGTCGACCAGATCGAGCCTGCCGTTGCCGTTCAGGTCCAGCAGCTCCTGGCGGCCTCCGCGCAGTGCGGCCTGGGAGGGCCGGGCGGCAACGGGTTGCAGCGGGCCGAACCGGCCGTCGCCACGGTTGGGTTTGTAGAACCAGGAGCCGCCCTGTTCGGTGAGGATGCCGGACAGCCCCTCGCCGTCGAGGTCGACCCAGCGATAGACCGAACCGTCGAGCCCGGCCGGCAGGTTGGCGGCGCTCTGCGGATCGAGCGTGTGCTGCCGCATGTCCAGCACGGCTTCGGTGTAGCCGAACTCCAGCGGCGGCATGGAGCGGACGAGGTAGCTGCCGTCGGGGCGCCGGCGGTAGCCGCGCTGGGTGACGGACTCGGCCACCGAGACGACTGCCTCGCCGCGCGCCGGGTCACCGCGGTAGAGAAGGTCGGTGGAGCGGACCAGGCAGTCGCGGCCGACCCCGGGCTCGTCGGGGAAGTGATGGAACATCAGCACCCGGCGGCACAGTCGGTAGGTGCGCACCTCGAAGCCGGCCCGGTAGGAGGAGAACGGGTCCAGGCGACACGTCCAGGGCCTGACCTCCTGCGGGGCCGGGCTGTCCGGATCGTGTTCGCCGTAGTCGAAGACCACCTCGAACAGCCACTGCGCCCGGGAAAGATCCGGCTCCACCAGCAGCGGCACGCGGTTGCCGTAGCGGATCCGCTTCAGGTGGCGGTTGGCGGCCCGATCCGCTTCGGTGCGGTTGCGCTCGTGACTGCGGGCGATGTCCAGCCCGGCCCCGTCCTCGGGTTTGTACTCGTACACCACGGCGTTACCGGTGTCGTCGAAGCTTTCGCAGACCAGCCAGCTGAACACGCGAAGGGGGTCGTGCGGGTCGGCGATACGGCTCTCGGCCGTGCGTCCGTAGACGGTGGTGACGTTGTCGCGGCTGATCGACCGCCAATGCGGCTCGCCGGAGCGGCAGTCGGTCCAGCGTTCGATGCGCGCGAATGCGGCTTCGATGCGAGGCCGGTAGTGCTGGACGGTGTAGGCACGGCCGTTGACGGTTCGCCGGTGCCTGACGGGACGCCAATGGCCGTCCTTCTCCTCCAGCACCGGGACGAGATCCTCGGCTCCGGCGAGAATGAAGGTGTCCTCGGCCTCGCCGAGGGGGTGGCCGTCCCCCTCCTGCTCGTCCCGGTCGTCGAAGGAACCGACTCCGGCGTCGCGGTAGGAGGGCAGCCCCTTCTCGGTCTTGCGGGTGATCGCGGGGAGGCCGAGGTGCCAGCCGAGGCCGAAGACGCCGTTGCCCTGGCCGGAGTCGTAGGAGAGGGCGAGCGTCGGCCCGACGCTGCCACGCCCTGGGCTGACAGCCAGCCGAACGCTCAGGGTGCCACTGCCGGTGACCGGGTTCGCGGCGAACTTCTCGTCGACACCGCGGATCGCTCCACCGCCCTTCGGGAGCGAGACGACGGGCGCGGCCGGCACGAAGGAGGATGCCGAGGGCACCGCCGGGCCGGGCGACGGAGCAGCGCCAGAACCGGAGGTGACATCCGAGGTGCCGGACGCAGCGTCGGGCACGGGGCCGTCGGAAGCAGCCCATGACGGTGCCGCACCGAACTGTCCGGGGGACGGGACGCCCTGGGTGAAACTCATGATGGGCATGCCTCCAATCGGCATAGCGCGACCCCGGACAGACGGAAGATCGACGACGAACCACCAAGGGCCGGAGCGCCCATGGCCGTCAGATTAGGCGGCGCACAGATCGGCTCCGGCGGCCACCTGAATAAACCACCCCATCGGGCGACGTCATGGTCGGATCTGGAAAACCAGTTCGACTTGCGTCGCTCGGCAGACACAGTCATCAGGGACTTCCAGAACACGCGCCGCGCGGCACCGGCGGCTGACGACCTGCACCCGCCTCCCTGAGCTCGTCCTCTCACGGCGGGGTCGGGGTGTGGAAGAGCTGCGCGGGGTGCAGGGTGGAGGCGTGGGTGTGCGGCAGGGTTTCTCGGAGTTCCGCAGGCCGGGTCGGACGGGCCTATTGGTGCTGATCCCGCTCGCGTTCATCCTGTTGATCTCCGCGATCGACATCGCCTCGCCGCCCTACATCCACCTCGGTCCGTTGCTCGTGGTGGCGCCCGCGATCACCGCATCGTTCGCCGGGGCCCGACTCACCGCCCTGATCGGAGCCGTGGCCGTGGCCGCACAGGTGGTGATCGGCCTGTACCACGGCGGACTGACCACCTCCAACCACGAGGCGCAGCTCGTGGCTCTGATCATGGTCTCGGCCGTGATCGTCCTCTACTGCCGGGTACGGGAGCGGCACGGCCGGGAGCTGACCCGGGTGAGGTCGGTTTCCGAAGCCGTCCAGCAGGTCCTGCTGCGGCCGCTGCCACCGCGGCTGGGTCCCCTTCGGGTGGCGACGATGTATCTGGCTGCCGAGGACGAGGCCCATGTGGGCGGCGACCTCTACGCCTCCGCCCGGATCGGCCGGGAGACCCGTCTGATCATCGGGGATGTGCGCGGCAAGGGCCTGTCGGCCATCGGCGACTCCGCCCACCTGGTCGGGGCCTTCCGCGAGCTGGCTCACCAGCACAGGGACCTGACCGCGCTCGCCTCGGGTCTGGAGAAGAGCTACTGCCGTCACCTGGCAGAGCTCGCGCAGACCGACGGGGAGGTGGGCGAGCGGTTCGTGACCGCCCTGCTGCTCGATCTGCCCGACGCGACCCCCATCGTCCGCCTGACGAACTGCGGACACCCCCCACCCCTGCTGCTGACCCGGCGGCAGGTCACTCCGCTCGATGTCCAGTACTCGGCTCCCCCGCTGGGCATGTGCGAGCTGCCGGTCATCCGGCACAGTCTGGAGACCTTCGCCTTCGAGACCGGCGACACCCTCCTGCTGTACACCGACGGCGTCACCGAGGCCCGCGACCACTCCCGGGCCTTCTACCCCCTCGCCGACCGGATCGCCCACTGGTCCACCCTCGGACCCGAGTCGCTGCTCCACCACGTCCGCCGCGATCTGCTCGACCATGTCGGCGGCCGGCTGAGGGACGACGCCGCTCTGATCGCCGTCCAGCGCATGCCCGAGTGACGTCCGCGGCGGTGCGTCGTGGCTGCGCGCGGCGCCTTACAGGTGTGCTTGCGGGGCCGGGCGTCGCTGTGGGGCGATGGCGAGGATGGCGACGTCGTCGTGGAGGGCCCGGGCGTGACGGGGCAGGTCGGTGTCGAGGAAGTCGATGACATCGCTGGGCCTTGGGGCGGGCCGGCCGCCGAACCGGTGCCGCAGCCGGTCGAGGAGAGGGTAGAAGGCCCCGGTCGAGTCGCGGGCTTCGATCAGTCCGTCGGTGCAGAGCAGAAGGACGTCGCCGGGCGCGAGACGGTGGGTGTAGGCGACGGGGAGTTCGGCGGCCAGAGTGCCCAGGCCGAAGGGGAGGGCGGGCGGTCCGGTGAGGGCGTGGACTTCGCCGCCGGAGATCAGCACGGGCTCGATGTGGCCGTGGTTGATGATCGTCACACGCTGGGCGAGGGAGTCGTACTCGATCAGGGCCGCGGTGACGAACAGCTCGGCGTCGGGGATCTCCTCGACCTCCCGGGCCATCCGGCGTTCCATGCTGGAGGCGACCTGGAGCAGATCGCCCGGTTCGTAGGCGGCCTGGCGGAAGCTGCCGAGGACGTCGGCGACGGTACGCACGGCGTCCAGGCCCTTGCCGCGGACGTCGCCGATGATGGCTCGCTCACCGGCCGGGGTGACGCAGATGTCGAAGAGGTCGCCGCCGACCATGGTGCCGACCTCGGCAGGGCGGTAGAGACCGGCCGCCAGCACATGGCCGACCTGGTGCGGCACCGGCCGCAGCAGGGTCCGCATCAGCGCCTCGGCGACGGAGTTCGCGTGGACCAGGTGGGCTTCCTGGCGTTTCCGATGGGCGGCGAGGGCGGTCCCGAGCGCGCCGACCAGGGCGGTGGAGATGTAGGCGCCGACGTAGTGGCGTTCCCACAGGTCGTGTGAACTGCGGCCGGCGCAGCACGGCGTACCGGCCAGGACGCCTTCGAACACTATGGCGAAGACCGTGATGGCGGCGACGCTGACCGGGCCGCGGGTGTAGGCGGTGATCACGGGCAGGGCGATGAGCAGGAAGCTCACCGGCCATTGCACGGGAGTAACGGGTTCGAGCAGCAGGACGGCCGCGACGTAGGCGGCCGGCAGCCAGCGCATCCAGGCCGGCGGAGCGGGAACCTCCAGGCCGGTGCTGCTCAACCTCACCGCGCTGCTCTCAGCCTTGTCGCGGCCCGGCCGCCTCACCGCTCGCCCCGGGGCTGCCTCGGCAGCAGGCGGAGCTCGTGCGGATCCTGGCGGGCGCGCCGAGGAGGATTGAGCGACCTGGCGTCCGCCGGGTCCGACCACGGCCCCCGGCGGACGCCTTCGAAGATCCACTCGCGCGACCAGTACACACGGGCTCCTGAGACGACCGTGATCAAGACCCACAGCCTGACGCGGCCAAACAACCCAACCCGACCATTGCGCCATCAGCGGCATGTCACACGCAGCCGGCCACGGTGGATTCGGACAACCACGGTGCCGGTCTCTGCGTCGTCTCCTGATCACCTGCCCCGGCGGCCCGGCGCTCCGGTTTCAGCTGCGCAGAATCCCTCCGACGATGGACCCGATGCCCGCACCCTCGGCGGTGGCGGCGGCACCGTCGCGGGCCAGGTAGGGCTCCAGGGCGTGCGCCAGGCCGGACAACGGCATGCTCTGCAGCCAGATCTGGCCGGGCCCGGTCAGCGCCACCAGGAAGATGCCGTCACCACCGAAGATCTTGTTCGCGATGCCCGGCACCCTGGTCATCGTGAACTGCACCTGCTCGTCGAACATGCCTACGTGCCCGGGATGCACCAGCATGGTCTGGCCCGGCGCGAGCGTGTACTTGGTGAGTTCACCGGACAGCTCGACCCAGGCCCGCCCCTCGCCCTGCAACCGCTGGAGCACAAAGCCCTCGCCGCCCCACAGGCCACTGCGGAAGGACTGCTGCAGGGCAACCGTCGGGCTGACCCCGGGGGTACCGCAGATCCAGCCGTGCCGGTGCACCACAACGCCCCGGCCCGGCGCGATGTCCACCGGCACTATGTGCCCCGGCACCTTCGCCGCGAAGGCCACCAGGCCGGACCCGCCCTGCGCCTGGTACTGGGTCAGGAAGATACCGCCACCGCTGACCGCGCGCTTGAGCGTGTTCATCAGCCCGCCGCGACCACCACCGGCATTCGTGGTCTGCGACATCTGCATGTTCGACGACATCCACGACAGTTCGCCATGGGCGGAGATCACTGTCTCCCCCTGCTCCAGCTGGATCTCCAGCACCGGCATCGTGCTGCCGTTGACCACAGCCTGCATTTCGGCCCCTCCCCCGTTTCGACCGGCCGTCCGCACCCGGTGGCCGCAGGCGGCCAGACGCCGCCCGCTGCGCACGGTATCGCTCCTGTCCGACACCGCCCAGGGCGGGGTCCGCCCCGTGGGGTGCGGGGAGGGCGTGCGCCGAGGTACCTCACCACGCTCGCAGCGATGTGCTCTTCTGCGCGTACGCGCTCCACCGCGATCCACAGGTCTTCGAGGAGCCCGGGCTCTTCGATCCGTACCGCTGGCTGCCGGAACGGGTCACCGCCGCCCAGCGCAAGGGCCTCTTCTCCCTGGGCGCCGGACGACGCAAGTGCATCGGAGACTCGTTCGGCCTCGTCGAAGCCACCATCACCCTGGCCACGGTCACCGCCCGCTGGCACCTCAGACCTGCGGACAAGCGCCCTGTCCGGCCGGTCATGCGGACGACACTGGCACCTTCCTCCCTCCTCATGCCCCTCGAACGGCGGGCCGCCGCAGGTCCGGCGGCTGCGGAGTGAGGGTGGCGGGCGGACCTTTCCCATCCCCGCTCAGTGAGCGGGGATCGCCCGGAGGGCACAGGTTCCGCCCGCCTACTCCTCGTCCCAGGTCACGGGGAGCCGCTGCACCCCGTCGAGGCCCATGGTGGTGCGCAGCGGCACCTCCTCGGGCGGGACGGCCAGGCGCAGCGTGGGGAACCGGGTGAACAGCGCCGGGAAGGCGACCCGCATCTCCACGCGGGCCAGTTGCTGGCCCAGACACTGGTGGACACCGTGGCCGAAGGCCAGATGACCGGTGGCCTTGCGGTGCAGATCGAGGGTGTCGGGCTCGGGGAACTTCTCCGGGTCACGGTTGGCGGCCTGCACCGAGAGGGTGACCGACTCGCCGGCCTTGATCAGTCGACCGTTCAGCTCGACGTCCTCCAGGGCTGCCCGTACCCCGGTGTGGGCGATGCTCAGATAGCGGAGCAGCTCCTCGACCGCCTGGTCGGCGAGGCCGGGGTCGGCGCGCAGGGCGGCGGCCTGCTCGGGGTGGCTGAGCAGGGCGAAGGTACCGAGACCGATCATGTTCGCGGTGGTGTCGAGGCCGGCGGCGAGCAGGAAGCTGCCGATGCCGGCGAGCTCGACATCCGTGAGATCGGTGGTGGTCAGATCGCTGAGCAGGTCGTCGGTGGGGTGGGCACGCTTGGCCGGGACCAGCCGGGCCACGAACTCCCCGAGGGCCGTCATGGCGGCGATCTGGTCCTCCAGGGGGGATTCCGGGTCGCTCACCGCCGCGGCACGGCGCTTGAAGTCCTCGCGTTCGGACTCGGGCACACCGAGCAGTTCACAGATCATCAGCGCCGGGACGGGGTGTGCGAACGCCTTCACCAAGTCCACCGCCGGCCCCTGGCGCTCCATGGTGTCGAGGTGCTCGGCGGTGATCTGCTCGACGCGTGCGGTGAGCGCGCGCATCCGGCGGACCGTGAACTTGCCTGCGAGCAGCTTCCGGTAGCGGGTGTGCTCGGGCGCGTCGATCCCGGTGAGGTCGCCGACCGTCGCCGAGGGGATCTTGACGCCTTCCGTGCCCGGGAAGGGGATGTGCATGAGCTCGTACCGCGAGCTGAAGCGGTGGTCGGCAGCTATCGCTCGGACCGTGGAGTGGCCGGTGGCCAGCCAGCCCAGATGCCCGTCGGGGTAGCGCATCCGGGTGAGCGGCTGTTGCTCGCGCAGTCGCGCCAGCTGGTCGGGCGGGTCGAACGGGCAGCCCGCGGGGCGGCCCACCGGCAGCGTCGCCGGCTCGGAGTCGGAGTGCGGGGCTGTTTCCTGCGGTTCGTGCTGCATGGTGTCCTCCAGTGCAGAGCGATGTGCAGTGCAGGGCGATGTGCGAAGTGGCTTGCTGCAGTGACTAGTTACCGTTTGGCGTCGTGGTTGAACGCCGCCCGTGCCCAGAGGCGGCCGGCCAGAGTGGGGCCGAGGCACCAGGCGAGGGCGACGACCGCGCTGTTGCCGATCCGGTGCCCATCAGCAGGCCCGACCGGCGGCCGCGATCCACTCGACGGGCGGGGCGTTGGGCCTGAAACCCATGAGGAGCGCGACGCCGATGACGAGCGCGGTGCCGACCAGCGTCTGGATCACACTGCCGACGACATGCCCGGTCAGAAACGATGCGCGGGAGCTCGCGATCGTCAGGCATCTGTGGCGCCGATCGTCAGGGGCGGATGGTCAGGGGCGGCGGATCACGATGTCGCCGATTCCGGTGCGGGCGCGCACCTCGACGGTCCCGTCGGAGGTTTCGGGCCCCTGGGACGGGCTGAGGGAGTTGCGCACACTGCCGAGACGGGTGTTCACGTCGAGCCAGGCGGCGGTGGACTCTCGGATGCCGACCTCCAGATCACCGGCGGCGGTCTGGAGCACGATCTGGCCGCGCACCACTTCGCCGATCCGGATGCCGCCGTTGGCGGACTTGGCGTCGACCGAGGCGTGCGCGACGCCGACCGAGATACGGCCGTTGGACGAGTTCGCCCGCAGCCTGCCGGTGACCTCGCCGATCGTGGTCTCGCCGTTGAGGTTCTTGACCGTCGCCGCGCCCGCGATCTCGCCGACGTCGACCCGGCCCGCCCCGGCGACCTCGGCGTCCCCCGCCGCCCGGTCCAGACGGATGTCGCCGTGGTCGGTCTTCAGGTACACCGCCCGTGCCTCGTCGACCTGGATGTCGCCGACCGAGGTCTTGAGCCTGCAGTCGCCGAGACGGCCTTCACAGGTGAAGTCCGCCAGGGGCGAGGTGCCCTGAACATCCGAGCCTGCCGGGAGCTCGATACTCACGTCGAGCGACCCGCTCTTGCCGAACAGGGAGCGCTTCCTGGGTCCCTTGACCAGCAACTTGCCGCCCGAGCAGGTGACTTTGGTCTGCTGCGCGGCCCGCACGTCGGCGTCGTCGGCGCCGTTGCTCGGCAGGACCTCGACGACGGTGTCCGTGCGCCCGCTCGCGGTGATCCGGGCGGACCCGATGTCGAATTCGAGGGTGACGGAGATCGGTTCGGGAGTGTCGAAACTAGGCATGGCTATCCCGTCCTCGTGGCTGTGGAGTGCGTTCCCGCTGGTAGAGCGGGTGAGGGAGAAAACTGGGTGAAGGAGTAAGACCGACCGGGCTAGCGGACCCAGCCCGTGAAGCCCTGCCCGCTCCCCCGGCGACTGCGACCCGGCGTGCCGGCGCGCTCGCCGGGCTCCAGGGCAGTGGCGACGGCCCGTACCAGCCAGGCGTTGACCGAGAGGCCCTCCTGCCCTGCGGCGTCCTCGACCCTGGTCTTGAGGTGGGCGGGCAGGCGGAAGTTGATACGCGCCGTACTCCCCTCGTCGCCGTCCGAAGGAACGGGTGGCACGGGCGCCCGCACAGCGCTCGGCGCGCGCTCGTGCTCCTCGGGCTCCTGGTACGACTCCTGGCTCGGCGGTGGCGTCACCACGAACTCGGGGTCGAGCCCGCGCAGCCGTACGTCGACCGAGCCCGGCGCCAGGTCACGGGTGACCTCGCCCATGGCGGCGGAGAGCGCGTTCAGCAGGGTGAGCCGGGCAGCCGACTCCAGGGGGGCGGTGAGCCGCTCGGCCAGGGCGCGGGCCTCTTCTCCGCCCGCGTCCGCGGCGACCGCGAGCTCGTGCCGGAGGTTGTCGACATACGGCGCGAGGTCCATGACGCCACTATGGCACCACAATGGCGCCATCACAAGCGACTACGGCACTCCTTGGCGCCACCAGGAGATTGCGGGTCGCCCGCCCGCCCTCGGCGTCGATGGCGGCGAGGGCGAGCAAGGGGTTGGCCAACGAGATGGCTCCGCACCGGGTGCGTGTCAACACGGTCTCACCGGCTTCACGCAGACCACACACCGCCACCAGGACAACCGTGACCGCGCAGCCTGCCTGACGGGTCCTCACCCGAGGGGCCGCCGAACAGGGCGTCAGTCCTGGATCGCCTCCTTGCCGACCCCGGCGAACCGCCGGTACGAGGCGCGGTACTCCTTCAGTGCCTCCGGCCGGAAGAGCGTCGACTCCTCGACGGTCAGCGGGGCGGTCCGGGCCGCGACCTCCCCGAGGGACTCACCGGCACAGGCCGCTGTCAGCGAGTACTCGTCGCCCTGCTCGCAGCAGACCTGCATCAGTGCCGCACGAGCGCGGGGGTCATCGCTCTCGCACAGGTCCATGGCGGCGTCCACCCGTTCGTCCTCACGCGCCTCAGAGTCCAGTACGAGTTCGGTCAACGCCTCGGTCCGCCATTCCTCCATGCGCACATCCTGCCCGATCAATCGGACGAGTTCCTTCCCGACTCCTCCCCGACCGGTGGCACCCCGACCGCCCCGCTCCGCGTGCACCGTCCGGGGCGCATGGTGCGCGCCGAACCCAAGTCACCTATCTCATCCGGCAATTGATGGGCAAGCGGAAGTAAAGGCTGCGCACTCGGCCTTGTCGCCGCCGGTAACCCGTCAGTAGCGTCGTGAAGCACCGGTCCACAGGACGGCGCGCGGGGCAGCCATCTGCCACGGGCCGCCGTATGTCATGGTCCTGCCATCGGTGCCGGAGTACCCCAGCTCCTGTACAGCGCAGTCAGACGGGCGCGCGGCCACCAGCCGCCGCCGCTCAGCTCATGCCGAGATCCGTCACCCGGGCACGGGCCGGTACCTGCGTAACCCCAGGCCGGACCACCGTGCCCTCGCCCCCACGGAGGGTCGACCCTTGCGCTACCACTCCCCCACCGGCTCACGCCTGCCACGGCCGCGCCGGCTCCTGGCCGCCCTGCCGGCCCTGGCCATGGCGGCCACCGGTCTGCTCGGTGCCACCGCCCACGCCGCGAGCGCAGCCACCGCCACGTCCGGTGTCGCCACCAAGCGGGTGTGCGCGGCCCCCAGCCACGCCGGTCAGATGGCCTGTCTGGCGCTGGAGCGGACGGACATCGCCCAGCAGCACACGCTCGCGCCGAACGCGACCCCGTCCGGCTACGGCCCGTCCGACCTCGCCTCCGCCTACAAGCTGCCATCCTCCGCCGGGTCCGGCGCCACCGTCGCCATCATCGACGCCAACGACGACCCCAACGCCGAGTCGGACCTGGCGACCTACCGCTCGACGTACGGCCTGCCCGCCTGCACCACCGCCAACGGCTGCTTCAAGAAGGTGGACCAGCGTGGCGGCACCAGCTACCCCGCCGCCGACAGCGGCTGGGCCGGGGAGATCTCGCTCGACGTCGACATGGTCAGCGCCATCTGCCCCAACTGCCACATCCTGCTGGTCGAGTCGGACGACGCCAACATGAGCAACCTCGGTGCGGCCGTCAACGAGGCCGTCACCCTGGGCGCCAAGTACGTCTCCAACAGCTACGGCGGCTCGGAGGACTCCACCGACCCGAGCTCCGACAGCAGTTACTTCAACCACCCGGGCGTCGCCATCACCGTCTCCTCCGGCGACTCCGGCTACGGCGTGGAGTACCCGGCGGCCTCCCAGTACGTGACCTCCGTCGGCGGCACCAGCCTGAGCCGCGACTCCAGCTCCCGCGGCTGGAGCGAGTCGGTCTGGGGCTCCAGCGCCGGCGGCAACGGCGCCGGCTCCGGCTGCTCCTCCTACGACCCCAAGCCCAGCTGGCAGACCGACAGCGGCTGCTCCCAGCGCACCGTCGCGGACGTCTCCGCGGTCGCCGACCCGGCCACCGGCCTGGCCGTCTACCAGACCTACGGCGGCAGCGGCTGGGCGGTCTACGGCGGCACCAGCGCCTCCTCGCCGATCATCGCCAGCGTGTACGCACTGGCGGGCACCCCCGCCTCCGGCGGCTACCCGGCCTCGTACCCGTACGCCCACGCCTCGTCGCTCTTCGACGTGACCAGCGGCTCGAACGGCAGCTGCTCACCGTCCTACCTCTGCACGGCGGGCACCGGCTATGACGGCCCGACCGGTCTCGGCACCCCGAACGGCACCGCGGCGTTCACCTCCGGCAGCAGCTCCGGCAACATCGTGACCGTCACCAACCCGGGCAACCAGACCACGGCGCAGGGCGGTTCGGCCAGCCTTCAGGTCTCCGCCAAGGACTCGGCCTCCGGCCAGAGCCTCAGCTACAGCGCAAGCGGGCTGCCCACCGGCCTGTCCATCAACTCCTCCACCGGCCTGATCAGCGGCACCGCGAGCGCGGCCGGCACCTACAGCGTGACGGTCTCGGCGAGTGACACCACCGGCGCCAGCGGCTCGGCGAGCTTCACCTGGACGGTCACCGGATCCTCCGGCGGCTGCACCTCGGCCCAGCTGCTCGGCAACCAGGGCTTCGAGACCGGCAGCGCCGCACCGTGGAGCGCCACCAGCGGCGTGATCGACAACTCCTCGGGCGAGGCCGCCCACTCCGGCAGCTGGAAGGCGTGGCTGGACGGCTACGGCAGCGCCCACACCGACACCCTCTCGCAGTCGGTGACCATCCCGGCCGGGTGCAAGGCCAGCTTCAGCTTCTGGCTGCACATCGACACCGCCGAGACGGGCAGCACCGCGTACGACAACCTCACCGTCCAGGCCAACTCCACCACCCTGGCCACCTTCAGCAACGTGAACGCGGCCAACGGGTACACGCTGCACACCTACGACCTGTCCTCCTTCGCCGGAAAGACGGTGACCCTCAAGTTCACCGGCACCGAGGACTCCTCACTGCAGACCAGCTTCGTGATCGACGACACGGCGGCCAACGTCTCCTGACGCTTCGCCGGCTCCATCCGCCCGTCCGGCCCCTCGGGGCCGGACGGGCGCTCTGCGTCAACCGGTCGGTCTTAAGCCGATGTCCCGCCGGGCGGCGTGCTCCGCCGGTCAGTCCGGCTGTCCCAGGGCCGCCCGGGCCTTGGGCAGGTTGTCGTGCAGACGGTCCAGGTAGGAGCGCGCCGCCGGACCGGGGCTCGTGCCACGGGCGAAGAGCAGCATGTTGCCGGCCCCGGTGTTGTAGCCCAGGGCCAGCAACTCGTTCTCGGTGAAGGGCGCCGACGGGTGCGCGGGGAGCTGGGCGGCCAGATCGTGCAGGTACCAGGCCGCCGCCTCGATCGCGAGACCCGGGTCGTCCGGCAGTTCCTCCCAGGCCCGGCCGGCGAAGTCCCGCCCCTGCCTGGTCTCTTCGAACGCGGCCCGGTGCATATTGGCGATACCGAAGGCGGAGTCCGGCTTGAGCCGTTGCCAGGCACGTTCCAGCGCGGGGTCGTGCGGTTTGTACGACTCGTTGTAGAGGATCGCCATCAGCAGCTGCGGATCGACCCGGGCCCTGCCCGCGTAGGTGCGGACCGGACCGGCGAACCGCGCCGGGTCGTAGGCGGCGGCCTGCGCCGGGGCGGACGGGCTCGCTGCGGGGGCCGGGCTCGCCGTGGAAGCCGGGGAGGAGGCCGGTGCCGCGGTCGGCTGCGGACTGGAGGAGTCCGGGGACGGCCGCCCCCCGGGGTGGCCGCCGCGCGCCATCAGCCAGACGGCCAGGACGGCTGCCGCCGCAGCCGGCACCCACCGGTACTTCCGCTGCTCGCCCACCCCACGACTCCCCTACGCCTCGACGTCCGTGCTGCCCTTCCGCCATCGCCCGCACGGTGGGCGGGCGATGACGGAATCCCGGCCCGCCGCCCCGGGCGACGACGTGTCGGGGGAAGCATCTCACCGGCCGGACAGCAGCTCGATGACCGGGGCGAAGGTGGTCATGTCGCGTTCCTGAACGCAGATGTAGGAGAACCCGTAGCGCTCCCGCCGTTCCAGCAGCCCGGTCGCGATCTCCTCCGGGGTCCCGATCAGCAGGGTGGGGACGTCGGCCACCTGTCCGGCCGCCAGGTAGGGCATCCGCCGGCGCATCACCTTCGCGGCTCCCGGCCGGTCGGCCGTCACCAGGACCGTCTGGACCAGGATGTTCCGTTCCAGGTGCGCGGCGCGCTCACCGGCCTCCCGCTCGAAGAACCCCACCCGCTCGTCCATGGCCTCGGCGTCGATCAGTTGCAGGGTGCCCCGGATCGAGCCCGGCGCCAGCACGGCACCGGCGAAGTACACGATGTCCGCATGGCGCGCGGCCAGTCGCAGTACCCGGTCGCCGTTGCCGCCGATCAGCAGCGGGAGCCGGGGCGGCGTCCGGGGAAAGCCCAGGGCACGCGGCTCCTGCGCAACCGCACCCAGGCCGTCGTCTACGCGCTCCGCACCGGGGTGCTCTGAACCCGGTTCCCCGGGGGCGGCTCGGAGATCTCTCGGCGGATCGGCCCGCAACCCGACGACCGCTCGCCGCCGTTGCCACATCCGTTGCCACATCTGCTGCCAAGCCGGCGGCTACCGACCCGCCGCGTACCCCTGCATCCCGCGCGGGTTCGCCCCCGCCGAGAGGATGCCGGTGAGCGGGTCACGGGCCACCGCGCTCATCCTGCCCTCCGACCAGGGTCCTGCGACCGTCACGCGGTGCCCACGACGGCGCAGTTCGGAGACGGCCCGCTCACCGGTCCGCGATTCGACGCTGACGTGTGCCGGGCGTCCGCTGTGTCTGCCGCGTCTGCCCTGTCGTACGGGATACCGCCCGCTGCGGCGTCGCGTGCGTGCCTGCTCAGCCTCGGTGTCCAGCCGACCGGCCGACCGGCCGACCGGGCCGCAGCTCGACCGAGGCCCACTCGGTGATCAGCGCGCGCCGTTGCCCGCTGTACCCATCGTCCAGCAGGCACTCCCCGCCCGAACCACTTTGGCAGCAGAGCGAGTTGCTGCAAAAAGTCCGGTCCCTGGCTCCACAGCCCCGGCTTGCACACCGTCCAGCCGTTCCACTCGTCGGGGCGACCGGAGTGCGCTTTCTCGGGGGGGCTGGCGCAAACCGGCCGTCGTCGTCATCATGGGAGGCGAGGGAAACATCCCGGGGGGCCGTCGACGCGGAACGTCGAATCCGGGGCCGGCGCCTGTGCGTCAGGAGCCCCGGGGAACGGATCCCCTCCCATGGACACGATCCTCCTCACCGTAGATGCCGTTCTCGGCGTCCTCGGCTCTGCCCTGTCCCTGTCGGTGGAGATCGTCCGCGCGCGACGGTGTGCTCCGGATCGGCAGCCCGACTGCCCGAAGGGACAAGGGCAGTTACCGGACCAGGATGCGGCTGTGTGAGTCAACGGCGCGGATCGGTCAGATCCCACAGTTCGAGGTACTGCCCGGGGTTGATGAGTCCGCCTTCCAGGACCAGCGTCCGGCTTCGCGGCAGGAATCCGGCGGCATCCCACGATCCTGGGACTCGACGCCCGCGCTCGCGCCGGTGTCGAAGGCGATCGGCGCCGCGAGCGGTGAGGCCGCGCCCAGGCTCCACAGCAGTGCGGTGCCGCCGGTGACGGTGGCCAGGGTGGTGCCGTCCGGACTGAACGCCAGCGAGGTCACAGCGCCGGACTGCGTGCTCCGGCCGACCAGGTCCACCGACCCGCCGGACGAGACGCGCCAGAGCCGGAGGGACCCGTCACTGTCCCCAGCGGCCAGCAGGGTACCGGCGGAGTTGAAGGCGAGCTGCGTTGTCGCCGCCGCGCCGGGCGTGCCCGTGGCCGCGATCCGGGTCGGCCGTTGAGGGTCCGTCAGATTCCAGAAGGTGAGCGCGCCCGCGCAGTCGGTTGCCAGCAGCCGCGTGGCGGGCGGGTCGCACGCGATCGCGCCGACAGGTAGGGGGCGCTGGTCTCGCTAGGCCGGTGGGCCCGGTCCGCGGTCGGACCTGACAGGTCAGCCGCAGTGGCTCCAGCTGCTGGTCCAGGTGGTGCCCTGGTACGAACCGCCCCATTCGACGCAGGTGTTGGGGGCGTGCTCGGTGACCGGGCCCGCGTAGTAGGTGAAGGTGCCCGGGTCACTGGCCGAGCCCCCGCCCCGGACAGTCAGGGTCGAATTCATCGGGACCGCGCCGCTGGGGTTGTCCGCGATCGTGGTGACGCAGTTGTCGCCGGTGGCACTGTTGTAGAGCAGGTACACGCTGGCGCCGCCGAGGCTGTGCGAGCCGATGACGTTGTATCCGCTGCCGCACACCTGGCGAGCGCTGTACGGCTTCCCGGCGGGCGGAGCCGGCTGCGGCGGATTGGAAGTGGCGCCGGGGCCCGGGGCGGGCGGTGGCGCCGCCGCCGGGGTGCCGGCCCCCGCCGGAGCGGCCGGCCGGGCAGTGGCGGACCTGGTAGGGGCGGCCGACCGGGACGCGCCGGCACTGGCACCGGCACCGACACCGACACCGACACCGACACCGACCGAGGCTGACGCGTCGGCGAAGGGCAAGGCGCTCTCACCCGAATCAGCCGGGGCGCTGCTACGACTGCCGGAGCCGGTGACCGCCGCGGCGGTGGTGCTCGCGGACTTGTGCCCCGAGCCGGAGACCTGGATCACGGTGGCGATGATGCCGCCGATGGCGGCAGTGGCCACGACACCGGTCGCCACCACCCGCTTCTGCTTGCGCCGCCGGATCTCCTGCTCGTGACGCTCCGCCAGAGCCGTCCAGTCGGGCTGCGATGCCCCGGTCACCAGCGGTTCGTCGCTCCAGACCGGTCCTGTCCCCCGTGTCTCCGTCATGGGCCGACATCCTAGAACACCTGTCGGTACCGCGATGGTGTCGGGTGCGGCGGACACGGCCACGCCGGGTCGGGTTCGGATTCATCTCGTGGCCGTCCTCGGTCTTCCACCAGCGGTGCGTTCCCAACTCGCGGCCGATCTCGGTGAGAACGTGCGTCAGGCCGAGCTGCTGCCGCTGCTGCCCTCCAGGACGAGCAGCAACCGGCCGAGGGAGCGGGCGAGTTCGTCGCGCTCCTCGGCGGTCAGGCCGGAGAGCAGGGCCCGGTCGTAGGCGAGCAGCTCGGGGTAGATCCGGTCGACCAGCTTGCCGCCGCTCGCGGTGAGCGAGAGATGGGAGACGCGGCGGTCGCGCTCGTCGGTGCGCCGAGTCACCAGGCCGCGCTCCTCCAACTGCCGCAGGCGCTTGGTGACGGCGGCGCCGGAGGCGAAGGTCTCGCGGGCCAGCTGAGTTGGCGTCAGCTCGTGGCCGATCCGGCGCAGCGCACCGAGGATGTCGAACTCGGAACGGGTGAGCCCCTCGCGGGTGAGCGGCCCGGTGCTGCCCTGCTGCAACAGCGCAGCGCAGCGGTTGATCCGGCCGATGACCGCGATCGGCTCGGTGTCCAGGCCGGGGAATGCCTGCTGCCACTGTCGCAGCACGCCCGCAACGGCGTCCTCCACGTACGGTGCTCCCCTCTGCCGCGCCGGGCGGTCGGTGTGCGGCCCGTTGCGCGCCGAGGCGCGGCGGGTCCGGTGGTCTGAACCCGATCCTATGGGCAGCGGACCGGAGCCCGGTCGCAGGTCCCGTCCGGCCGCTCTTCGACGGACGACACCCACGCAGCGCCTTGGTCAGCGCATGCCTGACGTCGCGCCCGGGACCGACAGGAGCACCGGACGGCCCTGGGCTCCGCGGTGGTCGACCAGGGCGGCCAGCAGTATGTGGCCCTCCTGCTCGGCCGCGGCGATCCGGGTCTGGGGCAGGGCTCGCTGCCACCACTCGCCGGACGCGATCTCGGCCGCCTCCCGCAGCTCCACCAGCGCACGGGAGAGCCGGTCGCGGGACTCAGCGGTGGTCGGGACGCGCCCGCCGTCCTCGCCCCGGCGGGCGGCGGCGGTCTCGTGCGGTGTCCGCTGCGATACGGCCGACGGGGGCGGCGGAGCCATGGACCCGGACGGGACGGCTGTGCGGGCCGCTTCGTTGGCCGCGACAAGCGCGGTCAGGGCATGGTCCAGGCGGGTGGCGGTACGGCGGTTGGTGACCAGAAGGCAGGCGGCGAGGCCGAGCAGGGCGCCGAGGCAGGTGTCCAGCCAGCGGTCGGCCACCAGGGCCCGGGCGGGCTGGTAGCCGGCGAACTCGGTCATCAGCAGTGCCATCGGTGTCACAAAGGTGCTCGCCAGCCAGTAGCTGCAGGCGATCAGCGCCTCCGCGCCGAACTGGCAGACCAGGCCGAGCAGCACCAGGAGGAGCTGACCGGAGCGGGAGACGGGCAGGAGCGCGGTGAAGAGGAGCAGTCCGAGCAGGTTGCCAAGCACCCGTTGCACCGCGCGCAGCCAGGACATTCCGGCGCTGGCCTGGAACACCGAAGCGGCGGTGACCACCGCCCATGCGGGCCGTCCGACGCCCAGCGCCATCGAGGCCCAGCCCGCGGCGGCGCAGCCGAGCGCCACCCGCAGGCCGATCGGCAGCAACGGCGAGCCGGGGCGCAGCGCGTGCCACCACCGTGGTCCGCGCTCGACCACGCGGTCATCGTCAGCGGCGGTGCCGCGCAGCTCGGCCTGCTCGGCAGCGGTGAGACCGGGGCCGGGCAGTGGCCGGTTGCTTCGCAGATCGCGGGCCCAACCCTCGTAGCGTGCGGCGGCTTCGGCGTTCTTCGGGGAAACCGCCGCCGCGGTCGGACTACCGGCGCCCGCCAAGGCCAGGGCGGACTCGCTGCGGATCAGCAGCCCTTCCAGGTCGGCCACCGCCTGGCGGCGCGGCCCGCTCGCCCCGGGTGTGAGCGACAGGGTATGCCGGGCGGCGTTGACGGAGGCCGCGAGCGCCGTCCGGGCGGCCGGTCGCCGGGCCGGTTCGCTGCGCAGCAACCGGGCGGCGGCACGCAGGGCGCGCGCCGTGACGATCCGCTCGGGCCCGAGCGGCCTGACCAGCGCCGGGGCCATGCAGACCAGCCAGGCCACAGCCGCACCGAACGCGGTGAGCGCGAGGTGTCCTGGCACCTCGCCGAGGTGCTGCGGCACGAAGGCGCAGCTGGCGCTGGTGAACGTCACGATGATGTTGCCGGGCGGGCCGATCCGAGCCGCGTCGCAGGCCATCTTGTGCAGCGCGGCGAGGGCGGCGCTGACGGCGACCAGGATCGCGGCGGAGTGGGTGAGCGAGGCGGCGGTCAGCGCGACTGCCGTGCTGGCGAAGGTGCCGAGGACGACCCCGCCGAGCGTGCGGGCCCTGACCGGGTAGGGAAGTCCGTGGCCGTAGAGGGCGCACAGTCCGCCGGCCGAGGTGTAGAGCGCGACATCGAGTCGGCCGAGCGCGAGCAGGGTGAAGTTGAGGGCGGCGAGGGTGACGACGGCACTGACGGCCGGCTTGTGCCAGATGTCCGCCGGAGCGCCCAGCCTCACGGCGTGGCTCAGCGGCGGCAGCGGGAGCCGGCGGGCGGGCGGGATGGGTGACGCTGAGGCGGTCTGGGACTGTGCGGCCATAGCCAAAAGCTTAGCAACTAATTTACTTGTGAAATAAATCTTTGCGGCAAAGTGTTCTCCAGGACGCGGAACATGCCTCCCGGACACTCCCCCGACCTGCGATGCCGACCGCCTCTGCCTGCATCTCCTGGCGGAGCACAGCGCCGGGCCACCGGTCTACGGGAGCGGGACCGCATGCAGGCACCGCATGCGATGGGGACTCGGATCGTCCGCCAGCGGCTCGGCGATGCCGTCCTCACCGACGTGCACCAGGAGAGCGCCCGACTCGTCCGCGTACACGGCTCGTCCGTCCACACCGGTCCGTCCGGTCAGCTGCACGGTCACCACGCGCGGCGGGGCATGGGTTCCAGGAGTGCCCGGGAACGTGATGGCGTATCGCTTGATCTTGGCCATGACAACCTCCTGCCCCCTGGCAGGCGTGTGACCGTCGCTCAGGGGTTGGCCGCGGGCACCGCGGCGTCCGGCGACCTGTCGGCCGCCGGGGGCTGCGCGTCGATGGGAAAGAGGTCGTAGAGGTCGGTGATCTGCATGAGCCGGACGAGCTGTGGGGCCGGGGCGGCCGGGTGGAGCGGATCGACGCTGTCGTGGTCCGCCGCGCCGACGGCGCCGACGGCGGTCGCTTCGGGCGTACTGCGGACGGTCACCGAAAGTGCGCCACCGACTGAGGGGTTCATGGCACTGCACCCCCGATCTCATCGCTGGTTCGGCCGGCTCGACCCGATTGGTTCGACCATACGGCGGTCGGCGACCCTCGCAAGCCGGGTGGCCGCCGACCGTTGCGTCAGGCCCTCACCAGCGCTTCCTGGCTGCCGCAGCCCGGCCGGGCAGTCGCCCCGGTGACGTCACCCCCGACACGGCAGGGGCCGGACGTGCGGCCAGCAGTCGGCGCGCGGTCTCCAGTGCCCGTGCCGCGTCCCGCTCGCCGGTGTAGATGCACACGGTGTACTGGAGGTCCTCGCGGCGGCGACGGTGAGCATGGCCGTCCGGGCTCGCCTTGAGCAGATCGAGTTCGGCGACGAGACCGCGCAGCGCTGTGTAGTCGATCAAGGGCATGGCCTGCTCCCCATCCATCTCACGTAGAGCGTTCACTTGGACACTCGGAGCTATTGTGCCCGCCGAGGCCGCCTCGGAGTGTGTGCAGACTTCGGGACAGCGGACGGGGGACATGTTGCCGAGCCGGTGCCCGATCCCGGCCCGACCTCAGGCGCCGCCGCTGTCGTCGGCACGGCCATCGGTCATTCCTTTCCCGGTGCCCCCTACGGCCGAATGGGCTCATGCGCGCTTGAGTGTTCTGCGCACCTTCCATCGCTCTCGATTCGGGGCGATCCGGAAGAACTCCGGCACGAGGTGCACGAGGTGAGGGATGAGCGGGAGCACGGGCACCGGGACCACGGTGCGCTTCGGACTGCTGGTGCTGCTGCCGTCCCTGGTGCCGCACTTCATCGAAATCGCCTCGATGCTCCCGACGCCGTGCTGGACCGGTGTGGCACCGATACTGATCCGCGGTTTCCTCCTCACGGTCCTCACGGTCGTGCTGGTCTATCTGGCGCGCTCGGACGTCCTGCGTACGCGGGAGATCTACGCCGATCGGGCGGCGGTGGGCTGGGGCGCGGACCCCGGCATCTGGGCCGACGCTTCGGCAGCGCCGGTGGCCGGGCCGCCACATCGTTGGGCCCGCCGCTCCTCGCCCTGACCCAGGGCTCCGAATAGCCCGCTCCCGCTCTCACCCCCAGGCCCCGCGCGGGATCCGCCATCCTCAGCCTTCTATACGCGAGGCGAGGCGAAGTGCTCCACCAGGGCACTGTTGAAGGCCGGCAGGTCGGCTGGTTTCCGGCTGGAGATCAGGATGTTGGGGCCGTCCCGGCACACCTGGACCTCCTGGTCGACCCAGCGTGCACCGGCGTTGGTCAGATCGGTTCGCAGACTGGGCCACGAGGTCAGGGTCCGCCCCCGGACGACGTCCGCCTCGATGAGTGTCCAGGGGCCGTGGCAGATCACGGCGACGGGCTTGCCCGAGGCGAAGAACCCGCCGATGAACTCGACCGCTCGGGAATCCATGCGCAGGAAGTCGGGGTTGGCCACACCGCCCGGCAGCACCAGAGCGTCGAAGCCCTCGGCCGAGACATCCGTGACGACCGCGTCCACCGGGAAGGTGTCGCCCCGGTCCAGGTGTCTGAACGCCTGGATCCGACCGGGTTTGGTGGACACCAGACGGGCTGTTCCGCCCGCCTTGGTCACTGCCTCCCACGACGAGCTCAGCTCCCGTTGCTCGGCACCCTCGGGCGCGACCAGGAACGCGACCGTCAGCCCGTTCAGACCGGTCATGTCGAACACCTTCTTCCTTTCGGAAGCGTCTGTCCGGTAGCGCCTAGCCGGTGGGCGGCTCCTCGAAACCGACGCACCCCCGGCGGTACGGTGCGAGGTGCTCCGCGCGCTGTCACATCTCCAGTTCGGATTCGATGCGGCGGGTGTGGTGGCGGGCCATGGCGAGGTTGGCGCGGGCCCGGTCCAGGACGAGGTAGAGGAACAGCCCGTGTCCGCCGGGGCGGGTGAGCGGGCGGATCAAGTGGTACTGGCTGGTCAGCGTGGTCAGGGTGTCTTCGAGGCCCTGGTCGTGCAGGCCGAGGAGGTCCAGGCAGCGGTGGGTGGCACGGACGATGTCGGTGCTGCCGGCCGCCGCCAGCGACAGGTCCAGGCCGGGCGCGGCGCCCAGGGTGCCCAGGGCCATGCCGCTCTCCGCGTCGACGATGGCCGCGCCGAGCGCGCCGTCGATGGTCAGGGCGTCCTTGAGGGCGGCTTCGATGCTGGACATGTGCTCCTCCGTAACCGTCGGTGGTCCTGGAAACGTCGGTGGTAGCGGCCGACTGCACGGTTCGACGGCTGCTCCGCGACTCCGCGCGATCTTGAGGTTACGGATGCGGCCGGTGGCCGTCGGCCTGATTGCCACTACCGACCGGAATGGGACGCTTACGGTTCGAATCAGACTTGCAATGACTGCAACTTGAAGAATTCTTCATATCTACAGATATGACCTCCTGTAATCGGACGGGCAGTGCGACCAGGGTCCGATGCGGTCACCACCCCGGGGCCAACGCTCTCCGGGCTCGGGGGTTTAACCCGGTGCGCAGTTGGCGGGCCGTCAACTACCCTCCGGCCCATGACCTGGCTGCCCGCTGATTTTGTCCACCCCGTCCGCGTCGCGCTCCTCGGCGGCCACCACCTGCGCCCGATCACCGGGGCCGACACCGAGCTCGACTACCCTGCCGTGATGGGTTCGCGGGACCGCCTGTGGTCCATCTACGGCGAGGCCTACGGCTGGCCGGCCGCCACCATGACGTATGAGCAGGACTTGGCGGACCTGGTACGGCACGAGGCCGAGATCGCCATCCACAAGTCCTTCAACTACGCGCTGTTCGACGACGCTTGCACCGCCCTGCTCGGCTGTGTCTACATCGACCCGCCGGAGAAGGCCGGTGCCGACGCCGAGATCTCCTGGTGGGTGGTGGACGACCGGGTCGGCACCGATCTCGAACGCGCACTGGATGCGCTCGTCCCGCAGTGGATCGCCGAGGTCTGGCCCTTCCAGCGACCGCGCTGCATCGGGCGCGACGTCTCCTGGCAGGAGTGGCTGGCCCTGCCCGATCTCGCCTGAGCCTGAGCCCGAGCCCAAGCCCGAGCCTGAGCCTGAGCCCAAGCCCAAGCCCAAGCCCAAGCCCGAGCCCGAGCCCGCGCCGTTCTCCGCCCTCGGTCGGCCGGTTGAGCCGGCCACGGGGTGGTGGCGGCGTGTCGCGCCCCGGTCGGCATGGGGCCCGGCATCCTGGGGTGCGTGCTGTCCTGCGGCTGCCGCAACCATGCCCAGCCCTTCGGCCTTCAGCCGGGGGCGAGTGGCTCCCGGTTCTCCGGTCCCGTCTGTCCGTGCGTCCGCACGGGACGACGTGGCTTCCTCTCCGGCCTCGGCCTTGTGGGCGCGGCAGCCGTTGCCGGCACGGCCTGGTCGAGCAGGCCGACTCGGGCGCAGGCGCTCCTCCGGGCCCGTGGTGGCGGGGTGCCGTCCCGGCCCGCTCCACGCGGCGGCCCCGGTTCCTCCGGGCGCCGGCTTCGCGGTGTGTGGATCGCATCGGTCGAGAACATCGACTGGCCGGCGTCGCCGGGGCTGTCCCCCGATCGTCTGCGCGCGGACTTCCTCGGCCACCTGGACCGCGCCCAAGCGGTCGGGCTGAACGCGGTCTTCGTGCAGATCCGCCCGACGGCCGACGCCTTCTGGCCTTCTCGCTTCGAACCGTGGTCGCAGTGGCTGACGGGGAGTCAGGGCAAGGATCCGGGCTGGGATCCGCTGGGCTTCATGGTCGAGGCCGCCCACGGCCGGGGCCTGGCCTTCCATGCCTGGTTCAATCCGTACCGGGTGTCGATGCAGCCCGACCCCGCCCGGCTGGCGGCCGACCACCCCGCCCGGCTCAACCCGGGCTGGGCCGTCCCCTACGGTGGAAGGCTCTACTACGACCCCGGTGTTCCGGCGGTCCGCCGGTTCGTCCAGCAGGCCATGATGGACGCCGTGGTGCGTTACGACATCGACGGCGTCCACCTCGACGACTACTTCTACCCGTACCCGGTCCAGGGCCAGGACTTCCCCGATGCCGAGACCTTCGCCGCGCACGGGGCCGGGTTCACGGACCGGGCCGCCTGGCGGCGGCACAACGTCGATCTGCTGGTCCAGGAGTTGCGTGACCTGGTACGGGAAGCCAGGCCCGAGGCGGCCTTCGGCATCAGCCCGTTCGGCGTGTGGCGCAACGCCCGCAGCGATCCGGCCGGTTCCGACACCACGGCCTTCGAGTCGTACGACGGGCTGTACGCGGACACCCGCGCCTGGATCCGCAACGGATGGCTCGACTACGTCGCCCCGCAGCTCTACTGGCCCATCGGCTTCGCCGCTGCCGACTACCGCACGCTGGCCCCGTGGTGGGCCGCCCAGACCGAAGGCAGCGACACCCAGCTGTGGATCGGCCAGGCCGTCTTCCGAGTGGGCGACCCGGGCCAACCGGCGCCGTGGCAGGACCAGTCGGAGCTCTCCCGCCACCTCACACTCAATGCCACGCTGCCGCAGATCGGCGGTGACATCCTGTTCAGCGCCAAGGACGTGTGGGCGGACCGGCTCGGCGGTGTCGGCCGGATGGCCGCCGACCACTGGCGACAGCCCGCCCTGGGCCCCGTGCTGCCGCGACTGGCCACCGCACCCGCCCCGGGACGACCGGTCGTACGCCTGGTACTCGACGGCCGGGACGGGCCGCGGCTGACCTTCCACTCAGGTGTCGGCAGCCCGCCGTTCCAGTACGCCGTCTACCGGTACGCGTCCCCTCCCGGGCCGGCCCCGGAACCCGCCCCGGACCGGCTGATCACCATCGTCCCGGCCGCAATTGGCCGCCTCACGCTCGCCGACGCCTCCGAGGCAGCGTGCCTCGCGGTGACCGCCGTGGACCGCGCCAACCGGGAGAGTCCGGCGGTCCGGCTCCTCGGCTGACGACGCATCACCAGGCGTTCCCGGTGCGGAGCAGCCGTCAGCGTCCCGAGTGCACGGATGCGGCCGGAAATGGCTCGTAAACGTTTTCGGGGCGACCATTGCCTTATCAACTCGACTGCGTGGGTGCCGGACTGGGTGCGCGGAAGCCGGGCCTGATGCCCGTTTCCCGAGAACCTGTTCGGCCCCCACCCTCCGGCGTGACATCACCGACGCGTGAGCCGAACGGTGCCTTGACGGCGTTCGTGGTGGAACTCCCTGCGCTGGGCCGGGTCACGGGGTGAGCAGTCGGTCCTGGTCCTTCGGAGGCGTTCCGTCACGCCAGGGCAGCACACTGCCGAAGCGGACGAGTTCGCCGTAGAACGCCGGGTCGAACCGTTCGGAGAGCACCAGGTCGAGCACGGGCCGCGCGGCCTGTGCCGGTGTCCGGGCCTGGCTGAAGTCGTCGAACCACGGCCGCGACAGCGGGGTGTCCACAAGCCCGGGGCAGACCGCCGCGATCAGGGTGCCGTCGGGCACGTCCTGCGCCCGGCGCTGCGCCGCGAGCGCCCGCACCGCGGCGATCTGGGCCACCTTGGACGGCACGTTGAGCCAGCGCGGCCAGCCCAGCTCCTCGGCGCTCCCGGCGTGGACGGCGGCCCGCCAGGACTCGACGGCCTTCTCGACCTCGTCGAGCGACGCGCCGTCGAACAGGGACTGAAGCCGGGGGTCCAGGTGACCGAGCGTGCCCAGGGAACTGGCCACGACGATCAGCCGTCCGCCGGAGCGCAGTACCGGGCCGAACGAACGCAGCATCGCGTGGGTGCCCCCGTTCGCGACGTCGATGAACTCGTCGGCCTGCCGGGACTGCGGCCGGTCCGGGGTGAGCAGGGCGCTCGCGTTGGACACCACGATGTCCACCCCGCCGTGGCCCTCGTGGAGCTCGGCGGCCATCGCGGCCACGGCGCCGGCATCGGTGACGTCGAGCACCCGGCCTTCCACCCGGCTCCTTGTGCCGGGGGCCCTGGCGACGAGTGAGGCGGCGTCCGCGACCCGTCGGGCGTCGCGTCCGGTGAGCAGGACCAGGTCCTCCGGGCCCATCCGGGAGGCCATCCCCTCGACGAGCGCGAAGCCGAGGCCCTTGTTCGCCCCGGTGACCAGGGCGATGCGTGCAGATCTCATGCCACCCAGGCTAGGAAGATGTCGGCCATGCGGCCAGCGAAAGTTACGCACACCTGGTATGCGTAGACGTCATGGACTTCACCGATGTCTCACTGACCGCACTGCGGGTCTTCCGCGAGGTGGCCGAGCGGGGCACGCTCACCTCTGCGGCGGCCGCGCTGGGCTACACCCAGTCCGCGGTGTCCCGGCAGATCGCTTCGCTCGAACGGGCGGCAGGGGTGCCGTTGTTGGAGCGGCGCCGCGACGGGGTGCGGCTGACCGCCGCCGGGCACGTCGTGCTGCGGCGGGCCACGACAGTGGTCGACCAGATCAACGCCACCGCGCGCGAGCTCGCCGGCCTGCCCGCCGAGGCCGGGACGGTGCGCGTCGGCTGGTTCACCAGCGCGGGCGCCGTCCTGCTTCCCCGGGCCATCGCCGCGCTGCGTCGCACCCACCCCGCCATCACCGTCACCACCCGCGAGGGCAGCACACCCGCGCTGGTCCGCGCGCTGCGAGCCGGCAGCGTGGATCTGGCGCTGTTGGCCTCGGCGCCGCCGTTCCGTCCGCCCGACGCCGAGTCGCCTCCGCTGGAACTGCGGACGCTCACCGAACGCAGCCTGCACCTCGCGGTGCCCGCCGACCATCCGCTCGCCCGGGGCGACTTCGTCGATGTCGCCGCCCTGCGCGGTCAGCGCTGGATCGCCGGCCCTTCCTCCGGCGAGGAGAAGCTGATGGGCGTCTGGCCCGGCCTGGACGAGCGACCCGAGATCGCGCACACCGCCCGCGACTGGCTGGCCAAGCTGCACCTCGTCGCCGCCGGATGCGGACTGACCACCGTGCCCGCCTCGCTCGCGTCCGCCGCGCCCCCGGGTGTGCGGATCCTGGCGGTGCGCGGCGGCCCCCAGGAGCAACGGCGCATCGTCCTGGCACGGCTCCCCCATCCGCTGACGGAGCCGGTCGCCCGCCTCGCCGACGCCCTGCGCGCTGCGGCGATCGACATCGGTGCACCGGTGTAGCCGGGCCGTCGCCCTGTGCGCGCACCGACACTCGGGCCGGAGCCGGGCGGATGATTGATCGGCACCCGCAATGTCGGACGTCGAACCCTGAACGTGTCGAGCCCTGAACGCTGAGCCCTGAGCGTTGAGGCTCGGATACGCAGCAGCCGGACGGAGGAGCGGCGTTGGGACGGAACCGCCACGCGGACCTGCTGCGAGTCGGCGCAATCGGCGCGGTCGTAACGGGCCACTGGCTGGTGACCGACGTCAGCTACCGCGGCGGCCGGCTGTCGGGGCTCAATGCCCTGGACTACATCGCCTGGGGCCACTGGCTCACGCTGCTCTTCCAGGTGATGCCGGTCTTCTTCGTGGTCGGCGGATATGCGAACGCCGTCTCCTGGAGGGCGCACCGCGACCTGGGCGGCGGATGGACCGACTGGGTCCGCCGCCGGACCCTGCGGCTGGTGTGGCCGACGACGGTGTACGTCGCGGTGGCGGAACTCATGGTCACCGCGGCTTCGGCCGCCGGACGGAGCGCCGCCGAGCTGACTCGCATCGGCTGGTTCATGGCCCTGCATCTGTGGTTCCTACCGGTCTACCTGGTACTCGTCGCGCTGACCCCGGCCCTGTTCGCGGCGCACCGGCGCTGGGGGCTCGCCGTGCCCGTGGCGATGGCCCTGGGGGCCGCGGGAGTGGACGCCGCGGTACTGGGCCCGCACCTGCCCCTGATCGGCTTCACCAACTACCTGCTGGTCTGGGGTTCGATGCACCAGTGGGGGTTCGCCTGGCAGGACGGCCGCCTGACCCGTCGTCGGTGGGCCCCGTACGCACTGGCCGGCGCAGGAGCCGCGCTCCTGGCCGGACTCCTCGTCTGGAGTCCCTTCCCGGCGGACATGATCGGCACCGGCGAGCGTGTAGGCAACACGAGCCCGCCGTCGATCGCCCTGCTAGCGTTCGCAGCCGTCCAGGCCGGGCTTCTCCTCGCAGCGGAACCCGTCGGACGGCGGCTGACCGCCCCCGCCGCCCGACAGCGACTGCTGTTCCGTCTCAACAGCGCGGTCATGACCGTCTACCTCTGGCACATGGTTCCGGTGATCTTCGTGGCCGGCATCCTCTTTCCCGCCGGGCTCCTCCCCCAGCCCCGGGTCGGGACGACCGGGTGGTGGGCGCTGCGCCCAGCCTGGCTCGCTGTCCTGGCCCTCGTGCTGATCGCCCTCACCACGGCGGTCGTTCGCGCGCAGCGGCCGCTGCGCCGCCTGCCCACCGGCCTGGGGAGCCCCGGGCGCTGGTCCCCGGTCCTGCTCCTATGCGGCCTCGGTGCCGTGATCCCCGCTCTCGCAAGGCTCGCGATCGGGGGCTTCGCCCCCGCCGGACACCCGCCGCCGCTGGTCCTGACCTGCTACGCAGGCGGTCTCCTCACGGTGCTGCTGTCGGGCCGCCCGTCGCCCGAGCACTTGGTCCACCGTTGACGGACCGAATCCTCGCTCCGCTCAACCACCGTGGAAGCGGATTTCGCGGTGGGAGCGTCGTGGCGTAGAGTCGGGTTCACCGACGCGGGGTGGAGCAGCTCGGTAGCTCGCTGGGCTCATAACCCAGAGGTCGCAGGTTCAAATCCTGTCCCCGCTACTGCAGGACCGGGTCCGGTGCACACAGTGCGCCGGACCCGGTCCCGTTTCCGGTGCCGACCTGTTCTGCCTGGCGCGCCAGGCAGACGTCCGGGAGCGGCCAGGGCGCCTTCGGTCAGCGTTCGATGCGGTCGCTCATCTGGGCTCGGTCTCCTGGCCGGTGGTGAACGCCTCCCGGGCGACCTTCTCCACGGCGATGCTGAGTACGCCCATCACCTTCTTGGTCGGCGTGTTGTCCCCGAGGGGCGAGCTCGGTGGCGCTGACCGCGGCCGACGTCTCCGCCGCGCTGCGCTCGAACCGGCCCTGTCGCAGCGGCGGTTGGATGACGTGACGTCACGAGCCCGGGTCGTCAACGTGCCGACCAGGTAGGGCAGTACGGCCGGTGCCAGGTGGTACGCACGACTGTCCCGCCCAGCGTCAGGTGCTCGGTGACCGTCACCTCGCAGCATCCCGCGTCCTGCCCGCCCGTCCGGGCCGAGCTGCGGAGTTCCTCCAGATCTTCCAGTGACATGCCCAGGTCCCGGGCGCGTGACCGGCGTCGGCTTCGCTGTCCATCTGTCATCCGCCCAGCATGCCCGGATCACCGGTCCTCACCGGGCGTCCACGCCGGAGGCGTCCCACCAGGCCCCGCTCGGCGCTGTCCGGGGCCGGCCACGAGTGATTCCCACACGGGATCGGGCTGGCCCGGAACTGTCCGCCCGGCCGCACGCCACGCGGCGGCGAGCTCCGAGTAGATCGGCGCGTCGGGGCAGTGGAGAACCGTTTCCGCACCCGTCCCTCGCAGGGGACCCGGCATCACAGCAGACGTCGTCACGCCTGACCAACGAGCCCGGTGCGACAGCGGGCACGCTCCGGTCAACTCCACCCGCTCGTGCGCCTGGTCACCGGTTGTTGTCGCGGGCGAGTTCGAGGGCCAGCTGCTGGAGGATCTCCTCGGTCGGAACGTCGGGCTCCGTCTCGTCGTAGGCATCGGCGACCGCCTCGAAGGCGAGGACGAATCCGGTGATCAGATGGCTCAGCGGACGGGAGAGCTGGCTGAGCACCGAGAGCCCGATGCTCTCCGCATCACCCTTGACGGGGACGATGAACTCGGTCGGGATCACCTCGCTGAGCAGATCGGTCACATAACTCGGTTCGACGCCGCCGCGGACAGCGGTGAGCGCGGCGATGGCCTTGAGCTTGATCTCGTTCTCGGTCACAGAGCGAGCGTATGAGCACGCCCTTGCCCAAGGGCGGCTGACGTGCCGGACGGCTCGCGACGAGGGCGCGCCGCCTGCCTGCTCCTCGTCCTCGTCCTCGCGGCGGATCGACCCGTTGGCCGGGCTGATGCTCGGCAGCTACGCGCTGATGCTCGTGATCGCGCTGCTGGCCAGCGACGAGCGGATGCTCCTCGCCCGCGACCCGGCCACCTGCGGCCTGGCCGGCCTCGTCCTCCTCGCCGGCTGCGCCACGCGCACACCTGTCCTCGCCCGTCTCGCACGGCGCCTGCACCCCGGAGGCATCCCGGACACTGCGCGTGCGCGGCGCGGCCTGCGGGTGCAGACCGCGGTGTGGGGTGTCACGCTGACCGCCGAGGCCGCGGTGCGGCTGGTGCTGCCGAGCCGCTTGGAGATCCGGCCGACGTGTTCGGCCACCGTACGCCGGCCGATTCCCGTACTGCGCGCGATCTTGTCCTCGGTGTGGCCCTCGACCAGGAGCCGCACGATGCGCCGTTCCAGATCCGACATGTCGTCAAGGGGGCGGCGGTCGTTCTCCGGACGGATCGGTATGGCCCGGCCCCAGGCCTGTTCGAAGACGTTCGTCAGGAAGCGGACGATGGCCGGGTGGCGGATCTCCAGGGCCTCGTCGGCGCACTCGGGACCGGTCGGGATGTAGGCGACGGCCCGGTCGCAGATCACCAGGCGGTCGAACATCTCGTCCACGGTGCGGACTTCGCCGCCCGCCTCGACCACCTGCGTGGCGTGACCGAAAGTCGGGGCGTCGAAGCGAACCGCGTGCTGGCAGAGGGTGCGCTGGCGGACTCCTCGGCTGAGGACTTCGAGGGTGCGCTCCAGAACGGCGTCGAGGATCTCCCGGGGTCGGCGGCCGCCCGGCTGGGCGGTGATCAGCTCCTGTTCGCAGGCGTCCACGGTGGCGTCGATGGTGCGGGAGATCGTCGCGTGGCCGCGAAGTACCGTCACGTTCGGCAGGCGCTGCTTCCGGGCGTCCGCGTAGAGGGCCTCGATGGACTCGAAGGCCGAGTTGAGGGACTGCGTCTGCCGGCGCAGGAGGGTGGTCTGCCGCTCCAGGGGCAGCAGCACCCGGCCGGAGGCGACGGCCGGGGTGACCGAGGCCATCCGGCCCGGGTATCCCGCACACGCCTCCAGCAGACCGAACCGGATCAGACAGTGGGGCACGTCGACGTCGCTGGTGGAGCAGGTCTCCACGGCCTCCCGGTACCGCTGCCGACCGGCCTTGCACAGGCCGGTGCCACAGTCGCCAGAATCGCACATGAGCGTGTTCAAGAGCCCTCCAGCAGGATCATGCACTGCACGAGGATGCTAGTGGCCGCCCGTTGCAAGCGGACCCCCGTTGCCGGCCCCTTCTCCGTGCGGTGCCCCGATCAGCCCCGACGGGCCGCCAGGATGTCCTGCCGGAGCTGCCGGGCGACCGACTCCACCTGCTCGTAGAGGTAGAAGTGGCCCCCGGGCCAGCTGCGGAAGCCGATTCCGGCACCGGTCTGCTCCGACCACGGTCGGACCGCCTCCTCCGGGGCCACCGGGTCCTCCCGACCGGTGTAGACCGAGACCGGGACGCCGAGCCGCGGGCCCTCGGTGTACCGGTAGGTGTCCACGATCGCCAGGTCGCCGCGGAGCGTCCGCACCATGGTCTCGACCAGCTCGGTGTGGTCCAGCACGTTCTCCGGCGTGCCGCCCAGCTCGCGCATGAACTGCACCAGCCGCTCGTGCGGCCACAGGTCGCGCCGGGAGCCGTGGCGCAGGCCGAGGTGGCTCGGGGCCGGGCTGCCGGAGATGCCCAGCCAGACCGGTGGCCGCCCCTGCCGTTCCAGCTCCCGGACCAGCTCGAAGGCGACCAGGGCACCCATGCTGTGGCCGAACACCGCGTATTCACCCTCACCGGCGAGTTCGGCCGCGACGGAGGGCAGCAGCCACTCCACCGCGTGCTCCGCGCTGTGACAGGCGGCCTCGGCGGGGGACATGAGTCGCCCCGGCAGTTCCAGGCCGAGCACTCGCCAATTGGGAGGCAGATGGCGGACGAACGGCGTGTACGCACCGGCCGCTCCGCCCGCGTGGTGCAGCAGGAGCACGGTGAGCTCGGGCTCGGCCGGCCCGGACGCTGCGCCACCGACGCCGGCCCAGCGGCGCAGATCCCGCACGCCCGGCCGGGAGGTGGTGGGGGTGGGGGTGGTGGTGGTGGTGCCGGGCAGGATCGTCGTCAACCTCGGTACTCCAGTGCCGTGATGCCCCAGCCGAAGCCCATGCCACTGCTGCCGAGCAGGACCGAGTCTCCCTCGCGCGGGCTTATCTCGTCCAGCAGATCGCCGGGCGTGATCAAGGTATCGGTGCCGCCCGTGCGGCCCGGCCGGTGATGCTTGAGGACGGGCGGGGTCGTCGACGGCGCGGGTCGGTCCGAATGGTCCGCTCATGCTGGTGCGGCTCTCGGACCTGGCGAGCAGCTTCACCGCCCGGCTCCGGAGCCGCGGCCGACACTCCCCGGCGATGGTGACGATCGGCACACTGTCGCTCGGACACCGGCCGCCGCCATACTGGTGACGATCAGTCATCACCAGGGCCTCACAAGGCGGGTTGACCGGACGATCCACCCCGGCGCGCGGCCACCTCGGCCTCTCCCGGACCGGACGTACGACGACGGAGGGAAGAGCAGTGCGCGGAGGACGGGTGGCCGTGGTGGGCGGGAGCATCGCGGGCTGTTCCGCCGCACTCGCCGCGTCACGGACCGGGGCCGACGAGGTCGTGGTCTACGAACGGGCCCTCGGGCGGCTCCAGGACCGGGGCGTCGGCCTCGCACTCCACAACGACCGGTACGCCGAGCTGGAGGCGGCCGGCTACCTCGACGCCGGTATGCCGTGGGTCCAACTGGCACGGCGCCCCTGGGTGGTACGCCGCGGGGCCGAGCGCGCGGGACACGAGATCGGCGTGCTGCCGTTCCCGTTCCGCTCGTACAACTGGGGTTCGCTCTGGCGGGAGTTGCGCAGCCGGATCCCCGAGACGGTCACGTACCGTACGGGCGCCGCCGTCGCGCAGGTACTGCCGCAGGAGGACGGGGCGGTGGTGCGCCTGGCGGACGGCGGCGAGGAGCGGTTCGACCTCGTCATCGGCGCGGACGGCTACCGCTCGGTGGTGCGGGCCGCGATGTACCCGGACGCCTTCGCCCGGTACGGCGGCTATCTGGCCTGGCGCGGCACCCTGCCCGCGGAGCAACTGCCGGGGCCGGCCGAGGCGTTCCTCCCCCAGGACGCCACGACGGTCGCCTTCCCCGGTGGACACATGATCGTCTACCGCATCCCTGGACCGGGCGGCGTCGGCACCAACGTCAACTGGGTGTTCTACGCCACCCCGCCCGCCTCCACCCGCCCGTGGTTCGACGATCCGACGACCGTGCCGCCCAGGGCCACCACGCAGATACTGACCGACTACCTGCACCGGGTGGTCGAGGAGCACTTCCCACCGTTCTGGCAGGAGGTCGTCCATCTCACCCCCGCCGAGGAGACCTTCGTGCAGCCCATGTACGACATGGCCGCGCCGCACTTCGCGTGCGGCCGCCTCGTCCTCCTCGGCGACGCCGCCTCGATCGCCCGTCCGCACACCGGCAGCGGTGCGATCAAGGCAGTTCAGGACGCCGCCGTGCTGGAGCGTTCGCTGCGCTCGGCCGACAGCTGGGCAGCGGCCCTGCACTCCTACGACGCCGAACGGGCACCGGTCGGCCGGGCCGTGCTCGAACTCGGCCGAAGCCTCGGCCGGGCACAGGTCCAGCAGACGCCGGAGTGGACGGTCATGGACCAGCGGGCGATGGACTCCTGGTGGCAGGAGGCGGGCGGCGGAAGCGGGTTCGGCGGTCACACACTCCGCCGATGACGACCCGCCGGCGCCGAGCGGGCCGCTGCGCAGTGGTCATGACGAGCAGTCATGACGGTGGATCAACCGGCCGTGAACATTCAGTTTCGTACGCACACTTCTGCCGCCGCCGATATTGACGGACCCTTGGGCCAGGGCTGGGATGAGGTGCCGAGGCGCAGAGGGCCGCGCCAGGGCACATGTCAGGTCCATGGCGCGCGGCCTCGGGGGCGCCGCGCCGGTGGCCTTGTGGAAGGGGCGGGGTATGCCGGAGATCGCAACCGTACGGACCGGCGAGGCGCAGCGGCGGCCTGCCGCTCCGGCCGACCGGGGGAAGCTGCGCGAAGCTGACGCCGAGGCCGCCGACGACGAGACGTCCGGCTGCCCGGCGGCTGCCCCGGGCGGCCTGGTGCCGGGCGGACGTCCGGTGGCCGTCGGACCGCCGACAGTCCAAGGTGTGCCGGTCGTCGGCGGCCAGGTCGCCGGACTCGGCCGACCGCCCCGGCGGCCCGAACGCCCTCCGTACGACGAACCGCCCGACCTTGGCCGGCCACCGGTCGGGCGCAAGGTACCCGGCCGCGACAGCAGCCGCCCGGCCGGCCACGACGGCACCCGCTCCCTCGGCCGGAGCGAGACCCGCCTGCCGGGCCGGGGCGAACTGCTCGCCTCCGTCGGCGATCTGCTCCAGGAGCACGGCGCACTGCTCCTGTACGGACCCGCCGGGATCGGCAAGAGCGCCGTGGTCGCGGCCATCGCCGCGCAGGCGGCCGGATCCGGCACCACCGTCCTGCGGTGCGCACCGGCGGACCAGGAGACCCGGCTGCCGTTCGTCGGTCTGATCGACCTGCTCAGCACCGTACGCGACGCCTGCTTCGACACGCTGCCCGCCGGACCGCGCGGCATCCTGCGGGCCGCACTGCTGCGCGGCGAGGGCCCGGCCGACGACCGCAGTCGGCTGGCCCTGCGCGTCGCGGTGGCCGAAGTCCTGCGCTCACTGGCCGGACGGGCACCGGTACTGCTCGTTCTCGACGGGCTGCAGTGGCTCGACGCGCCGAGCGCCGAGGTGCTCTCCTTCCTCGCGAGACGGGCCAGAGCATTGGGCCTGTCCGTACTCGCCACCGAACGGACACCGGAGGAGCAACCGCCCCAGCTGCGCGACCTCTGCCCGCCCGGCGCGATCGAGATGCCCGTCCCGCCGCTCGCGCCCACTGCCATCGGCGAGTTGCTCGCCCGGGAGTGCGGCGGGCAGCCGGCCACCGAGCGGGTGCGGGAGATCCAGCAGGCCTCGGCGGGCAACCCGTTGTACGCGCTCGAACTGGCCAGAGCGGGCCGCCACCACCCGCCCGGTACGGCCTGGCCGCCGAACGGACCACTGTGGCCCGTCGGCCCGGCGGCGGTGCCCAAGCGGCTGCGGGCCCTGCTGCTCGACCGGGTTCGGGTGCTGTCGGCCGAGACCGCCCGGGTCCTGCTGCTGGTTGCCGCCGCCTCCCGGCCGACGAGCCGTCAGCTGCGCGCGGCGGGCGTCCTCGACCCGATGGCGGCCCTGGCCGAGGCACAGGGCGCCGGAGCCCTGGACACCGACGCCGACGGGACCGTCCGCTTCCGGCACCCGCTGCTGCGCGCTGCGATACTCGCCGAGGCCGCGCCCCGCGACCGCCTGGCGGCGCACCGGGCCCTGGCAGCCGCAGCCCAGGACCCGGTCGAGCGGGCCCGTCAACTCGCTCTGGCCCGCCCGGAGGCGGACGAGAACGTCGCCCGGGTCCTGCTCGACGCCGCTGCCACCGCCTGCCGCCGGGGCACGCCCGAGGCGGCGTACGAACTGGCGGCTCTCGCGGCCGCCAGGACGCCCGCCGCAGCACCGTGGGACCGAGGCGAACGACTGCTCAGAGCCGCTGAGTACGCGTGCGACGCGGGGCTGTGGGAGGAGGCTCGCCGAGCGGTACGGCCCCTGCTGGCCGAGCCCACGACCCCGTCACGGTACGGCTCTGCGGCTGCGGGCCGGCGATTGCGGGCCCGTACGGTCCTGCTCCGGGCGAGCGGCCCGGCCCTTGACGGCGCTGCGGAGTTGATAGCCGAGGGCCTGGCCGAGGCTGCGGACGATCCGCTGCTTCAGGCACCGCTGTACTACTGGTCCGCGGCACGCGAGCTGCTGGGCGGCCGGACCGCCGAAGCTGCCGACCAGGCCCGTTGGGCGGCCGAACTCGCGACCCGCGCGGGCGACACCGCCACCGGGGCCGCCTCTCTCGGGCTCCTCGCCGAGGTCCAGGCGCTGCGTGCAGAGCCCGTCCTCGCCGAACGGAGCCTCGCCCGGGCCCTGGCCCTGGCCGCCGGGGACGGTCCACGGCACCGGGCCCTGCTCCGCCGTCAGGCCCTCCTCGACCTGGACGCGGACCGGCCCGACCAGGCCCGGCAGGGGATCGCCGCACTGCTCGACCCGATCGGCCCCGGCCCCCGGCGACCGGCAGGCAGAGCCACCCCGGGAACCGAAGGGGTCGCCCGCGGCAGCAGAGCGGTGGACCCGACCGAGGCCACGGAGCCCGCCGACAGCCCGGCGTCACCCGGCCACCGGAGACCGGGCGCGCGGCGGGCCGGAACCGAGGAGACCACCTCCCGCGGCCGATCGGTCGCGCCAGCCGGGAGCAGGGCGGCCGCTGGTGACGGGATGTCATCGGGCCCCGGAAGGCCGGCTGGTGGCACCGGAGCAGCCGACCGGGTCGGGGCCGGGGGCCCGGTCGACAGTACGGAGGCATCGGCCGCCCTGTCGGCGCTCGTACGGCTCTGCACGCAGCTCGGCGAGTGCGACCTGGCCCTCTCAGCGGTGGCCGACTGCGCGCCCGGGGACCCGGCCCCCGCCATGACTGCCGTGGCGCTGGCGGAACTCGCGGGCGGCGAGCGGCCCCGGGCCGTCGAACGGGCCCTGGCAGCGGTGCACTGCGCGACACGGTCGAACGACCGGCTCTCCCTGGTCCACGCCCTGGACGTCCTCGGCCGGGCCCAACTCCTGGCCGGTGACCCCGCTTCGGCCGCCAAGGCCGTCGAGGCGCTGCAACGGGCCCGTGCCCTGGGGGCAGAGATGGAACTCGCCGACCCGGGCACGGTGCGCCGACTCGGCGCCCTGGCGGAGGGGTTGGTGACGCTCGGTGAACCGGCCGAGGCCATGGCCGTGATCGCCGGGGGCCGGACCCTTCTCGCCCGGACGGCGGGCGGGCCGGAGGAGGCAGCGCTGCCTCGGACAGGCCCGAGCGCCACTGCCGTGCTGGACCGTGCGGAGGGGCTGCTGCTCGCCTCGCTGGGGCACGGTGCCGAGGCTGCCCCGCTGCTGAGAGCGGCCGCCGCACGCCTGGGCGAGTTGCGACTGCCGCTGGAGGCGGCGGCGACACTGGTCGCGCTCGGCGGTGTCGAGCGGCGGGCGCGCCGCCGGGCGGCCGCCCGGGCCGCCCTGGGCGAGGCACGGGAGATCTGCCTGGCACACGGAGCCCGACCGCTTCTGGAGCGCGTCGAACGGGACCTGGACCGGCTCGTCGCCGGGGACCGGGTCGGCCCGGAGAGCGTGGAGCTGACGGCGGGTGAGCACCGGGTCGCCGAACTGGTTGCCGGTGGAGCCACCAACCGTGAGGTCGCCGCAGCGCTGTTCGTCAGCGTGAAGACGGTCGAGGGCACCCTCTCCCGCGTCTACCGCAAGCTCGGGGTAAGGTCCCGGACCTCGCTCGCCAGAACTCTGGTCATGGCCCGGACACCCGGGGACACCGACGGTTCATACAACAGGCAAGGGCAATCACCATTTTGACGGTAGGTCGGCGCTTCTAGCGTTGAGGCCATCCACTTCGTCGCACCGTTCCCCGCCCGCCACCGCGGGGAACGGTGCCCCCGTACCTCGTCGCCCCAGGAGGACCTCAGTGAAGTCCCGACTCAAGCCCCTCATCGGGCTGATCGCCGCACCGCTGCCGATCATCGCCCTCGCGGCCTCGCCGGCCTTCGCGGCGCAGACGGAGACCCGGCAGGCCGCAGCACAGCCGGTCGCGCTGCACGGGAACGTCGTCCCGGCGGTGAGCCACTCCACCCGCACCGGAGAGGTCGCGGCGGACAGCCGGATAACCCTCGCCATCAGCCTCAACCAGCAGGACACGGCGGGTCTGGACACCTTCCTGACCCAGGTGACCGATCCGAAGTCGCCGGACTACGAGCACTACCTGACGGTGGACCAGTTCGCCCAGCGGTTCGGTGCGAGCCCGGCGACGATCGCCAAGGTGACCGCCTATCTGAAGGCCCAGGGCCTGACGGTGGGTGCGGTCACGGCCAACCGCCTCACCCTGGAGGCCACCGGAACCGCCGCGCAGGTGCAGAAGGCATTCGGCACCAAGCTGGCGACCTTCCACGACACCACGACCAACCGCGACTTCTACGCCAACACCGACGCCCCGGTGCTGCCGTCCGAGATCGCCTCCGTGGTGAGCGATGTCTCCGGGCTCAACAACTACGCGAAGTACCGGCACTTCAGCACCGGCAAGCTCTCGCCCGAGGCCGCCACCCGCGCACCGTCCGGCCTGAGCCCGGCCAAGGCCCGTAGCGCGTACAACCTCAACTCCGCGCTCAGCGCCGGCTACACCGGCAAGGGGCAGACGGTCGCCGTGGCGGAGTTCTCCGCCTTCCAGCAGTCCAACATCGCCGCGTACGACAAGTACTTCAACCTCACCCCGCCCACGCCGACGGTCGTCAGCGCCGGCGGCGGCACCACCGACCTGTCGGGCCAGGGCGAGGTCGAGTTGGACATCGAGGTCGTCCACGCGCTGGCACCCGGCGCCAATGTGAAGGTCTACGAGGCCCCTAACAGCGACACCGGGGAGGTCTCCCTCTACAGCAAGCTGGTCAGCGACAACGTGCCCGTGATCTCCATCAGTTGGGGCATCTACGAGGCGGGCGAGACACCGTCCAACCGGGTCGCCGTGGACGCCGACTTCAAGGAGGCCGCCGCCCAGGGCCAGTCGGTCTACGCCGCCTCGGGCGACAGCGGATCCGACGACGCCGGCAACGGTGGCGTCTCCGTGGACTTCCCGGCGGCCGACCCGTACGTCACGGGTACCGGCGGCACCACCCTGTCGACCACCTCCTCGGGCACCTGGAGCAAGGAGACCGCCTGGAGCGGCAGCGGCGGCGGCGTCTCGACCCTCTTCGCCACCCCGAGCTACCAGACCAAGGTGAACACCGGCACCAAGCGCTCGGTGCCGGACGTGGCTGCGGTCGCCGACCCGGCCACCGGGTGGGCCGTCTACACCGCCGGTGCCTGGTACACCTACGGCGGCACCAGCGCGGCGGCCCCCAACTGGGCGGCGTTCACGGCCGTCTACAACAGTGAGGCCGCGGCCAAGTCGAAGCCCTCCTTCGGCTTCGCGAACAGCACCATCTACTCGCTGGCCTCCTCGGCCAACTACCGCGCCGCCTTCCACGACGTGACCAGCGGCTCCAACGGCGCCTACAAGGCGGCCACCGGCTACGACAAGGTGACCGGCTGGGGCTCCTACAACGGAGCGGGCTTCCTCAAGGCCAAGCTCGGCTGACCGGAGACGCACCGCTGGAGGGGCCGGGCCTTTGCCCGGCCCCTCCAGCGCACCGGGCACCGGGCCGGGGGACGGAATCCCTGCGTAAAATCTCGACGCACGGTGGGTATAAATTATCCCAAACCGGGGCAGTCCACAGGGTTTTCTCATGCTCCTGCCCCAGGGTGCCTCCCATGGCCAACAGTCTGCTTGCCGCGCCTGCCGAATCCACCGCCGTACAGGCCGGAGCCCGGGGCGCACCTTGGCGGTCCCCCGAGGACCAGCCCGGCTATGCCCGTCCCGCGCTGCTCGGGATCGCCGCGCTCGCCGCCGTACTCTACGCGTGGAACATCGACCAGAGCTCGTTCCACTCGTTCTACGCCGACGCGGTACGCAGCATGACCGAGAGCTGGAAGGCCTTCGTCTTCGGCTCCTTCGACCCCGCGAACACGATCACACTGGACAAGCTGCCCGGCTTCCTGTGGCCGCAGGCCCTGTCCGCACGGATCTTCGGCTTCCACCCGTGGGCGCTGACGCTTCCGCAGGTGATCGAGGGGGTGCTGTCGGTCCTGGTGCTGTACAAGGTGGTGCGCCGCTGGGCCGGGGCCAACGCGGCCCTGCTCGCCGCTGCCGCGTTCACGCTGACCCCGGTGGCCGCCGGGCTGTTCCGCACGGCGGTGGAGGACCCCGCGTTCACCCTGCTGCTCCTGCTCGCGGCGGACGCGGCGCAGCGCGCCGCACACACCGCCCGCCTGCGGCCGTTGCTGCTGGCCGGGGTCTGGGTCGGCCTGGCCTTCCAGACCAAGATGCTGGAAGCCTGGGCGGTACTGCCCGCACTCGGTGCGGTGTACCTGCTCTCGGCGCCGACCTCGTTGCGGCGCCGCTTCGGGCACGTCGCACTGGCGGGCCTCGTAACGGTCGCCGTGTCCGCGTCCTGGATGCTGGTCGTGACCCTCACCCCGGCGAAGGACCGCCCGTATGTGGACGGCACGACGGACAACTCGGCGTTCAGCATGGTCGTCGGCTACAACTTCCTGAACCGCTTCTCCTCCCTGGGCGTCGACGCCGCCGACACCGGCAGCGTGCAGGCGGTGCGCGGCGGGCCCGGGGGCTCCGGCGGCGCCGGCGGCTCGGGTTGGTCCGGCGGGCAGCGGGGCGGCGAGGTGGCGGGTACTCACTACGGCGACACCGGGGGCGGCCCGGCGTCGCGCGCCGGGGCGGCGGACACCCCGTCCGGCGCGGCGGCCGCCGGGGCGACGGCGTTCCACGGCGGTGGCGGCGCAGGCGGCGGTCGCAGTGGCGGTAACGGCGGCGGCGGCCGTAGCGGCGGCGGTGGCGGCGGCCAGGACGGCGGCTGGACGAAGATGTTCAGCTCCCAGTTCGCCCCGCAGACCGGCTGGCTGTACCCGCTGGCCGCCATCGCGGCGCTCTGCGGCCTCGCCTGGCGGCGCGGGAAGCCGCGCACCGATGTGCTGCGGGCGGGCCTGGTGATGTGGGGCACCTGGCTTGCGGTGTTCTTCCTGGTGTTCAGTGCGGGCAGCGTCGGCGGCCACAGCTACTACATGGGCGTGATCGCCACCCCGCTGGCCGCGCTCAGCGGAGCCGGAATCGTGCTGCTCTGGCGGGCCTACCGGGCGGGTGGCCCGCAGGCCTGGGCGCTGCCGGCGGCGATCACCGCAACGGTGGCCTGGTGCGCCGTCCTGGCCTGGCGCTTCCCGGACTTCATGCCCTGGTCCGCGCCGACCGCGATCGCCCTGGGCGCGGCCGCCCTGGCTCTGCTCGGCGCGGCCAATCTGCCCCGGTTCGCCGGACGACGCCTGGCCATGGCCGGGCTGCTGGCGGGGATCACCGCGATGCTGGTCACGCCCGGCGCGTGGGCTGCCTCGGTACTCGACAGCAAGTACGGGAACTCGGGCATGGGTACGGTCGGTCCGGCCGGCGGCTTCGGCAACCACGGCGGCTCCCCCAGGTCGGCGGCCGGCCCCTCCCAAGGCGGTGGTGGCGGTGGCTTCGGCGGTGGTGGCTTCGGCGGCCGGGGCGGCGAGTCGACCGGCCTCTCCGCCTCGCAGCAGACGCTGCTGAGCTATCTGAAGGCGCACCGGGGCGGAGCGACCTACCTCTTCGCCACCTCCAGTTGGAGCAGCGCGTCTCCGTTCATCCTCGCCACCGGCGAGGAGGTCCTGCCGATGGGCGGCTTCTCGGGCGGGGCACCGTCGCCCACGCTGCCCCAGTTCCAGCAGCTGGTCGCCTCCGGCAAGTTGCACTACGTCCTGCTGGGCGGTGCCGGTTTCAGCCGCTCCTCGGCACAGTCGCCGACCGCGGCGGTGCAGGACTGGGTCCGCGGCTCCTGCACCGCGGTCCCGGCCGGCCAGTACGGCGGCTCCAGCCAGTCCGACAGCGGATCCGGGGGCTTCCACGGCCTCGGCGGCGGTGCGGGAGCACAGCCGGAGGAGCTGTACCGCTGCCCGGCGAACGGCTGAGCATCCGAGCGGCGCGGCGGGCTGTCACCGACGATCCGTCGGTGACAGCCCGCAGGCCGGGCGTGCCCGGCGTGCGGCCGAAGGGCCCGTCACCTCACTTCACGGTGACCGCACCCTGCATGAACGGGTGGATTGCGCAGTGGTAGGCGTAGGTTCCGGCGGTGGTGAAGGTGTAGCTGTAAGTGGCACCCTGACTCAGCGTCGGCGAGTTGAGTGGGCCGGAGCCGCTGCTCGTCACCGTGTGGGGGGTCGAGTCGCTGTTCGTCCAGGTCACCGTCGTACCGACACTGACGGTGACAGAGGCGGGTGAGAAGGCGAAACCGGCGATGGCCACCGGCTGAGTGGCGGCGGTCGGTGCCCTCAGCACACCGACGGCGGCCGACGATGTCGAGGCCACCGAGTTCGCCGTGGAATTCGGTTGAGCGGCATGGGCCGAGCCGACCGGGCTCAACACGCCGAGCGAGACGATCCCCAGCGCGGCGACGGTGGCCGCCAACGTCTCTGTGAACCGGCATCTCGGCATGCTGCCACTGAGATCCAGGCCCGAACTGAGTGTCATGATCTCCACCCATCCGACCCGTCTGATGCGGGCCCGTCGAACGCGACCCGCCTGATGCGAGGCGCCACGTCAGGTACGGGCAAGACTACTCCGGTCGGCGTCACATCTCCGCTCGGCGGCTGATCGCGAAACACTGGTCGGGTTCCGCAAGCCGTTTTCTGCGTATGGCCGGTCCGGGAAATTCGGATTTCTCACACGGGAGAATCTCTCGTTCCCGCCAGGCCGATCATCTGAACGCAAGTGAACAGAACTCCGGAGAGGCTGACTTGCGCGCTTGCTGTCCCCGGCGTTCCGGCCGGGGTCGTCGGGGGAGCGAAGGTGGCGGTGGCGAGCGTGGACCAGTGCGAGACCGGCTGCGGCCGCCGCCACGGCGAGGGCGATCCGCCGCCACGGTACGCGGTGGCGCGGAGGCCGCGCGGACGACAGCCCGAGGCGGTCCAGAACCCTCTCCTCGAAGCCGACGGGTGGTTCACTGCCGGGAACAAGGTCCAGCAACGCGTCGGCCGTGAGTACCAGCTCGTGGACGTGTTCGCGACAGGCAGGGCAGCGCTCCAGGTGGTCCATCGCCCCGGCTCGCTCCTCGGCGGGCAGCACGCCGAGCGCGAGCTCCGCACCGATCTCCCGGAGCTGCTCGCAGGTGAGCCCGCGCTGGTCAGTCATGGTCGAGCTGCCTGGTTTCGAGGAATGCGCGGAGTTTTCCCATGGCGGCCCTGATCCGGGTCTTGGCGGTACCGAGCGGCACCCTTTCGAAGTCGGCGATCTGCTGGGCCGTCATCCCGTGGATACGGGCCAGGACCAGGGCGCGGGCTTGCTCGCGCGGCAGCGTGGCGACCGCGCGGCGCAGTTCGGCCGTGGTCTCGGCGGCGAGCGCATGCTGCTCCGGCGTGCCGGTGACGCTCTCCACCATGCTCTCCAGGTCTCCTGGGTCGACCGGAGTGGCCCGGCGTGCGCGTACGGTGTCGATCGCCAGGTTGTGCGCGATGGTGGCCAGCCAGATGGCCACCGATCCCCGGCGCGGGTCGTACGCCTGGGCATACCGGCAGGCGCGCTCGAAGGTCTGCTGGGCGATGTCCTCGGCGAGCCGGGTGTCGCCGATCACGGCGACGGCCATGCCGAAGACCCGGCACTGGAACCGCCGGACGAAAGCCACGGCGATCTCGGGATCGCCGGTCATGAGGCCGGCCAGCAGTGCTTCGTCGGGCACCCGCTCCAGGGGAGTGCCAATCCTGCGCATACTCCTGCGTAGCACGTGCCCGCACGGTTTGCCTCCGCCGGGCAGTAGTCAGTGCGGTGCGTCCGCCCGAGCACGGGGGCGGTGGCGGGTCAGGAGGGCGTCGCCTGGCGGGCACGGCTCCAGGCGGGCCGGGGCCAGTGGCGATGGTTCAGGTCGATGACGTAGTCGTGGCCGTGCTGCCAGCCGCCTGCGGTGCGGTGTGCGTCGGTGAGGTGCGGGTGGCCGACGGGGAGGTCGGCATGGATGTGGTCGAGGCGCGCAGGGTCGCGGAGGGGCCAGAAGGCGGCGGCGGCCGTGGTCGCGACCAGTGCGATCAGGCCGAGGACGGCGGCGGTGACCGGGAGCCCGGCTGCTGCGGCCAGCCAGCCCGCGAGGGGGTAGGTGAGCAACCAGCAGCTGTGGGACAGGGAGAACTGGGCCGCGAACGCTGCGGGCAGGTCGGCGTCGGCGGCGGAGCGGCGGACCACGCGCCCGCCCGGGGTGAGGACGGCCGAGCAGGCGGCGCCGATCGCGGCCCAGGCGGCCAGGAGTACGGGCCAGGACCAGCCGCTCGGCTTGACGGCGGTGGCCACCGCGACAGCGGCGAGGATGGCCGGGAGGGTGAAGGCGGCCGGGAGCATCACGGTGCGCTCGCTGAAGCGTTGCAGGGTGCGCGGCAGCAGCAGTGCGGTGGCCATGGAGCCCGCGCCGTAGGCGCCGAGGGCGAGCGAGACAGCGCCGGCGGGAAGGTGGAGGTGGTCGCGGACCAGGACGACGGTGTCGACGAAGACGATGGCGCCCGCCGCCGCGACCGCGAGGTCCAGGGCGAGCAGGGCGCGCAGGCGGGGGGTGGCCCAGAACAGGCGGGTGCCGAACGCGGCCTTGGAGTAGACGCCGCCGGTACGCTCGACGGGGGCCGGTTTGGGAAGGACGGCGGAGACGACGAGGGCGGCGGAGGCCAGGAAGCCGACGGTGGTGCCGGCGAAGAGCCAGTCGTAGGAGACCACGGCCAGCAGCCCTGCGGCGAGAGCCGGGCTGAACAGGCTCTCCAGGTCGTAGGCGAGCCTGGTCATCGACAGGGCGCGGGTGTAGTCGCGGTCGGCGGGCAGCACCTCGGGGATGGTGGCCTGGAAGGTCGGGGTGAAGGCCGCCGACGCGGCCTGCAACAGGAAGATCAGGAGGTAGATCTGCCACACCTGGGTGATGAACGGCAGGGCCAGGGCGACTGCGGCGCGGGTGAGATCCATCGTCACCAGCAGGGCCCGCCTCGGTATCCGGTCGGCGAAGGCGCCCACCATCGGGGCGATACCGACGTAGGCGACCATTTTGATCGCCAGCGCTGTGCCGAGGACCGCGGAGGCGTTGGCCCCGGCGATGTCGTAGGCGAGCAGACTCAGCGCCACGGTGGCCAGCCCGGTGCCGACCAGGGCGACGACCTGGGCGGTGAACAGGTGGCGGTAGGTGCGGTTGCGCAGCACGGGCAGCATGCGGGCCCATCCGGGGTCGACTCGGGTCGGGACGGGCCCATCGTAGCCAATGCGTGCGTACCTATGCACGCATTGGCCAGTCGTCGGTGCGGTCGAAGCGCCGGGCCGGGCGTCAGTCGTGGAGCATCAGTCGTGGGGCGGCAGGGAGCGGAGCTGGTGGTCGGCGACATTGAGCGCCTCGTCGACCAGGCGCCGCAGGTGTCCGTGCCGCAGGGAGTAGACCACCCGGCGGCCGTCCTTTCGCGTGTCCACCAGGCCGGCCAGGCGGAGCTTGGCGAGGTGCTGGCTGACCGAAGGGCGGGCCGCTCCGCAGGCTTCGGTGAGGGTGGTGACGTCCGCCTCGCCCCGGCCGAGCTGATCGAGCAGCGCGAGGCGGGTGCGGTCGGCGAGCAGCGCGAGGACGCCCGCTGCGACCTCCAGGCGTTCGCCGGTGCTCTGCTGTTGCGAGCTGTGTGCACCTGCCAGGTGCGTGCTTGCGCTCATATGCACATGGTAGGCGTGGGCGCACTTCGCGGGCGCACACGGGCGCAGGGCGAGGATCATCGTGCGGCGGGTCCGGACGCCGCGGAGCGAGTGCTCGCGGGGAGGCCCCGACGCCGGCCGCAGGAACGCGCGGCCGGCGAAACGGTGAGTCAACGTCCGCACCGGGCCTGCTGATCCTCGGCCGGGAGTATCGTGTCGTACACCCTCAAAGGGAGCATGGATCTTGCAAGGTCCTGGCGCATCGGCCGGCCGCCGATGAAGGGGCCTGCACGGGACGGGAAGGAGCGCATCATGTCCGCGCAGTTCCAGGTGGAGCCGCTGGGCGACCACGAGTACCTGGTCCGGGCCCGCCATGGCGAGGAGGCCGTCGAGTCCGTGTTCCGGGCCAGCGAGACCGTCCTCGACGAGCTTCGGGTCCAACCGGCCGACGAGCAGCGGGTCGTGGAGGAGACCGCGGCCTTCCTGGCCGAGCGTCAGGCGGTCATCGACTTCCCGGGGATGGTCGACCTGGAGGACGTCGTCGCGGGCTACGCCGACTACCTCGACCAACTCGGCCGGCGCCTGACGCCGTAGCACTCGGCGGCGGCGACCGCCCAGAGGGCGGTCGGCACAGCGGGCCCGATTGCATCGGAACGGAAAGGGTTCGCATGCGGTCGCGTGTACGCACAGCAGTCTCCCTGACCGAGACGCCGTCGAGTCGCTAAGGTACGTCAGCACTCGAACACTTGGTCGCAACATCGGGGGACTGCATGAGCACACCACCACCGCCCAATCCGTTCGGCGGACAGCCGCCCGGCTATCCCGCCGCGCCGCCCGCAGGGCAACCGGCCTACCCGGGAACGCCGTACGGACAGCAGCCTCCCGCCGCACCGTACGGACAGCAACCCCCGGCAGCGCCGTACGGACAGCAGCCTCCCGCCGCACCGTACGGACAGCAACCCCCGGCAGCGCCGTACGGACCGCCGGGCTACCCGACGCCACCGCCGGAGGAGAAGTCACGCGCCCGGCGGTGGACGTTCCGGTCGGTCATCGGGGGGACCGCGCTGGTACTCGCCGCGTTCGGTCTGTGGATCACCGACAACAGCCCCGAGAAGGCGCACGTCGGCGACTGCATGCACCGCTCCTCCAGACCCTCCAAGGTCGCCTGCTCCTCCCCCGACGCGAACGTGGTCGTGGTCGCGCGCTACAGCGGGTCAGGGACGCTCCTCTGCCAGGTGGACCTGGATTCCACCAGTTCGTACTCGGGCAGTTACGGACGGCGCTACCACAAGAAGAAGTACGTCCTCTGTCTCGCCCCGCACCAGCCCGGCAATCCGGCGCCGACGGTCATGAAGAGGCACTGACAGAGTCCCCGGTGCTCTGTTCACCAACCAGCGGCCCGGTGGTACGCCGTAGACTCGGGTCCATGATCTTCATTGTGGTCAAATTCCCGGTCAAGCCCGAGTACGCCGACGAATGGCCCTCCCTTGTGGACGACTTCACCCGTGCCACCCGCGCGGAACCGGGCAATCTGTGGTTCGAGTGGTCGCGCAGCATCGACGACCCCGACACCTATGTCCTGGTCGAGGCGTTCCAGGACGACGCGGGCGCGGCACACGTGAACTCGGATCACTTCCGGGCCGCTATGGAGAAGATGCGCCCGCTGGTGCGGCACGCACCGGAGATCGTGAGCACCACCATCGAGGGCGCGACCGGGTGGAGCAGGATGGGCGAGCTCGGGATCGACTGACCCGCCGACCGGTCAATGCTACGGCCGCTCGGCGGGCAGCGGTTGGAGGGTGGGCCAGCGGGTGAGCATGCGGCTGTGCACGGCTGTGGCGAGCTGACCCAGGGCGGTCAGTCCGGGGCGTTCCGCGGTCGAACGGCTGACGACGTCGAGGCGGTGGAGCAGGCGCTGCCGGGCGGTCGCCGTCCCCCACGCCCAGTCCCGGTGCGGGACGGCTGCCAGGTGGTCGGCGGTGGCCCGGCGCGCCCGTTCGACCAGTGCGTCGCCACGGAGCAGCCAGCCCGCGCAGGCGTCGGCGAGGTCGCCCCGGACGTCGGTGCCGGTCGCGTCGCGCCAGGCCGTACGGTAGGCGGCCTCCGCCGCGTCCAGCAGCGGCCGGGGCGGGGCGGTGACGCACCAGCAGGTCGGAAAGCCGATCCGGAGGTAGGCGAGTTCCACGACTCCACTGCCCAGGGCGGCCTGCTCGAAGTCGATGAACCTGATACCGCCGCCGGTGTGCAGATCGTTGCCGGGGCACGGGTCACCGTGGAGCAGTGCTCGGCCGGGCGCCGCGGTGAGACGGTTCACGAGATCGTCCAGCTCGGCGCCCACCCGGGGCGGAGCGGCGACCTCAAGTGTCCTGGCCAGTGCGAGGAAGGAGTCGACGTCGTCCTGGGTCGGACCGGACCAGGCGGGAAGGACGCTCATCTCGTCCGCGTCGGCGTCACCGCTGGTGGCCGCATGGAGCCGGGCGAGTGCGGCAGCGTACTCGACCACCCAGTCCTCGGCAGGTCGGCGGTGCTCCAGGTGTTCCAGCACCAGCACCCGCTCGTCGGGGTCGGTGCCGAGCAGCCTCGGGACCACCGGCGGCTCGACCCTGGACGCGAGCCGGAGGGCGGCCACCTCGCGGGCGTACCGCTCGGCGGCCTCCGGAGCGTCGACCAGCTGCTTGAGCACCACGGGAGTCCCGGACAGCTCCACCTGCCATACCCGCGACCGAGGACTGCTGCCCAGCCGGCGGACCTGCCCCGGCGAGCCGAGATCGGCGCGGAGCCGCTCGCCGAACGGCACTCGTGATCTCATGGGTCCATCCTTGCACAGCCACGAACACGTATACGGTCCAGCCCAGTTGAAGCAGCGGCCGACTGGCGGGAACCCGTCCCTCGACGGTTCTGCCCGGCCTGGGCTCGGGCGGCCCGCATCCGTGCGCCCCGTTTGCGCCCGTGGTTCCGTGGAAGGCTGCTTGGACAGTTGCCTTCCACCGGTGATCGAGCTACTCCCCTTGCCGCAGGCCGAGTTGAGGAGTCGTCAATGCCCCATGAGCACACCGCCGACGAGCACACGGATCCCTCGCTGTACCGGACTCCCGCGGACGCCATCGCCGCGCCACCCGAGAAACTCGCGTACGTCGCCGGATTCGACCGGTCCGCGCGCCGTCCGGACGCCCTCATCACCGTCGACACGGACCCGGAGTCGCCCAGCTACGGCCGGGTGCTTAATCTGGCCGAACTTCCGGGACTCGGTGACGAGTTGCACCACTTCGGGTGGAACGCCTGCTCCAGCGCGCTCGCCCATGCCTGCCACCGCAACCCCGAGCGGAGATTCCTCCTGCTGCCGGGGCTGCGGTCCTCGCGGCTGCATGTGATGGACACCCGGCCCGACCCGGTCCGGCCCCGGCTGGTGAAGGTCGTCAGCGCCGAGGAGCTCGCCGCGAAGGCCGGCTACTCGCGCCCGCACACCCTGCACTGCGGTCCGGACGGCGTCTTCCTCTCCTGCCTCGGCGGTGCGAACGGTGCGGACGGGCCCGGTGGGGTGGCACTGCTCGACCACACCACCTTCGAGGTGCTGCGGGCCTGGGAGACCGACCGGGGGCCGCAGCACCTCGCCTACGACGTGTGGTGGCACCTCGGCGCCAGCATCGGGAACACGAGCGTCGGTGTCACCAGCGAGTGGGGCACCCCGTCGATGGTGGAGGAAGGCGTCGATCCGGAGCTGCTCCTGGGCCGCAAGTACGGTCATGCGCTGCACTTCTGGGAGCTGGACTCCGGAAGGCACCTCCAGCGGCTGGACCTCGGCGACCAGCACCAGATGGTGCTGGAGCTCCGCCCGGCACACGACCCGGAGCAGCAGTGGGGCTTCGTCGGAGTCGTGACGAACGTGGAGGACCTCTCCGCGTCGATCTGGCTGTGGTACCGGGACGGCGCGCGGTTCGCCGCGCGCAAGGTGATCGAGATCCCCGCCGAACCCGCCAAGACCGAGGACCTGCCGCCCGCGCTGCAGCCCTTCGGCGCGGTGCCACCGCTGGTCACCGACATCAATCTCTCGGTGGACGACCGCTGGCTGTACGTCTCGGCCTGGGGCACCGGTGAGCTGTTCCAGTACGACGTGGCCGACCCCTTCCACCCCCGGCCGACCGGCTCGGTCCGGCTGGGCGGCATCACGGCCGGGGCTCCCCACCCCACGGCCCCGGACGTGCCGCTGACCGGCGGTCCGCAGATGGTGGAGCTGAGCAGGGACGGGAAGCGGATCTACCTGACCAACTCGCTCTACGGCTCCTGGGACGACCAGTTCTACCCCGGCGGCATCGACCCGTGGATCATCAAGCTCGACGCCGACACCACCGACGGCGGACTCGTCGTCGACCCGCGCTTCTTCCCGCACGGCGAGGAGTTCCAGGGTCTTCGCGTGCACCAGACCCATCTGCACGGCGGCGACGCCTCCTCGGACTCGTACTGCTTCCGCTGACGGCCGCTCACGGCAAGCCAGGTCACCGACTGCCAAGGAAACGTCAGAACCGGCCTCCTGCGCGGTAAAAGTCCGTGAACCCCCTTACGCCGGCGGCCTCCGGCGCGATGGGCTGCTCGGGTGTCCAACCGTGTCCACCGGGGTCCGGCCGCGGCTGCCGGCGCACCGCGACCACGTCAGCCCACCACCGACCGGAGCCGCCTCGCCGAGGCCGAGGCCGAGGCGCTCAACGCGCCGAACGCATGCAGTTCGTGGAACGGCAAGTGGTTCCCGGCAGAACGGCCCGGCCCCGAGGCACCGGCCACCTGGACCGTACCCCGCTCCAACGAGCCCAGCCGCGTGCTCGCCGTGGCCGCCGGGTTCCGCCCGGTGCGCGAGGACATCGCCTACTGGGCCGGCCCGGCTGCCTGAGCGGACCGGCCGACTTTCTTACCGCTACCGCTCGTTCACGCCCGGCCGCGCCTCGGTCCCGGACCCACTGCCGGCCGCGCACTGGCCGGGGCGCGGGGCTGCGGGCACGTACCCGGTTGCCGTCTGCGGCTCCGGCCTGGCCGGGCACTCCGTGCGGCGTGGAGTGCAGCGAGTTCAAGGTCACACCGCCAGGGCCTGCTGCGATAGCGCTAACGGGCACTAACCTGCCCTTCATGACGGTCCTGCCCGAAGGGCTCCCTCTGGCCGCCGAGTTCCCGGATGCATCCCGTGAGCAGTGGCGGCGCCTGGTCGAAGGCGTTCTGCGCAAGTCCGGTGCGCAGGACGCCGCAGGTGTACAGGCCGAGGACGCTCTCGCCACCCAGCTTCAGGACGGACTCCGTGTCCGTCCGCTCTACACCGCCGAGGACGCCACGGGCGACCCGGGCCTACCGGGCTTCCCGCCCTTCGTCCGGGGCGGCCGGCCACAGGGCTCGGCCGTCTCCGGCTGGGACGTGCGCCAGCACCACGCCGATCCGGACGCCCGGCGGACCAATGAGGCGGTACTCGCCGATCTGGAGCACGGGGTCGGCTCGGTCTGGCTGACGCTCGGTCATACCGGCCTGGCGGTGGACAGGCTCCCGGACGCCCTGCAAGGGGTGTATCTCGACCTGGCGGCCGTCGTGCTCGACGCCGGAGCCGAGTTCGCCGCCGCGGGCGAGCGGCTGCTGAAGCTGTACCAGGAGCGCGAGGTGCCGGCCGGGGCCGCCGCGGGCAACCTCGGCGCGGACCCGCTGGGCCTGCTCGCCCGGACCGGCCGCGACGAGGCCACCGACGTCCGGCTCGCCGAGGCCGCCGCGCTGGCGCTGCGCTGCGAGAGCGAGTACCCGGGCGTGCGCGCCCTTGTGGTGGACGCCCTCCCCTACCACGACGCCGGTGCCTCCCCGGCCCAGGAACTCGGCTGCGCGCTGGCCACCGGCCTCGCCTATCTGCGCGAGCTCACCGCCGCCGGGCTCACCCTCGACGCGGCCGCCGCCCAGCTGGAGTTCCGCTTCGCCGCCGACGCCGACCAGTTCCTCAGCATCGCCAAGTTCCGTGCCGCCCGCCGTCTGTGGGCCCGGGTGGCGCAGGTGTGCGGAGTGACGGCCGAGGCCGCCGCACAGCGGCAGCACGCGGTGACCTCCGCCGTGATGATGACCGAGCGCGACCCGTGGGTGAACATGCTGCGCACCACGGTCGCCTGCCTGGCCGCCGGGGTCGGCGGCGCCGACGCGGTGACCGTCCTGCCCTTCGACAGCGTGCTCGGCCTCCCCGACGCCTTCGCCCGCCGGATCGCCCGCAACACCCAGGCGATCCTGCTGGAGGAGTCGCACCTGGCCAGGGTCGTGGACCCGGCCGGCGGCTCCTGGTACGTGGAGCAGCTCACCGAGGAACTCGCCCGGGCCGCCTGGGCCTGGTTCCAGGAGATCGAACGGGCCGGCGGCCAGCGGGCCGCCCTCGCCGGTGGACTGGTCGGCGAGCGGATCGCCGAGACCTGGGCGAAGCGCTCCACCGCGCTGGCCAAGCGGCGTGAACCCATCACCGGCGTCAGCGAGTTCCCCAACCTCCAGGAGCAGCCGCTGCTCCGCGAGAACGCGCCCGTACCGCTCGGCGGCGGGCTGCCCCGGGTGCGGCGGGCTCAGGCCTACGAGGCGCTTCGCACCCGCTCCGACGCCCATGTGGCCGAGACCGGCGATCGTCCGCGCCTGTTCCTGGCGGCCATCGGGCCGGCAGCGGTCCACACGGCGCGGTCCTCCTTCGCCGCCAACCTCTTCCAGGCCGGTGGCATCGAGACCAGCACGGCCGAGGGCGTCGAAGGCGCCGCACTGGCCGAGGCGTTCGCCGCGAGCGGTGCGAGCGTCGCCTGCCTGTGCTCCGGCGACCAGCTGTACGCGGAGCACGCGCCGGCGGTCGCGGCGGCACTGAAGGCGGCCGGAGCCAGGCGGGTGCTGCTGGCGGGGCGCCCCGGTGAACTGCGTGAGGCGTATCAACGGGCCGGGGTGGACGAGTTCGTCTTCGCGGGCTGCGACGCGGTCGCGGTCCTGTCCTCGGTGCTCGACGAAATCGGAGTGGCGTGATGATCCCCGACTTCACCCGGATCGCACTCGACGGGGAGAGCGGCACGGCCGCGACCGGCGAGCAGTGGCGGGCCGCCTGGCAGCAGGCCACCGGCAAGGACGTCGAGGACCTGGTCTGGGAGACCCCCGAGGGTATCGGCGTCAAGCCGCTGTACACCCCCGAGGACCTGGCAGGTCTGGACTTCCTGGGTACCTACCCGGGCATCGCCCCGTACCTGCGCGGCCCCTATCCGACGATGTACGTCAACCAGCCGTGGACGGTCCGCCAGTACGCGGGCTTCTCCACCGCCGAGGAGTCCAACGCCTTCTACCGGCGCAATCTGGCGGCCGGTCAGAAGGGCCTGTCGGTCGCCTTCGACCTGCCCACCCACCGCGGCTACGACAGCGACCACCCCCGGGTGACGGGCGATGTCGGCATGGCGGGCGTGGCCATCGACTCCATCTACGACATGCGTCAGCTCTTCGACGGCATCCCGCTGGACCGGATGTCGGTGTCGATGACGATGAACGGCGCCGTACTGCCGGTGCTGGCGCTGTACATCGTGGCGGCCGAGGAGCAGGGGGTGCCGCCCGAGAAGCTGGCGGGGACCATCCAGAACGACATCCTCAAGGAGTTCATGGTCCGCAACACCTACATCTACCCGCCGCAGCCGTCGATGCGGATCATCTCGGACATCTTCGCGTACACCTCGCAGAAGATGCCGCGCTACAACTCGATCTCCATCTCCGGCTACCACATCCAGGAGGCCGGAGCCACCGCCGACCTGGAGCTGGCCTACACCCTGGCCGACGGCGTGGAGTACCTGCGGGCCGGTCTGGGCGCCGAGTTGGACGTGGACGCCTTCGCGCCCCGGCTGTCGTTCTTCTGGGCGATCGGCATGAACTTCTTCATGGAGATCGCCAAGCTGCGGGCCGCCCGGCTGCTGTGGGCCAAGCTGGTCAAGCAGTTCGACCCCCAGAACACCAAGTCGCTGTCGCTGCGCACCCATTCGCAGACCTCCGGCTGGTCGCTCACCGCGCAGGACGTCTTCAACAACGTCACCCGTACGTGCGTGGAGGCGATGGCCGCCACCCAGGGTCACACCCAGTCGCTGCACACCAACGCGCTCGACGAGGCGCTCGCCCTGCCGACCGACTTCTCCGCCCGGATCGCCCGCAACACCCAGCTGATGCTCCAGCAGGAGTCGGGCACCTGCCGGGTGATCGACCCGTGGGGCGGCTCCGCCTACGTGGAGAAGCTCACCCACGACCTGGCCGCCCGAGCCTGGCAGCACATCCAGGAGGTCGAGGCGGCAGGCGGGATGGCCAAGGCGATCGACGCGGGCATCCCCAAGCTGCGTGTGGAGGAGGCCGCCGCCCGTACCCAGGCCCGGATCGACTCGGGCCGCCAGCCGGTGATCGGTGTCAACAAGTACCGGGTGGCCAACGACGAGCAGATCGACGTCCTCAAGGTCGACAACTCCTCCGTCCGCGCCCAGCAGATCGAGAAGCTGCGCAGGCTGCGCGCCGAGCGCGACGAGGCCGCCTGCCAGGACGCGCTGCACGCGCTCACCCGCGCCGCCGAGGCGGGCGCGCAGCGCGGCGGCAGTCTGGAGGGCAACCTGCTCGCCCTCGCGGTGAACGCCGCCCGGGCCAAGGCCACGGTCGGTGAGATCTCCGACGCACTGGAGAAGGTGTACGGGCGCCACTCGGGACAGATCCGTACGATCTCCGGTGTGTACCGAGACGAGGCAGGCCCCTCCACCGCCGTTCAGCGCACCCGCGACCTGGTCGAGCGCTTCGAGGAGGCGGAGGGCCGCCGCCCGCGCATCCTGGTCGCCAAGATGGGTCAGGACGGGCACGACCGCGGCCAGAAGGTGATCGCCACCGCCTTCGCCGACCTCGGCTTCACCGTGGACGTGGGCCCGCTGTTCCAGACTCCGGGCGAGGTCGCACGGCAGGCCGTCGAGGCCGATGTGCACATCGTCGGCGTCTCCTCGCTGGCCGCAGGTCACCTGACGCTGGTTCCGGCGCTCCGTGCCGAACTGGCCGAAGCCGGGCGGGAGGACATCACCATCGTGGTCGGCGGGGTCATCCCGCCGCAGGACTTCGACGCCCTGTACGAGGCCGGCGCCGCCGCCGTCTTCCCGCCGGGCACGGTGATCCCGGACGCCGCCCACGACCTGCTGAAGACGCTGGCCGCCGACCTCGGCCACGAGCTGTGAGCCGCTGAGCCGATGCCGCCTCGCACGATTGATCCCGACCAGTACCGCCAGGGTGTGCTGGATGGCTCGCGCGCCTGGATCGCGCGGGCCATCACCCTGGTGGAGTCCACCCGGCCCGATCACCGGGCGCTCGCCCAGCGGCTGCTGGTCGAGCTGCTGCCGCACTCGGGCAAGGCCGTCCGGGTCGGGATCACCGGCGTGCCCGGGGTGGGCAAGTCCACCTTCATCGAGGCCCTGGGCACGATGCTCACCGGGCGCGGCCACCGGGTCGCGGTGCTCGCCGTCGACCCGACCTCCAGCCGCACCGGCGGCTCCATCCTGGGTGACAAGACCCGGATGGAGAGGCTCGCGACCGATCCGGGCGCCTTCGTCCGCCCCTCCCCCACCTCGGGCACCCTCGGCGGAGTCGCCCGGGCCACCCGGGAGAGCATGGTGGTGATGGAGGCGGCCGGGTACGACGTCGTGCTGGTCGAGACGGTCGGCGTCGGGCAGTCGGAGACCACCGTCGCCGACATGGTCGACTCCTTCCTGCTGCTCACCCTGGCCAGGACCGGCGACCAGCTCCAGGGCATCAAGAAGGGCATCCTGGAGCTCGCCGACCTGGTCGCCGTCAACAAGGCCGACGGCCCGCACGAGAGGGACGCGCGCGCCGCCGCACGGGAGTTGGCCGGTGCACTGCGGCTGCTCCAGGCGCCCGACGCGGTCTGGACTCCCCCGGTGCTCACCTGCAGCGGCCGGGACGGCGCCGGCCTGGACGCCCTGTGGGAACGCCTGGAACAGCACCGCAACCTCCTCGACGCCACCGGCGCGTTGGCCGCCAAGCGCCGCGACCAGCAGGTCGACTGGACCTGGTCCATGGTCCACGACCAACTGCTCGCCCAGCTCCACCAGCACCCCGAGGTCCGCCGCCTGACCCCCGACCTCGAACAGCAGGTCCGCAACGGCTCGTTGACCGCCACTCTGGCCGCCGACCGCCTGCTGGCAGCCTTCCGCTCGACGGCCGAATCCGGCTGATCGTTGCTCGTCAAGTCCGACTACTGAAGCTCGACTTGGCGAGCACGCTACGATCGGCCCTGGTGAAGGTGGTAGCTAGTCGTCGTCCAGACCGGGGAGCTTCGGCCGGACCCGGCCGGTGGCACTGACCCGGCGCTGCCACTCCTCCAGCCGCTCCATCCCGTCGGTGATCCGCTGCATCGCGGCGGTCACCTTGGCGACGGGCGGATGCATGACCTTGCTCAGGCCGGCGATCCGGCTCATCGACTCGCCGTAGCGCTTGATGACGTCCACGTTCTGACGGAGCCGCGGGATAATAGTGAGAATAAGCTCGCAGGCGTACTCGACGAAGTCCGTTGCCGGTTCGGTCTGCTCCGCATTCCGCACGATCACCAGCACGCCGGGGTCGAGCTCGATCGCCTCGGACGCGAATACCGAGGCGAGGTCGAATATCTGCTGGGAAGGACCGGAAATAATCTCCGCGTAGCGCCGCAGGACGGCCAGTTTTGCCACCGCGGCACCGGAGGTCAGGTCGAGGTTCCCCGCCTGCGCCTGGTCCGCGATTTCCTCACTGGCGGCGGCCATCTCCTCCATCAACTGGTACATGGACTGGAAGTTCCTGCCCCAGCGCGGAATCGCCAGTTCCAGCCCGGCGACGGTGTCGATGGTGCTCGACTCCGGACCACCGAGGTCGCCGAGGCCGTCCGGCTGCGCGGCGGCGCTCGGCGGCCCGACCTGTGCCGAGATCTCCACCAAGCGGTTGACCAACCGTGCGATGCCCTTGCGGTGCTCGGGCGATTCCTCGGCCTCGAACCGCAGCTGGCGCCAGTCCTCCCGCTGCATCCGCTTGATCAGGGCGACCGCCTCGTCCGCCGGGTTCTCCTCCTCGAGCTCCGGCGTTGCGACGTAGAGGATCGGCAGGACGAGCTCCTGGACACCGAGACTCCGGGCGTTCCCGAAGAAGGTCAGGAGTTCACGCCTGCACTCGCGACTCCGGAAGTACCCGGGCGTGATGATCGGAATGAAGAATGCCGTTCCGTTCAATGCCCGGTTGAGGCGGTCGCGCCAGTCGTCACCCCAGGCGATGTGGGTCTTGTCGATGAATACGTCCAGCTTCCTGCCGGTTGCCATCGTGTACTCCCGCTCGATGAGACCGGCCAGCCGGAGAATGCGCCCGTGGTCGTACTCATTGTCGCGACGTGTGTAACTCAGGAAGAAACCTGACACCTGTTCGGTCACGAGCGCGAGGCTAGCGGTGGAGTTATTAAGATCACAACTCGTCAGTTCCGCCGGGACGGGTGGCCCTGAAATCATCGTTGTGCGGTCCATGCCCGTCTGACGCGCCAAGGCCGGGTGCCCGTCCCCACCGGACCGGTGAGCCGTTACGCGCGGCCCGGCAGCGACGGGAGCGCGGGCTCGGTCAGCCAGGCCGTGAAGAGGGTGTCCAGTGGGCGGTCGGTGTAGCGGGCGGCGTGGGCGGTGAAGTCGGCAGTGGTGACGGTGGAGTGGCGTTGGGCACTCGTCCAGTCGCGAACCAGGCGGAAGAAGACCTCGTCGCCCAGGGCGCAGCGCAGCGCGTGCACGGTGAGCCCGCCGCGCTCGTAGACCCGGTCGTCGAACATCTGGCGTCGGCCCGGGTCCGCGAGTCGCAGGTCCTGCGGCAGTCCGGCGAGTTGGCGGTGTGCGGCGGCGGCGCGGGTCTGCACGGTGGGGCCGCCGGAGCGCTCCGACCAGAGCCACTCGGCGTACTTGGCGAAGCCCTCGTTCAGCCAGATGTGCCGCCAGTCGGCGATGGTGACGCTGTTGCCGAACCACTGGTGGGCCAGTTCGTGCGCGACCAGCCGCTCGGAGCCGCGCGCGCCGTCCAGGTGGTTGGTCCCGAAGGTGGCGAGGCCCTGGGCCTCCACCGGGACGTCCAGTTCCTCGTCGGCGACCACCACTGCGTACTCGCCGAACGGGTAGGGACCGAAGAGATCCTCGAAGAACCGCATGATCTGCGGCTGCCGCCCGAAGTCGGTCTCGAACTGCGCCAGCAGCCGGGCCGGGACGTACCCGGTCTGCCGCACGGTGCCCGGCTGCGGCCCGCCGAGAGCGACCGTCCGGTAGGGGCCGATCGACAGACCGACCAGGTACGTCGGCGTCGGGGCGGGCTGCTCGTACACCCAGGTGGTACTGCTGGCGTGGGTGGTACGGGTCAGCAGGCGGCCGCCGAGCACCACCGTGTACGGGGACGGCGTGGTGAGCGAGATCTGGTAGCTCGCCTTGTCCGAGGGCCGGTCGTTGCACGGGAACCAGGACGGCGCACCGACGGGCTGGCTGGCCACCAGCGCGCCGTCCGTCAGCTCCTCCCAGCCGAGGCCGCCCCAGGGGCTGCGCACCGGCTTCGGGTTGCCGGACCAGTGCACCTCCACGGTGAACGCCGCGCCCGCCGCTGGCGGCTTGGCCGGACGGATCCGCAACCTGCCACCCCGGTGGGTGTAGTGTGCGGCGCGGCCGTCCACCAGCACCCGGCTGATCTTGAACTCGGCGAGGTCCAGGGCGAATTCGCGCAGCTGCGCCGGGCCGGCGATGGCGCCGATCCGGGCGCTGCCGACGAGCCGGTTGGGCGCCGGGCGGTAGTCCAGGGCCAGCTCGTACCGGTGGACCCGGTAGCGGGTGTCGCCGTTGTTCGGGAAGTACGGGTCCGTTGCCGCTGCCTGCATGGGACTCACCGGTTCACTCACTCTCACGGGACTTCTGAATCAGGCCGTAGGCCCTCCGAGCGATCTTTCCGCAGTCCGCAACCGTCCAGTACCCGGGGGCGCGGGATCCGCCGGACGGCCCCTACGCGTGCCAGGACTCGATCGGGTTGCCCAGCCAGCGGGTGTCCGGCGGGACGGTCTCCGCGCGCATCACCAGCGAGGCCGGGCCCAGCGTGGAGCGGGCCCCGATCGTGCTGCCCGGCAGCACGATTCCGCCCGGGCCCAGGGTGGCGCCCTCGCGGAGAACCACAGTATCCAGCCGCATGATCCGGTCGTGGAAGAGGTGTGTCTGCAGGACGCAGCCGCGATTGACGCTCACGCCGTCCCCGAGGGTGACCAGGTCGGCCTCGGGCAGCCAGTAGCTCTCGCACCAGACGCCGCGTCCGATGCTCGCGCCCAGCGCACGCAGCCAGAGGCTGAGCACCGGCGTGCCGGGCACCGCGCCGATCAGCCAGGGCACGGCCAGCACCTCGACGAAGGTGTCCGCCAGTTCGTTGCGCCAGACGAAGCCGCTCCACAGCGGGTGCTCCACCGCCCGGAACCGGCCGACCAGCAGCCACTTGGCGGCGACGGCCACCAGAGCGGCGGCCGCACCGGCGGCCAGCAGCACAAGACCGGACAGCAGTGGTGCGTCGAGGCAGCAGAGCGCGGCGATGGTGAGCACGGCCAGGGTGCTGGAGGCGAGGACGGGCACCAGCCGTCCCAGCTCGACCAGTCCACGGGCCCAGAACAGCCGGGCGGGCGGTTCGTAGGTCAGGCTCAGGTCGGCGGTGTCGGCCGCGCGCGGGAGCTTCATCGGGGGCATGCCCAGGTAGGAGCTGCCGCGCTTGGCCTTCTTCGGGGTGGCCGAGAGCACCCCGACCAGGCCCCGGTCGGGCACCGAGCGGCCCGGCGCCGTCATCCCGGAGTTGCCGAGGAAGGCCCGCCGGCCGACCTCCGCCTTTCCGATCCGCACCCAGCCGCCGCCCAGTTCGTAGGGGGCGATCAGGGTGTCGTCGGCGAGGAAGGCGCCGTCGCCGACCTTGGTCAGGCTGGGCAGGGCGAGCACGGTGGACACCTCGGCGCCGCGTCCGACCGTCATGCCGAGGGCGCGCAGCCACACGGGGGTGATCAGTCCGGCGTAGAGCGGGAAGAGCGTCTCCCTGGCCAGATCCATCAGCTGACTGACTGTCCACGCCTGCCAGCCGATCCGGCCGTGCAGCCGGTGGTAGCCGGTCCGCAGGCCCAGGCTCAGCAGCCGGACGGCGGCCAGCACCAGCAGCGCGTACGCCGCCCCGTAGGCGAGCGTGGCGGGGACGACGGCGAGCAGTGCCCCGCGCAGGGCCGCGCCGAGGCCGTCGCCGGGGTGGACGAACCGACCAGCCAGCAGGAGGGCGGGCAGTGCGGGGAGTACGGGCAGCAGGCCGAGCCAGAAACCGGTGAGCCCGTAGACGGCGGCCCAGCGGGCGGTGCGCGGCGGCCGCTGCTTGGGCCAGCCGTGCTCGGCCTTGCCGAGCTTGACGGCGGGTGCGCCCGCCCAGCGCTGGCCGGTGGGGATCTGTCCGGTGACCCCGGACCCCGGTGCGACCTCGGCGCGCTTGCCTACCCGGGCACCGGGGAAGAGCGTGCTGCGGGTGCCGATCACCGCACCGGAGCCGATCCGGATCGCGCCGATCACCAACCGGTCCCCGTCCAGCCAGTGGCCGGACAGATCGACCTCGTTCTCGATCGCGCAGCCCTTGCCGAGGCGGAGCATGCCGGTGACGGGCGGCAGCGCGTGCAGGTCGACGTCGGGGCCGATCCGGGCGCCGAGCGCACGGGCGTAACGGACCAGCCAGGCGCCGGAGAGCGCGGTGGCACCGCTGACCTCGGCGAGGCGCTCGGCCGTCCACAGCCGCAGGTGCACGCTGCCGCCGCGCGGGTGGCTGCCTGGGGTGAGGCCGCGCAGCAGCAGCCGGGCGCCGCCCGCCGCGATCGCCAGCCGTCCGGGTGCGCTGAAGAGCAGCACGGCACCGGCGGCGATCAGCCACCAGGGGGCGGTGGGCGCCCACGGGTAGTCGCCCAGTGCGCTCAGCAGATTGCCCAGGGCCAGCAGGCCGACCGACCAGCGCAGTCCGATCAGGGTGAACAGCGGGAGCAGCAGGAGCAGTTGGAAGGCCCCGGCCCGTGCCGGGGTCGGGGCGATGCTGCGGACCTGGCCGTCGCCCTGGGCCGAGTGCTCCAGCAGCCGGGCGAGTTTGCGCAGGGTGGGCTGCTGGTAGATGTCCAGGACGGAGACGGCCGGGTAGCGGCTGCGCAGCAGGGTGGTGAGCTGGGCCGCCGCCAGGCTGCCGCCGCCGATGGCGAAGAAGTCGTCCTCGGCGCTGCCGACCGGCGCACCAAGGATCTCGCTCCACTGCTCGGCCAGCCACGCTTCGGTGCCGTAGAGCTGCTCGGCGGGCCCGGCCTGTTCAAGTCCCGGAAGCGGCCACGGCAGGGCTGCGCGGTCCACCTTGCCGGAGGTGCGGGTGGGCAGCTCGTCGACCGGTGCCAGCAACGGCACCAGGGCGGCGGGCAGTTCGGCCCGAAGCCGCTCGACGGCCGCTGTCCTGTCCCAGCCGTCCTGTACGACCAGATAGCCGACGAGCAGCTGGTTGCCGCTGCGCGCGGTGCGCACGGCCGCCGCCGCTCCGGCGACCCGGGGCAGCTCTTGGAGCGCCGCGTCCACCTCGCCGAGTTCGATCCGGCGCCCGCCGAGCTTGATCTGCTCGTCGCCCCGGCCCAGGAAGAGCAGGCCCTCGGGCTCGGCGCGGACCAGGTCGCCGCTGCGGTAGGCGCGCTGCCAGCCGAGGGAGTCCAGCGGGGCGTACTTCTCGGCGTCCTTGTCCGGGTCCAGGTAGCGGGCCAGTCCCACTCCGCCGATCACCAGCTGGCCGCTGCCGCCCATCGGCACCGGCTGCCCGGCCTCGTCGATCACGGCCAACTCCCAGCCGTCCAGCGGGAGTCCGATCCGTACCGGTCCCTCCCCGGTCAGCTGGGAGGCACAGGCGACCACGGTCGCCTCGGTGGGGCCGTAGGTGTTCCAGGCCTCACGGCCCTCGGTGACCAGGCGCTCGGCGAGCTCCGGCGGGCAGGCTTCGCCGCCGAAGATCAGCAGCCGGACCTCGTTGAGTGCCTCGGCGGGCCAGAGCGCGGCCAGAGTCGGCACGGTGGAGATCACGGTGATCTCCTGATCGGCCAGCCACGGGCCGAGGTCGGCGCCGCTGCGCACCTGGGCGCGCGGCACCGGAACCAGGCAGGCGCCGTGCCGCCAGGCCAGCCACATCTCCTCGCAGGAGGCGTCGAAGGCCACCGAGAGTCCGGCCATCACCCGGTCTCCGGGCCCGATCGGCTCGTCCCGGAGGAAGAGCGCGGCCTCGGCGTCCACGAAGGCCGCCGCACTGCGGTGGGTCACGGCGACGCCCTTGGGCCTGCCGGTCGAGCCCGAGGTGAAGATGATCCAGGCATCGTGCTCGGGCCCCGGGCGGCCGGCCCGGGCGCCTTCTACCCGGGCGCCGCCGCGCAGGGCGGTGACGCCGCGTCCGGCACCCAGCACGGCGTGCACCCCGGCCTCCCCGAAAACCAACTCGGCGCGCTCGTCCGGGTCTTCGGCGTCCACCGGGACGTATGCCGCCCCGGCGGCCAGCACGGCGAGGATCGAGACGTAGAGGTCGTTGGTCCCCGACGGCACCCGGATGCCGACCCGGTCGCCCAACCCGACACCGGCTGCGGCCAGTTGCCGACGCAGTGCCCGGATCTCGGCCGTCAGGGCGCTGTAGCTGAGCACGGTACGGCCGTCGTCCAGGGCGGGCTCGTGCGGGTGGGCCGCAGCGGTGGCGTCGAGGATGTCCACCAGCGTTCTGGGTGCGGGGGCGCCGCCTCCGGGGAACAGCGCCGTCCCCGGGGGCGCTTCGATCTCACCGGGTGCATCGCCCTCGCGCGACTCCCCGCCGTCCACCATGACAGCCATACGGTCCTCGTCCCAGGGTTCTTCGGCAGCCGGGGCTCTGCGCACCCGTCTGCACCCGTCTTCAGCGGCGTCTCACTCCGATCCAGAGCAGAACAACCGGTCGAGTCTAGTCCCGCCGACAACAGCGTCCGCTGTCCTGACGGCCTTTCACCCTCACTCGTCGGTGGCAACTTTCGTTCCGCCGAATGACACTCCGGACGGCGACCCGGTCCTGCGGCGGGCGGCCGGTCTCACAGGCCGAGGTCCGGGCGGGCCCGCAGAAAGCAGTCGGCGGCCTGGAACGGCGTCGGTCCCCCGACGTTGATCAGGGTATCCAGCTCCTCGATGACGTCGATGCCCAGCCGAAGGCAGCCGACCGGAAACGAGTGAGCGGACACAGCTTCCCCGACACCTGCAACACCCGACCAGTTACCGGCAGTTGAGCCCAGAAAGCAGCCTTGCGGCACTCCGACGGGGCTCGGCCGAGCCGACCGGCCGCTACGCCCGCCGAGCACTGCACCACACCGGCGATCCACCACCCGCTCGCGCCCGGCGCGCCTCCGCCGCCCGGCCAGGCGGCCGGCCTCGCGTCGTGTCGCGTACGGGCGGGCGGGCGGGCGGGCGACGACCGGTCTCCGGCCTGTCGATCACTCGCCCGACTCCCCCGCCGCTCCCGTGCCGCTCCCGTGCCGCTCCCTTGCCACCCCTGCCCCTGCGGCCTCGCGCCGAAAGCCGGGCAGAAGGACCTGAGCGGTGGTCAGCGGCAACGGGCAGGATCCCATTCCGTCCTCCCCCAGGCGGCAGCCGCAGGCCCGAGCCGGTGCGTCCGAGCGCCCTGTCTGACACACCCTCGACCAGCGACCCGCGCCCCCTGCCCGCCCCGGGCGAACCGATCAGTCGCACAGCCGTCGCCCCCCCCCCCGCTCGGGGCTCCCACGGACGAAAGACCGAGCCCACGCTCACCACCTGCACCGCCCTGGGACTCACCCTCTTGCCCAGGAAGAACCATCGATCTGCCCACCGGCTTGGGACACACCGTCCGGTGATGCACCGCCAGGGCGTCCTCCCGGACGTTTCCGCAGGTCGGACCGGCCAGTCGCCGATCTGCCCGGGCCGCCGTCCGCTGCATCCCGGAGTAGGAGACATCGGCGTGTCCTTCCACTGGACAGCCATTTCCGAGCCCTAATGGCGGAGCCTCGGGTGGCGACCCTCTTGCGCCTGACTGACGGTAAGTGAAGCACCACGGCGAGGATTCGAGCTGACGAACTGTCGGCCATCGCAGTGGTACCGGAAGGACTCTCTAATATGCGTTCAACGCGCAAAATCGTTACCGGGGCGGCAATCGCTGCTTCACTCATCCTGACCGCTCCCACCACCGCGTTCGCAGACGATGCCCCCAAGCCCGACGGGAAGGCCAACGCCGCACCCGAGAAGAGCGGCGAGCGGTACGGCGACGAGGGGCGCGAGGGCGACCAGGGCCGTGGCGAGGGCGACCGTGGCCGTGGCGAGGGCGACCAGGGCCGTGGCGGCGAGCGTGGCCGCGAGGGCGACCAGGGCCGTGGCGGCGAGCGTGGCCGCGAGGGCGACCAGGGCCGTGGCGAGGGCGACCGGGGCCGTGGCGACTGCGAAGGCCCGCGCGGCGGCGTCCACGCGGGCGGCGGCTTCCTCGCCCTCTCCGCTGTAGCGGGCGGCAACGACAGCAAGGGAGACAAGGGAGGCGAGGGCAAGGGAGACAAGGGAGGCGAGGGCCGCCACGAGAAGGGCCGCCACGAGGAGGGCCGCGAGCACGAGCACCGGCACCACGAGCGCTGCGAGGACCGGGGCCGCGACCGCGAAGGCCCGCACGGTGGTGTCCACGCAGGTGGGGGCTTCCTCGCCCTCTCCGCCGTAGCGGGCGGCAACGACGAGAGGGGTCGCGAAGGCGACCGTCGCGAGGAGGGTCGTGGCGAGCGTGGCGAGCGTGGGCACGAGGGTGGCCGTGGTGAGCACGGCGAGCGTGGCCACGAGGGTCGCGAGGGTCGCGGGGGCGACCGTGGCGAGGAGCGGGAGCACCCGCGCGGCGGCGTCCACGCGGGCGGCGGCTTCCTCGCACAGTCCCAGTCGGGCCTGATGGGTGGTGGCGCCCTGCTTCTGGGTGGGGCCGGAGTGAGCGCATACGCGCTTCGTCGCCGGTCGGCCAACCGCAACATGGCCTGAGTCCACCGCCGCTAAGTATTCCGGTGCGGCCGTCGCCCTGTGACGGCCGCACCGGCGCCCGCCGGATCGGCGGGCCATTGCCAGGGAAGGGCAATGTCGCATGAAGTCTCACCCCTCATCTGATCCGAACACCGATCAGCCTGCGCAGGGCCGGAAGTTCGGCAGGCGCTGGCTGTCGTACCTGGGCATCGGACTGTTGCTCCTCGGCGTCCTGATGGTCCTCAAGCCGCTGTACGGAGCACCGCGGGCCGCGCCGTTGCCCCCCGCTTCGGCCGCCCGCCCGGCGGCAAGCAGCGCCCCCGCGCGGCCCGCGCCCGCACCTGTTCCCGATCCCAGCTCTCTGCCACCTGCCGCACCCGCACCCGCACCCGCCCAGACCTCACTGGGCTTCTCGCCGCCGACTCGGCTGCAGATTCCCTCGATCGGCGTGGACGCGCCCTTCACCGAGCTGGCTCTGGACAACACGGGTGTGCTCAACGCTCCCCCGCCAGACAACAGGAACCTCGTCGGCTGGTACAAGGGCAGCGCCACGCCGGGAGAGTCCGGCAACTCCGTGGTCGTCGGCCACGTCGACACCACGACCGGTCCTGCGGTGTTCATGCGGCTCAGCTCCCTCGAACGGGGAAGCACAGTCGACATCACCCGCGCGGACGGCGTCACCGCGAAATTCGTCGTCGACTCCGTACAGGCCTTCCCCAAGAACCAGTTCCCCGACCAGGAGGTGTACGGCGACACCCCGGACCCCCAGCTGCGCCTGATCACCTGTGGCGGCCCGTACGACAAGAGCGCCGGCGGGTACACCGAGAACGCCGTGGTCTTCGCCCACCTCGACTCCTGGGGAAACCAGGAGTAGCCGCACGGCGAAGAGCGACAACAGCACTCGGCTCGTCCGAGCCTCACCGTTCCGCATGACACAGGGGCTCCTCACCCACCGTGAGGAGCCCCTGTCGTTTCCACGCGCGGCCGAAACGAGATCGGCCCCGTCGCGGGTCTTGACACGATAGAAACAAGTTAGGAAAGTTTACTAACCAATGCCCTATCGGGAGGGACTCGAATGACGCTCCGCCAGGGACCGATTCCGCACGGCCGTACTGCCGCTGTCGCCTCCACCCTGCTCGCCGTCTCGCTGCTGACCGGCGGTACGGCCACCGCGGCCGGACCGGCCGAGCACTCTGCCGCTGCGAGCCGACCCGCCTGGAACGGACAGTTCACCGGGTTCGGCACCTCCTCCTGGCGCACCGCGTGGGGCCTTGCCTCCAGCGGCTCCTGGGGCAGCTCACAGCTCCGGGCCGTCACCGCCTCCGACGCGCCGGGCGACGGCTCCGCCCTCCAGGTGACGTACGGCGCGGGCTCGTCCGCCGGCTCCTGTACGGACTGCCCGAACCCCGGCGGCGGACAGTTCTACACCGATCTCAAGGCGCTGGGCCTCACCGCCCTGGCCAAGTCCGCCACCCTTGACCTCAAGTACTACGCGAAGTTCCCGTCCGGGCAGGACTGGGGCAAGGCCGGCAAGCTGCCCGGACTGTACGGCGGCACGATCGGCGACGAGTCCGGCGGCAACCACGGGAACGGCTGGTCCACCCGCTATATGTGGCGCGGCGACAGGACCGCACCCGACAACGGCGAGGTCTACCTCTACACCCCCACCAACTCGGGGCCCACCGGCTACGGAGTCGACCTCGGCCTCGGCACCTGGAAGTGGGCGCCGGACGGAAACTGGCACAGCATCGAGCAGTCGGTGAACCGCACGACCGGCGACATCACCGTCCGGTACGACGGGCGGCAGGTATTCGCGGCCCGCAAGGCGGTCCCCGGCATCGGCTCGATTCCGTTCGGCGGGGTGTTCTTCTCCACCTTCTACGGCGGGCACGACACCAGCTGGGGCCCGAAGTCCACCCAGCACGCGTACTTCGCCGACTTCTCGCTCTCCGCGGCCCAGCAGCACTGACCGCTCCGCCCGGCCCGGCCCTGGTGGCGCCCCGGGCGGGCCGGGACCGGTGCGTCGATGGCCGAAGCCCTGCGGAGGTGCACCGGAGTGATCCGCCCGGTCACCGGGCCGGGGCGCGGGCAGCCACCGTGTACCTGAGCGAACGTCACCCGGGTGACTCCCCCGGCTGCGCCGCGCCACGGCGGGCCACGGGTTCCGGGCACAGTGGCCGGTCTACTGTGGTCGCTGTACCCGGGCGAGGAGGCTGCGGATGCCATCGCCGAGCGGGAGGAACGCCGTCCCAAGAGCGTGCGCAGACACTTCACTCAGCCACCGCACACGGAAGGCCCGGCAGGATGAGACGTCAGCCAGCAGCCCGAGGCGGGCGCACGCCGGGCCGGCGGGCGGTCGAACCGAGGGCCGGTGGCCGGTCCGGGCGGGCCGGCGGTCACGTCCCGGCGGGACTGCAGCGTGCGGCCGGTTACGCCTGGCGGCTGCTGATCATCGGCGCCGCGCTCTACGCCGCGCTGGTGCTCCTGGGCCGGCTGGCGCTGCCCGTCGTGGCGGTCTTCGTCGGCCTCGTGGTCACGGCGGTCCTGCGGCCGGTGGCCGACGTGCTGGGCAGGAGGATGCCACGGGCCGTGGCCGTGCTGTTCACCGTGCTGGGGGCGATTCTGCTGGTCGCCGGGCTGTTCGTGCTGATCGGCGAGACCATCGCCGGGGAGTGGACCCGGCTCGGCGACGAGTTCCGCGGCGGACTCGACCGAATCGAGCGCTGGCTCGAAGGGGCCCCGTTCCATATTCAGCCGAGCACCGTTGCCGGGCTCCAGGCCAAGTTCGGTGCGTTCATCTCCGCGCACCGTTCCACATTGATCAGCACGGCGGTGGGTGAGGCCACCCGCCTGATCGAGATCGTCACCGGCGCTGTCCTGGCGCTGTTCTGTTCGGTCTTCTTCATCCACTCGGGCGACACCATGTGGCAGTGGGCGCAGCGGCAACTGCCCGCAGATGCCCGCCGCACCTGGGCCCGCGGCGGGCGGGCCGCGTGGCGCGCCTTCGCCGGGTACACCCGCGGCATCATGATCGTCGCGGCCAGCAACGCAACGCTGGTCGGTATCGCGCTCACCGTGCTCGGAGTGCCGCTGGCCCTGCCCCTGACCGTGCTGGAATTCTTCGCCACCCTCATCCCGCTGGTCGGATCCCCCATCGCCATGGCCGTCGCGGCCGTGGTCGCCCTGGCCGCGAAGGGGCCGGTGACCGCGCTGATCGTGCTGGCGCTGATCATCGTCATCGGCCAGATCGAGGGGCATGTGCTGCATCCGCTCGTCATGAGCTGGGCCGTCAGCATCCACCCGGTCGCCGTCGCGCTCTCGGTGACGGCCGGTGCCCTCCTGGCCGGGGTCGTCGGCGCGGCCGTCGCGGTGCCCCTGGTCTCCGTTCTCTGGGCGGTGGTGAGCGAACTCCGCAGCCCCCAGCCGAAGGTCTGACCTCGCGATGGTGCGGTGGCAGAGGGCTCGCTCGGCTAGCCACCGGCCTCGGGGCCGCCGATCCGAGCCGCGTCCACCTCGAACCAGACGGCCTTGCCTCCCGCGCTGACCGTCGTCCCCCAGCGGTCGGACAGCAGCCGCACGACCAGCAGCCCGTACCCGCCGGGGAGTGCCGGACGGGGCACGGTCACCTTCGGCACCACGGTGCTGGCATCGCGCACCTCCACCCGGAGCACCGCACCGGATGCGGTGATCACGACCTCGGTCGGGCCCCCGGCGTGCAGGCAGGCATTGGACAGCGTCTCCGAGACGAGCAGAAGGACATCGTCTCCGATGCTCAGGCCCATCGGATCGGACGGATCGCGCGGCTCGGGCAGCCAGCTCCAGTCCGCGAGAGTACGGCGAGTGAACTCACGTCCGCGCAGTACGGGCTCCGCAACGCCGGTCAGCGACAGCGACCGCTGCCGGGGCTGCCGGAGAGTCCCCGATCCGCCGACGCCTCCCGGAGAAGCTGAACTGGTCATCGGGTCCATCTGCATCGCGATTCGATCCGTGCGGGCGTTCTGCGTGTGCTGTACATCCCTCGGTCCGGCGGTTCGTGCGCGGCCGTCCGGGTGGGAGAAGGTCGGCCGGCCAGGCTCTAGTGGCCGAACAGGTGGCGGTGTCGGGGCGGGGCGGCCGGGGTCGTCCCTCCGACGGTGTCAGCGTCCTGCCCCGTGCCGGTGCCGAGCGGGGCGCGCCCGGAGCGGGTACTGCGGGCGTCGCGCAGGGCGCGCGAACGACGACGCATCAGGATCCCGCCGCCCATGACCAGGGCCGCGCCGAAGCAGAAGATCAGGGCAAGGGCGAGACCGGCGCAGAAGACGGCCAGACTGTTCATGGTGGCCAGATCGTTGCCGAACAGGGTCACGGTGTAGTCCGGGCCGCCGGCGAGGTTGTAGGCGATCAGCAGGGCGGCAAAGGCTCCGCTCGCACCGAGCAGCAGAAGTCCGAGCAGCATCATGGTCTGGCTCCTCTCCACTCACGGGGTGTGCGTCTGCCCGGAAACGCGGTGCCCAATCCACCCCGCACGCCCGCCGGCCGGCCGGCCGGTCCCGGGCGCGACGCCGCACCGTACCGGACCGGGTGAATGGCCAGGACTCACCGCTCGCCGTGTCCGGCAGGCACGTCGTCCACCGTCGGTTCAGCAGCCGGACTCCTCGTCCTCCAGGCGGCCGCGCAGCCCGGCCAGTGTGGTGGCGAGGATGCGCGAGACGTGCATCTGCGAGACGCCGATCCGCTCGGCGATCTCGGACTGGGTGCGGTTGTCCCAGAAGCGCAGCAGCAGCACGGTCCGCTCACGCTCGGGCAGCTCCTTGAGCAGTGGCCGGACGGCTTCGCGGAAGTCCACCAGGTCCAGGTTCTCGTCGCACTCGCCGAGCCGGTCGAGCAGGGCGGTACCGGTCTCGTCCGGGTCGTCGTCGCGCAGCGCGTCCAGCGAGTTGCAGCGGTAGACACGGCCCGCGGCGAGTCCTGCGGACACCTGGCGGGGGGTGAGGCCGAGTGCCCTGGCGATCTCCTCGGGGGTGGGAAGCCGCCCGAACTCCTGCTCCAGGCGGTCGGAGCCGCGCGCGACCACCAGGTAGAGCTCCTGCATGCTGCGCGGGACCCGGACCGGCCACGAGGTGTCCCGGAAGAACCGTTTGATCTCACCGGCGATGGTCGGGATCGCGTACGTCACGAACTCCACACCTCGCCGGTGGTCGTACCCGTCCACGGCCTTGATCAGGCCGACCGTGCCGACCTGGAGGATGTCGTCCATGTCCGCCGACCGGTGGCGGAAGTTGGCGGCCGCGAAGCGCACCAGTGGCATGTTGAGTTCGATGATGGTGCCCCGGACATAGCTGTAGGCGTGAGTGCCGCGCTCCAGCTCGCCGAGGCGTCGGAAGAGCGCGTCGCTGAGCGCCCGCGCTTCGGCCTTGTCCATCATCCGCATCTGCTGCGGGCTGGGGCGCGCGTCGGCGGCAGGGGCGGCGGTGATCGGGGGCGTTTCGGCGATCGGGGCGGACACCGGGTCATCTCCCTGAACGTTCCGGGTACCACTACCCGCACGGCAACGCTCGACGCGTATCGACGGCGCGCGGGGGGACACGCGGGAGACCGCCCGCCTCGACTGCTTGCGGCGACGGCGTCCCGGCAGGGGGACCGTGCCACTGGGGCCGGGCACCACCGGGCCGGGCGAACTCGAGGCCGCCGGACCGGAGGGGCACCCGATCGGTCCACTCACTCCGTTTTCCGTTCCTACCCGCCCGACGCGGTGCCAACCCTCACCGCCCGGTCGGCCGACGGTGTCGGGTTTCCGAAACCGGGTAGACGCGAGCCGGGTGACCGGTGCCCCGATACCGGTGGCCGTCACGCTCTGTGCCCGTCAGCTGCCGAGAGGGCACCGGGCCGTCCGCCGAGGATCCGGTCCCAAGCGGGAACGGCGGTACGAGCACATGATGGAGAGCGCACCGGAACGCGACGGGAGCAGGAGACGCACCGAGGAGATCGCAGCCTGGACGGGCAACAAAGGGCGTTCGAAGATGGACAAGAAGCAGGTGTCGCACGCTCCGAGGTGTTGAGGGGGGCCGCCGCGGAGCTGCACAAGAGGCTGAGAGGTGCTGCCATGACCATACCGATTCCGTCGGATCCGGACACCCATCCCCCGCTGCCCGAGCCTCCGTTGCACCCCAGGCCCGGACCGAACGGCGATCCGTTCCCGACCCCGCGGCCACCCGACCCCGATCCGGGACCGCCTCCGACCCCTGGACCCGCTCCTACGCCGGATCCCGACCCGGCACCGGATCCGATGCCCGCACCGCACCACTGAGCACCACTGAGCACCACTGAGCACCACTGAGCACCACTGACCGCTGCCGGGAGAGACTATGGCCGTCCGCCTTCCTGTGCTCGGCGCCACGACATGCGCCATCCAGGTCCCGACCATGGGGGTCGAGGAGGAGTTCTTCCTTGTCGACGCCGACAGCCGGACACCGGTCGCCCACGGCCCACAGGTGATCGCCGACGCCCGCCGTACGCTGGGCCCTCTCGTGCAGGCCGAGCTCTACCCGACCCAGATCGAGGTGTGCAGCAGCCCGACCCTCTCCGGCAGCGACCTCCGCGCCGAACTCTCCTTCCTACGGCGCACACTGGCCAGTGCCGCAGAACGGGCGGGGTGCCTGCTGGTGGCCTCCGGCACCCCGGTACTGCCCGGTGCGGCGCCCACCAAGGTGACCGACACCCCGCGCTACCGGCGGATGGCAGAGCGTTTCGGGGCGGTCGCCGACGGCAGCGGCGGCGGTGTCTGCGGCTGCCACGTCCACCTCGGTACCGCCTCCCGGGCGCAGGCGCTCGCCCTGGCCAACCGGATCAGGCCCTGGCTCCCGATGGTGCAGGCGCTCGCCGTCAACTCTCCCTTCCACGCCGGAAAGGACAGCGGTTTTGCCAGCTGGCGGGCGATCCAGTGGAACCAGTGGCCGACCGTCGGCCCCTCGCCCGTACTGGACGAAGCGGGCTATGAACAGCTCGCCGACGCCCTGGTGGACTCGGGGATGCTGCTCGACCGGGGAATGATCTACTGGTACGCCCGCCCCTCCGAGCACGTCCCGACCCTGGAAATCCGCGTCGCCGACGTCAGCGCCGACCTCGACACCACCATCGTGATCGCCCTGCTGGTCCGAGGCCTTGCCGCGGTGCTGCTGGCGGAGCTCGAAGCGGGCATCCCGCACACGGACCTGCCCACCGAGCTGCTCCGGGCCGCGCACTGGCGCGCCGCCCACGACGGCCTCGCGGGCGAGGGCCTCGACCCGGTGAGCGGCGACCGCCGTCCGATGCGCGAACTGGTCGGCCGCCTCCTCGACCGGGCCGAGCCCGGTCTGGCCGCCGCCGCCGACGCCGGCACCGTCCGCCGTCTGCTCGACACCGTCATGGCCCGGGGCACCGGCGCCACCCGGCAGCTCCACGCCTATCACCGCCGCGGTGAACTGCGCGACGTGGTGGACGACCTGGCGCAGACGACGCTCTCCTGAGCCGGGCCCGGACAACGGTGGGCCGCGACAGCTGCACGGCTGTCGCGGCCCACCGTTGTCCAGGCCCGGCTCAGGAGAGGTCAGTGCGCGGCGGCCCCGTGCTGGAGGACGTCGGCCTCGAAGGCCGTGAACGCGCGCTCCTCACGCCACTCAAGCGCAGCCTTGGGGCTGTGCGCCAGCAGCTGGGCGCACCGGCGGCTCGGCCTGTCGGAGCCGGGGCGGTCCTTGGCGCACTCGGGCACCGGCCGGAAGCCGTCACGACTCGCCCAGAGGCTGCCGCCGGGCAGGAATGCGTACTCCAACGAGGTGCGGGCGAGGTTCTTGAGGTCGCGGTAGGTCAGGTCGTACCTGGCGGCGGCCTTCCGGTACTCGTCGGTGATGTCGATCCGCTCGACGCCGGGGTCGTCCGTCGCGAGCGCGACGGGCACACCGTACTTCCGGTAGAGCGGGAAGGGATGCGCGGGGCCCGACACGCCCAGGATCTGCTCGTTGCTCGTCAGCGGGACCTCGATCATGATGTGACGCTCCGCCAGGGTCCGCAGCAGTTCCTTGTACGGCTCCTCATGGGTCACATCGACGCCGTGGCCGATGCGTTCCGCGTGGCCGGTGAGCACCGCCTCCCTGATGTGGAAGGTGAGGTCCTCGGGCTTGACCAGTCCGGGCACCAACTCGCCAGCGTGGAGGGTGATGTGTGCGTCCGGGTACTTGCCGTGGAGGTAGTCCAGCATCCTCATCTGGAGGTCGTAGTTCTGCAGCGAGGCCTGGTAGTCCTCGGGCTGGACCAGGTTGACGGCGACGAACCTCGGGTCGCGTTCGGCCAGTTCCATGCCGAGCAGCAGCTGGGTGAAGACCCGCTCGGGCGTGGAGGCGCGCGAGGCCTGCGAGATGAAGCGGATCGTCATCGCGCAGCCCGGGGCCGGGGTGTCGGTGTCGCACTTCGAGGTGGTCCGGAACTCCGCCATGGCCCGGTCGGCGTCGGAACCGGCCTGCCGGACCAGGGTGTCGATACCGCCGTCGGCCAGCAGCTTGTCCCGCAGCCGGTCGAAGTCGCTGTCGTAACCGACCTTGGCCGCCAGCGCTGCGGCACCGGAGGACGCGGGCGTCAGCATCGTCTCCAGGTAGGACTGGTGCTGAGTCGCCGCCGTGTCGGCGACCTCGCTCAGCATGCGGCCGGGATGCCGCCAGCTCGCCTCGCCGAACTTGCCGAAGGTGGCGAAGAAGTGGTCGTGCCCGGACTCGGCGCCCGGTACGAAGTCCTGCATCGACCAGGCGCGGATGACCTGGAGCCTGAACGCCTCGTCCGAGGTGGTGTCGGCGGCCGGTCGGCTGGTCGCCGGGCACGGCGGCGGCAGCGCGGTGAACGAGCTGCTGTCGATGCACAGGCCGTCCTCGACGGCGAGTTGCAGCAGGAGTTCGGTGGAGACCGCCCCCGACAGGTGGTTGTGGAGGTCACCCCCCTTGGGCAGGTCGTGGAAGAACGTGCGCAGCTGCTCGGGGCTGCCCTGGATGGTCTTCAGGTAGGCCGAGACGGCCGGCTCGCTGCCGCGGCCCGGCACCGGGGAGGTGGCCGGTGCCGCGGCCTGCGCCGGGACCAGGGACATCAGCATCGCTGCACCGGCCGCCAGGGCGACCGAGGTGCTACGTCGTACAGAGATCATGGGTCCATCCTGACGGTTCGTCACACCTCCTCTGATCGCAACATGCCAGGACCGGTCGTAAACCAGCCATTCGCGGGAGCAGGCCGTCGAGACGTCGCTCGCCACCGGCAAGTACCGTGTGGTGCCGATGAGTTGTAAATCCGATTGCCGCAGCGGGCACCGTCCGCGCAGCCTCCCCGACGTGGCGGTCGACGGCCACGGCAGCGTGGTCGGCATCCGGCTCAGTGGCGAGTTCGCCCGGGTGGATGTCTGCCGCCGCTCCGTCATGGCGCTCTGACACCGTCGTACCCCTGGCCCGTGGCCGGCTCCGGCCGGCCACAGGCCGTGGTGTGCCCCCGGGCAGGTGACCCGGCGTCCGGTCGGCTGCCGCACACGGACGTTGCCAAACGTTCTCGTCCCGTTCCGTCAGGAAGCTATGCCCTGCTCCTACCGATGGGTAATATGCGCCCCGGCCAGCATCGGTCCACGACTCGAAGCGGGCTCCGCACCGGGCAGGACCGCTGCGCCGAACGGCTTCAGGGCAGACCGTCGGGGTACTGCCGGACCGTCAGGAGGGGTTTCGCATGCGTGCAATGACCAGACGTTCCTTTGTCGGCGGTGTCTCCGCCACCGCCGCCGGGGCGGCACTGTCCCTGGCCGGTGGAACGTTCGCCTCGGCGGCCGAGCGTGACCGGGCGCTGGCGGCCACGGCGGCCCGGGCGGTACGGGTCGAGGGGACGACACTGGAGCAGGTCGCCACCCCCACCGGCACCACCGGCTACCGGCGGCTGGCCGCCGGGCCCGGCTGGCCGCTGGTGGTCCGTGCCGAACTCGCCGCCGCACAGCCGGGCCGCGACGACCGGCGCACCGCACTGGCAGGCTTCGTCCAGTTCACCGACCTGCACCTGGTCGACACCGAGTCCCCGGTGCGCTTCGAGTACCTGGCCCGGTTCAACGACAGCGCGCACCGGCCGCAGGAGACGCTGACCACACGCGGAGCCTCCTCCCTGGTCGAGCGGGTGAACGCGCTCGCCGCCGGTCCGCACACCGGCAAGGCGTTCAACCTGGTGATGACCACCGGTGACAACACCGACAACCACGAACACATAGAACTCGACTGGTACCTCACGGTCATGAGCGGCGGCCGTCTCACCCCGAGCAGCGGCGACCCCACGCGGTACGAGGGCGTGCAGGACTCGGGCAGCAGCGCCTTCTGGAACCCCGAGACGTCCTTCCGCGACGACTACAAGGCCAAGGGCTTCCCCCAGCTGCCGGGCTTCCTCAACGCGTCTGGCCGCTCCTTCGACGCGCCCGGCCTCCAGGTGCCGTGGTACAGCACGGTCGGCAACCACGACGACAGCCTTGAGGGTTCGCTGCCCGACCTCGGTCTGCTCGGCGCCCTGTACGCGGGCGACCGCAAGCTCGAAGGGTGCAACGACGCCGACGCGGCGAAGCTGATGGAGGCCCTGCGGCGCGATCCGGCCGGTGCCGCGCTGCTGCTCGGCCGCCTGCTGGCGGACGGCAGTGCGGTGCGCCGGATCACCCCGGACGAGCGCCGACGGCCGTTCACCCTCAAGGAGTTCGGCAAGGCGCACCTGGACCCCGCCTACACCGGACCCGGGCCGGTCGGCCACGGCTTCACCGCGGACGCCGTCGGCAGCGGGAAGCTCTACTACACCTTCCGCATCGCCAACGGCGTCCTGGGCATCAGCCTGGACACCACCAACCAGGCCGGTTTCGCGGACGGTTCGCTCGGCACCGCCCAACTGCGCTGGCTGGAGCAGACCCTGCAGGCGCACAGCGGCCACTGGTACGACGGCGACGGACGCACCGTGCGCGGCGGCCAGGGCAACGACCTGATCGTCCTCTTCAGCCACCACACCAGCACCACCATGGGCAATCTGCTGCCCGATCCGCGCAACGTGTTCGAGAAGCGGCACGACGGCAACGAGCTCGTCTCGCTGCTGACGCGCTACCCGAACGTCGTCGCCTGGGTGAACGGCCACACCCACGAGAACCGGATCACCGCACACGGCCACGCGGTGCCCGAGCGCGCCTTCTGGGAGATCAACACCGCCTCCCACGTGGACTTCCCCCAGCACGCCCGCATCATCGAGATCGCCGACAACGGCGACGGCACCCTCTCCCTCTTCACCACCCTGATCGAGTCCGCCGCCCCGTACGCGACCGACTTCAACGACACCTCCGACGCCAATCTCGCCGCCCTCTACCGCGAGCTCTCGTACAACGACCCGTACGCGACGCCCGCCCAGAAGCTCGGCTCCCCCGTCGACCACAACACCGAGCTGCTGCTCACCAAGCCGACCGGCTGACCCACTCCGACCATCGGCTTTCACCACCGGCTCGACCACCGGCGCCGGTCTCCGGGTGCCTCGCCCGGGGACCGGCGTGCCGTACGTGATCCGGCGGGGGCCGGGCCCCGGTCCTAGACTGGCCGGAGAGGGCCGCGAGGGAGTGCAGCATGCGTCGTCGCCACAGTTTCCACCGGGACCAGGCCGGTCACTCGATCACCGTGAACGTCCGCTCGGGGCGGCTCACCGAGACCGAGCTGCTGGTGGACGGCAAGGAAGTCGGATTCCTGCGCGAGCGTGGTCCCGGCCACCTGCCGCGCAGGCTGACGGGTGAGCTGCCCGACTCCCCCGGCCACCCCTTCTCCGTACGGCTCGACCGTCCGACGGCCGGGCTCCACCTGCCGACCTGCTTCCTGGAACTGGACGGGCGGGACTGGCCGATGGCCGACCAGGTCGCCCGGACGACACCCGACGGTGCACCCCGCTGACCAGGCCCACCCGGCCGGTCCTGCGGACCGGCCCGCCGGTGGTCACCGGGTGGCTCCGTCCAGGGTGCGCCGCAGCGCGCGTCCGGGGAGCGCGCCGGTGTGCCGCCCGTCGGCCATGACCCGGGTGCCGCCGACGAAGACATGGGGGATACCGGCCGCCGGTCGGCCCGGGTCGGCGAAGGTCTCGGCGTTGTGACGGCCGCTCTGCCGCCGGTCCCGCTCATCCTGCCGCCCCCTCAGAACCAGGATTGCATTATGTGCAACGCTGATTGCGCATTACGCGATCCTCGTTCCAGCACCAGGGCGGAGAGAGGGTCAATCGTTCGACGGGACCCGGCCGTGAGCGTGCCGCGCACCGCTGCGGCCAGGGGAGGCGGGTCCGTGGCGGCGGGTGAAGGCGATGATGCGCTGCCAGGCGTCGGTGCAGGCCGCTGCCCAGCTGTGCGAACTGCGCTCGAAGAAGGAGTGCGGGGCACCGGGACAGGTGTTCGCCGTCGGACTCGCCCCTTCGCAGCTGCTCCGGACCGAGGCGCCGCCCCGCGCGGGCTCCCGGACGCAGCGCTCTCCCCCGCCTAGGCTTGGCACGCAACCTGACTGACCGTCACTCCGGGAGAGCCGATGAACGCGCAGGCACGCGAGGTGTTGCAGACCGTCCGCCGCGAGCTGGCGCCGGGTGCGGGGGAGAACCGGCTGGTCCCGCTGATCGCGGAGGGACGCGCGCCGGTCTCCGTCCTGGCCGAACTCGCCGCGCAGCAGCACCAGATCATCACCAGTGATCGGCGCAGCCTGCTGCTGCTGGCCGCCCGCTGCGCCGACACCCCGGCGGGCGGCTGGTTCGCGGGGCTCGCCGAGGGCGAGAGCGAGGCCTTGCATGCGCTCACCGCCTTCGAGGAGGGCTGCGGCCTGACACCCGCCGAGGTGGCCGCCCGGGAACCGCTCGCCGGCTGCCAGGCGTACCCCGCCTACCTCGCCTGGCTGACCCTGAACGGCGAGCCGACCGGCACCGTCCTGGCCCTGTCCGCCAACTTCGCAGCCTGGGGCGGCTACTGCGCCACCGTCGCGCGGGCCCTGCGCAGCCACTACGGCTTCACGGACGCGGCCTGCGCGTTCTTCGACTTCTTCGCCGAACCCGCGCCGGAGCTGGAGGAACAGACCATCGCCGTCCTCGCCGCCGCGAGCCTCAACACCGAGCGGATCGACGGCGGTCGCGGCTACGGACGACTGCTCCAGGCCTACGAGCTGATGTTCTGGAACACCCTCGCGGACACCCTCCCGGCCGCCTGAGCGCCTGACCGGACAATGCCGGAACCGATCGCGGGCACTCGCCGCTCGTGTGGCCCACGGATCACCTGTCCGGCTCAGCGGTCCTGCCGGCGAACGGCGTCGGCGTCCTGCCCCTCCGGCCGGTCCGGGACGACAGGACGCCGTGGAGTCCGCTACCTCAGGGGGACGACATTCTCCGCCTGCGGCCCCTTGGGGCCCTGGGTGACGTCGTACTCGACCTGCGTTCCCTCCGCCAGCTCCTTGAAGCCGGTGGTCTGGATCGCGGAGAAGTGGACGAACACGTCGGGGCCGCCGCCGTCCTGCGAGATGAAACCGAAGCCCTTGTCGGCGTTGAACCACTTCACGGTGCCTGTTGCCATCAGTGCCAATCCCTTGTTCCGAGCCACGGCGCGACCTCGCGCGCCGACCGCAGCCTCGGCTCGGCCACGGCTCCTGATCCTTTCCCTCCCGATGTGCTCTTCGAATCGTCCCGTTCGGCCGGTCGACGCACGCGGACCGAACGGCCTGCGGGTCGGCGTCGTCAGCGCCCGGCATCGCGGTCCAGGGGTGGGCGGCCGCCGACCACTTCGACGGCGGCGGCGCCCGAGCGGCAGCCTGCGGCCGTCGCCTCGGCCAGGTCCGCGCCGGCGAGCCGGGCGGCGAGGAAGCCGCCGGTGAAGGCGTCGCCCGCGCCCGTGCTGTCCACGGCCGAGGCGGCGACGCCGGGGACCTCGGCGATGAGCCGGCCGCGCTCAGCGGCGAGCGCGCCCGCCGCGCCGAGCTTGACCACCGCCTCGCCGTGGGCCGCGCTCAGCCGCTCGGCGGCGGCCACCGGATCCGCCGTCCCGGCGAGCAGACGCGCCTCCGCCAGGTTCGGCAGGATCAGCCCGGCTCCGCCGACCTCGGCCAGGAAAGCGGGCAGGCCCAGCTTCTCGATGAAGCCGGTGGACGCCGGATCGACGCTGACCGGCAGGCCCCACGCGCGCCCGGCCGCATGTACGGTGGCGGCCAGCTGCCGCCCCGGCCGGGTGAAGTAGAGGTATCCGGAGAGGTGGATCCGGGCGACCGAGTCCAGCAGGGCAGCGTCCCAGTCCTCCACGCCGAGGCGGACGGCCGCGCCGCTGTCGGTGACGAAGGTCCGTTCGGCCTCGGCGTCCACCAGTGAGATCACCACCGCCGTCGCCGCCTTCTCGTCCACCACCAGGTGCGGTCGGACTCCGGCGTCGAGCAGCTCGTCGCGGTGCCAGTCGGCCGAGTTGGCGCCCACCCTCGCCAGCAGCCGCACGTCGGCTCCCGAACGAGCTGCCCACGCTGCCGTGTTGGCGCCCGAGCCGCCGGGCCGGAAGGCGATCCGGGCGGCGGTGTCGGTGCCCGGGGCCAGTGCGTTGGCGTGCAGCGCGACTACGTCGGTGACCACGTCACCGATCACCAGCAGCCCGCCGGCGGCCGACTGTCGGGTCATCGCTCGGCCCACCGGACGGCGATCCGGGCACCGAGCCCGACATTGCCGCGCACGGCGGCCAGGTTGGCCTCCAGAGAGGCGCCGCCGGTGTGCTCGACCAGATAGGAGAGGAGGAACGGCGTGATGGCCTGGCCGCTGACGCCCGCGCGGTCGGCCGCCGCGAGACCCTCGGCGAGTACCCGGTCGTGCAGGCGCGGGTCGAGCTGCTCCGACTCCGGCACGGGGTTGGCCACGATCACCGCCGAGTCGAGCCCGCCGAGGGCGTCCTGGGCACGCATCACGGCCGCCACCTCGCCGGCGTCCCGTACCGTCCACTCCACCGGGCGGCCCGAGCTCGACAGGTAGAAGCCGGGGAACTGTGCCGTGCGGTAGCCGAGTACGGCCACGCCCAGGGTCTCCAGGCGCTCCAGCGTGGCGGGTACGTCGAGGATGGACTTCACCCCCGCGCAGACCACGGTGATCCTGGTGCGCGCCAGCAGCCGGAGGTCGGCGGACTCGTCCTGGGTCGTCGTCCACTGGCGGTGCACGCCGCCGAGCCCGCCGGTGGCGAAGACCCGGATGCCGGCGCGGGCGGCCAGGAAGGCCGTCGCGGAGACCGTGGTGGCCCCGCTCGCCCGCAGGGCCGAAGCGGGGGCGAGGTCGCGGAAGCCGAGTTTGCGCAGCGAGCTGTCGTTGGCGACGCGCTCAAGCCCGTCCTTCTCCAGCCCGATGTGCGGCACACCGTCCAGGACGGCGATGGTCGCGGGGACAGCGCCCGCCGCCCGGACCAGATCCTCCAGCTCGCCCGCCACCCGAAGATTGCCGGGCCGGGGCAGACCGTGGGCGATGATCGTTGACTCCAGCGCGACCACGGGCGCGAGACGCTCCAGGGCCTCCCGTACCTCGTCGGAGACCCGGGCCACTGGCATCGGAGATTCCGTCATCTCCCAATCCTGGCGTCCTACCGGCCAGTTCAAACCCGCACCGCTCCGCGCCCCGGATGGCACAGGCCGGATCACGCGCGCCGCACGGACCCGCCGTGGCGGGCAGGTTCCACTCGACGGCCGGGCCCAGGGGCTCCTGGCGAAATGACGAACGGCTCTGCTTCCCCCACCGGGGGGGGTGGAAAACGCGCGCGTTGGCGGAGATCGCCGTGGAGGACGAGGCCGTCCGGCTCGAGACCCGGCTGACGAGGGACCAGCTCAGGGGGCGATCGGCAGCTGACGCTTGTGCTCGGTGAGCCGGTAGCGGCGGACGACAGCCACGAAGGCGGCCTCATCGACCGGCTTGCCTTCCAGGAGGTCGTCGATGTCGTCGTAGGTGACGCCGAGCGCCTCCTCGTCGGGCCTGCCCGGGTTCAGTGTCTCCAGGTCTGCGGTCGGGGTCTTCCCAACCAGCGCGGACGGCGCACCCAGAGCCTGCGACATGGCCCGTACGCGCCGCTTGGTGAGGCCGGTGAGCGGAACCACATCGGCCGCGCCGTCGCCGAACTTGGTGAAGAAGCCGGAGACCGCCTCGGCAGCGTGGTCGGTGCCCACGACCAGGCCTTCGTGCGCGCCCGCGACCGCGTACTGAGCAGTCATGCGCTGCCGGGCCTTGATGTTGCCGTGCACGAAGTCCTGGTGGTGCGCGTCACGGAAGACCGTGCCACCGGCCAGCACCGCCTCCAGCGCGGCGTCGCTGGCGGACTTCACATCGACGGTCAGGACCCGGTCGGGCCTGATGAACTCCAGCGCCAGCTGCGCGTCCTTCTCGTCAGCCTGGGCGCCGTACGGCAGCCGCATCGCGAAGAACGTCGATTCCCGCCCGGCGGCACGGACCCGCTCGACCGCGAGCTGGCACAGCCGGCCCGCGGTCGTGGAGTCCACACCGCCGCTGATGCCCAGCACCAGCGAGCGCAGGCCCGTGGAGGTCAGCTGGTCGGCGAGGAAGGCCACCCGGCGCTCGATCTCGTGCCGTACATCGAAGGACGCGCTCACCTGGAGATCCCGGGCGATCTCCTGCTGCAGGGATATGGACGCCAGGTCGGTCACGGTTACTCCTCGGTCGGGCCCGTGGGCAGGGTCGGCACGCGCCGCCGGGCCGGGGCCACTGGCGCGTGCAGGGGACGGAAGCACTCTAGAGGAAGGCTGCGAAGTCCTGATCAAGGAATGTGACTTGGCAGCCGCTGTCCCCCTTCGGGAGAGGCGGGCGACTGGACCGCATGCCGCGTATTCGACGGGTCTGTCGGATGCGGAGCGGGAGCTGTTCGGCCTCCCGTACCGCCGCCGACGCGGCCGGGACGGCCCGGCTGCTCGCCGAGGACCTGCCGGCCCGCGACCCGCTGCGCGGCACGGGCACCGTCTCGCACCGCAGAGCCTCGTTCCGCCGCTCCACCTGCTGCCCCTACTACCGCGTACCGGGCTCCGGGCTCTGCGGCGACTGCGTCCTCCCTACCGCACCCGGCCGCCGCCGCTAAGCTCTCATAGAGCTCAATTACGTAAAGCTTATGTGTCCAAGACGTCAACAATTTGTACCCAAAGGTTCCCTTGCGCCGGATTTGTGGCTAGGTTTGCCAGCCAACGCGTGGGCCTGTCCCCACCCCTGTCACCCACAGACCGAGTGCCCGCGCTGGGAAGGCAGTCACACCTGATGAGCATGGAAACCACCAAGGGCCCGCAGCAGGCCGACACACCAGACCAGAGCCCGGCGACCCCGGGCTCTGGCCACGGTCACCTCCAAGCGGGCCTGAAGAACCGGCACCTCTCGATGATCGCGATCGGCGGTGTGATCGGCGCCGGGCTGTTCGTCGGCTCGGGCGCCGGGATCGCGTCCACCGGCCCCGGCATCCTCCTCTCGTACGCACTGGCCGGCACGCTGGTCGTGATGGTCATGCGGATGCTCGGCGAGATGGCCGCCGCCGACCCGCAGAGCGGTTCGTTCTCCGCCTACGCCGACCGGGCACTCGGTCGCTGGGCCGGCTTCTCCATCGGCTGGCTGTACTGGTTCTTCTGGGTCGTGGTGCTGGCGGTCGAGGCCACCGCAGGTGCGAAGATCCTCAACAGCTGGGTGCCGGGGGTGCCTCAATGGGCGTTCGCACTGATAGTTATGGCCGTGCTCACCGCGACCAATCTCTTCTCGGTCTCCTCCTACGGCGAGTTCGAGTTCTGGTTCGCGGGCATCAAGGTGGTGGCGATCACGGCCTTCATCGTGATCGGAGCCCTGGCGATCTTCGGGGTCCTGCCGGGCACCCACTCCCCGGGTATGACCAACCTGACCGGTAACGGCGGCTTCCTCCCGCACGGCATCGGCGCGGTCTTCACCGGCATGCTCACCGTGGTGTTCGCCTTCATGGGCAGCGAGATCGTCACCCTCGCGGCGGGCGAGACCGCCGACCCGAAGACCGCCGTCCGCAAGGCCACCAACAGCGTGATCTGGCGTATCGGCGTCTTCTACCTCGGCTCGATCGCCATCGTCGTCACCCTGCTCCCCTGGAACTCCGCCGCCGTCAAGGGCAGCCCGTACGTTGCCGTCCTGGACCACGTGGGCATCCCCGGTGCCGGCCGGGTGATGGACGTCATCGTCCTGACCGCCGTGCTCTCCTGCCTCAACTCCGGCCTGTACACCGCCTCGCGGATGGCCTTCTCGCTCAGCCAGCGCGGTGATGCCCCGCGCTCCTTCGGCAAGGTCAGCGGGCGCGGGGTGCCGCGGACGGCGATCCTCGTCTCCGTCGTCTTCGGCTTCCTCGCGGTCTTCTTCAACTACATGTGGCCGGCCACCGTCTTCCAGTTCCTGCTGAACTCCTCCGGCGCGGTGGCGCTCTTCGTCTGGCTGGCGATCTCCGTCTCCCAGCTGCGGATGCGCCGGATCGTCGAGCGTGAGTCGCCCGAGAAGCTGACCGTCCGGATGTGGCTGTTCCCGTACCTGACCTGGGCGACCATCGGGATGATCACCTTCGTCATGGCCTACATGTGCACCGACCCCGACGGGCTGACCCAGATGATCCTCTCGCTGGTCGCCGCCGCCGTGGTGCTCGCCGCCTCGGCCGTCGTCGGCCGCCGCCGCAAGGCTGCCGCAGCACTCGCCACGGCACCCGCCGAGGCCTGACGGCCGTCAGTTCCCGCCTTCGCTTCGCCCGCTGTCGCCCAGCGCCGCGGCCACGATCGTCTCCAGGTGCCGATGATGGGCACCGTCCCAGTAGACGTGGCCGCACGCACGGCAGCGGGCGAAGCTGTCGTACGTCCGGCGGGTGCCGGGCCGTAGCAGTACCTCGACCTCCTGCTTCGCCACCGGCACCAGCAGCCCGTTGCACGCCGTGCAGCGACTCCACGGCGCCAGCGGGGGCGCGAACCGCTCCAGCACATCGGCGAGTTGCTCGTCAGGACCGGAACCCCGTACGTACGCGCCCAGCCAGAGCGCTCGGCGGCACAGCAGCCCCCGGTCCTTGGTGAGCAGGATCCGGCGCTCCGCGTTGGCCCGGACGACCAGTTCATCGTCGTCCAGGTCGTTGCGGTAGGCGGTGTCCACCCCGAGCAGCCGCAACCGCCGCGCAAGGGCGCCGAGATGGACGTCGAGGAGGAAGCACGACGACGGCGCCCGCTGCGGCCGGGGCACCGGCGTCACGCGTACGAGGTCGCCGCCCCGGGGCCGGTGGTCCTGGCCGACCCGGCGGCCCGCCACCTCCAGCGAACCGACCTCGGTCAGCGGCACCCCCAGCGACTGCACCAGGTGCCCGAGCGAGGCCGTCCCGTCATGGACGGCCCGTACCGGCTCGCGGCGGTGGCGCTTGCGCAGGAACAGCCACAGCTCGGGGGCGAAGCACAGGGACACCATCGGCGTCGAGGGCCCGGTCACCACTCCAGTGCAGCACATCCCCGCAGCGGCGACCTCGGCCGTCCGGGACAGGGCCTACGGCTTGCGGGCCACGCCCGCCCAGTAGTACGCGGCGTGCGGGTCGGCGGGCGGCTCGCCGTCCGGGTGCCAGGCCATCACGGGTGCGACGCCGGGCTCGACCAGCTCCCACCCCCCGAAGAACTCCTCGACCCGGGCCCGGGTGCGCGGGACCAGCGTCATCCGGCCCTGCGCCGCCTTGGCGGCCACCTGCGCCATCGCCTCGGGGTCGAAGTCGCCGGTCGGGTGCGTGATCACCACATGGCTGCCCGAGGGCAGCGCGTCCAGCAGGGTGGCCACCTTGCCCCTCGGGTCGTCCTCGTCGCGCAGCAGCATCAGGATCGCCACCAGCATCAGGCCGACCGGCTCGGTGAGGTCCAGTGTCCCGGTCAGCGCCGGATGCGCGAGGATCGCCTCGGGTCGGCGCAGGTCGGCGTGGATGTAGGCGGTCTCGCCCCGGCCTTCGCTGACCATCAGGGCGCGGGCGTGGGCAAGCACGATCGGGTCGTTGTCCACGTACACGACGCTACTGCCGGGCGCCTCGGCCTGGGCGACCTCATGGGTGTTGCCGCCGGTCGGGATGCCCGTGCCGATGTCCAGGAACTGCCTGATCCCGGCCTCGCGCGCCAGGTACCTGACCGCCCGGCCGAGGAAGTGGCGGTTCTCCCTGGCCATGGTCCGGATGCTGGGGATGGCCTGCTCGATGCCCTCGCCCAGGGCGCGATCCGGCGCGAAGTGGGTCTTGCCGCCGAGCCAGTAGTCGTACATCCGGGCGGAGTGCGGCACCGAGGTGTCGATCTCCGGCGGCTCCCAGCCGTCGAACCCGCGTCCGATTGCGATCAGTTCGCTCTGCTCACCCTGACGCTCCGACAAATCGACCCACCTCCAGTGGACTTCACCATCAGCCGGGCCACAGCCTAACCGTCCGAACGGCCGTCCGTAGCACGGAGCCCGTCCGCCCCTGCGGAGCAGGCCCCGGAACGCCGGACCGGGAGACCCGATCGACGACATCGCCCCGTACGTCAGGTTCCTGCTCACCGACGGCTGGTGGCTCAACGGCCAGACCCTCTTCGTCAACGGCGGCTACACCACTCGCTGAGGTCGCACCGAGGATCGGCCGGACGGGACCGGACCTCGGCCCACTCACCGCCGGGCGGCCGCCAGGTGCTCGCTGAACCAGTCCGCCGCAAGGTCGGCCGCGGCGGCCAAGGTGCCCGGTTCCTCGAAGAGATGGGTCGCGCCGGGCACCACGGACAGCCGGCTCTCGCAGCTCAGCCGAGCCTGCGCCTCGCGGTTGAGTTCGAGCACCAGGTGGTCGTCACCGCCGACGATGAGCAGCGTGGGTGCCGTCACCTCGGGCAGCCGGTCCCCCGCCAGGTCGGGCCGACCGCCCCGGGAGACCACCGCATCGACGGGCGTGCCCGGATCGGCGGCGGCGTACAGCGCGGCAGCCGCTCCGGTACTGGCCCCGAAGTACCCGAGCGGGCGCCGTTCGGCCTCCGGCTGCTCCCTCAGCCAGCGGGTCGCCTCGGCCAGGCGCTCGGCCAGCAGCGCGATGTCGAAGACCTTGGCCCGGTCGGCGGCCTCGCCGTCGGTGAGCAGGTCGAACAGCAGGGTCGCCAGTCCGGCGCGGTTCAGCCGCTCGGCCACGAAGCGGTTGCGCGGGCTGTGCCGACTGCTGCCGCTGCCGTGGGCGAACACGACGACACCGGCCACCGCGCCCGGCGGCACCGTCAGCGTTCCCCCCAACCATCCGCCACCGAGCGGCAGTTCGACCTCCCGCGTGCCCGGGTGTGGATCCGGTGCGGGATCCTGGCTGCCGTTCGTTCCGGAGTCACCGGCGGTGCCCGCCGCCGTCCGCCGCGCCGCGCGGTCGAGGCAGGATGCGACCTCCGCGTCCGAGGTCTGCTCGAAGTCCTGGTAGAACTGGCCGATCGCGTAGAAGGCCAGCGGCGTACGGACGCACACCAGCTCGTCGGCCTCCTCACCGAGCCGGTCCACCCAGTCGGTCGGCGCCACCGGCACCGCCAGCACCACCCGGGCCGCCCCCAGGTGCCGCACGATCCGGCAGGCGGCGCGCGCGGAGGATCCGGTGGCCACGCCGTCGTCGACCACCACCACGGTCTTCCCGGCCAGCCGGACACCGGGACGTTCGCCTCGGTAGCGGGCCACCCGGCGGGTGAGTTCGGCGCGCTCGCGCTTCTCGACCGGGGCGAGCTGCTCCTCCGAGACCCCGGCGAGCCGCATCACCTCCCGGTTGAGCACCCGCACGCCGCCCTCGCCGATCGCGCCGAGCCCGAGTTCCGGCTGGAACGGCGCGCCCAGCTTCCTGATCACACAGATGTCCAGCGGTGCGTCCAGCACCTCGGCGACCTCGGCCGCCACCGGTACACCGCCGCGCGGCAGGGCGACCACCACCACGTCCTGACCGCGCAGCTGTGCCAGCCGGGCGGCCAGCTGCCGACCGGCGTCCCGACGATCGGTGAAGTACACGGCTCGACCTCCTCACCCCCGCCCGCAGCACTCCTCCCCCCTCCAGCCTGCGCCTCCGAACGGCTCATGGCGCACCACGCGCTCGGGTCCCGTCCGGCCGGTCCTTCAGTGGCCGGTGGCCAGGCACTCTTCGGGGGCCGGCGTCCAGAGATCGGCCGGACAGGACCCGGCACCGGGCTCGCCCGCCCTCCGCACCACGGGCTTCAGCGGGCCCGCTCGCCCGCCTGCCGGGCCAGTGCGTCGAGCCGGTCCCGGCTGGGCGTGTGCGGCAGTACGTCGAGCGACCGGCAGGCGCGCTCCGCGTACCGGCGGGCCTCGTCGCGGGCTGCGGTGTGCGCCCCCGTACGGTGCACCAGCTCGCGCAGCGCCGCGAGGGCGCGACCCGGTGGTGCGTGGTGCGCCTCTTCGAGGCCGCCACGGTCACCGCCGACCCGTTCGAAACCGGCCCGGTCGCGGCGGCGGGCCAGCAGCAGTGGCAGAGTGGGCCGCAGGTTGCGCAGGTCGCTGTCGCCCGGTTTTCCGGCGGCAGCGGGATCGGCGGCGAAAGGGAGCAGGTCGTCGCCGATCTGGAAGGCGAGCCCGAGGGCCATCCCGTACTCCGCCAGCGCCCCGGCCTCGGCGGGACCTGCCCCCGCGAGGACGGCGCCGATCCGGCAGGCCGCCGAGGTGACCACGGCGGTCTTCAGCCGGGCCATCTCCAGGTAGTCCTCCGTGCGGCAGTCGAGGTTGCCGGCCATCGCCAGTTCCAGCTCGGCGCCCCGGCAGACGTCGATGCCGCTGGACGCCTGGATACGCATCGCCTCGACCACCAGCTCGGCCGGCACGCCCCGGTCCCGGCACTCGGCCAGCGCTTCGAACCAGCTGAGCAGGAGTGCGTTGCCGGTGACGATCGCGCGCTCCGTGCCGAAGCGGCTGTGCACGGCAGGCCGGCCTCGCCTGGTGTGGTCGCCGTCGATGATGTCGTCGTGGACCAGGCTCCCGGCATGTGCGCACTCCAGCCCGACCGCTGCGGGCAGCACCCGCTCCACCAGGCCGACCGCCGCCCCGGGCCCGGTAGCGGCCGCGGTGGCACCCCGGCTCGCGCCCACCGCGAGCGCGGACCGCACCAGCAGCAACGGTCGCAGCAGCTTGCCGGGCGGCAGCACGGCGTGGCGCAGCGAGGTTTCGAGCTCCAGCCCATCGTCTCGGCCCGCTGCCTCCGCGCCGGGCTTCCAGCGTGCCGCCAGCTGCTCGCTCACCAGCTTCAGCAGCGCGGCGTCCGACTCCACCTCGCTCGACGGCGAGGGCTTCTGGGACGGTAGCGGTGAAGTCGGGGGTGTGGACAACGGCCTACCGGCACTGGCCAACGGGGCTCCTTCATCGCATGGATTTCGGCAGCTTTCTCGCGCAGTCACAGTTGACGATCGGTCAACTCGGCTCTGTGGAGCGCCGGCACGAATCCACTCTCTCGTCGGTGCCATCAACCTATCCCACGCAGTCGGCAATTCCTCTTGCACTTTCGACCCTGCCGGCGACCCCGACCTGATGCTCAGCTCGTCCGGCCGGTGAGCCGGCCGGGGATACGGCTTCCCGGCCCAGAGTGACAACGCGGTCACCGTGCGGTTGGGTCGGCGCGCCAGGCGCGGCCCGGCGGTGGCGTCGGTCCCGTGACCACAGGCGCGCCTTCCGCACTCGACCGGTCACACTCGGCGACCGGGACGGGATGGTTGTTGTGAGGCCGCCCACACCGGTTCCGCCGACTACTGCCCTCGATAGTCGTCACACCCCGGTCGCTTCGCCGCACCCGCCTGCCGGGTGTCCGGACCGCCGCTCGGGCGCCCGGAACGCCGCTGGTCAGGGCCGCGATCACAGACTGTCACGACTTCCGCCTACGGCTCGCGTATGTTCCGGGTAAACCCGTCGATCACGCCCGGCCCCGTGCCGGGCGTTCCGCTGTCCTACGACCGCCGGTAGTACCCGAGCTCGTTGCTACGACCGTAAGCCTCTGCAAAGAATGTCCCCGGTCGCAACGTCCCCGGTCGCAACGCAGCGTGGCCGGTCCGATCCCCCAGGTCGGCTCGTCGCGCCGTCCCGCCCACCCCGATCCCCAGCGGGGTGCGAGGCCGTCCGACACGGCGCGCGGGCTGTTCCCCCGAGCACGCTTCACGATACCCGTGTGCCTGCGCACGGCCCCACCGACGGAAGAGGTCTGTTCCCTCCATGCAGCTCCCGCAGCTCCCGCAGCTCTCGAAGCTCTCGAAGCTCACCAAGAACCGCCGGAACGCCGTCATCACCGGTGTGGCCACCTTCGCCGTCGCAGGCTCCGCAACCCTGGCCCTGGCCCTGCCCCAGGACTCCTCCTCCGCCCCGGCCGCGGCGCCGAAGGCCGTCGCCGCCGTCGGCGCCGACGAGACCCAGCAGATCGCCGCCGCCCAGGCCCAGGCCAACGCCCAGGCGGAGGCGCTGACCAAGGCCGAGGCCGACGCGAAGGCCAAGGCGGATGCCCAGGCCAAGGCGGATGCGGATGCCAAGGCCCAGGCCGAGGCGAAGGCGCAGGCCGACGCCCAGGCGCAGGCCCAGGCGGATGCCGAGGCCAAGGCACGAGCGGCTGCGCAGGCCCAGGCGGACGCGGCCTCGCGTTCCGAGCAGCGGAGCACCCTGAGCACAGGCACCGGCTACTCCGGCACCCCGCAGGAGATCGCCGCGCAGATCGTCCCGGCGAGCCAGCTCCAGTGCTTCGACAACATCGTCCAGCACGAGAGCAGCTGGAACGTCACCGCGACCAACCCGAGTTCGGGCGCGTACGGCCTGGTCCAGGCCCTGCCCGCCTCCAAGATGGCCGCGGCCGGTGCCGACTGGCGCACCAACCCCGCCACCCAGATCAAGTGGGGCCTCACCTACATGAACGAGGTCTACGGCAGCCCCTGCGGCGCGTGGTCGTTCTGGCAGGTCCACCACGCGTACTGAGCCCGGTCGCTCGTACGCGGTCTTCTACGGCTCCTGGCAGGCCCTTCTCGCACGTCCTTCCGGTACGCCTCCGAGGGCGGCACCTCCCGGGTCCGGAACCCGGTGGGGTGCCGCCCTCCGGACGCACTGACGGGCTCTCAGGTTCGTCACTCACGGTGGCAGCTTGGTGAAGATATCGCGCACACCAGTCGTGATTTGACCGGTGTTGGGTGGTTTCACGGGCATTTTGACCTTTGCCCGGACGTGTACACGCCCTTAGCCTCCCGCCCATGCCCTCCCCACTGATCTCCGTAGTGCTCTCCGCCTACGACCAGCAGCAACAGCTGAAGGACTGTCTGGACTCGCTCCTGTCCCAGTCCTCCCGCGACTTCGAGGTTGTGCTGGTCGTCGACCGCTCCCCCGACTCCCCCGAGCGCCTCACCGAGGCGTACGAGATGCGCGACCCCCGGGTGAGCGTCCTGCGGCTGGACGCCGCGGTCGGTATCGGCCGCAGCCGCAATGCAGGCGCGGCGCACGCCAAGGGCGAGTACCTGCTCTTCCTGGACAGCGACCACGTGGTGGAGCCCGAGGCGATCAAGGCGATGGCCGGCCGGCTGGCCGAGACCGGCGAGGTCGACGTCCTGCTGTTCGGGCACTCCCGCGAATACCGGGACCGGGTCTGGCCCGGCGGGGCGGCCGAGCTGCTCTCGTCCGCCGGCCCGGAGGTCTTCTCCCCGCTGGACCGGCCGGAGGTGTTCGGCGCGCCGCCGCTGATCTGGGACCGGCTGGTCCGACGGGACTCCGGTCTGCCCGCCTTCCCGGACGGCCACTACGAGGAGATCCCGGTGGTCCACGAGGTGCTGCTCGCGGCGAAGCGGATCGCTGTCCTCGACCAGGAGTGCGTCCGGATCCGCCGCCGCCACACCCTGCACCCGACCGGCTCCCCCGGCAGCAGCCACTTCGACATCTTCGAGCAGTACGGCCGGAGCCTGGAACTGCTCGGCGAGCACGAGGAGTTCGCCGCCGCCAAGCCCTTCCTCTTCACCCGGATGATCCGGAACTTCCTTTTCGTCTTCGACCTCGCGGGCTGCGTTCCGCGCGCCGAGCGCCCCCAGTTCTTCCACCGCGCCTCCGAGTACTACCGCTCCCACCTGCCCGCCGACTACCGCCGCCCCGGCGGCCGCGAGGGCGTCAAGTTCTCCCTCCTCTCCAGCGGTGCGTACGCCGCCTTCGAGGTCGCCAAGCTCTCGCAGATCGCCCGCAACGCCGTCGGCCGCTCCTGACCCCTGCTCGGTCCGGCCGCGCCACGGGGGGCAGCAGGCGACGGCCGGACCGGGTCCCGATCAGGACCGCGCTCCGCGGCCGGGTTGGGTCGGGGCAGTCGGGTTGACCTCGCGATGGCCTCGGGGTGGCCCACTGCCCGCTTCGGCCCGCCGCTGGAATGATCGCGGTATGGCGACCACCCCGGGAACCGATGACCTCGCCCGCGCCCTGCGTGCGGCGGTGCGCGGCGACGTACGCTTCGACGCGGCCGAACGCACGGTCTACAGCCACGACGCGTCCAACTACCGCCATCTCCCGCTGGGGGTGGTCAAACCCGCCGACACCGACGACGTCCGAGCTGCCCTCACACTCTGCCGCGAGTACCGGGTGCCGGTGGTCCCGCGCGGCGCGGGTACCAGCATCGGCGGGCAGGCGATCGGCCCGGGAGCGGTCGTCCTCGACTTCCGGCGGTACGTCAACCGGGTGCTCTCGGTGGACCCGGACGCCCGTACCGCCCGGGTCGAGCCGGGCGCGGTGCTGGACCGGCTTCAGGCGGCGGCCCGCCCGTACGGGCTGTGCTTCGGCCCTGACCCGTCCACGCACAGCCGGTGCACCCTGGGCGGCATGATCGGCAACAACGCCTGCGGTGCCCACTCGGTGGCCTGGGGACGCACCGCCGACAACCTGCACTCCCTTGACCTGCTGCTCGCCGACGGCACCGAACTGACCGTCACCGGGCAACTGCCGCCACCCGAGCGCGCCCTGCTGCGTCAACGACCGGGCCGCGAGGGCGAGTTGCACCGCGCCTTGCAGGACCTCACCGCCGACGGTCTCCCCGCACTGCGCCAGGGCATGCCCGACCTGCCCCGCCGCACCTCCGGCTACGCACTCGACGCCCTGCTGCCCGAGCGCGGTTACGACCTCGCCCGCGCCTTCACCGGCAGCGAGGGCACCTGGGCCGTACTGCTCGGTGCCACCGTCCGTCTGGTCGAGGCACCCGCCGCACGTGCCCTGGTGGTGGCCGGCTACCCCGACGAGACGGCGGCCGCCGACGCCGTTCCCGCCCTGCTGCCGCTGCGTCCGCTCACCGTCGAGGGCATGGCCTCCGACCTGATCGCCGCCCTGCTTGCCGCCGGACGCCGCCCGCCCGCGCTGGACCGGCTGCCCGAGGGCGAGTGCTGGCTCTTCCTGGAGACCGGCGGCGCAACCGAGGCCCAGGCCCTGGACGCCGCCCGCGAGTTGGCCGACGCCGTCCGCCGCGAACAGCGCGCCACCGTCACCGTGGTCACCGACCCCGGCGAGCAGCGCCAGCTGTGGGGCGTACGGGAGGCCGGTGCGGGGATCGTCAGCCGGCTGCCGAACATCGCGACCGGGGACACCTCCCAGCCCGAGGCCGACGGAGGCACCGAGGCCTGGCCCGGCTGGGAGGACTCGGCGGTGCCGGTGGAACGGCTCGGCGACTACCTGCGCGAACTGCGCGCGCTGCTCGGGCGGCACGGCCTGCGCGGCGTCCCGTACGGGCACTTCGGCGAGGGCTGCGTACATCTGCGGCTGGACTTCCCGCTCACCGAACCGCGCCGACTGCCGGAGTTCCGGGCGTTCATGGAGGAGGCGGCCGATCTGGTGGTGGCGCACGGCGGTTCGCTCTCCGGCGAGCACGGTGACGGCCAGGCCCGCTCGGAGCTGCTCCCCCGGATGTATCCGGCCGAGATCATCGACCTGTTCGGGCAGTTCAAGCGGGTCTGGGATCCGGACGACCTGCTCAACCCCGGCGCGCTGGTCGACCCGCGCCCGCTCGACACCGACCTGCGCTTCACCGGACGCGACCTGCCGCTCGCCCTCCCCTACGAGAAGGACGGCGGCAGCCTGCTGAAGGCCGTCCACCGCTGCGTCGGAGTGGCGAAGTGCGTGGACACCACCAGCGGTGTGATGTGCCCGAGTTACATGGTCACCGAGGAGGAGCGGCACTCCACGCGCGGTCGTGCCCGGCTGCTCGCGGAGATGCTTCGCGGCGTGGCGGTGGCAGGTCGTGGTGGCGATGTGACGGACAGCGCCGTCACTGACGGCTGGCGTTCGGAGGAGGTCAGGGAAGCGCTCGACCTCTGCCTCGGCTGCAAGGGCTGCGCTGCCGACTGCCCGGTCCATGTCGACATGGCGACCTACAAGACCGAGTTCCTGCACCAGCACTACCGGCGGCGCCTGCGACCTGCCTCGCACTTCTCGATGGGCTGGCTGCCGCTCACCCTGCGCGCCGCCGCATTCGCTCCTGGCATCGCCAACCGCCTGCTCTCCGCACCGAGTTCGGCAGCCGCACTCAAGCGGCTCGGCGGTATCGACAGCCGACGTGCCCTGCCCACCCTGCCGAGCGAGACCTTCGAGCACTGGTTCCGCCGCCACCGGGCAGAGCACCCGGCCCGGCCCGGCGCCACGCCGGTCCTGCTCTGGCCGGACACCTTCAGCAACCTGCTGGACCCCGAGCCCGCCAGGGCCGCCGTCGAGGTGCTCGAACACCTCGGCTTCGCCGTCCGGCTCCCCGGCGGCCCGGTCTGCTGCGGCCTTACCTGGGTCTCGACCGGGCAACTGGACGTCGCGCGACGGGTGATGCGACGCAGCCTGCGCGCCCTCCCACCGGGACTCCCCGTGGTCGGCCTCGAACCCAGCTGCACCGCCGCGCTGCGCGAGGAACTGCCCAAGCTGATCGGCGCGGAGGCGGGCGATGTTCCCGGGCGGGTGCGTACCCTGGCCGAGTTCCTGGAGCAGAGCGAGGTCGAACTTCCCACCCTCGCCGGCCCGTCGAGGGCGGAGCCAGGACGAGAACCGGGACCGGGACGGGAACCGGGACAGGTGCAGGGACCGCGACAGGTGCAGGGACTCACCCAGGTGCACTGCCATCAGCACGCCGTGCTCGGCACCGCGGCGGACCGCCGGATCGAAGCCCGGATCGGCCTGGCGAACCAGGTTCCGGACTCCGGCTGCTGCGGCCTGGCGGGGAACTTCGGCTTCGAACGCGGCCACTACGAGGTCTCGGTGGCGGCCGCCGAACGCGTCCTGCTCCCTGCCGTACGGGCAGCCGCGCCCGAGACCGTCCTGCTCGCGGACGGTTTCAGCTGCCGCACCCAGATCGCCCAACTCACGGACGGCCGAAGGGCGATGCACCTGGCCGAACTGCTCCGCCGAGCCATCCGCGAAGAGTCCGACCGGGCCGGCTCCCGATCCCCGGGATAACAGCGCTCACCGGCGGGACTCAGCGGCTCGGCCTACCCATCGCCATCCAGCCATACGTCAGCTCCGCATCGGCGACCCGGCCCGCACACGGAGCCGACAGCGATGACCCGGAGCGAGCCGTCCCACGCGTGGGCATCCGAGCTCCAGTGCCGCGTTCACTGTGGCCGCCACCGGGGCAGCCGGCCTGGTTGTCAAAGGTGTTGCCCATTCGGCTCGTTCGGGAAGTCCGGCCTGAGCCGGGCCGCACAGGCGGTGGCGACGGCCGGGGCGATCTCGGACATGGTCTCGCGCCAGCTGACGTTGGCGTTGACTTCGCACAGCGTGAAACCGCCGTCGGGCCGGAAGAGCAGGTCCACCCCCGCGACCCCGAGCCCGATGACGGCGACGGCCCGGACGGCCAGCTCCTCCGCTTCGGGATAGCGGCCGAGGCAGTACGTGGATTCGCCGCCGAGCGCGAGGTTGGACTTGAACCCACCATCGGTGGCGCGCCGGACCTGCGCCGCGACCGCTCGGCCGTCGACCACGACGACTCGCAGGTCCCGGCCGTGCGAGTGCTCCAGATAGTGCTGGAAGAGATAGGGCACCTCGTTGCTGAGGCTGCCGTGGATGTCCCGGAGCATGTCGGCGGTCGGGGCAAGAAAGACCCGGCCACCGCGCTGGCCGCGAACTGCCTTGACCACACAGGGCTGTTCGATCCCGGCAGAGATCACACGAGAGAGCGGGGCATCCGTGTAGGTGAGGGTGTCAGGCACCGGCAGGCCCGCCAGCGCGAGCTCCTGCAGCTGCCAGAACTTGTTCGCACAGGCCAGAACGGCGTCAATGGGGTTGAGCAACACCGTTCCCATGGCCTGCAGTTGGCGCAGCAGGGTCACTTCACAGTCGGTACGAAGCCGTGGCGTGGACATCCGAGCGTACGCCACCGCCGGGGCGGCCACCGGTCGGCCGTCGAGGTCGCCGAGGGTCAGCTGCCCGGCCCGCACCCCCAGGAGAAGGTCGGCAGTACGCACCGTCGCGCACTCCTCGCCGAATGCCAGCGCGAAGGCCGCAGCCACCTCCGCCGCGACGCGGGTCTGTTCGAGGCCGCTGCCGATGAGCAGCCACACCGAGGCGTCGCGCCGCATCCGCGACCGGTCGACACCGGGGTTCGATACTCCGTCGCTGCTGGTAGTGCGGGACACGCTGCCTGCTTTCCGGCTCGGCGCGACACGGGCGGCGGGGCCGCCCGGACAGGACCCATCGCGTCGAGGGTACGAGGCGCGGCTACGGTGCCGCCAGCACTCGGCACCTGCGCGCCGCAGCCCACGGCAGGCCGGAGTGCCGGGCGCCGTCCGAACATCGAGCCGTTGATCACAAAGACCTTGGAAATGTCGCCTGGCGGACGCCGGGACGCGGCGCAGGTGGCAGTCCGGCAGGCCGCGATCGAGGCAGCGAGACCTGTTGCGGCAGCAGGGCGCACAGACTGTCGTAACGAGGCGGAACGGAGCCGATGCGCACAAGCGCTGATGCGAGCCGGTTGCGGTGGTCCGCCGTCAGGTGGTCCACCGTGCCGAACAGGTAGCACCTCAGGGCTTGTCCAGGTAGCCGGTGAGGGCCTTGTCGGTGCGGTTGAGCCAGTAGCCGATGGACTTCATGTCTTGCTCCTGAGCGGGTCAGCGGTGCTGGGGCCGGGCTTTGCGGGGCAGCAGCCACACGAGGGCGCAGCAGGCGAGGGTGGCTGCTGCGCCCACGGCGAGGCTGTGGGTGGCGGCGTTCGTGGAGCCGCCGGAGGTGTGGAAGTAGACCGTGGTGATGGCTGCGGCACCGGTGCGGCGGCGGCGTCCGAACTTGTCGCCGAGCCTGCCACCGACCACCAGCAGGACGCCCATGGCCAGGGCGTAACCGGCGCCGGGCCACCGGACGAGGGCATCCGCGCCGTTCAGGTCGGCGGCGATGGTCGGGGCGGCGATATTGGTGATCGTCGCGTCGAGGAGGTCGAGGATCGCGGCGAAGAGGACGACGGCGAGGACGGCCCATCGGCGGCGGCCGGAGGTCTGCGGGGTGGCGGGGGCTTCGGCGAGAGCCGTGGACACGTAGTCCCTTGGGTGGAAGGGACGGGCCTCCGGTTGGTACGGCCCGTCCAGGTCAGTGCTGGGTGAAGGCGCCGACGTTCTCGCGGGCCCACTGCTGGAAGGTGCGGGCGGGCCGACCGAGGAGGGTCCTGGTGGTGTCAGCGATGGCCGCAGGGCCGTGGTCGGCGGCTTCCCACAGGTTGAGCAGCGAGGAGACCATCGGCACGGGCATGTAGTTGCCCATCTGCTGCTCGGCCTGGGCGCGGGTGATGTGCTCGACCGGGATCTCACTGCCGGTGGCGTCAGCCAGGATCGCGAGCTGGTCGCGGAAGGTGAGCGACTCGGGGCCGGTCAGGGTGACCGAGCGGCCGGTGAGGGAGGTGCCGGTCAGGGCCTCCACGGCGATGTCGGCGATGTCCTCGGGGTGGATGGGCACGATGTGCGCGTCCGGGTAGGCGAGCTGGATGGGCATCGACCGGCCGGTGAAGTGCGCCCAGCCGAGGGAGTTGCTGGCGAATGCGTCCGGGCGCAGGAACGTGCAGGTCAGATCGGAGTCGGCGAGGGCGCGCTCGACCTTGAGGCTGTGGCTCGCGAGCGGGTCGTTCTCAGCGGCGGGGCCCAGGACGGATGACGAGGACAACAGGACGACGTGCTCGACGCCTGCGGCCTGGGCGGCCTTGATCAGATCGTGGATGCCGGCGGGCTGGGGATAGAGGAAGACCTGGCGGACGCCGCGCAGCGCGGAGTCGAAGGTCTCGGGCCGGTCGAGGACGAGTTCGGCGACCTCGACGCCGGCCGGGACGGTCAGTTCCGCGGGCTCGGCGCTGGCGGCGCGGATGGTGAGGCCGGCGCGGTGCAGGCGGCTGATGATCGCCTGGCCGACCTTGCCGCGGGCGCCGGTGATGAGGATGGTCATGGGAGGACTCCGTTCGCTGCTGAAGACATATGCATGTTTACATGCACACGTTTTCAAGTCAACACATGTATTCGATTGGTCATGTATGTACGATGAGGGCATGACGAAGCACGAGCCGAGAACAGCCGACGAGCTGCTGGACGCCGTGGGCCCGGCGTTCGGCAAGCTGCGGCGCTCCTCACTCCTTGAGGTCGAGAACCCGGTCTCCCAGAAGGACCTGAGCCGCACGCTGATCCTCAACATCGTCCTGGAGGCCGAGCAGGACGATGCCCGCGAGGTCACCGTCGGCGCCGTGGCCGAGCACCTGGGTGCGGACCCCTCCGTAGCCAGCCGCATGGTGTCCGACTGCATCTCCGCCGGCTACCTGATCCGCGCCGCCTCCCAACAGGACGGCCGCCGGACGATCCTTCACCTCAGCCCCGAGGGCAAGGACCTGATGGCCCGCTTCCGCCGGCACCAGCGCTCGGCCTTCGAGTCCATCACCACCGGCTGGACCGAGCGCGAACGCCTGGAGTTCGCCCGCCTCATGCTGAAATACGTCGAATCCCAGGACGCCCTCCGGCACCGCGCCCCGGACAAGGACGCCCGTCGCTGATCCGTCCCGACGGCTTCCCCGGGCCGGGGGCGTCCCGGTCACGTCGGCCCGGCATGCCGTGCAATGAACGCCCGCGGCCGCTCTCGTCGACGATCAAGTTCCCGGTGAAGCGCGACCATGACGAAGGCCCCGGTGGGCGGAGGCGGAGGATGGCTGGACTCGTGAAGGTGACGGGAGCCTCCCGCCGTCGGAGCCGCAGGGATCCCCATCTTCGGGGCGCCGAATCCGGGACCTGGAATCCGCGTAGCGGTGTGTCATCGTAGGGGTAGGGCGCGACGGCGCGGTCGGCGAATGCAGAAGAGGGCAGCTGTCATGTCCCTACAGCCTGATCACCTTGGCTCTGCCACGAGACACCTCGGGTCCCCTTACGGGCGGAGCAAGGAGTATGCGGACCTGTTCGGGCAGGCTCCGGTGATTTTCGCTGCGCTGAGCGGCCCGAGGCTTCTGCTGGAGGCAGCGAATTCGGCGTTCTTCGAGGCCTGTGGAGTCGACCGCAGGCGTACCGGCGTGCCAATCGGAGAACTGATTCCGGAACTGGCTCCGCAGGGCGTCCTCGACCGGCTCGATGCGGTGTACCGCACCGGCACCGCGTACCGGGCCCAAGACAGGCGGCTCGTGCTCGGTGAGCCGGGGGCGGAGCGGGAGGGGTTCTTCGACTTCACCTACGAGCCCCGCCGAGACGTGATCGGCCAGGTCGACGGAGTGGTGGTGATCGCGGTGGAGACCACCGCGTACCACCATGCCCAGCTCCTGGCCGCCGAGCAGCGCATCCTGCTGGAGCAGATCGCGCGCGACGCCCCGTTGGACGAGATCCTAAGCGGCATGGCCAGGGCTATCGAGGACCTGTCCCCGGAAATGATCGTCTCGGTGCTGCTTGTCGATCCCGACGGCCGGCACCTGCGGCACGGCACCGGCCCGACCCTGCCCGCCTTCTACAACGAGGCGGTCGACGGGATCGCCATCGGCGACGGCGTCGGCTCGTGCGGCACGGCCGCCTTCCTGCGCGCGCCAGTGATCGTCACCGACATCGCCACCGATCCCCGGTGGGAGGGCTATCGCGACCTGGCAAAGCGGGCTGAGGTTGCGGCATGCTGGTCCACCCCGATCGAAGGAGTGGACGGTCGGCTGCTGGGCACCTTCGCGATATACCACCGCACCCCCAAGGCCCCAGAGGACAAGGACGTGGCGCTCAGCGCCGCGTTCACCCGCATCGCCGCCCTGGCCATCGAACGCCACCACGCGGTGGAGGCAGGCCGTGCCGCCCAGGAGCGTGAGAAAGCGGCCCGCGAGGACTTGGCTTTCGTGTTGGACGCCAGCACCGCCATCACGCGCGAACTGCACTATTTCGACTGCCTGCGCTGCCTGGCCCGGCTGACCGTGCCGACCTTGGCCCCACTGTGTGCCGTCCACGTGGTCGAGGGTGGCCAGACCCGGCGGGTCGCCGTGGCCGCCTCCCCCCGGGCCGAGGCAGGCCCCCTCGCCTCCCCCGAACTGAGCGCCGAGCTCGACAACGCGGTTGCTCGTGTGCTGGCCTCCGGCACCACCGAGACCGGCCACTTCGGCGCCCGTGCGGACGACCCCTTTGCACAGCTCGGCGTCACCGGTTACGCGTGCGTGCCGCTGGCCACTCGCGGCGGCACCTTCGGCGTACTGACCCTGCTGGATACTGACCGGCCGATGGACAGCCACATCGTCGCCCTAGCCGAGGAGCTCGCCCGCCGGGCCGCGTCCAGTGCTGACAATGCCCACCAGTTCACCGACCGCGTCCAACTGGCCCGCGATCTGCAGGCAGGCCTGCTGCCTCCCGAGTTGCCCAGGATTCCCGGCACCACTCTGGCGGCCTCATACCATCCCGCCGGCGAAGGACTCGACGTCGGTGGCGACTTCTACGATGTCTTCCCGCTGTCCGACGGCCGCTGGGCGCTCATGATAGGTGACGTGTGCGGGCGCGGTGCTCTGGCCGCCACCACTACCGGCATGGTCCGCCACACCGCACGCGCCGCCGCCCGTCTCCTGAACGACCCGGCGGCGGTGGTCGCCGCCATCAACGACGCTCTGGCAGATAACACCGCCGACGAGGACTGCTTCGTCTCACTCGTCTACGCCGAACTGCGGCACACCGCATCCCACCTCGCACTGAACCTGATTCGCGCCGGCCACGTACCCCCACTCGTACGCCGCGCCGACGCCACCGTCGAAGAACTCGCCCATCCAGGCCTGCTCCTGGGTATCGGCCCCGACCCCGACGGGTCCGCTTGCAGTATCGACCTGTATCCGGGCGACGCTCTGGTCCTGGTCACCGACGGCATCACCGAGGCGCGCTCAGCCGACGGCGAGTTCTTCGGCGAGGACCGCTTGGCTGAGGCCCTCGTCACGCTTAGGACTACGTCCCCCACCGCCACCACCCTCATTGAGTCCGTCACCGCCGCAGTCGCCGCCTTCGCAGCTGATTCCACCATCGACGACCAGGCCGTGCTGGTTCTCACCGCCACCTGACAGCGACCGACGCCGCAGACGCCGCGTAAGGAGCGCTGTCGAAGGCCGGCCGCGCTGTCTTCGGCCAGGGCGTCGGCGATGTGGCGGTCTTCATGGTGTCGTAGGACAGCGGGTCAGTGGTGAGGACGAGCTTGTTGTACTCCGACAGCTGCTCGACGCTCCACGCAGACTTGTCGGCGCCCACGGCGGTGACGGCGGCAGTGGTCCCAAGCACCTGGGCCGCGAGTGGGGCGCGGCGGGCCGGCCGTCGAGCAGCCCGGCGGCGGCGAGGACGAAGGAGGCCGTGCAGATCGACACCAGGCGGGTGCCGGGCCGGAGCCGGCCCAGAGCGGCAGCGACCGGCTCGGGGAGCGGGTCGCTGCCGCCGATCGGATCATCGATGGCCGCCACGATCAAGGTGTCGGCGGTGGCGATCACGCTCGCGTCGTGCTCGACGGCGATCGAGAAGTCCTCGCTGGTGCGCACCGGCCGACCTGGTGATGGCATCGTGGGGTGGGACGTCTCGGGTGTGGTGGAGACCGCCGGCCTCGGCGTGACGCTCTTCCGGCCGGGTGACGAGGTGTACGGCATGCCGGGCTTTCCGCGGATGGTCGGCGGCTATGCGCAGTACGTGGCCGCTCCGGCACGCCACTTCGCCCCCAAGCCGGCCGGACTCGACCACGTGCAGGCGGCGGCCCTGCCGCTGGCCGCGCTTACGGCCTGGCAGGCCCTGGTGGACATGGCGGCCCTGCAGGAGGGGCAGCGAGTCCTGGTGCACGCCGCGGCAGGTGGCGTGGGGCACCTGGCGGTGCAGGTCGCCAAGGCGTACGGCGCGTACGTCATCGGCACGGCCAGCGCGGGCAAGCACGAGTTCGTGCGGGGGCTGGGTGCGGACGAGGTGATCGACTACACGGCGGCCGACTTCGCCTCGATGGTCTCCGATGTGGATGTGGTGATCGACCCGATCGCCGGGGACTACCAGGAGCGCTCGCTGTCGGTGCTGCGGAACGGTGGCACGTTGATCACCCTCCCGGCCCGCGAGACCGAGGCGCTCGCCTCGGCCGCGGCCGCGCGCTCCATTCGCTCGGGCTTCATGCTGGTCGAGCCCGACCGGCGAGCGCTGTTGGCCATCACGGAGTTGGTCGAGACCGGCAAGCTGAAGGTCCACGTCGACGCCGTCTTCCCGTTGGCGGACGCCGCCAAGGCCCACGAGCTCGGTGAAACCGGGAGGACCACGCGGAAGTTGGTGCTCACCGTCGACTGATGGAACGTCATCGTGTGGTGGAGTTGGCGTGGGCGGCCTACCAGTGGGCGCTGTCGTCCCAGAGGCGGAAGCCGGCGAACTCGATGGGTCGTCGTCCCTCATCCAGCGCGGCCAGCCCTTCGGTGCTGAAGGTGCCGCGCTGCCAGGTCAGGAGAGTGTCGATCAGACCCTGCTCCAGGGGCGGTCCCTGGTCTGCGTGGCGTGGCCAGACGATCAGGGGCCAGTTGTCGGGGTCGCCTCCTTCGGTGAGCCAGCCGAGTTGGTCGCCGTCGATGGAGTTGGCGAACGGGAGGAACCCGCCGGGCTCGGGCCAGGTGGCGAGCGGATACCACTGGGGGTGGTTGCCCTTGAGCTGCCGGTACCCGTCGGTGGTCGACTCGACGTGCTGAAGGTAGCGCCGTTCGCCGGTGCGCAGCGGGGTGAAGAAGCGCAGCCAGCCGCTCCAGCAGCCGGCGCCGTACAGGTTCATGAGGGTCACGTACTCGCGCGGCAGCGTCGTGCCCAACTCGTCGAAGAGTCCTGCCCAGGTGCCGCCGCCGAGGTAGGGATTCCCCGGTGGCGGAGACAGCAGGCGCAGGGCGTCCAGGCCGGTACCGGCTTCCAGGGCGATGCGGCGCTCGGCGTCGGTGAGCCGGGGAGTGGTGGGCTCGGGCGGGGTCCAGGTCTGGGCGGTCGGCAGGAAGGCGGCTACGTCCAAGCTCACGTGGGTTCCTCTGCGTTGGGCGGCTCAAGTAGATGCCAGCGAGAGTATGCGAGCTTGATCGCGTGAGGCCGGCTTGGTCACGTTGATCCGGCAGCCGGCGGGTGGATGTCAGAGGTGAGCCCGGACCTGGCGCACGGGGTGCCCGAGCACGTCCGCGAGCCTGGTCAACTCCTCGTCGGTGAACCAGATGCGGTCGGGGTTCCAGACGGCGATCTCGAAGCGGGCGAATCCGCGGGGCCAGTCGTACTCCAGCGCATCGAGTGACGACTCGGTGTCGCAACACGGGAGCTCGATCGCCAGGGTGGCGAAGCCGTCCTCGCAGTGTGCTTCCAGTAGGTCCGCCCACCACTCGGTGTCGATCGACGCGCCGCAGTGCGGACAGCCGATCCTCTCCAGGTTCTCGCCGCAGTCGACGACCGTGAGCCCGTCGTGCCATGTGACGTCGATCTCGACGTCGACGCCGTCGGGCGTGCCGCACGCCAGCTCCGCGACGATCGCGGCGGCACGGTTGCCAGCGTCCTGGTCGGGTTGCCAGTGCAGATCGGTCGGGATGACCGACAGGACACTGGCATGCCTCCGTGCCGGATTGGGACGGAGAAGTCGCACTTCGCCGGACTATCCGTGCACGGATTGACGTAGCGATGGCCCCTCCATGCATCAGCCGGCTCGGACCGTCATTGCCATCCTCCTGAGTGGGATTCCCGAGCATGATCGGGGATCCGGAAGGCGACGGCGGACAATATCACCAAATCGTGGGCATGTCAGACCTGTGGTCCTCGACGCCGGGGCGCTGTTCCGAACGGTCTTCGAGTTGGCTGTCTTCGGTGCGACTCTTGCCGCTGTTCTGTTCGATAAATGACCGTTACCGTGCAGTTGGGCCCTGGTTGGACACGCCACCGTTTGAGTGACATTGTCCGGCCATGGCGACTCGAGGCAGTAGTTCTGGAGATGCGGGTGTTCGTAGGAATATTACGTATTCGGGCACTCCGAAAAACAGGGCCGGGCGGATACTGGTGAAATGGATGCCCAGAGAAGCCTCGGCGCATGACGGCAAAGGAGTTTTCGATGACAAAGAGCAAGTATGGGAAAAACCCGCTGCTCAGTGCGAAGGCGGTGAAGGGAAGCCTCGTCGGTGCGGCACACGGCAGCATGGTTGCCGAACTCCGCGACGCGGAGACGAACATGGGAATCGGCGGTGAGCTGATCACGTTCAGCGTCGCCAGCTCGGGTGAGGATTTCGGCCAGGCGACAACCAATCGCATGGGTGAGGCAAGGCTCGACAGCGGTTCGAACATCCTCGATGTGCAGTTGATGGCAGAAGCCGCCAGCAGCGGCTACATGGTCAACTACGCCGGCAACGAGAAGTACAACCCTGCCTCGGCCAAGGGCACGTTCGTGGTCAGCCTCGGCTGATCTCTGCCCGTCTGCTTGCCCGCTCCGCCATCAGCGTGGTCATGCTGTGAGGCACAGGGTACGGCGGTCCCGGCCATCACCGTCCTGGCCGGGACCGCCGCACTCCCGCACGCGGGACGCAAGCGCCGGTTTCGCGGCACGCCGTGTGGGTGGCCGACGGTCACGGCAAGGACGTGCTCCGCTCCTTCTTCGACGCGCTCGGCACCGACCGCTCCCACAGGCTCACCCACATCAGTGCCGATGGCGCGGAGTGGACCGCCGACGTGGTCGCCGAGCGAGCTCCGAACGCGGGTCCGGGCCATGGACCCGTTCCACGTCGTGGCCTGGGCCACCGAAGCCCTGGACGAGGAACGCCGCTCCGCATGGAACCGGGCCCGGCGCGAGGCGGCCGACCCCGAACTCGCCCGCCGCCTCAAGCACTCACGCCACGCGTTGTGGAAGAACCCTGAGGACCTCACGCCCCGCCAGCAGGTCAAACTCGCCTGGATCGCGACCAACGACCCTCGCCTGCACCGCGCCTATCTGCTGAAGGAGGGCCTACGCACGATCTACCGGATCGCTGCCGCCGAAGGCGTCGACGCAGCGGTGAAGGCCCTGGACCGGTGGCTGTCCTGGGCCGTCCGGTGCCGTCTTCCGACCGTCGCCGATCCGGCATGCAAGATCAAGCGCCACTACGAGGCCATCCTCCACGCGATCGTCGAGAAGCTGTCCAACGGCCTGATCGAGTCCACCAACACCAAGACCCGCCTGATGCTGCTGATCCTCGGTGTCCCCGAGCGGGTGGTGATGCAGATCATGGGCTGGTCGTCCACCGCCATGGCCGCCCGCTACCAGCACGTCACGGGCGGCATCCTCAAGGATGTTGTCGAGCGCGTGGGCGGACTCATCTGGCAGGTGGCCAAGGACGCCGACGGGGGCGACTCCGAAGCCGCCTGATCGGGGCTGTTGAGACTACAGATGAGACTGCGAACGCAGAAGGCCCGCACCGTTCGAACGGTGCGAGCCTTCTAGCTGCGGAGGATACGAGATTCGAACTCGTGAGGGGTTGCCCCCAACACGCTTTCCAAACGTGCTGCATTGCCGATGGCCGCAGCCTGGCGGAGGGCCGACTGTCTGAGGCTCGGGCAGCGAGGACGGCACCGCGAACACTCCCCCGAGCAGTCGGCCCGGGCGTCCGGCGCAGACCCGCGCGACCGCATACCCAGGGGCGGCGAACAGCCCGTTCTCGGCGCAGAGTTGGGAGAGCGCCCAGAATTGCCACGAGGAATCCCACCACCGGGAGCTGGGAGCTGGTCCGTTCCCACGCCTGCAACGGCGAAGGCCGGCACCGCCGGCAGCGGAGCGACGGACACGATCTCGGCGGCGGCGGCACTCAGGCCGGTTCCTCCAACTCATCGCCGCGGTACGTCCGCGCGGCGCTTTGGCGCGCAGCATCCCATCGGCCCTGCACAGGTCATCGGCCGGGTCGCTCCTGGCCGTCAGGAGTCTGCCCGTGGTGGCCAGTGGTCTCCCCCAGCGTCCGATGCGTCGATGTCCACGGCGACGGCGATGTGATGCGGGTAACATCGCGGCGTGGCCTGAGGCCGCGCCACCGGGTGCGAGGCCACCGCCGCTGTACCGCTCCGGACTCCCCGCGCGATGCGGTGCGGGGGTGCCGGGGTGCGGACGATCAGCCAGTTCGCCCACCCGAGAGGAGAGCGAGACCTGATATGTCGGAACTGTTGGATCGGCATCGCGCAGTCCTGCCAGCCTGGTTGGCCCTGTACTACGACAGCCCGTTGGAGATCGTGAGCGGCCAGGGCCGCCGCGTCCGGGATGCAGCCGGGGTGAGCTACCTCGACTTCTTCGGCGGCATCCTCACCAATATGCTCGGCTACGACATCCCCGAGGTGCGCGAGGCCGTCGAGCGTCAGCTGCGGACGGGCATCGTCCACACCTCGACGCTGTATCTGATCCGCTCCCAGGTTGAGCTGGCGGAGAAGGTGGCCCGGCTCTCCGGGATCCCGGACGCGAAGGTGTTCTTCACCAACTCCGGTACGGAGGCCAATGAGACGGCCCTGTTGCTGGCGACCCACGCCCGCCGTTCCGACCAGGTACTCGCGCTGCGCAACAGCTACCACGGCCGCTCGTACGCGGCCTCCGCCGTGACCGGGAACCGGAGCTGGAAGAACTCCTCGCTCTCTCCGCTGAATGTGCACTACCTGCACGGCACGGACCGCGAGCAGTTCCCGCAGCTCTCCGAGGAGGAGTACGCCCGGTTCTGCGTCGAGGACCTGCGCAGGTGCCTCGCCACGGCCACCGCCACCGACGTCGCCTGTCTGCTCGCCGAACCGGTGCAGGGCGTCGGCGGGTTCACCGCCGTGCCCGACGGTCTCTTCCGGGAGTTCAAGCAGGTCCTGGACGAGCACGGGATCCTGCTGATCTCGGACGAGGTCCAGACCGGCTGGGGCCGTACCGGCGAGACGTTCTGGGGTATCGAGGCCCACGGCGTGACACCCGACATCATGACCTTCGCCAAGGGAATGGGGAACGGTCTCGCGATCGGCGGCGTCGTGGCGCGGGGCGAACTGCTGGACGGCCTGCCCGCGAACGGCGTCTCGACGTTCGGCGGCAACCCGCTGGCGACCACTGCCGCGAACGCCACCCTCGACTACCTGCTGGAACACGATCTCCAGGCCAACGCGCACCGGGTCGGCAGCCGACTGATCGCCGCTCTCCGCACGGCGGCCGAGAAGCTCCCCGTCGTCGGCGCGGTGCGGGGCAAGGGCCTGATGTTCGCCGTCGACCTCGTCGACCCGGCGAGCGGACGGCCCAGCCCGCCGCTCGCCACCGCCGTAATGGAGGAGACCAGAAGGCGCGGCCTGCTGATCGGCAAGGGCGGCCTCTACGGCAACACCCTGCGGATGGCCCCACCGCTCACCCTGACCGAGGACGAGGCCGACGAGGGCCTGACGGCCCTGACCGACGCCCTCGACTCGGTGGCCCGGGAACACTCGGCCTCGTCGGGCTGACGCTGCATCGGGAAGGCGGGCCGGGCCGGCAAACAGCCGGCCCGGCCCGCCGGATCCCGGAGGCTCAGCCCCGGACACCCTCAGCGGGCCTCGGCGCCCACCCGGACGCGCCCGACCTGGAGCCGACGTACGGCCGACCCGGAGTCACTCAGTCGAACTTCGCCAACTCCTCGTGGAGGTCGGCCCGTTCGTCCGGCCGACCGAGCGCGGCGACCAGCATCGCCCGGGTCTCGCGCATGGTCGCCATCGAGCGGTCGATGGCCTCGATCTGACTGCGCAGCCGCTCGCGTGCCGTCTCGCAAGGGGTGAGCCGGCCGTCATCGGCGAAGCACGGCAGCAGACGCTCGACGGCCTGCGGGCCGAGTTCGCCCGCCTGGGCTCCGTCATCGCCGGGGAACAGTCCCCGCGTGAGGACTACCGTGCGGCGGTGACCGAGCTGCGGGAAGCACTCGATGCCCACCCCGAGGAGCTGGTCGGCTTCGCCTCCGTCCCACTGGGCCTCGACAGCCGGGCGACGGGCGCCTGGCTGGACGAGCAGCTCAGCCGGCCGGGGATCGTCGGCATCGGGGAACTGACCCCTGCGCCCGACCGGGCCCGGGCGATCGAACCCGCCCTGGCGGTCAGTGCCGACCATGGCGGTCTGCCCGTGCTGGTACACGGATTCGCACCGAACACCGTGGGCGATCTGCGGACCTACGCAGCCCTGGCCGCGCGCTTCCCGCAGGTGCCGGTGATCGTCGGGGCGTTCGGCGGGCTCAACTGGATGGAGCTGGTCGACCTCGCTCTCGAACGCCCCAATCTCTATATCGACCTGTCCAGCGCGCTTCAGGTGTTCGCCGTCCGGATGGCCGCCCGGGTACTTCCCGAGCAGTGCCTCTTCGGTTCCAACACCCCCTGTGGAGATGTCCTCGCCACCCGCGTCATGGTCGACGCCCCGCAGGCCCAGGACTCCGCGCTCGATCGGTCGGGGCCCTACACGAAGTGCCGCACCAGCGCGGTCGTGGCCGCGGCGACCAGCACCACCACCAGGAACGGTGCGCGGAGCAGGACCGCGGTGAAGGCCGCCAGCACACCCGCCGACCGGGCGTCGAGAGTCAACCGATGGCTGCTGGAGAAGGTCTGAATGGCGATCAGGGCCGCCAGCAGGGCCACGGGCAGCAGTGCGGAGATCCGTCTGACCCGGTTGTTCTCCAGTACGCGCCGGGGAACGGACAGACCCGCCAGCTTGAGTCCGTAGCAGGCGAGCGCGCCCAGCAGGAGCCCGAGCCACATCAGTCGGCCACCTCCGGCAGCAGTCCGATGACGAGCGCGATCCCGACTGCCGCCACCAGGGCGGGAGTTCCGATGGGGACGAACGGGACGGCGGCCAGGGCGACGGCGCCGGCCGCGAGGGCCACGACCCAGGGCCCGCGGGACCGGACTCGTGGCGCGAGCAGGGCGATGAAGGCGGCCGGGGACGCGACGTCCAGCCCGAGGGCGCTGGGATCGGGGAGGGCGGCGGCCCCCCAGGCGCCGAACAGGGTGGCGAGGTTCCAGAGCACGAACACCGAGGCACCGGTGGCCCAGAACGCCAGCCGTGCCGAGCGGTCGTCTCTGCGGCCGATGGCCATCGCCGAGCTCTCGTCGAGGACCAGATGGGCGGCCAGTGCGCGGCGCGGGCCGTGCACGCCGAGCAGGGCGGACAGGTTCAGTCCGTACAGGGCGTTGCGTGATCCGAGCAGAGCGGCGACCGCGGCCCCGGCCAGTGGATTGCCCCCCGCCCCGATCACGCCGATGAAAGCGAACTGCGACGCCCCGCTGAACATGAGCAGTGATAATGCGGAGGTCTCGACCAGCGACAGGCCGAATACCGCGCTCAATGCACCGAAGGAAATCCCGAGCGCGCCGACCGCCAGACCGACGCCGACCGCGTCTCGGATGACCGAGGCACGCTGCCTTGGCCAGTCGACTACTGATTCCATGGTCATCTCTTAGTCTGCCAGCCTGATCCGCACCCTGCGGTTCTGCTTTCCCTTGTTCTCCACCTTGGTCACCTCGATCCGGCCGATCTGGCCGGTGGACGCGACATGGGTGCCGCCATCCGCCTGCACATCCAGGCCGACGATTTCCACAATCCGCAGTTCCGGGGTGTCGGGCGGGGCCGCCCCCTGCGTCCTGACCAGACCGGGAATGGCATAGGCCGCTTCCTTGGAGAGCACCCTCACATCAATCCTGCGGTCGTTCAGGATCTCCTTGTTGACGGTATCCTCGATCAGCTGCTTGAAGCCCGGCGGAACCTCCGGGAGATTGAAGTCCATTCGGGCCTCGCCCGGCTCCATATTGCCGCCGGTGACCAGGACGCCGAAATCCCGGAATACCGTCCCGCACAGCACGTGCAGCGCGGAGTGCGTCCGCATCAGGGTGCTGCGCCTGACGTCGTCGAGAGCGCCGCGGACCGCTGTGCCGGCCGACGGGATCGGGTCACCGGGGGCAGGGAGCAGAAAGAAGTCGTCACCCTTTCGAGTGCCGATGATCCTGGTGGTCACCCCTTGCCAGAGCAGGACACCGTAGTCCGGCGGCTGGCCGCCACCCCCCGGGTAGAAAGCCGACCTGTCCAACACGATCCCGGCCTCCGGATCGGCCGGGTCGGACCACACCACGGTGCAGTCCCACTCACGAACCGTCGGATCGGCCCAGTCCAACCGATGGGTGTGGCCATGAAATTCGACTGACATGGACCCAAGCTAGCACGACGGTGAGCATGCCGTTCGGAGTTTCGCCATACCATCACCAAAGCGCACGGGATCCTCGACGGCCCGTCTCACGCCAGCATCGTCACGACACGATCCATTGCCGCCAGAACGCGCATGGGAAGCCCGGGAGACGTTATGTAGTGATTGTAATAACTTGACCCTTCGGTCGTCGGACCGAAGGCGGAAATCGACGATTCCACCTCGCCGATTCCGTTTATCAGGTGGTCATCCGAATCGACCATAATGCCCAGTTCCAGGCCACCCGCCCACATCGACCTCAGCCGATTCTCGCCGGCCAGGCTGACGAGTACCGGATTGGACGACGACTGGGCTGTCGGAGACCGCGAGTAGGCCGCCACCAGATAGTCCGATCGCAGCTGCGCGGCCGTGCGCAGGCGGGTGGACGCGATCACCCACTCGTGCCGGTTCTCGTCCCAGGTCGCGGACGGGTCGGGCCCGGGGCCGAAGCGCACCACCTCGGCCTCGATCAGGGCCAGCAGTTCCTCGTGCCGTTCCAGGTGCGGACCGGTGACGGTCCGGTTGGAGAGCGCGGTGATCCGCCCGAAGAAGTCGGCCAGCGAGTCGGCGCTCAGACCGGGTGCGCCGACGATGTCGCGGAGCAGCTCCCGGTAGTCCCGGAAGACTTCGAGGGCGTTCTTGGCCGGGCTGGAGTCCAGTCCGCGCTGCGCCTCGGCCAGGTCCTCCCGGACCGCGGCCCGGCACCACGCGGCGTACTCCTGATGGTTCGTCAGGGCGGGCTCGGGCACCCCGTTCGACAGGACGTCCAGTTCGCCCTCGCCGCCCATGGCCCGGTACCGGTACCTGGCCTCGGCCACGAACAGCGGCAGCACGTCCTGCGCGAAGTCCAGGCGACCGTCCGTGGTGAGTCGGCGCAGCCCGTCGATCGTCTCCCTGTCCAGGAAGGCGGTCGGCAGCGGGCTCGTTCTGTCGTACGCCCTCGGGCGGGCCCTCGGAGGGACGCCGAACCTGTTGGACAGCACGATGTGAGGTTCGGCGCCGCTCGGCAGGTAGCGCAGGCCGCCGGGCGCAGGCTCGTACCGGCCGCCGCGTCCGACGGTCAGGGCCGCCAGCAGGTCGGTCGCGGTCAGGCCGGCGCCGAGCAGGCCGACGGTGGCGCCGGGCGGGACGGTCCCGACCGCGTCGGGGAGCGGGTACGGCGTCGCTATCCAGCGCCGGGGGTCGGCCGCCGGGTCCGGGGCGGCGGGTGCCGGGACTCCGGTGTGCCCCACGGTCAGGACCACGTGGTCGGCGTGCAGGCTGGTGCCGTCGGACAGCCGGATGTTCTCCCGTCCGTCAACTCGTGTGACACTCAAGGCTGTTGCCCGGTGGTGCAGGATCTCTAGGCCCGCCGGGGCCACGGCGAGGATCTGCTGCGCGGCCCACTCCAGGTACTGCCCCAGCAGGGCGCGCGGCAGGTAGTCGGACTCTCTCACCGGTGCGAGTTCGCCGGTGTTGGAGGCGACCTTGACCCCTCGTGCCGTCAGCCACTCGTACAGCGAGGGGCCCCTGACGCCGCCGCCCTGCACCATCTGCGGGTCGACGAAGGCGGTCAGCTGGGCGGCCACGGTGTTGAGCAGCAGGTAGTCGGGCTGGTCGGGGCGGTGCAGCCCACTGCCGAGCTCGTTCGGCTCGATCACATGGACCGTTCCGGTGCGCCAGCGGCTGACCAGCCGTTCGAGCAGGTTGAGACCGCGGGGACCGCAGCCGACGACCGCGAGCACGGTCATTTCTGCACCACGAAGATCAGGCTCTCGTGCTCGTGCTCGTAGTCGCGGTAGCCGACGTGCGGCGGCTCCCACCAGCGTTGGGTCTCCACGGACTTGGCCGCCATGCCGACCGAGTCGAGCAGCGCGTCGAGGTCGGGCCGGTCGTAGAACCGGCAGTAGTAGTCGAAGTGGTCGATGTACTTCTTGTCCTCGATGTGCCGGATGTTGGGGTCGGTGACCTGGCAGTCGTTCATCGTCCACATGTTGGCGACCAGGTGGCCGCCGGGGCGGAGGATCCGGTGCAGCTCGTGCAGGGCCGGCTCGGGGTGCTCCAGGTGCCCGAGCAGGTCCCAGCAGAGGATGCCGTCCACCGAGCCGCTCGGCAGGCCGGTGGAGACGGCGTCCAGTTCCAGCAGGACGACGTTGTTGCGCTCGCCGGCCTTCTCGACCACGGTCGCGGCGAAGTCCAGTGCCTTGCGCGAGGTGTCGGCACCGACGACCACGGGCGCGCCGACCGTCAGCGGCGGCAGGTTCCGGCCGTCGCCGCAGGGCAGGTCGAGGACGACGAAGGCCCCGTGGTCGGCGAACAGGCGGGCGGCGGTCGCCGCGTAGGGCACGGGCGGGTCGCCCCAGAGGTTGGTGTTGCCCTGCTGCTGGGTGGCGCCGTAGTGGTCGTTCCAGAGCCCCTTGGCGGCCACGTCGCGGTCGCTTGCGTCGAAAGTCATGACGTCCTCCGGGAGATGGCGATGGTGAGACGGCGTTCCGCCTCGTCAAGGGCGGCCAGGACGTCTTCCTGGCGGTCGCCGTGGGCGATCAGGTAGCCCAGTCGGTCGTAGGCGTTGCGGGCCGGGGTGACGTCGGAACCGGCCTTGGCGGTGATGGTCACCTGGGCGATTCCCGGCACGGCACGGGCCTCCTCGCAGCCGGTGATCCTGTCCAGCACGCCGGGGTACCCGGCGGTGAGGAAGCGGATTCCGGCGTGCCGGTGCAGGCTCGGCTCCAGCTCGGCGGGCAGGCCACCGGCCGCCCGGAGCTGCTGCTCGAGTGGTTCGACGCCGGTGGCCAGGCGGATCAGCTCGGGGATCATGCCGCCGGCCAGCCGCGGGTTGATCTCGATGATCGCCGGTCCGTCCGGGGTGAGCTTCACTTCGGTGTGGCTCGCGCCCAGGACGAGTCCGGCGGCGGCCACCGCCCGGCGGACGGTGTCCGTGATCTGCTCGGCGAGCGGCGGGGCGAGCTCGGCGGGGAAGAGGTGCCGGGTCTCCACGAAGTAGGGCTCGCCCGTCACCTGCTTGTCCGTGATCCCCAGCAGGTGGTCGGCGCCGAAGAGTTCGACGCTCAGCTCGGGGCCGTCCAGGTACTCCTCGACCAGGACCCGGCGCGCGGTGGGAAGCCCCCGGCCGTTGGTGACCGGGGCGAGGATCGACTCGGCCTGCCGGCCGACCTCTTCGGCACTCTCGCAGCGCAGCACCCCGTTCGATCCCGAGTCGTCCACGGGCTTGACCACGCACGGCAGACCGACCGCCTCGACGGCCGCGCGTACGTCCTGCGGTCCGAACCCCTCGGCCAGGAAGGCGAACCGCGGCTGGTGGACGCCGGCCGCGGCCAGCGCCTCGCGCAGCGCCCCCTTCTCCCGGCAGGTGGCAACGGCCTGCGCGGGGTTGCCGGCCAGGCCGAGCCAGGCCGTCAGCTCCGCGACGGCGGGGACGTAGAACTCGCTGGTCGTCGCGACCCCGGCCAGCTCCTCGCGCCGGAACCGGTCCAGGATCGCGGCACGGACCTCGACCAGCCGGTTGGTCTCGCACAGCAGCACCTCGCAGCCGGCCTCGGCGAGACCCGCGTACCGCTCCGGTGCACTCGTCAAAAGCACCGGCACCAGGCCTAGTTCGCGGGTCCGGTGCAGCGCGAGCATGCCCGTTCCCGTGGTGTTGGACTCCACGAGCAGCAGGTACTGCCGACTGCTCTCGGCGCCCCGGTTCACGGCCCTGGACCAGCTCTCGACAGTGGTGCCGTACCCGACCAACCGCGGCGAGGCGGCGACGGGCAGTGCGGCGAGGCCCTTCTCCTGCCAGTGCTCGTCGTCGAAGACCGTCTCCGCGTACCGGTCCCCGCGGTCGGGGAGGATGCCGACCAGGGTGCTGCCGGGTGCGGCGCGTTCGGCGGCCCAGCGGAGCACCCGGTAGACGGAGCCCGAGGTGTTGCCGCCGAAGATCTGCTGCTCGGCGGCGAGTCGGCGGGTGGCGGCGAAGGCCTCGTGGTCGTTCAGCCAGTGGATCTCGTCGATCAGACGGCGGTCCAGGTTCTTCGGCAGCAGGCTGTTGCCGAGTCCGCTCTGCAGCCGCCCGGGCCGGTCCGGCTGGTCGAAGAGGACGCTGCCGACGCAGTCCACGCCCAGCACCCGGAGATCCGGGAGCGCGGCGCGCAGGGCTCGGCTGCTGCCGCAGAGCGATCCGCCGCTGCCGACCGAGCCGACCAGGAGGTCGATGTGCCCGAGGTCGGCGATCAGCTCCTCGGCCAGCCTGCGGTAGGCGGCCGGGTTGTCGGGGTTGGTGTACTGCTGGGGCCAGAAGGCGCCCGGCAGATCGGTCAGCAGCTTCTGCAGGCATTCCAGGCGGGCGCTCTGCCAGCCGTGCGAGGTCATCGTCTCCACGATGTGCAACCGGCAGCCGAGGGCGCGCAGTTTGGCCAGTGTGACCCTGTCGATCCGGGGGTCGGTGACGATGTGTACCTCGTGGCCGAGCGCCGCGCCCACCAGGGCGACCCCGAGCGCCATCGTGCCCGAGGAACTCTCCACGATCGGCGCGCCAGGTAAGAGCTCCCCGCTCTGCCGCGCCCTGAGGATGATGTTCTGCGCCACCCGGTCCTTCATGCCGTACGGATTCTGCAGTTCGAGCTTGGCGTACACCCGGACGTCCGGTGCGCTGTCGACGGCCAGCCTGACGAGGGGGGTGTGCCCGATCAGGTCGGTGATGCTCTCAAAGCGCATGGACTCCTGCCTTTCCCAGCGTTCGGTAGGTGGACACACTTCCGCCGAGCGGGCGGCAGGACTTGCGAACGTATGCGATCTTCTCCGCCGCCTCGGAGTCGGAACCGTCCAGCAGAATGCCCAGCGTGGTACCGCTGTGGGCGAGGATCAGCCCGAATCCGGCCACCTCGCGGGCTATTTGCAGCAATTCCTCGAAGCCCGCTCTCGGCCGCAGCTTGGCATTCAGCTCCGCGCTGCGCGTGGACACCGCGCCGACCGCTGGTAGATCACCGTCTCGGATCGCTCGGGTCAGTTCCTCCAGCAGATCGGCGTAGTGCCGTCTCTCGTGGTGGTCGAACGGCTTGGGCAGCCGGTTGAACGCGACGGTGTCCACCTCTCCGCCCTCGTCATGGGCGACGATCGTCAGCTCCGGCAGAAATCCCAGGCGTTCACGCAGCCGGACCTCGCGGTGGTAGAAGGCCACGGTGTCCGGATACATCACCCCGTCGGTCGGCTCGATCTCCCGGAGGAAGGACTCGACCTCCTCCTCGTCCAGGTCGATGTTGTACGCCTGGCCCACCGCCCGGGCGGTGGCGACCAGATCGGCGGAGGAGCTGGCGAAGCCCTTGCCCTCGGAGAGGCTGCTGATCAGCTGGAGCCGCCCGCCGACCGGCCGCGCGTACGCCCGGAGCAACTCCTCGGCCAGCCGGCGCGACTTGCGCTTGGAGGGCGGGTACACCTCGACCTCGAAGCGGTCGGGCAGCGGCTGGAAGGTGGCGATGGACCGGTCGGTGATCGGCAGGGTGACCAGGAAGTCCAGACCGTTGGGCAGGACGCCCTGCAGCAGCTCGCCGAAGGTCCCGTGTGCCACCCCGACCCCGATCGGCTGCCGCTCCGTCATGTCGAGGCTCCGAGGGCACCGTCGAGGGCCAGCAGGGCCTGCCGTCGGCGCTCGCAGCGCGCCTGCCACTCGGCCGCGAGGGCCTGGGACTCCTCGTTCTGCGCGCGCAGCAGCTCGGCGACCGAGTCCGGGCTGACCGAGCCTGCGGTCCGCTTGCCCCGCACACCGCGCTCGACGTCGAAAGCCTCGCGCAGCAGGGCCGCCGGATCATCCGCCGCGAAGCCCGCCTCGGCCAGCAGCTCCCGCAGCAACTCCGGTGCCACCTCGGCCGGCCGGCGGCCTTCCGCCGTCGCCGCCACGATGTAGCGGCCGGCCAGCACCTGGCTGCGCCGCCAGGGCACCTTGGCGTGCAGGGTGAGCAGGTTGGCCAGGGTGAAGCCGCCGAGGTACTCGCTCTCGCAGGCGGCCAGCATGCGCTCCTCGCTGAAGCGCAGGTTGTCGAAGACCGCCGTGCACAGGCGCAGAAGCGTTTCTGCTGTGTCGAAGGCGGTCCGCAGGTGTGTCGTCGACTCCTTGGAGACCTCGACCAGGTTCTGGTACGGCGTGTTCCGCTGGCCCATCAGCAGATCGAGATGGAAGCTGCTCAGATGGGCCGACTTGCCGCGGATCCGTTCCAGCACGGGGAAGTTCTTCTTCTGCGGCATCGCCGAGGAGATCCCGCTCAGCTCGTCGGGCAGGTCGATGAACCCGTACTCGCTGCTGCCCCAGGTCAGCAGGTCGGTGCAGAACCTGCTCAACTCCACGCCGAAGAGCGACAGTTCGGCCGTCAGCTCGCAGGCCCAGCGACGCGAGGCCACCGAGGTCAGGGCATGCGGCCTGGGCCCTTCGAAGCCGAGCAGGGCGGCCATCGCCTCCCGGTCCCAGGGCAGGTCCTGGCCGGCCATCGCGCCCGCGCCCAGCGGGGAGAGGTTGTTGCCGTCGTAGCAGGCGAGCAGGCGGCGGGCGGAGTGCAGGGCGTGGTCGGACACCGCCGCCAGGTAGAAGCCGGGGGTCATCACCTGGGCCGCCTGGAAGTGGGTGTACCCGGGCATCGGGATGTCGACGGCCTTCGCGGCCAGGCGCTGGACGGCGGAGGCGAATTCGAGCAGCGCCTCGACCGTGTCCAGCGCACGGCTCAGACCGAAGAGCAGCTGGGCACACGCCTGGAGATCGTTCCGGCTGCGGTCGATGTGCCAGGCCGGGACGGGTTCGGTCAGTGCGCCCTCCACCTGGCGCTCCAGGGCGAAGGCGATGTCGGACATATTGGCGAGCGGGTCGGCGGTCTGCAGACTCGCGCCGGCCCCGTCGAGCGCCCGGCCGAGCTCGGCGAGCTGGGGGGCGGTGACGAGGCCCTGCCGGTGGTACTCGACCGCGAGCACCTTTTCGATGGCGACGTACCACCTCAGCAGAAACTCCGCCTCGAATCGGAACTGCGGTTCAAGCACCGCTTCGTGCAGCAGATTGCTCGGCATACCCTGAATCCGGCCGCTGAACGGATCCGGCCGCACGTTGGCGGACATCCTGCTCTCCCTCCCCACTGTCAACATCCGGAGATCACCCGGGCGTTGGAGGGTCAGATTGATCACAGATGGATATAGGCGGCCCCGGCGGTACCAGAGACGGCGCCAGGACGGAGACATCCTTCGCGAAACCCGCGGTTTCAGAATCTATCTTGGGCGAATGACTCCTGCAAGGCCCTCCATCGTGATCGCTCGGCCTGCACACGGACGATCCAACTCCGTTAGTCCGGAGGATCATTGATGCATTGTCAGACTTTGACAGTGCATCCCCGCCGGCCGCCCGACCGCACCCGGCATACCGGACCACCGAGCTCCGCATCAATACGCCCGCCCCGGGCACACCACCGTGTGTACACGCCTGAGCACAGGACCTGCCACTCGCTGTCGGTCACCCGGGCACAGGCCCCAAGGCCGCACCCCCACGCGCCCGCGCGGCCGCACAACGCGCCGTACCGACAACGGGCACCGAACGCTGTCGCGCCGTTCACCCGTCCGTGGTGGCGGGCGGGCGGGCGCAGCGTCAGGCTGCGGTCAGGCGGAACGGCCGGCGTGGGACGGACGGCACGGCGGCTTCGACCGACCGCCACTGGAGGGGACAGCGATGCCGATTTCCACCCGGCCCCGCGCGGCCGCGCTCGCCGGACTGCTCGCGGTCGTAGCGCCGTTCACCATGGGTGCGGCCGACGCCGACCGGGTCGCCGCCACGGGACTGCCACTGGGGTCGGCCACTCTGCCGGAGACGCGTACGACACGGACGCTGGCCGAGGGCGTCACCCTGACCACCATCGTCCGGGGACGGGTCTCGCCCGGCGACCACTGGACGGTGAACGTGGCGATCCCCACCGGCCAACTGCCGCCCTCGCCCGACCCGGACGCCCCGGCCTCCGTCCTGGGCAGCAGGGCGAAGGCCACGGCCGTCGCGGCCAGGCTCACCAAGGCCGGTTACATGCCGAAGCTGGTCGAGGAGAAAAGTCCCGCGTACCGCGACTTCCCGGCCGGTTCCCAGGGCTTCGTGGTGCAGATCGGCAGCTTCCGCGATCCGGCCTCGGCGAACGCGGCCGCCGCCCGGCTGAAGGCGCTCGGTTTCAAGGGCGTCAGCACCTTCACCGGCGGCGAGCGCACCCAGGTCGACGGCCCGTGGGTACTGCGCGAGTTGGTGATCGACCCGCACCGCTTCGAGGGAAGGATCGAGGAATCCCACGGCGGCAGTCAGACCGGACGTCGGACCACTTCCCAACTCGCTTCCTCCGCAGAAGCATTGGCGGCGGTCAACGGCGGCTACTTCATCATGGACCCGGCCGACGGCGAACCGGGCCAGTCGATCGGCGTGGTGGTCGAGCACGGGAAGCTCCTGAGCGAGGCGACCAACGGCCGGATCGCCGCGATCCTTCGCGACGGCGGGCGTCGGGTGGAGTTCGCCGAACTCACCACGGTGCTGAAACTGCGCCAGCAGAACGGCGTCCACACCGTGGCAGGACTCAACCGCACTCCGGGTCTGATCCCCAACTGCGGTGGCCGCCCCGGCGATCGGCCCACCAGCGCACCCCTGATGGACTCCGTCTGCACCAACCCGAACGAGAGCGCCGTGCTCACTCCCGAGTACGGCTCCGCTCCCCCGGCCGGACCGGGTGTGCAGGCGGTCGTCGACCCGGCCGGGACGGTGGTGTCCGTCGGCCCGCGCGACGGCAGGCCGGTCCCGGCCGGGGACTCGGTCGTACAGGCCATCGGCACCGAGGCCGACTGGCTTGCCCGCAGCCTCCGGGCCGGTCGGCACATCGGCCTGGAGAGCACGGTGACCGACCGGCAGGGGCGAGAGGTCCGGTTCGGACCGGACGACTCCGTCGTCAACGGCGGGCCCAGGCTGCTGTCCCGAGGCGTCGCCGACATCCGGCCCGTCGCCGACGGCCTCGTCCACCCGGGCGACCCGTCCTTCTTCTACGGCTGGGGCATCCGCCGCAATCCGCGCACCGCGATCGGTACGGACAGGAACGGCCGGATCATCCTGCTCCAGGCCGACGGCCGCCTCCCCGGCCGCAGCCAGGGCCTCACCCTGGAGGAGGAGGCCAAGGTGCTGCGCGCACTCGGCGCCGTCGAGGCGATGAACCTGGACGGCGGCGGCTCCTCGGCCATGTACGCCGGCCAAGGACTGGTCAACACGCCGTCCGACCCGAGCGGCGAGCGGCCGGTCGGGGACGCGGTGCTCGTGCTGCCCGCCACCGGGCTGAACTGACCCGGGGCACAACGGGCTCGGACGCTCCGCCAGTAGGCGCCCACCGGAGTCGGTTGCACTGTCCAGGAGCCCGGAGCCAGTTGCACGCCCCTGGGATGCCCCGCCCTGATGGGTTACCCAACTTAGACCGACCGGCAAGGGCCCGCGGCGTCGCGCCCCCTATTGCCGGTCGGTCTTACGCAGCGGTGACGGGCACCCGGCCCGCCGTGGCGGCCGGGGAACCGCTCACGGGGGGTGTGACCGGGCCGGGTGCCCCTCCCGGTACTGCTCACCGGGAGTCCTTGGGCCGCCGAGGGCTCCGTGTCGGGAGCGCTCGGGCGGCAAGGGCGGATCGGCAGGTCAGCCGTTGTCCGCTGCCGAGGAGAGGACGGAGTTACCGGTCACCGAACCGGCGGTTCCGTCCACGGTCACCAGGTGGCGCACGCCGTCGGCACCGATGACCTCGACCGCCCAGGCGCTGCCGCCGCCCTGCTGGCCGACGACGCGCACGGCGTCCGCCTTGCCACCGGGGACAGCGGCGACGGCCTTGGCGAGGGCCTGGTCTGCGGGGAAGGCCGGGACGGGAGCGGGGGCGAGAGCGGCCTCGCCGGAGCCGGTCCCGTTCTCACCGTCACCCTCGCTGGTGCGACCGTGCCCGTGCGAGCGGCCGCCGCCCTCGCCGAGCCCGGCCTTGCCCTGGCCGTCGCGGCCGTACTCGCCGTCGTGACCCTCCCCGGCGGCGAAGTGCCCGTGGCGGCCTCCCTCGTGCTCCATGCCGTGGTGGACGACCGCGGCGGCACCGACGGCCCCGACGCCGAGGACGACCACGGCCGCGCCCAGCGCCACCAGGCGGGGACGGCGCCGCTTCGGCAGGCGCAGGTACCGGTTCCGGAGCGACGCCTTGGCCTCGACGGCGGGGCTCGAAGCAGCGTCTGCGGCGGGCTCGGCACCCTCGAACGGATGCGGCTCTGCGGCCTCGAACGGCTCCGGGGAGACAGGCTGGGACATTCTGGCGTTCCTCCTCACGGCTGCCGGACCTGTGCCGGCCGCGCTGCGCTCAGCATGGCCACGCCTTGCTGAAGCCAGCCTGAAGCAAACTGAAGACGGCTTCAGTCGCCCACGGGACGGTGTGCGACCCTGGACCCCGTGCGTGTACTGGTGGTCGAGGACGAGAAACGGCTGGCCCAGGCCCTGCAACGGGGTCTGCAGGCCGAGGGGTTCACCGTGGACGTCGCCCACGACGGGAACCAGGGGCTCTGGCTGGCCATCGAGCACGACTACGACGTCATCGTGCTCGACATCATGCTGCCGGGGCTCAACGGCTACCGCGTCTGCGCCCGGCTGCGCGCGGCCGGGAACGAGACCCCGATCCTGATGCTCACCGCCAAGGACGGCGAGTACGACGAGGCGGAGGCCCTGGACACGGGCGCCGACGACTACCTCTCCAAACCGTTCTCGTACGTCGTCCTGGTCGCCCGGCTGCGCGCCCTGCACCGCCGCACCGGCCGTCGACTCCCCCAGACGCTCGCCCTCGGCGACCTGGCGATCGATCCTGCGCGCCGCTCCTGCACTCGGAGCGGAACCGAAGTACGCCTCACCGCAAGGGAGTTCGCCGTACTGGAGTACCTCGCCCGGCGAGCGGGAGAGGTGGTTTCCAAGCGCGAGATCCTCGACCAGGTCTGGGACTCGGCCTTCGAGGCCGACCTCAACCTCGTCGAGGTGCATGTGAGCGCCGTCCGCCGCAAGATCGACACGGCCTTCGGACGCTCGGCGCTGGAGACCATCCGCGGTGCGGGCTACCGCCTGGCGGCCGACGGTGGCTAGCGACCACCCGCGCACCCCGGCCGCCCGTCTGCGCGTACGCGCCCTGCGGCGGCTGCGTCGGCTGTGGCCCGACTCCGTACGCGCGAGGGCCACCGTCGGCGCGACCGCCGTGGTGGCCGGCGCGCTCGGCGCGGCCTCCTTGGCCCTGCTCGGCATCCTGCACGCCAACCTCAGCCACAACGCCGAGAACGCCGCCGCCCAACAGGCCGACACGGTGGCCCAGCTGGCCGCACAGGGCCGGCTCCCCGACCTGGTACCGCTGGCGCACGGCGCCGACTTCATCCAGGCCGTGGACGCTCACGGCCGGGTGGTGGCCGCCAGCCAGAACCTGGCGGGCAAGCCGCCCGTCGCCGACCTCCGCCCGGCGGACGGCACGGTCCGCACCACCTGGTCCGGCGTGTCCGTCGACGACGACCACGACCAGCGCCTCGTCGCCGTCTCCACCCACACCCCGGGCGGCACCCTCACCGTCTACGCCGGCACCTCACTGCGCCAGGCCGACGCGGCCGACGAGATCACCAAGGCCGCGCTCGCCGTCGGCGTACCGCTGCTGCTCGCCACCGTGGCCTGGGTCACCTGGTGGGTCGCGGGCCGGGCGCTGCGCCCGGTGGAGGCGATCCGCGCCGAGGTGGCCGACATCACCGAACACCGCCTGCACCGCCGGGTCCCCGTCCCGGCCGCCGAGGACGAGATCGCCCGCCTGGCCCGGACGATGAACGCCACCCTCGACCGGCTGGAGGAGGCGGGTGCCCGCCAGCGCCAGTTCATCGCAGACGCCTCGCACGAGCTCCGCAGCCCGATCACCGTGCTGCGTACGCAACTTGAGGTCGCCACCGCCCACCCGGACCCGGCGCTCTGGCCGGATCTGGTCAAGGACGCGCTCGAAGACACCGTCCGGCTCCAGGACCTGGCCGCCGACCTGCTGCTGCTGGCCCGGCTGGACGCCGCCGACCCGGTCAAGAGCCGGCCCCTGGACCTCAGCGAACTCTGCCGCTCCGCGGTCGCCGCCCGCCACGGCGACCGCCTTGCCATCGACACCGCCCTGCAGCCCGACATCTGTGTCGTCGGCAACCGGAGTTGGCTGACCCGGCTGCTCACCAACCTGCTCGACAACGCCCAGCGCCATGCCGAGGCGCAGATCCAGCTGGTGCTCCGCACCGCCCCCGACGGGCGCACCGCCGTCCTGGAGGTACGCGACGACGGGCCCGGTATCCCGGACGCCGACCGCACCCGGGTCTTCGAGCGCTTCACCCGCCTCGACGACGCGCGCAGCCGCGACCACGGCGGTACGGGCCTCGGCCTCGCCATCGCCCGCGACATCACCACCCACCACGGCGGCACCCTGACCGCCGAACCCTCCGATCGCGGGGCCCTGCTGGTCGCCCGCCTGCCACTCGGCTAGCACGGCACCACGCCCGGGGGTGCGGGGAGAACCCCGCGCCCCCGGGCAGTACATGGCCGTCCGCGCATCCGGCGCCAGCCTGTGTGCCGACCCGGCGACCCGGCGACCCGGCGACCCGCCGAACCGGCGGACCGGCGGACCGTCAGACCCCGACGGCCTCCTCCATCTCCTCCTCGGCGAGCTCCTCGGCCCCCTCCGCTGCGGCCCTCTCCTCGACGGCCGCAGCCTCGACGGCCAGCACCGCCACCGGGAGCGACGCCGTACGCTGCCGCCGCTCGTACCCGCCCGCGACGGCCAGCACGGCCAGACCCGCCACGAACCAGAGCACCAGAGTGAACACCCGGCCGCCGAGACCCGCGCCGCCGTCGAAGTAGAGGATGCTTCGCGCGCCCTCCACGAACCCGGCGCCGTTCCAGAACGAGTGCAGCGCGCCGAAGAAGCCGTTCTGCAGCTCCGGGCGGTAGATCCCGCCGGAGGTGGTGAAGTTGAGCATCACGAACAGGACCATCAGCGTCAGCGTGGTCCAGCGCTTGAGGAAGGTGTGCAGCCCGGTGCCGATCGCGATGATGCCGGCCGAGTAGAGCCAGGCCAGCGCCCAGACGGCGGCCCGGTCGTGATCGACGATGTGGAACAGCGGCCCTGCCGTGGCGATACCGATCACGCTGACGACGAGCGAGGTCGCCAGGCCGACCAGACCGCGCATGCGCATGCCGAGCGCCGCGCCCGCCGCACCGATGACGGCCACACTGCCGTAGGAACCGATGCTCAGCGCGACCAGCAGGAAGAAGATCCCCTGACCGGTCGGGTCACCGGCGGCGAGCGGCGTCACATCGGTGACGGCGAGCGGCACGCCCTGTTGCGTGGCGACGGTCTGGAACACCGCCTCGGCGGCCATCGCGGAGGTGTCGGAGTTCGCCTTGGCGACGAGCAGCTCGGGGTGCTGGGCGTTCGGGACGAAGGCGCCGACCAGGTTCCGGTCGCGGAGCTGCTGCTCGGCCGACTGGCGGTCGGGCAGGGTGATGACGTCGAGGGCGTCACCTGCCTTGTCCTTGACGGTCTGCGCCAGGATCTGCGCCTTGGGCGTGGTGCCGACCACGGCCACCTTGAGGTGGTGCGGCTCCGGCTGGTGGAAGGCGCCCTGGTAGGCCAGGGCCATGCCCAGGCACATCAGCAGCGGGGTGAGCAGGTGCACGGCGAGGTGCTGGAGGCTGCGCCGCAGGCTCGGGGCGGCGTGTGCGGCGGTGGGGTCGGCTGTTGCGGTTCCCGGGGATGCGGTCATGGTCCGTGCAGCCCTTCTCATGGCGGTGGCAGAGCGGTCCTCCCGTCGGTGATCGGCGACAGGCAGGCAGATCGGTTGGTCAATACAACCCAGAGATAGGTTGGTAAATACAACCTATGTGGATGTACTATACAACCATGAACGAGAAAGCCCCAAGCACCTCCCGTGACGAGGCCCTCAGGTCGATCCAGCGGGAGCTCACCGCCTTCGCCCGGCGCGCCCGCAGCCGGGCCACCGAGCTGCACCCCGACCTGTCGCTGGTCGCCTTCAGCATGCTCGATCTGATGACCGAGCGCGGCGGCTGCCGGGGCGCCGACCTCGCCGCCTACTTCATGCTCGACAAGTCGACCGTCAGCCGACAGGCAGGCGCCCTGGAGAAGCTCGGCTACCTGGTTCGCGAGACCGACCCGGACGACCACCGCGGCCAGATCCTGCGGCCCTCCCCCGCCGGCCTCAAGGCCATGCGCGAGGCCCACGAACAGCGCCGCATCGCCTTCCTCGACCGCCTCGCCGACTGGGACGACGCGGACATCGCCCAGCTCGCCGCCTACCTGGAGCGCTACAACTCGGCCGTCTGACCTGCCCCGACGGCCGGGCTCACCCCTTCGCCGTCGGCCCTTCGCCGTTGACCAGCACCGCCGCACCCGTGACCCGGTCGGCCGCGAGATCCGCCAGCGCCTCTGCGGCCTGCGCCATCGCGTACCGCTGGAGGCTCACCACCGGCGGGCGCGCGGCCACCTCCGCCAGATAGGCCCGGCCGTCCGCCCGGGTGTTCGCGGTGACGCTGCGCAGCGTGCGCTCCTGGAACAGCGCCCGCTGGTAGTCGAGCGCGGGAACATCCGTGAGGTGGATCCCCGCGACGGCCAGCGTCCCGCCCCGGTCCAGCGCTCCGAGCGCGACCGGCACCAGCTCGCCGACCGGAGCGAACAGGATCGCCGCGTCCAACGGTTCGGGCGAGTCCGCACAGGCGCCCTGCACGGATGCCGCCCCCAGCTCCAGAGCCAGCCGCTGCGCCGCCTTGGACCGGGTGAAGACGTGGAGGGTGGCACCCCGGGCCAGCGCCAGCTGTGCGGTCAGGTGCGCGGAGGCGCCGAAGCCGTAGATCCCCAGCCTGCCGCCGGGCGGCAACTCGGCCCGTACGAGTGCGCGGTACCCGATGATGCCCGCACACAGCAGCGGCGCGCACTCCTCGTCGGAGATTCCCGCCGGCAGCCGGTAGACGTAACGGCTGTCGGCCACCACGAGGTCCGCGTACCCGCCGTGCAGGTCCCAGCCCGTGTAGCGCGAGTGCGGGCAGAGGTTCTCCCGCCCGGACCTGCAGTACCGGCACACCCCGCAGGTCCGCGCCAGCCAGGCGACCCCCACCCGGTCCCCCGGGGCCAGACCCACCACGGCGGCTCCGGTCCCGACCACCCGGCCGACGATCTCGTGGCCGGGCGTGCACTGGGGCAGGTGCGTCGGCAGATCTCCCTCGACGAGATGCAGATCCGTCCGGCACACCCCGCACACCTCGACCGCCAGCTCGACCGCGTACGGCCCCATCCCGGGCACCGGACGCTCCGTCCAGCGCACGCCCCGGTCCACCGCCCACGCGCCCGTCCGGCCGACGCCACCCATCAGCCGCTCCTTCCACCGTGCGACCCCGCACCGTACTGATACCCACGGCCGACACCTCCGGGAACACCGGTGCCTGCCGGCCCGCTCCGCACGGCAGGCTCCCGGCACCGGGCGGCCGCAGGCGCCCTTCCCCGGCCCAGGTAGGCTGCGGCCTGCCCGTTCCGACCTGCGCGGACCGTCAGAGGATCACCGAAGGACCAGAGGAGTAGCCCGTTGGCCACCGCCACGCCGCCCGTGCCGCCAGGACCGACGGGACCCCCTGCGCCGGAGCCGACCCTCGGCCCACCGGTCACCGTCGTCGGGATCGGCGCCGACGGCTGGGCCGGGCTGACCGACCCGGCACGGACGGCACTGCGCTCGGCGGACGTGGTGCTCGGCGGCCCGCGCCAACTGGAGCTCCTCCCGCCGGAGGTGGCCGCCGAGCGGCTGCCCTGGCCCTCACCGCTGCGCCCGGCCGTACCCGGCCTGCTCGCCGCCCACGCCGGTCGCCGGCTCGCGGTGCTGGCCAGCGGCGACCCGATGTTCTACGGGATCGGCCGCGCGCTCGCCGAGACCGCCGGCCCCGACCGGCTGCGGGTACTGCCGCACCCCTCCTCCGTCTCGTACGCCTGCGCCCGGCTCGGCTGGCCGCTGGAGGACACCGAGGTGGTCAGCCTGGTCGGCCGGCCGCTGGAGACCCTCAACCTCGCGCTGCACCCGGGGCGGCGCCTGCTGGTGTTCAGCGCCGATGCGAGCACCCCCGCCGCCGTCGCCGCGCTGCTCACCGAACACGGCTACGGCCCGAGCCGCCTGCGCGTACTGGAGCAGCTCGGGGGCCCGCAGGAGCGGCAGTCGGACGGCCGCGCCGAGAGCTGGCCGCACCAGCCGGGTGCCGCGCTCAACCTGATCGCCGTCGAGTGCACGGCTGCGCCCGGTGCGCCCCGGCGTTCACTGGTGCCCGGTCTGCCCGACGACGCGTACGAGTCCGACGGGCAGTTGACGAAGCGTCATGTCAGGGCCGCGACGCTGGCCGCACTGGCGCCGGCGCCGGGCGAGTTGCTGTGGGACGTCGGCGGCGGCTCGGGCAGCATCGCGATCGAGTGGCTGCGGGCGCACCGGTCCTGCCGGGCCGTCAGCGTGGAGCGCGACCCCGTCCGGGCCGAACGGATCGCGCGCAACGCCGCCGCTCTGGGTGTGCCCCGCCTTGAGGTGGTGACCGGTGCGGCGCCCGCCGCGACGGCCGAACTCCCCACCCCCGACGCGGTGTTCATCGGCGGCGGACTCACCGCCCCGGGGCTGCTCCAGGCCTGCTGGGACGCGCTGCCGCCCGGCGGACGACTGGTCGCCAACACGGTGACGCTGGAGTCCGAGGCCCTCCTGGCCCAGTGGTACCGCGGCCACGGCGGCGAGCTGCTGCGGCTGGCGGTCGCGCACGCCGTACCGGTCGGCACCTTCACCGGCTGGCGGCAGGCGATGCCGGTCACCCAGTGGTCGGTGGTCAAACCCGCACTCGACGTACCGAACCCGGGCCTCGACGCACAGAGCCCGGAACAGAACCAGAATCGAAACCAGGGAGCGCAGACGCCATGACCGTCCACTTCATCGGAGCCGGTCCCGGCGCCGCCGATCTGATCACCCTGCGCGGCCAGCGGATCCTGGCCGCCAGCGGGGTCTGCCTCTACGCGGGGAGCCTGGTTCCGCGCGAACTGCTCGCCGAGTGCCCGTCGGACGCCCGCCTGGTCGACACCGCCGATCTGAACCTGGACCAGATCGTCGCCGAGATGGTCCTCGCCCACGAGGAGGGCCTGGACGTCGCCCGACTCCACTCGGGCGACCCCTCGGTGTTCAGCGCGGTCGCCGAGCAGATGCGGCGGCTCGACGCGGCGGGCATCCCGTACGAGGTCGTGCCCGGCGTGCCCGCCTTCGCGGCTGCGGCGGCGGCGCTGAAGCGCGAGCTGACGGTACCGACGGTCGGTCAGACGGTCATCCTCACCCGGGTCGCCAGGCAGGCCACACCGATGCCGGAGGGCGAGGACCTGGCCACCCTCGGGCGCAGCGGCGCGCTGCTCGTACTGCACCTCGCGACGCGGTACGTGGACAGCGTGGTGGACGAACTGCTGCCGCACTACGGCGCAGACTGCCCGGCAGCGGTCGTCGCGATGGCCAGCCGCCCGGACGAGCTGGTGCTGCGGGGGACGCTCGGAGACATCGCCGGGCAGGTGAAGGAGGCCGGGGTGCTGCGCACCGCCGTCATCCTCGTCGGCCGCACGCTCGGCGCCGAGCAGTTCCGCGACAGCCACCTGTACTCGCCGGAGCGCGAGCGCCCGCACGAGCCGTGCGGCAGCTGACCTGCCCCGCACAGCAGCGGATGACACCGGTACCGCTCGGGGGCGCGCTTGCGCTGTCCAGGGGCGCGGGGAACTGCGCGACCAACCCACCACAGCGGTGCACGATCGCAGCCCCCGAAGCGGTGCACCCCACCGGACGGTCGCAAAGCGCCACATACCCCCGGGTCCGACTGAACGATGCTGCCTTCCGATCCGCGCACGCAATTGATCAAGCAGAGCCCCGCGCCCCCAGAGCGCTGCACCCCGGGGCAGGGCGCCTATGCGTGGCCGTGCCCCGGACCGGCCGGTGGGGCCTGGCCGACGATGGTGCCGGCCCGGTCGATGCAGATGACGTCGACCGCGACCGGCGAGCCGGTCAGGACGCCGAGGGCGGTGGCGCGGGCGGCCTCGGCGACCAGGTTTCCGAGCGGCACCCCTGCGGCCGAGCAGAGCTGGACGGCCTCCAGGCCGGTGTTGGCCGAGGCCACGGCGGCCGTCAGGGCCTCGTCCGCCCCGCCCTGCCGGGCGAGTTCGGCGAGGTAGCCCTTGTCCACCTGGGAGCGGGCCGAGTGCAGGTCGAGGTGTCCGGCCGCGAGCTTGGAGAGTTTGGCGAAGCCTCCGGCGACGGTCAGCCTGGGAACGGGGTGGCGCTTGAGGTACTTGAGGACGGCCCCGGCGAAGTCGCCCATGTCGAGCAGGGCGTCCTCGGGCAGCCCGTGCACGGCGATCGCGACCTTCTCGGAGGTCGAACCGGTGCACCCGGCCACGTGAGTACGCCCGGCCGCCCGGGCGACGTCCACGCCGCGCCGGATGGAGTCGATCCAGGCGGAGCAGGAGTACGGCACCACGATGCCGGTGGTGCCGAGGATGGACAGGCCGCCCAGGATGCCCAGGCGCGGGTTCCAGGTGGAGCGGGCGATCTCCGCACCGCCGTCGACGGAGATCTCGACCTCGACGTCACCGCTGCCGCCGTGCCGGGCGGCGATCTCCGCGACCACGTCGCTGATCATCTGCCGGGGCACGGGGTTGATGGCGGGTTCGCCGACGGCGAGCGGCAGTCCGGCCTTGGTCACCGTGCCGACGCCGGGCCCGGCGCGGAAGACCACGCCGCTGCCGGGGGGCGCCTGCCGCACGGTGGACCGGATCAGCGCACCGTGGGTGACATCGGGATCGTCCCCGGCGTCCTTCACGACCCCGGCCATGGCCCGGTCCCGCTTCGGCGGTCCGCTGCCGTCCCCCTGACCGGATCCCGTTCCTCCAGCACCCCGGCCGACCTGACGTACCGTCAGTTCTTCCGTCGCGAGGGCGAAGGCAGGCTGCTGCCCCTTCGGCAGCGTGATGGTCACCGGGTCGGGGAACTCCCCGGTCAGCAGTGCCGTGTACGCGGCGGCGGTCGCCGCCGTGGCGCAGGCGCCCGTCGTCCACCCGTGCCGCAGGCCGCTGCTCTTGAGCTGTGCGGCACGGCCTCCCGTCTCAGCCACGTACGTCCCCTGGAGTTCCCATGCCCGTGCGGCACATCCTGATTCTCGGCGGTACCACCGAGGCGCGCCGGCTCGCCGAACAGCTGGCCGGGCAGTCGGCAGGCCGTCCGGCCGACCGGCCGCTGCGCGTGACCAGTTCGCTCGCGGGCCGGGTGGCCGCGCCCCGGCTGCCCGCCGGGGACGTGCGGATCGGCGGCTTCGGCGGCCCGGCCGGGCTCGCCGCCTGGCTGCGCGAGCAGCACGTGGACGTGCTCATCGACGCCACCCATCCCTTCGCCGGAACCATCAGCCGCAACGCGGCCGAGGCGGCCGCAGAGGTCCATGTTCCCCTGCTCGCCCTGCGCCGCCCCAGCTGGGTGCCGGTTTCCGGGGACCACTGGTATCCGGTCGACTCGCTGGCGGAGGCGGCGGCCGCGCTGCCCGCCCTCGGCCGACGGGTGTTCCTGACCACCGGGCGCCAGGGGCTGGCCGCCTTCTCGGAGCTCACCGACCTCTGGTTCCTTGCCCGTTCGGTGGACGCCCCCGAGGCGCCGATGCCCCCGCAAACCGAAGTCCTGCTGGACCGGGGCCCGTTCACCCTGGACGGCGAACGGGCCGTACTGCGCGAGCACCGGATCGACGTCCTGGTGACCAAGGACAGCGGCGGCGCCGCGACCGCCCCGAAGCTGACGGCCGCCCGCGAACTCGGCCTTCCCGTCGTCATCGTCCGCCGTCCTGAGCTGCCGCCGGGCGTCCCGGCCACGCCGGACGTCCCGGGCGCACTCGCCTGGCTGGCTGCTCTCGCACCGCGGACCTGACGGGGCGCCGGAGTGAAGTCCGGCGCCCCGCCAGGCCGGTGATCCGGCTCAGGCCGACGGGTAGCGGCGCGGTGTCCAGACCACCTCGGTGCCGTCGTCGCGCCGGACCGCCTGGGTCTGCGAGGAACCGATCAGCAGGATGGTCCGCATGTCGACCTGGGCGGGGTCGAGTTCGGCCAGGCGGACGGTTCTCACGCGCTCGGTCGGACCGCCGACGTCGCGGGCCATCACCACGGGGGTGTCGGGGGCGCGGTGTTCGAGCAGCAGGTCGCGGGCCAGGCCGACCTGTGTGGTGCGGCTCTGCGAACCGGGGTTGTAGAGCGCGAGGACCAGGTCGGCCTCGGCGGCGGCGTGCAGGCGCTTGGCCACCGCCTCCCAGGGCTTGAGCCGGTCCGAGAGCGAGACCACCGCGTAGTCGTGCCCGAGCGGAGCACCGGCGCGGGAGGCTGCGGCGTGCGCGGCCGTCATCCCGGGGACGATGCGCACCGGCACCGAGCGGTACGGCTCCTCGCAGGCGGCCTCCAGGACGGCGGTGGCCATCGCGAAGACGCCCGGGTCACCGGAGGAGACGACGGCCACCCGGTGTCCACGGCGGGCCAGGTCGAGCGCGAACTCGGCCCGCTCGGCCTCCACCTTGTTGTCGGAGCCGTGGCGCTGCTGGCCGGGGCGCACGGGCACCCGGTCGACATAGGTGGTGTAGCCCACCAGGTCGGTGGCGGCGGCGAGTTCACCGCGTGCCTCGGGGGTCAGCCAGAGCGGCCCGGCCGGTCCGAGGCCGACGACCACGACCTCACCGGTCTCCGAGCCGGCCTCCGACTGCTCGGGCGCGGCGGGCTCCACTGGGCCGAGTCCGATCCGGCTGGGCAGCACGGCGACGGAGAAGTACGGGACGGTCGACGGGTCCACCTCGGCCAGCGGCGCGGTGCGCTCCCCCGCCATGGTGGCCCGCTCGACGTACCGGGCCTCCTCCAGTCGGCCCGCTCGCTCCAGCGCCCGCCGTACGGTCGGGAAGGTGCGGCCCAGCTTCATCACCACGGCGGAGTCGGTGGACGCCAGGCGCGCGGTCAGCTCCTCCTCGGGGAGCGTGCCGGGCAGGATGGTCAGCACCTCCTCGGCCTCGACCAGCGGCGTGCCGAGCCGCGCGGCGGCGGCGCTCACCGAGGTCACACCGGGCACGACCTCGGTGGGGTAGCGGTGCGCGAGGCGCTTGTGCATGTGCTGGTAGGAGCCGTAGAAGAGCGGGTCGCCCTCGGCCAGCACCACCACGTCGCGGCCCTCGTCCAGGTGCGCGGCCAGCCGGGCGGCGGCCTCCTCGTAGAACTCGTCGAGCGCGCCCCGGTAGCCGCCGGGGTGGTCGGTGGTCTCGACCGTGATCGGGTAGACCAGCTTCTCCTCGATCTGGTCGCCGCGCAGGTAGCGCTCGGCTATCGACCGGGCGATCGAGCGGCCGTGCCGGGCACTGTGGTAGGCGACCACATCGGCCCGACCGATGAGCCCCGCCGCTCGGACGGTCACCAGCTCCGGGTCGCCGGGACCGAGGCCGACGCCGTACAGACGGCCCGTCGGTCCTCCTTCGGCAATCTGATGATCCGTCACTCTTCCTCGCTCGCAATCGCGTTGATGGCAGCCGCGGCAATCGCGCTGCCGCCGCGCCGACCGCGCACCACCAGGTGCTCCAGGCCGGACGGGTGCACCGCCAGCGCCTCCTTGGACTCGGCGGCGCCGATGAAGCCGACCGGCACCCCGATCACGGCTGCGGGGCGCGGCGCACCGGCCTCGATCAGCTCCAGCAGCCGGAAGAGCGAGGTCGGGGCGTTGCCGACGGCGACCACCGCGCCCTCGAGACGGGGCAGCCACAGCTCCATCGCGGCGGCACTGCGGGTGTTGCCCATCTTCTTCGCCAGCTCGGGCACCGAGGGGTCGGAGAGAGTGCAGACCACCTCGTTGTCGGCGGGCAGCCGCTTGCGGGTGACACCGCTGGCGACCATCGACACATCGCACAGGATCGGCGCACCGGCGTGCAGCGCGGCGCGCGCGCTCGCGACCACGCCGGGCGACCAGAGCAGGTCCTTGACCAGGTCGGTCATGCCGCAGGCGTGGATCATCCGCACCGCGACCTGGGCCACGTCGGCGGGCAGGTGGGCCAGGTCGGCCTCGGCCCTGATGGTGGCAAAGGACTCGCGGTAGATGGCCGCGCCGTCCCTCTCGTACTCGATCACATCGTCCTCCGGGCTTCGGCCACTGCCTCGGCCATCTGCTCTGTCGTCACATCTACTGAGGGTCCAGCAGTCCCGTCCACGGCCATCCGCGTCACCCGGTAGCCCTGCCCCGTGGCGAGTACGTCCACCCACCGGCCCGCCGGGTGTCCGCAGCGCCGTTCGCAGCCCGACCAGTGCACGGGCAGGCCGCCGCCGACGGCAGCGTCCAGAGCGCGGGCCGCGTCGGTGCGCACATCGGCCACGGACTTGGCGCAGCCGGGCAGGCCGGTGCAGGCGCCGGCCCGCTCCCAGGCCGTGCCCGGGTCGGTACGGAATCCGGCCCGCGCCAGTTCGGGCAGCCGGGCTGCGGGCGCGCCGGGCAGGACCACGCCGCGCCAGGGGGTGAGGCGCAGCTCGCCGGCCGCGTCGGCCGCGACCTCCGCCAGGGTCCGCCACTGCACGGCGCTCACCCGCCCGAAGCGCAGCCCGACCAGCAGGCCACCGGCCAGCGCGCCCGGCGCCAGGGTGGTCCCCGGCAGTGCGGGCAGCGGCTCGGCGCCGGGGTCGAGCAGCTCCGGGACCTCGCGCAGATGCCAGGCCCGGCCTCCGCCCGCGCGCAGCGCCCGGAGGAACTCCTCTGCGGCGCCCAGAGCCTGCCGTACCGCCTGATCGGCCGGTACGCGGCGCGCGGTGGCGGCGCGGCCGAGGCGCAGCAGGACGCCGCCGCCGGCGGTTGCGATCAATGTCACATCGGCATCGAGTGCGGCGACATCGCCGCGTCCGTCGTCCAGCGCGAAGAGGAACTTGCCGGAGAGGCCGGCCGCCGCCTCGCTCGCGCAGAGCAGCCGGTCGAGTTCGCGCACCCATGCCTGCACGTCGGCGTGGCCCTGGCCGTCGAGTCCTGCGGCCGGGGAAGCGACGATGTTGCGGACCCGCTCGTGGGAGTCCGAGGGCAGCAGCCCGGCGGCGCGCAGGCGGCGGCCGAGGTCGAGGCCGGAGCCCGAAGGCAGGCCGCGCAGTTGGACGTTGCCGCGTGAGGTGGTCTCCAGATGGCCGTCGCCCAGTTCCCCGGCGGCGTCGGCGAGAGCCATGGCCTGACGGTCCGTCAGGAGTCCGCCGGGTATCCGGATCCGGGCGAGGGCTCCGTCGTCGGCGGTATGCAGACGGAGGGCCCCCGGACAGGCGTCCGAGCGCCCGCGGTCGGGCGCACCGGGGCCCGGTGCGGTGGCGTCGGGTGTCGGTGGCATGGCCGCGAGCATACAGATTGCCGGTGCGGATGCCCCGTCCCGCGGCGGTCGCATCCCGGCCGGCAGTTCCGGTCGGACCTCCCCCGGACCGGACCCACCACGTACGATGCTCCCGGACGGCCTTGACGGGCCGTCCACGTCAGCGACGGTGAGGGGGTGTCGGGCCTGGTCGGCCGGACAGCCCCTCGGGGAGGAAACCGGTGCAATACCGGTGCGGTCCCGCCACTGTGACCACGGCTCACCGGCCGTGGGAGCCAGGAACTCCTGCCGTCCTCCACCTTCCCCCAGCCTCCGGCCGGGGACACCGCCCCGGGGCGCGGACCCCGAGGAAGGCCCGAGAACTATGCGCTGCCGCACGCCCGTACGCGCTGCTGCGACTCGCCTGCTTGCCTCCAGGCGCCCTGAGCCAACGCTGACCTCTTCCACTCCCACGCTCCCTCTTTCGCCGGCCGTCCGCCGCTCATCGCTCATCGCGTCGGCGCGCCCTTCGGCTCGGAGCACCAACCTGGCCGGGAGGGCCCTCACGTGATCCTGCTGCTTTCCACCTCGGACACCGATCTGCTGAGCGCCCGCGCCAGTGAAGGCCCGGTCCGCTACCGCCTCGGCAATCCCGCCCGGCTGACCGCCGAGGACCTGCCCGCCCTGCTGGAGGGCACCGACCTGGTGGTCGTCCGCCTGCTCGGCGGTCGCCGGGCCTGGGAGGAGGGACTGGAGGCGCTGCTGGCCGGTCCCCGCCCGGTGGTGGTGCTGACGGGTGAGCAGGCTCCGGACGCCCAGCTGATGGAGCTCTCCACCGTCCCCGCCGGGATCGCCGCCGAGGCGCACGCCTACCTGGCGCACGGCGGCGCGGCCAACCTCGCCGAGCTCGGCGCCTTCCTCTCCGACACGGTGCTGCTCACCGGCCACGGTTTCGCTCCGCCCGCCTCCGCTCCCGCCTGGGGCCCGCTGGAGCGCACCGAGCGCAACGCGGCGGGCCCCGTCGTCGCGGTGCTGTACTACCGCGCCCACCACATGAGCGGCAACACCGCCTTCGTCGAGGCCCTCTGCCAGGCGATCGAGGACCGGGGCGCCCGCCCGAAGCCGCTGTACTGCTCCTCGCTGCGCGGCGCCGAGCCCGAGCTGCTGGCCGAGCTGGGCCAGGCGGACGCGATCGTCACCACCGTGCTCGCGGCCGGCGGCACCCGTCCGGCCGACGCGCAGGCGGGCGGCGACGAGGAGGCGTGGGACGCGGGTGCGCTCGCCGCGCTCGACCGCCCGATCCTCCAGGCGCTCTGCCTGACCTGGTCCCGCCAGGCGTGGGAGTCGAGCGACGACGGCCTGTCCCCGCTGGACACCGCCACCCAGGTCGCCGTGCCGGAGTTCGACGGGCGTCTGATCACCGTCCCGTTCTCCTTCAAGGAGCTGGACGAGGACGGCCTGACGGTCTACGCCGCCGATCCCGAGCGTGCCGCCCGGGTCGCGGGGATCGCCGTCCGGCATGCCCGGCTGCGGCATGTCCCGGCCGCCGAGCGCCGCCTGGCCCTGGTCCTGTCCGCCTACCCGACCAAGCACGCCCGGGTCGGCAACGCGGTCGGCCTGGACACCCCCGCGAGCGCGATCCGCCTGCTGCACCGCCTGCGCGAGGAGGGGATGGACCTCGGCGAGGGCCTCCCGGGTCTCGACGGGAGCGACGACGACGCCCACGAGGGCGACGCGCTGATCCACGCCCTGATCGCGGCCGGCGGCTACGACCAGGACTGGCTGACGGAGGACCAGCTCGCGCGCAATCCCGTCCGGATCCCGGCCGCCGACTACCGCCGCTGGTACGCCGAGCTGCCCGAGGAGCTGCGCAGCAAGGTCGAGGAGCACTGGGGCCCGCCGCCCGGCGAGCTCTACGTGGACCGCAGCCGGAACCCGGACGGCGACATCGTCCTAGCCGCGATCCGGTCCGGCAATCTGCTCGTCCTGATCCAGCCGCCGCGCGGCTTCGGCGAGAACCCGGTCGCGATCTACCACGACCCGGACCTGCCGCCCTCGCACCACTACCTGGCGGCCTACCGCTGGATCGCGGCCGCCCAGCAGGACGGCGGCTTCGGTGCGGACGCGGTGATCCACCTCGGCAAGCACGGCAACCTGGAGTGGCTGCCCGGCAAGACGGCCGCGCTCTCCGCCGCCTGCGGCCCGGACGCGGTGCTCGGCGATCTCCCGCTGATCTACCCGTTCCTGGTCAACGACCCGGGCGAGGGCACCCAGGCCAAGCGCCGCGCCCACGCCACCCTGGTCGACCACCTGGTGCCGCCGATGGCCCGTGCCGACTCCTACGGCGACATCGCGCGCCTGGAGCAGCTGCTGGACGAGCACTCCAACATCGCCGCGATGGACCCGGCCAAGCTGCCTGCGATCCGCGCCCAGATCTGGACGCTGATCCAGGCCGCCAGGCTCGACCACGACCTCGGCCTGGAGGAGCGGCCCGAGGACGACGGTTTCGACGACTTCCTGCTGCACGTCGACGGCTGGCTGTGCGAGGTGAAGGACGCCCAGATCCGGGACGGCCTGCATGTCCTCGGCCAGGCTCCGGCCGGCGAGGACCGGGTCAACATCGTGCTGGCCATCCTGCGCGCCCGCCAGATCTGGGGCGGCGTGAGCGCCCTGCCAGGGCTGCGCGAGGCACTCGGGCTGGACGAGGCCGCGCCCACCCTCGGCGCCACCGACGCGGCCGAGGCCCAGGCCCGCGAGCTGGTGGAGGCGATGGAGGCCGAGGGCTGGGCGCCGGAGGCGGTCGAGAAGGTCGCCGCCGGTCACCCCGGTGCGGTCCGCGAGGTCCTGGACTTCGCCGCCCGCCAGGTCGTACCGCGCCTCGCGCAGACCACCGACGAGCTGGACGCCGTCCTGCACGCGCTGAACGGCGGTTTCGTCCCGGCGGGGCCGTCCGGATCGCCGCTGCGCGGTCTGGTCAACGTGCTGCCGACCGGCCGCAACTTCTACTCCGTCGACCCCAAGGCCGTCCCCAGCAAGCTGGCCTGGGAGACCGGTCAGGCGCTGGCCGCCTCCCTGGTCGAGCGCTACCAGGCGGACAACGACGGCGAGTTCCCGCCCTCGGTCGGTCTCTCGCTCTGGGGCACCAGTGCGATGCGGACGGCGGGCGACGACATCGCCGAGGCGTTCGCGCTGCTGGGCGTCCGCCCGGTCTGGGACGACGCCTCGCGCCGGGTCACCGGCCTGGAGGCGATCGGCCTGGAGGAGCTGGGCCGTCCTCGGATCGACGTCACACTGCGCATCTCCGGCTTCTTCCGGGACGCCTTCCCGCACGTGGTCGACCTGCTGGACGACGCGGTGCGCCTGGCGGCCCGTCAGGAGGAGCCCGAGGAGCAGAACTTCGTCCGCGCCCACGTCCAGGCGGATCTCGCCGTCCACGGCGACGAGCGCAAGGCGACCGTCCGCGTCTTCGGCTCCCGCCCGGGTACGTACGGAGCGGGTCTGCTCCAGCTGATCGACAGCCGGGACTGGCGCACCGACGCCGACCTGGCCGAGGTCTACACCGTCTGGGGCGGTTACGCGTACGGCCGCGAGCTGGGTGGACGCCCGGCGCGGGAGGAGATGGAGACCGCGTACAAGCGGATCACCGTCGCCGCCAAGAACACCGACACCCGCGAGCACGACATCGCGGACTCGGACGACTACTTCCAGTACCACGGCGGCATGGTCGCCACCGTGCGCGCGCTCACCGGCAAGGCCCCGACCGCCTACATCGGCGACTCGACCCGCCCCGAGACGGTCCGCACCCGCACGCTGACCGAGGAGGCGGCACGGGTCTTCCGCGCCCGCGTGGTCAACCCTCGCTGGCTGGAGGCGATGCGCCGCCACGGCTACAAGGGCGCCTTCGAGATGGCGGCGACCGTGGACTACCTGTTCGGCTACGACGCCACCACCGGCGTGGTCGCCGACTGGATGTACGAGAAACTGACCCAGGAGTACGTCCTGGACCCGACCAACCGGGAGTTCCTCGGCGCCGCCAACCCCTGGGCGCTGCACGGGATCAGCGAGCGCCTCCTGGAGGCAGCCGAGCGCGGCCTGTGGGCCGAGCCCGACCCCGAGCTGATCGACGCACTGCGCGCCGCCTTCCTGGAGACCGAGGGCGACCTGGAGGGCGACGCGTAGGCTCTGCCGGGCAGCCTCCCTCAGGGGAAAGGAGCGCCCCTGATTGCTCACCCTTGCCCCTGCTGAAGTGTTTCCCCGGTTGCTCGGAGTCGCCGGGTGCGAACACACCTGTTCCGATGACTCGATCAACCCTGGCATCGGGGCGGACAATCGGGGCATGACGTTGCGCTGCGCCCTTGCCCGACCCGCCCGTTACGGGGCGCTCCTCGCCGGTGCACTGCCCGTCCTCGCCTTCCCGGCGCCGGGGCTGGCCGCACTGGCGTGGGTCGCCCTGGTCCCCGGACTGCTGCTGATGCAGCGTTCACCGGGCGGGCGGGAGGCGGCGGTTCGGGGCTGGTGGTTCGGCACAGGGTTCATCCTGGCCGCGATGTACTGGCTGATTCCGTCGATCGGCCCGGCCCTGCTCCTGCTGGCCGTGATCTTCGGCTCTATGCAGGCCGCGCTCGGGGTGGCGGTGTGGCGGGTGCTCCGCCCGCCCGTCACCGCCCGGCGGGCGCTGGGTGCGCTGGTGGTCGTCCCGTCGGTCTGGGTGAGCTGCGAGTACGCCCGCTCCTGGCACGCGCTCGGTGGGCCGTGGGCGCTGCTCGGCGCCAGTCAGTGGCAGCACCCGACCGTGCTGGCACTGGCCTCGGTCGGCGGCGCCTGGCTGGTGAGCGCCGCCGTCGCGGCCGTCAACACCGGAGTCCTGCTTCTGTTGACGGCCCGCCGGCTCTCCGTCCGGGCAACGGCCGCCGCCGTGACGGCACTTGCGGTGGCGGCCGGGCCGCTGCTGTTCGCGCTTCGCACCCAGCCCTCGCCCGGCGAGCAGGCCACCGTCGCGCTGGTCCAGCCGGGCAGCACCGAGGACCCCGCGGCCCGATTCGACGCCGGTGTCCGGATCACCACCAACCTGATCGGGCGACCGCTCGACCTGGTGGTCTGGGCCGAGAGCAGTACCACCGACGACCTTGACCGCGACACCGCCGCCGTGGACCGGTTGCGCAGCCTGTCCACCGCGACGGGCGCCCAGCTGCTGGTCGGCGAGGACGCCCGCAAGGCCGACGGCCGGATCTCCAAGGACGCCGTCCTGATCACCCCCGAGGGCATCGCCGCCCGCTACCGCAAGATCCGCCTGGTGCCGTTCGGCGAGTACATCCCGCTGCGGCCGCTTCTCGGCTGGATTGCCGGGATCAGCAAGGCCGCCGGTGAGAACCGCGCCCCCGGCACCGGGTTCCACCTGCTTCAGGCGAGCGACCGCGAGGGCCGCCCGCTGCCGCTGGGCACACTGATCTGCTTCGAGTCCGCCTTCCCCGACATGTCCCGCACGGCGGCGAACGACGGTGCCCGGCTGCTGGTCTACCAGTCCTCGACCTCGACCTTCCAGCACACCTGGGCCCCGGCCGAGCACGCCTCACTCGGCGCACTGCGCGCCGCCGAGACCGGCCGCCCGGTCGTGCAGGCCGCGCTCACCGGCGAGTCGGTGGCCTACGACCGGCAGGGCCGACGTCTCGCCCGTCTGGACACCTCCGCCACCGGCGCCCTCACCGTCCGGCTGCCGCTGGCCGATCCGGCCGCCCGCACCTGGTACGGGCGGCTCGGCGACTGGGTGCCGGCCTCGGCCGTGGCCGTCACACTGGCCGCCGCCGCCACGGCGCTGATCCGCCCCCGCCGCATGCCGGACGGCTCGGCAGCGGCACCTTCAGCCACCACCGAGCCGTCCCGATCGACCTCCGACGCTTGACGCCTGCCCGGCCGATCCCGGGCGCAACGTCAGCCGTGCACGGTCCAGGGGCGCGAGGAACCGTGCGAAGAGATCCGCGGGATCAGCCCTCCGTACCCGCGATGTGGATGCCGAACCGGGCCCCCTGCGCATCGTGCAGCACCGCCAGCCGGGGGCCCTCCGGCACGTCGGTCGGCGGGAGCATCACGGTCGCACCCAGTGCGGCGGCCCGCTCGGCCGTCGAGTCCACGTCCGCGACCGCGAAGTACGGCATCCAGTACGGCGCCACCTCTGCCGGGAACTGGTCGCCCATGTCGAGCATCCCGCCGAAGTCCCGGCCGTCGAGGCCCCATTGCGTGTACATCTCGCCGATGGTGACGCTCCAGCCGAACACCCGGCTGTAGAACTCCTTGGCCCCCTCGGTGTCCCGGGTCGCCAGCTCCACCCAGCCGAGCGAGCCAGGTTCGTTGAGCACACCCGCACCCTTGAAGGACTTGGCCTGCCAGATGGTGAAGACCGCACCCGACGGGTCTCCGAGCACGGCGAAGCGGCCCTCGTCCGAGACGTCCGTCGGCGCCCTCAGCACCGTGCCTCCCGCGTCGGCCACGGCCGCCGCGGTGGCCTCGGCGTCCGAGACCGCGAAGCAGACCAGCCAGGCGGTCGACTGCTTGGGCGAGGCGATGGCGGTGATCGCGGCGACCGGGGCGTCGCCCAGCCAGAGCAGGCTGTAACCGTCGATCTCGGGGCGTGTGTCGGTCTCCACCCGCCAGCCGAAGAGCTCGTGGTAGAAGACCCTGGCGGCCTCGGGGTCGGAAGTGCCCAGTTCAACCCAGCTGGGCGCGTTGACGGTCGGGGTGGTGATCTTCACGGTCCGGCCTCCGGTCAGCCAATTTCGAGGACGAGCTTGCCGCGGACATGGCCCGACTCCACCTCGGAGAGGGCGTCGGCGGCGTGCTCAAGGGGATAGGTGGCGGCGATGTGCGGGTCGAGGGCGTCGAAGGCGACCAGCTTGGCCAGCGCGGCCAAGGTGTCCGCGCTGCGGGTGCGCTTGACGAAAGCTCCGCCGAGTTCGGCGGCAGTGGCCGGGTCGACGGCGGAGACCAGCCTGCCGGGATTCCTCAGCGTCGGGGCGGCGGCCCGCGCGTTCTCGCCGCCGACCAGGTCCACGATGCCGTCCACCCCGTCCGGCGCGGCGGCCCTGATCCGCTCGGCCACGCCGTCCCCGTAGCGCACCTGGGTGGCTCCGAGCGACTCCACAAAGGCCCGGTTGCCGTCGCTCGCCGTGCCGAGCACGGTCAGCCCGTGCCCCTTGCCGAGCTGCGCGGCGACGCTGCCGACGCCGCCCGCGATACCGAGGATCAGCAGGGTCTGCCCCGCCTTCAGGTCGAGCTGCTGCACCGCGTCGTACGCGGTGGCGGCCGCCACCGGCAGGGCCGCCGCCTGGACGAAGGTGACGTCCGGACGCTTGTGGGCGGTGCTCGCGGCGTCCAGCAGGGTGTGCTCGGCGTAGCCACCGGTCACGGTACTGCCGAAGACCTCGTCCCCCACCGCGAAGCCCTCGACCCCCTCCCCCACGGCCTGCACCACCCCGGACGCCTCTGAGCCGAACACCACCGGCGGTGGCTGCCCGGTGCCCAGATAGCCTTGGCGGATCTTCCAGTCCACGGGGTTCACCCCGGCGGCGCGGACGGCGATCAGCAGCTGGCCGGGTCCGGGCGAGGGGGTGGGGCGGTCGAGGAACTTCTGGTTCTCGGGCCCGCCATAGGCCACGAATCCGAATGCCTTGGACATGCTTTTCCTTACGCTCGGCGACACCCCTTCACCAGCTTGCGGGCGGGGCTGCAGGGGCGGACGGGGATGCTGCGCCGAACGGGGCTGGGGATCTTGGAGAAAAGCACTGTTGTTCAAATTGGAACTACAGTGTACGGTCGAGCCGGTCGACTGTTTCGAATTCGAAGCACCTGCAGCACCTGCGATCCACAGCGACCCGACCATGTGGCGACCGGCCACCTGACGACCACCGGAGGCCCGGCATGCCCCACCCCGAGCAGCACCAGACGCACCGCCCCCAGCCGGGACCGGCCACCATCCGCTCCCAGGTCCGCATCCCGCTCACCTTCGGCGACGGCTACCGCGTCGAGGCCGAGGTCCACACCTTCCGCGGGCTGGCCGACGGCGCCGAACACCTCGCCCTCAAGCTGGGCCGACCCGAGGGCACGCCCCTCGTCCGCCTGCACTCGGAGTGCCTCACGGGCGACGTCTTCGGCTCGGACCGCTGCGACTGCGGCCCCCAACTGCGCGAGGCTGTCGAGCGGATCGCCGACAGCGGCGGCTATCTCCTCTACCTGCGCCAGGAAGGCCGGGGCATCGGCCTCTACAACAAGCTCGACGCCTACGCCCTGCAACAGAACGCCGGCCTGGACACCTACCAGGCCAACACCGCGCTCGGCCTGCCCGAGGACGACCGCGACTACACCGCCGCCGCCCAGATGCTCACCGCCCTCGGCGCCCCCGGCATCCGCCTCCTCAGCAACAACCCCGACAAGTCGGCCCAGTTGGCCGCCCTCGGCATCGAGGTCACCGAACACGTCCCCACCGGCGTCCACCTCTCCGAGAGCAACGTCCACTACCTCCACACCAAGGCCGGCGGCACCGCCACGACCCTCGGCCACGGCATCGAGCTGCTGCCCGTCGGCGCCTAGCCGCCCCTGCGCGAGCGGCAACGCACCTCCGCAGGCGGGCGCTCGCGCAGTTCGCCGCATTCCGAAGCCGTGCATGGCCGATCACAAATTGACGATCCGCCAACTCTCGCTCCGGGCAGCCGAGTCAGGTCCGGTGAGGACGGCAGTGGCGCCGGCCGGTTCCGTCCGTCCAGTGGCGGAGGAGCAGCAGCGCGGACCGACAGGGGCCGATCCACAGCGGGCCGTCGGACCACTGCGGGGTCCGTCACCCGGCCACGGCCGACTCGGCCATGGCCGCGAGCAACCCGCGGACGCCGGTGCGCTTCCGACCCGACAGAGGAAGCGCACCGGGCGTCGCGGTGGCACTGGGGTCATCGCACGCCGGGCGGGCGTGCCCGTTCCCCATGGGCACACCCTTGCCGGGCGGCGGTCTGCGGTCGGGTCTCGACTGACGCAGCTGCCAACGGGTCTGCTGCGGGGGCCTGCCTCATCGAGGGCGAACCTCCCCGACACCTTGCTCACGCGCCCCCGGCGGGTCGGCGGGGGGGCCGCATCGGTCGGTCTCCGGGGCGTCGGAGTTGAGGCTGGGAGTTGAGGCTTGGCGGGCTTCGTCGCCCGAGGCGGTGCGCCCAGGAACGGTGCCAGAGACCCATCATCGGCAGATACCTCACGCAATGTCAAGGGTGTTTGTCCCGTTTTTTACCGATATGACTGCGTGATTGACAGTGCACGCTGAGTGGGGAGTCGGCGCATAGGGTCAGCGCGGCGGAACGCCGGCCTCGGCGATGCGCCGGGCGATGCCGGCCGGATTGGTCGGGCGGCCGAAGTGCCAGCCCTGGGCCCAGTCGCAGCCCATCAGCCGCAGCCGGTCGGCGTCCGCGCCGCTCTCGACGCCCTCGGCGGTGACGGTCAGTCCCAGGGTGTGGGCCAGCGAGACCAGTCCGCTGATGATCCGCCAGCCGAGGTGGGCGTCCTTGCCCGGGTCGTGCAGGTCGCCGACGAAGGAACCGGCGATCTTCAGTCCGGAGACCGGCAGGTCGCGCAGGTAGGCGAGGTTGGACCAGCCGGTGCCGAAGTCGTCCACGGCCAGCGAGACACCCATGTCCACCACGGCGTGCAGGGACTTGAGCGCCTCGTCCTCGGGGCCGACCACGGTGGACTCGGTGATCTCCAGCTGGAGCTTCTTCGGGCTGAGCCCGGTGGAGCGCAGGATCCGCTCCAGATCGCCGACCAGGGCGGCGCTGCGGGCCTGACGGACCGCCAGGTTCACGTTGATCTGCGGGGCCGCCTCGCCGAACCGGCCGACCCACTCGGCGCCCTGACGGCACGCCTGCTCGAGCACCCAGCGGCCGAGCGGCATGATCAGACCGGTCTCCTCGGCAATCCCGATGAACTCCTCAGGACCGAGCACACCCAGCTGCGGATGCCGCCAGCGCACCAGCGCCTCCACCGCGACCAGCGAACCGTCGTCGAGCGAGCAGAGCGGCTGGTAGTCGATGAAGAACTCGCCCCGGTCCAGCGCCGCGGGCATCCGGACCGAGACCGTGTAACGGCTGACCGCCCGCGCGTTCTCCTTCGGGTCGAAGAGGGTCCAGCGGCCGCGCCCGGCCTCCTTGGCCCGGTAGAGCGTCAGATCCGCCGCCCGGACCGCCGCGCCCGGCGTGGTGGTGGCGACCCTGCGCTCCAGGACGCCGACGCTGGCTCCGACCGCGAGCTTGTGACCGCCGATCAGTACGGGCTTCGCGAGGGCCGCCAGCACCGTCTTGGCCGCCGCCACCGCCTCCTGCTCGCCCCGGCAGTTCTCCAGCAGGACGACGAACTCGTCGCCGCCGAGCCGCGCCACCAGGTGTCCGAGCGGGGTGAGCGCCGCCTCGAGCCGGCCCGCCACCGCCGCCAGCAGCTGGTCGCCGGTGTCATGGCCGAGGCTGTCGTTGACGACCTTGAAGCCGTCCAGGTCCACGTAGCACAGGCCGAAGCGGGCGCCCGGCTCCGGCTCCTCGAAGAGCTTCTCCAGCCGCTCGAAGAAGGCCACCCGGTTGGGCAGCCCGGTCAGCGGGTCGTGGGTGGCCTGGTGGCGCAGCCGTTCCTGGAGGCGGTAGCGGTCGGTGATGTCCTCCAGCATCGCCACCTGGTAGACCGGCTTGCCCTCGTCGTCGCGGATCAGCGAGACGGTCAGATGGGTCCAGACGATCTCGCCGTCGTGCCGGTAGTAGGGCTTGTCGAACTGGAAGTAGTCGCGCTTGCCCGAGATCAGCTCCTCGTACGCCTCCCAGACGCCCGGGGTGTCCTCGGGATGCACCAGGTCGTTGACCCGGCGGCCCTGGAGGTCCTCGGGGCGGGCGCCGAAGAGGTCCTGGAGGGCCCGGTTGACCGCCAGGATGTTGCCGTCCACGTCGCCGAGGCCGATCCCGATCGCCGCGCTCTCGAACAGGGCCCTGAACCGGGCCTCGGAGGCGCGCAGGGCCTTCTCCACCTCCTGGCGCGCGGTGTCGGCCGCCAGCCGGATCGACTCCTGCTCGCTCAGGGTGCGCTCGCGCAGCGCCGCGGCCCAGCCCGCCGCGAAGGCGCCGCAGAGCGCCGGGGCGCGGCCGTCCGGTACGGGCTGCGTCTGGAGCAGTTCGACCGCCCGGGACAGTACGTCGGGGTCGGTGAAGTGCGCGTCCACCAGCAGGGCGCCCGCCCTGGCCGCGTACTCCTGCCGGAACGGCTGCTCCAGCTGCGCGCGGTGCAGCAGCCCCGCCGTCCGGGAGATCAGCCGGCGGAGGATGCCCGGGTGCACGGCGACGCCGTGACCGGACTGGAGCAGGTCGGCCCACTCCTCGTGGAAGCGGGTCGCGCTGCGGTACTGCCCTGCGCTGCCGTGCCCGTCGGCGCGGTTGTGCCCGTCGGCGCTGCCGTACCCGTCTGCGCGGTTGTGCCCGTCGGCGCTGCCGTACCCGTCTGCGCGGTTGTGCCCGTCGGCGCTGCCGTACCCGTCGGCGCGGTTGTGCCCGTCGGCGCTGCCGTACCCGGCCGTCCCACCGTGTCGCTCGGGCGGGACGGCCCCTGCCGACGGAGGCGCACTCACCGCAGGAACCCGACCCCGGCCATCCCGGACATCCACTCCGGGTGCGGGCCGATCGTCCCGGGGTTCTCGGGGTGCCACTCCGGCAGGTACACCACGCCGGGGTCGACCAGCTCGAAGCCGTCGAACAGCTCCAGGATCCGGTCGCGGCCGCGCATGGTCAGCGGGGTGGGGGTTCGCTTGTAGAGGTCCTGGTGCGGTCCCGCCTGGTCCGGGCGGCCGTCCACGGAGGCGTGGCTGAGCACCAGCGCGCTGCCGGGCGGGAGGGCGTCGCGCAGCGTGGACACCAGCCTGGTCGGGTCGTCGTCGTCCGTGACGAAGTGCAGCACCGCGACCAGCATCAGCGCGACGGGCCGGCCCTCGTCCAGCAGCCCGGTGACCTCGGGGCGGGAGAGCAGGTCGTCCACCGAGCGCAGGTCGGCCTCGACCACCTCGCTGAGCGGGTCGTCCTTGAGCAGCAGCCGGCTGTGCGCCACCGCGACCGGGTCGCGGTCCACGTACACCACGCGGGCCTCGGGCCGGATGCCCCTGGCCACCTCGTGCACGGCCCCGAAGGTCGGGATGCCCGAGCCGATGTCCAGGAAGCGGCTGATGCCCGCCTCGGACACGTGCTGGACCGCGCGGCGCAGGAAGGCCCGGTTGGAGCGCATGATGGCCGGGAGGTCGGGCCAGAGTTCGATGGCCTTGCGGGCCATCGCGCGGTCGGCCTCGAAGTTGTGGGAGCCGCCGAGGTAGTAGTCGTAGACCCGGGCGGCATTGGGCTTGTCGAGATCGGTTCCGGCGGGGACCCAGTTCGGTCGTCCCATGGTGGTAAACCCCTCCGGAGCTGAAATAGACAATAAAACGCCAAGATCTTCCTATCATCATCTCCCGCCTGCAAGCCGTGGCGGCCCAAACGGTGCGGTCTGTGATGCAGACGGGACCTGTGGGACACGCAGTGTCACACGACTCGGGCCGCACCGAGCGCGGCCTTTCGCGCACGCAGTTGATCAAGCAGAGCCCCGCGCCCCTGAAAAGCTTGCCCGACAGCCCGGGGCCCCTCCCGCACTGCTCCCCCTCGGACGGGGCCTACCGTGGAGTGGCCCGTACCCGTCCCGCAGGGAGCAGCGATGGAGCGGTTCGACCGCAGTGGTACCGGAAGCGTCAAGTGGGCCCGTGCCGGGGAGGGGCGGATCGCGCTGGGGCTGGCGGACATGGACCTCCCGGGTCCGCCGGAGATCGGTGCGGCGCTGGCCGAGCGGGCCGGGCACAGCGCGTACGGCTACACGGCCTGCGATCCGGCCGGGCGCGAGCTGGTGGCGGCCTGGTACCGCGAGCGGCACGGGGTCACGGTGGATCCGGACTGGGTGCTGCTGCTGCCGTTCAGCCCTCGGACGGCGCTGCGGCTGCTGTTCACGGCGGCCGGTCCCCGGCGACCGGTGGCCTTCCCGGCGCCCGAGTGGGGTGGTTTCGCACAGATCTGTGATTCGGCCGGGCTGCCGTACCGGGCGGTGCCGCTGGCCAGGGACGCGACCGGCTACCGGCTGCCGGTCGCCGCGCTGGCGCGGGGCGGCGCCGATCTGATCGCGCTGAGCAGCCCGCACAACCCGTCCGGACGGGTCTGGACGGCCGAGGAGATCCGGTACCTGGCCCAGGCGGTGGCCGACAGCGGCGGGCTGCTGGTCTCGGACGAGGTGCACGGCGACCTCGTCCACCCGGATCACGGGCTGGCGCAGCCGGTGGCCGCCGTCGTCGCCGAAGGCGCCTCCCGGCATGTGGTCACGCTCAACTCGGTCGGCAAGACGTTCAACACCTCCGGAGTCCCGAGCTGCTTCGCCCTGGTGCCGGATCCCGGCCTGCGGGAGCGGCTGACCACGCTGATGGCGGGCTACGGGCTCTGGGAGGGCGGGCTGCTCGAACAGGTGGTGCAGCAGGCCGCGCTGCGGCACGGCGGCCCGTGGCTGGACGCCCTGCTCGGCGAACTGGTCTCCGCCCGCGATCTGGTGCTGGCGGCGCTGCCGGACGGCGCCGTGCTCTCCCGGCCCGAGGCTTCGTATCTGCTCTGGCTGGATTCCGCCGCTCTCGGGCTGCCCGCCGACCGGGCGCGCGAGGTACTGCTCACGGAGCGTGGCGTGGAGCTCTCGGACGGCGCCGACTTCGGGCCCGCCGGGCGCGGCTTCCTGCGGCTCAACTACACCCTGCCCCGGCCACTGCTGCGCACCGCACTCACCCGTCTGACCGGTTCCTCCTGCGGAGAGTGACGGCCTTGCGGCCCAGGGGCAACGCCCGGACGATGGCCGGAAACCGGCCTGCGAACGGTTGTTGGAGATCGGCGTTGATGTTTGATTCGTAGCAGACTGAGGCAAGAAGAACCGGGCCGCGAGCGCGGCCTGAGGATGGTGAGTCCGGTGACAGCCGTACAACCGAACCGAGCGCCCCAGACAGCGCCAACCCCGACAGCGCACCACGCGCGGACCGAGGTGAGCAGACTGACCGACACGCTGACCGACATATCGCCGCCCTGGGCCGATGTGCCGCCACTCACCGAGGCGAACGCCGAGGGACATCTGACCGCCATCTGTTTCAAGATCGGCCCGCCCCGGCTGGTCGGGGTGGAGGCGGAGTGGTTCATCCACGACACCGGAAACCCGGGTTCAGCGGTGGCGCCGGACCGGGTGGACCGGGCCCTGGCAGCACTGCCCACCCGCCCCGACGGCCAACACCCCCACCCCGACGGCCCGTTCCTCCCGGCGGGCTCCCGTCTCACCCGCGAACCCGGCGGCCAGGTAGAGCTCAGCTCCCCGCCCGCCGACAGCCCGGCCGACTGCGCCGAGGGCTTACTGCTCGACCAGGCCGCCCTCCGCACCGCACTCGCCGCCCAGGGCCTGCGCCTCACCGGCTCCGGCACCGATCCACTGGCACGCGAACGCCGGTTGGAGCTGTGCCAACCCCGCTATCTGGCGATGGAGCGGCACTTCGACCGCGCCGGGCCATGGGGCCGGATCATGATGTGCGGTACCGCCTCCCTCCAGGTCTGCGTGGACGCCGGGACCGCCGACGGCCCGCTGGCGTACCCGGATCGCTGGCGGCTGATCCACCTGCTGGGCCCGGTGCTGGTCGCCGCGTTCGCCAACTCGCCACTGCTGGACGGCAGGGCGACCGGTCACCGTTCCACCCGGCAGATGGTCTGGTCCCGGATGGACCCGAGCCGCACCCTGGCACCGCAGCTCACCGACCACGACCCGCGCGAGAGTTGGGCGCGCTACGTCCTGGACGCCGAGGTGCTGTGCATCCGCCGCACCGACGGCCTGCCCTGGACGGCCCCCGCCGGGCTCACCTTCCGCGACTGGCTGCGCGGCGCGGGCGAGCGCCCACCGACCCAGGCCGATCTGGACTACCACTGCACCACGCTCTTCCCGCCGGTCCGCCCGCGCGGCCATCTGGAGCTGCGCATGATCGACGCCCAGCCCGGCAGCGGCTGGCTCGTCCCGCTCGCCCTGGTCACCGGGCTGCTGGACGACCCGACCGCCGCCGACACCGCGCTCGCCGCGCTCGAACCGCTCGGCACGGCCACCCGCCGGCCGCCGCGCACCGAGCTCTGGCGGCGGGCCGCCACCCTCGCCACGGCCGACCCGGGACTGCGCCGGGCCGCACTCGCCTGTTTCGGCGCCGCCGACAGCGCGCTCGCCCGCCGCCCCGGCACGGAGCGGCTGCGTACGGCACTCGCCGAGTTCGCCGATCGCTACCCCGCGCGCGGCCGATGTCCCGCCGACGACCAGCTGGACGCCCTCCGCGCCGGCACTCACCCCGCCTTCCAGGAGGCCGCCCGATGCTGAACGCCGACCGCCGCACCCTGGCCGACGCCACCGCGCTCGGCACCGAGTCCCTGCGTGAGCGGATCGCCGCCGAGCTGCTCACCGCACGCGCCCGCACCGCCGAGCTCACCGACTGCGTGGACGACCGCGACCTCACCACCCAGCACTCCCCCCTGATGTCGCCGCTGGTCTGGGACCTCGCCCATATCGGCAACCAGGAGGAGCTCTGGCTGCTGCGCAACGTCGGCGGCCGCGAGGCGATGCACCCCGAGATCGACTCGCTCTACGACGCCTTCCAGCACTCGCGTGCCGAACGCCCCACCCTCCCGCTGCTCGCGCCTGCCGAGGCACGCGCCTACTCGCACGAGGTCCGCGGCCGGGTCCTGGACCTGCTCGCCGCCAGCCCGCTCGAAGGCGTACCACTGCTGGACGAGGGCTTCGCCTTCGGGATGATCGCCCAGCACGAACAGCAGCACGACGAGACGATGCTGATCACCCATCAGCTGCGGCAGGGCCCGGTCGCACTGGACGCACCGCCGCCACCGGCCGCGGACCAGGGGCCGCTCCCGGCCGAAGTCCTCGTCCCCGCCGGTCCGTTCACCATGGGCACCGACACCGAGCCCTGGTCGCTGGACAACGAACGCCCCTCCCACCGGGTCGAAGTCGCCGCCTTCCGGCTGGACACCGCCCCGGTGGGCAACGCCGCCTACCAGGAGTTCATCGCGGACGGCGGCTACGACAACCCCCGCTGGTGGACCCCCGAGGGCTGGGAGCACCGCCGACAGGCCGGGCTCACCGCCCCGCTGTTCTGGCACCGCGACGGCGGCCAGTGGCTGCGCCGCCGCTTCGGGGTCACCGAACCCGTGCCGCCGAACGAGCCCGTGCTGCACGTGTGCTGGTACGAGGCCGACGCGTACGCCCGCTGGGCCGGACGGCGGCTGCCGACCGAGGCCGAGTGGGAGAAGGCCGCCCGGTACGACCCCGCCACCGACCGCTCCCGTCGCTATCCCTGGGGCGACGCCGAGCCCACCGCCGAGCAGGCCAACCTGGGCCAGCGCCACCTTCGGCCCGCCCCCGTCGGCAGCTACCCGGCAGGCGAGTCGCCCCACGGGGCCCGGCAGTTGATCGGCGATGTGTGGGAGTGGACGGCGAGCGACTTCCTGCCGTACCCGGGCTTCAGGGCCTGGCCGTACCAGGAGTACTCCGAGGTGTTCTTCGGCCCGCAGTACAAGGTGCTGCGCGGCGGCTCGTTCGCAGTCGCGCCGGTCGCCTGCCGAGGCACCTTCCGCAACTGGGACTACCCGATCAGGCGGCAGATCTTCTCCGGCTTCCGGACCGCCGCCTCGGTGGAAGGCAGCTGATGTGCCGCCATCTCGCCTACCTCGGTGAGCCGTTGGCCATCCGGCGGCTGGTGCTCGACCCGCCCATGGGCCTGTACCGGCAGTCCTGGGCGCCCCGCCTCCAGCAGTACGGCAGTGTCAACGTGGACGGCTTCGGCGTCGGCTGGTACGCCGAGCACGACCCCGTCCCGGCCCGCTACCGGCGGGCCGGGCCGATCTGGGCGGACGACTCCTTCGCCGACCTCGCCCGGGTGGTGCGGACGGGCGCCCTGCTGGCCGCCGTCCGCTCCGCCACCGACGGCTGCGCGGCGGGCGAGGCGGCCGCCGCGCCGTTCGCAGCCGAGCGCTGGCTGTTCAGCCACAACGGCGCACTGCCCGGCTGGCCGCACCAGCTCGGCAAACTGGCCGGCACCCTGCCGCCCGAGGAGCTGCTGAGCCTGGCCGCAGGCAGTGACTCCGCTCTGCTGTGGGCGCTCGCCCTGCACCGGCTGCACGAGGGCGCGAGGCTGGACACCGCACTTGCCGACACCGTCCGCGAGACGGCCGGACACTGCCCCGAGGCCCGGCTCAATCTGCTGCTCACCGACGGCACTTCGATCGCCGCGACCGCCTGGGGCGACACGCTCTGCTACCGCACCGGACCTTCCTCGGTGGTCGTCGCCTCGGAGCCGTACGACGACCTGCCCGGCTGGGTCCACCCACCCGACCGCTCTCTGCTGCTCGCCACCCCCGACGGCGTGACCGTCCGGTCCATCAACTGACCGCACCAACCCAGTCGCGTCAGTAGCGTCAACTGATCGCACTGCGAGAGGAATTCCTCGCCATGAGCACCTTCGACCTCACCCGCCTGCTGCCGACCGACCACTTCGGCCGCGCACTACGGCACGATGTGCAGCAGGGCCTGACCGCCAGCCCCAAGTGGCTGCCGCCGAAGTGGTTCTACGACGCCCGGGGAAGCGAGCTGTTCGAGCAGATCACCCGGCTGCCCGAGTACTACCCCACCCGCGCCGAGCGCGAGATCCTGACCGCCCGCGCACGCGAGATCGCGGCGGTGACCAAGGCCCGCACCCTGGTGGAACTCGGCTCGGGCTCCTCCGAGAAGACCCGGCTGCTGCTCGACGCCCTGCGCGAGGTGGGCAGCCTGCGGGCGTACGTACCCGTGGACGTCAGCGAGAGCGCGCTGGCGGCCGCCGGGCAGGCGCTGACCGAGGAGTACCCCGGACTCGCGGTGCACGGCGTGGTCACCGACTTCACCCAGGGCCTCGGACTGCCCCCGGGCAACGGGCCCCGGCTGGTCGCCTTCCTCGGTGGAACGCTGGGCAACCTGCTGCCCGCCGAACGGGCCGAGTTCCTCGCCGCGCTGCGCCGGGAGCTGGAGCCGGGCGACTCGCTGCTGCTCGGCACCGACCTGGTCAAGGACGTCCATACGCTGGTCGCCGCCTACGACGACGCCGCAGGGGTGACGGCCGCGTTCAACCGCAATGTACTCAACGTGGTCAACCGCGAGCTGTCGGCGGACTTCGACCCCGAGATGTTCGACCATGTCGCGCTCTGGGATCCGAGGGCCGAGTGGATCGAGATGCGGCTGCGTTCGCGCAGGTCGCAGATGGTGACGGTGGCGGCGCTCGGTCTCTCGGTGCACTTCGAGGAGGGAGAGGAGCTGCGGACCGAGGTCTCGGCCAAGTTCCGGCACTCCAGGATCGCCGACGAGCTGGCGGCAGCCGGGTTCCGGCTGGCCGACTGGTGGACGGACGAGCAGGGGCGGTTCGGACTGTCACTGGCGGAGCCGGTCGGGCCGCACGCCTGAGCTTGTGTTCAAGTTTTGAAGAGGTGAAGTGATGAAATCGGACCTGATGTACAAGCCTTAAACGATCTGGGGTTACTATCTCAGCGCCTCAGCGTTGAGTACAGGAGTCAGATCGTGAGCGTCACCCAGCAGCCCCAACGGTCCGGGGCCCAGGCCCCGGACCGACTCGGCTTCGTCGTCTTCATCACCGCAGCCGCCGCTCTCGGCGGCTTCCTGTTCGGCTACGACAGCTCCGTGATCAACGGTGCGGTGTCCGGCATCCAGAACAGGTTCGGGATCGGCGACGGTGTCACCGGCCTGATCGTCTCCTCCGCCCTGCTCGGTTCGGCGGTCGGCGCCGCACTGGCCGGGCGCTTTGCCGACCGCTATGGCCGCATTCGAGTCATGAAGGTCGCGGCCATCCTCTTCGCGATCAGCGCGATCGGCTCGATGCTGCCCTTCGCGGCCTGGGACCTGGCGTTCTGGCGGGTGCTCGGCGGCGCGGCGATCGGCATAGCCTCGGTGATCGCCCCCACCTACATCGCCGAGGTCGCACCGACCAGGTACCGGGGCCGACTGGCGTCCTTCCAGCAGGCCGCGATCGTGCTCGGCATCGCGATCTCGCAGCTGGTCAACTGGGTGCTGACCGAGTCGGCGGGTGGCGACACCCGCGGACACCTGCTCGGCCTGGAGGCCTGGCAGTGGATGCTCGGGATCTGTGTGATCCCCGCCGTGGTCTACTTCGTGCTCTCCTCGATGATCCCGGAGTCGCCCCGCTACCTGATCTCCATGAACCGGCTGGCCGACGCCCGTACGGTGCTCCGCGAGGTCGAGGGCGAGGGCATCGACACCGACGCCCGGATCGCCGAGGTCCAGGGTCTGATCGCCTCCGACCACCAGCCGCGCTTCAAGGACCTGCTCGGCGGGCGCTTCGGCCTGCTGCCGATCGTCTGGGTCGGTATCGGGCTCTCGGTCTTCCAGCAGCTGGTCGGTATCAACGTCATCTTCTACTACTCGTCGATCCTCTGGCAGTCCGTCGGGATCGACCAGAGCAGCTCGCTGCTGATCAGCTTCTCCAGCTCGATCATCAACATCGTCGGTACGGTGATCGCGATCCTGCTGGTCGACCGGATCGGCCGCAAGCCGCTGGCGGTGATCGGCTCGGCCGGTATGGCCGTCTCGCTCGGCGCCGCCGCCTGGGCGTTCAGCTCGGCAACCGGCAGCGGGAAGAACGTCCACATCCCCGACCTTCAGGGCACGGTGGCACTGGTCGCCGCCAACGCCTTCGTCCTCTTCTTCGCGCTGTCCTGGGGCGTGGTGGTCTGGGTGATGCTCGGCGAGATGTTCCCGAACCGGATCCGGGCGGCAGCGCTGTCGGTCGCCGCCTCGGCACAGTGGATCGCCAACTGGGCCATCACCGTGTCGTTCCCGTCGATGGCCAGCTGGAGCCTCTCCGCCACGTACGCGATCTACGCGGCCTTCGCGGGACTGTCGATCATCTTCGTGGCCCGCTTCATGAAGGAGACCAAGGGCGTCCGCCTGGAGGACATGGGCTGACACCCGACCCGCTCGCCGAAAGGCCCCGCACCGAAAGGAGCGGGGCCCTTCGTGCACCCCCGCGCCGTGCCTCACCCACCCGACGTCGGCCGATCGTCCGGGCACGGCCCGCCCGGCTGGGCCTGGACACCTCCACCGTAAGGGCCTGTCTGACAGTTCCCGCCGGATCAGCGCGCGGCGTCGGGTGCCCGGGGTCAGTGAGTGGCGCCGACGATCCGCCGGTAGCGCAGTTCGAGGCCGTCCAGCAGCGCCTCAAGACCGGTCTCGAATGCGCCTTCGTCGATACTGCGGCGGTGTTCGGCGAGCAGGTGGGCCTCGCCGAGGTGCGGGTACTCGGCGGCGTAGACCTGGGCGTCCTCGGGGAAGCCGGCGGCGAAGGAGCCGAGGGCCGAGCCGGTGATGAAGTACCGCATCAGCGCACCGATCCTGGTCGCCTGGCCGCGCGGCCACCCGGCGTCCACCAGGCACCCGAAGACGGCGTCGGCGAGGCGCAGCGCGTTGGGCCGGCGGCCGGGCCCCTGGGCGAGCACCGGGACGATGTTGGGGTGGGCGGCGAGGGCGGCGCGGTAGGAGCGGGCCCAGTCGCGCAGCGCCGTACGCCACTCGGGGGCTTCCTGCCCCTCGAACATACCGAGGTCGACCTCGCCCATCACGGTGTCCACCACGGCGTCGAGCAGGTCGTCCTTGGTGGCGAAGTGGTTGTAGAGCGAGGGGCCGCTGACCGAGAGTTCGGTGGCCAGACGGCGGGTGGAGAGCCCTTCCAGACCCTCGGTGTCGATGAGTGCGAGAGCTGTTGTGACGATGCGGTCGCGGCTGAGCAGCGGGGTGCGCGGGCGCGCCATCATCGCCTCCTTCGGATGTGTGTTCCCGATCATTCTGGCAGCCCCCGCCGGCCCCGATCCGGGCGCCTCTTCCCAGAGCCGGTCCTGGCGGGCTACAGTCCGAGAAAAACTTGCACCGCTAGTTTAACCGCTCCGGCCTCCCGGCCGGGGACGGGACGAGGACGAGGGGTCCGCCGCCCATGAACCTGGAACTCTCCGAGGAGCAGGCCGCCGTACGCGAGCTGGCCGCCGAGTTCACCGATCGCGAGATCGTGCCGTACGCCGCCGCCTGGGACCGCGCCGAATCGGTGGACCGGGCGATCATCGGCAAGCTGGGCAAGCTGGGCTTCCTGGGGCTGACCATCCCCGAGGAGTACGGCGGCAGCGGCGGGGACCACCTGGCGTACTGCCTGGTGCTGGAGGAGCTGGGCCGGGGCGACTCCTCGGTGCGCGGGATCGTCTCGGTGTCGCTGGGCCTGGTCGCCAAGTCCGTCAACGGCTACGGCAGCGAGGAGCAGAAGCGGCACTGGCTGCCCCGGCTGACCTCGGGCGACGCGCTCGCCTGCTTCGCCCTCACCGAGCCCGGCACCGGTTCGGACGCCGCCAACCTCACCACCCGGGCGGTCCGGGACGGCGACGACTGGCTGATCACCGGCGCCAAGATGTTCATCACCAACGGGACATGGGCCGATCTGGCGCTGGTCTTCGCCCGCACCGGCGGCACCGATCCGGACCGGCAGGGACATCGCGGAGTGACCGCCTTCCTGGTCCCCACCGACCTGCCGGGCTTCGAACGCCGGGAGATACACGGCAAGTTGGGCCTGCGCGGCCAGGCGACGGCCGAACTCGTCCTCACCGGCGTACGGGTCCCCGACAGTGCCAGGCTCGGCGCCGAGGGCAAGGGCTTCACGGTGGCGATGGCCGCGCTGGCCAAGGGCCGGATGTCGGTCGCGGCCGGCTGTGTCGGCATCGCCCGCGCCTGTCTGGAGGCGGCCGTCGGCTACGCCAAGGAGCGCGAGCAGTTCGGGAAGCCCATCGCCTCGCACCAGTTGGTGCAGGAGCTGCTCGCCGACATCTCGGTCGAGGTCGAGGCGGCTCGGCTGCTGACCTGGCGGGTGGCCGACCACATCGAGCGCGGACTTCCGTTCGCCACCGAGTCCTCGGTCGCCAAGCTCTACGCCAGCGAGGCGGCGGTCAAGGCGGCCAACAACGCGCTCCAGGTCTTCGGCGGTTACGGCTTCATCGACGAGTACCCCGTCGGCAAGTACCTGCGCGACGCCCGGGTGATGACCCTTTACGAAGGGACCAGCCAGATCCAGAAGCTGCTCATCGGCCGGTCGCTGACCGACGTCAGCGCATTCTGAGCAGTGGCGTACGCCGAACCATCACGTCCCGAACCGTCACACGCCGAACCATCACGTCCCGAACCGTCACACGCTGAGCCGTCACACGCTGAGCCATCACGTCTTCCGAACCACCTGTAGAGGAGCCCGAGAAAGTGCGTCCCGTCTACTTCGCCGCCGCCCGCCGGACCCCGATCGGACGGCTGCGCGGCGCGCTGTCCACCGTACGCCCCGACGACCTCTCGGCAGCCGTACTGCGTGGACTGCTCGATCAGGTACCGCAGTTGGACCCGGCCAGGATCGACGACGTCTACTGGGGCGCCGCCAACCAGGCCGGGGAGGACAACCGCAACGCCGCCCGGATGGCCGTACTGCTCGCCGGACTGCCGGACAGCGTGCCCGGCGCCACGCTCAACCGGCTCTGCGCCTCGGGGATGGAGGCCGTGACGACGGCGGCGCGGGCCATCGGCTCCGGCGAGGCGGAGATCGTGCTCGCGGGCGGCTGCGAGTCGATGAGCCGCGCGCCCTTCGTCCTCCCCCGCCCGGACGAGGCACTGCCGCACCGGATCGAGACCTACGACACCCGGCTCGGCTGGCGGCTCACCAACCCCCGGATGCAGGAGCTGCACGGCGTGCTCTCGATGGGCGAGACCGCCGAGGAGGTCGCCGCCCGGTACGGCATCGGCCGTGACCAACAGGACGAGTTCGCGCTGCGCAGCCACCAGCGGGCCGCCACCGCCCGCAAGGACGGGCACTTCGACGCCGAGATCCTGCCCGTGCTGCGGCCGGACGGAGTGACGGTCGAGCAGGACGAGAGCATCCGCGAGGACACCACACTGGAGAAGCTCGCCCGCCTGAAGCCGGTCTTCCGGGAGGGCGGCACGGTGACCGCCGGGAACGCCTCGCCGATGAACGACGGCGCGGCCGGACTGCTGCTGGTGAGCGAGGAGGCACTGCGGGAGCTGGAGTTGGAGCCGCTCGGCCGCTACGTCGGCGGGGCCTCGGCCGGGGTGCACCCCGATGTGATGGGCATCGGCCCGGTACCCGCGACCCGCAAGCTGCTCGGCCGGGTCGGCTGGCAGGTCGGGGACATCGAGGAGGCCGAGTTCAACGAGGCGTTCGCCGCCCAGGCACTGGCCTGTGTGGGCGAGTTGGGCTTCGACCCGGAACTGGTGAACCCGAGCGGCGGCGCGATCGCGCTCGGCCACCCGCTGGGCAGCTCGGGTGCCCGTATCCTCACCACCCTGCTCCACCGGATGCGCCGTACCGGCGCGCGGCGCGGCCTGGCCACCATGTGCGTGGGCGTTGGCCAGGGCAGCGCCGTGGTCGTCGAGCGCGTCTGACCCACCTGCCTGTCCGCCGACGGCAACCATGCCTAGGCGGCCCTGCGCCTGCTCCTCGGGCCGGGGCCGGCCAGGCGCCCGGGATCGGCAGGACAGGCCCGGAAGATTCCGACCATCAAGCTGGCAAGGAGAATTGGCATGGCACGTTTCGCAGGCAGGGTCGCCGTGGTCACCGGGGCGGCGCAGGGGATCGGTGCGGCCACCGCGCTGCGGCTGGCCGAGGAGGGCGCCGCGGTCGCCGTAGTGGACCTGACGGCCGAGCGGGCGCAGGGCACGGTGGAGGCGATCGCCGCCAAGGGCGGGACAGCGCGGGCGTACGGCTGCGACGTGGCGGACTACGACGCCGTGGACGCGGTCTTCGCTGCCGTGGCCCAGGAGTTGGGCGGGATCCACATCCTGGTCAACAACGCCGGGATCACCCGGGACAACCTCTTCTTCAAGATGCCCAAGGCGGACTGGGACGCCGTGCTGACGGTCAATCTGACCAGCGCCTACAACTGCAGCCATGTGGCGCAGAAGTACATGGTCCGGCAGAAGTACGGCAAGATCGTCTCGCTCAGCTCCCGCTCCGCGCTCGGCAACCGGGGCCAGGCCAACTACGCCGCCGCCAAGGCCGGGATCCAGGGCCTGACGGCAACGCTGGCGATCGAGCTGGGCCCGTTCAACATCAACGTCAACGCGGTGGCACCGGGCTACATCGCCACCTCGATGACCGCCGCCACCGCCGAGCGGGTCGGCGCCACCGCCGAGGCTCACCAGGCCGAGGTGGCCGACCGCACTCCGCTGCGCCGGGTCGGGCAGCCGGAGGAGATCGCCTCCGTGGTCGCCTTCCTGGCCAGTGAGGACGCCTCCTACGTCAGCGGCCAGACCCTGTACGTGAACGGAGGGGCACGCTGATCGGGTGACTGACCGGCCGTCAGATGGCCGATTCCGGTGTGGCGTTACCGGCACCGGGATCGGCCACTACCTATTCAGGTGGCCGGTAGGGGGCCCAGCCGGCACCTCCGATGGCCATGGCACGAGAGCTCCCGGACGGACGAGACGGCGGGGTCGGCCTTCCATGGCCGGAGCCCGTTGATTCGCCGTACCGAAGGAGTCCCATGGGCAGCTCCCCCGCCACCGCAGCGCCCCGACGCTCCACGGTGGTCCGCGCCTTGGCCCTGCTCGCCATCGGCGCCACCGGCCTGACCCCCACCGCGCCGACCGGCACCACCCTGACCGCCAGCTCCTCAACCACCGGCGACCACCGCGGCACACCCGACATCAGCATGAGCGCAGCCGTGGACGGCGCAGCCTGGACGTACGAGTCCTACGACCCGGCCCGCGCCGGCTGGCACCTCACCGGCGGCACCAGCGAAGCCACCCCCGTCTTCTCGGGCGTCATCGCCCTCGCCGGCCAACCGGCGGGGCACCGCCTCGGCCAGCTCAACCGGCGACTGTACGGACTCGCACTCGCACCGCCCGGGCGGAGCGGCCATCACCGATGTGACGAGCGGCGACAACTCCTGAGCCGGCGTCGAGGGTTACCAGGCCACCAAGGGCCACGACCTGGCGAGCGGCCTCGGCATGATCGACGGGGCCCGCTTCGTGCACGCCATCGCCGGCCGCTGACGGGGTGGCCCCGTGAAGCGGCCGGAGGCCTCTTCCCGGATGCTCAACGTCGACGCCGACGCAGAGCACCAGCGGTGCCGCACAGGGCCATGAACAGGGAGCCGCCCACCAGCCATGGCAGATTCGAGGCGAGCGATGTCGCAGGGTGGTCCTCGAAGAACGTCCGCGACGTCGCTTCCCCGAGCAACCCACCCGTCAGCGCGATCGCCCAGAACACCAGGAACAACGTCCAACCGTTTCGGGCAGCTATCCAGTCATTCACGCGATCATCATGCACCCGGCACCTTGCCGGCCACGCGTCGGCCCCGCCGCGCGGCGACCGCGTACCGAGACCACACCGCCCGAGATCGCACCGCCCCGGGCAGCCGGGCGCGGAACGCCGCTCAGCTGACGCTTGTCGAGCTGAGGATCTCGTTCGACGAGGGGAAGCAGGCGGTGGGCACGTCGACGTTGAAGAAGCCGACGGGGACGCTCGCGGTGAAGGTCAGCCCGGGGGACGAGTAGCTGGTGCCGCCGAGCGCGGTCTGGACGGTGCTTCCGGAGGCGCCGGCCGTCAGGTCCAGCGTGAGGGCGGGCAGCGTGAACGTGCTTCCTCCGGCAATCGGACCGGTCACCGTCACAATGACGTTGCCGCCGTTGACGGTGACGCTTGCGCTACCGGGGTCGGACCCGCCCGCGATCGACTCGTCGATCAGTGTGGTGTTCGCGGGCACCGGGACCGTGAGCTGGATGTCGCTGATCGACTTCAGGGTGTACCCGCTCACCGAGGTGGGGACCGCGAGCGGATCGGGAGCCAGGGTGACGGAGAACTGACTGCCGGAGGCCACCGTGCCCGGCGCGGTGGCGTTGACGCCGGCGTGGAGGGAGAAGGTCTGTGCGGAGCCGATCGGCGGCGTGGCCTGGCAGGCCAGGTCGACCGACGTGTCGGCGGCCGACGCGGGAGGCGTGAACAGCCCGGCCGCGACCAGCCCACCGGCCAGCACTATCGAAACGCGCGGGAGGACGGACGTCGTTCTCATGCACTTCTCCTGTCTCATCCGGGGGTTGCTCCCCTGATTCTTTTCCCTGGCCATGCCAAGAGGGTTTCAGGATGGGCGCCGCCACCCACCACAACAAGCCTTCCGGCAAATGGATCTGAGACAGTTTCGGCCATTCGTACCCCTGCTCGCCCTGCGCATGGTAGAGCGCCCCGGAGGGCACGCCGGCACACTCAGGCATGTCTCCAGTTCAAGGTCCCGACATCCGGTGTGATCGTCTGGGATCCCTCAGCCGTCGGGCAGGCAGGCGCGGGCCCGACCTCGGCGAGGTCCGGTTCTGCGGGAGGCCGGGCGGTCCAGCCGGGAGCGGTGTCGCGAGGCCATGCCACGCACAGGTACGACGTGGTCGACCCCGCGAACGGATACCGGTCACCGGACCGCGACCCGGCGAAGCCCACCCCGCCACAGATGCCCCCCGATGTGACAACTGTCCTGGCGGGCAGCCTTCCTGGGACTTCCCGGCCGAGCACGACGTACAAGTCGGCGTACGAGACCCAGGCCATCCGGGCGAGCCTCCAGCAGCTGACCCAGGTCGGGCAGGGCATCGCAGCCGTGGTCAAGAACGCCACCACCGTCGACTCCGCCGGCGTTCTCCGAACAGCCCCTGATCGGGACGACGGTGAGGCGGGGGCCCCGCCGGCTTCCGGTTCAGCGGGGAACGGAACGGACGAGCAGCAGCGCGATGTCGTCGGTGCGGTGTCTGGACTGCTCGGCGTGGCCGATGAGCTCGTCGGCCACGTGCTCGAGCGGTTCACCCCCGTGGCGGGCGAATGTGGCGCAGAGGCCGTCCAGAACGTGGCCCAGGTCGACGCCGGGCCTCTCGACCAGGCCGTCGGTGTACAGGGCCAGGGTGGTGCCGACCGGCAGGGGGATGCGAGTCAGCGGGTAGTCGACGGCGGGATCCACGTTGAGAAGCACGCCGTTGTGCGGGTCCAGCACACTCGCCCGGCCGTCGTGGCCGCGCAGCAACGGCGGGGGATGTCCGGCATCGGCCAGCCAGGCCTCCCGCCGGGACAGGTCGACCCGCAGATAGGCGCAGCTGGCCAACAGCGTGGTACCCAGCTCGAAGAGCAGACGGTTGGTACGGGCCAGCACGGTGCGGGGATCGGCATCGGCCGTCGCAAAGGCGTGGACGGCGGTGCGGATCTGTCCCATCAAGGCGGCGGCGTTGGCATTGTGACCCTCGACGTCGCCGATGACGACGGCCGCGGTGTCGCGATCAATGCGGATGAGGTCGTAGAAGTCGCCGCCGATGTCCATGCCTTCGGTGCAGGGCAGGTAACGCACGGCGGTCTCCAGCCCTGGAACCGCAGGCAGGGCATGCGGCAGCAGACTCTCCTGGAGACCGCGGGCAAGGCCGAGTTTGACGTCGTACAGCCGGGCGCGGTCGAGGGCCTGGGCGATCAGGCCGCCGAGTGCCGTGAGCACGGCGCGTTCGTCCACGGTGAAGCAGTGCGGCTCGGCGAAGGCCAGCACACACGTCCCGATCAGCCGACCGGAGACCACCAACGGCAGATAGGCCCAGGCCGCCATGCCGTCCTGTGTCTCACGACGGCCCGGGTAGACCCGCTCCAGCTCCTCGCGGGTCTCGAAGAAGGCGGGCGCCGGGATGGTCAACGCCTGGACGCCGGGGGTGGGAGCGGTCAACGGGGTGCTGTCGAACCGGTCGACCAGGCCGGGTGAATAGCCGCGGTGGCCCACGATGCGCAGTCGGCCGCTCTCGGCCAGCAGCACGGCGACCGCCTGACCACCGAAGGCCGGCACGATCTGCTCGGAGACCATGCTCACCACATCCTGCACGCTGACCGCCTCGGTCAGCGTGCCGGCGAGGTGCAGGATGTGGTAGAGGACCCCGGTCCGCGTCGGCACGGCAGGACCGATGGCCGTTCTGGACGCCGGCAGGTCACTCTGGGCGACCTCGGCGTCGGTGATACGCACGGTGAGTCCGGAGGCGTCCGGGTAGAGCTCGAAGGACAGCCACCGGCCCGGCGGCCGCAGTGCCACGAACGACGTGGGCTGTCCGCTGATCACCGCCGCCCGGTGCCGGTCCTCGTACACGGGATCACGGAGCCACGGCAGCACCGCCCAGGGGCGGGCACCCCGGAGTCGGTCGGCGGGCTCGCCCAGCAGATCGGCCGCGCGCTCCGTGAGGAAGGTCACCCGACCGCGCTGGTCGATGGCGCAGATCCCCTCGGGCAGCCGGGCCATCACCGCGGTGGGCGCATCGCCACTCTCCGTGCCGACCGACAGCGGCCTCGGGCCGGGCCGGAGCGGTCGGCCCGCGCGGTCCGCCCGTTCCAGTTCGGCGGCCAGCTCGCCGGCGAGCGCCGTGAGCCCGTCGCGCTCCTGCCGCGACAGCTCGGCGGGATGGGCCGCGGGCCAGAGCAGGAACACCGCGCCGTACGTACGCCGCCCGGTGGCGAGCGGAGCAACCGCGAGGCAGAAGGCGTAGGGCATGGCCACCGCGACCCGTGGATACCGCCGTGCCATCTCCGCTGCGCCGCCCACCCAGACCAGGCGGCCGTCGCGCACCGCATCGGCTACCGGGATCGGTGCGGCCAGGCCGATGCGCTCCCAGGGCCGGGTGAACTGCTTTGCCGCGCCGAGTGTCATCGCCAGGTGGAGTACTTGCAGGTCATCCGGGAGCAGGTACAGTCCGCCGATGTGCGCGCCGAGTCCGCCGGAAGCCGACCGCAGGATCGGAACCAGCACACCGAAGTCGCCCTCGGCTACCGGTTTCGCTCCGCCAGGCGCGGGCCGGGAGAGTACGGACCGTGACGTGCTCACCGCAACCACCTTGCCTCCAGCCGACGAGGTGCGCCCGCGACGGCCCTGTTCCCATACTCGCCCGGACTGCACCGGATGTCCCGTACGGCGACGGAACGCAGGGGACGCATCCCTGGACGGTTCCCTCGTCCGAGACTGTCGTCAACCTCTACGGTTACCGATGGTCGAACTTACGGTCGAAGTAGCGAGGGACTGCACGTTGGAGCTTGTGCCGGACGATGATCCGCTGGGTGGCATGCGTCCGCTGTTGGAACAGGCCGAGGCCCTCCTGGGCTATGAGCCCCAGGAGGGTTTCCCCGACCGTTGCTGGGTTCTCCACACGGCCTACGGGGGAGAGACGCGGGTCCGGTGGAACGACCTGCTGGCGAGGGCCGGCAAGCGCCTGGAGGACTGGCAGTGCACCCCGTCGTATCGAGTCTTCAGGGGGCTCGACCTGCCCGCGGGCTTCGAGGGTCCGTCGCTGGGGGAGATCGACCGGGAGTCCCTTTCCCGCCTGGTCGGGATTCTGGCCCGGCACAGCCCTGACGGGCTGGGCACGGAGTGCTACTGGGCCCAGGCAGCGATCGAGGACATCCCCTGCCCGGTCCCGGCCCGCCGCGGCCGACTCCACGAGGCGCTGGCACATCACGACGCCTGCACAGCACCCGATCGGGTCGTGTCGACGCAGTTCCCCGCACATTGGTGGCCCTTGGACCGGTCCTGGTTCGTCCTCACCGACTGGGACCTGAACGGGACCGAGGTCTTCGGCAGCCCGGCCCTGATCGCCGATCTGCTCTCCGACGGCGCACTGGACGCCGTGCGCCACCCGAGCATCACCGAGGTCCAGGGCAACTCCGCGCAGTGGCACGCTCAGAGGCCCCGCCAGTAGGCAGTCACGGGAGTCGGTTGCACCGTCCAGGGGCGCCCCATCCTGACGGGTTGCCCACTGGCGGAGCCCTTGGGCGGGTCAGGGCCGAGCGCTCGGAGCGCTACAGCTGGGTCTCGATCTCGGCGGTCACCAGCTGCTTGAGGTAGCGCTCGGCCGCACGGAGTTTGCGGCCGTCCGGTCCCGGAAGGTAGGCGCGGAGCTCGATGATCTCCGGGGCGACCCTGATCGCCTCGGTGCGGTCCCGGATCGAGCGCCAGCACGCCTCCGCGTTGGTCGCCGCCTGCTGGGTCTCCGGGTGCTCGGCCCCCTCCGATCGAAGCAGCGTCAGGGCCACCTCGCGGTACAGCTCGGCGGCCAGCTCCGGACGGCCCGCCAGGCGCAGTACATGGGCGCGGACCTGACGCACCTGCAGAACGGCCGGTGCGACCGGGCCGTGGGCGGACAGCGCCTGCTGCTCCAGTTCGAGCGCGAGCTCGGTGGCGGCCTCGTGCTCGCCCGCGTCCGCGTTGCGGACGATCCGGCCGATCGCCTCGCGGTACACGGCGAGCGGGTCGGCATCGGGTGCAGGCTCCGGCGCGGCTTCGGGCTCGACGGCCGGCTCTGGCTCGGCTTCGGGTTCGGGCTCGAACTCGGGCTCGGGCTCGGGCTCGATGGGCAGCGGCTTGCCGAGGCTGACCGGGGGGACGGGCTCCCCGGCAATCAGCTCGGCCCCGGCCTCAACGATCGGCTCGGGCTCGGATTCAGTCTCGGGCTCGGGGGCGGGCTCGAACTCGGGCTCGGGCTCGATGGGCAGCGGCTTGCGGAGGCTGACCGGGGGGACGGGTTCCCCGGCAGTCGGTTCGGCCCCGGCTCCGGGCGCGGCCTCGGGCTGAACCGCCGGAACACGGACCGCCTCCAGCGGCTCGGGGGCGGGCAGGGGAAGGACCTTGGACAGGCTCACCAGAGCCTCCCCCACCTCGGCGAACTCAGGCCGGGGCACCTCGGGGAGCTGCCGCTGCGCCGTCTTCAGCAGAGAGACCGGGCGTCCCCGACGCGGTGGCGTCGGCGGCACGCCGGGCTTGAGCAGTGAGACCGGTCCGCGCGGCGCCGCCGCCTTCGCCGCCTCCTGGGCCACGCCCTTGGACAGCATCACGACCGGCTTCGCCGCCCCCGGGCGCGGACGCGCCGCCCGCGCCGGCGGCTTCGGCAGCACGGCGGCCGGACGCGGGCCCTCGTACGGACGGGGCACCCCGTCGCCCAGCTGACGCGCCGTATTGCGGAACAGCGGCCGGTCGGCCGGGTGCGAGGTGTGGATGATCACGTCCGGACGCAGCACCGAGTGCACCTGCTGACGCAGCTGCTCCGGCGCGAGGACGGGCTCCGCGCCGGGGCGTCCGCCGTGCAGTGCCTCTATCAAGGCCCGGGTGAAGGTACCGATCTGCTCCGGATCCGGGGCGATCACCGCCCAGAGCGGGAGGCCGTCCGTCAACGTGGAGACGGTGCCCTGCAGTTGGGGCCAGAGCGCCTGTTCGGCGCTGAGGTCGGCGATCACCAGGGTGTCCCACTCCGCCGGGCGGTGCCGCAGCTCCGCCGCGACGGCCGACCAGGGCAGTCCGTCCTGCCGGACCGTGCCCGGCTTGGTGTCGCGCAGCGTCAGGTAGAGCTGGCCGCCGCGCCGGTCGGCGATCAGGTGGCCGCCGAGGTGGACGAGCAGCGGTCCGGCGTGGCGTGCAGCGGCCCGCAGGTGGGCGAGAACGCTCTGCGGATCGGCGGCACCCGGCAGGTGGACGGCGTCCACCGCGTCCGCCGCCAGCAGGATCGAGGGCGACACCCCCGCCAGCATCGCCGACAGTACCGGCGCCTGCGCGGACCCACTGCGGCCCCAGGCACGACGGCCTGACGCACCGTAGCCGCCTTCGACCACCAGGATCCGGCCGCGCAGTCCACCGCCGAGGCCGGGGCCGGCCGCTACGGGCGCCACGCCCGGGCTGCCCGCACCGTTCGGACCGTTCGGGGCACTCGGACTCGCGATGGGCTGCTGGGGCGGGATCGCGGGCATGAGGCCCGTCCAGCCGGTCGAGGGCATTGCGGCGTCCGGACCGCCTGGGCTGCCTTGGGCGCCTGGGCCGTCGGTGACCGGCGGGAGTGGCGCCGTGCGCTCGGCGTGCGGCGGCACAGCATCCCGCTGGTACGGGGACGCGGCCGCGTACGGTGCGGGGGACGGGTCGGCCGGGACGGCCGGCGGTTCCGCCGGGTACGGGGGCAGCGGGGTCGTCTCGTCGGCTCCGGGAGGCCTGCTGCCACTCCCGGAGGTCGATGTGAGGTCCGCCACCGCCGGTCTCCGCCCCACCCCGCCTGTTCACGCGGGGTCCGTATCTCCCACCGTGGTGCCCTTCACCACGCCCGATCTCGCCACCATACGGTGTGATCCCTCGGCCGATCCAGACCGGGGCAGCTCAGCTGTCGGCCGATGCGAACCTGTATTCGGCCGCGGGACGCCGTTCCGGCCGTGGAGCGAAAGCAAAGAGATAGTCAAACGCCGTGACACGATGAGCATATGGACTCGCCAGTGGTCAGGCCTCGTCAGATATCGCTCATCACCGTGGGCTCGCGGCTCACTGCGAGCGCTCTGCTAACCGCCTGCGGTACGCGGTCCGCGGCAGGCTCCGGGACCGGAAGCCCAGCGGCCGCCGCACCTTCCCCACCACCCCCAGGCCCTGCCCGGAGACGGGAGCCAGGCTTCGGACCGGGGATACCGAGGCCGCGATGGGCCTGCGGGTGATGACCGTCGAGCTGGTCAACCGCGGCAAGCCGCCGTACGCCCTTGACGGCTGTCCGACCGTCCGTGTCCTTGACGACAGTCTGGAGCCCTTCGACGTCTACGTCAGTCACGGTTCCTCCGCGATCTCCACAATCGAACGTTTCGACGCGGGGCCCACCCCGTTGACCGTGCGGCCCGGTGAGACCGCTGTGACCAGGCCGACCTGGAGGAACACGGTGACGGATGTCACGGCCACGCCGGCGACAGCTTCACCAGCCTGATCGAGCTCTTCAAGAAGGCCGCGTAACAGCACGGCCGGCCCTCGACGGGTGCGGCACCGAAACGATGCCGTACCCGGCTCCGCTCTCCGTGGCAGTCGCCGTCGGGCGCAGAAAAGCCCTGGCTACGCTGTCCCGCATGACTAGAACCCGGCTCTATCGCAGCGGCAACCTGGTGCTCGAGGATTTTCCCGTCGAGGACATCTCCGAGTACGTGTCCGACCCCTCGGCGGTGGTCTGGCTGGACCTGTGCGCACCCGGCCCCGCCGACCTCGCAATGATCAGTGAGGAGTTCGGCCTGCACGCGCTGGCCGTGGAGGACGCGCGGAACGACCATCAGCGCCCGAAGCTTGATCGGTACCGCACCCACTCGTTCCTGAGCGCCTATGCGATCAGCACGGACCGGGAGAGCGGGCTGCTGACGACGAGCGAGGTCTCGGCATTCATCACCGACACCGCCCTGATCACCGTCCGCAAGGACGCCGGCTTCGACATCGAACAGGTGGTCGCCCGCTGGGACGACACTCCTGACCTGGTCAAGCACGGTGTCGGCTTCCTGCTCTACGGGCTGCTCGATTTCATCGTCGACGGCCACTTCGCCGCCGTGCAGGACCTCGACGACCGAATAGAGGAAGTCGAGGACATGCTGTTCGAGGACAGCACCCGGGAGATCGAGTCCGTCCAGCGCCGCTCCTTCGAACTGCGCAAGAGCCTGGTGAGACTGCGCCGGGTCGTCCTGCCGATGCGTGAGGTCGTGAACAGCCTGCTCCGCCGCGATCTCCACATCGTCAGCGAGCCGCTGATGCCCTACTACCAGGACGTCTACGACCACGTCCTGCGGGCCACCGAGTGGACCGAGTCGCTGCGCGACATGGTGACCTCGATCATGGAGACGAACCTCACCGTCCAGGGCAACCGGATGAATCTCATCATGAAGAAGGTGACGAGCTGGGCGTCGATCATCGCCGTCCCCACCGCCATCACCGGCTTCTACGGGCAGAACGTCCCCTACCCGGGGTTCGGGACCGAATGGGGCTTCCTCGTCTCCACGGGGGCCACCGTCGTACTCTCCGCCGTGCTGTACGTCAGCTTCAGGCGGAAGGACTGGATCTGACGGAACTCGGATACGCCGCGCAGCGGCCGGGACGTGGGCCGATGTGATCGGCTCACACGTCCCGGCGGTCGGTGCGCGGGTGTGGCACCCGGTTCGGGGCAGTGCTCTCGCTGACACCAAGCCCGGTGGCCCTGGCCGCGTGGCGGTGCGTCATCGGCGTCCAGGACCTGACCGCAGCGGTCCTTGAGCAGGCCACGGACTTGCCAATCCATTGCCGACGAACCACCTTCACTGCCGGTGAAGTTGCGGATGCCACAGGCAGCGGCCAAGGCTCAGTTTCCGGCGAGCAGGTCGCGGAGGAGTGCGACGGTGTCCGCGTCGAGATCGCGGCCGGTCCGGCGGCTGAGGGCGTCCAGGCGGTTGACGGCGCGGACGAGTTGGTCACGGGCTCCGGCGGAGGCGTAGGTGTAGAAGAGGTCGCGGTGCAGGAGCTCGACGTCGGGAGCGACGGCGAGACCGCGGAAGATGGCGGCCTCGGCGCTGCGGTGGTCACCGTACTGGAGGCGGCGGGCGGCGAGTTCGTGGGCGGTGTCGACGATGGCGGCGAGCATGTCCTGACGCTCGGGCTCGGCCCAGGTGTAGGCGGTGGCCGGTGCCTCGGCGAACGGGGCGCCGCGCACCAGGGCGAGGGCGTGGGCGAGCGCGGCGTCGGCAGTACTGCTGGTACTGCGCATGCCGCGCCGGTACAGACTGCGGAACTCGTCCCAGTCGCAGGTCACCGTCGGGGCGAAGGCGTAGCCGTCGGGTGCGTCCGGGCGGAGGAGGGCCCGGCCCTCGGCCGAGGTGCCGAACCAGGCGGCCAGTTCGGCGAGTCGGGCGGGCAACGGGGTCTCGGGGTGTTCGACTGCGCCCTCGGAGGCGGTCTCGGGCGTGCTCTCACGGGCAGGGGCGAGATGCGCGGCGCCCGGGTGCAGGGCCCGGTCGAGAGCGCCGTGTTCGACCCCCGGGCGGAGAGCGAGCAGAGCGGCGAGCTCGGTGAGGCGGGCGACGGCCGCCGGTTCGGCGGGGCCGGCAGCACCGAGTACGTCCACCGGACCGAGGAGGCGGATCCGGGGCGCGGTGCGGACGGCGTGCGCCTCCGGGGAACGCAGGATGGCGAGCAGGTCGTCGCTGTCACTGCGGCCGACGGCCGACTGCGCAGGGGCCGGGACCGGGGCGGACATCGGACGCTCCGGACGCTCCGGATACGCGGCGTCGGCGGGCGCCGGGCGCGCCTGGTCGGCCAGGCCGGCGGAGGCCTCCGGCGGGGGTGCCGACTCGTGCATCGGCACGGGCTCGGGTGGCACCGTCGGGGCAGCGGGTGTTGTGGGTGTTGCGGGTGTTGCGATCGCGGACTCTGACCGCCCGTCAGCAATGGGACGCGTGGGGACGGGCTCCACAGGCGCGACGGGAGCAGCGGGGCTGACCTCAGCGGTGGGCGGCACCACGGGCGGGACCGCACGGGGGCCGGTCGGCGCGGAGGGCACCGAACTGCCGTTGCTGTGCAGGCCACGGCCGTTGGCGCTGTACCGGGACGGGCGCCCGGAGGCGTCGGGGGTGCTCGGGGCCACCGGGGCAGTCGGGGCCATCGGGGCCACTGGGGCGTCCGGGGTCGCAGCGGCGCTCGGAGCACCGGGCTTCGAGAGTGCCACCGGGCCGGCCGGTCGCGGGGCCGGGGTAACGGTCGGGTCGGTGCCCGCGAACGGGCTGGCGCCGGTGCCGATCACCCTGGTGACCAGCTGCGCCCCGGCCAGGTCCGCCGGAAGCGCGACGGAATCGCCCGAGGGGGCCCCTACGCTCGCCAGGACCGGTACGGGAAGCGGAAGTTCGGTCGGATCGAGGTCGGCACCCGGCCCGTCCAGGGTCCAGTCGGGTGCGGGGTACTGGGTGGTGTCGCAGGCGACCCGCAGCAGTTCACCGAGCTGGTCGTACTGCTCGGGGTCGAGGCGCTGGAGTTCCACGGCGAGATGCAGGCCCGGAATGGTCGCCGCGCCCGTACTGGGGAGCGTCCAGCGCGCGACCGGGCCGCTGCCGCGTTCGGGCGCACGGGTGACGACGGCGAGGCAGGTACGAGGGGTGTTGTCGAGCAGCCGTCCGAGTTCGGCGGGCAGGTTGCCACCGGGCGGCTGCGCGGAGAGCACGATCTCGGGCACCCAGGACGCATCGGCGTGGCCCCGGCTGCGGGCATCCCTGGGGCTGGCGGCTTCGGCGGCCACCAGCGTGGCCCTGGCCTTGGCCGTACGCGGGCCGAGCGCGGTGATCGCGGACTCCAGGGTGTCGTACCTGTGCACCCGTTCGACGGCGGAGCCGGTGAGCGGCAGGTCCTCGGCCAGCCCGACCAGGTGCAGGTGCAGCCGGTCGGCGAGCGGGCTGTGCGCCAACTCGACCGCCAGCGTGCGCAGTACGTCGCGCGCGTCGTCCGGATGCCCGGACAGGTGCATCAGCCGTACGGTCTCCAGGTCGGCGAGCACCACCGCCCCGTCCGGCGCGGTGCCCAGGGTGACCAGGGCCGGGTAGGGGGCCGACGCCTTGGCCGCCTGCGCGGCGGAGAGCAGCTCGGGGGAACCCTCCGGGCACCACCAGACATTGGGCGCATGGGCGGCCCGGAAGGGCGCGATCGGGGTGGCAGGCGCGGCGAGGTGGAGTTCCACCGTGTGCCCGGGGGTGACCCGGACGGCGACCAGAGCGGGCAGGCGCTTGCCGGTGCGGACGGTGTTGCGGGCCATGGTCCGCAGCGCACGGTTCAACAGGTCGAGACCGAGTTCGCTCTGACGCACCTTCAGCTCCGCCTCGAAGGCGGCGGCGGGTGGCGGCGGCAGCGCGATGCGGTGCCGGGGACGGCGAGCACGCTGCTGATCGCCCCGGCGGCGCGCGACGGTGCCGATCATCACCGCCGCCAGCAGGACACCGACGCTGGAGGCGGCGAGTGCGACGCTGTAGTCACCGCTGGGCGCGGACGCCCTGGCGGGGGTGTGAGCCGGTGCCTTGGTGGGCGAAGCCGCGCCGTTGGCAGACGGCTTGCTGTCGGACGGCGCGGACGGCTTGGCCGTGGGCGGCGGTACGACGGGGGCCTGACTCGGCACGGCGCTTGGCACACTCGGCGCGCTCGGCTCCGAACTGGCCGGACTGGCCGGACTGGTTGGACTGGCCGGACTGGTTGGAGTGCTTGGAGTGCTTGACGTCGAAGGCGGTGGCGTTGCCGGAGCCTGCGCCCCGGGCAGGGTCAGGATTGTGCCGGGGACCAGCACGTCGGGATCGGTCAACCGCGTCCCGTCCGGTGCACCCGCCCCCTTGTTGGCGTCGAAGAGTTTCGGCCATGCCTCGGCATCGCCCAACTCCCTTTCGGCGATGGCCGACAGAGTGTCGCCGTTCCGCACGGTGACACTGGCGTGCCGCCCGGCGGCGGGCTTCACGGAGGCCGTTCCGCTCTCCTGGGGTGTGCTGGGCGCGGGGCTCTGGGCGGGCGTCCCGTCCGGCTTGGCGTCACCCGGCATGAGCAGCTTCCAGCCGGGCTGGATGGGCCGGTCCGCGTCGAAACGGATGCCGGAATCGTCCATCACCCGTCCGCTGTTGAGCTTGGCAATCTCCATCCAGCGTTCGCCGGAGCCGAGTTGACGTTCGGCGATGGACCAGAGGCTGTCCGCCGGCCGGGCATCCCTGACGGTGTACGTCGGGCGCTGCTCGGCGGCGGGTGCCAGTGCGGGGGCGACGGGCGCCGCGGGCAGGGCGGCGTACGGTGCGCGAGCCGTCAACTGGGCCGGAGCCACCGCGGCTTGGGCATTCTCGGGAGTGGCGGCGAAGGCTCCGCCCGCGACCGGCAGTACGGCGAGCACCGAGCCGACCAGACCGGCGGCGAGCCGCTGGCTCCAGCCGAAGGCGGGAATCCGGCGGGCGATCCGGCCGCGAAGCTGGGCCGGGATCTCCAGCAGCACGGAGAAGGCGAAGCAGAGCCACGCCACCCAGCCGACCGCCACCAGCGCCCAGAGGAACAGCCGTCCGTCGTCCGGTCCGGTGAGCATCGGGACGAGCCCGCCGGAGGCCGGGTCGCCCATGCCCTGGACCGCGAGCGTGCCGTACAGCAGCACCACGGGCAGGCCGATCAGCAGACCGGCAAGAGCGATCAGCGCGCCGAGCGCACCTGCCAGAGAGCCGGCGCTCCGTCGGCGGCGGTGCGGGCGCAGCGGCACCGGGCGCCGCTTCTCGGGGCCGGGCGAGCCGGCGGCGCCGCCGGGGGCGGGCGAGTCCGTACGGGTGCCGTGGGCGTGGTGCCTGGCTCGTGGCGCAGCCATCAGCCGTTCTCCGCTTCCGTTACTCCGTGCACCAGGGTGGCCGTTCCTCGGCCGTGCACCGGGAGGGTGTTGACGTTGATCGCGCCAAGCAGCGCGGTGCGGTACGTGGTGTCGATGCTCACCGTGACGGTGTGGTCGTCCTTGAAGGAGATCTCGGCGCTCAGGTGGTACTGGTCGAGGTAGGCGTCGGCGGCTCGGGTGGCGACGTCCAGGTCGTGCTCCCGGGCGCCGATCACGGGATAGCCGTCACCACGCAGGACCGCTGCCTCGTCGAGCTGCTGGCCGGCCACCCGGGCGGCCTCCTGGGCGCGGGCGTCGGTGTTCTCGATCGCGCGCAGGCGTCCGCCGCAGTCGAGCACGATCCCGATCACGACGACCAGTCCGGCGGCGCAGATCGCCACAAAGGTCGACACGGCTCCGGCGTCCGCCGTTGCGCCTCCCCCACGTCCGCTGTGGCGTGGCATCAATTCCCCTCCCCCACCTGGTGGTTCGACCGGCGGCCGACCAGTGCGACAAGTCCCCCGGCGGACCGGCTCACCCGGTTCCCCGGTACCGGTCGATCACCGAAGTGAACCGGCCGGTCATCGTCCTGCTGCCCGGCACTCCCCCTACCGACAGGTAGTCCAGGGCTACCTTGCAGCTCACCGTGACGCTGACGGTGTCGAGTTGGCCGGTCGGCGTGCTGATCGTGCCGTACTCCACCGGGGCTATCGAGGTGTCGCTGCACGGCACCCGCTGGTCTCGGAACACCTCCTGTGCCGCGTCGTCCGCCGCCTGCCTCGCGCCTTCCGGTGTCCGCGCCAGCGAGGCCGCGCGGGCGCCGGAACGTGCTGCCGCATCCACTACCCCGCCGGTGGTCTGAATACGCCCGGCCACTACGGCGATCATCACGAAGATCACCACCACCGGGATGATGATGGCCGCCTCCACCGCGACGCTTCCGGCATCGGGCGACTTCCGCAGGGATGGTCGCCGCCTCATGACCGACCCCGTCTCATGGCCGGCCTCCCTGCGGGACGAACTTCTCGCGTGGCGCGGTGACTTGACGGACGATGGTCAGCCCCGGCATGCCCGGGAGCAGCGCCTGCGCCCGGACGGAGACTCGAAGGCTGAACATCTGCGCGTCGCCGCCGGGGGCGACGTCCACCTGCTCGGCCAGCCCGCCCTGCCGGGTCAGGAAGTCCGAGGCCCGCTGGACGGCCTTCTCCGGTGTGCCGCCTCGGATCCGGCCCGCGTCCGCGCCCTCCCGGGCCGCGGTGAGCGCGGCCTGGCTCGCGTACCACCACAGGGCGGCCTGGACCACGAGTACTACCAGGAACAGCACGGCCGGGAAGACGATGGCCAGGCTGAGCGTCATCGCTCCCCGGTCGCACGAAGGGCCGGACCACCGAGGGACTGGGACCGACCACCGGCGGACTGGACGAGCTCCTCCGGTCACGTCGAGGTCGGCGCGTCGATCGGGGCGTCGTTGACCTTGGCCTTGACCTTTCCGGCCAGCGCGTAGAGAACTCCCACGACACCCGCCGCCACCGCGACCAACGCGACGACGGCCAGTGCGAGTTCGATGCTGATCGCTCCTCGGTCCCCGGCCGCACAGGCGGCGCGCACCCGGCCCATCCGGTACTGGAAGACGTACCTGCTCAGCTGCACCGGCAGCAGAAGGGGCAGCAGAAGTGCTGCGAACAGACTCCGGATTCGGTTCATGATCGGTGTTCTCCAGGCGAAGTGGTGGGCGGCTAGACAACGTTGAGCATCTGGTAGAGCGCGGGAAAGACGATCAGCACCGTCATCAGCAGCGTGAGCACCGAGCCCGGCGCGACCATCCGTTCGCTGTCGGTGTTGGCCTTCGTCAGTTCCTCGGCGAGCAGCTCGCCGCGCAGGCTCTTCGCCCGCGCGCGCAGGGTGTCGTACACGGCCGCGCCGTCGGTGCCGGAGATCCGCATGATGTCGGCGACGTCCTGCAACGGGGTGAGGCCGAGTTCGACGGCGAGTGCGTCCAGGCCGTCCCAGGGCGGGAGCCGGTCGGTGGCGGCGCGTTCGAGGGCATCGCGGATCCGGCGGAAGACGGTGCCCCGGCCGACGGCGGCCGCCCGCCGCAGCGCCTCGGCGGGACCGCAGTCGGCGGCCCGTTCCAGCGCGACGAGTTCCAGGTAGGCGACGAGGCCGTGCAGGTACTCCGTCCTGGCCTCCTTGGCCTCACCGGCCACGAGGGCATCCGGGACGAGCCAGCCGAGCAGCGCCAGCGCGGGCCCCAGCACCAGGGGGGCGGCCACCGGCAGCCCGATGCCGACCACGGCCGCCATCGCCACCAGGTATCCGGGAAGCAGCAGGCCGATCAGCGCGAAGAGCAGCTTGTGCGCCATGAAGCGGGCCGGGGTGCGGCCGATCAACGCCAGTTGCTGGTGCGGGATTCGGGCACCGGGCAGGGAGAGCGAGCGCTCACCGACCCGGTCGTACCAGGAGAGCTGCTCCTGCTCCTCCACCGGGCGTCCGTCCGGGACACGGTGCAGCCGGTCCAGGGCCTGTCCCAAGTCGGGTGGGGAGGGCCGGAGTTCGGCGGCCAGCAGGGCGAGGCCACCGGCGGCCACGGCACCGGCCAGCACGGCCCAGGGCGAGATCACCGGACCTCCTTGACCAGCGGGTCCTCGTGCTCGGCCGGATCCGCCATCGGCAGCCGGCCCGCCTTGCTGCGCCGGTCGGGTTCGAGCAGGCGGGGTGGCGGGGTGTGCCGGGCCAGCGAGCGCATCCAGGAGATCACCAGGACGAAGGCGGCCGAGACCACGCCGAGCACCACCTGGCCGACGAAAGTCCCGTACGGCGCCGTGTAGTGGTCGTTGAACGCACCGACCGCCAGCACCCCGACGATGATGGCGACCAGCCAGCGGATGGTGGTGCGGTGCTTGGCCCGGTCGGCCTCGATGGCGCGGCGCTGGCGGACTTCCTCGCGGACCGACTCGGCCAGGTCGGCGAGGGCCCGGGCCAGCCCCGGGCCGCTGTCGCCCGAGCGCAGCAGCAGGGCGGCCAGGACCTTGTCGGCGGTGGCGTCGGCGAGGCTGTCGGCGAAGGCCCGCAGCGCGTCCTCGGGGCGCCAGCGGGACTGCAACCGGGCGGCGAGCTCGGCGATCTCACCCTCCAGGGCGGCCGGGGCGGTCCGCCGGCTGGTCAGGATGGCCTGATTGAGACCGACCCCGAGGAGCAGCACGTCGGCGAGCCGTTGGGTCCACTCGGAGAGCGCCTCCAGGCGCTCGATCCTGCGGGTGTCGGAGCGGGTGCTGTCGAAGAGCCAGGGCAGGCCGAAGACGGCCAGTGGCACCAGCACGACGGTCAGCGGAACTCCGGTGAACAGCCAGGCCAGTGGCGCTCCGGCCAGCGCGAGCGCGGTCTGGATCCGCCGCAGCCGGGCGACCTGGGGCGTGGGGCTGCCCGGCGCGCCGTACCAGAAGGTGTGCAGCCGTCCGCTCATCGGGCTGCGGTCGGCCTCCTGGGGCGGGCCGCCGACCAGGGCGGTCACCAGTGCGACGGCGCCGCCGGCCACCAGCAGGCCGCAGAGGACGAAGAGCAGCATCACCGCGCACCGCCGATCCTGAGCGCCAGCGGTGCACCCCAACTCCCGTACGGGTTCTGGAGCAGCGCGGCGTCGAAGCCGGCCCGGCGCAGGTCGTCGATGCACTGCGGCGGGGTGTGCGGGACGGCGCGCGGCTCGCCGTGTTCGGGGCGGGGGCCGAAGACGGTGTTCATCGCGGGGCGTCCGCTCTCGCCGAGGCCGGTGACCTCCAGGACGTGCGAGACGAAGCGGTGGCGACGGCCGCCGACCGCCGTCTCGTCGACCATGGCGACATGGACGATGAGGTCCACGGCATTGGCGGTGAGCCGGTAGGCGAGGCTGTCGGTCATGTGCGCGCCGTACTCCAGGCAGAGTTCGGCGATGCGGTCCACCACCATGTGCGGGCCGCGCGCGTGCAGGGTGCACATCGAGCCGCCCTCGCCGTTGGTCATCACCCGCAGCATCGGGACGACCTCGCCCGAGCGGACCTCACCGACGATGATCCGGGAGAGGGTCATCCGCAGCGCGGCCGGGATCAGCTCGCCGATCGTCAACTCCCCTGCGATGCGGCCGTCCACACGTTCGCCGTTGCCCTCGCGGGCCTCCATCGGCACGACCTGGCGCAGATGGCCGAGGGTGTGCAGCCAGAGCTCGAACTCCGACTCCAGGGTGCCGATCCGCTCGTCCGGCGGGATCTCGGCGGCCATCGCGCGCAGCAGGCTGGTCTTGCCGACGCCCTGGGTACCGGTGATCATCACGTTCTTCCTGGCCCGGATGGCCGAGGCCAGAAAGGCGCCCAAGGTGGCGTCCAGGGTGCCGAGTTGGACCAGGTCACCGAGGGTGGCGGAGGCGACCCGGTGCCGTCTGATCGCCACGTACGGGCGCGGGGTGACCTCGGTGAGCGCCTGCAGGCGCATCCCGCCCTCCAGCCGCAGCGCCAGCGTCGGGCTTGCGGTGGAGAGGCTGCGTTCGCCGCCGCCGTGCTGACGGGCCAAGTCCTGGAGCAGTTCGATGAGTTCCTCGTCGGAGTCGGCCACCGGCGGTACCTGGCGCAGAGGTTGGTGGACGCGGGAGACCCAGACGTCGTCGCAGCCGTTGATCAGGATGTTCTCGATCTCCGGGTCGTCCAGGTAGGGCTGGAGCCGTCCGGCCCGGAACAGCAGGTCGTAGACGGCCTCGGAGAGCGCCCGGTCCTGGTCCCTGGTGGGCGGGACGCCGTGCGTCTGGGCGTGTGCGTCGGACCAGCGGGCGACCGCCTCCTCGATCAGCGCGCGCCCGCGCTGGCGTCGGGTGGCCCGGTCGGCCTCCAGGCCCGAACCGTCGGCCAACCGGGAGAGCTGCTGGTGGAGTTCGGCCGCGACCTGGCGCTTGAGCTCGCGGGCGACCTGCGGATCGACGACGGGCTTGACGGCGACCGGTTGCAGCGCGGGCGCCGCCGTCCCCCGGACCGGTCCCGGCGTGAACCGTCCGGTGGGTGCGGCGGTCGGCACCACCGGCTGGGCGGGGGCCCACGGCAGTGCGGCCGGGTCCACCGTGCCGCCCGGGCTCTTGTGCAGGGGGCTACCGCGCACGGAGCACCTCCCCGTATGCCAACTGCTGCGGCGGCTGCGGCTGGAACGGCGCCGGGGCAGGTGGCTGCGGCACATAGGGCGCCGGGGCCGGCTGCGGCGGCTGCTGGTGCTGCTGGTGCTGCTGGTGCTGCTGGTGCTGCTGGTGCTGCTGGTGCAGATGCTGTTGCTGGTACTGCGGGTACGCCAGCGGGTGCGCCTCGGGCTGCGCCGGAGCGACGGCTTGCGCCGGTATCGGCGGCTGCGGTAGCTGCTGCACCGGCGGCCCCGCCGGGGCGAGCCGCTGACGGCGGCGCCGGACGAGCAGCTGGATCTGGTCGGCCGCCGACCTGGCGGTCCGCATCAACTCCGAGCGCACGAAGCGTCGGTCGGTGGTGTCGCCGCCGTCGGAGAGCACCTGCGCGGTACGCGGAGCGTACGGGAGAAGGCCGAGCGCGGGCAGGGCGAACTGCCGGGACACCTCCGTTGCCGGGTACGGGCCTTCGGCCACCAGCAGCAGCCCGAGCGCGTCCGCACCGGCGCCGGAGGTGTCCAGGTCCTCGCGGAGCGCGGCCAGTCGGGGGCGGGCGGCGCTCAGCCCGCGCAGGGTGGTGCGCAGCACGACGGCGACCACGTCGGCACGGCGGGCGAGCACGGCCCCAGCCCCGGTGGCGCCGGAGCGGCCGAGATCCAGGATGACGTCGTAGCCCTGCGGTTCGAGCGCGTGCAGCGTCTCGACCAGCGGCTCCCAGGTGTAGGCGAGGCCGGGCGCCTGGGCGGGGTCGGTCAGCCCCGGTAGCAGCAGCCGCTCTCCGTTGCCGGCGGGCGAGAGGTCGATCAGTTGCTCCCAGAGGGTCTGGGCGAGCAGGCCGCGCCTGTCGGCGACGGCCAGGTTGCGCAGCCCGTACACGGCCTCGACCCGGCCTTCCAGGGCACCGGCCAGTACGGCGCCGCCGTCCGGGTCGCACTCGACCAGCAGGATCCGGCGGCCGGGCGGCAGGGGCCAGGCCAGCAGCAGGGCGAGCGCACTGGTGGTGGCGCCCGGCGCGCCGGGACCGCCGACGACGGCGACGACGGCCATCAGTTGCCACCCCCGCCCGGGACGCTCGGGCCCGCCGAGCCGCCACTCGGCGTCGCGCCGGTGGACGGAGCGTTGGACGCAGCGCCGGAAGGGCTGTCGGAGGGGTTGGGTGCGGCGGCGGCCGTCCGTGGCGCGAGGATCACCTGGAACTTGCCGCCGGCCACCCAGGACGCCAGCCGGGGTCCGTCGGTGGGCGGCACGGCGACGTCCACCACTTGGCCGCCGTCAGTGTCCACCCGGCCGATGGTGACCACGGTGGCTGCCATGGTGTCCGGCGTCCGGGTGGTACCGCCCTGGCCGTTGCCCTGGTCCGAGGTGGCGACGACCAGTACCCGCAGGCCGGGTTGCAGTTTGGTGGCGGGCAGTTGGGTGCGTTTGGCGGCGAGGCCGACGATCTGCTGGCCGGGCTCCAGCGCCGGGTCGGCCGTGACATCGGCCTTGAGCAGCAGCGCACCCCGGCGCAGGTCCGTGGTGGCGCGCAGCCCGACGGTGCGGTCGCGGTCCCTGGCGTCCAGCGGGCGCAGTGCGGGATCCCCGGCGATCCGGGCGACGACCACGTCGTCGGCGGTGAGCGCCTGCCCCATCGGGACGTCGCGGGCCAGCGCCAGGACGGCGATCCGCTGGCCGGTGCTGTTGTAGAGCACCGCGCCGCCGAGCCCGCCCGCCGCGATCAGCGCCACCGCCATGGCGAGCACGGCCGGCCTGCGGCGGCGGGCGCGCAGGGTACGCGCGGGCGTGTGCGGCACCGCCCGCGCGGGCTCGGGCACGAAGGTGGCGGTGCCGGGGCTCGGCGACGCGAAGGTTCGGTTCTCCACCGGGCTACGGCCTTTCGTACGGGGGATCTTCGACGCGCTGTCAGGGCCGGCGGTCGGGCCGGCTGTCAGAGGCTGGTGGTCGGCTGTGAGGTGTCGGTGGCCGGCCGGCGGTCAGTTGAGGACCTGGACCTCGCCGACCCGGAGCGGGAGCGGCTTGTCGCTGGTCACCGGGAAGTCGAAGGTGAACACCTTCTCCCCGGTGTCGTTGACCACCGCCGTGACCTTCCAGTCGAGTGTGGCGGTCAGGTAGTACCTGCCGTCCTGCTGCCTGCCCGAGCCGGCGCGGTAGAGGTGTCCGCAGTCGGGCGAGGGTGAGCCGCCGGCGTCCGGGTGGTACGCGGTACCGGCCGAGGCACAGTCCACACCGGAGCCGTCGCCGGTGTCCCAGTGCACGCTCGCCAGCGTGACGGTCGCGGTGACGCCGATCTGCCGGCCCTTGGCCGTGGCGGTCAGCGGGCCCGTGGTGGCGTCCGAGCGGTCGTACCAGAGCCAGACCGGGACGCCGACCACGGCGGTGCCGGTCGGGGCGGCGTGCAGCTGCGGCTGGGCCAGCGTGATCATCTTCAGGGCCTTGAGCCCCAGGTCGTAGGGGCGGTCCGGCGGGGGCGGTCCACCGGGCGGCTGGGCGAAGAACATCGGGTCCTTGGGCGTCAGCTGGCCGTCCACGCCACGGCAGTTGACCTCGTACACCGCACCCTCGGACGGCTTGTGGCCACCCCAGGCCGGGTCGCCCGCCGGTGGCTGGTGGTCCGCCTGGTGGTAGTAGCAGCCGTCCGAGGTGGAGAACCACCCAAGCGAATCGTCCCAGCACGGCCACTGCTTGCCGTTCCAACTGCACATCTGCACACCGCCGCCGCTGCCGCCGCCGGGAGTGGACGTCCCCCCGGGATCGGGGCCACCGCCGGGCTCGGTGATGACGATGCAGATATCGCGTACGGCGCATGGGCCCACGCCGCCACCTGGTTCGTCCGCGACCGCCGGTGCGAGGGTGGCGGCGAGCATTCCGAGTAACACGGCGAACGAAATCGCCATTCGCCGACCGGACTTCAGCATGTTCGGTCCACCTCCCGCTTGAAGTCGAAGATCAACCAACTGCCGTCCGATTTGCGGAGTCGAACGGTGGCGGGGTAGCGCGAGAGGCGCTGTTTCGGATCCTTCAGCGCCTTCGTGGCGGCATCCACCTGATGCCAGTCGCCGACATCGAGGCAGTCCTCGATCTCCGCCGTCTGTGGATTGGAGCTGATGTCGATCGCCTTCACCACCGGCGAGTTGTGCGGACTTCCGATCATCACCAGTTTGGCCTCGTGCAGTTGGTGAAGACTGGCCAGGGCCTCACTCAACGCCAGGCCGGTGGAGTACGCCTGCAACTGGGAACCGTCCGCATCGGATCGGCCGAAAGCCGCCGTCTGGGCGTCCCACCAGCTCTGATACATCCTCAGGACAACACGTCCGACGGCCCCTTCGGGACCTTCGGTCGGAGCAACGGTCTGCGGACCCGAACCACTCGAAGGAGCTACTGGAGTCACACTCGCAACACTGGCCCCAGGCGCGGCAAGACGGTCCGTGGAACCGGCGGATCCGCCACCGGCGCATGCGGCGAGAACCGTCAGCAGAACCACGCCGCCGACCCCAACCACCCCAGAGCGCAACACATTTCCGCGCTGCCGCATAGCCCCACCTCGTCGCGACCGGCCCCATCCGTTGCCGCGGCCGCCAGAAGATATCCGCCGTCCCGCAGTGTTGCTTCGGGGCATCGATTCTTCGCCAACCCACCCCTTGCGGCAACACCTTGGGCCCCCTGACCTTACGCGGAAGGCGGATCCGTTGGGGCACTTTCTCGCCACAGAACTGCCAACAGTTCTTCAGAAAGCGACAATCCGGCCAATGCGCCCCGCACGGCGGCCCGATTGCGCATCAGCAACCGGCCGTTCTGGCCGGGAACGAACAGCCGTGCCCCCACCGCCGGGGCCGGTTCGGCCCAGCCCAGCTCGGCCTCCAGCGCGGGCTGGAGCTCCGCCGGGCCGACGGCCGCCGCCGCACCCGGTACACCGTTCTCCAGGACGCGCGCGAGCGCCCAGGCGAACGAGCCCTCCCCGCCCGGGAGTACGGCGTCCCGTCCGCGCCGTCCGGTGGTGAACCGCCCGACTCTCCCCCACAGCGGCACCCGCGAGTGCGCCAGCAGCTCGCCCGCGCCGTCCTCTCCCCCACGCTCCAGCGCCGCCCACGTCTCCCGGTCGGCGACCGTGTCCACCAGCAGCAGGGTGTCCTCGGCCTCCCCGTGCACCATGGTGCTGACCACCCAGTCCCAGGCCAGACCGCGCCGGTAGGCGTTGGCGGAGGTACTGCCACCGGCGACCAGCGCCAGGCGGCGCCCGCGCGGATCGACCACCAGTTGCCCCAGCAGGCAGACGACCAGCCAGCGGGCCGGGCGCTGAGCGGCCGACCGCAGGGCGGTGAGCATGGCGTTGGCGTCCGCGTCCGGCGGCAGCAGAGTCACCCTGCACCCCCGGGTACCGGTGTCGAAGCAGCGCCCGGGCAGCACCTCGGCGAGCAGCCCGGCCCCGTCCGCCGCTCGCGCGGACCCGCCGTACGCGCGGTCGGGACCGCCGTCCGCGCCGATCACCACCAGTTCGATGCCGCCGCCCATCCGCACCGCCCCCTCCTCCACCACCGGGCCCGGCCACGCGCCGCCACGGGGCCCGTAGAGCCGATCTGCTCCGCAACAAGGGCGGACTACCGCCGACAAGCTACCGCCGCCGTGCGCGGCCGAGAATCTGTGCAGCTCGGGATCCAGCTCGGGATCCGGCTGAGGATGGGGCTCGGGATGGAGCCAAGGGACCATGGGCCCTATCGAGCCCGGGGTCGGGACGGCACCATCGGTGCCATGGACCGTGACAAGCGCGTGGAGACCCTGAGCGAGGCCGAGTGCCTGCACCTGCTCAGCACCGTGCCCATCGGGCGCGTGGTGTACACCGAGCACGCGCTGCCCGCTGTGCTCCCGGTGGCCTTCGAGGTCACGACCGACGGACGGCTGATGCTGGCGCTGCGCGCCGGACACACCGTGCCCCGCGCGCTCGACGGCACGGTGGCCGCCTTCCAGGGCGACCAGCTCGACGCGGTGACCAGAACCGGCTGGTCCGTCCTGGTCCACGGCCGCGCCGAGGTGGTGCGTGACCCCGTTCTGCGCGAGCACCTGCTGCACACCGGTCCGCGACCGTGGGTGACCGGCCAGGAGCAGCTGTTCGTGACGATCACCCCGGAACTGCTCAGCGGCCGCCGCCTGCTCCCGGCCGGAAGGGCCGTCCAGACCTCCTGACGCTCCGGTCGCCGTCGCTCCGTTCCATCGGCCCACCGGGTCCATCGGTCCATCGGGTCCATCGGTCCATCGACGTACCGGTCCGTCCTGGGGCTGCCCGCTGACATGTGACCCGCGAGTAGGCATACTCTCCGGGGTCGGAGTCCAGCCAGCAGCACCCCCCACAGGAGCACGTCGTGACGACCTTCGCCTCGCTCGCCGACCTCACCGCAGCCGTCGGCACCGAACTCGGCACCAGCGAGTGGCACCTCGTCGACCAGGAGCGGGTGAACCTCTTCGCGGAGGCCACCGGCGACCACCAGTGGATCCATGTCGACCCGGAGCGCGCCAAGGACAGCCCCTTCGGCGGCACCATCGCGCACGGCTATCTGACGCTCTCCCTCATCCCGGTCCTGGCGAAGGAGTGCTACAGCGTCGACGGCATCCGGATGGCGCTCAACTACGGCTCGGAGAAGGTCCGTTTTCCCGCCCCACTGCCGGTCGGGACGGCGGTCCGGGCCAAGGCCGAGCTACTCTCGGCGACCGAGGTCCCCGGCGGCGTGCAGGCCGTGGTCCGCTTCACCATCAGCAGCGAGAGCGGCACCAAGCCGCACTGCGTGGCCGAGACCATCACCCGTTTCTACGCGGCCTGACCAGAGCTCCCGTTCACGGTCCTGCGAGGGCGCTGACTTCACAGCCGGCCCCGGCAGCACCTGCGGTGACCGACGCTTCGGTGCGGGCCTCCGCAGGTGCTCCGCGCCGTGTTCCAGCGGCAGTTGGTGTGCGCAACCGGAGCCGTTCGAAGTCCACCGAACGGCGTGCTCGCTACCCCGTTCACCAGGTTCGACGGCCGCCGGAACGGTAAGGTCCGGTCAGACGGCTGTCGTACGGCGGTGGGTGTCCGCCGCCGTCGTACGCATCGTCGCGCGTCGGCGACGTCGCCGACGCGCTTGGTTGCGTGCCCATGGAGGTGCTGTGCTCAGCCCCGGCCCCTGGATCTCCCGGTTCACCGCTCTGATCACGCAGCTCGGCACCGGCTCCGGACTCGGCACCGGCATGCGACCACTTCGCGGACTCCCCCGCAGCACCTGGCGCAGGGTCCGTACGAACGCCTTGGGCGGGGCTTTCGGCGCTGCTTTCGGCGCGGAGCCGGCCGGTGAGCGGCTGACCCGGATCCTGAACTCGCCGAACTTCTCCGACGGCGCCTTCCAGAACCCCGTACCGACCAGGCGGCTGGTCTACGACCGCTCGCCGCTGGAGATCACCCGCTCGCAGCTCACCGCCAACCGTCCGCGCCGGGTGCCCGCCGCCGCCGTCCCGCTGCACCGGCTGCGGCCGGTCGAGCTGGCCGAGCCGCCTGCCTCCGGACTGCGGCTGACCTGGCTGGGCCACGCCACCGTCCTGGCCGAACTGGACGGCCGCCGGGTGCTGTTCGACCCGGTCTGGGGCGAGCGCTGCTCACCGGTCAGCTGGACCGGGCCCCGGCGGCTGCACCCGGTGCCGATCTCGCTGACCGATCTCGGTGCCGTGGACGTGGTGGTGATCTCGCACGACCACTACGACCACCTGGACATGGACACCGTCCGGGCCCTGGCCGGCGCCACCGAGGTCTTCGCCGTCCCGCTCGGCGTCGGCGCGCACCTGGAGCACTGGGGCGTACCGGCCGAGCGGATCATCGAGCTGGACTGGTGGGAGTCGGCCCGGGTCGCCGGGCTCACACTGACCGCCGCACCCGCCCGCCACTACTGCAGCCGTGGCCCCAAGACCAGCCCGCACCTCCTCTGGGCCTCCTGGGTGGTCGCCGGACCCGAGAACCGGATCTTCCACAGCGGCGACACCGGCTACTTCCCAGGCTTCGCCGAGATCGGCCGACGGCTCGGGCCCTTCGACGCGACGATGGTGCAGATCGGCGCGTACAGCGACTTCTGGCCCGAGGTGCACATGACACCGGAGGAGGGCGTCCGGGCCCACCTCGACCTGGACGGCCGGCTGATGCTGCCGATCCACTGGTGCACCTTCAACCTTGCCCCGCACCCCTGGGAGGAGCCCGCCGAACGTACGGTCGCCGCCGCACACGCGCTCGGCGCACACCTCGCCGTCCCCCTCCCCGGCCGCCCCTTCGAACCGGCCGAGGCCCCGGCCCTCCAGCTCTGGTGGCGGGCGGTCGCGGTGGTGCCCAAGGGCGCCGAGCTACTGGTGCCCGAGCTCGACACGCCGATCACCGAACGCCCGGTGGAGGGCGACGAGGTCGCCGTCTAGCGCCGGCGCCGCCCGTGGAGCGCTAGCGGGCGGTCAGGACATCCTGCGGGTAGCGGTCCCCGAGACGGCTGCGGTCGCCGTAGGCGAAGTTGAGCACCAGGTCGTCGGCGACCTGGAGGACGGTGTCCCGGCCCTCCACCGTGCTGGTCCACTCGGGCGGGAGGGCCGCCAGACCGTAGACGGCACCGAGCAGGTTGCCGCAGACGGCGCCGGTGGAGTCCGAGTCGCCGGAGTGGTTGACCGACAGCAGCAGCGCCTGACGGACGTCACCGGTTCGGAGAGCGTGCAGGGCGCAGTAGACGGCGATGGCCAGGCACTCCTCGGCGATCCAGCCGAGACCGACCTGCTCGACACCCTCGGGAGTGGCCGGGCCGCTGTCGGCCACCGCCATCGCACGCTGGAGAGCCTCGACGGTCTCGGTGCCCTGGGGCCTGGCCGCGACCTGGGCGATGGTCTCCTGGAGGGCCTGCCGCAGCTCGGTGCCGGTCGCCACCCGGTCGACCAGGGCCGCGAAAGCGCCGGCCGCCAGATAGCCGGTGGGATGTCCGTGCGTCAACTGAGCACAGGTGGCGGCGAGTTCGAAGGCCAGCTCCGGGCCGAACCGGGCCAGGCCGAACGGCGCCGAGCGCATCACGGTGCCGCAGCCCTTGGAGTTGGAGTTGACCGGGCCGAACTTGCCGAACCTCACGGGGGTCTTGAAGCTGCTGCGCTGATCCGCGAGGCCGGTCGTGCAGGCGTTGCCGGGTGCCCGGCTCGCGTACAGGAAGGGCTGGGCCAGCAGCCAGCCGTCCGGCGTCGCCTCGGGCTGCGGCAGGCGCTGCGTCAGCATCCAGCGCAGATACGCCTCGCACATCACCGGCGCAAGATGAGCGCCGGGCGGGCAGCGCAGCAGGCCCTCGGCGGTGAACAGAGTCATCTGGGTGTCGTCGGTGACCTCGATGGGCCGGTCGACGGGGAACCCGGTCACGCCCTGCGGGCCGTAGCGCTCCCGGATCTGCTGCAACCGGAGAAACTCGATGGGCCACCCGAGAGCGTCCCCTACCGCGCCACCGAGCAGCGAACCACGCACCCGGTCGGTGAACTGTACGAGGTCAGTCATACGAAGATCTTCTCAGACATCGACCCGCCGCCGGTGCCTACGGTCGGCCCGCTCGCCAGTGCCGCCCTGAACAGCCCCAGGCCACTCATCAGCAGCGAGAACCCGGTGGTCCGCACCATTGCCATCGCGAACCCCACCATCAGCGCCATCACCGACCGCACGGCGGGCCGGGCCCTGCGCTGCACCACCGCCACACTGAGCCCGGCCAGCGACCCGAACTCCGGGCCGATCGCCATCGCCCCGACGATCAGAATGGCGCTGTCCAGCACCGCACCGCACGCCGCCAGCATGGTGGCCACGGACATGAAGGCCTGATAGACGACGCTGAGGGTGGACTCCTCGTGCGTGATCTCGGAGACCGCTTCCCAGACCAGCGCGTCCACCCTTTCCTCCAGCGCCAACCGCTCCGCCTGGTCGGCCCACACTCCTTGCGCAAGACCTGAGGTGACGGGCGGTTCGCGAGGGACCGCCCGTCACCCGAGGCTCAGGTAACTCAGTGGGAACGATCAGACGCAGATACAGCACAGCGGCTCCAAAGCGCAGGCCTGCCAGCGCAGATAGCCCCACCCACCATAGAAGACCGCAAGCTCCGCCCCTCGGCGAACGACTCTTCATGCGCCGATTTACAGCACTTCCAGCACAGCACAATCCTCGGCGATTTCGTCATCGAGACAGGCGCGGCCTCCCAGGCTCAGCAGACTGTCACCCCGACCTTTCAACCTGAGTGGAACCAGATCCTGAGCTCACGAAATCCAGCTCAATACCGCGCTCCAGGCATCTATCACCAGTCACACCGATACCAGAAGGTCTTTCCCGCCCCTCGCACGGAGTACTGCATGGCATCCAGGGACCTATCTTCCGGAGCTCTCTTCAGAAAGTCGACCAGCACGCCTCCAAATTTCCCCGCCTGGCGGGCGATACCCAGAAATTCAACCTCGGGAGATACCCCAATGAGCTCCGCACTGTTCCAAAGAAGCGCAAGCACAATGATGACATCATAAAGGTCATCCACACTGACAGAGAGCACCGCTGCCCGCAGGCCACTCCTCAGATGACTGACATCATTGGCACGAACCGTCAGAACTGCGGCCCTCTGACAGAATACCGGGAGATATGTTTCACCCATGCTCCGAATAGATGCACTCGCTACGGAGTAATCCCGTTCGCCATCAAACCGCTTCACCATCGCGGTGATTCTAGCGTCGCGCGGAGAAGGAAGGCTGCTCTCCAGATAGTTCTCCCTGCGTTGAATTCGAAGGAACGAAAACGGACTTCCAGAGGAATCATTCATGGTAGTTCCGGGGACTCCAAGTATTGAAGGTCGGACGAAAACGTGCAGCCTCCCCTCAGGAGCCCACGAACTTCGTTTCGATACACAGTAGGTCGACCCTTGTCGGCCTTCCAGATATTGTCAAAACTCATCGGACTTGCCAGATAGAATTTCCGCCGCCCCTTAATTCCCAACTGGATCCAATCTGCATTCCCCCTGGGACTCCAATTCTCTTCATCAAAAAGAACAACATGGCCTGGCCAGCTATGCGCTACCTCAGTATCCTCCCGCCGACCGATGACAATAGTGTCCCCGGACTTGCCAGTACCACTCATCAAACACGTATCGTTGTGAACAAGCAGCGGAGTGCGCCCGGCTAGCCTCAATACCAGTGACTTAAGGATCTTTGCTGGTAGGCTGCCTGTCCAGGAGGTGCCTGGATGCCACGCCCTGGGCAGGTCAAGCCGTCGACGGACGA